>CAVPDB010000024.1:0-54292 GCA_963702545.1 uncultured Acidobacteriota bacterium | reverse complement strand
GCACCTCGTGCGGATCGTGGACGGAGAGTGACCTCATGAGCAGGCTGCACGAGATCGGTCCGGCGCCGGGTGCCACGCGCACGCGGAAGCGGGTCGGGCGGGGTCCGGGCTCCGGCCTGGGCAAGACGGCCGCGCGCGGGCACAAGGGCCAGCAGTCGCGGTCCGGCTATTCCCACCGCTACGGCCACGAGGGCGGGCAGATGCCGCTCGTGCGCCGGATCCCCAAGCGTGGTTTCACCGACATCTTCGCCGAGCGCTACGTCGAGGTGAACGTCGGGCGGCTGGCCACGCTGGCGACCGGGAGCGAGATCACGCCGGAGACCCTGGTGACGCTGGGCATGATCAGCCGGTCCGAGTCCAGCCGGGTCAAGCTGCTGGGCAAGGGCGAGTTGGCGGTGGCGCTGAAGGTCAAGGTCCACGCCGCGAGCGCCGGGGCGAAGGCCCGGATCGAGGCGGCGGGCGGCACCCTGGAGATCATCGGGGCCGAGGCCTGAGCATGATCGAGACGATCCAGAACATCTTCAAGATCCCCGACCTGCGCAAGCGGATCCTGTTCACCCTGGGTCTGCTCGCGATCTACCGGATCGGGGCCTTCATCCCGATCCCCGGGATCAACCTCGAGGCGCTGCGGGAGTTCTTCGCCCAGAGCCAGAACTCGATCATCGGGCTGGTGAACATGTTCACCGGCGGCAACTTCGCGAACCTGACGATCTTCGCCCTGGGGATCATGCCGTACATCTCGGCGTCGATCATCCTGCAGCTGCTGGCGGTGATCTGGCCCTACCTGGAGAAGCTGCAGAAGGAAGGGGAGGTCGGCCGGCGCAAGATCACCCAGTACACGCGCTACGGGACGATCGTGCTGTCGATCGTCCAGTCGCTGGGGATCGCGATCTGGGTCACCAAGATCGGCGGCACCACGGAGCCGATCGTGCTGAACCCGGGCTTCATGTTCTTCTTCACGACCGTGATCACCCTGACCACCGGCACCGCGTTCATCATGTGGCTGGGCGAACAGATCACCGACCGCGGGATCGGCAACGGGATCTCGCTGATCATCTTCGCCGGGATCGTGGCCGGCGTTCTGCCGTCGGTGGTGAACACGGCGCAGGAGCTGATGAACGGCCGGATCGGCCTGCTGACGGTCGCCGTGATCCTGGCGGTCATGGTCGCGGTCACGGCCGCGGTCGTCTTCGTCGAGCGCGGCCAGCGGCGGATCCCGATCCAGTACGCCAGCCGGGTCCAGGGGCGCCGGATGATGCGCGGGACCCAGACCTACCTGCCGCTGCGGGTCAACACGGCCGGCGTCATCCCGGTGATCTTCGCTTCTTCGCTGCTGGCCCTGCCGATGGGGCTGTTCAGCTGGGCCAGCACGTTCTGGCCGGACGCCAACTGGCTGCGGGTCGCAAACGAGCAGCTGCAGTGGCACATGCCGCTCTACGACATCGCCTACGTCCTGCTGATCATCTTCTTCTGCTTCTTCTACACCTCGATCGTCTTCAACCCGATGGACACCGCCGAGAACATGAAGCGGGTCGGCGGGTTCATCCCGGGCGTCCGGCCGGGCAAGTCGACGGCCCAGTACATCGACAGCGTGCTGACCAGGCTGACGACCTCGGGCGCGATCTACCTGGCCCTGATCTCGATCCTGCCGATCTTCCTTCTGTCGGGGCTCCCGCTCGACAAGGTGCGACCGGCGGCGGTCGGCGAGTTCTTCGCCCGCATCCTGCCGGGATGGGTCCTCAACGGCACCGGGATCCAGTTCTACTTCGGCGGCACCTCGCTGCTGATCGTGATCGGCGTCGCGATGGACACGATCCAGCAGATCGAGAGCCAGCTGGTGATGCGGCACTACGACGGGTTCCTGAAGGGGACGCGGATCAAGGGGCGCCGCGGCTGATGCGGATCGTGCTCTTCGGACCGCCCGGGGCGGGGAAGGGAACCCAGGCGCAGCGGATCGCTGCCGCGTACGGGATTCCGCACATCTCCACGGGCGACATGCTGCGCCGGGCCGTCGCCGCGGAGACGCCGCTGGGGCTGCAGGTCCGCGAGATCCTCGATGAGGGCCACCTGGTGCCGGACGAGCTGATCGGCGCGGTGATCGCGGAGCGGATTGCCCAGCCGGATGCGGCAGCCGGTTTCCTGCTGGACGGTTTCCCGAGGACGGTGCCGCAGGTCGGAATCCTCCAGCGCGCGCTGGGGGACCTGAAGCTCGACAAGGTGGTGATGCTGGTCGTGCCGGATGCCGTGGCCGAGGCGCGAATCCTGGGGCGGGCCCTGGCCGGCGCCGGGATCGAGGGCGGCGCGGTGCGGACCGACGACGGGATCGCGACGGTCCGCGAGCGGCTGAAGGTCTACAAGCAGCATACCGAGCCGGTGGCGGAGGTCTACCGGCAGCAGGGGCTGCTGGCGGAGGTGGACGGAACGGGTACCATCGACGAGGTTTTCGGGCTCGTGTCCGGGCTCCTCGAGGGAGCGCGGGGATGATCCCGCGCCGCTCCCCGGACGAGATCGACAGGATCGACCGCGCGTGCGCCCTGGTGCGCGAGGTCCTGGTCGAGCTCTCGGAAGCGGTGCGCGAAGGGGTCGAGACCCGCGAGCTGGACCGGATCGCCGAGCGGCGCGCGGCGGAGGCGGGGGCCAAGCCCGCCTTCAAGGGGTACATGGGCTATCCCGCCAGCCTGTGCATCTCGGTGAACGAGGAGGTGGTCCACGGGATCCCCGGCAAGCGGACGCTCTGCCCGGGGGACCTGGTGAGCATCGACTTCGGTGTCCTGCTGGACGGCTACTACGGCGATGGCGCGGTGACCTGCGCCGTACCGCCGGTGGCCGAGGCGGACGCGAAGCTGTCGGCGGTGACGCGGGAGAGCCTGCTGCTGGCGATCGAGCAGGTTCGGCCCGGCCGGCGGGTGGGCGACATCGGCAGCGCGGTCGAGCAGGCCGCGACGGCCAGCGGGTACTCGGTCGTGCGCGACTTCGTCGGGCACGGCATCGGCACGCGGCTCCACGAGGAGCCGCAGGTGCCCAACTACGGCCCCGCGGGGCAGGGTGACCGGATCGAGCGCGGCATGGTGCTCGCGATCGAGCCGATGGTGGTGGCCGGGGACGCGGCAGTAAAGGTCCTCGGCGACGGGTGGACCGCGGTGACCCGCGACGGGTCGAAGGCGGCCCACTGGGAACTGGTGGTGGCGGCCACGGACGACGGCCCCCGCGTGCTGGGTGGCGGGCTGACGGCCCCGTGGAAGGAGTGAGGGCTTGACCAAGGAGGAACCGATCCAGGTCGAGGCGGTCGTGATCGAGACGCTGCCGAACGCGATGTTCCGCGTCGAGCTCGATAACGGCCACAAGGTGTTGGCCCACATCTCCGGCCGGATGAGGAAGAACTTCATCCGCATCCTGCCGGGGGACCGGGTACTGGTCGAGCTGTCGCCATACGACCTCACCCGGGGCCGCATCATCTACCGCCACAAGTAGAGCGATCGAGGTGGAGCATGAAGGTCAGGGCATCGGTCAAGAAGATGTGCGAGAAGTGCAAGGTGATCAGGCGGCACGGGGTCCTGCGGATCATCTGCGAGAACCCCAAGCACAAGCAGCGCCAGGGCTGAGCCGGGCGCAGGAGTCCTGAGATGGCTCGTATCGCCGGGGTGGATCTCCCCCTAAACAAGCGGGTCGACGTCGGCCTGAGGTACATCTTCGGTATCGGCGCCGCCCGGTCCGGCCGGATCCTCGGCACCGCGGGCGTCGACCCCAAGGTGCGCGTCAAGGACCTGACCGAGGACCAGGTGCGCCGGATCCAGCAGATCATCCAGGAAGAGGGCCGGGTCGAGGGCGACCTCCGCAAGGCCATCCAGATGGACATCAAGCGCCTGATCGAAATCGGGTCGTATCGCGGCACCCGGCACCGCCTGGGCCTGCCGTGCCGCGGCCAGCGGACCCACACCAACGCGCGCACCAAGAAGGGGCCGCGCGTGGCGGTGGCGGGCAAGAAGAAGGTGAAGAAGTAAACCGATCGGCCGGCGCACGCCGGCCCGGAGAAGCAGGATGGCAAAGGCGGCACCGAAGGCAAAGAAGAGCGCGCGCAAGCGTGAGAAGAAGAACGTCCCGCACGGCCTGGCTCACATCGCGGCCACGTTCAACAACACGATCGTCACGATCACGGACCTCACGGGGAACGTGATCTCGTGGGCGAGCGCGGGGCGCGCGGGCTTCAAGGGCTCCCGGAAGGGGACGCCGTTCGCGGCGCAGATGGCGGCCACCACCGCGGTCAACGGGGCCAAGGAGCACGGCGTCCGCAGCGTGGACGTCCGGGTCCAGGGCCCCGGGGCCGGCCGGGAGTCGTCGATCCGCGCGCTCGCGGCGGCCGGCCTCGAGGTGCGCTCGATCAAGGATGTCACCCCCATCCCGCACAACGGCTGCCGGCCTCCCAAGCGGCGCCGCGTGTAAGCGAGGGACGAGAAGATGGCACGCTACACCGGATCGGTCTGCCGGCTCTGCCGCCGCGAGGGGCTGCAGCTCTTCCTCAAGGGGGAGCGCTGCTTCAAGGACAAGTGCGCCGTCAAGCGCCGCGCCTACGCGCCCGGCCAGCACGGCAAGCGTCGGATCAAGCTGCAGGGCTACGGCCTCCAGCTGCGCGAGAAGCAGAAGGTCAAGCGCATCTACGGGGTGCTGGAGCGCCAGTTCCGGCTCTACTTCGAGCGCGCCTCGCGGAAGAAGGGCGTGACCGGCGAGAACATGCTCCAGCTGCTCGAGCGCCGGCTCGACAACGTGGTGTACCGGCTTGGCTTCGCCGCCTCGCGCTCCCAGGCGCGGCAGCTGGTCAGCCACGGGCACTTCACGGTCGCTGGTCGCAAGGTCGACGTCCCGTCGTTCCAGGTCGTGAAGGGCGACGTCGTCGAGCTGCGCGAGGGGAGCCGAAAGAACGCACTGGTCCAGGCCAACCTCGACACCGCCCAGGGCCGCGGGATCCCGCCGTGGCTCGAGCTCGACGGGTCCGCCTTCAAGGGCCGCGTCGTGGACCTGCCGCGCCGTGACGACATCCAGCTGCCGATTACCGAGAGCCTGATCGTCGAGCTGTACTCGAAGTAATCGCCCGGGTCGCCGGCCGGCGCCCCGCCGCCGTCCGCGCGCCCAGGAGGAACCATGATCGAGAAGGGATTCCAGAAGCCGAAGTTCCTGGAGGTCGACGGCGCCACGCTCACGGCGCAGTACGGCCGCTTCACCGCGCAGCCGTACGAGCGCGGCTTCGGGACCACGATCGGCAACGCGCTGCGCCGGATCCTGCTCTCCTCGGTCGAGGGCGCGGCGATCACGGCGATCAAGATCGAGGGCGTGCTGCACGAGTTCTCGTCGCTCTCGGGCGTGATCGAGGACGTCACCGACATCATCCTGAACCTGAAGAAGGTCGCGGTGAAGGTCCACATCCCGCGCACCGAGACCGTCCGGATCAACGTCAAGGGTGCGCGCACCGTGACGGCCGGCGACATCGAGACCAACTCGAACGTCGAGGTCCTCGACCCGTCGGCGGTGATCGCGACGCTGTCGGACGAGGGGGCGCTGGAGATGGAGCTGCGGATCAAGCCGGGCCGCGGCTACGTCCCCGCAGACCAGAACATGGACGAGGACCTGGCGCTGGGCTACATCCCGATCGATGCGGTCCACTCGCCGGTGCGGCGGGTGAACTTCGCGATCGAGCCGGCCCGCGTCGGCCGCTCGACCGACTTCGACAAGCTGATCCTCGACGTCTGGACCGACGGCTCGATCACGGCCCAGGACGCGGTCTCGACCGCGGCCCGCCTGCTGCGCGACCACCTCTCGATCTTCGTGAACTTCGAGGATACGCTGGAGATCCCCGCCGAGCCGGTCGACATCGGCGACGCCAAGGTGCTGGAGTACCTCGACCGGTCGATCGACGAGCTGGAACTCTCGGTGAGGTCCTACAACTGCCTGCGCAACGCCGGGATCGAGTACGTGCGGGACCTCGTCCAGCGCACCGAGCCCGAGCTGCTCAAGACGAAGAACTTCGGCCGCAAGTCGCTCAACGAGATCAAGGAGCTGCTGGCCGACATGAAGCTGTCCCTCGGCATGCGGCTCGACGGCCGCGCCGCCGGCCAGCGCTGAGCCGGAGCGAAGGAAGGATCCCATGAGACACCGCTGCGCCAACCGCAAACTGGGCCGGACGAGCGAGCACCGCATCGCCATGCTGCGCAACCTCGCCGCCGCGCTGATCGAGCACGAGCGGATCACGACGACGATGGGCAAGGCGAAGGAGCTGCGCCCCTATGCGGAACGCCTGATCTCCAAGGCGCAGCAGGACACGGTCCATTCGCGTCGGATCGTGGCCCGGGACCTGCACGATCGGGACCTGGTCAAGCGCCTGTTCGACGAGGTCGCGCCGCGCTTCTCGGGCCGGCCGGGCGGCTATACCCGGGTGCTGCGCACGATGCCGCGGCGCGGCGATGCCGCCGAGATGGCGATCGTCGAGCTGGTGGTGCGCAAGGAGCCGGAGGTCCGCTCCTCCCAGCCGGCCGCGGCGAAGAAGGAAGGCGGCCTGGCCGGGCTGGCCAAGCGGATCACCGGCGGCCGCAAGAAGAAGACGGCCGGCGCGGAGTGAGCCCCGGAGCGCGAGACTGAGCAGGGCCGCCTCCGGGCGGCCCTTTTTTCTGCCGGACGGTGCCAGAATCCGGCGGCGCGTCCCGGCTCGGCCGCGGCCGCGACCCGAACCGGGGAGGGACGGCCCATGCCGCGCCGCGACGACGTGCGCAAGGTGCTCGTGATCGGGTCCGGGCCGATCGTGATCGGTCAGGCCTGCGAGTTCGACTATTCCGGAACCCAGGCCTGCAAGGCGCTGCGCGAGGAGGGGGTCGAGGTCGTCCTCGTCAACTCCAACCCGGCCACGATCATGACCGACCCGGAGGTGGCCGACCGGACCTACATCGAGCCGCTGACGGTGGCCGCCGTAGCGCGCATCATCGAGCGCGAGCGCCCGGACGCGCTGCTCCCGACGGTGGGCGGGCAGACCGCGCTCAACCTGGCGGTCGACCTGGACCGGGAGGGGATCCTCGAGCGCTTCGGCGTCCGGTCGATCGGCGTCACCCGGCGGGCGATCGAGATCTGCGAGAACCGCGAGCTGTTCCGGCGGGCGGTCGAGGCGGTCGGGCTGGAGATGCCGGGCGGGGAGTTCGCGACCACGCTCGAAGAGGCCGAGGCGATCCGCGAGCGGTTCGGCTTCCCGCTGGTGGTGCGCCCTTCGTTCACGCTCGGCGGGTGGGGCGGAGGGGTGGTCTGGAACCTCGAGGAGTGGAAGCGGCTGGTTCCCCACGCGCTCGACGCCTCGCCGATCCGCCAGGTCCTGATCGAGGAGTCGATCGTCGGCTGGAAGGAATACGAGCTGGAGGTGATGCGCGACGGCGCCGATAACGTCGTGATCGTCTGCAGCATCGAGAACTTCGACGCGATGGGGGTGCACACCGGGGACTCGATCACGGTCGCGCCGGCCCAGACGCTGACCGACCGCGAGTACCAGAACATGCGCGACGCCGCGATCCGGATCATCCGGCAGGTCGGTGTCGAGACCGGCGGCAGCAACATCCAGTTCGCGGTCGAGCCGCGCAGCGGGCGGCTCCTGGTGATCGAGATGAACCCGCGGGTGTCGCGCTCGTCCGCGCTGGCCTCGAAGGCCACCGGTTTCCCGATCGCGCGGATCGCGGCCAAGCTGGCTCTGGGCTACACCCTGGACGAGATCCCCAACGACATCACGCGCGTCACTCCGGCCAGCTTCGAGCCGACGCTGGACTACGTGGTCGTCAAGATCCCGCGCTGGGCCTTCGAGAAGTTCCCGACCACGCCGCCCGATCTCGGGACCCAGATGAAGTCCGTCGGCGAGGCGATGGCGATCGGGCGGACCTTCCCCGAGGCGTTGCAGAAGGCGCTGCGGTCGCTCGAGACGGGGCGCTACGGGCTGGGCGGCGACGGTACGAAGGTGGTCGAGCCCAGCCGGCTCTCGGAGCGCCTGACCACCCCCAACTGGCAGCGGCTGTTCTACATCAAGCACGCGCTGCTGGCCGGCTGGAGCATCGACGAGATCGCGCGGCGGACGAACGTCGACCCCTGGTTCCTGCGGCAGATCGAGCGGATCGTCGCGATCGAGGGGAAGCTGCGGGCCTTTGCGCTGGAGGACGCGCCGGACGAACTGCTGGCGCAGGCCAAGCGCGCGGGGTTCTCGGACCGGCAGCTCGGCGTGCTGCTGTGCGCGCCGGAGGAGGCGGTCCGGGAGCGCCGGCACCGGGCCGGGATCCGGCCGGTCTTCAAGCGGGTCGACACCTGCGCCGCCGAGTTCGAGGCCCACACCCCGTACCTCTACTCGACCTACGAGGAGGAGTGCGAGGCCGCGCCGACGGCGCGCCGCAAGGTGATGATCCTGGGCTCGGGTCCCAACCGCATCGGGCAGGGGATCGAGTTCGACTACTGCTGCTGCCACGCCTCGTTCGCCCTCCGCGAGGAGGGGATCGAGTCGATCATGGTCAACTGCAACCCCGAGACGGTCTCGACCGACTACGACACCTCCGACCGGCTCTACTTCGAGCCGCTGACGCTGGAGGACGTGCTCGAGATCGTCGAGCGCGAGCGTCCGGAGGGGCTGATCGTCCAGTTCGGCGGGCAGACGCCGCTGCGGCTGGCCCTCCCGCTGGCGCAGGCCGGGGTGCCGATCCTCGGGACCTCGCCCGACAGCATCGACCTGGCCGAGGACCGACAGCGCTTCGGCGCGCTGCTCGCGGAGCTGGGGATCCGCGCGCCGGAGTGGGGGACCGCCCGCGACCGCGACGAGGCCCACCGGATCGCGCGGCGGATCGGCTTCCCGCTGCTGGTCCGCCCGTCCTACGTGCTGGGCGGCCGGGCGATGTTCGTCTGCTGGGACGAGGACTCGCTCGACTCGATGATGCAGCAGGCGGTCGCGGCCTCGCCCGAGCACCCGGTGCTGCTCGATCGCTTCCTGGAGGACGCCTTCGAGCTGGACGTGGACGCGCTGTGCGACGGCCGCCGGGTCGTGATCGCGGCCGTGATGCAGCACATCGAGGAGGCCGGGATCCACTCCGGCGACTCGGCCTGCGTGATCCCGCCCTACCACCCGGAGGTCGCGCGGCACGACCGGGAGATCCGCGAGATCACGAGCCGCCTGGCGCTCGCGCTGAATGTGCGCGGGCTGGTCAACGTCCAGCTGGCGATCAAGGACGGCGTCGTCTACGTGCTGGAGGTCAACCCGCGGGCGTCGCGCACGGTACCGTTCGTGGCCAAGGCCACCGGCCTGCGCTTGGCGAAGGTCGCGACCCAGCTCATGCTGGGGAAGACGCTGGACGAGCTGGGCCTGACCGAAGCGCCGCGCGCAGCCGGCGTCTTCATCAAGCAGCCGGTCTTCCCGTTCACGCGGTTCCCGGGCGAAGACCCCGTCCTCGGCCCGGAGATGAAGTCGACCGGCGAGGTGATGGGGGTCGGCGCGAGCTTCGGCGAGGCGTTCCTGAAGGCGCAGTCGGGGGCGGGGATCGAGCTGCCGACCGGGGGCGCGGTTTTCGTCTCGGTGCACGACCGCGACAAGGCGGGGCTGCTCCCGGTGGCGCGCGGCCTGCAGGAGCTGGGCTTTCGGATCGTCGCCACGGCCGGGACGGCGAGCTACCTGCGGGGGCAGGGGGTGCCGGCCGAGACGATCTTCAAGGTCAACGAGGGGCGGCCGCACGTCGTCGACCTGCTGCTCTCGGGCGAGATCCAGATGGTGATCAACACGCCGCTCGGCGCGCCGTCGTACTACGACGAGCGCGCGATCCGGTTCACGGCGCTGCAGCGCCGGGTGCCGCTGATCACCACCTTGACGGGCGCGGCCTCGGCGGTCGAGGCGATCCGGGCGGCGCGCTCGAACGGGCTGTCGTACCGCCCGCTCCAGGAGATCCACGCGCGATAGCGGCGCCGGGCCGGTCGCGCGGCCGCGCCCGGCTTCCCGGCGGAGGCGATGGACGGGATGGACTACGAGGTGATCGGCGGAGCGCCGGGCCCGGAGCTGGTCGAGGCGATCGTCTCGCTCTACGAGGCCGGCGGGTGGTGGGAGGAGTCGCCCCGCGCGCGGGCGATCATCCCGGCCACCGTGACCGGCAGCTTCTGCTTCGTGATCGCGCGCGAGCCGGGCGGCCGGGTGGTCGGGATGGCCCGGGCGATCTCGGACGGCGTGAGCGACGCCTACATCCAGGACGTCGTGGTCCTGGCGGAGTGCCGCGGCCGCGGGGTCGGCCGCGAGCTGGTGCGCCGCGTGCGGGACTACTGCGCGGAGCGGCAGCTGGAGTGGATCGGGCTCGTGGCCGAGCCGGGCACCACTCCGTTCTACGAAGAGCTCGGCTTCGAGGTCCTGGACGGATATGCAGCCTTGCGCCTCGCGCGGTGACCGGCCGGAGTGCGTCCCGTTCCTGGGACTCGACTTCGCGCCGCTCACGATCGAAGACCAGATCGAGCTGGAGCCGTTCCTGGCGCGCCATCCGCACGCGCTGTCGGGCTACACCTTCGCGGCCTTCGCCGCCTGGGACCACGTCTTCCGCTACTGCTGGGCCTTCACGCCGTCCGGGACGCTGCTCGTCGCGTTCCGTTTCGCGCCGGACGGCCCGCTGCACCTGATGCAGCCGGTCGGGCCGCTCGAGCCGGCGACGGCCGCGGCGATCGTCGAGGCCGGCCGCCGGCTCGACAAGCCGCTCGCGATCATCGGCGTCGACCGGGCCTTCCTCGACGCGCAGCCCGGGTTCGTCTCGGAGTTCGTGGTGACCGAGGAGCCCGAGAACGCGAACTACATCTACCGGGCCTCGGACCTGGCCCAGCTGAAGGGCCGCCGCTACGCCAAGAAGCGCAACCTGATCGCGCAGGCCGAGCAGTCGCTCGGCTGGACGGCCGAGCCGATGACCCCCGAGGGGATCGGCGACGCCTTCGAGGTCATGCGGCTGATGGCCGAGGACGAGCCGCCTGTCTCGGAATCGATGGAGCAGGACAACGAGGCGCTGGGCCGTACGCTGCGCGACTTCGGGCGGCTCCGGCAGGAGGGGGTCATGGTCCGCGTCGACGGCGCACCGGCGGGCTTTGCTCTGTTCGAGCGCCAGACCCCCGATACGCTGGTGATCCACTTCGAGCGCGCGCGGCGCGACATCAAGGGCCTCTATCAGCTGGTCAACCGCGCCGCGGCCGAGGCCGCCGTGCGCGGCGGCTTCGCGTTCGTCAACCGCGAGGAGGACCTCGGCGACCCGGGGTTGCGCCAGGCCAAGGCCTCGTACGATCCGCTCCGCCTCGAGATGGCCTACCGCCTGACGCTGGACTCGGGAACCGCTGGCCGTCCCGGCGAGGTTCTCTAGCGGGCCTGCGGGAGGCTTCCCCGGATCCGGGCGATCAGGTCGCTGGTCGCGTGGTCCTTGGGGTCGCCGGCGATCGCGACCACGATCCCGAGTTCGCGGTGGACGGCCTGCTCCTCCGGGGGAAGCGTCTCGGGGCGGTAGTCGGTCCCCTTGGCGTGGCAGGCCGGGCCGAGCAGGCGCAGCGTCGGGGCGACGGTCGGCTCGCCGAACCAGGTCACCCAATCGACCGCGCGGAACGCCGCCACGACCAGCAGCCGCTCGGCCAGCGGCAGCAGCGGCCGGCCCTCGCCCTTGGCGCGCCGCGCCGACTCGTCGTCGTTGAGCGCGACGACCAGCGCGTCGCCGGCGCGCCGGGCGTCGGCGAAGTAGCGGGCGTGACCGACGTGGACCAGGTCGAACAGCCCATTGGCCAGCACGAGCCGGCCCGACGGCTCGCGCCGGAACCGCTCGGCCAGCTGCCCGCGCGGCGCGATCTTTTCCTCCGGCCGTCTCACGCCGGGCCCCAGCCCTCGCGCAGCGCGGCTCGCAGCTCGTCGCGGCTGAGGGTCGCGGTCCCACGCTTCATCACGACCAGCCCGCCGGCGACGTTGGCCAGCTCTGCCGCCTCGCGCCACGAGCCGCCGGCGGCGCGGGCCGCGGTGAAGACCGCGATCACGGTGTCGCCGGCCCCGGTGACGTCGGCGATCTCGTCGCTGCCGAAGACCGGGATCCGCGCGGCCGGCCCGCGCCCCTCGACCAGCGTCATGCCGCGCGAGCCGCGCGTCACGAGCAGCGCTTCGGCCTGCAGCGACCGGCGCATCCGGCGCGCCGCGTCCGCGATCCCGGCCTCGTCGTCGTCGTCCAGGTCGATTCCGGCCGCGCGCTCGACCTCCTCCAGGTTGGGCGTCGCCGCCGAGACGCCGCGGAACCGCTCGAGCGCGAAGCGGCTGTCGAGCATCAGCGCGCCGGTCCCGGGCGGCAGTTCGCGCGGCCAGGCGGGATCGACCGTGCCGTAGCCGTAGTCGGCCAGCACCAGCGCGGCCCCTGCCCTCCGGGCGCGCCCCGCCGCCGCCAGCAGCCGGCCCCGCACCGCGTCGGTCAGCGGCACGCCGCGCCGCCCGCGGTCCATGCGCACGATCTGCTGCTTGGCGGTGTGCGGGCTGCCGGCCAGGATCCGCGTCTTGGTCGGGGTGACGTAACCGCGCTGCCGCACCAGGCCGCGCACGTCGATCCCGCGCCCGCCGAGGATCGCGGCCAGCCGGGCCCCGTCGTCGTCGTCCCCGATCCGCCCGACGATCGCCGTGGCGACCTCGAGCGCCGCCAGGTTGGCCGCCGTGTTGGCCGCTCCTCCCGGCACGAACGACGAATCGCGATGCTCGAGGATCAGCACCGGCGCCTCGCGCGAGACCCGCGCGATCACGCCGTACTCGAAGACGTCCAGGACCGCGTCGCCGGCCACCGCCACGCGGGCCCGTCCGAGCCGGTCGACCAGGGCCAGGAGCGCCGCCGCCGTGGGCCGCCCGCCGGGGTTCCGCTTCATCGTCCGCTCGCCTCCGCGTGCCGCACGATCCACTCCACCGCCGACGGCAGGTCGTCGGCGACGTGGTCGGGCCACTCGTTCAGCGTGGCCCCCTTCCAGAGGATCTCGCCGCGCCCGTAGCCGGTGCGCAGCAGGACGGTCGCCGCAACCCCCGCGTTCTGCCCGGCCCCGACGTCGCGGAACGAGTCGCCGACCATGTAGCTGCGCGACAGGTCGAGATCCAGCTCGCGCGCCGCGCGCAGCAGCATCCCGGGCCGCGGCTTGCGGCAGGTGCAGCGCCGCCGCAGGCCGGGGGCCCCGAGCTCGGGGTGGTGGGTGCAGGCGTAGATTCCGTCGAGCCGCGCCCCCTCGGCCGCCAGCAGCGCCGCCAGCTTCCGGTGCGTCTCGCCCAGCAGGTGGGGCGGGAAGTAGCCGCGCGCCGCTCCGGCCTGGTTGGTGGCCAGCACGGCGGCCCAGCCCAGGCCGTTGACCCGGCGGATCGTCTCCGCGGTGCGCGGCAGCAGCGCCAGCCGCGAGGGGTGGTTGACGTACCCGACCTCGGCGCAGAGCGTGCCGTCGCGGTCGAAGAAGATCGCGCGGCGGCTCATCGGCCCCCGGCCTCCCCGGGCGGACGGGTCTTCCAGCGGTTGTGCAGCCAGAGCCAGGACGCGGGATCCTCGCGCACCCAGCCCTCGACCGCCGCGGTGGCGCGGGCCATCACGTCGCGGGCGCGCGACGCGTCGTCGCCGCCCGCCGGGATCTCGAGCTCCCGCTGGTACACGATCCGGTAGCCTCCGTCGGGGCGGGGGAAGGATACGACGGGAACGACCGCGGCCCCGGTGCGGACCGCCAGCTCGCCCATCGTGGAGGTCGTGGCCGTCAGCCGGCCGAAGAACGGCACGAAGACCTGCGGTGTCCCGCGGATGTCCTGGTCGACGAGGATCGCGACGGCGCGTCCCTCGCGCAGCGAGCGGACGACGGCGCGCAGCGCCCCGTGCTTGCCCAGCACGCGATTCCCGGCGATCGCGCGCCAGCGGTTGAAGTCGGCGTCGATCCACGGGTTGTCGAGCGGCCGCGCGACGAAGTCCATCGGATGGCCGGCCAGCGCCTGGCGCAGCGCGACCAGCTCCCAGTTTCCGAAGTGGGCCGAGAAGACGAAGGCCCCGCGGCCGCGGCCCAGTGCGGCCGCGAGGTGCTCGAGCCCTTCGGTCTCGAACAGTCGCTCCGCTCCCGGCCGCGCGTAGGCCGGCAGCGCGAGAACCTCGACCAGCACGCGCCCGAAGTGGGCGAACGACGCGCGCGCCAGCGCGTCGGCGGCGGCCGGGGAGAGGCCCAGCGCGGCCTCGGCCTGGAGCGCCGCGAGGCGGGTGTGGCGCGCGTCCAGCCGCGCCGCGAGGCGCCCCAGCCCGTGCCCGAAGGCGACCCGCCCGCGCGGCGGCAGGGCGCGCGAGAGGCCGACCAGCGGGATCGCGGCCCAGGCCTCGAGCCGCCGCAGGAGGGTGCGCCCGCCGCGCTCGCTCATGCCGCCCCCGGGAACAACGCGCGGCGCACGACCGCCCGCACCGCCTGCTCGGCGGGCACGCGGAAGGCGATCCTCAGCACCGCCGGCGCGGGCGCCCCCGCGGGCCAGCGGTTCGCGTCCTTGGCGGTGGTCACGACGAGCGCGCCCGGCGCGCGCTCCGCGGCCGCGACGATCGCGCGCGCGTCGGCACCGCCGTACCGGTGGTGGTCTGCGAAGTCGAGCCGGGCGGCGATCCGCCCGCCCAGCCCCTCCAGCGTCGCTGCGAAGGCGTCCGGCCGGGCGATCCCGCTGACCACGACCAGGTCCCGTCCGGCGAGCGCGTCCGCCGCGACCGACCGTCCGTCCGGAAGCGCAAGCGCCGCCGGCTCGTGGGCCGCGGCTACGACCTGGGGCAGGCCCGCGCCGCGCGCGTGCAGCGTCGCTTCCAGCGCCGCCAGTACGGCCGGCCACTCGGTCCGTTCGAGCGGGCGGGGGACCAGCAACGCCGCCGGCGCGCGCGTCAGCATGACCAGGCCGGCGCGCGCCAGTCCCGCCGGCGGCTCGCGCAGCAATCCGGCAGGCAGCCCGCGACCGCCGCCGAACGGGTCGGCCGCGTCGAGCAGGACGACGTCGAGGTCGCGCGCCAGCCAGCGGTGCTGGAAGCCGTCGTCGAGCACGATCGCGTCCGCCCCCGCCGCACACGCCAGCGCCGCCGCCGCGGTCCGCCGGCGCCCGACCACGACGATCGGCGCGGCCCCCTCCGCCGCGAGCAGGAACGGCTCGTCCCCCGCCTCGCGGGCCGTGGCGCGCGGCGCCCCGCCGTCCCGCACCAGCAGCGGGTCCGACGCGCGCACGCCGCCGTGGCCCGCGCGAGACGATCGCGACGCGCCGTCCTTCGCCGGCCAAGAGCGCCGAGAACCAGGCCGCGGCGGGGGTCTTGCCCGTGCCGCCGGCGACCAGGTTGCCGATCGAGAGGACCGGCGCCGCGGCCCGCTCGGCGCGCCACGCGCCGCGGTCGAACAGCGCGTTGCGCAGCGCCGCGGCGCGCAGGTAGAGGCTCCCCAGCGGGGCCAGCGCGGGGATCGGCCGGGCCGGGCTCACGCTCCGAGTCCCCGCACCGCGGTGGCCAGCCGCCGTCCCACGCCGCGGCGGGCCTCGACCTCGCGTTGTGCGGCCTCGCCCGCCGCGAGCCGGGCCGCGGGATCGCCCAGCCAGGCCCGCAGCTGGGCCAGCGCGGTCTCCGGAGCGGCGCAGCGCACCAGGCCCCCGGCGGCCGCGAGCGGCTCGATCAGATCGACCTGCGCGTGATCGTGGGGCCCCGCGACCAGGGGGCAGCCGGCGGCGGCGGCCTCCAGCGGCGAGTGCCCGCCGACCGGGGCGAAGGTCCCGCCCAGCGTCGCTGCGGCGGCCAGCGGGTAGGTGCGCGGCAGCACGCCCATCCGGTCCAGCAGCACCGCCCGCGCGCCGGCAGGGGCGGCGCCGCGGGAGGCCCGGTGCAGCACCAGGCCGGCCTGCTCCAGCTCGGCGGCCAGCGCGTCGAACCGCTCCGGGTGACGCGGCGCGGCGAGCAGCGC
Organism: uncultured Acidobacteriota bacterium; assembly: GCA_963702545.1. GTDB lineage: Bacteria > Acidobacteriota > Polarisedimenticolia > J045 > J045 > JALOKP01. The sequence continues at coordinate 38,350 of CAVPDB010000024.1, read as the reverse complement.
GCCTCCCTCGGGGCCGACCGCGAGCGGCGCGAAGGGGGCGGCCTCGCCCGGGTGGCAGCTCCCCAGCACGATCCAGCGCCAGGCCGGATCGAGCCCCAGTTCGGCGCGCAGTGCGTCGACCGCCCGCGGGTCCGGCGGCGGCGGGGCCGCGTCCCACTTGAGGTTCCCGACCGGGCCGAAGCGGGCGTCGGGCACGCCGAGGGCGGCGAATCGCTCGCGGTCCCCCTCGCTTGCGGGACAGACCAGCGTGGCCTCGGCCAGCGCGCCCCCGTAGAGCGCCCTCAGCCGCCGGTAGCGCGGCCAGCGTGCGGGGGACAGCCGGGCCGAGACGAGCGCCGCCGGGACGCCGCGGCGGCGCAGCAGGGAGAGCCGCCAGGGCCAGATCTCGGTCTCGACCACCAGGTGCAGCGGCGGCTCCAGGGCGGCCAGGAAACGCTCCAACACGGCCGGGTGGTCGACCGGGGAGAGCTGGGAGGCAAACCCCAGCTCGCGCGCGAGCCGCCGCCCGGTCGCCGTCTGGGTGGTGACCAGGAGCCGCCGCGTCTCGCCCTCCTCCGCCAGCGCGCGAGCCAGCGAGGCCAGCGCCCTGACCTCGCCCATCGACGCGGCGTGGGCCCAGATCGCGCCGGCGGGCAGCCCCTCCAGCGCCTCGGGAACTGCCAGCCGCTCCCCCAGGTCGCGCCGCGAGGCCGGGTCGGGGGACAGGCGGTACGCCAGGCGCGCGGCGCCGGCGCCCCCCGTCATCAGCGCCCGGTAGAGCGATCCGGCGAGCGTGCCGGCCCACGCCGGACGGCCGGGCGGCGGCGACCCGCGGGGCGCCGGCGCCCCGCTCACGGGTTCACCCGCTCGACTCCAGCCCTCGATCGCCCCCGCCGCGGCCCCGGGTCCGGGCGCGGGTCGGCTAAAATGCCTCTTAGTTTCCCGCCCGGGAGCCCCGGGTCACAGCCCGCGCCGCGCGCGCCGGGCGCACGGAGGAGAGCGATGATCGAGAAGATCGGCGTGGTCGGTGGGGGCATGATCGGTGGCGTTCTGGTCCAGGAGATCGGCCGTCGGCGGCTGGCCCGTGCGGTGGGTCTGGTCGACATCATGCCGCCCGACCTCGCGAAGGGGAAGTGCCTCGACATCGCGGAGGGGAGCCCGGTCGTCGGTTTCGATTGCCGCTTCGAGGGGTCGAAGACCTACGACGCGATCGCCGGCTCCGAGATCGTGATCAACACCGCCGGAGTGCCGCGCAAGCCGAAGCCGGACGGCACCCTGCCGTCGCGCGAGGAGTTGCTGGCAACCAACCTGAAGATCACCGACCAGGTGGCCGAGGGGATCAAGGCCTTCGCGCCCCAGGCGATCGTGATCTCGATCGCCAATCCGCTCGACGCGATCGTCTACCGGCTGCACCAGCTCCTGAAGCTGCCCAAGGGCCGGCTCATGGGGATGGCCGGCGTGCTCGACTCGGCCCGCTACCGCTACTTCATCGCCGAGGCGGCGGGGGTTTCCGTCGACAACGTGACGGCGCTCGTGCTGGGCGGCCACGGCGACGACATGGTCCCGATCCGCTCCGCGACCCGCGTCGCCGGGCTGCCGGTCGAGATGTTCGTGCGAGCCGGCGAAGCTCGACGCAATCGAGGCCCGGACCCGCGGCGCCGGCGGCGAGGTGGTCAAGCTGCTCGGCTCCGGCTCCGCCTTCGTCTCGCCGGCCTGGTCGGCGCTGGCCATGGCCGAGGCGATCATCTACGACCGCAAGCAGATCCTGGCGGTCAGCGCGCTGCTGGAGGGCGAGTACGGCGTGAAGGGGCTGTTCGTCGGCGTGCCGGCGGTGCTCGGGAAGAACGGCGTGGAGAAGGTGATCCAGGTCCCGCTGAACGACGCCGAGAAGGCCGCGCTGGAGCGCTCGGTGGGCGGCGTCGGCAAGACCTGCGCCGAGGTGGACCAGATCGCGGGCAAGGCCTAGATCGCCCCCGGCGTCGGGCCTACAATTCCGGCTTCCCGCCCGGACGAGGAGTCCGTCCGATGAAAGTACGTGTCGTGTTCCGGCCCGCGTTGGCGACCGGTGTCCTCTTCTTGACGCTCGCCCTGCCGGTGGCCGCCCAGGGGGTCTTCAATGAGACCCGGCCGGGCCTCTGGGGCGAGGTGGCGGACGAGCAGGGGAACCCCGTCCCCGAACTCACGGTCAAGGTGGCCCGCAACGTCGAAGGGGACCCGGGCGGCACCGTCAAGACGACGAAGAAGGGGACTTTCATCTTCCCGAAGCTCGAGCTGTACGAGACCGGCTACGTCCTGACGCTCGACAGCACCGAGTGGTACATCCGCAAGTACCACATCCGGACGCGGCGCGGCACCCGGGAGATCTACCAGGACGACGAGGGGTCGCTGGGGCCCAACTCGCAGGACAAGCTCCCGATCGTCCGACACCGCGGCGCAAACACGGGGATCTCGCTGGTCGTGGCCCGGATCGCGGATTACGTCGCTCCCGCCGCGGCGCCCGGGGCGCCCGGCGCGCCCGGCGCGGCGGCGCCGAAGCGCGAGCTGACGCTGGCCGAGAAGGCCGACGAGGCGGCAGCGCTCAGCGACTACACCGCCGCGATCGACCTGCTCAACCAGGCGCTGGCCGAGAAGCCCAACGACCCCGACCTGACCTGGAGCAAGGCGACCTACATGGCCAAGTCGGGCGACACGCAGGGCGCGATCCGGGAGGGCTCCCGCGTGATCCAGACCGCCCCGGACCGGACCGGCATCCGGCTGCAGATGGCCGGCTGGATGGAAGAGCGCGGGCAGCTGGCCGCCGCGATCCCGCTGCTCGAGAAGGAACGCGAGCTGCTGCCCGACAGCCCGGCGGTCGCCCAGGCGCTGTTCGAGGCCTACGGCGAGGCCGGGCAGGTCGACAATGCGGCCAAGGAGGTCGACCGCTGGCTGGCGATCGCGCCGTCCGCCCCCGAGGCGATGCTGGCCAAGGCCGACATCCTGAACAGCAAGGGGGACTACGCCGGGGCCGAGGAGATCTTCCGCAAGCTGGCCGCGGCCGACTCGAAGAACGCCGACCGGATGTACTACAACGCCGGCGTCTCGATCATGAACAAGAAGGGGGTCGCCAACGAGGACCGCAAGCGCGCGATCACGGCCTTCGAGAAGTCGGTCGAGACCAACCCGAAGTATGCCAAGGCGTGGAACCAGCTCGGACTGGCTTACCTCGGGCTGGGCGACTACGCCAAGGCGCGCGAGGCGTTCAAGAAGTTCCTCGAGCTCGACTCCAGCAGCCCCGACGCGGTCGAGGCGAGGGACCTGCTGAAGGCACTGCCGGCGCGCTGACGGGTGTCCGCGACTCCGTAGGGGCCGGCCTCCGTGGCGGCCCGGAATCCGCCTGGCACGAAACGGGCCGGCACGGAGGCCGGCCCCTACACTCTGGCGGGCGGACACCCCGGAGAATGAACCGATGATCGAGTCGCGACGGATCTCCGTCCGGGGGATCGTGCAGGGGGTGGGGTTCCGCCCCTTCGTCTTCCGGCTCGCCGAACGCCACGGCCTCGCCGGCTGGGTCCTGAACGGCGAGCGGGGCGTCGAGATCCACGCGGAGGGGGCCGAGGACGCGCTCGACGCCTTCCTTGTCGAACTGCGGGCCGCGCCGCCGCCCGCGGCGCGGATCGCGTCGTGCGAGGTGGTCCCCGCCGCGCTCGAGGGACACGCCGGCTTCGCGATTCGCACGAGCGCGAGGGAAGGAGCCCCGACGGTCCGCGTCTCGCCCGACCTTCCGGTCTGCGACGCGTGCCTTGCCGAGCTGAACGATCCCGCCGACCGCCGCGCCCGCTACCCGTACATCAATTGCACCGACTGCGGCCCGCGCTTCTCGATCGTGCTGGGGCTGCCGTACGACCGCCCGCTGACCACGATGAAGGACTGGCCGCTCTGCGCCGACTGCGCCCGCGAGTACGGCGATCCGCGCGACCGTCGCTTTCACGCCCAGCCGGTCGCCTGCCCGGCCTGCGGCCCGCGGTTCCGGCTGCTCGGCGCCGACGGCCGCGAGACGGAGGAGGGAGCGGGGGCGCTGGCGGCGGCCGCGGCGGCGCTCGCCGCGGGCGCGATCGTCGCCGTCAAGGGGATCGGCGGGTACCACCTGGCCTGCGACGCGAGGCAGCCTGACGCGGTCGCTGCGCTGCGCGCGCGCAAGTTCCGCAAGGAGCGGCCGTTCGCGGTCATGGCGCGCGATCTGGCCGAGGCCGGCGCGCTGGTCGCGCTGGATCCGGAGAGCCGGGCGCTGCTGGTCTCCGGTGCGCGGCCGATCGTGCTCGTGCCGGCCCGCGTCGAGCTGGCGGAGGTCGCGCCGGGGCACCGCGAGCTGGGGGTGATGCTGCCCTACGCGCCGCTGCACCACCTGCTCTTCGCGGCCGGCGCGCCGCCCGCGCTGGTGATGACCAGCGCCAACCGCTCCTCCGAGCCGATCGCGTACCGCGACGACGATGCGCTGGCCTCGCTGGCGGGGATCGCCGACCTGTTCCTGGCGGGCGAGCGGCCGATCGCGCGCCGGGTGGACGACTCGGTCGCGCGGGCCGGGGCCTTCGGGCCGGCGATCCTGCGCCGCTCGCGCGGCTACGCGCCGGCCTCCGTCGCGTCGTTTCCGGCCGGGCCGCCGATCCTCGCGACGGGCGCCGACCTGAAGAACGCGGTCGCGCTGGTCGTCGGCGGTCAGGCCTTCGTCAGCCAGCACGTCGGCGACCTCGACCACCTCGCGGCGCGCGAGGCCTTCGAGGAGACGCTCCGCGACCTGTGCCGGATGTGGGAGGTCGACCCGGGCCAGGCGATCGTCGCGCACGACCTGCACCCGGACTACCACGCGACGCGGGCCGCGCTCGCGCTGCCGGCGGTGCGCCGCGTGGGGGTCCAGCACCACCGTGCGCACGTGGCCTCGGTCCTGGCCGAACGCGGCGCCTGGGAGGCGCCGGTCGTCGCCCTGGCCTGGGACGGCACCGGTTACGGCGACGACGGCACGATCTGGGGCGGGGAGGTGTTCGCGGGGACGCTGGCCGGCGGCCTGGCCCGCCGGGCCCACCTGGCGACGGTGCAGCTGCCCGGCGGCGACGCGGCCGCGCTCTACCCGCCGCAGTGCCTGGCCGGCTTCGTCGCGGGGCTCGACCCCTCCGCGGCGGAGGGGCCGGACGCCGGCGCCCCCGCGCTGGCGATGCCGACCCGCTACGCACTGGCGCTGAGCCTCGCCAGCGCGGGCGAGAGGGTCCACGCCTCGACCTCGATCGGTCGGCTCTTCGACGCACTGGCGGCGCTCTGCGGCTTCACCCGCGAGATCACCTTCGAGGGCCAGGCGGCGATCGCGCTGGAGCAGCTCGCGCGCGGCGGGCGGGCGGGGGCCTATCCGCTCCCGTGGACCGGCGAGGAACTCGACTGGCGCCCGCTGGTGGCCGCGGCGCTTTCCGACCGCCGCCGTGGCCGCGACCCCGCCGAGATCGCGCGCGCCGCGCACGAGGCGCTGGCCGACGCGGCGGCGGCGATCGCGGCGCACGGGCGCGAGGCCTGGGGCGCCGAGGCGCTGGTGCTGTCCGGGGGCGTGTTCCAGAACGCGCTGCTGCTGGAGCTGATCCGCGAGCGGCTCGGCCGGAGGAGCTCGCTTCCGGCCTGGCTCAACCACGAGGTCCCGCCCAACGACGGCGGGATCGCGCTGGGGCAGGCGGCGCTGGCGGCTACGGTGCCGGCCGCCCCGCGCTGAGGAACAGCACCCAGTCGGCGTGCGTCTCCCGCAGGCGCTGCGCGACCTCGGCCGCCACGAGCACGAACTCCTCGGGGTCGGACCCCGGCACCTCGCAGATCGCGGCCTGGCCGGCCTCGAGCCGCTTGCCGGCCTCCTCGGAGAGTTCCAGGAAGGGGATCTGCCGGCCGCGCGTCACGAAGTGGAAGCGGCGCGGCCCGCGGACGCCGTCGCGCAGCGCGTGGTCGCGCAGCAGCTGCACGGCCCGCGCGGCGACGGCGTGTTCGCCGGTCTCCTTCGCCCGTTCCTCCTCGCGGGCCCGGTCGGTGGCACGGCGCTCCTCCTCCCGGGCGCGACGCGCCTCGTCCGCAGCGCGCTGCTCGGCCGAGACCCCCTCGCGACCGAGCTTGTTCTTTCGCGCCTTCTCGTCGTGCGCGAGCTGCCGGGCCCGCTTGTCGTCGGCGAGCCCGGTCTTCACCAGCTGGTCGCGCAGGCTGCCCATCGTTTCGTCCGCCCGGTCCGTCCCGCCGCGATCCGCGTCAGGCGACCGTCACCCCGGGGCAGAGGTAGACGTCCTGGATCGCGTGCAGCAGCTTGATCCCCTCGGCCAGCGGCTTCTGGAACGCCTTGCGCCCCGAGATCAGTCCCATCCCGCCGGCCCGCTTGTTGATCACCGCGGTCGCGACGGCGTCCTGCAGGTCGTTCTTGCCCGAGGCGCCTCCCGAGTTGATCAGCCCGATCCGGCCCATGTAACAGTTCACGACCTGCCAGCGGGTCCACTCGATCGGGTGGTCGGGGACCAGCTCGCCGTAGACCCGCTTGTCCGTCTTGCCGTAGCCCTCGAGCGCGAGGTAGCCGCCGTTGTTCTCGGGCAGCTTCTGCTTGATGATGTCGGCCTCGAGCGTGACGCCCAGGTGGTTGGCCTGGCCCGTCAGGTCGGCCGACACGTGGTAGTCCTTGTCCTGCTTGAACCCCGGGTTGCGCGTGTAGCACCAGAGGATCGTGATCATCCCCAGCTCGTGCGCGGCCTGGAACGCGGCCGAGACCTCCTGCAGCTGGCGAGTGGACTGGTCCGAGCCCCAGTAGATCGTCGCGCCGACGCCGACGCAGCCCATGTCCCAGGCCTGCTTGACCGACGCGAACATCACCTGGTCGAACTTGTTGGGGTAGGTCATCAGCTCGTTGTGGTTGAGCTTGAGCACGAAGGGGATCCGGTGCGCGTAGCGCCGCGCCACCGCCCCCAGCACGCCGAGCGTCGAGGCCACGCCGTTGCAGCCCCCCTCGAGCCCCAGCTGGACGATCGTCGCCGGGTCGAAGAAGGCCGGGTTGGGCGCGAACGAGGCGGCGCCGGAGTGCTCGATCCCCTGGTCGACGGGCAGGATCGAGACGAAGCCGGTCCCGGCGAGTCGGCCGTGCGAAAGCAGCGACTGGAAGCTGCGCAGCACCTGCGGGGACCGGTCCATCGGCGCGATCAGCCGGTCGACGCAGTCGGGGCCCGGGAGGTGCAGCGAGTCCCTGGGGATTCCCCGGGCGACGTAGTCCAGGAGCGGTGCGTGCGGGCCGAGCGTCTGGCGGATCGTCTCGATCATGTCGGTTCCTCGACAGGGCCGCGCGTCGGCCGCGCGGGCGGGGTAGGTCGAGATACTCTAGTCAGTCCGGGAGGGCGATGCCAAGGGCCCGGGGGGCGCTATCATCGGCGACATGCCCAACGGCTCGACGCACGCCGCCCCGGGGCGCCCGGGGCTCGGTCCCGAGGACTTCGCGCTGGTCCGGGCCGTCCAGGCCGGCGACCCGGCCGCCTTCGAGCCCTTCGTCGCCCGCTTCGGTCCGATGATCATGGCGTTCGGCCTGCGCATGTGCGGCAACCGTGCGGATGCCGAGGACGTCTTCCAGGAGACGCTGCTCAAGGTCTTCACCCGCCTGGCCGATCTCGACGACCCGGGGGCGCTGCGGACCTGGTTCTGGCGGGTGGTCTCGAACGAGTGCCTGATGAGCCGCCGCGGCCCGCGCGACCCGCGGCGCACGGTCGCGTTCGACGAGCTGTTCCCGCTGTCGGCCGAGCGCGGCGAAGCGCCCGAACTGCCGGACGCTGCGGCGATCGACCCCGAGCGCGCCGTGCTGACCGCGGAACTCCGCGAGCGCCTCGAAAGAGCGATCCGTAACCTCCCGCCCGATTACCGCATCATCCTCCTGTTGAGGGATTTCGAGCAGCTCTCGACGGAGGAGGTGGCGGAGGTGCTCGGGATCTCGGTCGCCAACGCGAAGGTTCGGCTGCACCGGGCGCGCCTTGCGCTGCGCCGGCTGATGCACGCCGAGGGGGGGACGGCGGCGTGAGCGCGGACTCGCGGTGTCCGCGGGTTGAATCGGGGGCGGTCCTGCTCTCAGAGATGCTCGAGGGGACGCTCCCGCCATCGCAGCGCGAGGAACTGGAGCGGCACCTCTCCGGGTGCGCCGAGTGCGGCGCCCTGCTCGACGAGTTGCGGGAGCAGATCGAGACCTGCCACCGCACCGCGCGACCCGAGCCGTCGCGAGACTGCGTCGCGCGCGCGGTCGAGGCACTGCAGGCCGAACTGGTACGGCGGCGGCAGCGCTCTTCCTGACGCTCGGTCAGTTCCGGACCGCGATCACCACCTCGCCGCGGGCCGGGTCCCTGCTCACGTCGATCACTGCCAGCGGGTCGTCCACCAGGTAGAAGTAGTTCTGCCCGTCGCTCAGCACGGCGTCCCGCGCGGGGTAGAGCGGGACCGCGGCGCGGTGGACCGCAAGGCTGTCGGGCGTGGTGCCGCGGCGCAGGTCGGACCCGCCGCGGTAGGCGACGTAGTAGGTGTTCGGCTGCAGGTCCGTGAAGGTCGAGAGCGGGGCGCCGGTCGCCGGCCAGCGGACCTGCAGCTGCGCCACGGTGGCGGCGTTCCGCAGGCCGAAGTGCTGGACCTGCCCGTCCTGCGAGGTCTCGTACCCCTCGCCGCCGGAGACCTCGCGGATCAGCGGCGGTTCGCTGGTCCCGTCGCCATCGAGGTCCGCGGTCAAGGTTGCGCGCGCGCCGATCGCGGCGCGGTTGGCGCCGTTCCCGCCGACCAACCGCAGCTCGAGCCACTTTCCGGAAGCGTTGCCGGTCTCGTTGCGGAACAGCACCAGGTAGGCCGGCTGCGGCCAGGTGTCCCGGTTGGCCGGGTCGGCCGAGCCGCACTCGGCCGGCTTGGGGACCGCGTCGCACTGGTTGAATCGCCGGCTCCCGGAGGTCAGGAGGTCGAGGTCGCCGTCGCGGTCGTAGTCGGCCCAGACCGCGGTCCAGGAGTACCAGCGCTTCATGCAGGTCGGGCCGACGGTGAAGTTGGGTGGATCGGGAACGCTTCCGCAGACGCCGCTCCCCGGGTTCGAGACGTCGACGAAGTTGGGCACTCCGTTGGCGTCGGTGTCGCCGTCGTTGCGGTACATCGTCGACCAGTGCTGCACGAACGGGTAGAAGCCGGTCACGTAGACGTCCAGGTCGCCGTCACCGTCCATGTCCCCCCAGGACGCAGTAGCCGAGGTTTCCCATCGACTTCTCGACCGCCTCCAGCCCCCAGGCCGCGCTGACGTTCTGGAAGCGGCCGTCGCCGAGCCCGCGCCACATCGTGTTCAGCTCGCAGTCGGCGCAGACCGTCGGGGAGCCGCCGCAGTGGCGCTCGTACGAGCCGACGTAGACGTCGACCGAGCCGTCGAGATCGTAGTCGCCCCAGCCGATCGCGATCGACTGGCGACCGTCGACCATGTCGGGCGTGCCGTCGCCGTTGAAGTCGGTGCGGTCGACGAAAGCGTAGCCGGGCGGTCCCTGGTTGAGGAAGAGGTGGTCGTCGTTGCCGCCGGCGGGGCAGTAGATGTCGAGGTCGCCGTCGTTGTCGACGTCGGCGAACGCGCCATGCGCGCCGGCGAGACCGGCCGCGACCTCCGTGAACCGGAAGTCGGGCGGCCCGCCGTTGCGGAACAGGCGCCCGCAGCCGACCAGGATGTCGGGGTAGCCGTCGAGGTTGTAGTCGCCCCAGCTGGCGGTCGGCCCCCAGACCGTGGCGCCGATCCCGCTCTCGGCAGTCAGGTCGCGGAACGGGGCCTGGGCGAGTGCCGTTCCGGCCGTCGCGAGCGCGAGAAGCGCTGCGCGGAACGCGCCGGGTCGTCGTCGGCAGGCGAACATGGGACCTCCCCGAAGCGTGGGGGCCGGGCAGCCCGGGAATATACGACGGACGGGCGGGCTGCGGGCGCGAAAACGACCGCTCGCGGCCCCGCGTGCCGGCCCCGTTTGGCGTGGCCGCGGGCCCGGCTTCGCCGTACATCATGGCCGGGCAGGAAGGGGCTGGAAGGCCGATGGCAACGTCGCGTGACCACGCGCTCGAGACCTGGGAACGGCTGTGCCGCGCCGCGCGGCACTGGGGCGGGGAGGGGGTCTGCGAACTGGCCGGCGCCCCGCCCGCCCTGCTCTGGCTCTACGGCTCGACGATGATCGAGGCCAGCCGCGAGCCGGACGGCTCGGTCGCGCTGCGCGCCTTCCTCGTGATGCGTCCGTCGCACCCCGACCCGGCCCGGGTCTGCGAAACCTACCAGCCCGCCATCCCCAACGGTCGGCTGCGCGTCGACGAAGAAGGGGACATCGTGCTCGAGCACCGGATCGCGGTCGGCACGGACGACGCGACGCTCGACGCGGAGCTGCGCCGGCTCTGCGAGGCCGCCGACAGTGTCGACGACCTGATCCGCGAGGAGGCCGGCGGGATCCTCTCCTTCGACCTCTTCGAGTGGGACGTGATGCAGGCGGTGCGTGGGGAGTTGCCGTAGGGGCCGGCCTCCGTGCCGGCCCGAGATGCGCGTGGCGTCGGTCGGGCCGCCACAGAGGGCGGCCCCTACGGGCACGGCCCCCCGGCGTCGAGCGCGTCGCGCGGGTCCGGCGCCACCGTCGAGTCGCCGTAGCTCCCGGTCCCGCAGCCGTTTTGCGCGCGCAGCAGCAGAAACTCTCCGGCCCCCACGGCCGGCGGCGGCACGGCGTCGTCGAACGGCGTGTCGGGCAGGTCGTCGGCCCGACACGAGGTCCCCGCGAAACCGCCCGAGCCGCGCAACAGGTCGAGGTCGCCGGCGACGAGGTCGTAGTGCGTCCCTGACCCCGCGGCCGGGTCCTGCGAGGCCCACGCGACCCGGACGGCGGACGGGAGCCGCGTCGCCGCCAGCGCGGTCACCTCCAGCGGAACGGCGAAGGCCGACGCATCTGCGTCGTCGCAGTCGAGCGCGTTGCCGACGTAGCCGGGCGGCTGCGCGCAGTCGATGACGGGCGGCCCGACCGGGTCGCCGAAGCCGTCGCCGTCGGCGTCCCGGAACCACTCCGAGCTGCTCCCGCAGGGGGTCCGAAAGTCGGTCTCGAGCGGACCGTTGCCGGGAACGGAGAGCCAGCGCGTCCCGGGGAACAACGGGTTCGGCGAGGCGACGCGTGCGCGCCAGATGTAGGGGGTCGCGCCGGCCAGGCCGGTCATCCGGACGGACAGCGCAACCTGGCTGCCGTTCGCGCCGGGGGCGCCGGTCGGCGTCGGGGGGCCGGTCACGAGGCCGCCGCGGTCGAAGGCCACGCCGAGCGGCTTGGTCTCTGCCACCAACCGGACCCGTCCCCGGCCGGCGGGCGTGCGGCCGGCGGCGAGGGCGTCGAAGGCCCCGTCGGCGAGTGTCAGGTCGAGCAGTGCCATCGGCGTTCCATCAGTGCGCTGTTGGCGCAACTGGAGCGGCAACCCGCCCGTCCCGCCGCCGAAGTAGACGAACGCCGCGCCGATCTCGGCTGCGTCCGGATCGCCGACCAGGAGGTCGCTGAAGCCGTCTCCGTTGACGTCGCCGCCGGAGGCGACCGACATCCCGAGGTCGGCGAAAGCGACGCCGCCTGCGACGCTCCAGGCCGGCCCGCTCCCCAGCCCCGAGCCGCTGCCGAGGAAGAGCAGCGCCTGGCCCTCGAACGCCTTCGTCACGGTCGCGTTCGGGGCGCCGACGAGCACGTCGGCGTAGCCGTCGCCGTTGGCGTCGCCGGCCGGCGCCACGGAGCGGCCGAGCCCGGCGCTGGCGTTGGCGCCGGAGGCCGACCAGGCCGGGGACCCCGAAAGGCCGGCCGGGCCGCCCAGGAACAGGTAGGCGCGCCCGGCGTCGCGGAAGGACTCGACGTTGACGCCGCTGGCGCCGATCACGACGTCGCTGAAGCCGTTGAGGTCGACGTCGCCGGCCGAGGCGACCGAGCGCCCGAAGTCGTCGACCGCGTCCTCTCCCTCGCGCACCCACGCGGGCGAGGCCGCGAGGCCCGCTGCGCTGCCGGTGAAGAGCGAGGCCTGCCCGCCGAGGAACGAGCCCAGGTGGAGCGGGTCGCCGACCACCAGGTCCGAGCGTCCGTCGCCGTCGACGTCGCCGGCCGAGGCCACGCTGTGGCCGAAGTCGGCGGCGTACTCGTCGCCGTCGCGCGTCCAGGCCGGCAGGGCGCCGAGTCCGCCGGGTCCGCCGTGGAAGACGCGGACGCGCCCGGCGTAGAGCAGGGAAGTCGACCCTTCCGGCGTGTGGTCCGGCGCGCCGATCGCGACGTCCGCGAAGCCGTCACCATTGAGATCCCCCGCGCCCGCCACCGACCAGCCGAGCCGCGCGCCCGCCTGCTCGCCCTCGACGCTCCATGCCGCAGCGGCGCCGAGCCCGGCGGGCCCACCGCGGAACAGGAAAGCAGCCCCCTCTCGCAGCAGCGGGTTGCTGTGATCCGAGGCCCCGACGATCACGTCGGGGTAGCCGTCGCCGTCGACGTCGCCGGCCCCGGAGACCGAGATCCCGAAGCCGGAGCCGGGCAGGCCGGAGGCGGTCCACGACGGCGTTGCCGAGGGCCCGGCCGGAGAGCCCGGGTAGAGCGCGGCCAGCCCGATCGCGGTCCCGCCGCTCCCGAGGAAGCTCGGGTCGCCGACGATCACGTCGCCGAAGCCGTCACCGTCGACGTCGCCGGCCGGCGCCACCGACTGGCCGAACAGCTCCCAACCTCCGGCCGCCTGCGCGCTCCACGCGACCTGCGTCGCGGGCGCGTCGCCGGCGCCGTAGAAAAGAAACGCCGCCCCGGCGCCGGGCTGCCCGCCGTCGAAGCCGGGAGCGCCCAGCAGCAGGTCGGAGAAGCCGTCGCCGTTGGCGTCGCCGGCGGTGGCCACGACGCCCAGGCGGGCCCCGGCCTGGTTCAACTCGTGGCTCCAGTACGGGGCCGCGCCGAGCCCCCCCGCGGTGCCGAGAAAGGCCAGCGCGCGCCCTTCCTCGCTCTCCGGTCCCGACCACCGCTCGAGGCCGACGACCAGGTCCGCCCGGCCGTCGCCGTTGAGGTCGCCGGCGGCCGCGATGGAGGATCCGGCGCGCGCGCCGGGCTGGTCGGGCTGATAGGTCCACGGCCCGCCCGGCGTCCCGCTGCCGCCGAAGTACACGAACGCGGCCCCCTCCTCGGCCTCGCCGCCGGAAAAGCGCGGCGCGCCGGCGAACAGGTCGGCGAAGCCGTCGCCGTTGGCGTCGCCAGCGGTCCCGACGACCTCGCCGAACCGTGCTCCCGCGACGTCGGATTCGACGGCCCAGGCCGCGGCCGCGCCGGGCCCCCCCGCGCTGCCGTGGTAGACCCAGATCCGGCCCTCGTCGGCCTCGCCGCCGCTCCAGCGCGGCGCGCCGGCCACGAGGTCGTCGAAGCCGTCGCCGTTGACGTCGCCGGCCCCGGCGACGGGGCCCAGTTCAGCCCCCGCCTGGCCCGAGCGGGCCGACCACGCGGGAATCGCCGAGAGCCCGAGCGCGGAGCCGAGGAAAGCGAAGACCTTACCCTCGCCGGGAAGCGGGTCCGCCAGGAGCGGCGCGCCCACCGCGAGGTCGGCGAAACCATCCCCGTCGAGGTCCCCTGCGCCGGCGACGAAGCGCCCGAACGCCGCACCCGCCTGCGGTCCGTCGAGGATCAGCGACGGCGTGGCCGCGAGGCCGGCCGCCGCGCCGTAGAAGACTGCGACGCAGCCGGCGTCGCCGCCGCCGCCGTCGCAGCCGTCGGCGCCGATCGCGACGTCGTGGTAGCCGTCGCCGTTGAGGTCGCCCGCCGCAGCGACTGCGCGCCCGAACCCGTCGCCGGCCGCGCCGCCGGTGGCCGTCCAGGACGCTATCGCGGCGGGACCGGCGGGGGAGCCAAGGTAGAGAAACGCCGCGCCAGCGTCGACCCGCGCGCCGTCGTCGTACAGCGGGGCGCCGACCAGCAGGTCGGAGAACCCGTCGCCGTTGACGTCGCCCGCCGTCGCGACGGCGAGGCCGAACGCGGCGCCGGCCTGGCCGGACCCAGCCGTCCAGGCGGCACTCGTGGCGAGCGGGTCGACCGTCAGCGGGTAGGCGGCGCCGGCGTCGTCGATCGCGATCCGCAGGCCGCCCGGGACCGGATCCATCCGCGCGTCGAGCAGGCGCCGCCGCGCGTCGAACACCGCGAGCTCGCCGTAGTGCAGCGCCGGGCGTCCCGCGCGATCGAGCAGCAGCAGCGCACGCCCCGCCGGATCGTCGCCGCGGACGAGGGCGCCCCCGACTGCCAGCTCGAGCAGCAGCGGGCCAGGCCCCTGCGGCGCCTCGGCGATCGTGAAGCCGTGCTCGATCCCGCGCGGCGCGTTGTGCAGCCACTCCTCGACCGCGCCGCGCACGAGGCGCGCCGACGCACCGTCGGCGCGCGGGACGCGCGCGTGCGGGATCGCGGCCGGCGCGCGGTCGCGCCCGACGGAGCGCAGCACGAGCGTGAACGGAGCGGGATCCACACCGCCGCAGCGCGCGGTGATCTCGATCCCGGCGGGGGTCACCGCGGCGCACAGCCCCTGCGCGCGGTTGGGCGCGGCGATCCGGTCGAGCCCGTCGGGACGGAAGCCGTACTCGCGCGCCGCGAGCTCGGCGCTCACCGATTGCAGCCAGCTGGAGTCGGCGGCCGCGGCGGGCGCCAGCGCGAGCGTGGAACACAGAACCGACACTGCAGCCCACGGAAAGGCACGGCCAGCCATCGCGGCGCCACGCGTCATCGATTGTCCCCCCCCGCGACCCGGCTCCCACGCGCGGAGCGCGCACGGCCGGAACGGGTCACTGCCGGCGTGGACGCTACCTGAAGCCCGGCTCTCGAGGCAACGGGACCAGTGGGGAGAAGTCGCGTGCCGGCGCCGGGGGCGCGACGCGGACGGACCAGCGTCCTGCGGACAGGTCGCGACGGGAAGCAAGCGTCCTGCTGGCGAGACGGTTCCTTACTTCTACCCGCCCGCCGTCGCGAAAAAACGGAGGGCCGGCGCGTCGACCGGCCCGCGATGCGCTTGGCGTCGGACGGGCCGCCACAGAGGGCGGCCCCTACGCGCTCGGCGCCGCCGGGTCCGGGACGAGCAGCAGCGTGGTCGGGTCGAGCAGCGCGTGCATGCTCTGGCGGCCGATCCGGTCGCGGTCCTTGAGCAGCGTCAGGCGCACCCCGGTCCCGTCGTGCTTGAGCAGGAACGCGAGGTCGACGTGCTCTTCGATCTCGTCGGCCGGCGGGGGGAGGTGTCCCGGCTTCTCGGGCGGCCCTTCGCGGTGCCAGCGAAACGACATCCAGACCTCCGCGCCGGAGCGCTCGGCGATCGCGCGGATCGCCGGGACCATCGCGCGCACCTCGGGCTTCTCCATCTCCAGCCGGTCGAGGATGATCACGGCGGGCTTGAAGTCGGCGAAGGAGCCCAGCTTGGTGACGAAGTCCTCGAGCCGCTCGGGCGTGAACGAGTGGCCCATGAAGGTGCGGATGTGCCGGAGCCGCTCGATCTCGAGCTGGATCGCCGGGCGCGAGACGTCGGCGTGCTGCTCCTTGAGCATCTCGAGCAGCAGGTCGTCGTACCAGGTGCGGACCTTCTCGACCGGGCGGTCGACGGTCACGTGGAGGACCTTCTGGCCCGAGAGCAGCGCGTCGAGGCCCACGCCAACCATGAAGGCGGTCTTGCCGACCCCCGCGCGGGCCATCACCAGCGCGATCTTGCCCGGACCGGGCCCCGGGGCCCCGTCCTTCTCCAGGAGGGTGCGCGTCGAGCGGCGCAGCCGGGACTTCATCTCCGCGGTCATTCCTCGTCCTCCGCCGCGGCCGCGCCGCGGTACTTCGCGAGCAGTTCCTCGCCGACCTCGCGCGGGACCGGCGAGTAGCGGGCGAACTCCATGGTGAACTCGGCCTTCCCCTGGGTGGCCGAGCGCAAGTCGGTCGCATAGCCGAACATCGTCGACAGCGGGACCTCGGCGTCGATCCGCGCGAAGCCGTCCTCCTCCTGCGAGCCGATCACCACCCCGCGGCGCTGCAGGAGGGTTCGGTAGATCGCGCCCTGGAACTCGCCCGGCCCCTCGACCGAGACCTTCATCAGCGGCTCGAGGATCTGCGGGCCAGCCTTCTTGTAGGCCTCGCGAAACGCCTTGCGGGCCGCGGCCTGAAAGGCCATGTCCGAGGAGTCGACCGCATGCGAGGCGCCGTCGTTGATCGTGGCCCGGATCCCGGTGATCGGGAACCCGATCATCGGCCCCTTGCCCATCGAGGCCCGGAACCCCTTGTCGCAGGAGGGGATGTACTCGGTCGGGATCGAGCCGCCGTGGACGGCGTTCACGAACTCGTACTCTCCTTCGGCGTAGGGCTCGAGGAAGCCGGCGATCCGCGCGTACTGGCCCGATCCGCCGGTCTGCTTCTTGTGCAGGTAGTTGAAATCGGAGCGCTTGGTGATCGCCTCGCGGAAGGCGACCTGCGGTGCCCCGGTCGTCACGTCGGCGCCGTACTCGCGGCGCATCCGCTCGACGTAGACGTCGAGGTGCAGCTCGCCCATCCCGGAGATGATCGTCTCGTTCGAGTCCTCGTCGACGTGGACCCGGAAGGTCGGGTCCTCCTTCGAGAAGCGCTGGAGCGCCTTCGAGACCTTGTTCTGACTGGCGTTGTCGGCCGGCTTGATCGAGAGCGAGATCACCGGGTCGGGGACGTGCATCGAGGTCATCGCCAGGCGCGCGCCGTTCTCGCCGACGAAGGTGTCGCCGGTGTGGCAGTCGATGCCGAACAGCCCGACGATGTCCCCGGCCGGGGCGCGATCGGTGTCCTCCATCTGGTCGGCATGGATCCGGACCAGGCGCCCGATCTTGACCTTGCGCCCGGTGCGGGTGTTGATCACGGTGTCGCCCTTGCCGAGCGAGCCCTGGTAGATCCGCGTGAAGGTCAGCTGGCCGTAGCGCCCCTCGTCGAGCTTGAAGGCGTAGACCACCGTCTGCGCCGAGATGTCCGAGGTCAGCGCGACCGGGGCGTTGTCCTTGTCCAGGTCGACGGCCTCGATCGGGACGTCGGCGGGGGAGGGGAGGTAGGCGTTCACCGCGTCGAGCAGCAGCTGGACCCCCTTGTTCTTGTAGGCCGAGCCCATCAGGACCGGGACCAGCTCGAGCGCCAGCACGCCCTTGCGGATCGCGGGCCGGATCAGCTCCGGCGTCGCGCGGTCCTCGAGCGCCGCCTCCATCAGCTCGTCGCTGAACATCGACAGCGCGTCGAGCATCTCGTGACGCCGGGTCTCGGCCTCGACCCGCATCGCGGCCGGGATCTCCTGTTCGACGACCGTCTCGCCGTTCGCACCCTCGAAGAAGTAGGCCTTCATCGTGACCAGGTCGATCACGCCCTCGTGCTTCGCCTCGAGGCCGATCGGCAGCTGCAGCGGGACCGCCTGAAGCTTGAGCTTCTCGCGGATCTGCTGGACGACGCGGTCCGGGTTGGCGCCGGAGCGGTCGAGCTTGTTGATGAACGCGAGCCGGGGGACCTTGTACCGCCGCATCTGGCGGTCGACCGTGATCGACTGCGACTGGACGCCGGCCACCGAGCAGAGCACCAGCACGGCGCCGTCCAGCACGCGCAGCGAGCGCTCGACCTCGATCGTGAAGTCGACGTGGCCGGGGGTATCGATCAGGTTGATGTCGTGGTCCTTCCAGGTCGCGGAGGTGGCGGCGGAGGTGATCGTGATCCCGCGCTCCCGCTCGAGCTCCATGTGGTCCATCGTGGCGCCCACGCCGTCCTTCCCCTTGACGTCGTGGATCGCGTGGATGCGCCGCGTGTAGAAGAGGATCCGCTCGGAGAGCGTCGTCTTCCCGGAGTCGATGTGCGCGGAGATCCCGATGTTCCGCACCTTGTCGAGATCGGCGTGCATACGTCCTGTCCTGCGCGGCCCTGGCCGCGGTGGGGCGGGCCGGCCCGGGGCCGGCTCCGCACGGGTGCCCTCCAGTCCAACCTCAGCCCGAGTTGCCCTCGGATCCCCGGCGGGGCGAGACGATCCGGCCCCTGACTGGCGCGACGCCGGAGAGTATAGGGAGGAATCCCCCGGACGCCAGTCAAGGTTCTGTGAAAAAAAGACTTCCGCGCGGGGTAGGCCCGAAGGGGCCCGGTCCGGCGGCTTACAACCCGGGCAGCCGCTCGATGAACTCCGTCAGGTGCCGGTGCTCGCCGATGATCAGCATCCGCTCGTCACGCTTGAGCGGGCGCTCGGGGTCCGGCGGGATCTCGGTCACCAGCACCGTCGAGCCGGCCTCGTCCTTCCGCCGGCGCAGGGCGGCGACCTGGAACAGGAAGCGCTTGCGCAGCCCGAGGTCCTTCAGCGACTGCCCGACGAACGAGGGCGGAACCTCGATCTCGACGATCTCGGCGTCCCCGCCCAGCTCGAAGATGTCGGTCAGGTGCGGGTTGGCCAGCGCCGCGACCATGTGCCGCGCGCTGTCGCGTTCGGGGAAGACCGTGGCGTCCGCGCCGATCACGCGGATCGCCGCCTCCTCCTGGAGGTTGTTGACCTGCACGATGATCCGCGGGACGCCGGCCCGGGTCTTCAGGAAGTGCGTCACCAGCACCGTGGCGTCGAAGTGCCGGCGGATCCCGATCACCGCCGCCGACCACGAGGAGGCGCCGAATTCCTCGAGCACGTCGGTCTGGCGCACGTCCATCGTCACCGCCTGCCGCACGCGGGCGGCGACGGCCCCGACCTCCTCCGGCCGGTAGTCGAAGGCCAGGACGTCGACGTCCTTCGAGTCGGCGAGGCCCAGGGCGACTTCGCGCCCGAAGACCGAAAGGCCGAGAACGGCCACCGTGCGCTTCACGGGAGACTCCTTCGGCCGGCCTTCAGCCGACCAGCACGTCCTCTTCAGGATAGGCGTAGGGCTTGGGCTTGCGCAGGCCGATCAGCGAGGCGCCGACCACCAGCGGGCCGGTGCGCCCGAGGTACATCAGCAGGATCAGGACGAGCTTGCTCGGGTCGGACAGGCCGGCGGTGATCCCGGTCGAGAGCCCCACCGTGCCGATCGCCGAGGCGGTCTCGAAGGCGTAGTCGAGCAGCGGGGCGGGCCGCGCGGCATGCGAGGCGAACCCCCCCTCGATGATCGCCAGCGCGGTGTTGGCCGCCAGCAGCAGGAAGACGAAGGAGGCCACGGTCGCGACCGCCTTGGCCACGGTGCTCTCGGGGATCGCGCGGCCCTGGAACTCGGTC
The DNA here is from genome assembly GCA_963702545.1 of uncultured Acidobacteriota bacterium. Classification (GTDB taxonomy): domain Bacteria; phylum Acidobacteriota; class Polarisedimenticolia; order J045; family J045; genus JALOKP01. The sequence goes on along the minus strand of CAVPDB010000024.1, from coordinate 19,180 downwards.
GCGGCCCGGCCGCGGATCCGCGACCAGGCGCTGCAGGCCAGGATCCCGACGGTGCTGGTCTTGACGCCGCCCCCGGTCCCGCCCGGCGAGGCGCCGACGAACATCAGCAGGATCCCGAAGAGCAGCGTGACGCTGGTCAGGGAGCCGGTCAGCACGGTGTCGTAGCCGGCCGTGCGGCAGGTCACCGAGTAGAACAGCGCCGAGAGGATCCGGCCGTGCCACGGGGCGTCGCGCAGCGAGTTGGTCCACTCGCAGAACAGGAAGACGGCCGCCCCGGCGGCGACCAGCAGGCCGGTCACCAAGAGGACCATCCGGGTGTGGAGCGACAGGCGCCACCAGGCGCGGTTCTTCCGCGGCAGCCGGCGGATCCGCGCCAGGTCGGCGATGACCGTGAAGCCGATCCCGCCGACGACGATCAGCCCCATCACCGCCAGGTTCACGACGGGGTCGTCGCGGTAGCTCTCGAGGTTGTCGGGGAAGAGCGCGAAGCCGGCGTTGCAGAACGCCGAGATCGAGTGGAACGCGGCCAGCCAGGCGGTGTGCAGCCCGAACTCCCCCCGCTTCATCCCGAAGCCGACGAACAGCGCGACGGCGCCGATCCCCTCGATCACCGCGGTCGTGGCCACGGCGTGGCGCAGGATCGAGCGCGGCGTGACGCCGCGCAGGCCGCCATGGGCGGTCTCGACGTACATCCGCTGCGACAGCTCGTCGCGCTGCCGGACCATCGCCAGCACGAACCCCGACAGGCTCAGGATCCCCAGGCCGCCCAGCTGGATCAGCGCCAGCAGGACGAACTGCCCGGTCGGGCTGAGTCGCGTCCCGGGGTCGAATACGGTCAGTCCCGTGACGCAGACCGCCGAGGTCGAGGTGAACAGCGCCTCGACGAACCCCAGGCGCGGTCCCGCCGCGCTGGCGGGCAGCATGAGCAGGACCGTCCCCGTTGCGATCAGTCCGGCAAACGAGGCGACGATCGCCTTCTGGATCCGGGTCGTCATGGCGTCAGGGTACCGTAGGGGCCGGCCTCCGAGCCGGCCCGTCCACGCACGCCGTAGGGGCCGGCCTCCGTGCCGGCCCGTCCACGCACGCCGTAGGGGCCGGCCTCCGTGCCGGCCCGTCCCGGGCGGCCACGGAGGGCCGCCCCTACGCCTTTTTGAGGCGGGCCGCCTGCAGCGCGGTGATCGCCGCCGAGCGCACGATCTCGTCGGTCGACGCGACGTGGTTCAGCAGGTTGACCGGTTTCGCCAGGCCGCAGAGGATCGGGCCGACGATCTCCGCCCCGGCCGCGTGCCGGAGCAGCTTGTAGGCCGCGTTGCCGGCGTCGAGGCTGGGGAAGACGAGCACGTTGGCGTCCCCCTGGATCAGCGATTGCGGGCAGACCGCGGCCACTTCCGGGCTGAGCGCGGTATCGACCATCATCTCGCCGTCGACGACCAGGTCCGGCCGCTTCGCGCGGACGATCCGCATCGCCGCCGCGACCTTGTCCGGCTCGGGGTGGTTGACCGAGCCGAAGTTGGAGAAGGAGATCAGCGCCACCTTGGGCTGCAGGTCGAACAGCGACTCGGCCGTCTCGGCGGCCTGGATCGCCATCTCGGCCAGGGTCTCGGCGTCGGGCTCGATGTTGATCGCGGTGTCCGAGAGGATCAGCAGGCGGTCCTTGAGGATGCAGGCCATCGCGGCGGAGACGCGCTTGACCCCCGGCCGCGGGCCGATGATCTGCAGCGACGGCTTCACCATGTCGGCGTAGGCCTTGCCGATCCCGCCGACCAGCCCGTCGGCCAGCCCGAGTTCGACCAGGAGCAGGCCGAAGGTGGTCGGACGCAGCACGAGCTGGCGGGCCCGGGCCGGCGTCACGCCGCGCCGCTGCCGCTTCTCGAACAGCCGCGCCGCGAGTTTGTCGAGGTCGGGGTAGGTGTACGGGTCGAGGATCGTGATCCCCTCGAGGTCGGCTCCGTGGGTCTCGGCGAGACCCCGGATCTTCTTCTCGTCGCCCAGCAGGATCGGGGTCGCGATCCTCTCCTCGACCAGCCGCTGCGCGGCGCGGATCACGTGGAGTTCGTCCCCCTCGGTCAGCACGATCCGGGCCGGCGTGTTCCGGGCCTTGTCCATGAAGCCGCGGATGACGCGCCGGCCGGGCCCGAGGAAGGTGACTTCGAGGTGCTTGGCGTAGGCCTCCTTGCCCTGCCAGTGCTGGGCCTTGCGGGCCACGCCGGTGTCGATCGCGGCCTGCGCCACGGCCGGCGCGACCCACAGCAGTACCCGCGGGTCGAGCGGCTTGGGGATGATGTACTCGGGTCCGAAGCGCAGCTCGTCGACGCCGTAGGCGGCCATCACCTCGTCGGGAACGTCGGTCTTGGCCAGGTCGGCCAGGGCGTGGGACGCGGCCAGCTTCATCTGCATGTTGATCTGCTTCGCGCCGACGTCGAGCGCGCCGCGGAAGATGAAGGGGAAGCCCAGGACGTTGTTGACCTGGTTGGGGTAGTCCGAGCGGCCCGTGGCGAGAATCGCGTCCGGGCGCGCGGCGCGCGCCAGCTCGTACTTGATCTCCGGGTTGGGGTTCGACATCGCGAAGATGATCGGCTTCGACCCCATCGACTTGACCATCTCCTCGCTGACCAGGTCGGGCCCGGACAAGCCGAGGAAGATGTCGGCACCGCGCATCGCGTCGGCCAGCGTGCGGTCCCTGGTGTCGTTGGCCCAGGCCTCCTTGTAGGGGTTCATGTGCTCGGTCCGGCCCTTCCAGATCACGCCGGAGCGGTCGAGCAACAGGATGTTCGGCTTGGGGAAGCCCGACGCGACCAGCATGTCGGCGCAGGCGATCCCCGCGGCGCCGGCGCCCAGGATGACGACCTTGCAGGCGTCGCGCCCCTTGCCGAGGATCTCCAGCGAGTTGAGGATCCCGGCGGTGCTGATGATCGCGGTCCCGTGCTGGTCGTCGTGGAACACCGGAATGTCCAGCAGCTTGATCAGCCGCTGCTCGACCTCGAAGCACTCGGGGGCCTTGATGTCCTCGAGATTGATCCCGCCGAAGGTCGGGGCGATCAGCTGGACGGTCCGGATGATCTCCTCGACGTCGTGGCTGTCGACCTCGATGTCGAAAACGTCGATCCCGGCGAAGCGATTGAAGAGGACCCCCTTGCCCTCCATCACCGGCTTGCCGGACAGGGCCCCGATGTCGCCGAGCCCCAGCACCGCGGTCCCGTTGCTGATGACGGCGACCAGGTTCCCCTTGTTGGTGTAGTGGTAAGCCAGCTCCGGGTCCTTCTCGATCTCCTTGCAGGGGACCGCGACGCCGGGGGTGTAGGCCAGCGACAGGTCGCGCTGGGACAGACAGGGCTTGGTCGGGTACACGCCCAGCTTCCCCGGGCGCGGGAACTCGTGGTAGGCGAGGGCTTCCTCGTCGCGGATCTTCACGAACTTCGCCATGGAGTCCTTCTCCTGCCGGCCATTGCCGGGGGGCGCGGCCGGGGCCGCGGAAGGCCGGGGTGGGGTTGGGTGGGCCCCGGGAAACCGAATCATAAGCCGGACGCGGCTGGTGAGTCAGCCCGGTGCCCCGGGATGGCGCGGGGCCGGGGCGGAACCGAGGTTCTCCCTGCAGCGCCGTCCCCGCGACGCGCGCGGAGGTTCCCCGCCCATGCGCCGCACTGCCCACTGCGCCGCCCTCGCCCTGGGCACGCTCCTGACCCTGGTTCAAGCGGCTTCCGCCGCCCCGCCCGCCCCGGTCCGGGCCTCGGTCCCGGCGTCGGTCCCGGCGCCCCGACTGGAGGCTTCCGGGCGGAATCGCCCCGCGCCGCAGCCGGCCGGGCTGCGCCCGTCGGGATCGGACAGCCCGGGGCTGGAGTGGTGCGACGGGCTCGACAACGACGGCGACGGCTCGGTCGACGAGGAGCGCGGGATCCGCTTCGTCGCCCCCGGGGGAAGCGACGACGACAACCTGTGCCTCGACCCCGGGATCCCCTGCGCCACGATCGGCCGCGGGATCCGGGCGGCCTGCGATGCGGAGGCGGTCCAGGTCGCCGCCGGGCTGTTCGTCGAGGACCTGGTGATCGAGCGCCCGCTGTCGCTGATGCGGTGGGGCCCGCCCCCGAACCCCGAACTGCGCGGCACGGGGAACGGCGACGTGATTGCGATCCGCTCGTCGCGGGTCACGGTCGGCGGAATCGAGGTCTCCGGCCCGCCCGGCCATGCCTGCGTGCGGATCGGCGACCCGGCGCACCCGGACGTGAGGCACGCGCGGATCGAGAACATGGGGATCAGCGGCTGCGCCTTCGGCGTGGTCGCCGACAGCACCGGAACTCCCGCCGACACCAACACGCACAACCGGGTCGTCTCGGTCCATCTCTACGGGATGCGGGCCGACGGCCGGCCGGGCAGCGGCAGCGGCGTGCTGGGGGTCAACGGCACCGGGCGGCTGCTCGTGATCGGCAACCTGATCGACGGCAACGACGGCGCCGCAGTCCGCGTGCTGGAGCCGCCCGAGGGGAAGGCGAACGACTGGATCCTGGTCGTCGGAAACCAGCTCCGGGGCAACGGCCTCGCGGCCGGGGCCGACTCACACGCCGCGGTCGAGGTCGATCGCGCGACCCGGGTGCGGGTCGAGGGGAACTGGATCCAGGGGCAGGTCGGAGACGGCTCCGGGACGGAGGGGGAGGGCGCGGTCTACCGCGACGTGACCGGCGGCGAGTTCGCGTGCAACCGGGTCGAGGACAACGGCACGGGAGTGCGGCTGGCGGGCAGCACCTCCGGGATCCAGATCGTCTCGAACCGCTTCTCGGCCCACGCGATCGCGGCGGTCGCGGTCGGCTCGGCGACCGGGAGCGGCTCCTCGTCCCGCGAGAATCTCTACTCCGGCAACGCCGTCGCGGTCGACAACGGCTCGGGCGCGACCTTCGACGCGCGCCACTGCTGGTGGGGCGGCGCGAGCGGTCCGGGGAGCGGCTCCGACGGAGTGCGCGGCCCGGTCGACGTCTCGAACTTCATCGCGCGCGGCGTGGCGCCGCGGCTGGTCCGCCGGCCCGTGTCCTCGGGATGGGGGCCCGCCGTGGCGGCCTGCTACGACCTGCTGCAGGACGCCCTCGCGGCGGCGGAGCCGGGCGATCTCGTGCTGGTCGGCGCCGGAACCTACTTGGGGCACTTCGCGCTCGACGAGCGGGTCGACCTGGAGGGGATCGAGGCCCCGAACGCCTGCTCGCCCAGCGTGCTCGACGGGAGGCAGGCGGGCGGGTCGCACCTCCCGGCGCTGGAGCTGTCGGGGGTCAGCGGCGTGAGGGTCGCCCACCTGACGATTCGCAACGCCGGCGTCGGGACCCCTTGCGGCGCCAACCAGGAGGGCGAGGCCGGGCTGTCGCTGCGGGACGTGAGCGCGTCGGCCTTCAGCGACCTGTGCCTGGGCGGGAACGGCGTCAGCGAACTGCGCCTGTCCGGCGAGAGCGACGGCAACCGGCTGGCCCGGATCGCGATCGACGGCGTGCTCCGCGACGAGTTCGGCCAGGACGCCTGCGGCCACCGCTCGCGCGACGGCGTGCTGCTGGCCGGGCGCTCGGCGTGCGAAGGGGACGCGTCGGCGCTGGCCGAGTCGAACGCGCTGGAGGACCTGACGATCGTCGGCGTGACCCGCGGCCTCGCGCTGCGGCTGGCGCGCGGGACGACGATCGACCGCGCGGTCGTCGAGCCGCAGCGGGCGCCCGCCTGGTTCGGTGGAAGCTGGGCGGCGGGCGTGCACCTCGACACCGTCGAGACGACCGCGCTGACCGACCTGGAGATCGACGCGACGGCGGCGTCCGAGGGGATCCGGGTCGCGGGGCGGGCCGCCGGCGACTGCGCGACCGAGCTGCTGGACGCGGCGGGGACCAGGATCGAGCGCGCGATCGTGACCAGGGCGCAGGGTCCCGGGGTGCACCTGCACCGTGCGGCCGGCGACCCCGGCGCGCCGACCGGGACCGTGCTGCGCTGCGTCGACCTGGAGGCGAACGCGATCGGTCTCGACGTCGACCTGGTGGCCAGGCCCGGCGGGCCGGCCAACCGGATCGAATCGTCGGACCTGGCAGGGAACGGGCTGGGCCTGCGGAACAACGACTCCGAGCCGATCGGCGCCTCGGGAAACTGGTGGGCCGCGGCGAGCGGGCCCGGGGGGGCCGGCCCGGGTTCGGGCGATGCGACCGTCGGGGCTGTGCTGTTCGGGCCGTTCCTGCGCTCGTCCGCCTTCGACGACGACGACGGCGACGGGTACAGCGATTGCGACGGCGACGCCGACGACACCGACGCCCGGGTCCGCCCGGGGCCCGACACCTGCGACGGCTTCGACAACGATCTCGACGGCACCGTCGACGAGGACCGCACGCCGGAAATCTGCGACGGGCTCGACAACGACTGCGACGGCACGGTCGACGACGTGGCGCTGCCGGACGGCTCGGGCCGGATGACGCTCGCGCGCGAGTCCGGGCTGGTGCGGATCGCATGGGACGCGATCGCCGGCGCCGGGGCCTACGACCTGCTCGGCGGCGATCTCGCGGCCCTGGCCGCGACCCGCGGCAACTTCGCGGTGGCGGTGAACGGATGCCTGGCCGACGACGCGGCCGTCCTCGACGCGACCGATTCGGCTTCCGGGCCGAGTCGGTTCTATCTGCTGCGCGGCGTCGCCTGCGCGCGCGGGGGGACCTGGGACGGGTCCCCGGGGGCCGGGCAGGCCGGGCTGCGCGATCCGGGGATCGCGGCGGCCCCCGCGCGCTGTCCGTGAGCCGCCGCGCGCTGGACGGGAACGGTGCCGACTCGGCATGATAGCGGACGGACCCCGGAGCGCGACCATGGGCAAGAAGGACAAGTGCTGCGACCGCTACAAGAAGAAGGAAAAGTACTGCGGCGGTTGCCCGATCGTCGACACGTGCGAGGACGCGCCGCGGCCCGGCCCGGACGCGGAGCGTGCAGGGAATAAGACGGGGAAGAAGGCGGAGAAGCCGGCGACGGAGAAGAAGGCCAAGAAGGACAAGAAGGCCAAGAAAGACAAGAAGCTGAAGAAGGAAGAGAAGGAGAAGAAGGAGAAGAAGGAGAAGAAGAGAAAGAAAGAAAAGCCCGAGAAGCAGAGCAAGGAGCGGGAGTAGCACGGCCGCATGGGCAAGCGGGCCGAGTAGGACGGGGCTGCAGGCTGCGGGTCTCGCACGCCGCGCCGATTGCGCTATCATCCACCGCGATCTGAACGGCTGCGAGCCCGTTCCGGCTGGGAGATGGAGCCATGTCCCACAGCTCGTTGGCGGACCCGAGAGTCGACGGCTACTTCGATCCGTCGCGCCTGGCCGTCGCTCCGGTCGACCGTACCCACCGCCTCGATCCCCCGAAGAGCATGGTCCAGCGCGGCGTCCGCGCGCTGGGCGACAGCCTGGAGTCGTTCGTGGTCCGGATGTCGGTCCACGGCGACCCGCCGATCTACGACACGGCGCTTTTCCCCTGGGTGCGGGAAGTCGAGGCCGAGTGGCGCCTGATCCGCGCCGAACTCGACCGGATCATGCCCGAGCACGACCGCCTGCCGAACTTCCACGAGATCCTCGAGCCGGTGAAGTCGATCACCACCGACACCCAGTGGAAGACCTACTGGCTGACCGCGGTCGGGGTCGACTGCAGCGAGAACCAGCGGCGATTCCCCGAGACGATGCGGATCCTCAACCGGATCCCCGGGATGAAGAACGCCTTTTTCTCGATCCTCTCGCCCGGCAAGTACATTCCGCCGCACCGCGGCGCCTACAACGGGATCCTGCGCTTCCATCTCGGGCTGATCGTCCCCGAGCCGCACGAGAAGTGCCGGATCCGCGTGGCGCGCGAGATCCGGCACTGGGAGGAAGGCCGGAGCCTGGTCTTCGACGACACGTTCAACCACGAGGTCTGGAACGAGACCGACGGCCTGCGCGCCGTGCTGTTCGTCGACTTCGCGCGCCCGCTGAAGGGGCCGCTCAACGCGCTCAACGAGCGGCTGATCTCGATGGGCGCGCTGGCCCCGGCGATGCGCGAGGCGAACGACAACCTGCAGCAGTGGTCGAAGGAGTTCTACGGCAGGGACAACTGAGCGGGCCGCCGGCGCGCCCTGTAGGGGCCGGCCTCCGTGCCGGCCCACGCGACGCAAGACGGGCCGGCACAGAGGCCGGCCCCTACGTGAACCGCAGCGCGATCCCGGCCTCGTCCAGGTGGGCGAGGAACTCGCGGAACAGCGGCTCGTCGAACGCCAGCAGCTCGGACGGGTGCGCCCCCGGCGTCGCGAGCTTGCCCTCCGCCATCAGCCGGGCCGCGACGATCGCCGGCCAGCCGGTGGTCCGGGCCATCGAGGAGTCGCCGGTCGACGGGTCGGTCCGGTCGAGCAGGTCGACCCGCTTCACGACCCGCTGCGAGCCCTCGAGCCCCTCGACCTCGACCCGCATCGCGGTGAACTCGGCCTCGCCCGGCTCGAGCTTCCAGTCGTCGATCAGCAGGCGCGCGGTCAGGTCGATCGGCCGCACGCGCTGGCCCCCGGCCTCGACCGGCTGCTCGCCGAAGAACCCCAGGGCCTGGAGCACGCGGATCTTCTCGATGTGCCCCGGCCAGCGCATGGTCTTCTCGCGCATCGTCGGGATCTCGAGCGTCCAGAGCAGCGTGCGCAGCCCGTCGGTGTTGAAGGCCTCGAGCGTCCCGACGCCGGGGAAGTCGATCAGCTCGGGCTCCGAGAGCGCGGGGCGGGTGACCAGCGTTCCGCGGTCCTTGAATCGCGCCGGCCGCGTGTACTCCTCGATCACGTCGATCGGCGAGAAGGGGGCCTTGTACTCGAGCGGCCAGCGGCGCGCGACGGGGAGCCCGCCGACCATGATCGTCAGCGCGTCGGCGCGCGTCAGGTGCCGCGCCAGGTGCGCGCCGAGCATCCCGCCCAGGCCCGGCATCACGCCGCAGTCGAGGATCGCGGCCACCCCCCTGGTCCGCGCCGGGGCGTCGAGGTCGCGCGGGTCCTCGGGGAAGAACGAGATGTCGACCAGCGGCCGGCCGGCCTCGATTACGGTCCGCGCCGTCGCGTGGCCCAGGAAGCCGGGCACGGCGCCGACGACGAGGTCGGCCGCCTGCGCGGCCTGGGCGACCACCTCGGCGCGCGACAGGTCGGCTTCGCGCACGGCCAGGGGGGCGCGGCGCCGCGAGGCCTCCAGCGCGGCCGGGTCGCGGTCGTAGAGCGTCACGGCGAAGCCGTCGTGGGCCAGCCGCCGCGCGATGAAGCCCCCAACCATTCCCCCGCCGAGCACCGCGATCTTCCGGTCGTGCATGAACGCCTGTCCTTTCCCGACGCCGGGTGGGCGCGAGCGGGAGGATAGCTGCAGGGGAAGGGGGTCCGCTCCCCCGGCCGCGGCCCCCCGCCGGAGCCGGCCGACGCCTCGGTGCGCGCGGGCGGCCGCGGAAAGCGCGGATCTCCCTTGGCGATCCGCCGCGCCGCGGGGAAGATAGCCCCCGTCCCGGCCGCGCCGGGAGGAGGCCATTTGCGCGCCCGGCTCCCGCTCGTCCTTGCCCTGCTCGTGTCCGCGGCCGTCGCCGCCGGCTTGCGGACGCGCGCCGCGGCGGCACCGGCCGCGCCCGCGGCCCCCGGCCCGGGCTGGCTCGCGCTCGACTACCGGCCGCTGGTCGACCTGCGCCAGCCGACCCACTCCGGCGAACCGGTCGGCATGGTCCTCGAGCGTCTCGGTGGGCGGCCCCGCCCCGGGGGAGCGGTCCCAGCCGACGCGGCCGACGCGGCGGACCACTCGCTGGTCGATCCGCTGCTGGAGCCGTTCGCCTTCGTGATGACCGACGCGGTCGAGGCTGCGGCAGGTGCCGGCGCGCCGGGTTTCCTCGAGATCGGCTCGCTGTTCCCGCCGGGCGCCGCGGAGCCCGCGTGGGCCGAGCTGGTGCGCGCGCGGCGCTACCTGCTCGAGAGCGACGGCCGCGGCACGCTGCGCGCGTTCGTGCCGTGGGCCGCCGGGGAGAACGGCGGGGACGGCTCGCGCCTGCCCGCCGCCGACGAGGTCGAGGCCGCGAAGGCGGCGTGGGCCGAGGCCTGGCCCGTGCTGCGCCACGCGCTTGCCGCGGAGCGGCGCCGCACCGGCAAGCCGCTGGCGGTCGAGGTTCGCGCCTACGCGCACTTCCCGGCGCGCACGCGTTTCCTGCTCGGCGCGCGCCCGCACCGCGTCGCGGTCGACGCGACCGGCCCCGACGGCCGGCGCGCGCCGCTCGACCTGGCGGCGTGGCAGCGCTTTCTCGACCAGGGGCTGACGCTGGAGGGGGCGCGGCTCGATCCGGACGGCGGGATCGTGCTCTTCGGCAGCCCCGCGGCCGCGAAGCCGTCGATCCTCGGGCGGCCGGTGTCGCTGGCCGACGCCGCGGTGGCCTACCGCGCGGTCTTCCACGGCGGCGCGGCCGAGCCGTACATGAGCCTCGATCGCGGCTTCGCGCCGCAGACGGCGCTGGTCAACTACGGCGGCCGGCTGCAGGACACCGGGCTGGGGATGGTCAGCCTGCTCTGCGACGCGCGGTTCAAGACCTTCTCGCAGGGGATCGACATCGTCGAAGGGGTCGACGTCCGCGCCCGCGTGCGCGCCGCGGTGCCCGGCTTCCGGACGCACCTCGAGCGCTTCGCGGCCGACGCCGGGTCGAAGGGGCTCTCCGGCCAGCAGACGCGGCTCTGGTTCTACCCCGACACGGTCGAGCTGACGCTCTCGGCGGAGGGCGACCTGCTCGCGATGCGCCGCGCACGGATGGCCGCGGCCTCGGAGAAGGTGCAGGTCGGCACGGGGGAGGGGACCGCCCCCGCGGCGCCGTGGACCAAGGCGACCGTCGACGAGATCAACCGCGACTACGACGCGCTGGCGCGCCTCTTTCCGGAGATGGCCGACCTCGACCACGCGGTGCGCTGGCTGTCGCTGTTCACCTGGCTGCGCGCGGCGGACCGTGCCGGGCTGCCGGTCCCGGAGCTCGACGCGCTGCTGGCGATCGAGCTGCCGGCGACACCGACGCCGCGCCGGTTCCCGCAGCTCCTGGCCTTCAACGCCGTGCCGGAGACCCCCGGGCCCGGCGCGGTCGACGTCTTCGAGCGGGTCGATGTCGGTGCCGCACTCGACCGGCTCGCGCCCCCCGGCGGCCGGCCGCTCCCGGCCGCGGAGCGCTTCCGCCGTGCGCTCGCGGCGCTCGACCGGCGCGACCCGCAGCAGTCCGCGCTGGCGGTGGAGCTGGCGGAGTTGAACGCGACGGCGGCGGCGGACACCGAGCTGGACGCGGCGGCCTACCGCGCCGAGCGGCTGCGAATGCACCAGCTCGTGCTGGGGACGCTGCCCGAGGTCGATCGCACGAAGCTGCGCACCCGCGCCCAGGCCGGCGACCCGCCGCGCGTCTTCAGCGTCGGGATCGGCGGGCTCGACCTGGGGATGGGCTCGTCGCTGGCGCGTGCCGCGGGACGCAGCGGCGGGCTGACCGGGCTGGGCGCGACGGCGCGTGCGGCGTCCGGTTCCGGGGCGGGCGCGCCGCCGTCTTCCGTCGCGGGCACCGCGACGAGCGACGCTCCGCGCGAGGCGTGGCGGCAGGACCCTGCCGGGCTCCCGGCCCCGGCCCTTCCGGATCACGCGCCGGCGGCGGGCGAAGCGGTCGCCTGGCCGGCGGCCGTCGACGCACGCTACCGGCGCGCGTCCCGCGACGCGGCGGGCGGGGCGATGACCGTGACGCGCCTCGAGAGCGGGCGCGCGCTGCGCTACCGCGTCGAGCCGGGCGGGGCGATCGCGCTGCTGCCGTTCGAGACGGGTACTCCCGCGGCCGCTCCCGAGGCGACGGCCGCCGCCGCGGCGCTGCCCGACGACCTCATGCTGCTCCAGCGCGTCGGCGAGGCCACGACCGCGGCCGGCGTGCCGGCGGTCGTGCTGCGTCTGTCGGCCGCTGGCGGCCGGCAACTCGAGGCCCCCTTCCCGCGCGCCGTGCTGCAGCGGCTGGTGCTGGGCCACGAGGCCGACCTGACGCCCGACAAGCCGCTCCCCGGCTTCTCGCAGCTGCCGCCCGCGCTGGCCTCGCTGGTCCGCACGATGGTGATCCTGCGCCCGGAGGAAACGCAGCCGCCGTGGGTCTCGGGCGCGCCATCCTATCCGGGCGAGGAGAGCACCGCGGTGCTGGCGCGCGCCCTCTCCGCCTGGTGGGCCGGGACCGGCCGCACCGCGGTCGCCGGCGTCGACGCGGTCGCCTCGCCGCCGCGCTGGCAGGCCGCGCCGCGGCCGCGCGCCGGGGCGGTGCTGCTGCTCCCGGAGGCGGCCTTCCCGCCGCCCTACTCCGGGCAGGTCGCGGCGCTCCGCGCGGCGTGGACCCACGGACCGAGCGCCGGCACCCTCGACGCCGCCAGCGCGGGGCCGGCGACGCTCGTCGTGCTCGCCAGCGCCGAAGGCGCGGCGCCGCTCGCGGCGCGCGCGCTGGCCCTGGCGAAGGACCCGGCGATGAAAGGGAAGCTGCTCGCGGTCCTCTCGCTGGCGTCTCCGCTGCGCGTCGATCTTGCGGCGCGGCTGCTCGAGGCGGGAAACCTCGCGGGAGTCGGCCTCGCCGACTGGGGCGGCGTCTCGCTGCCGGACGCGGTGCGCTCGCTCGGCGCGCTCGACGCGGCGCTGGCGGTTCCGGCCGGAGCCGGCGCCGCGCCGAAGCGGATCGAGGAGCTGCCCGGGCCGTTCGCCTGGACCTTCTGATCGTCCGCGGCGGGCGATCCGCGCTAGAATCGCGCGCCATGTCGAACCCGCCCGCCGACCGCCCCGTCCGCGTCCGCGTCGCCCCCTCGCCGACCGGCGACCCGCACGTCGGGACCGCCTACCAGGCGCTCTACAACTACGCCTTCGCCAAGAGCCGCGGGGGGAAGTTCATCCTCAGGATCGAGGACACCGACCAGGCCCGCTCCACGCGGGAGTCCGAGGCGGCGATCCTCGAGTCGCTGCGCTGGCTCGGGCTTCCGTGGGACGAGGGGCCGGACGTCGGCGGGCCGTGCGCGCCCTACCGACAGAGCGAGCGGACCGAGATCTACCGCCACCACGTCGACGAGCTGCTCGAGAAGGGGCACGCCTACCGCTGCTTCTGCACCGCCCAGCGGCTGGAGGAGATGCGCCGCGAGCAGAAGGCCAAGGGGCAGCCCGGCGGCTACGACCGGCTGTGCCGCGGCCTCTCGCCGGAGGAGTCGGCGCGCCGCGCCGCGGCGGGCGAACCGTTCGTGGTGCGAATGAAGGTGCCGCTGGAAGGGCACTGCGTGATCCGGGACCTCCTGCACGGCGAGATCCACAAGGACTGGGCCAGCGTCGACGACCAGGTGCTGCTCAAGTCGGACGGCTTTCCCACCTACCACCTGGCCAACGTCGTCGACGACCGGCTGATGGGGATCAGCCACGTTATCCGCGGCGAGGAGTGGATCAACTCGGTGCCGAAGCACCTCCTGCTGTACGAGTACTTCGGCTGGGAGCCGCCGGTCTTCTGCCACCTGCCGCTCTTGCGCAACAACGACAAGGACAAGACCAAGCTCAGCAAGCGCAAGAACCCGACCTCGATCGCGTACTACCGCAGCGCGGGGTTTCTCCCGGAGGCGCTGGTCAACTTCCTGGCGCTGATGGGCTCGGCCCCGCCGGGTGAGGACGAGAAGTTCCCGCTGGCCGACTTCATCGAGAAGTTCCAGCTGGAGGAGATATCGCTGGGCGGGCCGGTCTTCGACGTCGAGAAGCTGCGCTGGCTCAACGGCCGCTACATTCGCGAGAGCCACGCGCCGGAGCAGCTGCTGGCGCGGCTGAAGGACTGGACGCTGTCGGACGAGCGGCTGCTGAAGATCATCCCGCTGGCCCAGCCGCGGCTCGAGACGCTGGGCGACTGGGGCTTCCTGACGGCCCACTTCTTCGCCGACGCGGTGCCGCTGGATGCGACGGCGCTGCAGCTGAAGGGGAAGTCGCCTGAGGAGCTGCAGGCGATCTTCCAGGTCACGGTCTGGGAGATGGAGCGGATGCGCCGCTTCGAGAAGGACGACATCCAAGGGTTGTTCGCGAAGCTGGAGCAGGCGACCGGGATCAAGCTGCGCGACCTGACGCGGCCGTTCTACGTCGCGGTCACGGGCGCGACGGCCTCGACGCCGATCTTCGATTCCATGGCGGTGCTGGGGAGCGACGTCGTGCGGATCCGGCTGCGGCGGGCGATCGCCGCGCTGGGGCCGCTCAGCGCCAAGCGGACCAAGGAGCTGGAAGAGCAGCACCGCGCGATCTTCGGGGCGCGCGAGGACTGAGGAGGCCCGGGATGCGCCCGACCCTGTCGGCGGACGGGATCCCGATCGCCTGGCGGGCCGAGGGGGCGGGGCATCCGGCGGTCGTCTTCGTCCACTGCTGGTGCGGCAACCAGGGTTTCTGGAAGGGGTCCGTCGCCGCGCTGAAGGACCGCCACCGCGTCGTGACGCTCGACCTGGCCGGGCACGGGGCGTCGGGCCGCGCCAGGGCGCGCTACACCGTCGAGGCCTTCGCCCAGGACGTGAAGGCGGTCGTCGAGAAGCTAGGCCTGACGCAGGTGATCCTGGTCGGCCACTCGATGGGCGGGCCGGTGACGCTGGAGGCGGCGCGGCTGATGCCGGACCGCGTCGTGAAGCTGATCCCGATCGACACCTTCCACAACGTCGAGGAGGTCTGGCCGGACGAGCAGCGCGCGGCGTTCCTCAAGCCCTTCGAGGAGGACTTCCGGGTGGCGGTCCGGACCTTCGTGCCGCAGCTCATGCCGCCCGGGACCGACCGCGCGGTGGTGAAGCGGGTGGTGGACGCGATGGCCGCGTGCGACCCGGCGATGGGCGTCTCGGCGATGCGCGCGCTGATGGACTACCCGGAGGCCGAGCGGATCGCGACCGTGAAGGTGCCGATCCACGCGATCAGCGGGGACCTGTTCCCGACCGACCTCGCCGCGAACCGGCGGCACGCGCCGCAATTCGAGGTGACGGTGATGAAGGGGACGGGGCACTTTCCGATGTGGGAGAGGGCGGGGGAGTTCGAGTCCACCCTGGTCGAAGCAGTCAAACCCAGCACGCAGCGATAGGAGCGCCCCGATCCAGCGATCCTCCGCACGGTAGCCGGGATTTGGCGTCTTCAGCGGCCCACTCACCCGGGTACGGTACTCATGGTAGCCGTCAATCGGAAGGAGGCGGGGGGCCGTTCCGCCGCTCGAGTCGGTGGGCTGGCCCCCCTTCGCGCGTCAACCGGCGAAGTACCTCCGAACGCCGAATGCCAAGGCAGCTCCTGCCAACGCCGAAACGCCCGTCAGGATCGCGGCGACCAGCGTCGCGATTGGCCAGAGGTTCCCGAGTCCGACTCCAAAAGCGATCGCCACGAGGCCAACGACCACGCCGGAGACAAAAGCAAATGCGACGCGCCAGGACGATTCTCTGAGTAGCGTCATCGTCGCACCAGAAGCCGCAAATACGAGCGCGCAGCCTAGCAGCGCTGAGCTCCACGAGTTCAGAATCCAGGGCTGGTGTACCTGCGCCCAAGCGAATAGAGACTCCCACGTGAGGGACAGGAAGAGCTGAAGACACAGGATCGTCAACAGCCCTGCCGCGGCACTCCTAAGCAGCTTACCATTCATAGAAGGGCCTCCCCTTGCATGCTAGATCTTTGCGGCAGTCTACCACAGGGACGGCGCGAGATTGGACTGCCCGCTCGCCCGCTGCATTCCACAGCAGCCGATTTCGCAGCACTCGCTCGGCCCAGATCCACCTGAGGAAAAGCAAGCTACAGCGCTCGCATTGCAGGCGATACAGTCGAGGCTGCCACCGAACCAGCTTGCCGCGGTGCATCCATGAACTGCATAGCACCCGTCATGCGAATCACAGCAGCTTCCCAAGCTCGTGCAATCAAGAGAGTGCAGACCATCACAGCCCCAAGTGTCGTTGGGCTTGACGACCGACTGGCAGTCCGTGATGAACGCACCGCCCAGCAGGTACAGGAGAAGTCCCTTGATTGAGCGCTCAATCCTCACTTTCTCTGGAGATAGCTCCCACTGGCGGTTCGCGATCATCAAGTCGTTCCAAGCGTGATGAAGCGCAACGAATAGTGGATCGGCGGCCACGCTCAGACACTCACCTGGTGGAATGGTCGAAGATGTGAAAGTTGTCGTTCCCAGCGTCTCGTTGAGGAAGTACGTGACAGTGCCGTGGTCGGCGAGGACAACGGTCACAGACCTTCCGGGGCTCGCCTCTGAAGTCGCAACCGTGAACGCGGCAGACTGGCCAGAGAGTGCGACCGTGCCCGAGATGTCGGTACCCTCCAGTGTGCCGATGAACGAGAGAATCTGGCCGTCGACGGCTGTGGCAAGAGAGAAGGCGCCGGTGGAGGAGTTGAACGAGAATGTTGTGATTGCGAACACATATTGGCTCTGGCACATCAGCAGAAGGACGAGTGCGAACGATACGATAAGTCGATTCCCTTTCACGAATCCTCCTTGCTCGATTCCGAGCAGAATGGGCGGAAGTGATACGACGGCCTTGGAGTGACCATCAGATGGGAGCGCCCGGTACATTCGCGGCGATGCGAATCTCGTTGGGGTCGCGAGCGGCCGCCGGATGGCCCGGAGATGTCGCCGTGTCCGGTGCTCATGATGCTGCTGGCAATGGACCCACCACGGCGCGCTGAGGACTGCCGCACCGAGGGATGAGGGGAGTGTGGACCAGCTGAGACAGAGAGGCTCCGCGCTCGTCGATGAGCCAATGCCTGGCGGGCAATCTGGACGCGACGCGGTTCTTTCAAGAGTCGTCTGAACGGCGGGCAGGCCTCGTGGTCGGGAGCGCTGGTGGGGCATTGCATGGCGGGAGGGGCGGTGATTCTGTGTTCCGCCGAGTGCAGCGCAGTGGCGATGACCTCTTGGGATGCACCATGGAGATGGACGAAGGGCGAAGCAGCCGCAGGGGTGGCTCCGGGGGCGCGAAAGCGAGGCCGCGCGAGTGGAAGCGGCGCCAGAGCAGCAACGATCGCTAGGCGGAAGGAGAAGTCACTCGCTCGGTTTCTGTAGCCCTGAATCGGGGCGGCGCGCACGGTGCTTGTCGACATTGCCTACTCGATGACGGCCGCGCGTATCTGCTCGCGCGTCGCTGCGACTGCGTTCTCAGGGTAGAAACGGGTCTGGACGGCACTCCACGACTCGGTTGCGTTGTCGTATTCTGTCCAGGCAACCGTGGAGCTGCTGTCGACCCACGTGATCCATAGGTGTGACGACTCGGCGGCAATCGTCGGGTCGAGATCTCCGGCGTACGTCGTGGTCCCGACGATCGTCCGCGAGGGCCACGGATCGGGGGCGTCGCCTCCCGTCACTGCGATCGCCGTCGAGCCACCGGAGGGAACGAGGTAGGCGACCCACGCCTGGGATCCGTAGTAGGCGATCCGCGGATGCCGGCTCGCTTCGGAGGCGTCGCTGACCGCCCACTCCGCCGCCCACATTTGCGTCGCGTGCGCCCGTTTGCGCGCCAGCACCTGGTCTGTGGCGGCGTCCCGCCACCAGACGACCCAAACGTCGCCGGCGGGAGACACGGTGAGGCGGGGGTCCTGGTCTTCTAGCGTCGAGTTGCTCAGCAGGGTGACCAGTTGAGGTCCCTGGGGCGGCGTGAGCGTGTGCCGGATCTCCCAGGAGCTGCCGACCTGGACCGAGTCGACGGTCTCGATGAACCCGGACTGCGGGTTGACCTTGGAGTTCGGCGGGTCGAATGCGAGGGCCACGCCGATGACAAGAACGATCAGGCTAGAGGATGCGATTGCGACTCCTGCGCGGCCGATATGACGTCTCATGGTCCCCCCCGGTCGTCAGCGACGACCTCAGTGCGCGTGATTCGTGACTGACTTCGTCCAGCGACTGCAGCCGATGGAGCGCGAGCGCGTGCACGAGCCGCGCCTGCTCGCGGTCGCCTGCGGCGGCCCACGCCCGGAAGAGCCAGTAGTGGGCGCGGAACTCCGCGGTGCGAAGGTGCAGCAGCAGCGCGTGGGCCAACCCCTCGGTCAGCAGGCCGAGCGCTTCCCGGGCCTGGCCGAGCTCGACGAGGCAGCGCCCCAGGTCGATCCGCCGGTTTACGGCCACGACCTTCAGGCCGGCCTGCTCCGCGTCGTCGAGCGCCTGCTGCGCCAGGTCCCGGGCCTCCCCGGCGCGGCCTTCGGCCAAGAGGATCCGGACCTGCACGCCGAGGCAGTGCGCGGCATTGACGGGGTCCCCGGCGGACTCGTAGGCCGTTCTCGCCGCGGCGATCGCCGCCGTGGCCGCTTCAACCTGGCCCGCATCGAGGAGTGCGTTCGCTCGCGCGTGCTGGATCCAAGCCTGGACGCCGGGCGCGGCTGCTCCCTCACAGGTCTCGGCCTGGAGCAGGAACGCGAGGGCGGCGTCCGGCGCGCCGAGGTCGCGCCAGTTCACGGCGGCCAGGACCAGGACGTTGAGCCGCAGCGACGGGTCGGGCGGAGAAACGAGCAGGTCGCCGAGCAGGTGGTTCGCCAGCCGAACCCGGCCGATCGAACTGGCGGCGACGGCGAAGGCCAGCACGGCGCGCTGCACCGCGGGATCGGACCGGCGTCCCGCGGCGGCTACCTGGCGCAGCGCGAACAGGCAGGCCAGGCCGGGGCCGATCTCGCCCTTCTCCCAGTGGGCCCGGCCGCGCGCGAGCAGCTTCTCGGGATCGGTCTCCTTCGGGGCCTCGGCCGCGAGCGACTCCAGCTCGAGGAGGTCGGGCACGACCTCGAGCGGCAGGCGGTAGAGGCGGAGAAGGGCGTAGAAGCGGCGGACGCCCGGCTCCTGCGTGCCGGCTTCGATCTTGAGCAGCGTGACCGGCGGGATCCGCTCCCCGATCTCTGTGCTGCGGGCCGTGACCTCGCGGACGGACCAGCCGAGCTCCTCGCGCCGGGTGCGGAGCATCCGGGCCAGGGTCGGGGAGGGCTTCAGGGCGTGGCGTGGCATGGAGGCTCCGACGAGCAGAGAGCTTACCACAAATGATTCTAAAATCGAACATCTGCTTTTCGGAAATAACGCCGGTCATAGCTTCGCTGTTCTTCCTCTTCGGAAGCGAAGCGCTGTAATGCGTCACTTGATGACCACCGAGCTATCACGACTCTCGGTGTACTTTCGCCATATCGATCACAAAATCGACTGCGTAAACCTTCATCGAATTCGGAGTAAGTCCGCCATCGCTCTCCGATCAAAGGCACGAAGCTCGAGC
>CAVPDB010000023.1:0-26433 GCA_963702545.1 uncultured Acidobacteriota bacterium | reverse complement strand
CGCGGCGATCACCTGCTCGGTGCCGTCACCCGACAGGTCGCGCTGGTAGAGCATCGCGAGGGCGGCCTCGCGCGCCTGGGTCCGGCCCCGCATCCGGCTCAGCCGACGAGCTTATTGAGCTGCGCCATCTCGATGGCGGTCTGCGCCGCCTCGAACCCCTTGTTGCCCGACTTGCCGCCGGCCCGCTCCATCGCCTGCTCGAGCGTGTCGGTGGTCAGGACGCCGTTCGCGACCGGGATCCCGCTCTCCGCCGCGACGGCCGCGATGTCCCCCGTCACGACCCGGGCCAGCTGGTCGAAGTGCGGGGTCTCACCGCGGACCAGCGCGCCCAGCGCGATCAGCGCATCGGGCGCGTTCTTGGCGCCCGCCAGCAGCCGCAGCCCATGGGCGATCTCGAACGACCCCGGCACGCGGACGATGGTCACGCTGTCCTTCGAACCGCCCAGCCGGGTGATCCCGTCGAGCGCGCCGTTCAGCAGGACCTCGGTCACGCGGCTGTTGAAGCGCGACAGCACGATCCCGAACGAGAGCCCCTTGGCGTCGAGCTTGCCGGCCAGTTCCTTCATCGGCATCGGATGACCTCACAGGGGCCAGAACGGCCTGTCGCCGGGCCCACGAGCGGGCGGAGTCTAGCACCCGGGACCGGGCGAAACGAACGGCCCGGCGTCAGATCTCGATTCCGGCGGCGCGGCGCAGCAGCGCCGGCCAGTGGGGCGCCAGGAGCCCCTTGAGCAGCAGGTCGCCGCCCCAGAGCAGGCCCACCAGCGCCAGCCGGCGGCGCTCCGCGGCGAACCAGGCGCGGGGCGGCATCCGCTCCAGCATCAGCCGCGAGAGCGAGACGCCGAGCAGCACGAAGGCGCCCACGCGCAGCAGCGCCCACGGGTGCCAGGCCAGCGCCGCTGCCGCCAGCGGCTGCGCCGCCAGGCTGGCCACCATCCCGACGTAGAACGACATGTATCCCAGCAGGTAGGCCCCCAGCACCAGCCCGCCCCAGCCGCCCGTCGCCGCGGCCAGCACGACGAAGCCGGCGAGGTGGAGCAGGTGCTGCGGCACGAAGACCTCCGGCGCCGACTCGGGGCCGCGGCCGGTTGCAAGCCACGGGCGCATCTCGTTCCAGTAGCTGCGGGCGTGCGGGATCGCCCGTGCCGCGCTCTCGGGTGCGGCCAGGGTCAGCACCACGAAGCTCAGCGAGAGGGTCGCGGCCCAGGCCAGGAGCCAGCCGGCCACCGCGGGCCGGGTCCGGTCGCGCCGGGTCGCGAGGTACCAGAAGGCCAGCGAGCCCGCGACCAGGGGCGCGCCCCAGCGCCAGCCGGTCGCGAACGGCAGCGCCGCGGCGAGCGGCGCCGAGAGCAGCAGCCAGGCCCCGGGGTCGCGTTTCACGCGTGGCGCGAGAGCAGCGGTCCCAGCCGTTCGACCGTCGCCGGAGGCCAGGCCGCGCGAGGGGTGATGATCGCGAACTTCAGCGCGTCGGCGCAGCCGCAGGCGCGCTCCGCCGGGAGGCGGGCGGCGAGGGACCGCACCGCGTCCTGCGCCCGCGTCGCGTTCACGTGCAGCCGCTCGACGATCTGCTCGACCGAGACCGGCTCCTCATCGATCTTCCAGCAGTCGTAGTCGGTGACCAGCGCCATCGAAGCGAAGCAGAGTTCGGCTTCGCGGCAGAGCCGGGCCTCCTGCATGTTGGTCATCCCGATCACCGAGGCGCCCAGGCTGCGGTAGAAGCGCGACTCGGCCCGCGTCGAGAACTGCGGCCCCTCCATGCAGACGTAGGTCCCACCCTCGTGCACGGTGGCGCCGGCGCCGCGCGCCGCGTCGCCCAGCCGGCCCGCGAGTTCGGCGCAGACCGGGTCGGCCAGCGAGACGTGGGCGACGATCCCGTCACCGAAGAAGGTGTCGGGGCGGTGGCGGGTGCGGTCGAACATCTGGTCGGGCACGACGACGTCGAGCGGGTGGATCTGCTCCGCCAGCGATCCGACGGCCGACACCGCCAGCACGGATTCGACCCCCAGCGACTTGAGCGCCCAGACGTTGGCGCGGAAGTTGATCTCGGTCGGGAGGATCGTGTGCTCGGGACCGTGGCGTGCCAGGAAGGCGACGGCCGTCTGCCCCAGCGCGCCGACGACCACCGGCGAGCTGGGGGCCCCGTACGGGGTCGCGATCCGCAGCTCCTCCGCACCCGCCAGCCCGTCCATCCGGTAGAGGCCGCTGCCGCCGATCACCCCCAGCCGCGCGGTGCGTCCCCGGGCGGAGCTCACCGCGGGATCCCGGGGCGGCCGGTGTCGGGCCGCGGGGGCGGCGGGGCCTTCGCGTTCCGCTCGGCCATCACCCGCTCGCGCAGGTCGGCCAGCGCCCCGCGCACGGCGGCCGGCTCGGTCAGGCGCGTCGACTGCGCGGCCCCGTAGAGCCCGGTCAGCCCCGCTCCCGAGGTGATCGCGAGGCCCGCCCCGCGCATCCGCTCGGCGTCGGTCGCGGGGTCGAGCGTCAGGACGGTCAGGAACGGGAACTCCGCCCCCAGCGCCGACCGGCGCAGCGCGTCGCCCGCCGGGTCGCCCGCGCGCGCCGTGACCACCACGCGGATCGGGGGGTAGTGGAACTCGTAGGCCGCCAGCCCGTACGACGGGACCACCAGCGGGGCGCGCCGATACGACTCGGCGAAGGCCTTGAGGATGTCGCGGGCCGCGTCCGAGTACCGGCGCTCGCCGGTCAGCCAGAACAGCCGCACCAGCACGCGCACCATGTGGCAGTTGGCCTCGAGCGGGAAGAGCGGGATCCGCAGCAGCCCCGGCGCGGCGGGATCGACGACCCGGTCGGCGAGCGCGCCGGTTCCCGCGTCGCGCAGGTTCGAGACGGCGACCTTCGCCAGGTCGGCCGCCGCGTCGAGCCAGGCCTTCTCCCCGGTCGCCTCGTAGGCGCTGAGGAACGTCATCGCGGTCTCGGCGAGGTCCTCGAGGTAGATCGTCAGCACCCCTTCGCCGTCGACGACCGCGTGCGCCACGCCGCGGCCCGCCCGCCAACGGCGCTCACGGAGGAAGCTCGCGCCGGCGAGCCCGCGCGTGACCAGGGAGGGGTCGTTGAGTGCCGCCCCGGCCCGGATCAGCGCCCCCGCCGCCACCGCGTTGGCCCCTGCCAGCACCGTCCCGTCCCGCCCGCCGGGGCAGGCCGAGCAGAGCGCCGCCGCGAACGAGCCGTCGGCGTTGCCGAGCGAGCCGGTCAGGAAGGCCGCCGTGCGGAGCGCCTGTTCGCGCAGCGAGCGGCGCCCGGTGACGCGGAAGGCGAGGGTCTGCAGGTCGAGCAGCCGCCCGTTGCGGTCGAGCAGCTTCTCCTTCTGCGGGTCGCTCCAGTCGAGCCCCGACGCCATCCGGTACAGCCCGCCGTCGGCGGGGTCGGTCAGCTTCGAGACCAGGGTCTCGAGCGACGCCAGCCCCATCGTGCGCCACGGGTCCCCCTGTTCGGCCCCGAACTCGAGCATGAACTCGATCAGGTCGAATCGAGGCAGCCGCGGCGGACCGCCGAAGTAGCGCGCCTCGGGATCGAAGGTCGACTGGAACTGGGTCGCGATCCCCAGCACCATCTGCTCCTCGATCTTCCCCTGGGTCGGGCGGGCCGTGTCGCGGATCTGCACCGCCTGCTTGCGGGCCAGCTCGACGGCGCGCGCCCCCTCCAGCTCGTAGTAGGCGCGGGCTTCGGTGAGCAGCTGGGCCAGCGAGGCCGGCGCGAGCAGCGTCGCGGTCATGCGGCGCGGTTCCCCCTGCCCGTCCTTCGACTGGAAGAAGAGCGGCGTGCCGTCGGGCAGGAGGAGGTTGATGTCCGGCCACGCCTCGGCCGGGTAGCGGGCCCGCACGTCGGGATGGATGTCGGCCCGCAGCCGGACCGGCAGGTAACCGGCACGAACCGCCTCGATCACGCGAGCGTCGGTGAAGACCGACTCGTTGGCGACCTTGGCGGCCTCGCTCCAGGGGACGTCGAGCACCAGCAGGATCAGCCGGTCCTCGGCCAGCGCGCGCCGGATCGTGCCCGGCGCCAGCTCGAGCCACTCGATGCCGGCGGAGGCCGGCGCCGCGGCGGCGGGGGGCATGGCGGTCTGGGGCGTGGTGGTCGGGGACGCGGCCGCGCCCGGCGCGGTCGCGAGCAGTACGAGCAGGGTCGTCAGGAGCGTGCGGAAGGGCATCGAGGAGCCTCGCGTGGCGCGCGGCGTTAGGGGGCCGCGCCGATAATGATCGTCATCCGGGTGTCGCCGATGCAAATCTCGTCCCCGTCCTGGAGCTGGCAGCTCGAGGCCCGCCGTCCGTTGACGAAGGTGCCGTTGGTGGAGCCCAGGTCCTTGAGCAGCACGCAGGTCGCACCGTAGATCTCGAGGCTGGCGTGACGGCGCGAGACGCGCGCGTCGGACAGCGGCACCTCGCATCCGGCCCGGCCGATCAGGACGCGCGAACGGGTCACGAGGAAGTGCGCCCCCGATTCCGGCCCCTCGAGCACCTCCAGCGCGATCTCCCAGCCCGACGGGAGCGGGACGCGCGCCAAGTCGTCGCCCGACGGCTCGGGGGCGACCCCCTCCGGCTCGCCCCCCGGGATCTTGACGATCAGCGTCTTGCTGCGACGCGCCCCTTCGGCGGCGCAGGCGCTGCAGGTGCCGGCCTCGTCGAGCGGACCGCCGCAGTGGGCGCACCGGGCCTGGTCGCTCATGGCCGCGCGTCTCCCCCGGCGAGCGCCTCGGACAGGACCAGCCCCGTCCGCTCGGCAAAGCGCCGCCCGAAGGAAGGCAGGTCCGGCGCGTCCTCGTCGGCCTGGAGCTTCTCGACCCGTGCGATCGGGTAGAACTGCAGCGACGGCGTCAGCGGCCCGTGCTCGCCGCGCGACCACTGCGCGACCCAGTCCTCCCACGCGTCGAGGTCGAGCCCGGCCAGCGTGACGCCGACCGCGTCGAGCGCGCGGATCACGCCGACCATCCGGGCCCGCGGGTCCTTGGCGTAGAGCACGGCCAGCGTGCCGGGCGCGAACGGGTGGGCGGCGGCCTCGGCGGCGCCGTGGGCCGGCGCGCCGGGCGGGCGCTGCGAGAGCTCGAGCAGCACGCCGCCGGTGTCCTTCGGGTGCAGGAATGCGACGGTGCAGCCGCCGGCCCCCGGCCGGGCGCCGCCCCCGAGCGGCTCGATCCCGCGCGCCGCGAGCCGCGCCAGCGCGGCCTCGAGGTCGTCCACCGCGAGGCAGAGGTGGTGGATCCCCTCGCCCCGCTTGTCGATCGCGCGCGCGATCGGCGAGTCCTCGGACAGCGGCTCGAGCAGCTCGATGTGGCCGCCGCCGAAGTCGAGGAACCAGGTGCGGACCCCCTCGGTCGGGACCGCTTCGGCGCGGTCCAGCGGAAGCCCCAGCAGTTCGGCCCAGAGCGTCAGCCGCTGGCGCGGGTCGCGCACCGCCACCCCCACGTGATCCAGTCCCAGGACCTTGCCCTTCATCTCAGCCTTCCCCCCGCGCGGGTTCCGCGGCCGCGTCGCGGCTGGCGGCCAGCACCTCGTCGGCCGCGGTGTACGGATCGATCTCGCGCGCCGCGAGCCGCTCGACCGTGCGCTCGAAACCGGCCTCGCCCAGCCCGCGCTCGATCGTCCGGCGCAGCAGCGTGCGCCCCAGGATGTCGTTCAGCCGGCCGCGTGCCCGGGCCCGCGCGCGCTCGCCGCGCCGCGCCGCGGTGTCCGCCGACGAGGCCTGGGCCAGGATCGCCTCGACCAGCTCCTCGACCCCGTCGCCGCGCGTCGCCACGGTGCGCAGGATCGCGGGGCGGGGCCGGCTGTCGTCGACCAGCGCCATCATCTGGCGCAGCTCGGACTCCAGCTTGTCGGCGCCGTCGCGGTCGGCCTTGTTGATCACGAACAGGTCGGCGATCTCGAGGATCCCGGCCTTGATCGCCTGGATGTCGTCGCCCATCCCGGGGACCAGCACGACCAGCACGGTGTCGGCCAGCCGCGCGATGTCGACCTCGGCCTGCCCGACCCCGACCGTCTCGACGATCACGACGTCCTTGCCGCTCGCGTCGAGCAGGTCGATCACGTCTCCGGTGGCGCGCGACAGCCCGCCGAGGAAGCCCCGCGTCGCCATCGAGCGGATGTAGACCCCGGGATCGGAGGTGTGACGCATCATCCGCACCCGGTCGCCCAGGATCGCGCCGCCGGAGAACGCCGAAGAGGGGTCGACCGCCACCACGCCGATCGTCTTTCCGCGCGCCCGCAGCGCCTCGATGAGGCGGTCGACCAGGCTCGACTTGCCCGCTCCCGGCGCGCCGGTCACGCCGATCGTCGCCGCGCGGCCGGCGCGGGGGTAGAGCTCGCGCAGCACCTCGACCGCCGTTACGCGGTCGTCCTCGACGTGGCTGATCGCGCGGGCCAGCGCCCGCACCTCGCCCGCCAGCACCCGCTCCGCGATCTCCCGGCCGGTCTGCACGCCGCCCCTCAGCGCTTGTCGAGCCGGCCGAGCAGCTGGCGCGCGATCACCATCCGCTGGATCTCCGAGGTCCCCTCGCCGATCGTGCAGAGCTTGGCGTCGCGGTAGTACTTCTCGACCGGGTAGTCCTTGACGTAGCCGTAACCGCCGAAGACCTGGACCGCGTCGTTGGAGACCCTCACCGCGACCTCGCTGGCGTAGAGCTTGGCCATCGACGACTCGAGCGTGGTCGGCTTCTTCTGGTCCTTCAGCCAGGCCGCGCGGTAGGTCAGAAGGCGGGCCGCGTCGGTCTCGGTGGCCATGTTCGCCAGCATCGCCTGGACCGCCTGGAAGGTGCCGATCGGCTGGCCGAACTGCTTGCGCTCTCCGGCGTAGCGAACGGCGTGTCCCAGCGCGCCGGCCGCGATCCCCAGCGCCAGCGCGGCGATCGAGATCCGCCCGCCGTCGAGGACCTGCATCGCCTGCTTGAAGCCGGTCCCCGCCTCGCCGATCAGCTGGCCCCTGGGGATCCGGCAGTCCTGCAGCACGACCTCCGAGGTGTCGGAGGCGCGCATCCCCAGCTTGTCCTCGTGCTTGCCGACCGAGAACCCGGGGGTCCCCTTCTCCACGATGAAGGCCGAGATCCCGTGGTGGGCCTTGGAGGGGTCGGTCGACGCGAAGAGGACCGCGACGTGGCCGACGCCGGCGTGCGTGGTGAAGGTCTTGGCGCCGTTGAGCACCCAGTGGTCGCCGTCGAGGATCGCCGTCGTGCGGGTCCCGCCGGCGTCCGAGCCGGCGGTCGGCTCGGTCAGGCCCCAGGCCCCGATCCACTCCCCTTTCGCCAGCCGCGGCAGGTACTTCCGCTTCTGCTCCTCGCTGCCGAACTGCTGGATGTGCCCGGTGCCGAGGCTGTTGTGGGCCGCGACCCCGAGGCCAACCGAGGGGTCGACCGCGCTGATCGCCTCGACGATCGCGACGTACTCGACGTAGCCGAGCCCGGCGCCGCCGTACTCCTCCGGGACCAGGACCCCGAGGAACCCCAGTTCCCCGGCCTTGCGGAAGGCCTCGGTCGGGAAGGTCCCCTCGCGGTCCCACTCGCGGATGTGGGGGGCGACCTCGCCCGCCGCGAAGTCGGCGGCGGCCTTGCGGATCTGCTCCTGTTCCTCGGTCAGGCGAAAGTCCACGGCGTCCTCCGGCGGGCGTCGAAAGGCGACGGCGGGCCTGTCGGCTCGGGTCGTGTCGATGGCGGAACGGCAGATGATACCGCCCCGCGCGGACCGGCGCCGCGCTCAGAGCAGGTCGACGAACAGCTCGTCGGCGATCAGGAAACCCGTCCCGGTCAGGCGGACCCGGCTGCCGTCCCGTTGCGCCAGGCCGGAGCGGACGGCCCGTTCGAGCGCCGCCTCGCGCCGCGCGAGCGCGGCCTCGCCGTAGCGGGCGGCCAGCGGGGCGAGGTCGACCCCCGCTTCGGTCCGCAGGCCGAACACCAGCGCCTCGCCGGCGCGGCGGTCCGGGTCCCACGGCTCGGCCTCGACCGCCGGGAAGCCGGCCCGCGCGGCCGTCTCGTAGTCCGAGAAGCGCCGCGGGTTGGTCCAGCGCATCCCGTCGACGTAGGAGGCCGCCGAGGGCCCGAACCCCGCGTACGGGAGGTCGCGCCAGTACCGCAGGTTGTGGCGGCTCTCGTGCCCCGGACGGGCGAAGTTGGAGATCTCGTAGCGCGGCAGGCCGGCGGCGGCGAGCGCTTCCACCGCGGCCTCGTACATCTCGGCCGCAAGGTCCGGGTCGGGCCGCGGCAGCCGGCCGCGCTCGATCGCCCGGACGAGCGGCGTCCGGCTGGTCGTCTCCAGCGCGTAGATCGAGACGTGGTCCGGGCCCAGGCCGATCGCCCGGTCCAGCTCGCCGGCCCAGCCCGGCAGGTCCTGTCCCGGCCAGCCGAAGATCAGGTCGATCCCCAGCGAGGGGATCCCGCCCGTCCGCGCCGCCGCGACGGCGCGGAGCGAGTCCTCCGCGCTCCCCGGACGGCCGAGCGCGGCGAGCCCCTCCCCGGTCAACGACTGGATCCCGATCGTCAGGCGGTTCATGCCGGCCGCGCGCCAGGCGGCGACCGACTCGACGGTCACGTCCTCCGGATTGGCCTCGAGGCTGATCTCGCCCCCCGGCCGCAGCGCGAACGCCTCGCGCACCGCCGCGACCGCCCGCTCGATCACTTCCGGCGGCACGCGCGAGGGTGTCCCGCCGCCGAAATAGACGGTGTCCGCGGGGCGCACCCCGAAGCGCGCGGCGAAGGCCGCGAGCTCCGCGACCAGCGCGTCGGCGAAGGCCGGCGCCCGGCGGTCCTGCCCGGTGACGATCGCGAAATCGCAGTACGCGCAGCGCTGGCCGCAGAACGGCACGTGGAGGTAGACGCCCAGCGAGCGGTCGTCGCGCATCGGCCCGCCATTGTGCGCGACAATCGCGGCGATGCCCGCCCCTTCCGGATCCGCCCGGCCGCTCCGGCGCTTCGGTCAGAATTTCCTGGCCGACCGCGCGCTGGCGGCGCGGCTGGTCGAGCTGTTCGACCCGCAGCCGGGACAGGTCATCGTCGAGATCGGGCCGGGGACCGGGGCCTTGACCGGGCTGCTCGCCCCGCGCTGCGGGCGCTTCGTCGCGCTCGAGCTGGACGAGCGGCTGGTGCCCGGCGTCGAGGCCCTGCTGGCGGGGCGGCCCGGGGCGGAGGTCCGGCGGGCCGACGCGCTGGCGGTCGATTGGGACGCCCTGGCCGCGGATCTGGGGACCGAACGGCTGCGCGTGATCGGCAACCTTCCGTACAACGTGGCGACCCCGATCGTGCGCCGGCTGCTGGCCAGCGACCGCGTCGCCGACCTGCAGGTCGTGCTGCAGCGCGAGGTCGCGGACCGCTTCCTGGCCGGGCCGGGGACGAAGGACTACGGCCCGGTCTCGATCGTCGCCGCGCTGCGCGCCGAGGGGCGCCGCCTGATCACGCTGGCCCCCGGCGCCTTCCGTCCGCGCCCGAAGGTGACGAGCAGCGCGATCGCGCTGGCGCGGCGCCTCGAGCCACCGCTGCCCGCGGCGGAGATCCCCGCCCTGGAGCGCTGCCTGTTCCGGGGCTTCGGCCACCGCCGCAAGCAACTGGGGAACAACTTCGGGGCCGACGGCGAGCGGGTCCGCGCCTTCCTCGAGGCTCACGGCCTGCCGCCCGACGCGCGCGCGGAAGCGGTCCCCGCGGCGCTCTGGCTGGCCCTCGCGCGCCACCTATAATCCCGCCCCGATGAGAGAGCCCGGCGACGTGGAGATCTACTCCCTCGGGGGGTGCGGCGGTTTCGGCATGAACGCCACGCTCTACGTCTCGGGCGACGAGGGGGTGCTGGTCGACTTCGGGCTGGGGCTCCCGAAGAGCCCGTCGCTGGGGGTCAACCAGATCATCCCCGACCCGACGCCGCTGCTCGCCCGCTGTCCGCGCCTCACCGCGGTCCTGCTGACACACGCCCACGACGACCACGTCGGGGCGATGCCGTTCCTCCCTCCGGCCTGGCGCACGGCCCCCGTCTACGGCCCGGGGCTCGCGATCGACGCGGCGAAGGACCGGTTCGCGGACAACGCGCGCCCGGCCCCTCCCCTGCACGCGATCGCGCCCGGCGCTCGGCTCGACCTGGGCCGGTTCGCGGCGACCTTGGTCCATGTCACCCACTCGGTCCCCGAGACCCGGATCGTGGCGCTCGAGACGCCGGCCGGGCTGATCGTCCACCTCAGCGACTTCAAGCTCGACCCGACCCCGGTCCAGGGCCCGCCCACCGACCTCGCGACGCTCGCGGCACTGGGGCGGCGCGGCGTGAAGCTGGTGCTGTTCGACAGCACCGGGGCGCTGCGCGAGGGGCGCACCGGGAGCGAGCGCGCCGTCGTCGCGCCGCTCGAGGCGATCGTGCGCGAGGCTGCCGGGCAGGTCATCGTCTCGACCTTCGCCAGCCACCTGCACCGGATCCAGTCGCTCTGCGCGATCGCCGCACGCGCCGGCCGGCAGCCGGTCCCGATGGGGCTGCGGATGACCCGTACCCTGCGCCACGGGATCGACCGCGGGCTGTTCGAGGCCCCGTCCGGGCTGCTGCGGGGCCGCGACGAGCTGCCGCGGATCCCGGAGCGGCAACGGATGGTGATCGCGGGGGGCTGCCAGGGGGAGCGCGACTCGTCGCTGAACCGGATCTCGCTGGACAACGAGCCCCGCCTGTCGGTGGGGCGCGAAGACCTGGCCGTGATCTCGGCCAGCGTGATCCCGGGCTGCGAGGTGAACGTCAGCCGGATGACCGACCGCTTCCTGCGGCGCGGGGTCTCCGTGGTCCACGCGGCCGAGGTGCGGGACCTGCACGTCTCCGGTCACGGCGGGCGCGACGAGATCCGCGAGGTGCTGGAGTTGCTGCAGCCCGAGGCGGTGGTGCCGATCCACGGGGACCGCACCCATCTCGAGGCCGCCGCGCGCCTGGCCGAGCGGCTCGGCCGGCCGCCGCGCCAGGTCGAGGTGATCGAGCGGGGCGAGGGGCTCCGGCTCGGCCCGGGCGGGCTGACGCGGGGCGAGCGGATCGACCTGCTGCCGCGCTACCTCGACGAGGCGGGCCGCGAGATCCCGGGCGAGATCCTCAAGGAACGCTTCCGGATGTCCGAGACGGGGGCGGCGACGATCTTCGCCTCGATCCGGCGGGAGCCCGGGGGGGCGCTCGCGGTCGAGGTCCGGATGGCGGCGCTCGGCGTTCCCGGCTGGGACGATCCGAACCACCGGCGGGTCCGCGCGCTCGAGGACGAGATCCGGGCGCTGGTGCTCCGGCTGGGAAGCCGGCCGGGGAGTGGAGAGCGGGTGAAGGACGCGATCGCTGGCCTGGTCGGGCACGCCCTGCACGAGGGGAGCCGGCGCAAGCCGAAGGTGGTGGTGGTGCTGGACGAGCCGCGGGGGACGGCGTGAGCGCCCCGGGACCGCTCGGACCCCTGGAAGCGGCGCTGCTGGGGCTGGTCGAAGGGCTGACGGAGTTCATCCCCGTCTCCTCGACCGGTCACCTGATCCTCGCTTCCTGGCTGATGGGTCGCACGGGCGATCCCGGGCTTGCCGCCTACGAGATCGTGATCCAGTCGGGGGCGATCCTGGCCGTGCTCGGCCTCTACCGGGAGCGGTTCGTCCAGATGCTCCGCGGACTCGCCGGACGCGACCCGGCCGGCCGGCGGCTGCTCGTCAACCTGCTCGTCGGGGTCGTCCCGGCGCTCTTGCTCGGCGTGCTGCTCAAGGGGCCGATCGACCGCTGGCTGTTCTACCCGCGCCCGGTCGCGCTGGCGCTGGCCGTCGGAGGGATCGTCATGCTCGCCTGCGAGCCGCTGCGCCGGCGGCGGGCCGTGGACGGCGTCGGGCTCGACGATCTGACCTGGCGCCAGGCGCTGGGCGTGGGGCTGGTCCAGTGCCTCGCGATGTGGCCGGGGACCTCGCGCTCGCTGGCCACGATCCTGGGCGGCCTGGGGGTCGGTCTCCGGCCGCCGGCCGCGGCCGAGTTCTCGTTCCTGCTGGCGCTGCCGACCCTCCTGGCCGCGACCGCCTACTCGCTGGTCGAGGACGGCGCCCTGATCGCCGCCTCGGTCGCCCCGTCGTCGGCCCTGCTCGGGATCGTCGTGGCGATGGTCAGCGCCGCGCTCGCGGTCAAGGGGTTCGTCCACTGGCTGGGGCACCACGGCCTCGCCCCCTTCGCGGTCTACCGGATCCTGCTCGCGCTGGCGGTCCTTTTCCTGCTCCGGTAGGCGACTTGCCCCTACCCATCCGCTGTTTACGGCGTTACCATCCCGTTCGATGCTGCGCGACCTGCTCGACGCCCCGCGGGGCCGGGAGGCGGTGGGGATCGTACTGACGGGGGCCGCGGTGCTCTGTGCACTGGCCCTGGCGACCTTCACCCCGACCGATCCGTCCTTTTTCGCTTCCAGTTCCAGCGGGGTCACGCGGAACTGGGTCGGCCCCGCCGGGGCCCAGGTTTCGGCCGTTCTCTACGAGACCTTCGGGCTCGCGGCCTGGTTCCTGCCGCTGATCCTGATCGCCGGCGCGCTCCGCCAGCTTCGGCGCAGCAACGAGACGCTGCGCGGCTCGGCGGTGGCCGGGCTGGTCCTGGTCGGGCTCGCGACCGCCATCCTGATGTGCCTGATCGCCGGCCGGATCCGGCTGCGCGGGGCGTCGATGATGGCCGGGGGGCTGGTCGGCAGCCTGGCGTCGCAGGGGCTGACCGCGCTCGCCAGCGACGTCGGCGCCGCGATCGTGGCCGGCACGATGTTGCTGGTCGGGCTGGCCCTCGCCGCCCGCTCGTCGCTCGCCGATTCGGCCGGCGACGCGGGCCGGGTGGTCCGCCGCGCCGTTCCCCCCGGGACCGGCACGGCCCTGCGGCGCGGCGCCGGCCGCGTGACCGGATCGCTGGGACGGGGCCTCGCGGGCTTCGGCCGCGCCCTCGGTCAGCTACGCCCCCGGCGGCGGCCGCGCCCCGCACCGGCACCCCAGACGATGCCGGCGGCCGAGCCGGAGCCGCTGGAGATCGGCTCTGCCGCGCGCGTCGCGGTGCCGGCCCACGCCCCCGAAGCGCTCGACGAGCCGATGCCGCTGCCCGAGGAGCTGGGGCTCGACGGCGAGGACCTGGGGCCCGAGGACGACCCGTCGGCCCAGGCCGCAGCGGCGGCCAGCCGGCGCGCCCCCCGCCGGGCCGCCCGACCGCGCGGCGAGCAGGCCGCGCTGCCGGTCGACCTCCCGGCCGCCCGCGCCAAGCTGCCGCCGCTCGAGCTGCTGGCCACTCCCCCGCCCCAGGCCCCACCCGACCGCCAGGAGCTGCTGGCGATCGCGCGCCACATCGAGCGGCGCTGCGCCGAGTTCCAGGTCGAGGGGCAGGTGACGGAGTTCCATCCCGGCCCGGTCGTCACGACCTACGAGTTCCGCCCCAGCGCCGGGATCAAGCTGGCCCGGATCACCTCGCTCTGCGACGACCTGGCGCTGGCGCTCGAGGCGGACAACGTGCGGATCGACCGGATCCCCGGCCGGCCCACGGTGGGGATCGAGGTCCCGAACCGCCGCCGCGAGCTGATCGCGCTGCGGCCGCTGCTGGAGCACGAGAGCTTCCGCCGGCCCAGCGATCCGCTGACGATCGCGGTCGGCCGGACGCAGGAAGGCGAGGTCTTCGTCACCTCGCTGGCCAAGATGCCGCACATGCTCGTCGCCGGGTCGACCGGCTCGGGCAAGAGCGTCGGCCTCAACACGATCATCACCTCGATCCTCTACCGCGCCCGGCCCGACCAGGTGAAGTTCATCATGGTCGACCCCAAGATGCTGGAGCTGGGGATCTACCAGGGGCTGCCGCACCTGCTCGTCCCGGTCGTGACCGACATGCGGCTGGCCACCAACGCGCTCAAGTGGGGGGTGCGCGAGATGGAGCGGCGCTACCGGCTGCTCGCCTCGTGCAACGTGCGCGACCTCGAGGGCTTCAACCGCCACGTCGAGGAAGACCCCGACGCGGTCCGCAAGGCGATCGAGAGCATCCCGCGCCGCGGCGAAGGGGAGCGCTTCGAGGCCAAACCGCTCCCCTACATCGTGGTCGTCGTCGACGAGCTGGCCGACCTGATGATGACGACCGGTCACGAGGCCGAGGAGGCGATCGCGCGGCTGGCGCAGAAGGCGCGCGCGGTCGGGATCCACCTCGTGCTCGCGACGCAGCGCCCCTCGGTCGACATCCTCACCGGCACGATCAAGGCCAATTTTCCGGCACGGATCGGTTTCCGCGTCGCGTCCCGGATCGACTCGCGGACGATTCTCGACGCGTCGGGCGCGGAGCGGCTGCTGGGCCAGGGGGACATGCTGTTCCGGCTGCCCGGCAGCTCGCGGCTGCAGCGCGTCCATGGCGCGTACGTCTCGGAGGAAGAGGACCTGCGGATCGTGCGCTGGCTGCAGACCCAGGCCAAGGCGGAGTACGACAAGAGCGTGCTCGAGGACCAGCCCGAACCGAGCGCTGAGAACGGCGGCAGCACCGGCGAGGCGTTCAATCCGAACGACCCCGTCTACCGCGATGCCGTCCGCCTGGTCGTGCAGTCCGGGCAGGCGTCCACGTCGTACCTGCAGCGCCGGATGAAGCTGGGCTACTCGCGTGCGGCGCGGATCATCGACCAGATGCAGGAGGACGGGGTCGTCGGCCCGCCGGACGGCAGCAAGCCGCGGCAGATCCTGGTCGAGACCGACTACCTGGAGCGGATGGACGACCCGCGCAACGACCTGTAGCCGGCCCCGCCCCGCTCAGTAGCCGCGGACGGTCGCCTCCGGCCCGAGATCCTGCGGCTTCACCCCCAGGAGCGGCGTGCCGCCGAGCACCTCGATCGTGCCGACCGGCCAGCCGCGCTCGAGCTGGAACCAGGACTGGACCGCGTAGGGGGCCAGGATCGCGACGTTGGCGGTGCGTCCGCTGAGCGGCTGCTCCGGCTCGGCCGGCTGGAACGGGAAGGGATCGATCAGGACCCGCGCCGAGCGGGGCCCCTCGGCCTCCGCCGCCACCCGGAACCGGCCCGCCGCTCCGTCCGCACGGCCGCCCGAGGCGAGCGCGCGGTCCACCGTGTCCTCCGCGGCCTTCAGCACCACCTCGGCGGTCCGTCCGGCCAACTCCCATTGCGGGTAGTGCCAAACGAGTGGTGTCCCGGGCAGCAGCGCCAGCAGCAGAGCGAGCCCCAGCAGGACCAGCGGAGCGGACCGCAGCGCGGTGCGGCGCCGGCCGGAGCCGGCCACCGCGGCGCGGGCCGCGATCCACGCGGCCCCGGCTCCCGCCCCCGCGATCACCGCGAGCGGCGCCAGCAGCCCCTCGCCGTAGCGCAGCCGGAAGACCGGCGCGCTCAGGAAGCTCGCCGCCGCGGCGGCGATCCAGAACAGGCACGCCCGGCGCACCGCTGGCC
The DNA here is from genome assembly GCA_963702545.1 of uncultured Acidobacteriota bacterium. Classification (GTDB taxonomy): domain Bacteria; phylum Acidobacteriota; class Polarisedimenticolia; order J045; family J045; genus JALOKP01. The sequence goes on along the minus strand of CAVPDB010000023.1, from coordinate 11,100 downwards.
AGCCGGGCCCGGCAGCCGGAGCCCATCCGGATCGCAGGAGGAGGATCCACGCGACCAGGGCCGCAGCGAGCAGTGCGCCGACCAGCGGCGCGAGACCCCAGCGCTGGTGATCCAGCAGTCCGGCCGCCAGCTCGCGGATCGTCGCCGCGAGCGGCATCGGCTCCTCGCTCTCGTAGCGACCGATCGTGCCGAGCAGCGCGATCCGGTAGAGGAGCTGGGCCGCGAGCCCCGCGGCAAGGACAGCGCTCGCGACGAGCGCGGCCCGGCGGCCGGGACGCGGGCGCCACGGCGCCAGCGCCAGGATCGCCAGGATCGGGGCCAAGAGCGCCGGCTCCTTTACGGTCGGGGCGAGCAGGGCAAGCAGCACGCCGGCCGCCAGGCGTCCCGGCCGCAGCGGCTCGCGCCCGGTGAGCGCCACGAGGGCGCCCAGCACGAGCGCGGTCGCGAGCGTGTCGGCGTCGCGCGAGGTGACCGGGATCGTCTCGGCCTGCAGCGGGTGCAGCGCGTAGACCAGGGCGGTGACAGCGAAGGCCAGGCGTGGGGCGGCCCCGTGCCGCGCGGCCAGGACCCCGGCCAGCGCGGCAGCGAGGCCCAGCAGGCCGAGGCGCATCGCGTGGTAGCCGAAGGGCTGGTCGCCGAAGAACGCCCACTGGAGCGCGGTGTAGGCGGTCAGCCCCGGGCGCCAGAACCGCGCGCCTTCCCACAGCCCCTCGAGGTAGCGCTGCGTGAACAGGACCGACGGGTCGGCCAGGACCGCCTTGGCCTGGGCCAGGATCGGCCAGATGTCGACACCGGTGAACGGCATCGAGAGCGTGGACCGCCACGCGAAGAGGATTACCAGGCCGAGCAGCACGAGTGACGCGGCTGCCGGCACCGATCGTTCGGAGCGTGGGCTCAACGCGCGGACCCGGGGGCCGCCGACGAGGCCACGGGGTTCCCGGACAGGGGGTCGATCGGGAAGGCCCCCGCGACCGTCTGGGCGCTGGCCTCGAGCAGCGCGCCCGAGCGGTCGAAAGCCAGCCGACCGAGCTGCTGGCCGAGCAGGCCGACCCACAGCGTCGGGGCGGCGAAGCCGTCCTGGGGCGCGGTGCTGATCACCGAGCCGCTGCTCGCGACGGCGGCGTCCACGCCGGGGGCCGCGCGCAGCAGCTCCGCCAGGTCCACGTAGCCCAGGTTCGAGAGCAGGACGACGCGCGCCCCCTGGCCCTTCCAGTGCGCGACGAGCGGCGGCACGATTTCGCGCGGATCGACGGTGACGACGGTCCCGGTCCGCGGGCCGCCCCAGACGGCCGTCCGGTCGTGCTCCACCACCCCGATCACGACGATCCGGCCGGACGGCGTGTCGAAGGCCGCCGCCTCGCCGACCAGCGGGCGACCGGTCTCCAGCACGCGGAGGTTCGCGGCCAGCAGCGGGAACGGAGCGGTCGCCGCGAGCGCGGCGATCCCTTCGGCCCCGACCGCCTCCAGGTCGAACCGCCCGACCGCGACCGCGGCGTACGGGACGGTCCCGTAGAACGCGATCATCTCGCCAAGCGGTACCAGCTCGTCCAGGGACGGGTCGGCGAGGTTCCCGGTGCTGACCCACAGCGGCTGCACGCCGGGCTCGGCCCCGCGCAGCCATTCTGTAAACGCCGGACGGTAGAGCGCGCCCCCCATCCGCCCCTGGCAGCCCTTCGGGTTGATGAACCCGGTGTCGCCCCCGGTGGCCAGCAGCACCGTCGCCGTTCCGTCCGGAAGCGGGCGCCACGCCCCGTCCCCCTCGCCCGCGCCGGCGATCGGGACGGCGAGTGTGAGCAGCGTGGCCAGGATGAACGGGAGCCGCATGGGGAAAGCATAGTCTGGACCGCGCGGGCGGCCAAAAGGCGCGCCCCGCGCCCGCTTCGGCCGCCCGGGGGCGTGATAGCATCCCGCCGTCGCCGCCCCGATGGCGACGGGTCAGGACAAGTCGACGTGCCGAAGTCCAAGGGGGAGAAACCGGACACCCTCGGCGCCATCGAACGCGCGCTGGGGTACTCGTTCCGCGACCGCGGGCTCTTGGAGCTCGCGCTGACGCACCGCTCCGCGGCGCACGAGGCGCGGGCGACGGGCCACAACGAGCCGCTCGAGTTCCTCGGCGACGCGGTCCTCAGTTTCCTCGTCGCCGACCGGATCGTGCGGCGGCGCTCCGACCTGGACGAGGGGGCGATGACCCGGCTCCGGGCGTCCATGGTCAACACCCATCGGCTGGCCAAGGAGGCGGTCCGGATGGACCTTGGCTGCGCCGTACGCCTCGGGAAGGGCGAGGAACGCACCGGCGGACGGGACAAGCTCTCGATCCTGGCCGACACGACCGAGGCGCTGATCGGGGCGATCTACCTGGACGGCGGAATCCGCCCGGTCCGCTCGCTGATCCTGCGGCTGTTCGGTCCCGAGATCGACCATGCCGGGGCCCGGCCGGCGGGCAACTGGGACCCCAAGACCCGGCTTCAGGAGTTGGTCCAGGCGCGCGGAGTCCTGCTGCCCGAGTACCGGCTGGTCTCGGAGACCGGCCCCGACCACTCGCGCCAGTTCGAGGTCGAGGTGCTGGTCGACGGGCAGGTGATCGGGCGCGGCGCCGGGTCGGCCAAGAAGCGCGCCGAGCAGGCGGCGGCTTCCGAGGCGCTCCGGGCGCTCAAGCAGTCGTGACTGCGATCCCCGATCGGGCTCGCGCCGCAAATCTGTAGGGGCCGGCCTCCGTGCCGGCCCGTCGGGACGTCGGTGCGGGCCCGTCGGGACGTCGGTGCCGGCCCGTCGGGACGTCGGTGCGGGCCCCGGGCCGGCACGGAGGCCGGCCCCTACGGGAGTTGCTGGAGGCAGCGCGGCGCGCCATCCGCGGCGCAGGGCGCGAAGACCTGCAGGTCGCCGAAGGCGTCGTGCTTGTATTTCGTCGGGTCGGGAAGCGCCTCGCAGACGATCTCGCCCTCCTGCCCCGCGTTCCCTTGAACGGCCTGCACGTAACCGATCGAGCGCAGCGCGGCCTCGGTCTCGTCGATCAGCGCTTGCGGCAGCATCGCCCGCGGGACCTTGGCCGCGGCGATCGCCTCGAGCCGGGCGCGCAGCGTGCCCCGCATCGCCGCCAGCGCTGACCCATCCTGCGCCGCAAGGTCGCGAGTCTCGCCGGGGTCGGTGGAGAGGTCGAAGAGCGCCTCAGCGCAGGTGCGGTGGTCCAGTTGGTACTTCCACTTCCCCTGGATCAGTCCGGTGTAGCAGCCCATCCGCAGCGTCTGCGTCAGCGCCGAGGAGTCGGCTGCGGCCGCGGCGGGGGCCAGCGGGAGCGGCGGGACCAGCCCGAAATCCTGGTACGGAAGCCCGGCCAGCTTCAGCAGCGTCGGCCCGATCTGCGCGATCTCGGCCGCTGCGCCGATCTCCGCCGGCGCCAGGCGGCCGGGCCAGCGGATCATGATCGGCACGTGGGTCATGTCCTGGTCGACGCGGATCGTGTGGCCCAGCCAGCCGTGGGCCTGGAACGCCTCGCCGTGGTCGCCCAGGATCACGACGATCGTGTCATCGGCCCGGCCCAGCTTCTCCAGGTGGTCGAGGATCTCGCGCACGAACTTGTCGGTGTAGGCCAGCTCGCCGCGGTACTGCCCGTGCAGGTAGAGCGCGCCGTCGGGCGGGAGCGGGTTCTCGATCCACTTCAGGCACTGCACGTCTTCGCGGGCGGGCCTGACGCCGATCCGGTGCTGCGCGTCGTAGGGGGCCGGCGGGATGTAGTTGTAGTGCGGGTCCCAGAGGTGGACCCAGACCAGGAAGCGGTCGTCCTTGTAGCGGTCGAGCAGGTGGAGCGTCTTGCCCGACAGTTTCGGCGAGGTGACGACGTCGTGCCCGAGCGGCTCGTAGTCGTAGTCGTCGAAGCCGCGCGAGAAGCCGTATTCGGGGCGCAGCGTCAGGGCCGGCGACACGGCCCCCGTGCGCCAGCCCGCCTGCCGGAGCCGCTCGGCCAGCAGCGGGACGGAGGCGGCGAGTGCGCGGTCGTGCTCCTCGACGCCGTGCGCGGGGGCCGGCATCCCGGTCATCACGGCCATCATCGACGGCGTGGTCCAGGGGGCCGCGGAGAGCGCGTTCGTGAAGCGGACCGACTCCTTCGCGAAGGCGGCCAGGGTCGGCGCGACGGGGCGGCCGTTCTCGACGCGGGTCACCTCGTCGGCGCGCAGCGAGTCGATCGAGATGATCAGGATCGAGGGCTTCGATTTCTTGCAGCCGGTCGCGGCCAGCGCGGCCAGGCCCAGCGCCAGCGCGGCAATCGCGCGGCAGCCGGCGCGGCTCACGGCGTCCCCGCCGGCGCACCGCCGACGGCCCGTTGCGTCGGCGGCCGAGCCTTGGCCTGGCCACGCCCCTGGAAGGCCTGGGCGCGGCGCGCGAGGGCGGAGCCGGGGCCTCCCTTGAGCAGCGTCTTGTCCGTTCGGACGGTCTCCGTGACACCCGGGCCGGCGACCGCCTCGGCCTGGTCCAGAGCCGCGATCGCGGCCGGCTCGTTGCCGGCTTCGGCCTCGACCCGGGCCAGCTCGACCCACGCCTGCGCCACGCCGGGCTGGGCCGCCAGGATCGCCTGCAGCCGGGAGCGGGCGTCGTCGTGGCGGCCGCCGGCCCCGAGTAGCTGCGCCATCCCAAGCTGCAGCGCGAGGTTCTGGGGGTCTTTCGCCAGCGCCTGGTCGACGATCGTCGCGGCGTAGGAGAGGAGGCCCGCCCGCTGGAGGGCCCGGGCCTGGTTCAGCACGTCCTGGACCGGATCGCCGGTGGCGCCGACCGACTTCATCAGCGCGGTGGCCGCCTCGCCTTCCCTCCCCTGCGCCAGCAGCAGTTCCGCGGCGCGGGTGTAGGGATAGCGGTACGAGGGGTCCAGCTTCGTCGCCTCGGCGAACCGCAGCAGCGCGGCGTCCTTCTCGTTCAGGTCGACCAGCGCGTTCCCCAGCTTCGCCACCAACCCCGCCGAACGCTGCCGCGGTGACTCCAGCGCCTTCTCGTAGGCGACCCGCGCGCGGTAGGCGTTCTGGGTCTGCATGAAGAGGTCGCCCTGCCACTCGAGAAGCTCCGGGGCGTCCTTATCCTCGTCGATCAGGAGCTGCACCTGCTCGATCGCGGCCTCCGTGGCGCCGATCGTCGAGAGCTGCTCGGCGACGGCGACGCGCTCGCCCGGCGAAAGCGGGCCGGCCACGAGCTGGTCGAGGATCGCGCGGGCGCCGGCCGCGTCCTCGGCCCCGGCGAGCGTTCGGGCGACGTCGATGCGACGAGGGACCGAGCTGCCGGCGATGGCCTTCAGTTCGTCCAACAGCGGGGCGCGCTCCGCCGGCGGGAGGAGCTGGACCAGCAGGGCGCGCGGGGCGATCGCGCGGGGCGCCAGGCGCGCGGCCTCGCGCAGGGCGACCACAGCGTCGGGCACGCGGTCGGCGGCGAGGGCCAGGTGCGCCTCTCCCATCCGGGCGAGCACTTCGGTGGGGGGGCCCTCGCCGGGGTTCGAGAGGAGCGGCGGGGCCGGCTCGCCCGCCGCGCGGCGCAGCGCCGGCCAGCCGTAGAGCCGCTCCGGCAGCGTCGCCACGGCGACGGCGGGTGCCGCGCCGCTCCGCGGCGCCTTGGCCGGGTCGATCCCGAGCAGGTCCAGGATCGCGTCGTGGAGGCCGGCCAGCGATGCCGGGAACTTGAAGCGCGCCGCCCCGCTGCCCACCACGCTGACGGTTTGCAGCGCGACCGGATCGGAGAGGGTCAGCCCGAAGCGCTGTTCGCCCTGCTCACCCAGCCCCATCCCGAAGAGCGGCGCGACGATCATCGTCGTCCGGCCGGCCAGGCCGTACGAGTCCAGCGCGTCGCGCAGCAGGCCGATCGCCTCGTTGACGTCCTTGATCGCCGCGTCGTAGGCCTCTCGCGGTTGCGCCGGATCGAACCGGCCCACCGGGTCGCCGAAGTGGATCCAGACGAAGAGCGGCTTCTGGTTGGGGCGGGCGCGGAGGTAGGAGAGGAACGCCGACGCCACCTCCTTGGCCGGCGCGAACCCGCCGCGCCATGGGCGCAGCCGCCCGCTTTCGTCGGCGGCGATCGCGGTCAGCGTGGGGCTGGAGGGGGTTTCGAAGCTGTCGAAGCCTCGGGCGAGACCGGTCAGCGTGGAGATCGAGCCTTCGCCGATGTAGGCGCGGGTTTCGTAGCCTACGCTCGTCATCGCCTCGGCGAGCCGCCGGGCCGAAGGAATCACACGCGCCACATCCCCTTCCCCCGGCCAGGACGCAGTCGCCGGCTGCACACCCGTCATGAGCGCGGCGGCGGCGGCAACGCTGTCGGGGGTCGGACTGGCGGCCGTCTGCACCCGCCAACCCGGCGGACTGCCGGGCACGACATCGGTGCCACGGGTCGCCCCCACTGTGACCAGAAGGACCGACTCCCGCGGCTGGTTGCAGCCGCCCGAGACGACGGCGAGCAGGGCGCCGAACAGGAGGAGACAGACCCTGAGCACGAAGCGCATCGATGTCCTCTATCCCACGGAAGGCGAGTAGCCTAGCGCCGTTGCCTTCGGGCCGCCTCTGCCCCCTCCACTTCCGTCAGATCCATCAACCAGATGTCCGCCTCGTTCTCCACGACGGTCGTGTACGCATCCCCGGTTCGGCGGTCGAACGAAAGCGTCGCCGAGAACTTCCGCGGCGCCACTGTCGAGAGCACGCGGACCGATCCCGTGGCTGGATCGAGAGCCTTCACTTCCGAGCCGGCCGTGATCCACAACTCGCCCGCGGGAGTCCAGGCACCGCCTTGCGCCTTCTCGGGCAGAGCGGTCTCCTCGCCCGTGATCAGATCGAGTAAGGACGCGTTCCTTGCCCGGCTGACGAGTAACAGCCGTCGGCCATCCGGCGACCACGCGCGCGGCACCGCCTCGGCATCGAGCAGACGATCAGAAGGCAGGATCACGCGAGGCTGTCGCGGTCCCGCTTCCCCGGGATCGATCTCGAGTATCCCCATACCACTCACGCTGTAAACGAGCCGCATCCCGTCCGGAGACCACACCGGCGACGTTGCGCTCCCCTCGGCCGTCACCGTCAGCCGTTCCGCGCCCGTCCCGTCAGGACGGATCCGCCAGACCTCGAAGTTCCCGGTGCGGTTCGTGGAGAATGCAATCCACTGGCCGTCGGGGGACCAGCGGGGGGTACGCTCTTCGTGCTTGTCATTCGTGATGGTGCGCCGGTCACCCATGTTCGTCCGAACCACAACGAGGTCCGACGGTCCGTCCTGAACGGAGAGTACCAGCCACTGGCTATCAGCGGAGAGGTCCGGCGACGATTCCACGCGTGTGTCTCGCGACAGCAGAACAACTCTCTCACCACTCGTCCGCGCTGCGATCACCCGCGACACATTCTCGCGCCTAACCCAACTTACAACCGCAATCAGCGGAACGTCGCGCGCGACCGCTGGACTCTGATGGGTCTCGTTCACCGATTGCGCAAGAACGCGAACCTCTTCTCCACACTCCCCTGTCTTTTCGTTGATGGGGACGGCCCACAGATCGTTGACGCCGGTTCTGCGGCTAGTCAGAACTATTCCCGACCCGTCCGGCAGCCACGCCGGATCTCGCGACATGTCCCCCGCGGCGTCACACGCAACGAGGTTTGTTCCGTTGCCTCGTGCGGTCCACAGCGCCGACTTACCTCCCCTGCTTCCCCAGAACGCCAGCCTCTCTCCACTCGGCGACCACGCAGGCTGCACAGCATCCGCCTGAACCACTTGTTCGACGGCGCCGGAACCGACCTCGGCAATCCAGATCTCGCTCTCATGATTCCGGGGCGCGCGCCCGACACCCTGCACGGCCTCTGTCGACACCGCCAAGCGCGTTCCATCGGGCGACCAAGTCGGATGGTAGCCAAAAGCTAACACGCGGCGGACCACACCTGATCGCATGTCCCTGACGAAAACGCCTCCGCCATCTCTTTCCGACCGGAAAGCGATCGAAGCACCATCCGGCGAGAAGGCAGGCTGGGAGTCCCCGTCCCGCGCGTCTGCCGTGACATTCACCGGGCTCCCCCTGCCGGTCTCGTCCACGTAGATGTCCCAGTCGCCGTCGAGCTCACTCGCGAACGCGAGGAGTTTTCCATCTCGCGATAGCGACGGACTCGCCTCGACCCCCGGGCCCGAAGTAATACGCGTCAGTGCGACTCGCTTCTCCGAAACCCGCTGCACTACACTGGGCAACGCCCTGTGTTTCTCCGTAGATATCCAGATCAACGAACCAAGGACCGAAATCGCCGCGAGAGCCACCAACCCGACAACCACCGCAAGCCGAATGGTCCGCCGCTGCTCTGCGTGCTGTGCGTGGGTCCTACTCCCTTCAACAAAGCGGCGGATATCTTCCGCCAGATCCGACGCGCTTTCGTATCCCTCTCCCGACCGCCTGGAAAGTCCCTTATTCACGATCGCCGCGAGAGCACGGGGCACGTTGAGCCCAACTTCGTCGATTGCTGTCGGCGCTTGGGTAAGTACCTGCGCGAGAACGGCTGATGGAAGGTCCCCCTGGTACGGAGGTCGACCTGCGAGCAACGCATACAGAACCGCCACAAGCGAGTAGACATCATGCCCGGCCTTCGGGCTCTCACCCTTTGCTTGCTCCGGTGACATGTAAGATGGTGTGCCCAGAATGGAGCTCTCGAGCGTCACTCGGGCAGCTGACTCGTCGTGCACAAGGCCGAAATCAGTGAGCCTCGGCGAATGTGACCAATCGAGCAGAATGTTCGACGGCTTGACATCTCGGTGGATCAATCCTGCTGCGTGTGCCGCCTCCAGCGCTCCTGCAACAGCCAAGACGATTCTCGACGCCAAGAGAGGATCCGTCGGCCCCAAGTCAACAAGATCCTCGACTGACCCGCCCTCCACCAAGTCCATCGCAATATAGGAGTAACCCGTTGCTACACCCGTCTCGTGCACTGCAACGATGTTCGGATGCCGCAGCTTCGCAATGGCGCGCGCCTCTCGAGCGAATCTCTCCGTACTCACGCCAGGAAGTAGGCTGGCTTCGGGGAGCACTTTCAGCGCGACCCGTCGATCCAGGCTGCGCTGAATCGCCTCGTAAACTACTCCCATTCCCCCTCGTCCGATCTCCCGCACTATTGTGAAGTCCCCGATCCCTCGAGGTGTATCGGACGCGCCACTAGTTAGCTGCGGGATCACGTTGACGATGTTGTTTTCGAGAAGATACTCGGAGAGCGAGAGACTTAGGGACGCAGCTTCGCGGCCAGCCAGAGCTTCCGCGAGTTGCTCTGGAGAAAGAACTCCACGTCGCACCAAGAGTTCTCCGAGGATCTGATCTTCGTGCGATAGCATGGCTTCTTAAGAAGTGGGCTCTTTCCGAAAACGCAACAATATAAGAGAAGGGGGGGCCGGATGCCCAGCCCCCCCCTCAACCAAGAACTACGTCGATGTGATGCGACTACCGCTGCGTCTTGGCACTGCGCTGTTTGATCACCGCGTTTCCGCTAGGACCTGACAGCTGAGCCTTGATCGGACCGTATTCGACGGCGTTATCGTCGATGTCGATTGTCTCGACCTTGTACCAAAGGCCCGTAGCCTTCGTTACACCAGCCGGAACTTGGATGGCGTCGATGTAGCTATATGCCGAGGCCTCGCCCTTCGCGGGGATCAGGTCGGAGACGCGGGCAAACGGACCGTTCTGAGAAGTCGCACGGCTGACGTAGAACCCGCGAACGCCATCTTCGAGGGAGGTCTTCCAGCTAACTTCAACGTTCGTCTTACCGGCGTACTTAGCGGCCAGCTCGTACACGTTCGCCGAGAGGCCACCGCCGAGGAAGCACTGGCCGTTAGCCGACAGGAACCGAGTCGACATCACGGTGCCTCCCGCAGCCGGGAAACGAATCTTCAGAGCGAACGTCACGGCGTCGCCAGTTCCCGGAACTTCGGTCAGATTGACGGTCGTGGACGTCCCGGCAACCAGCTTCACGAACTGGAACGAACCCGCGAGTGCGGGCGCGCTGCAATTCGCGCTCCGAGCGCCCCAGACTTCGTAGCCTGCCGGCGCGGTACCAGGGTTCTCGCCGACAGACGAGATTGCGGACCACTGCAGATTGAACGAGCTTGAGGTGCTACCGGGTGCAGCCTTCGGAACCGGGATCGGGCTAAGCCCACCAGAGTTCGGAAGTGACGGTCCGCCAGAGCTCGCGGGAACCCCACTGGCCTCGGACCGCGCATTGCTGCTGCTTCCAACACCCAGGCAATCCGTGGCGTTTGCGCCGGCACAGTCGAGGGTCGCCGAGTTCCAGAGGCTGAAGCTGTTGATAACGACCGTTCCAGAAACCCAGGCGTAATAGCCCTGATGGTTGCCCGCGCCCGCGTTCTTCTCATGGTCGTAGATGGAGTAGAAGATCGTGTTGTCGCCCACGCCGAAGTTAAAGATGTCCTCACTGTATCCACGATATCCAGTGGCACCCTTGGCGCTGTAGCCGAGCAGGCAGTAGGTCTGCCCCTCAAACAAATTGCACGGCTTGGTGAAGCAGGTGCCGTCACACCCAGGGCTGATGATGTTCTTGGAGGGCGTGTAGTACCGCTGATACACGGACAATCCGGTCGGGGACTGCAAGACAGAACTCTCAAACGGGTACGCCTGAGCGTTCGCAGTCGTGGGAGCGAATGCAACCACTGCCGCGAAAACCAGGCCGAGAATCATGAGCTTTCGCATTCTAATTTACCTCCCGAATACAGCCTAGTGCTGCGGAATCAGTAGTGCGGCCAGACGTAACCCGACTTCGTTTGCGCAGGGAAGATAATCACGCCCATGCCGAGGTCGAGGTTGAAGTTCGCAGACGGCTGAGAGCCAGAGAACCAACTAGCCAGAGTCGAAGTGGCGCCAAACTTGGAGAGTCGGCTAATTGAACCGGCACCGAGCTTGGTATTGAGGTCATTGAACAGAGCGTTGGCCTTGGTGAGCGTCTGATGGTACGGAGCAGCGGCGTTGAACGCCTGGTTCGCGGTGAAGCTGAAGGTGTAGTTCGGGTCGTGCGAGCCGACTACGACCGCGGCGGAGACAGGGCCGGTCGGAGCCGCAAACAGAATGTACGACTCGCCCTTGACGACATTGAAGTTCGCCGCCGGTGACGCACCACT
>CAVPDB010000022.1:0-76181 GCA_963702545.1 uncultured Acidobacteriota bacterium | reverse complement strand
GCCGGCCCGGAGGGTTTCACCCATGACGACCTACGCGTGGAAGGCCACGACCCGCTCGGGCGAGGCGAAGGAGGGGGTGCTCGAGGCTGCCAGTCAGGACGCGGCCGTCCTCGCGCTGCGCAAGCAGGGCTACCAGTCCCCGTCCGTCAGCAAGAAGGGGGCGGGGCTGGCGATCCCGAAGGTCCGCGGCAGCGTCGGCCGCAAGGAGATCGCGATCTTCACCCGGCAGTTCTCGGTGATGATCGACGCCGGCCTGCCGCTGGTCCAGTGCCTGGAGATCCTGGCCAGCCAGCAGGCCAACAAGGTCTTCCAGGCGGTGCTGACCGACATCCGCTCCGACGTCGAGTCGGGCCACACCCTGGCCGACGCGATGCGCAAGCACCCCAAGGTCTTCGACGACCTGTACAGCAACATGGTCGCTGCGGGCGAGGCCGGCGGTATCCTCGACACCATCCTGCAGCGGCTGTCGGTCTACATCGAGAAGATCGTCAAGCTGAAGGCTGCGATCCGCGGCGCGCTGGTCTACCCGGTCTCCGTGATCGGGATCGCGGTCGTCGTGGTCTGGGTCATCCTGACCTGGGTCATCCCGGTCTTCGCCGACCTGTTCACCGGCCTCGGCGCGACGCTGCCGACGCCGACCCGGATCACGATCGCGCTCTCGAACTTCCTGCGCCGCTGGTGGTGGCTGATGGCGGCCGGCATGTTCGGGATGTCGATGGGGATCAAGGCCTACTACAAGACCGATCAGGGCCGGCACGTGATCGACAAGGCGATGCTCAAGGCGCCGGTCATCGGGATGCTGATCCGCAAGATCGCGGTCGCCCGCTTCTGCCGTACCCTGGCCACGCTGACCACCTCGGGCGTGCCGATCCTCGACGGCCTGGACATCACGGCCCGGACCGCCGGCAACGCGATCGTCGAGGACGCGATCATGGCCGTGCGGCGCAGCGTCGAGCAGGGCAAGACGATCAGCGAGCCGCTGCAGCAGACCGGCGTCTTCCCCTCGATGGTGGTGCAGATGATCGCAGTCGGCGAGCACACCGGCGCGCTGGACACGATGCTCTCGAAGATCGCGGACTTCTACGAGGACGAGGTCGACGAGGCGACGGCCAACCTGCTGGCCCTGCTCGAGCCGCTCATGATCAGCTTCCTTGGCGTCGTCATCGGCGGGATCGTGATCTCGATGTACATGCCGATGTTCTCGCTGATCAGCAAGATCGGCTGAGGCGGGGCGCGGGCGCGCGCGGGCCGTGAGGTCGTTCCGGCGGCACCTGCAGCGGCTCAACGCCGCGCGCGCCATCGCGGTCGCGACGCTCCTGATCGCGACCTTCGCGATCGAACTGGTGTTCCTGCCGGGGCGGCCGCTGCGCCAGCTCTACGCGCTGACCGCGGCCGCCTTCGGCTCGATCCTGCTCTACGCGCTGCTCGACCGGCGCCATGGCGAGTCCCGCGCGCTCGCGATCCTGGAGGTCGCGGGGGACCTGGCGCTGGTCACGTTGTTCGTGCTGGCCACGGGGGGCGGGCTGTCGCCCCTGACCTTCCTGTTCGCGGTCCCGGTCGTGCTGGCCGCGGCCCTGCTCGGCAGCGGCGGCGGGCTGGCCGCCGCGCTGGCGGCGGGGGCGATCTTCGGCACGCTGATCGGACGGTCCGCGCTGGCCGATGTGTCCGGCGAGCTGTCGACCGGCCGCCTGCTCTACGCCGCCACTTCGCACCTGGTCGGGTTCCTCGCGCTCGGCCTGCTGGGCGGCGCGCTGGCCGACCGGCTGCGCCGCGCCGACACCGAGCTGGCGCAGCAGCGCGACGCGGTCGCGGCGCTGCGTGCGCTGCACGCCGACATCGTGGAGTCGATCAGCGCGGGGCTGATGACGACCGACCGGGAGGGGCTGGTCACCTTCCTGAACCCGGCCGGCAGCGCGATCACGCGGATGGACCTGGCCGCGGTCGCCGACCGCCCGGCGGCGGAGGTGCTGGGGCTGGCGCCGCACTTCCTGGCGGAGGCCGCGGAGACGCTGCGGTCGGGCCGCCGGGTCCGGCTGGAGCGGGCCTGGCGCCGCCCGGCGGACGGCGAGGAGTTGTACCTGGGCTACACCGTCTCGCAGCTCAAGGGTCACGCCGGCGACGCGGTCGGGTGGCTGATCGTGTTCCAGGACCTGACCGGGCTGCTGGCGCTCGAGCAGGAGGTGCGGATCCGCGAGCGGATGGCAGCGCTGGGCGAGATGGCGGCCGGGATGGCGCACGAGCTGCGCAACCCGCTGGCCGCGATCAGCGGCTGCGTGCAGGTGATCGGCCGCGGCCCGATCGGGGAGGAGCAGCGCCCGCTGGTCGAGGTCGCCGTCCAGGAGACCGAGCGGCTCAACCGGATCATCCGCGACTTCCTGCAGTACGCGCGGCCGGGGCCGTTCCAGGCCGCGCCGGTCGAGCTGGCCGGGCTGATGGAAGAGACCGCGCGCCTGTTCCGCAAGAGCCCCGACATGAGCCCGCGCCACCGCGTCGTCGTGACGCGCGGTCCGGGCAGCACCTGGGCCCGGGCCGACCGCGACCGGATGCGGCAGGTCTTCTGGAACCTCGCGGGGAACGCGATCAAGGCGATGCCGGAGGGCGGCCTGCTCACGGTCCAGGTCTCGGGCGAGGGGGGGGACCGCGTCCTGCTGTCGTTCGCCGACGAGGGTCACGGCATGGACACCGACGCGCTGCGGCGCTACTTCCAGCCCTTCGAGGGGACCTTCCGCGAGGGTTCGGGACTGGGCGCCGCGATCGTCTACCGGATCGCGGAAGAGCACGGTGGACGGGTCCGCGTCACCTCGCGGCCCGGGCGCGGCAGCGAGATCCAACTGGTCCTTCCGGCCGCCCCGCCGCTGGCGGAGCCCGGCGCCGGGCCGGACGGCGCGGTCGCGCCGCCGCCGTTCGCATCGCCGGCCCCGGCCGGCGCAGGGAGTTGACGTGGCCCAGGTCCTGGTCGTCGACGACGAGCCCGGCATCCGCGAGATGCTGCGCGCGGTGCTGCGCACCGACGGGCACTTCGTGCGGGTCGCCGCGTCGGGCGAGGAGGCACTCGGAGTGCTCTCGCGCGAGGCGGTCGACCTGCTGGTCACCGACCTCTCGATGCCGGAGATGGACGGCGTCGAGCTGCTGCGCCGCGCCTCCCAGGTCAGCCCCGAGACCCCCGCGATCGTCGTCACCGCCTTCGGCTCGAAGGAGACCGCGATCGAGGCGATGCGCCACGGCGCGGTCAACTACCTCGAGAAGCCGTTCGACGTCGAGGAGATGCGGCTGCACGTCCGCAACGCCCTTTCGACCCGCCGGCTGACCGACGAGAACCGCCGGCTGCGCGAACACCTGGCGGTCCACGCCGAGATCCTCGGCCGCTCGCCGCAGATCCAGCGGGTGCGCGAGCTGGTGACGCGCGTCGCCGGCACCGAAAGCACCGTGCTGATCACCGGCGAATCGGGGACGGGCAAGGAGGTCGTGGCCCGCGCGATCCACGGGGCCTCGCGCCATGCCGGTCGCCCGATGGTCGGGATCAACTGCGCCGCGATCCCCGCCGAACTGCTCGAGTCCGAGCTGTTCGGCCACGTCAAGGGGGCCTTCACCGGCGCCGACCGCGCGCGGCCCGGGCTGCTCGAGACGGCGGAAGGGGGCACGCTCTTCCTGGACGAGATCGGCGACATGCCGTCCGCGATGCAGGCCAAGCTGCTGCGCGTGCTGCAGGAACGGACGCTCCGCCGCGTCGGCGGCAACGAGGAGATCCCGGTCGACGTCCGCGTCATCTGCGCCACCCACCGCGACCTCGAGCTGCTGGTCCAGTGCGGCGACTTCCGCGAAGACCTCTACTACCGGATCAACGTGATCCAGATCGCGATGCCGCCCCTGCGGGCACGGATCGAGGACGTCCCGGAGTTCGTCCAGGTCTTCGCCGCCAAGCACGCCCAGCGGATGGGGCGCCGGGTGGCGGGAGCCGAGCCGGCCTTCGTCGAGGCCCTGACCGGCTACCGCTGGCCGGGGAACATCCGCGAGTTGGAGAACGTCATCGAGCGGGCCGTCGCGCTCTCCACCGGCGACCTGCTGCAGCACGACAGCCTGCCGGCCGAGGTCACCGGGCCGGCGCCGGCCGTCGCCGGCGAGCGGCCGCGGCTGGCCGCGTCGATGGACATCGAGACGTACCTGGAAGAGGAGCGCCGGCGCTACATGACCGCGGCGCTCGACCAGGCGGGGGGGGTCCAGACCCGGGCGGCGGAGCGGCTCGGGATGACCTTCCGCTCCTTCCGCTACTTCGCCAAGAAGTTCGGGCTGACCGGCCGCGAGGCCGGCGGCGCCGAGGCCGGGGAGGCGGGGGACGCCGCCCCGGAGCCGCTGGAAACGCCCGCCGGGCGAGGCTGAGTTGCTCGCCCGGGGCGCCGCCGGACGCGGCTGAGCCGCTCCCCCGGGGCGCCGCCGGACTGACACTCCGCGTCATCCGAACGGTCGCCCGGTGTCAGCCGCGGCGGCTTTCCGCGGGGCTGGCATCGGGCCGGGACGGGCAACATATTGGCCTTTGCGAACTTGCGACCCAGACGGGGGAACGGGACGAGATGGCACCAGGGTTGCAAGCAAGAGGTCGGAACCCAAGGGAGGTGACGAGAATGAAGAAGGATCGTGGATTCACCCTGATCGAGCTCCTCATCGTCGTAGCCATCATCGGCATCATCGCCGCCATCGCCATCCCGAACCTGCTGAACGCGATCGACCGCGGCAAGCAGAAGCGGACGATGGCCGACATGCGGTCGGTGGGTACGGCGGTCGAGAGCTACTCCGTCGACTTCAACTTCTACCCGATCTACACCGGTGACGTCGACGGCTCGACGTCGGGCATGGAAATCGAGCCGACCTACATCAAGAAGGCCCCGTCGAAGGACGGCTGGAGCGGCGTCATGCAGTACGAGTGCGGCACCGGCGACGAGTACACCGTGCACTCCTACGCCAAGGGCGGCGCCGACGACGGTCTCGTCGGGACCGGTGGCCCGACCCAGGACTTCGAGGCTGACATCTTCTTCAGCAACGGCGTCTTCGTGCAGTGGCCGGAAGGTCAGCAGCGCTAACCTGACTCGCGATCCGGGGCGCGGGCCAGTCCCGCGCCCCGGATCGCTCCTCTCACCGAAGGCCCGGCGCACCGCCCGCATGCGAAGGAGCCCGACCATGAACCGGCAGAAGCGCAGGGGAGACGACCATCCCGCGGGTCGCCCCGCACCCGCCGAACGCGGATTCACGCTGGTCGAGCTGCTGGTCGTCGTCGCCATCATCGGCATCCTGGCCTCGATCGCGGTCGTGAACCTGCAGTCCGCGCTCGACAAGTCCAAGCAGCGCCGCACGATGACCAACATCCGGTCGGTCGCCACCGCAATCATGGCCTACGGCGCCGACCTCGGCTTCCTGCCGGCGGACGGGCTCCAGGGTCCCGCGCTGCGCGACTCCCTCAGGCCGAACCTCTTCAAGGACCTGACGGTGACGGACGGCTGGAACTACAACCTCGTCTACAACACCGATCAGCTCCACTACACCCTGGAAAGCTTCGGCCGGGACGGCACCGACGGGCCGGCGGACGTCACCCAGGCGACCCGCGGCCAGTTCGAGAACGACCTTGTGATGGTGGACGGGCTCTTCACGTCCAGCCCCGAGAGCTGACGGGCGGCCCGGCAGGCGGTCCGACGCAACGCAGGGCGGCCGGCTGGCCGCCTTTCGCTTTTTTCGGAGCCCGACCTCGGGGAGAATCGACAAGATGAACGACGCGGCGCGAGCAGGAGGCTCCCGGCCCGCGGCCGCGGCGAGCCTGGCCTGGGCCGCTGCCGCGCTCGCGGTCGCGTCGGCGCTCGCCCTGGCCTGGCCACCCGAGGTCCATCCCGAGGCCGGCCCGCTGGTGGCGCTGCTGCTTGCCGCCGGTCTGCTCGCCGCGCCGCGCCGGCTGCCGCCGGCCGCTCCGCTCGCCGCGCTGGCCTTCGCCGCCTTCAACCTCGCGATCTCGGTCGCCCCCGGGCGCTCGCTCGAGACCGCCGCCCGCCTCGCGCTGCCCGCGGGCGCGCTGGGACTGGGGCTGCTGCTCGGGCGCGCCCGTTTCACGCTCACGCTGGGCGGGCTGGGGGCGGTCGGGGCCGGTCTCGGCGCGCTCGCGGTGGCTCAGCGCGCCGGGCTGCTGGCGCTCGAGGCGGGCGCCGCGCGCGAGCTGGGGCTGCCCGCGCTGGTCGTGGCGCGGCTCGCGGAGAACCGCCCGTTCGCGACGCACCTCGTCCCCGCGGCCCTGGCCGGGGCGCTGGTGCTGACGCTCGCGGCCCTGCTCGCGCTCGCCGCCCGCGGCGCCTCGTGGCGCTGGGTCGGGCCCGGCCTCGCGCTGGCCGGCGCGGGCCTGGTCGCCACCGGCTCGCTGGGCGGGCTGGTCGGGCTCGCGGCCGGTGCGCTCGTCGCGATCCCGTGGCGGAGCGTCGCGCGGCGGCGCGCGGGGTGGCTCGGGCTCGCGGCCCTGCTCGCCGCGGCGGCGGTGCTGGTCGCGCTGCGCCCCGGTCCGGTCTTCGAGCTCTCGCGTCCCGATCACCCGCTCGCGCTGCGCGCCGGCAACTGGCGCGGCGGCGCGCTCGTGGCGCTGCGCCAGCCGGTGGCGGGGAGCGGTCTCGGTAGCTTCGCCTCGCTCTACCCCGCGGTGCGCCGGCCGCAGGACGTCGAAACGCTCTACGCGCACGACTCGTGGCTGCAGCTCGCGGGCGAGGGGGGGCTCCCCGCGCTCGTGCTGCTGGCGGCCGCCGCCTGGCTGCTGGTCCGACGCGCCCGCGCCGAGCTGCCGCCCGACCAGCGCTGGGCGCTGGCCGGGACCGCGGCTTTCGCCGCCCACAACCTGGTCGACTTCACCGCCTACCTGCCCGGCGTGGCGGTGCCTGCGATGGCGCTCGCGGCGCTGGCGTTCTCGCGGGACGAGCCGCCCGGCGCGCCGGAGACGGACCCGGGCGCGCCGGCGGCGCGCGGCGGCGCGGTGGCGCGGTTCGGGCGCTCCGGCAACGCGCTCGCCGCGCTGGCGCTGGCGGGTGCTGCGGTCGTGCTCGGCGGCGAAGCGCTGGCGCGCCGCGGGCTCGAGCGCGCGGAAGAGGCCTGGCGCGCCGCTGTCCCGGCGCGCGCTGCCGGCGAGCCGGAATCCGTCCCGGCACCCGCCGCACCCGCCGCACCCGAGGCCGCGCGCGCCGCGCTGGCCGCGGCCCGCTGGGCGCCGTTCTCCACGGCCGCGACCGCGCGCGCGGCGACGCTCGCGCTGGCCGCGGCCCCCGGCGACCGCGAGGTGCGCGGCGCGGCGACCGCGCTGGCGGCGCGCCTGGCGCGGCGCGACCCCGAGTCGCCGTCCGGCTGGCGCCTGCTCGGCGAGGCCGCGCTGCTCGACGGGCGGGCCGGCGATGCGTGGCGCTACCTCGGGTTGGCGCGGGCGCGGCATCCCGCCGACCGGGTACTGGCCGTGCGCCTCGAGTCGCTCGAAAGCGCGCTGCGCAGCGCGGGGATGCTGGAGCGGCCGTTGGCCTACGGCGGCGCCACGCCCGCGCCGCGCGCCCCGCGCTCGGCGGCTTGGGAGATCGTCCTGCTCGGGGTGTGGCTGGCGGCCGCCGCGCTGGTGGCCGTGCGGCGCGCGGGCCCCGCCGCCCCCGCACCGCCCGAGGCGCTCGCGCTGGCGGCGCTCGTGCTGCTCGCGCCGTGGGGCGAGGGGAGCGCGCTCCCGGGGCCGCTCTTCGGCCGCGCCGCGCTGCTGACGGCCGGGCTGCTCGCTGCGCTCTGGCCGCGGCCCTCCTCGGCCGGCGGTCCCGGTGCGGACGATCCGCGCGGCTGGCCGGCCGGCCTGCTCTGGACCGCCCCGCTCGCGCTCTGGGCCGCGTTCTCCGCGGCGCGCTCTCCCGAGCCCGCCGCCGCGCGCGACGGCCTGCTCGCGCTGCTCTGGGCCCTCGTCGTGCTGGCGCTCTCGTGGCGCGTGGCTGCGCGGAGCCCGGGCTGGCCGCGCGCGCTCGTGACCCTCACCGCGGTCTCGGCGGCGGCCGCCGCGGCGCTGGCGGCGCTGCAGCGCGCCGCGCTCGCGGCGGGGCTCGACCCCGCGTCCTGGCCGCCCCCGTTCGGGCTCTCGGCCGACGGGCGCCCCGCCGCGGACTTCCTGCACGCGGGCCACCTGGGCACCTGGCTGGTCGCTGCCGGCCTGGCGCTGGCCGGCTCCGCGCTGCCGGGCGCGGGCCCGCGCGGGGAAGGCGAGCGGCTCGCGACCGGGCGCTTCGCGGCCGGCGCGCTGCTCGGCGCGGTCGGGCTGGCCGCGGGGGCGCGGGCCTCGCTCCTGGCCCTCGCCGCCGGCGGCGCGGTCCTGGCGATCCTCTCCGGCTCCCGCGCCGCGCGCCGCGCGGCGCTGGCGCTGGCCGGCGGCGGGCTGGCGCTCGGCGCCACGGCCGTGCTCTGGCGCTTCGCCGGCGGCGACCCGCACGCCTGGACGCGGCTCTCGATCTGGCGCGCCGCGCTCGGCGCGCTGCCCGACCGCCCGCTGGCCGGCTTCGGCCCGGGCGGGTTTGCGCCGCTCGCTCCCACCTACGCTTTCCCCGACCCGGGGCCGATCGCGCGCTTCGGGCGCAGTTTCTCCGGGCCGCACTCCGACCTGCTCGGGCTGCTGCTCGCGCTCGGCGTCGTCGGGGCCGCGCTCGCGCTGGTCGCGCTGGCGCCGGCGCTGGCGCGCGCGCGCACCGCGCTGCGCGCCGCCACGCCGGACCGGGCGTGGCTGGTCGGTCTCGCCGCGGGCCTCGCTGCGTTGGCCGCGCACGCGCTGGTCGACGACCTCTTCGGGGCGCGCCCGGCGGTGGCGCTGACCGCGGCCCTCTTCCTCGGCGCGCTGGCCGGGCGCGCCGTGCCGCCCGACGCGCCGCGCACCCCCTCCGTCGCGCTCCGTGCGGGGTTGACCGTCGCCGTCCTGGTCGCGCTGCTCGCCGGCGAGGCCTGGCCGTGGGCCGCCGACCGGGCCCGGCGCGCCGGCGATCCGGCGCTCGCTGCCGCGCTCGACCCGCCGCGCGCGGCATACGAAATCGAGGCCGCACGCGCTGTGGCCGGCCCGCCGGTCCGCCGCCTGGCCGGCGCGCTCGACCACACGACGCGCGCCGAACTCGACGCGCCGCGCAACGCCTCGACCCGGGCCGAGGCGGCGCTCGTGCTGCAGGCCGCCTGCCTCGGCCCGCTGCCGACCGAGGACACCTGCCGCGCCGCGCTCGGCACCTGGCAGGAGGCGCTGGCGCGCCGTCCCTCCGACGTGCAGGCCCGGCGCGCCCGGGCCCGGCTGCTGGCTGCCACCGGCGACCCCGCGGCGGCCCGCGAGGAACTGGAGCGCGCGCTCGAGGACGAGCCGAACTACCTCGGCGCGCGGCTCGACCTGGCCCGCGTGCTGAGCGAGTCGGGAGACGAGGCGGGCGCCGAGGCCGCGCTCGCCGAGACCCGCCGCCGGGTCGCGGCGCTGGAGGGGGTGCGCCCCGACAGCGCCTGGTCGCGGCAGCTGCTGACCCTGGCCGAGGCGGAGCGGCAGGCGCTGCGGGACGGCCCCTTGACCCCCGCCCCGCCGCGCCCCTAGGGTTCCCCCGAGCGATGGATTCGCCCAAGGTCAGCGTCGTCGTCCTCACCTGGAACTCGCGTTCCCTGGTCGGCGAGGCCGTCGCCTCGGCGCTGGCGCAGGAGGGCGGACGGCCGGAGGTGCTGGTCGCCGACAACGCCTCCGAGGACGGCACGGCCGACGCGGTCGCGCAGCGCTTCGGCGAGCAGGTCCGCGTCGTCCGCTTCGAGCGCAACGAGGGCTACGCCGGCGGCTACAACCGCGCGCTGGCGCTGGCCGGCGGCGAGTTCCTGCTGCTGCTCAACCCCGACGCGCGGCTCGCGCCCGACTTCCTGGCGCGCGCGCTCCCGGCCTTCGACGACGCGCGGGTCGGGATCGTCGCCGGCCGGCTGATGCGCCCCGACGGGACGACCGTCGACAGCGCGGGGCAGTTCCTCGCACGCAGCCGCAAGGTGATCGACCGCGGCTACGGCGCCCCGCTCGCGGCCTCGGCCGGGCGGCCGGGCCCGGTCCTTTCGGCCTGCGGCGCCGCCGCGCTCTACCGCCGCGCGATGATCGACGACATCTGCGACGGCGACGACTTCTTCGACCCCGACTACTTCGCGTTTCACGAGGACCTCGAAGTCGGCTGGCGGGCCTGGCGCGCCGGCTGGAGCGCGGTCTACGTCCCGGAGGCGACGGCGGTCCACCTGCGTAGCGGCGGGGCCGCGGCCGGGGCGCTCGGTCGCGCCGTGGCGCGCCCGGCCTGGCTGACCGCGCACATCGTCAAGAACCGCTACCTCGCGATGCTGCGCCACGACCGGCTGGGGGCGCTGCTGCTCGACGCGCCGTTCGTGCTGGGACGCGATCTCGCGCTCTGGTCGGTGCTGCTGGCGCGGAAGCCCGCGGTGCTGAAGCTGGTCGCGGGCCACCGCGAGGCCTTCGGCCGGGCGCTGGCCAAGCGCCGCGCCGACGCCGCGCGCCGCGGGCGGTTCGGGCCGTGGCGCCGCGCCGTGCCGCGCCGCGGCGTCTGGCCGGCGTCGCGCGAGGCGGCGCCGTGAGCCCGCTCCCCTCCGACCTGCTGCGCGACGACCTGCAGCTGCTGCTGGCGTTCGTCGTCGCCTGCGCGACCGCGCTGTTCGTGACGCCGCGGCTGCGCGCCGCGGCGCTGCGCCTGGGGATCGTCGACGCGCCCGACGGCCAGCTCAAGACCCACCGTGAGCCGGTCGCCTACCTCGGGGGGCTGGCGGTGGCGCTGGGGGTGCTGGCCTCGATGGGCCTGACCTACCAGTTCGATCACGCCGGCCTTGCGATCCTGCTCGGCAGCTCGATCGTGCTGGTGCTGGGGCTGATCGACGACCTGGTCCGGCTCGACCCGCTCTCCAAGCTCGCCGGGCAGATCCTCGCGGCGGCGGTGCTCGTCAAGGCGGGGGTCTTCATCCAGCTGACCTACCTGCCGGCCTGGGTCGCGATCCCGTTGACCGTGCTCTGGATCGTCGCCGCGACCAACGCCTTCAACCTGATCGACATCATGGACGGGCTGTCGTCCGGCGTCGGGGCGGTCGCGGCGGCCTTCTTCGCGGTGCTGGCCTTCGCCGACGGGCGGCTGACGACCGCGTTCCTCGGAGCGGCGCTGGCCGGCGCGCTGATCGGCTTCCGGCGCTACAACGTGCACCCGGCGAAGATCTACCTCGGCGACACCGGCAGCCTCTTCAGCGGTTTCCTGCTGGGCGCGCTGGCGGTCGCCAACTCGTACACCCGGATCGACCCGCTCGGCGTGCTGGCCCCGCTGCTGATCCTGGGGGTGCCGCTGTTCGACATGCTGTTCGTGATCTGGATCCGCTGGCGGCGCGGAATGCCGGTGATGCTGGGGAGCCCCGACCACGTCGCGCTGCGGCTGCGCCGGTGGAAGCTGTCGGTGCCGGCCACGGTGCGGGCCAACGTCGCGGCCAGCGTCGTGCTGGGGTCCGCGGGGGTGGCGCTGACGATGGTCCCGCCGAGCTGGGCGCTCGGGATCCTCGGCGCGCTGCTGGTGGCGGCGCTCGGGCTGGCGCTCTGGCTGAAGTCGATCGACATGTCACTATGAGCGGGATGCGGACCGGCAAGCGCACGGGGCGGCGATGATCCTGATCCTCGGCGGGGGCCTCGCGGGGCTGTCCACGGCGTACCACCTGCGGCGGCTGCTCCCCGGCGTCCCGCGCCTCGTGCTGGAGAAGGATCCCGTGCCGGGCGGCCTCTCGCGCTCGCGCCGGGTCGACGGCTTCACCTTCGACTTCACCGGCCACTACCTGCACCTGCGCGACCCCGAGACGACCGCCTTCGTCGAGGAGCTGACCGGCGGCCGGATGACGCAGGTCGAGCGCCGGGCGTACATCCACTCGCAGGGGGCGCGGCTCGACTTCCCCTACCAGGCCAACCTGCACGGCCTGCCGCCGGCGCTGGTCGCGAAGATGCTGCTCGACTTCGTCGAGGCGGCGAAGTCGCCGCTCCCCGCGCGGCCCGAGGAGCTGCCGTTCGGGGAGTGGGCGCGGCGCGTCTTCGGCGACGGGATCGCCGAAGGGTTCATGATCCCGTACAACACCAAGCTCTTCGGCTGCACGCCCGACGAGCTGACCGCCGAGTGGGTCTCGTGGGCCGTCCCGCGGCCCGACCTGGCGCAGGTCGTGCACGGCGCGCTGGGCCTGAAGAACGCCGGGATGGGCTACAACCCGCGCTTCCGTTACCCGCGGGAGGGAGGGATCGGAATCCTGGCCGAGGCGCTGGCCGAGCGGGTCGGAGACGACCTGCGCTGCGGCGCCGCCGTGGTCTCGATCGACGCGCGCGAGCGGCGGGTCGTGCTGCAGGGGGGAGAGGTCCTGCCGTTCGAGGCGGTCGTCTCGACGCTCCCGCTGCCGTACCTGCTGCAGCGCGTGCGCGGCGTCGACGGCTGCCCCGGGCTGGGGATGACGCTGGCCGAGATGGCCGGCGCGCTGCGCTGGAGCGCGGTGATCGACCTGGAGCTGGGGGTCGAACGGCCCGAGATCGCGGACGGCGCGCACTGGATCTACTTCCCCGACCCCGAGCTGCCGTTCTACCGCGTCGGCTTCCCCTCGAACGTGGCGCGCTCGCTGGCCCCCGCCGGCTGCTCGTCGCTCTCGGTCGAGTTCTTTCACCGGCCGGGAACGCCGCTCCCGCCGACGGAGTCGCTCGTCGCGCAGGCCCGCGCCGGGCTCGAGGCGGCCGGGATCCTGCGCCCCGCCGACCGGATCGTCTGCGCCGAGGCGGCGCTGCTCGACCCGGCCTACGTCCTGTTCGACCCGCGCCGCACCCCGACCGTCGAGGCCGCGATGCGCCGCCTGAACGGGGCCGGGATCCGCTCGATCGGCCGCTTCGGGGCCTGGACCTACAGCTACATGGAGCGCGCGCTGCTCGACGGCCGGGACGCCGCCGCGGCGATCGCTGCGGAGCGGCTCGCGTGAGCGGCCCGGCGCCCGGCTCCGGCGACGCGGGCGGGCGCCCGCTGCGCGTGCTGCAGCTGATCACGATGCTCGAGCTGGGCGGGGCGCAGGGGCTGGCGCTCGACACCGTGACCCGGCTCGAGCGCCGGCGCTTCGCGCCGCAGCTGGCGGCCGGACCCGGTGGACTGCTCGACGAGGCCGCGCGCACGCTGACCGGCGCGCCGTTCACCACGGTGCCGCACCTGGTGCGCGAGGTCCGGCCGCGGGACGACGCGCGGGCCTTCGCCGAGCTGCTCGCGCTGTTCCGCCGCGAGCGGCCCGACGTGGTCCACACCAACTCCTCCAAGGCCGGGGTGCTGGGGCGCTTCGCGGCCGCGGCGGCGGGGGTGCCGATCGTCGTCCACACCGTCCACGGCTGGGGCTTCCACCCCTGGCAGT
This sequence comes from uncultured Acidobacteriota bacterium, assembly GCA_963702545.1. Lineage (GTDB taxonomy): Bacteria > Acidobacteriota > Polarisedimenticolia > J045 > J045 > JALOKP01. Next base: position 62,762 of record CAVPDB010000022.1, on the reverse strand, counting down.
CGCGCCGCGCGCACGCGCTCTACGTCGGGCTCGAGCGCGCCGCGGCGCGGGTCACCACGCAGCTCGTGGCGGTCTCCGAGGCCAACGCGCGGGCCGGCGCGCGCGAGGAGATCGCGCCCTTCGAGGCCTTCGAGATCATCCGGCCCGGGGTCCACACGGCGCGCTTCGCCGGGGCGCGGCGCAGCGGCGGCCTGCGCGCCGAGCTGGGCCTGGCGGAGGGAGCGCTGCTGGCCGGGATGGTCGGCTGCCTCAAGCCGCAGAAGGCGCCGGTCGACTTCGTGCAGGCCGCGGCCCACGCCGCGGCCCGCGTCCCCGGCTCACATTTCGTGCTGGTCGGCGACGGGGTGCTGCGTCCGGAGGTCGAGCAGGCCGCCGCTGCGGCCGGGCTCGCCGGCCGGTTCCACCTGCTGGGCTGGCGCCGCGATCCCGAGGTCGTCGTCGGCGACCTCGACCTGTTCGTCCTCTCGTCCCTGCACGAGGGGCTGCCGATGGTCATCCCGGAGGCGATGGCGGCCGGGGTCCCGGTCGTGGCGACCGCGGTCGACGGGACGCCGGAGGTGGTCCGCCACGGCGTCACGGGCCTGCTCTGCCCGCCGCGCGACCCCGAGAGGCTGGGGGAGGCGATCGCGGCCCTGCTGGCCGAGCCGGAGCGCCGCCTCCGGATGGGCGCGGCCGCGGCCGCGGATGCGCCGCGCTGGGACGTCGCCGAGATGGTCCGCCAGCAAGAGCGGCTGTACCTGCGGCTGGCGCGGGAGGCCGGGCTCCCGGCCCCGGGACGGCCGCCGGGCCGCGTCGCTTGACACGCCCCGGTCGCGGGGCATAAGTCTTTCACCGAGCGCGGCTTGCCGGGGAGCGATGCCATGGACGGTCCAGCCCCCCTCGTCTACCGGGGGGTCAGCAAGAACTACAAGACGCACTTCTGGCAGCGGCCGTTCACATCGCTCGACGGCTTCTCGCTCGAGGTCCGCCCGGGCGAGATCCTGGGGCTGCTCGGTCCCAACGGCGCGGGCAAGACGACGGCGATCAAGCTGGCGCTGGGGCTGATCTTCCCGGACGCCGGGAGCGTCACTCTCAACGGCCTTTCCGCGGCCGACCCGGCGGCGCGGCGCGGGACCGGCTACCTGCCGGAGTCGCCCTACTTTCCCGACGACCTGACCGGGCTCGAGCTGGTCCAGTTCGCGGGGCGGCTGCACGGCGTCCCCGAGCGCGAACTGCGCGCGCGGGCCGCGGAGCTGCTCGAGCAGGTCGGGCTCGCAGCGGCCGCCGGCCGCAAGCTGCGCAGGTACTCCAAGGGGATGGTGCAGCGCGCCGGGATGGCGCGCGCGCTGGTCGGGCGGCCGCGCTTCGTGATCCTCGACGAGCCGATGAGCGGGCTCGACCCGGTCGGGCGGCGCGAGTTCCGCGACCTGATCCTCTCGCTGCGCGAGCGCGGGACGACGGTCCTCTTCTCTTCGCACGTGCTGACCGACGCCGAGATGCTCTGCGACCGAGTAGCGATCCTTAAAGACGGTCGGCTGCGCGCGCTCGAGCGGGTCGGCGAGCTGTTCGCCTCGCGCCGCGTACGCGGTTGGGAGGTCGAGGCCCGGGGCGGCGGGGCCGTGGCCGGCGCCGAACTGGTCTCCGAGCGCGGCGAGGAGCGCCTGTGGCGCTTCCCGGCCGCGATGCAGGCCGAGGAGATCTTCGCCGCGGTGCGCGCCGCCGGGGCCCACCCCGTGATGCTGACCCCGCAGCGCGAGACGCTCGAGGACCTCTTCCTGCGGAGCCTGGTCGACGAGCCCGCGGCGGGCCGCGACGGGGCCGCGGCATGAAGCGCATCCTCGCCGTGGCGCAGGCCACGCTGGCGGAGGCGATCCGCCACCGCATCCTCTACCTGCTGCTGCTCTTCGCGCTGGTCCTGATCGCGCTGTCGCGGACCCTGACCCTGCTGACCGTGGGAGAGGGGGGAAAGATCATCAAGGACGTCGGCCTGTCGGCGATCAACGTCTTCGGCCTCCTGATCGCGCTGTTCGTCGGGGTCGGGATCATCTTCCGCGAGATGGAGCGGCGGACGGTCCAGGTCACGCTCTCGACGCCGATCGCGCGCTGGGAGTACCTGCTGGGCAAGTTCTTCGGCCTGGCGGCGGCGATCACGATCATGGTCCTGGTGATGGCGGCCGCACTGCTGGGGCTGGTCGCGCTGCGCGGCGAGTTCACCGCTTCGCTGCTGGTCGCGGTCTTCATGCTCTGGGTCGAGCTGGTCTTCATCACCGCCGCGGCGGTCTTCTTCTCGTCGTTCTCCACGCCGATCTTCGCCGCGCTCTTCACGGCCGCGGTCTACGTCGTCGGGCACCTGGCCTGGGCCCTGCCGCTGCTGCAGGAGCGGCTGCCGGCCGGGGCCTTCCGCACGCTGGTCGGCGCCGTCTACTTCGCGCTGCCGGACCTCGAGTACGGCGACGTCCGGGCGCTCGCCGTGCACGGCGTCCCGATCCCGTGGGACCGGGTCGCGACGGCCACGGTCTACGAGCTGGGCTACGCCGCGCTGCTCCTGACGGTGGCGTGTCTGGCCTTCCGGCGGCGGGACCTGGTGTGATCCGGCGCGGCCTCGCGCTCGCCGGGCTGATCGCGATCCTCGCGGGGGTCGTTGTGGGCGCCCGGGCGCGGCTGGAGGCCGCGGGCGAGGAGCGCATCCCGCCCTCGCTGCTCTACCTGCCGAAGGGGCCGTTCCTGCGGGCCCTGGCGCTGGGGCAGGAGGAGACGCTGGCCGACCTGCTCTACATCTGGTCGATCCAGTACTACTCCGGCTACGAGACACGCTACGCGCTACCGCTATCTCGACCAGGTCTTCACCGGGGCGATCACCGAGCTGGACCCGCGCTATATCGAGCCCTACCTGGTGGGCGCGCTGATCATGTCGATGGAGGCGAAGAACCCGCGGCGCGCGCTGCGGCTGTTCGACAAGGGGCTCGAGCGCAACCCGGACAACTGGGAGCTGGCCTACTGGGCCGGCTGGGAGTGCCACGGGCTGAAGGAACTACGCCTGCGCACGAGACTACTGGGCGCGCGCCTCGCGGATGCCGAAGGCGCCGCCGCAGCTGATGCGGCTGGCGGCGAGGATGCTGGAGCTGGGAGGGGACGTCGCGGCGGCGCTGCGCGAGTACCGCGAAATCCTCGACTCGACCACCGACGAGAACACCCGCCAGGTCGTCGCCCAGTGGTACGAGCGGACGCGCGTGCAGTTCGAGCTGCAGCAGGCCGGCCGGGCGGTCGAGGCCTGGCGCGCGGGCCGCGGCGGCTGCCCGCCGTCGCTCGCGGCGCTGGTCGAGGCCGGGTTGCTGGGCGCCGTTCCGGTCGACGCCGCCGGCAACCCGTTCCACCTCGACCGGGCCGCCTGCACCGTCCTCCCGGCGCCGGGGCAGAGCTTCCAGAGGCAGCCGTGACGACGGCGGAGCTGCTGCGGATCGAGGGGTTCGTGCTGCTCGGCCTGGTCGGGCTGGTCGTCGGCTCGTTCCTCAACGTCGTGATCTACCGGGTGCCGCTCCGGCGCTCGGTGGTGCGGCCGCGCTCGTCCTGCCCGGCCTGCGGGGCGGCCATCGCCTGGTATCACAACGTCCCGGTCGTCTCGTGGCTCGTGCTGGGTGGGAAGTGCGCGGCCTGCCGCGCGCCGATCGCCGCACGCTACCCGTTCGTCGAGGCCGCGAACGCCGCGCTCTGGTTCGCCGCCGGCTGGCGCTACGGGATCACGGTCGAGACGCTGGTCCTGCTGCCGTTCCTGTCGGCGATGCTGGCGCTCTTCTTCACCGACTGGGACCACAAGCTGCTGCCCGACCGGATGACGCTCCCGCTGCTCGCGCTGGGCCTGGCCTCCGCGCCCTGGAACGCGCGGCTGGACCTGGCGCGGATCGCCGTGGGGCCGGGGACGGCGGGGCCGCGCCTCGCCACCGCGCTGGCCGGCGCCGCCGCCGGGTTCGGCGCGCTCTTCCTGGTCGGCTGGCTCTGGCAGGTCCTGTTCCGGCGCGAGGCGCTCGGTGGCGGCGACCTCAAGCTGCTGGCGGCGGTCGGCGCCTACCTCGGGCTGCCGGGCGTGATCGTGACGATCTTCGGCGGCTCGCTGCTCGGGACGCTGGTCGCGCTGCCGTTCCTGCTGGGCGGGCGCTGGACGATGACGCGCGAACTGCCCTTCGGCTGCTTCCTGACGCCGGCGGCGGCGCTCTTTGCGCTGTGGGGCGAGCCGGCCGTGCGCTGGTACCTGGGGCTGATCCGGCTGGGCTGAGCGCCGGCCCGCTTCGGCCGCCCGCTACCAGAGCCCTTCCGTGCCGTCGGGCCCCACGGCGACGATCGAGTAGGCCTTGGTCCCGGTCCGGACGGCCTCGCCCGCGTCGCGGTACTCCGTCCCCGGCACCTCCTCCTGGAGCGTCCAGGAGGCGAGCGGGAAGTTCATCGACAGGGTGGCGTAGACGCGGTAGGACGCGGCGCCGCCGGCGGCGGGCCAGTTCAGCAGGATGTCGAGCCCGTCACGCGCGACGACCAGCCCCCGCACCGTCCCGAGCGCCGTGCTCTGCGGCGTGGCCTCGACCTCGAGCGGTTCGGTCAACAGCTCGAAGTGCGCCAGGGCCAGGTCGAGGCTCCCCTCCGCCGAGCAGAGCGGCTCGACGCGGAAGCCGACGTCCACGCGCTCGAAGTTGCACTCCTGCACGTTCAGGATCGCCAGGCCGTGCGTGCCGTACGCCGAGTCGTCCTCGTCGGGGTAGTGGCCGGTACCGGCCGGCGCGTCGTTGTAGCCGGCGTCGTCGCGGTAGTAGAGCCGCCGTTCCGAGAAGAACGGCGACGGCGGCGCGTCGTAGACCACGAACAATCCGCCGCCGGGGCCGCGCACCAGGTTCCAGGCCGCGAAGCTGGTGCTCACCGCCGGGTCCGGCACGCCGTTGATCGGCACCGGGCCGGCCATCCCGTCGCGGAAGAACAGCGCGTTGCTGCGCGGAAGCCAATCGAAGTAGACGTCGAAGCGGTCGAGCGGGTGGACCCGCAGGTGGACGAGCCGGGTCCAGCGCCCGCGCGAGACCAGGTCGTAGTGGATCGTGTTGATGCCGCTCTTGGCGCCCCGCACCGAGCGCACTGCACGGATCGGGCCGACCAGCCCGCCGAGGAACTCGGAGTTGAGGTTCAGCACCTCCTCGTCGACGCTCGGCAGGCCCAGCGGCGCGGACCGGATCTTCAGCCGGTCGATCAGGTCGGCGCCGCTGCCGCAGGGCGGCGAGACGCGGTACCCGGTCAGCAGCCAGCGGTCGGTGAAGTCGAGCGAGAAGCGGGAGGTGACGATCGAGCTGGAAGGGCTGCCGCCCCACGCGACGTAGCCGACCGGGGAGCGCTGCAGAGCCGGGCCGGCGAAGAGGTAGGCCCAGCGGGTCACCGGCTGCTGCCCGCTGCGGTCGTCCTCCACCATCGTCTCGTAGCGGACGCTGGCCGTGCCGGCCGGCCACGCCGCGCCCGTCGGCGCCTGGGAGCCGACGTCGCCGAACAGGAAGACGACCTCGTCCTGCTCGTCCAGCAGGCCGTCGTCGAGGCCCAGCACGTCGTACATGTCCTCTTCGACGAACTCGCCCTGCCCCCCCACGGTGAAGGTCACGTCCAGCCGCTCGTCGACCTGGAAGGGGATCGGCAAGAAGGTCTGCGAGGACGGGTCGAAGCGGAAAACCCCCAATTGGTCGACGGGAGTGCCGATCAGCGCGGAAAGCGCCTCGCCTGTGATCACGACCGGCTCGTCGTCGCGCGACACTGCCGGCTCCTCGGTGGGGACGACGCCGCCGGGGGCGGCGCTGGCCGCGCTGGCGGTGGCGAGCGCGGCCGCGGTGAGGGCAGCGGCGGCGAGGGCGGCGGCGAGGGCGGCGGTGAGGGCGGCGCGGGCGGCGGCCGCGGTGAGGGCGGCGCGGGCGGCGCGGGGGCGGCCGCGGTGAGGGCGGCACGGGCGGCGCGGGTGGCGGCGCGGGTGGCGGCCGCGGTGAGGGCGGCGCGGGCGGCGCGGGTGGCGGCCGCGGTGAGGGCGGCGCGGGTGGCGGCCGCGGTGAGGGCGGCGCGGGTGGCGCGGGTGGCGGCCGCGGTGAGGGCGGCGGGGCCAGCGCGTCGACGCGCCACGCGCCCAAAGCGAGGTGCTTCCGCTCCGCGTGGCAGCCGAAATGCGCAACCCGATCCCGCATCACATGCCTCGTCGACGATTCGTGAAGCTGCGGGAAGCGGGACCAGACACTCCCGATGGATAGCTACGCCGATCGGGTCCGGATTGCAAGCTGGCGCATGCTTCCGACATGGGCTGCCGATCCGCAGCGGCGCAGCGCGCGGGGCGTGCGGGCGGCGATGCCGTCGCCGGGAGGTGCGGTCAGGAGCCCCTCCGGCGGCCTCGCGACCCGCGCGGCGCGTTCCGTCGGCGGCCGGTAGAACGCGCAGTGCGGGCCGCGCGGCCTGCGCGTCGTCGGTGTTGAACGGAAGTCAGCTGGGGTGGTTCGCGGTCGACGGGGTCGCGCCTTCAAAGCGTCTCGGCGATCGCGGCCCGTGGCGGTGCCGGCGGGTGCGCCAGGGTCGGCGCGGCTGGGGTGCAGGAGGCGCCGGACGGAAGTCAGCGGGGGCTGAGCACGAGCAACGGCGCCCTGCAGCCCAAGGCCGGCAGCGGTCGGGTGGGCGGGCAGGCGGAGCCGCAGCGGGGTTGGCGCGGGAGGCGGCGCCGCCAACAGAGCCGCATCGGATGCACTTCACGCGGAACGGAAGGGGGTCGAGTGCACCCTTTCGGCAGGTTCGGCGGGAATTCGCGACCGGCTCGACACCCTTCGTTGTTCGCCGCTGTCCGATCTCCGGTTCTGTTCCGAGGGCCGGGGGTCGCCGAGGGCGGGCGACGTGCACTTAACCCAGCTCTCTCGCCGCAGAAGTGCATTCGACGGGGCTCTGCCCCGCTCGGCGGCGCGGCGGCGCAGGGGACCGGTGCCCCTCCACCTACACTGCCCCTCTGCGCGCACCGCCCCTCTGCGCGCACCGGGCTTCCGCGCGCACCGCCCCTCTGCGCGCACCGCCCCTCCGCGCGCACCGGGCCTCCGCGCGCACCGGGCTTCCGCGCGCACCGGGCCTCCGCGCGCACCGGGCTTCCGCGCGCACCGGGCCTCCGCGCGCACCGGGCCTCCGCGCGCACCGGGCTTCCGCGCGCAACATCGAGCCCGAGAGCTCTTCCCTGTTCGCCCTGCGTCAGCGCGACGCCAGCGCGCGCACCAGCCACGCCTCGCGTGCGGCTCGTGCGGCGTCCGTCAGCGCATGGCCCGCGCCGAACCACTCCACGGTGGCTCCGTCGCCCGCGGCCAGGATCGACAACCGGGCGTCCCACGGTGCGACGATCTCGTCGCGCATCGCGAACTGCAGCAGCAACGGGCGGGGTGCGAGCCGCGGTAGGAAGCGGATCGCGTCGAACGGCGCGATCGCCGCGAGGAAGGCCTGCTGGCTCTCCGGCCCAGGCAGGCCGCGGAAGAGGACCGGCCCCGGCCCGTCACCGCGGGCCCAGTACGCGGTCTCCGCCGCGAAGCCGGCCATCAGGACCGCGGCGCTCACCCGCGCGTCGAGCGCCGCGACGGCCGCGCCCGCCGGCGAGCCGGATCCGTGACCGACCAGGGCCAGCCGCCGCGGATCGACCTCCGGGCGCGCCACCAGCAGGTCCAGACCGCGCCGCGCGTCGGCAACCCGCCGCTCGCGCTCGTTGCGCGCGGCCGCGGCATCCCATCGCGACAGCGCAATCGCGCCTGCGGCCGGCCGGCCGGCCGGCTCGTCGATCGCCAGGCTCGCGACGCCGCGAACGGCCAAGGCGAGCGCCTCGTCGAGAAAGGAGCGGCGCGGCCCCCCGTCCGGGTGCAGGAAGAGGACCGCGGGAAAGGGGCCCAGGCCGCGCGGGAGCACCATGTACGCCGCGACGCGGCCGCCCCGCGCGCCGGCGTATGTGAGGTCGATCACCGTCGCGCCGCCCTGCTCAGCAAGGGATTTCATTTCGACCTGGAGCGGTGCAGCCTCGTCGTACGCCGCAAGCTGCACCGCGGCGTCGATGTCCAGGTCGGCCCGGCGCTCGCGCCACAGGCGCGCGGCGGCGTCGCCCGGCCGCAGAAAGTCCAGGACCAGCGCGTTGAAGGCCTCCGGCCGCTCGAAGTGGACGAGGTGCCCGGCGCCGTCGACGACGACGCGCTTGGAGCCCGGAATCCCGGCCTGGAGCGCGCCGCCGAGGGCGTGCACGTCGGGGAGGTCAGCGGCGCCGACGACGATCAGCGTCGGGACCGCGATCGCGCCGAGCCGGCCCAGCGCGGGGGGTGCGGCGACGCGCAATCGGCCGGTGCGCTCGTCGAGCCCGGAGGGATCGGCGGTCAGGAGCGCGCGCAGACGCTCGCGCGCGGCGATGTTCCGCGCGTCGGTCAGCCATGGGTCGGCGACCCAGAGTTCGATCGAGCGGGGCAGGTCCCGGTAGGCGAGCGCGGGGCGCAGGTTGACGGCCGCGCGTTCCCAGAACTGGTCGGTGAAGGGGAGGCCGCTCACCGCGGCGCCCTCCAGCACCAGCGCGTCCACGCGCTCCGGGTGCGCCAGCGCGAAATCGACCGCCAGGCCACCGCCGCTGGAACAGCCGACCAGCACCGCGCGCGGGATCGCCAGCGCGTCCATCAGCGCGGACAGGTCTTCCACGTCCGAGTAGGCGCTGCGCCCCTCCTCGGACCGGGCGCGGCCGCGACGGTCGTACCGCACTACCCGGAAGCGGGACGGGAAAGCGCCGGCGGAGAACTGCGCGTCCCAGGTCGGGCTGGCGATCATGCCGTCGTGCAGCAGGATCAGCGCGTCCCCTTCGCCGCGGACCTCGTGGTAGATGCGGCCGGCCGGGGTGTCGAGGAAGGCGCCGGTGGGCGCCGCGGCAGGCGCCGCGGCAGGCACCGCGGCAGGCACCGCGGCAGGCGCCTCCGCGGCCCGGCCGGTGAGCGGGCCCGGGGGCGCGTTGGGTGACGGGGTCGTGCTGGGTGACGGGGCCACGCTGGGGGGCGGGGGCGCGTCGGGTGGCGGGGCCGCGATCGGGGGCGGGGGCGCATCGGGTGGCGGGGCCGCGATCGGGGGCGGGGCCGCGATCGGGGGCGGAAGCTGGTTCGGGGCGACGCTCGGGGCCGCCTGCGGGAGCGCGGTCGAGACCACCAGGAAGAGCAGCGGCACGCAGTCGATCACGCTTCACCTCCCGCGGTGCGGCCCCACGCTACACCCGGCACGGCTCGTCGGGCGGTAGGCGCAGCGCCGCGCGGTGGGCCTCAGCGCGCGCCCGCCACCCCCTCCGCCGTCTCCCGCTCCACGACCGCGCGCTCCGCGGCCTCGAGCAGCGGCGCCGCCGAGACGTCGGCGCCGACCGCGGCTCGCATCCACGCGTCGGGTGTCAGGCGGCCGAGCGTCGTCATCCGCTCGACCTCGCGGCCGAACGCCCCGGGCTCAGCGGCCGAGCGCCGGAAGTGTTCCTCGATCTGGAAGCAGACGAGGTGCCCCAGCGGGTAGTCCGGCAGGTAGAGCGGGTGCGAGATCGCGTGGGAGTAGACCGCGAGGAGCAGCGCGTCCTCGCGCCCGAAGAGCGGCGCGTACCAGCGGTTCCAGGTCGCGCGCGCGATGGCCGCCACGGCCTCGCGCAGTTCCGCCGCGGTTGCCTCCGGGTGCCCGTAGAGCCAGCGCCAGGTCGCGATGTCGACCAGCGCCACGCCGGCGATCTCGCGCACGTTCCAGAACAGGTCGAGCGCCCGCAGCCCGGCCGCCGCCGCGTCGTTGCGGCCGTGGCCCAGCAGCGCCAGGTCCTTCCCCTGGAACAGGAAGGCGAAGGCTTCGGTGAACGCCACGTTCGGGACGCCGGCCAGCAGCGTGTGGTCGATCCCGGCCATCGAGAAGACCTGCTCGACGTTGTGTCCCAGCTCGTGCATCGCGACGTTGTAGCCCTTGTAGTCCATCCCGCCGGGGCCGACGCGGGTCCGCAGCCGGACGCGGTCCTCGCGCATCCCGGCCGGCATCGCGTGGCCGGCGCCGCGGGCCGGATCGACGGCCAGCCGCTCCGCGACGAAGCGCGCGCGGCCGGGTGCGAAGCCGAGCCGCCCGAGCAGCGCGGGGACGGCGGCGGCGAAGTCCTCCGCCCGCGGGTAGAGCGCGCGCACCGCGCGATCCAGCTCCGCCTCGTCGAGCGCCGCGCCAGGCTTGAACCCGGCGTACCAGATGTCGAAGGGCTCGAGCGGCCGGCCGAGACGGCGCTCGATCAGCGCCGCGACGCGGGCGCCGACCGTGGCGTCGAGCACCACGGTCAGGAGCGCCTCGACCTCCTCCGGCGCCAGCTCGCGGTCGCGGTCGAAGCGGCGCGCGAGAAAGGTCGGGTGGGCCGGCTCGTGGGGATCGGCCGCGCGCGCGGCGTGGAAGCAGGCGAGCCAGTGCGCGTAGCGGGTGTCAGGCTCCCGGCCGGACGCCGGCGCGGGGGCGCAGGCGTCCGCTGTGGGGGCGCCGGCGTCGCCGCCGCCGGCGCGCGCCGCGCGTCCGCTGCGGCCCGCACCGCGTTGGTGAACGGGTTCCACTCCATGGCCGGGTTGCCCGGCACGGAGGCCGGGATCTCCTGCGCGACGATCCGCTCCAGCGCGCGTTGCAGCAGGCGCTGCGCCGCGAGGCCGTCCGGATCGGCGTAGCGCGCCTTGATCTCGTCGCGCAGTCCCCAGTGGCTGATCAGCCGCAGCCCGTCCGGGAAGGGCCGGCGGCCGGCCTCGTCGACCAGGCCGCGGGCGTGCAGGTCGTATCCGTTGATGTACGCGTCGGCGGCAACCAGGGCGCGCGTCATCCGCTGGGCGACCTCGGCCGGCACCCGGCACGCGAACGACTCCGCCAGCCGGGCCTCGGCCCACTCCCGCCGCGACCACCCCGCGCCAGCCGCGCGCCGCTCGGCCAGCGTCGTGAGCGGGAAGTTGAGCAGCCCGGCGAAGGCGATCTTCGTCGCGAACAGGTCGTCGTTGAGGTGCGCGAACGGATCGAGCGTAGCCAGGCGCTCGTCGAGCAGCGTCAGCGGCCCGGTGTCGACGTCGATCGGGTAGCGCAGGTCGCGGGCCAGCGCGAGCAGGTGGCCGTGGATCCGCTCGAGCGCAGCCTCGAAGCGCGCGAAGGCCGCGTCGAGGGCTGGGCCCCGCGGCAGGAACTCGGTCTCGAGGAATGCGCGCAGGTCCTCCGGCGAGCCGTCGGCCGGGCGCCAGTAGGCGAGGACCTGGCGCACCCCGCGCTCGACGCGCGCGCGCTCGGCTTCGCCGTGGCGGGAGATCAAGGCGGCGAGACGCGGAGTCGGCCGCGGAACGGGGATCGGACAAGGGTCCCTCGCGGGGGTCGGGGAGTCGATTCTAGTGTCTCGGGCGCGCCCCGTGCAGCCCGGCAGGGTGCCCGTGCGTCCGGCGGCGGACGGGTGTCCGGGGCCGTTCGTCCGCCGGCGGACGCCGCGCCGTCCGGGGGTCGATTCGGCGCGGCCCGCCGGCGGCACGGTCCGTGCTCCTGCTCTCGCGCATGAACCGGAGCCCGGACACGCAGCGCGGCGCCGCCCTCGTCGAGGCGTTGGCTGCGTTGGTCATCCTCGGCGCGGCGGCGCTGGGGGCCGCGTCGCTTGCGCAGCGCGCCGCGGGTCTCGCGGCCGAGGCCGCGCGGCTGGACCTTGCGCGCGAGTCGGCCGAGGCGGTCCACGCACGGCTCGACACGGTCGGCTGGTACCGCCTGCCGGAGCTGTTCGACGCTTCGCCCGCCGACGCCGAGGCCACGGTAACGACCGGAGACGATGCGCCGGCCGACTGGGAGGACCTGCTCGCCCGCCTGCCGCGCGGCCGGATCCAGGCGCGTCTCGTCGGGCTCGGCCGGGGCGGCGCGCGCGCCGCATTCGCCGACGCCGTGGCGCTGCGCGTGGAGGTCCGCGTGGCCTACGACGACGGCGGGCGGCGGCGCGCCGTCGCGATCGCGGCGACGCGCTTCTAGAGGCCGCGCAGCCGGGGGCGGCGCGCGGCCGGGAAGGGAGGGGGGGTGCGGAGACGGCAGGGCGGTTTCACGCCGGTCGAGACGCTCGTCGGCGTCGCGGTCGCGCTCTCGGCGATCGCGGCCTCGCTGGTCCTGGTGCGCGGGCTGCAGCAGCTCGCGGTGCGCGCGGCGCGGGACGCCGACCGCGCCGCGGCCGCGCAGTGGGCGCTCGACCGGATCGCGCGCGAGATCGCGCGGGCCGGCATCGGAAGCTGCCCCGGACGGGAGGCGCACTGTCCCGACGAGCCGCTCGAGCTGCTCGACGCCGGATGGCTCGGCGTGCGGGCCGACCTCGACCGCGACGACCCGGATCTGGCGGCGGAGCCGGAGCGGGCTCTGGCCGGGGTCTTCGCCCGGACCGACACCGGCAACGACGAGGTCGTCGTCTTCCTGAGGCGAGGGCGGGGGCTCGCGCGTGCGACGTTCGAGGCCGATCTCGAGTCGACGGGGCGCGCGACGACCGCGGCGGGTGACGAGGTCGCCCCGCGCGACGGCCGCGTCGAACGGATCGACGCCGGGCCGGCCGACCTTCCCGGCGAAGGGGGCCGCGGCACGCTCTACCGCGTGACCTTCGTCAACGACGCGCGACACCTGGGGACGGCGCGCTTCCGGGTCGTCGAGCCGCTGGCGGACGACGCGATCGACTTCGCGGTCCAGGCCTGGGACGCGCGTGGGGCGCCGGTCGCGGCCTGCGGCGGGCGCGACGACGCGGCGGGGCGGAGCTGCCGGGCCAGCGTGCGGCGCATCGCGCTGGAACTGACGGTCGGCCGCGCCGGCGGGCGGCAGCAGACTTTTCGCCGCGAGATCGCGGTCGGGGAGGTGCGGTGATCGCAGGGCGGGTGGGCGAGCGCGGGGCCGCGCTGGTCGTGGCGCTCTGGATCGCGCTCCTGGTCGGGTCGCTCGGGATCGGGGCCTGGACCGTCGCCGATGCGCGCCTTTCCGCGGCGCGCGGCCGCGCCGACGCGGCGCGGGCGGAGGCGTTCGCGCGCGCGGCGGTCGAGGTCGCCGCGGCCTGGTTCGAGGACGCCGAACGCGGCGGACTGGTCGCGCCACCGCGGCTCGAAGAGGTCCAGCGCGAGCTGCGCGCGATCGACCCGGACGGCGACGGTGCGGGCCGCCGCTGGAGTGCCGAGCACGCGCCGTGGGACGTGCGCTACAAGGAGAGTGCCGGTGCCGACGATCTCTTCCGTCCGCCCGACGGCCCCGCGCCGCGCGACCGGTTTGTCGGGACGGCCGACCGGCCGGACGTCCTGCTCGAGTCCGAGGGGAGCGGCAGCGCCGTGCTTCTGCGGATCGCGGTGGTGCTCGGCGTACCGCCCGGCGCGCGGGTGGAGCGGTTGGCGTTCTTCGGGCCGCCGCGCGGCGGGCGCCCGCCGACGGCGCTCGGCGGCCCGGAGCTGGCCACGATCGAGGCCGCGGTCAGCTGGCCCACCGCGGGCGGAACGCGCACGCGCGCCGCGGCCCGAGGAGAGGTCGTGCGGGTCGAGTGGGGCCGGCTGGACCGGCCGCTCGAGATCGCGGGGGACGCGCGCCTGCTCGGCGCGGCGCGCTGGGTGCGGGGCGAGGCGTTCGTCGCCGGCGACCTGCACGCCGGCGCGGGCACCTGGCACGGCTGGCCGGGGGGCGTCCCGTGGCGCGTGGTCGACGCGCCGCTCCACGACGACGAGAACGGGGACGGTCTCGACGACGACGCCGACGGCGACGGTGCCCCCGACCTCGAGTCCTTCCGCGGCGCCCCGGGCTCGGTTCCCGATCCCTGGTGGCGCGCGCGCATCGGCGGGCTCTGGCACGGCGGGCCCCCGGCCACGGGGCCGTGCGCCGCGCCCCTGCCGTTCGGGCCGCGCGCCACACCGCCCGCACCGCCCGACAAGCAGGCCGACCGGTCGGGCCTCTTCGTCGGCTGCCCGCAGGCGGTGGCGCCGGCACTCGACCCGGCCTGGGAGGAACTGGCCCGGCTCGGCCGGCGCGGGGCGGGGCTCGCGGAGGGTGACCCCGCCGCGGGCGGCGCGTTCCGGATCGACGGCGCCGGGCGCGCGCGGGCGCTTGGGGCGCTCCCCGACGGCGCGCTGTGGTGGGTGATCCCGGCGGCGCCGCACGGCCCCGTCCTGGCGCTGCCCGCGGGCGGACGCCGGGGCGCCTGGTGCGTCGCGGCCGGCGACGCGGCGATGAGCCTGGCGCGGGGCGCGCCGCGCCCGCTCGCCGCCCCCGGCGACCCGCGCGACACCCGCGGCGCATCCCGCCCCGGCGAGTCGCCGGACGATCACCTCCCGCTCGCCCGGGAAGCAGGCGGCTGGCAGCCCGGCCGCTGGAAGCCGCCGGCGGGCCTGCCGCCGCCGGAGCGGTGGTACCCCGAGCCCGCGGAAGTCGCCGCGTTCGAAGGACTGGTTGCGCTTCCCGGCCAACTCGTCCTGGACGGGCCCGGCCTGCTTCTGGGACAGGCCCGCGCGGGGGGACTCCGGCTCGACGGGAGCGTCGGGCCCGCTGAGGTCCGGGCGGGTCCTTTCGCGCGCGACGACCCCCGAACGCGGCCGGGACTGCCCGGCGTGCCCCGGATCGTCGTCCGAGGGACGAGGGTGGTCGCCGCACCCTGAATGGACGATCGTGGAGTGAGGGTGTCATATTGGAAGAGAGAGGGACGGGGAACTCCGTCATCGAGGACAGCATGTCCGCTCGCGCATACCTCGCGGCCGCCGGCTTGGCGCTCGCGGTGATCTTCCTCGGCGCGGCCCCGGCCGCGGCCCAGGACGCTCCGCCGGCCGCTCCGCCGGCGCCGAAGAAAAAGGCAGAGGAGCTGCGCGGTCCGGCGGCGGAGGCCGCCCGGGCCGCGGCCGGAACCGAGGCGCTCGCGCCCGACGACGAAGAGGTCGGGATCTCGGGCGACGCGACCGCGTCGGTACCCGCGCCGCGCGCGCCGTCCGCTCCGTCGGCGTCGCCACCGCGCCCGATCGGGCAGACCAGCCGCCTGGGCAAGGTCGCGCTTCCGACGAAGATCGACCCGAAGACGGGCCGGCCGGTCGTCTCCATCAGCAACGCCGATCTCGAGCGCCTCTACGGGAACTCGGTCGTCCCTGTTTCGTCGTCTGCCCGCTCGGCCGAGCCGCCGCCCACCTCGGCGCTGCGCGACGACGGCAGCGCGCTCGCGCCGGATGACGACGCCGGTGGCGGCGGCGCGGCCGCCAAAGCCTCGCGCACCGCCGAACTCGACGCCGAACTCAAGCGCCTCAACGACAACGCCCGCTCGATTGCCAACCCGTTCCTCCCCCCGCCCAAGCTGAGCGACGCCGAAAAGGCCGCGATGGACGGGAAGGACAACAAGGAGCGGCTCGACCTGACGCGCGAACGCATCCAGGAACTGCAGCAGGAGAAAGCTCGTCTCGAGTCGTCGTCGTCCGGCGAGGAGTCTTCCGGACGGTGAGCGAGTGAGCCCAGCCGCGACCAGGACAACCCGCGAACCCGACTTCGTGCCGCTGCTCGTGGTCGGCCCTCCCGCGCCCAAGGGGCCGGACGAGACCGCGGCGCGCGTGGCGCAGGCCTGGGGCGCGTGCCTCGAGGCCAAGGCCGAGACCGCGGCCTGGGCCCAGGCCGCGTCCGCGGTCCGGGATCGCGCCACCGGCGTGGCGGTCGTCGTGGCCGACGGCGCGGAGCCGGAAGCGCTCGACAAGCTGCTCGCGTCGCTTGCCGCCGCCGACTCGGCGCTGCCGGTCGTCGTCGCCGGCCGCGCCCTGCCTGGCCCGGTGGTCGCGGTCGCGCTTCCGCCGTCGCGCGGTCGACGTCGTGGCCGCGCTCGACGCGCTGCCCGACGGCGTGCCGGAGCCGGCCCTGGTGGGCCAGCTCGGCGCGCTGATCGCGCGCCGCCGCGCGCGGACCCAGGGCTGGCTGTTCGAGGACCGGCCCGGGCTCCCGCGCTTCATCGGGACGACGCCGCCCGATGAAGGAGGTCGCGCGGCTGGTCGAGCGCGTCGCGCCGTCGGAGGCGACGGTGCTGATCCTGGGCGAGTCGGGGACCGGCAAGGAGCTGGTCGCGAAGGCGCTGCACGGGCTCTCCCCGCGCCGGCGCGGACCGTTCGTCGCGATCAACTGCGCCGCCATCCCCGAGACGCTGCTCGAGAACGAGCTGTTCGGCCACGAGAAGGGCTCGTACACCGGCGCCAACGCGACCGCGATCGGCAAGGTCGAGGCGGCGGACAAGGGGACGCTGTTTCTCGACGAAATCGGCGAGATGCCGCTCCCGCTGCAGTCGAAGATCCTGCGGCTGCTGCAGGACCGCACCTACGACCGGATCGGCGGAACCAAGACCCGGAAGGCCGACGTGCGGATCGTCACCGCCACCAACCGCGACCTCAAGACGGAAGCCGCGGCCAAGCGCTTCCGCGAGGACCTCTACTACCGCCTCTCGGTCGTCCCGATCCTGCTCCCCGCGCTGCGCGACCGCCCACCCGACGTCCCGATCCTGGCCCAGGCGATCGTCGAGCGGCTGGCGCGGGACCTCGGCCGGCCGGGCCTGCACATCGCGCCGGAGGCGCTCGACCGGCTGACCCGCTACCGCTGGCCCGGTAACGTCCGCGAACTGGAAAACGAACTGGAGCGCGCGGCGGTGATGGCCGGGGGGAGCGGATCGGGGTCGCCGAACTGGAACTGCGGGCGCGGGTGGAGGATCCCGACATGGCCGCCCTGGCCCGGCTGCTGCCGCTCGAGGGGCCGCTGGACGCCACGCTGGACGCGGCGCGGGTTCACGTCATCCGGCTCCGGATCTCCCTGGCTCTGGAGCGGACCGGCGGGGACCTGGACCGGGCGGCGGCCGACCTGGGGGTCACCCGCGAGGAGTTCGACCGCCTGCTGGGGGTCGGCCCCTAGCCCGCACCGCCGAACGAACTGGGCCGGAATCGGCGGCAAGTCCTATGTTCATTTGGTAAGATCCTCCCCTCAGCCCACCTTCATCCACCCATCTGGCCGCCCGGCAGGGCCGCCCGAGAGGCTCGAAACCGATGCCAGAGCGCAAGGTCGTCATCGTCGGCGCGGCCGGCCGCGACTTCCACAACTTCAACGTCGCCTACCGGAACGACGCCACCCAGCGGGTCGTCGCCTTCACCGCCACCCAGATCCCGGACATCGACGGGCGCACCTACCCGCCCGAGCTGGCCGGGCCGCGCTACCCGCAGGGGATCCCGATCGTCGACGAGAGCGCGCTGGAGCAACTGATTGCCGAGCACGGCGTCGACGACGTCGTCTTCTCCTACTCCGACGTCTCGCACGAGCAGGTGATGCACATCGCCAGCCGGGCGCTCGCGGCGGGCGCCGACTTCCGGCTGCTCGGCCCGAAAGTCGACCGAGCTGAAGTCGATCAAGCCGCTGGTCGCGATCTGCGCGGTGCGGACCGGCTGCGGCAAGAGCCAGACCACGCGCAAGGTGGCGAAGATCCTGCGCGACGCCGGACTGAAGGTCGTCGCGATCCGCCACCCGATGCCCTACGGCAATCTCGCCGAGCAGCGCGTCCAGCGCTTCGCCGAGCTGGCCGACCTCGACCGCCACCACTGCACGATCGAGGAGCGGGAGGAGTACGAGCCGCACATCGTGAGCGGTACGATCATCTACGCTGGCGTCGACTACGAGGACATCCTGCGCGCGGCCGAAAAGGAAGGGGACGTCGTGCTCTGGGACGGCGGCAACAACGACCTGCCGTTCTACACGCCCGACCTGCACCTGGTCGTCGCCGACCCGCTGCGCCCCGGCCACGAGCGGAGCTACCACCCGGGCGAGGCCAACTCCCGCGCCGCCGACGCCTTCGTGATCAACAAGGTCGACAGCGCCGAGCCGGCCGCGGTCCAGGCGGTGACGAAGAGCTGTGCCGAGCTCAGCCCGAAGGCCACGATCATCCTGGCCGACTCGCCGGTGACGGTCGAGAGATCCGGCCGCGATCAGCGGGAAGAAGGTGCTGGTGATCGAGGACGGCCCGACTCTCACCCACGGCGGGATGAAGTTCGGGGCCGGCGTCGTGGCCGCGAAGCAGGCCGGCGCGGCCGAGATCGTCGACCCCCGCCCCTGGGCCGTGCGGACGATCGCCGCGACCTTCGCCAAGTACTCGGGCACCGGTGCGATCCTGCCGGCGATGGGCTACTCCGACGAGCAGGTCCGGGACCTGCAGGAGACGATCGACCGCGCCGCGCCGCACGTCGACGCCTTCGTGATCGGCACGCCGATCGACCTGCGCCGGTTGGTCAAGTTTCCGAAGCCGGCGGTGCGCGTGACCTACGAGCTCGCCGAGCGCGGCACGCCGAACCTGGAGACCGTGCTGGCCCCGATCGTCGCCGCGGCGAAGAAGGCGAAGTCGGAGCGGGCGTGAGCCGGGACCCCGCGGACGCCCGGCCGGTCGCGCTGATCGCCTTTGGCGGCAACGCGCTCGTGCCGCGCGGCAGCGAGGGGACCGAGGACGAGCAGCGGGCCGAGGCCGAGAAGGTCGCCGCGATCCTGGCCGACCTGGCCCGCGACCACCGGCTGCTGCTGGTCCACGGCAACGGCCCGCAGGTCGGGCAGCTGCTGATCCAGAGCGAGTCGGCGCGGCGGCAGGTCCCGCCCTGGGGGCTGGCCGCCTGCGGCGCCGGCTCGCAGGGGGTGATCGGGTTCCTGCTCGAGGCCGCGCTGCGCGGGCAGCTCGAGGCCGCCGGGCTGGACCCCAAGGTCGCGTCGCTGGTCACGCTCACCGAGGTCGACGCCGGCGACCCGGCCTTCCAGAACCCGACCAAGCCGATCGGCCCCTACTACCCGCAGTTCGTGGCCGACGACCTGGCCGGCCGGCGCGGCTGGAAGTTCGTGCGCCAGGACCAGGGCTGGCGGCGCGTCGTCCCCTCGCCGGCGCCGGTCCGGATCTACGGCGTGCGGACGGTCGGTGCGCTGCTCGAGGCGGGCGCGGTCGTGATCGCGGGCGGCGGCGGCGGGATCCCGGTCGTGCGCCGGCCGGACGGGACGCTGGAGGGGGTCGACGCGGTGATCGACAAGGACCTGACCGCGGCGCTGCTGTTCCGCGAGGTCGGGGCCGACCTGTTCGTGATCCTGACCAACGTGGCGCGCGTGGAGAGGGACTACGGGACCGACCGCGCGATGCCGATCGACCGCATGACCCCGCGCGAGGCCCGGGCCCTGATGGCCGAGGGGCAGTTCCCGCCGGGGAGCATGGGTCCCAAGGTCGAGGCCGCGGTGCGCGTGGTCGAGGCGTCGGGTCGGCAGGTGCTGATCACCTCCGCCGCCACGCTGGCCGGTGCGCTGCGCGGCCAGGGCGGCACTCGGATCGTGCCGGAGAACCCGCAACCGCCGGACAGGCCGGCCCCTGCGCGACCGTAGGGGCCGGCCTCCGTGCCGGCCCGATCGACGCGCCATGGAATCCCGGGCCGGCACAGAGGCCGGCCCCTACAATGCGCCGGGCGGAACGACCGCCCGGCTGGAGGTGCAAGGGTGAAGAAGCGTGACCTGGTGGCCCTGTGGGACTACACGCCGGAGGAGCTGGCCGCCCTCCTCGAGCTGGCGGCGAAGGTCAAGAAGAGCCCCGCCGCATACGCCGACGCCCTCAAGGGGCGGACCGCCTTCCTCTACTTCGAGAAGCCCTCGCTCCGGACCCGCGTGACGAGCGAGGTCGGGATGACGCAGCTCGGCGGCGGCTCGCTGACCCAGACGCCGGAGATGGGACGGATCGGCGTGCGCGAGTCGGTCCACGACGTGGCCAAGAACCTCGAGCGCTGGGTCGACGTGATCGCGATGCGGACCTTCTCGCACCAGCTGATCGAGGACGTCGCCAAGCACGCACGGGTCCCGGTGATCAACCTGCTGTCCGACCTGCTGCACCCGATGCAGGCGCTGGCCGACCTGCTGACGCTCAAGCAGCACTTCGGGAAGCTGAAGGGGCTCAAGCTGGCGTTCGTCGGCGACGGCAACAACGTGGCCCACTCGCTGATGGTCGGCGGCGCGCTCTCGCAGATGAAGGTCGTGGTGGTCGGCCCGCGCGGCCACGAGCCGAACGCCCGGGTGCTCGACCGGGCCCGCGCGATCGCCGCGAAGACCGGCGGCGAGGTCGGCTACACCAGCGACGTCAACGCCGGGCTCAAGGGGGCCGACGCGGTCTACACCGACGTCTGGGCCTCGATGGGCCAGGAGAAGGAAGCGGCCGAGCGGCAGAAGCTGTTCTGGCCCTACCGGGTCGACAGCGCGCTCTTCCGCAAGGCCAAGCCGACGGCGGTCTTCATGCACTGCCTGCCGGCGCACCGCGGCGAGGAAGTGACCGACGAGGTCTGCGATCACAAGCGCTCGGTGATCTTCGACGAGGCGGAGAACCGGCTGCACACGATCAAGGCCGCTTACCTGGCGCTGATCAGGGGGCTGTAACCGCTGCGGCGGGGCGGGCGGGGTGCGGCGGGGCGGGCGGGGCGCGGCGGGGCGGGCGGGGCGCGGCCCCGCCCGGCTGCCCACGCGGTGCCGACCCGACCCGACGTGCGCTACACCCCCGCCGGCAGGAAGTAGAACGCCAGCCCCAGGATCGCGTAGACCGCCAGCAGCAGCGCCCCCTCCAGCCAGTTCGACTCCCCCTCCTGGGCCGCCGTGTTGGCGACGATGACCGCCGCCAGCACTGCGAAGACCTCGAAGGCCGTGAAGTTCAGGTCCATCGGCCCGCTGGGCATCAGGTAGCTGGCGAAGACCAGCACCGGCGCCACGAACAGCGCGATCTGCACCGACGAGCCGACCGCGATGTTGACCGCCAGGTCGGCCTTGTTCTTGAGCGCCACCAGGATCGCCGTCGAGTGCTCGGCCGCGTTGCCGATGATCGCGACCACGATCACGCCGACGAAGACCTCGGTCAGCCCCAGCGCGTGCGAGGCCTCGGCCACCGCGCCAACCAGCAGCTCGCTCATCCAGGCCACGCCGACCGTCGCGATCAGCAGGGTCAGCACCGCGCGCCGCATCGAGGCCGGCGCGTGCGCGGCCTCGGCGGCCTGCCCGACGCCGGCGCCGCGCGAGTCGTCGTCGCCGAAGCGGTCGGCCGGTGCGTGGTCGTGCCCGTCGCCGGCGTAGTGCGTGGCGTGGGTCCGCAGGCTGAAGAGCAGGCTGGCCAGGTAGGCTGCGAACAGCACGAGCGCGATGAACAACGACAGATGGTGCTCGGCGATGATCTCGACGTCGGCCGCGACCTTTCCCTTGGCCACGGCCAGCCCCGCGACCGAGTGGAAGATCGTCGGGACCAGCAGGCCCAGCGCCGAGAGCAGCAGCAGCAGCGCGCCGGCCGAGGCCGCCGTGCGGTTGAAGACCTGCCGGTCGCGCTTCGCGCCCGCCGACCAGGAACGCCAGCCCCAGCACCAGCAGGACGTTGCCGACGATCGAGCCGGTGAGCGAGGCCTTGACGACGTCGTAGAAGCCGCGGTAGAGCGCGACGAGCGCGATGATCAGCTCGGCCGCGTTGCCGAAGGTGGCGTTGAGCAGCCCGCCGATCCCGGCGCCCAGCCGCGCGGCCAGGACCTCGGTGGCGTGCCCCATCAGCCCGGCCAGCGGGATGATCGCGATCGCCGCGAAAGCGAAGATCGCGGTCGGGCTCCAGTGCATGAACTCCGCGACCGCCGCCAGCGGGACGAAGATCAGCACCAGGTTGAGCCAGTTCCCGCCCCGGAGAAGGGCGCGCAGACCGCCGCCGCGCACGCGTTTCGAAGCAGGCACGAGGGGATCCTCCGCAGCGTGGGGCCCACGCGGGGCTGTCCGCCGCGGTCGGAGTCTCGCACAGTCGGGTCGGACGCGGGGCGGTCAGCGCACGCAGTCACCCGCCGCCGGCCGGCGGTCCCGGTGCCGCGCGCTTCCGCCGTACTCCCCGGCGCCGGGCGCGCCGTTGGGCCGCACCAGGTAGAAGAAGGCGCGGCCGGCGGGCGGGACGGCGGCGTCCTCGCGGCCCAGCAGGTCGGGCTCGACGGCGTCGTCGAGCAGGCAGGTGACGGCCCCCAGCGCGACCCCCGAGGCCGCTTCGGCCAGCTGCGCGACGTCGCCGCGGATCATGTCGTAGCTGACGGCGACCGGGCTCTTCTCGGCCAGGAAGACGCGCGTCGGCAAGCCCGCCGCGCCGCTCGCGCGCAGGCTGGCGGCGCTGCGCGCGGCGAGCAGCGTGCGGTGCGCGTTGAGCCGGCCCCAGCCGTAGAGGAAGTCGAAGCCGGAGGTGTCCTCCAGCCCGCCGGCCTGGTCCTCGGCCCCGGAGCGCAGGAGGTGCCGCGACTCCTCGCGCCCCAGCCCGGCGTTGGCGGAGAGCGCCAGCGCCGCCAGCCCGCTGACGAAGGCCGTGGCCTGGCTCGTTCCGCACCAGTACGACTCGCCGCCCCCCAGCCGCGCCCCGATGATGTAATCGCCCGGCGCGACGACGTCGATGTGCGGCCCGTAGTTGCTGCCGCCCCCGATGCAGAAGGGGAGGGCCCGCTCGTCCAGCTCGTTGGTGGCGCCGACCGCGACCGTCTCGTCGTAGAGCGCGGGGTAGTAGAGCGTCGCGTCGCCGTCGTTCATCATCGCGGCGGTGATCACGGCGCCGCGGTCGGCGGCGTAGCGCAGCGCGTCGCGCAGCAGCGTCGAGCCGCCGGTCCCGCCCATGCTCATGTTGATCACGGCGGCGCCGCGGTCGGCCGCGTAGACCAGGCCGTCGGCCCACCACGAGTAGTAGCCGAAGACGTTCTCGTCCAGCACCTTGAGCGGCAGGATCGTGCAGTGCCAGCAGACTCCTGCCACGCTCGCGGCGTTGTCGGTCCGCGCCGCGGCGATCGAGGCCACACTGCTGCCGTGCCCGCTGTCGTCCTGCGGATCGGCGTCGCCGTGGACGAAGTCGTAGCCGGGAAGCAGCTTCCCCGCGAAGTCGGGGTGGAGGAAGTCGACCCCGGTATCGAGCACTGCGATCACGGTCGAGGCCGAGCCGCGCGCGAGGTCCCACGCCTCGGGCGCGTCGAGGTCGTTGTCGGCCTCCTGCGAGAGCCCCCACTGGTCGGGCAGCCGCGGGTCGTTCGGCGTCGTGCCGGCGCCGCGGCCGACGGGATCGGGCTCGGCCCACTCGACGCCGGGCACCAGGGACAGCGCCGCGATCGCCTCGCGCCAGCCCGCGCCGGGCGCCAGCTTCACGAGGTAGGTGCGGTCGAGCCCGTAGCGTGCGCGGCGCTCTGCGCCGTCCCGGCCGGGCGCGGCGAGCGCGCCGGGCAGCGCGCGCGCGATCGAGGCGGCGCGGGCGCGGCCGAGCGCGGCGTCGAGCGCGGCGTCGCCCGTTCGCAACGGGACCGAGCCGTCCGCGGCGGCCGGGAGCGGGGCGGCGGTCCGGAGGACGATCCAGCCGCGCGCGACCGCGCCCGGCGCGCGCTCCGCGCGGGGGACGCCGGCCGTGCACGGGGCCGCACAGCCCGCGATCCAGGCGAGCAGTCCAAGGCCGACGCGGAATGGGCGCATCGCGTGAAGCTACCGGGTACCGCTCGGCAGGGCAAAAAAAACGCGGGCGGCACGATGCCGCCCGCGGCGAGGATGGGGAGGCCGGGGAGAGTACCCCCCCGCCCCGCGGACCAGTTCTTCGACACCTTCGGAAGCACGCTGCGTGCCACCTCCGGCGGTCTCCCTAACCGTCCGCTGGTCAGGGACTTGCGCGCGCCTGGCGGGGGGGCGCGCGGCACCGGCCTGTCCACTCCCCACCACCCCCGCGCCACAACTCCGCCGCCGCCAACGACTTGGCGGCGTGTTCAGGATCCGGCACCGGCGACGCCCCACTCCGGAACGCCCGCCCTCCGCGCTTTTCCGGGGTCAGAACACTAGATTCCGAGCGAGGGGCCCGTGCGCGATCCGGACCCTTCACGAAGAGGACGAGCGTTGCTGAATAAGGCCCAAGAGCGTCGCGACGAGCGCGACGAGTTCGAACGAGCCCTGGACCGCAAGCCGCGGGTGCCGCTGTTCCTGGTCCTGCTGGCGGTCGTGCTCGCGGTGTCGCTCGCGCCGCTCTTCTCGTTCAGCGTCTATACCGTCAGCCAGATGCGCACGTCGCTGGTCGCCGGTCAGCAGGAGCGCCAGCTCCAGCAGGCCGCTGCGGCGGCCGAACGGCTGGACGCCTTCCTCGAGCAGACCGGCCGCGAGGCACTGAAGCTGGGCCACGTGCTCGGCGCGCGATTGGGTGACGACGGCAGCGCGGCGGCCGCGGTTCTCACCGGCATCCTCGACGAGTCGGTCGCGCTGGCGCGCTTCCGCCCGGCCGGGGGCGGACCCGACCAGACCGCCGCCCGCGACCTGGTGCTGCCGCACGAGATCCGCCAGGCGCTGGACCGCGACGCCGAGCTGCTGCTGCGGGCCGGGGGGCGCGGCGAGGAGATCGTGCTGGGCGGCCCATTCGCGATCGGCCCCGAGGGGCTGCTCGCGGTCACCGTCTCCGCCCCCGTCTCGCGGGGATACGAACGCTTCGGGGTGCTGCAGGAGGTCGCCAGCTTCCAGTCGGTCTGGAACCAGGTCGAGTCGTCGATCCCGCCGCCCACCCGCGTCTACCTGCTGGGCCCCTCCGGCTCGGTCGTGGCAAGGGCCGGACGCGCCGCCAGCGACGGGGTCGGCGCGACGGGGCGGCGCGAGGCGGTCCAGGCCTTCCTCGGCGCCGGCAGCCGCTCGCGCGGCTCGCGCGCCTACGACGTGATCGGCGAGCGCGGCGTGGCGCGCCGGTGCCTCGGCTCGTTCGCCTCGACCGAACGCGGCTGGGGTGTGTTCCTCGAGGTCGACGAGAGCCTGGCACTGGCGCCGGTCCGGCGCATGACGCAGGGCCTGATGATGGGCGGGGCCTTCGCCGCGCTGCTGGCGATCGGCGCCGCGCTGCTGCTGGGGAGCATGATCAGCCGCCCGATGGCCCGCCTTGCCACGATCTCCAAGCGGCTGGCGGCCGGGGACTTCTCCGTCAGCGCCCCGGGCTCGCGGGTGCGGGAGCTGCACGAGGTCGCGGCGGTCTACAACCTCATGTCGCGCCGGCTGGGGGACCTGGTCGAGAAGTTCCGGACCGCGGCCCGCGACGCCAACGACCTGTTCCTGGGCACGATTCGCGCGCTGGCGGAGGCGATCGATGAAAAGGACCCCTACACCAAGGGGCACTCGATCCGCGTCAACCGCTTCGCCGTGATCATCGGGCGCTTCATGGGGCTCTCGCGCGAGGACCTCAAGGCGCTGCACGTCTCGTCGCTGCTGCACGACGTCGGCAAGATCGGGATCGACGACGCGATCCTGAAGAAGCCGGCCGCGCTCACCGCCGACGAGTTCGACATCATGAAGACCCACCCCGAGCGCGGGGCCAAGATCATGGGCCGGATCCCGCAGATGAAGAACACCGTGCCGGGGATGCGCTTCCACCACGAGCGCTGGTCGGGGGGCGGCTACCCCCTGGGGCTGAAGGGCGAGGAGATCCCGCTCCAGGCCCGGATCGTCGCCGTGGCCGACACCTTCGACGCGATGACGACCGACCGGCCGTACCAGCGCGCGCTGCCGATCGCCGACGCCGTGGCGCGGATCAACGACATGAAGGGGGTTCACCTCGACCCCCAGGTGGTCGAGGCCTTCAACCGCGCCTTCGAGGCCGGGGAGTTCGAGAGCTCGCTGCAGTCGCTGTCGGCGCCGGTGCCCGAGGACGAAGTCTCGGCCCCCACGCCTTCCTGACCCGCGCCCCCGCTACCGCACGTCGGCGACGTCCTCGAGCGGGATCTCGCGCCCGTTGCGCACCATCCGCAGCGCCCAGACCGCCTTCTCGTTGCGCTGGACCTGCAGCGGGCCGCGCCGCCGCAGGAGCAGCGGCTTCATCGCCAGGATCTCCGCCACGCCGTCGATCCCGCGCAACCGCGCGAAGGCCATCAGCGGCACGAAGTTGAGCCCCCGCTCCTCGACGAATGCGGCCTTCAGCGCGGCCACCGCGGCGTCCGAGCGGGTGTAGGCCGAGAGCGCACGGGCCGCCTCCTGCCGCGACCGCAGCAGGCTGGGGACGCGGTAGACGTCGTCGCTGACCAGCGCGATCAGGAACGGGGTGGCCCGGTCGCTGGCGATCTTGCCGAGCGCCTGCGGGATGCGGTGCGCCCGCTCCGGCTCGATCCGCCCGAACAGCCGGCGCAGCGGCTCGACCGCCCGCGGGTCGCCGATCTCGCCCAACCGCTCGATCGCCAGGTCGACCTCGGCCGGCGTCCCGCGGTCCAGCAGTTCGATCCAAGGCGTCGGGTCGGGTCCCAGAGCGTGCACCATCCGGATCCCGGACCCGACCGAGCGCAGCCGATGCTGGATCGCCGGGGCCTGCAACTCCTCGGCCAGAGCATCGAGCGAGGCCGCGGCCGAGGGCGGGGCGGAGAGCAGAAGCTGCTCGAGCAGCGACTCCGCCCCCTGCCCGAAGCCGGCCGGGTTGTCGAAGTCCTTCCGCAGCCGCTGCAGGGCGCAGGGGATCGCCCGCGGGTCGCGGCGTTTGACCGCCTCGCGCGCGGCCTCCAGCCCGGCCTCCGGCACCGGCGCGCGGTCGCAGGCCTCGAGCAGCTTCTCGGTCGCCGCCGGGCCCGGGATCAAAACCAGCCCCTGCGCCGCCTGCGTCGCCAGCGTCGGGTCCTCGACCAGCGCCTCGCGCCCCAGCGCCGGGACCGCCGCCGCGCTGTGCGTCCGGCCCAGCGCCTGCAACAGCTGCAGGCGGTCGTTCCCGTCGCTCCGTTCGAGCGCGCCGACCAGGACCGCGGTGGCTTCCTTGCCGCCGATCAGGCCCAGCGCCCAGATCGCCTGGAACCGGGTCGTCGAGGGGATCGCCGGGGCGAGCAGCGCGGTCAGCGCCGGGACCGCGGCCGGGACCCGCAGCGTGCCAGCCCCCTCGGCCGCCGCCTCGCGCACGCCGGGATCGGGATCGTTCAGCGCCTCGAGGATCCGGTCGCGGGCTCGGGGGTCGCCGATCCGCGCCAGCGCGACGATCGCGAAGCGGCGGTCGAAGACGTTGGGCTGCCGCGACCACCCCAGCAGGAACTCCGTCGCCGAGGCGTCGCCGATCGTGCCCAGCGCGGAGAGCGCGGCCACCCGCGACTCCTGCGCGCGCCGCGGGATCTCGCGCACCAGGACCGGGACTGCCTTCGTTCCCAGCACGCCGGCGATGAAGTCGAGCGTGGTCGCGCCCGGCTCGAGCTGGACCGCACGATTGGTCCGCAGCGCGCGCAGCAGGGCGTCTTCCCGGCCGGCCAGCGCAAGGGCGTAGAGGAGGTCCTGGTGGAGCGGCCCCTCGTGCCGCTTGAGCTGCTCCTCGAGCAGCGGGATCGCGCGCGGGTCCCCGATCGCGCCGAGGCAGTAGATCATCACCGGCCAGGTGCGGACCAGGCCGCGATCGACCTCGGTGAGCAGGAACGGGACCGCGTCTGGGCCGATCGCGACGATCTGATCGGCGAGCGCCAGCCGCTCGCTCGCGCCGTTCGTGGTCCGCAGCTTCTCGATCAACTCCCCGACCCGCCGTGCGACCGCCGCGGCGGCCGGGTCGGGTCGGGCGGGGGAGGCGTCCGGGGCGGGGGAGGGAGTGACCCTTTGGGGGGCCGCCTGGGGGGCCGCCTGGGGAGCCGGGGCCTCCGTCCCGAGCGCGAGCACGGCCCCCAACGCCCCCAGGAAAGGGGCCAGGCGCTTCGGACATCGCTGGAGCGGCGGGGAGGGCATCGACCGAACCGCACCGTAGCAGAGCCCCAGAACCCCCGCAAACGCAGTCCCATGCTCGCTTACGGCACTTCCAATCCGATTAATTTTTTTGGTCCGGCTTTCGCCCTCCGTTTGCTAAGATTCAGGGGCCGGAAGCGGCCGGCGAGGGGACCCCATGGGGCTTACCCGCAGGCAGAAAGAGATCCTCGACTTCGTCCGGGAGTTCATCGAGAAGCAGGGCTACTCGCCCAGTCTCGACGAGATCGGCCGGCACTTCGGTCTCTCCTCCGTGGCGACCGTTCACAAGCACGTCACCAACCTGGTGCAGAAGGGGCTGGTGCGCCGGGTCTGGAACCAGAACCGCTCGCTCGAGGTGGTGCGGGAGGACGACGCCCCGCGCGCCGCCGAGGTCCCGGTCCTGGGCCGGGTGGGGGCCGGGGCCCGCGCGCTCGAGGTCCCGGAGGACCCGGCCCGGCTGGAGGTCCCCTGCTGGATGGTCGGGCGCGGCAGAATGTTCGCGATGCGGGTCGACGGCGACGCGCTGATCGACGAGCAGATCCGCGACGGCGACTACGTCGTGATCGAGGAGCGATGGGCGGCGGAGGCGGGGCGGACGGTGCTGGCGCTGGTCGCCGGGGACGACGCGGCGGTGCGGCGGATCGAGGTCGACGGCAGCGCCGCGCGGGTGCATGGCGGGTCGCGCCGGGCCGAGCCGCAGGTCCTGCCGCTCGACAAGCTCGCCGTGCGCGGCGTGGTGCGCGGGGTGCTGCGCCGCTGCTGAGGACGGGATGATCGGACCCCGGGTCCTTTCGCGCTGGGTCGGTCGCGGCGCGCCGGCCGGCCGGCTGCGCCTCGTACCGGCCGATCGCGCGCAGCGCGAGGCCGCGCGCGCGATCGTCGCCGCCGCCCCCGCGGCGCACGTCCACGCCGGGGCGCACCTCGCGCTCCCGCCCGATCCCGATCGCGAAACCTGGGCACTGCTCGACGGCACGCACCTGGCGGGGATCGTGATCCGCTGGCGCGGGACCGCCTGGGCGCTGGAAGACGGGTACGCGGCCGACCCGCGGGTGCCGGCGGCGCTGGCCCGGCTGGTCGCCGAGGCCGCGTGGCCGCAGGAGGTGCTGTTCGGGGAGGAGGCGCTGGTCGAGCAGGTCGCCAAGTCGTGCGAGCCGTACGGCGCGCAGCTGGTCGAGATCCGGCGCCAGCAGATGATGCTCTGCCGCGAGCCGGTCCCTCCCGTGGTGCGGCCGCTCGACGCGCCGTTCCGGATCCGGCGGGCCGAGCCGGGCGAGTTGGACTGGCTGATGGCGACCCACGCCGCGATGTGCCGCGAGGACCTCGGCGTCGACCAGGTCGCGCGCAACGTCGACGGCTACCAGCGCTACTTCGCCGAGCTGGTCCGCGTCGGCCGGGCCTTCGTCGGCGAGCTGGACGGCGAGCGGGTCGCCAAGGCCGAGGTCCCCTCGGTGTCCGCCGAGTGCTGGCTGATCGAGGGGGTCTACACCGCACCGGCGCGGCGCGGGCTGGGTCTCGCGACGCGCCTGATGGTCGAGCTGGACCGGGCTGCCCGCGCCGAAGGACGGATCCCCTGCCTGTACGTGCACCGCCGCAACCAGCGCGCCGCCGCGATCTACCTGCGCTGCGGCTACCAGGTCGTGTGCTACTGGGCCACGGCGGTCGTCGGCCGCGAGCGGCGCCGCGGCGGGAAGCCCGCGGAGTGGTAACATCCGCCCCGGTCGCCCCCTTCTCCGTGCGGGCGGCCGCGAGCCGGAGGAGGAGCGGGTGAGCGCCGAGACGGTCTTCCAGTGGGCGATCGGGTTCCTGGTGGTCTGGGGACTCGCGGTCGTTGCGTACGCGTTCTGGCAGGCGACCAATCCGGCCTGGAATCCCGCGCCGCCCGAGCCGATCGAGCTGCACCACCACGGGCACGGGCACGATCACGGTGGGCACGCCGGGCGCGCCGGGCACGGCGGCCACGCCGGGCACGGCCCCGACGATCACGGCCACTGACGCTGCGCCTCAGTCCCGCGGCGCGTTCTCCTCGAGCGGCACCCCCAGCCGACCCGCGATCGCGGCGCGCACCTGCTCGGCCAGCGCGCGCCGGTCGTCGCCCGGGATGACCGGCGGCAGGTAAGAAACCCGCACCCGGATCTCCGGCTCGGCAAACAGCGCCCAGAGGTTGCGCACCACGTCCTGGTCGCCGATGAACGGGACCGCGCGGTTGGGCTGCGAGGGGTCCTCGAGATCCTCGTAGAAGATCGCGACCGGCTGCACTGGAGTGCCGAGGCGGCAGGCGGCCGCGAAGAGGCTGGTGTGGAACCGGCGCACGCGGTCGCCCGGGCCGGTCGTCCCCTCCGGGAAGAAGAGCACGCGCCGGCCGGCGGCGATCGCGCGCTCCATCTGCGAGAGCACGGTCACGCTGTCGCGCGCCCGCTCGCGCGTGATGAAGATCGTCCCGGCCGAGGCGACGATGTAGCCCAGGATCGGCCACGCGGCGATCTGCGCCTTGGCGATGAAGAGCCCGCGATGGGCCGCCGACATCGCCGGGATGTCCAGCACCGCGATGTGGTTCGCGGCCGCGAGGTGGCCGCCCGCGAAGGAGGTCCCCTCGTCGGTGATCTTGACGTGGAAGACGTCGAGGATCCGGTTGACGAACCAGGTCTGCTTCGCCTCGGCCCACTGCTCGGCGACCTCGCGCGGCGCACGCTTCCAGATCCGGCGGACCTGCCAGGAGGTCCAGAGCGCGAGCAGGAGCAGCCAGATCAGGCGCAGCGAGCGCACCGCGCGACGGCCGGTCCGGGCGGCAAAGCTGCCGCGCGGGTCGCGACCGGGGCTTGGCACGCGCGGGCTCAAGACCAGTCGATCGGTCGCGGCTTGTCGGCGAAGTGGCGCCGGTAGCGATCGGTGATCCCGCCCGCCGCGAGCCAGATGAAGAAGTCGGCGGCGCGGAACGCGGGGTCCCAGCAGGGCTCGCCGCCAATCGTCGCGCCGACGCGCAGGTAGCCCTTGAGCAGCGCCGGCAGCTCGGCCGGCTCGGCCGGGCTGGCCGGATCGAAGCCGGGCAGCGGCTGGAGCGGGCGGACCCGCTCGCCCTCGGGCGACAGGTGGCGCTCGGCGAGGCGGGAGTAGAGCGCCCCGATCCGCGCGCCGTCCTCGTCGTGGACCGAGGCGCAGCCCATCAGGAAGTCGATCCGGTAGAGGTCGAGCGCGGCCCCGATCCCCGACCAGAGCAGCGCGATCACCCCGCCGTGGCGGTAGTCGCGGTGCACGCACGAGCGCCCGACCTCGAGCACCCGGCGGTTGGCGCGCAGGACGCGCGAGAGGTCGAACTCGCTGGCGGAGTAATAACGCCCGGCGGCGGCCGCCCTCTCGGGCGTCAGCAGCCGGTAGGTGCCGACCACCTCGTTCCGGTCGTCGTCCCGGACCAGCAGGTGGTCGCAGTGCCGGTCGAACTCGTCCTCGTCGATGCCGGGCCGCGGGCCGCTGATCTCGGCGCCGAACTCCTGGGCGAAGATCTGGTAGCGCAGCGCCAGGGCGGAGTCGATCTCGTCCTGGCTGCTGGCGAGGTAGACCGAGAGGAGACTGACCGGCCGCTCGGCCCGCAGTCCCCGGATCTCGGCGCTCACCACGGAAAAGCTCATCACGCACTCCTGCGCAGGGCGTGCCGGGTCGTCAGCTTAGCAGACGGGATCGGCAGCCCATCCGGCCGGCGCCGCCGCGGACCCCGCGGCATCTCACCCTCGGCGGGTCACAACTCGGTCACGGCGGGAAGGCCCGGCCCCGGACGCGAGAACGCCGCCGGCGAGAGGGGCCGGCGGCGTCCCGGGATCGGCAGCGGAGGGGTCCGGCTGCGCCGGAGGTCAGGCCCCCTTCTTCAAAGACTTGAGCAGCTCGCCGAACGCCGCGCGGTTCGACTCGATCGTCTTCGCGGGCCCCGTGAACTTGAAGAACCAGTTGGCATCCGGGCCCTCGGCGACCGCGCCGAGCAGCATGTAGTCCGGCTTCGGCTCGGAGGGGCCACCCATCATCGCGCCGCCACCCATGTAGGTCCCGGCGACCTCGACCGTCATGACCGGGATGTCGCCGACCTTCAGCTCGCCGACCTTGAGGGCCTGCTCCGGCGAGAGGCCGCCGGCGGGCTGGAACTGCGCGGCCCAGCGCAGGGCGTTCGACTTGGGGTCGCCGCCCTCGCCGGGGCCGAAGTAGAAGACGACGCACTCGCCGTCGCCTCCCGGGCCGGGGACGCGGTACTGCGCGCGGCGCATCGCGGACGACGGGACCTGCGACTCCCAGCCGGCCGGGGCGCTCCAGGAGAGGCTCTCGTCGCCGGTGCCGGTGCCCGGCGCCGGCGGGGCGAGCTGCGGCGCGCCCATCGCGCCCGCCGCGGCGCCGCCCATCGCGTCCAGCGGGGGGTGGCCCTCGGGCAATGCGGCCGGCGGGCCGCCCATCATCTGGCCCTCGCCGGCGGGGGGCATTCCGGCGGGCGGGGTGGGGTGGCTGGCAGCGGAGGTCGGGTTCGGGGTCGCGGGCGGGGGGGCGTCGCCGCCCTGCTTGCCGCAGCCGAGGGCGCCGAGGGTCAGCGCCAGCAGCGCGACGAGGGTGAAGCGGAAGGGAACGGAACGGGTCGAACGCATCGGAGAGTCTCCCAGGGGGTGCGGGCGGACCCGGCGTCCGGGTACCCGCGAAGAGAAGTTGGAACAGTTTAGGGGCGGACCCGCCCCGGCGCACGCGAGCCAGGGAATCCGGGGACAGCTACCGTAAGTCGGTAAGCCGGGGAATCCGGGGACAGCTACCGTAAGTCGGTAAGTCGGCTGCCGGGGATCGCTTTGGTTTCCGGCTTACCGACTTACGGTAGCTGTCCCCGGTTTCCGTCGCCGGTGCGGGAGGCGATCGTGACCATCACGTCGGAGGCGGTCTCCTCGATCGCCTTGGCGGTGACGTTGAGCACCGGCCAGCCCTGGCGGTGGCAGAGCCGCTCCGCCGCCAGCAGCTCGTCGCGGATCGCGCGCTCGTCGACGTAGGCGTCGCGCGGCGGCAGGCCGACGTGACGCGCGCGCTCCTCGCGGATCAGCCGCAGGAAGGCCGGATCGATCGTGAAGCCCAGCACCCGGCGCGGGTCGACCTGGAACAGTTCGGCGGGCGGCTCGACGCCGCCGACCAGCGGCACGTTCGCCACCTTCCAGCCGCGCAGCGACAGGTAGAGGCTGACCGGGGTCTTGGAGGTCCGCGACACCCCGACCAGCACGATCTCGGCCCGGTCGAGCGTCTCGGGGCGCAGCCCGTCGTCGTGCTGGATCGTGAACTCGACCGACTCGATCCGCCGGAAGTAGTCCGGATCGAGGTGGCGCATCAGCCCGGGGGTCGCCAGCGGCGAGATCTCGAGGTGGTCGGAGAGCCGGGTCAGGATCGGCCCGAGGATGTCGACCGTCGGCACCCCGCGTCGCAGGCTCCCCTCCAGCATCGCGGCCCGCAGGTCGGGTGCGACCATCGTGTAGACGACCACGCCGGAGGCGGAGGCCGCCCGTTCGAGCACCCCCTCGATCTGGGACGGGGAGCGGATGAACGGCACCCGCTCGAGCAGGACCTCCGTCGACTGGAACTGGGCGAGAGCGGCCTGCACCACCAGCTCGCAGGTCGCGCCCGTCGCGTCCGAGACGGCGAGGACGTGCCGCTGGCGGACCGGCCGCTCGCTCACGCGCCGCTCAGAAGCGCAGGATCAGGCCGACGCTGGCTTCGATCTGCCAGATCGCCCAGCCGCTGGCGCCGACGAAGCAGACCCCGCCCCCCCCGCCGCCGGAGCAGGCGATCTCCGAGCTCTCGGAGGCGAAGGTGCCGTAGCCGCGCAGCTCGAGCCGCACACCGACGTTCTTCGACGGGTAGAGCTTCCAGCCCCCGCCGAACGAGCCGGAGAAGTAGGTCCCGCCGTCGAGGTCGGGGTCTTCGGGGCTGATCAGCGAGGCCCCCACGGTCATCACGATGTACGGCCGCGAGCGCGGGTTGGGGCTGAGGAACAGCAGCCCGCCGAACTGCAGCGAGTCGATCGTCAGGCCGGGGTCGATCTGGACCGGCTCCTCGTAGAACGGCACGTAGCCGTCCTTCAGGTCGAGTTCGGTCCCCTGGTGGGTGTAGATGAACTCGTACTGCGCGTCCTCGCGGGCCTTGAGGTTCAGGATCAGCCCGTAGACCACCGAGCCCTGGATGTTGGCCTCGGTCCCCGACTCGGCCTCGCGGGCCGAGCCGCCGTATCGGTAGCCGACGATCGGCGTCAGTTCCCAGCCGCCGGCGAGCGCGGGGAGCGCGGCATCCGCGGCGCCGAGGGCGAGCAGGGCGAGGATCGCGAGGAGGGCGAAACGGCGCGTCATGCGGACTCCTTCCGGCGAGGCAACGGCGCGATTCTACACGCGCCTCTTGCCGAAGATGGGTTCCGCGCGGCCACGGCGCCCGTGCCGCCGCGGCGGCTGCATTCCGGGCCCGGCCGGCCGGATCCCGGCCGCGGGACGGCGAGAGTGCGGCACCGCTCGTGCCGCGGCGCGACCCGGGCGATCATGCCGAGGTGGGAGTTTGCAAAAGTAGCTACAAGTAGCTACTTTGCTTGCATGCGCGCCGTGGGGATCAAGGTGCTGAAGAACCGGCTCAGCGAGTACGTCCGGATCGCCGAGGGCGGGGAGACGGTGCTGGTCACCGACCGCGACCGCGTGGTGGCCGAACTCGGCCCGCCCCGGCCCGAGCGCGCCCCGCTGGTCGCCGACGCCGTGCTGGCGGAGGCCGTCCGCAACGGGTGGATCTCGCCCCCCGCAACCGGGCCGGGCGGCGAGCCGCCGCCGCGCCGGCCGGTCGCGCCCCTGGCGCGGCTGCTGCGCGAGTTGTCCGACGACCGGGACGCGCGGTGATCTACGTCGACACGTCGGTCCTGCTGGCCCAATTGCTGGCGGAGGACCGCGTGCCCGCGGAGGCCCTCTGGCGCGAGACCCTGGTCACCAGCCGGCTGTCGGAGTACGAGCTGTTCAACCGGCTGAACGCGCACCGGCTGGCGGCAAGCCACGGCGACGCGGCCCGCGCGCTGCTCTCGCGCCTCGCGCTGATCGAACTTGCGCCGCCGGTGCTGGCGCGGGCGCTCGAGCCGTTCCCGCTGCCGGTCCGCACGCTCGACGCGGTGCACCTGGCAAGCCTGCACTTCCTGCGCGGCCTGGGGCGCGAGGTCGCGCTGGCGACCTTCGACCAGCGCCAGGCGAAGGCGGCCCGGCGCCTGGGGATCGAGCTGGCGAAGGTCTAGCGCTACGGCGTGCGCTTCAGCTCGAGCTTCTGCCCGCGGCGCAGCACCGTCACCGAGACCGGCGCGTCGGCCTTGAGTTGGCGCAGCAGCGCGACGATCTTCTCGCCCGCGTCCGGGTCGGCCACGCTGATTCCGCCCACCGCGAGGATCACGTCGCCCCCCAGCGTGACGCGGTCGCCGGCCACCGTGACCGGCACCGTGCCCCCCTTCAGCCCCAGCTTCTCGGCGGCCGAGCCGGGCCGCACGCTGCTGGACCAGCAGCCCCGCCGGCTGCGGCAGGTTCAGGATCCCGGCGAACTCCCCCTTGACCAGCATCGCCTCGAGCCCGTTCCAGGGAACTCCTTCCGCGACGATCCGCTTGATCGTGCCGGCCGAGACGGCGTAGCCGGAGGTCGCCGGCGTGCGCGTCGGGACGCCGGTCACGACGCCGAGCAGGTGCCCCGCCAGGTCGAACATCGGCGCCCCGAGCTGGCCCGGGTGCGCGGCGTCGCTCTCCAGCAGCTCGGCCTTGCCGAGGCCGGCGTAGATGATGTTCGCCGCGCGGCGCGAGGCGAGGTGCCCGACCGACAGCTCGTGCGCTCCGGCCTCGGGGGAAGAGATCACCACGACGCGGCTCCCCAGCTCCGGCGAGACCGGGTCGGTCAGCGGCGCCGGCACGGCCTTTTCCGGGGCACGATCGAGCTTGAGCACCGCGAGGTCGGCCAGCGTCTGGAGCGAGAGCAGCTTGGCGGGGTAGGTGACGCCGCCCAGCACGACCTCGATCGCTGCGCCCGCCGGCACGAGCTGGGCCGAGGTCACGACGTGTCCCGCCGCGTCGACCAGCACTCCCGACCCGACCGGGCCGGTGTCGCTGCGGACGGCCGCGATCGAGCCCTGGACGCGGCGCGCCAGTTCCGCGACCTCCTCGGACGGGGGCGCGGCGGCGCCGGCCGGGAAGAGCGCGGCGGCCAGCGCGGCGGCGATCACGGTCGGGACGATCAGGTGTCGGGCACGCATCGCGGTTCTCCTGGGTACCCCGGGCGGCGGCGCGGTCGGCCGCGGCCCGTCACTGCGCGAAGGCATTCGTCGGTTGCCAGCTCGAATCGATGATCGGCTTGCTCCACTGGTCCGGTTGTCTGCCAGCACGTCGGCGGAGGGATCGTAGGCGGGGGTCGGGGTCCAGGTCGGATCGATGATCGGCTTGCTCCACTGGGTCCGGCTGTCGGCCAGCACGTCGGCGTTCAGGTCGTAGGCCGAGGTCGGCTGCCAGGTCGGGTCGATGATCGGCGCCTGCGGCTGGTACGGGCTGGTGAAGACCGCCTGCTGCTGCGCGATCGTCGTGGGCTGGACCTTCGGGCCGGAGATCGGCTTGGGCCCACCCTGGGGCGGCTTCGGGAAGTTCAGCGCGGGGCCCGAGATCGGCTTGTTCTCGCCGGGCGGGGGCGCGGGCGGGAGGTTGAGCGGGGGGCCCGAGATCGGCGGCGGCGGGGGCGGTGGCGGCGGCGTGGACAGCTCGATCGAGGCGATCGACGACGCGGGGTAGGACAGCATGTCGCCGGTCGCGAGCTGGATCTCGACCACGTCGCCGTCGCGCGTCGCCGAGACGGCGGGGATGCGCTGCCCGTCCTTGAGCACGACGACCGTCTCGAGGCCGTCGGCGGAGAGGGCGGCAGCGACCAGCGCAGCCGCGCTCGCCGCGAGGGCGGCGCAGGCGCGCGCGATCCGGCCGGCGGGGGTCATCGCGGAGAGGATACTCCGCGCCGGAGGCGGGCACCGGGGCCGGAACGGAGTCCGTGGCGACATCGCGCCCGCGCCCGCCGGGACGGGGTGGGCGCAAGCGGGCCGCCCCGTGAGATCAGCGCAGCGGATGGCGGAATCTGGTGCCCAGGGACGGAATTGAACCGCCGACACCGTGATTTTCAGTCACGTGCTCTACCAACTGAGCTACCTGGGCACGGTGTCGAGACCGGGGATTGTGCCGCCGGGGCGGGGGAGCGTCAAGGGACGGGGCGCCGGGAACGGCCGCCCGGGGGCGCGTTGCGGGCCGGCACGGAGGCGGGGGCGTGTTGCGGGCCGGCACGGAGGCGGGCCGGGCCGTTGCGGGCCGGCACGGAGGCCGGCCCCGTACCGTCCCGCGGTACACATCCCCCGGTAGACGACCGCCCGGATCGCGTTCCCCGGCAACCCCGGCACCGCCCCCGCTCAGACCACCCGTCCCACGATCAGCGTGATGTCGTCCTGCTGGGGGGCCTCGCCGACGAACGCGTCCATCGCCGCCAGGACCTCGGCGGTCACCTCGGCCACCGGGCGGCCGGCCAGGGCGGTCGCCAGCTCGGCCAGGCGCTCCTCGCCGAACTGGTCGCCGTCGGCGCGCTGGGCCTCGGTCACCCCGTCGGTGTAGATCACGATCAGGTCGCCCGGGTGGAGCGGGACCTCGCACTGCGTGTACCCCTCCTCGGGCAGGATCCCGACCACCATCCCGGTCGGCTCCAGCCGCAAGAGCGCGGCCGGCGCCCCGTTGCGGGCCGGGCGCACGACCAGCGGCGGGTTGTGCCCGGCGTTGGCGTAGATCAGCGTGCGGCGGGCGTCGTCGTACACCCCGTAGAAGAAGGTCGCGAAGCGCCCGCCCGAGACCGAGCTGCACATCAGCCGGTTGACGTCGCCCAGCAGCTCGGCCAGCGCCGTGCCGCGGCGCGGGGCGTGGCTGCGCAGCGCCCCCTGCAGCGTCGCCATCAGCAGCGCGGCCGAGATCCCCTTGCCGGCGACATCGCCGACCGCGATCCCCAGCTGTCCCGGCCCGACCACGATGAAGTCGAAGTAGTCGCCGCCCACCCCGCGGGCCGCGCGGCACAGCCCGGCGTAGTCCAGCGTCGCCAGCTCGGGGCGGGTCTGCGGGAAGAGCTGGGCCTGGACCTCCTGCGCGATCTCCAGCTCGCGCCGCATCCGCTCGCGCTCGGCCACCTCGCCGATCAGCCGCGCGTTGTCCAGCGCGATCGCCACCTGCGCCGCGACCGCCGCCAGGAGCTCGCGGTCGTCGCGGGTGTAGGGCTCCTCGGACAGCTTCTCGCCCAGCACCAGGAAGCCGGTCAGCCGCTCGCGCGTCGCCAGCGGGACCAGGACCCGCGCGTTGTGGCGCTCCAGGAACGACGCCGCAGCCGCGTCGGACGGCAGCGCCAGCGCGGTCTGCCCGCGCGCCCGGCGCCAGGCCACGCCGGCCTCGG
Source organism: uncultured Acidobacteriota bacterium (assembly GCA_963702545.1). Lineage (GTDB taxonomy): Bacteria > Acidobacteriota > Polarisedimenticolia > J045 > J045 > JALOKP01. Next base: position 24,632 of record CAVPDB010000022.1, on the reverse strand, counting down.
TGATGTCGAAGGCGTCGCGCTCGGCCGTCGGGACCGCCTCCAGCGCGGCCAGCACGCCGGCCGGTGCGGGCTGCGCGTCCTCGGCTTCCAGGTCCTCGTTGCGGAAGACCCAGCGCCCCTCGCCCGAGGCGGTGGCGTGGATCAGGCACAGCGCGTCCTCGCGCCGCCCCGCGCCCGCCCCGTTGCCGGACTGCACCCACGGCGCGGCGTCGCGCCGCAGGAAGACCGCGACGTGGTCGGGGTGGAGCGCGTCCTGGACCTTCTCGGCCACCGTCTCCAGCAGCCGCCCCGGGTCTTCGACCTGCTCGCGCGCCGCGGTCCCCAGCGCCCCCAGCACGCGCTGCGCGTTGTACTGGTCGCGGAAGAAGGCGCGGTCCACGGCCGGCATGATCCGGCGGTAGACGGCGCGGATCCCCAGCGCCACCGCCATCGCGAACAGCAGCGAGACCCCCGAGGCGATCCCGGTCCAGGTGTCGGGGAACTGCCGCTCGATCCGCGGCGCGGCCACGGCGTACGTCAGCCCGAAGATCGCCCCCCCGACCAGCACGATCCCCGACGACAGCAGCGTGTACTGCAGGCCGCGCCGCAGGATCAGCCGGACGCCGAAGACGCGGTCGCGCAGCACGACGTAGATGAACGAGGCCGGGAACAGCCAGATCGTCGCGACCGCGACGAAGACCGCCCAGGTCGGGGCGTCGCCGGTGAACGCCTGGAACAGCGTCAGCACGATCAGCGGCACGAACGCGGCCAGCGTGCCGACCAGCAGCACGCGCACCCGGCGGCGCTCGCCGGGGCTCTCGGTCCGGCGCAGGTTGCCGACCAGGGCGGCGACGGCCAGCCCCAGGGTCAGGACGATCTGCCCGGTGTAGATCCGGCCCAGCGTGGCCTCGACCGTGCCGATCCGGTCGCCCAGCCCGGCCAGCGGGTCGTGGGCGACGCCGTAGGAGACCGCGACGGTCCGCAACCCGTAGTAGATCACCTGGCCCACCGCGGGCACGAGCAGCACGAACTTGAGCCACGGCCAGCGCTCGTCGATCCGCGAGCGGTGCGGAAAGCGCAGGAAGAAGACGAGCAGCAGCCACGGGAAGGCGAAGCCGAGCACGGCGAACAGCATCGCCGCCTCGCGCAGCCCGGGCGGCAGCGCGAAGGCGGTCACGTTGACGATCGCGGCCGTTCCGAGCAGCACCAGCGCGGCCAGCACCGCGAGGTCGTTGCGCGGCCGCGCGAAGCCGATGAAGGCCGCGCCGCCGATCGCCAGCAGCGGGACGACCAGCCGCAGCAGGCCCAGCAGCAGCGTGCGGGCCAGGCTGCGCCGCGGTGCGACCGGGACCATCGTCAGGGTGTGGGTCCGGACCGCGCCGGCCTCGTCGGTGCGGTCCAGCACCAGCGTCCAGGGGCGCAACCCGGTGCGGCGGACGACCTCCCCCAGCCCCGCCGTCCCGTTCAGCGGACCGCCCCGGCCGTCGGCAGCGTAGGCCGCGAGCAGCACGTCGCCCGTCCGGAGCCCGGCGGTGGCGGCCTGCGTCGGCTGGGCCCAGGTGGTCGTCTCCGCGACCTCGCTGACGACGAACCGCCCGCCGATCGCGTCGGCGGAGAAGCCCAGCGTGGCCGCGCCGTTCCTGGCGACGAAGAACTGCCAGGCCCCGCCCACCGCGGAGAGGACGGCCAGCCCGATCAGGACGGTGAGCAGCGCCAGGCGGACCTGCACGCTCCGCGGCCAGAGCCGCGGCCCGGGGTCCGGCAGGTGTGGAAGCTCGCGCGTCAGGCGCCCGCTCCCGGCCGGCGGCGCGGCGCCTCGGCGGCGGTGACCGGCGCGGCCTTCGCGGTCCCGCGCGGCGCCTCGGCGGCGGCGTCGGTCCGGGCGTCGGTCCGGGCGTCGACCTTCGCCGCCGCCTCGGCCCCGCCACCCGCGCCGCCCGTCGCCTCGGCCTTCTTGTTGAGTCCCAGGATGTCGCGCAGCTTGCCCTCGATCTCGCGCGCGACGTCGGGGTTGTCCTTGAGCGTCTGGCGGGCGTTTTCGCGCCCCTGGCCCAGCCGCGTCTCGCCGTACGAGAGCCACGCGCCCGACTTGGCCACGACCTTGTGGGCCATCCCCAGGTCCAGCAGGTCCCCTTCGCGCGAGATCCCCTCGCCGAACATGATGTCGAACTCGACCTGCCGGAACGGCGCCGCCAGCTTGTTCTTGACCACCTTGACCTTGGTCCGGCTGCCGGTGACGTCCTCGCCTTCCTTGATCGAGCCGATCCGGCGGATGTCGACGCGCTGGCTGGCGTAGAACTTGAGCGCACGGCCGCCGGTCGTGGTCTCGGGGTTGCCGAACATCACGCCGATCTTCTCGCGCAACTGGTTGATGAAGATCAGGCAGGTGTTGGAGCGGGCCACGACGCCGGCCAGCTTGCGCAGCGCCTGGCTCATCAGCCGGGCCTGCAGCCCGACGTGCGAGTCGCCCATCTCGCCTTCCAGCTCGGCCCGCGGGACCAGCGCCGCGACCGAGTCGATGACCAGCACGTCGAGCGCGCCGGAGGTGATCAGCATCTCGGTGATCTCGAGCGCCTGCTCGCCGCTGTCGGGCTGCGAGACCAGCAGGTTGTCGACGTCCACGCCCAGCAGCGCGGCGTAGTCCTTGTCCAGCGCGTGCTCGGCGTCGATGTAGGCGGCCCAGCCCCCCAGCTTCTGGGCGTTGGCCACGACCGAAAGCGCCAGCGTGGTCTTTCCGGAGGACTCCGGTCCGAAGATCTCGACCACCCGGCCGCGCGGCATGCCGCCGATCCCCAGCGCCCAGTCGAGCGAGATCGAGCCGGTCGGGATGACCTGGACGTCGACGTGGGCGTTGCTGCCCAGCCGCATGATCGAGCCCCGTCCGAACTGCTTCTCGATCTGGTCGATGGTGTTGCGCAGGGTCGAGACCTTGTCCTTGCCCGCGGTCTCCGACGGCGCCGGCCCGCCGAGGCCGAGGGGGTTCTTGGGAGCGTTCATCTGCTGGGTCCTCCGGACTGCCCGCCAGGCGAGCGGCGGCAAGGTTAGGCGGGGCGGGGGACAGGGTCAACTCGCGCGACAGAAATCACGGCCGGTTTGTTGACAGGGCGGGACTTAGTCGCCTAAATTACCCACAACCGGGCGCGCATTCTGGCTCATCAAACCAGGATGAGGGGCATTGTTTCCAACGCGAGTGATGACCGCTAGGGCGGCGAAGCTGGCGCGGGCCCTTGGCCTGCTCGCCGGCCTGTCGCTTCTTGCCGCCTGCGCCAGCGGGCCGCGGGTGGCCCCCGACGGCAGTCCCGCGCCTCGCGGCGGCGTCACCCGCGCCCCGCATGCCGCCCCCGCCCCGACCCGCGAGGACGCGCTGTCCGACGCCGCCAGCCTGGTCGTGCTGGCGCGCGAGCAGGCGCGCCTGGGCCTGATCGACCAGGCCTCCCAGTCGTGGGACCGCGCGATCGACGTCCTGGCTCCGTACGCGGCCCAGGACGAGACGATCGGCGACCGGATCCAGCAGATCGCGGTCGAGCAGGACCGCGCCCAGGCCGAGGCCGCGCTGCACGAGGATTCGCTGCCGGAGTCGGACGGTGAACTGGCCGCCGAGCGCTCGGAGATGCTCGACGGCCCGGGTCCGGCGCTCGACCCCGAGCACCTGGGCGAGGTCGACCAGGCCGCCCGCGGGGTCCAGCCCGACTGGCCGATCCAGCTCAACGACAAGACGGTGGCCTGGCTCGAGGCCCTCTCCTCGGGCCGGCTGCGCGAGTGGTTTGCCCGCAGCCTCGAGCGCTCGGGCGGCTACGTCGATCGCTTCCGCCAGATCTTCGCGGAGGAGGGGGTCCCGCAGGACCTCGTCTACCTGGCCCACATCGAGAGCGCCTTCCAGTCGCACGCGCTGTCGCGCGCCCAGGCCCGCGGGATGTTCCAGTTCATTCCCGGCACCGGACGGCAGTACGGCCTGGCGATCGACACCTGGCTCGACGAGCGGGCCGACCCGGAGAAAGCCTGCCGCGCCGCGGCCAGCTACCTGCGCGACCTGTACGCCGAGTTCGGCGACTGGAACCTGGCGCTCGCCTCCTACAACGCCGGCCAGGGCCGGGTCCGCGGCGCGATCGCGCAGACCGGCTCGCGCGACTTCTGGGTCCTGGCCCAGCGCAGCACGCTGCGCCCCGAGACCCGCAACTACGTCCCGGCGATCCAGGCCGCGACGGTGATCGCCAAGGACCCGGCCCGCTTCGGCTTCGGCTGGGTCGACCTGCAGGACCCGGTGGCCTACGAGATCGTCCCGGTCCCGTTCTCGGCCGACATGAAGACGCTGGCCAGCGTCGCCCAGACCGACCCGGCCGCGCTGCGCGCCCTCAACCCCGACCTGCGGCGCGGGGTCACTCCGCCCGGCCGGACCTACCTGCTGAAGGTCCCGGTGGGGGCCGGCGCCGGCTTCACCGAGCGCCTGGCGCAGGTCCCGCCCGAGCAGCGCGTGGCCCAGCTCGAGCACCGCGTGCGGCGCGGCGAGACCGTGACCTCGGTGGCGCGGCGCTACCGCGTCAGCGCCAGCGCGCTGCGCGCCGCCAACGACCTGTCGAAGAAGTCGCGGCTGCAGGCGGGGCAGATGCTGGTCGTGCCGCGCGGCAGCGTCGACGTCGCCAGCCTGGCCGACGACGAGCCGCAGGCCGCCCGCGGGCCGTCGCGGACCCATCGCGTCCGCTCCGGCGAGACGCTGGGCTCGATTGGCGGGCGCTACGGCGTCAGCGTCAAGAGCCTGCAGCGCTGGAACGGGATGGGCCGCTCGACCAAGCTGCTCGCGGGGCAGAAGCTGAAGGTCTCGGCGCCCGGCGCGGCGGCGGCATCGTCCGGCGGCTCGCGCGGCGAATCCACGGCGACGAGCGGCAGCGCTTCGACCCACCGCGTGGTGCCGGGCGAGACCGCCTCGGCGATCGCCCGGCGCTACGGCGTCGCGCTCGACCAGTTGCTGCGGGCCAACGGGCTGTCCGCGAAGTCGACGATCAAGGTCGGCCAGCGGCTGACCGTGCCGGGCCGCGGCTCGGCCGCGGCCGAGCCGGCCGCCGGCAGCGCGAAGCAGGCCGAGGCGCGGGTCGCCACGGTCCACGTCGTGCGCAAGGGCGAGACGCTGTTCCGGATCGCCCAGCGCTACGGCACCACGGTCGAGAAGATCTGCCAGGCCAACGACATCGCGCGCGACAGCGTGCTGACGCCCGGGACCGCCCTCAACATCGCGAAGTAGCGGTCAGTCCTCCTCGCCGGCCGCGATCCGGTCGAAGTCCCCCCCCTCCACCAGGTCCAGCCGCCCCGTGCGGTAGCCGCGCACGTGGTCGCGCACCAGCGGCGAAGGCTCTTCGCGGTAGTGGCGCACGATCGTCCCGGTGACCGAGGACGCGGCCGCCATCGCGCGGCGCGCCTGCTCGCCCAGGTCGATCCCCGCGGCGTGCGGCGGCTCGGGGGGCTGCGGCACGACCCGCACCCGGGTCTGCCAGCGGTCGAACTCGTGCCCCTTGCCCGACGGGACCTCGTAGAGGTGCCAGCCGTCCTCCGGGGCCAAGAGCGCGTGGGCGCCGAGCCCGGAGATCGAGAGCAGCAGCCGGAAACCGGCGGCGCCGTCGGGGGAGCGGTCCAGTTCGGCCAGGCGCATCCCGCGCCGGTCGGCCCAGCGCCGGTACATCTCCCCCAGCCGGCGCGAGAAGGCGAGCGCCTCGGGGGGCGGCCGGCGGCCGGCGTCGGAGGTCGACTCGACCGAGAGGAAGGCGTCGTGCGGGCGCTCCTGCTCGACGTCGTCGCAGGCCGTCTCGAGCAGGTGCAGGCGCTGCGCCAGGCGCTCGACCTGCGGCGCCGGGCCGCGCCCGCGGGCCGCGCCCGAGCTGCCGCGCAGCCGCGCGAGCAGCGACTGGGCCGACTGCAGCGCGTGGCCGATCCGGTCGCGGTACTCGATCCGGTCGAGGATCGCGAAGCGGTCCTGCGCGCTCCAGAAGGCGTCGAGGCCGGTCAGCTCCAGCTCGCCGCGCTGGGCGTCGCGCCAGGCGGTGCCGCGGACCCGGGCCTCGAGCGCCGCGAGCCGCGCCGCGAGCCCCTCGAGATCGTGCCCGTCCGGGACGGGGCCGCCCGGGACCGCCCCCGCGGCGGTCGGTCCGGGCGCAGCCCGCGGCACCGGCGCGTCGGGGTCGACGAACTCGACCGACAGCCCGTCCCGCTCGCGGTGCACGAACAGGAACTGGTCCCCCTGCGGGATCTCGTGGTCGACGATCGTCTTCGCCAGCGGGGCCAGCACGTAGCGCTCGATCGCGCGCTGCAGCGGCCGCGCCCCCAGGTCGACCGTGAAGCCGCGCTCGAGCAGGAAGTCGAGCGCCGCGTCGTCCCACTCCACCGCCCACTGGCGGTTGCGCAGGCCGCGCCGGTTGAAGCTCTCGCGCAGTTGCTTCTTGAGCACCTCGCGCATCGTCTCGCGGGTCAGCGGCCGGAAGACGACGACCCGGTCGATCCGGTTGAGGAACTCCTTGCGGAAGGCGCGGGCCACCGCGCGCTCGACCGACGCGGCGCTGAAGCGCCCGCTGTCGTCGGTGAAGCCGACCGTCGAGCCGGCCGGGATCTGCCCCCCCAGGTTCGAGGTCATGATGATGATCGCGTGGCGGAAGTCGGCGGTGCGGCCGCGCCGGTCGGTCAGCCGGCCGTCGTCGAAGACCTGCAGGAAGAGGTCCCAGACCGCCGGGTGCGACTTCTCGAACTCGTCGAGCAGGAGCAGCGAGAAGGGCTGCATCCGGACCTGGTCGACCAGCGCCTGGTGGCCGGGGGGGCCGTTCGGCTCGCCGACGATCCGGCCGATCGCATCGGGGTGCGCCAGCTCGCTCATGTCCAGCCGGATCATCCGCGCCGCGTCGCCGAAGACGAAGCTGGCGAGCGCCTTGGCCAGCTCGGTCTTGCCGGTGCCGGTCGGGCCGACGAAGAGGAACACTCCCAGCGGCCGCCGCGGATCGGTCACGCCGGCCTTGACCATCGCCAGCCGCTCGACCAGGCAGTCGATCGCCTCGGGCTGGCCGACGACCTGTTCTTCGAAGTGCCCGCGCAGTGCCGCCAGGTCGAGCCGCTCGCGCTCGTCGAGCAGCGTCGCCGGCAGGCCGGTCATCGCCGACAGCGCGGCGACCAGCTCGCCCGCGCCGAGCGGCGGCGCGCCCTCGCCCAGCGCCTCGCGCGGCCGGCGCCGCAGCGCGCCGTGGACCAGCCGGAAGAGGTTCCCCGGCGGGGCGGCCTCGGCGACGTACTGCCGCGTCAGGTTCCAGGCCTCGCGCAGCACCGCCTCGCTGGCCTCGGGCGCGGCGCCGCGCGCGCGCTCCTTGGCCAGCCAGTCGCCGACCAGCGCCAGTGTCGCCTCGCGGTCGAGCGGCGTCAGCCGTCGTTCCTCGAGCGCGGTCCGGACGCGCGGCTTGGCCAGCAGCATCCGCTCGTGGGCCGCCGGCTCGGCGGTCCCCAGCACGACGATGTCGCCGCGCTCGATCACCGGCAGCACCATGTCGATCGCGCTGGTCGGGGTGTGCATCGAGATCCCGGTCCAGGCCAGGGAAGGGAAGTCGCGCACCAGCCAGATCACGCGCTTTTTCCGGTCGATCTCGCGGACCAGTTGCTGGACCCGCCCCTCCAGCGCGCCGACCCACTTCTGGTCGGCGTTCAGCTCCTCGGGCGCGGCCTCGAAGACGGTCCAGCCGCGCTGCTGCAGCCGCTCCAGCACGACCCGGGCCAGGCTGGTCTTGCCCACCCCCTGCGGGCCGACCAGCAGGACCGAGCGCGGCGGGTCCGCCGAGAGCGCCTGCTCGATCGTCGCCGCCTCGGCCGCCAGCGCCGCGTGCTCGACGATCGGCGCCAGGCCGGACTCGCGCTCGCGCGGCCAGACCCGCCCGAACGAGCGCAGGAACTCCTCGTCCAGCAGCATCGCGCCCACGTCGCGCAGCTCGACGCGCAGCGGGTCGGCCACCTCGCCCATCCGCTCGACGTACGGCTTGATGATCGCGAGCCGGCTGGTCGCGGCGCCGTTGAGCGTGCCGTCGAAGGTCAGCCACTCCCCCCGCGCGGCGCGCGAGCGGGCGAAGCTGGTCAGCAGCGACATTCCGTCGTCGTTGTTCCAGGTCTCGTCGATCGAGGCCAGGATCGGCCCGACCAGCGGCTTCGGCGGCGGGACGTGGGTGTCGAGCAGGCGCAGCGCCAGGACCCGGGTCCAGCTATGGAACCGGCTCATCGTGGACCGCACCCGGTCGGCCACGGTCGCGCCGTCGGCGCGCAGCGCCAGCGCGCGGGTCGCGACGCAGGCCAGCAGCAGGTTCTGGCCGGAGTAGATCCCGAACAGGTCCTCGGCGCCGAAGGCCGGCGAGATCATCCAGTCGACGATCGACTGGACGCGCGGGCGCTCGAGCAACTCGTCGAGCGTCTGGATCTCCGCGTACTCCTCGTTCAGCACGGCGATCGAAGCCTCGAGCCGCGCCGCGCGCCGGGCGGGGTCGTCGGAGGCCAGGGGGTCGTCCAGGAGCAGCTTGCCCGCGGCCGAGGAGATCGGGCGCAGCCGGTCCAGGTCCTTCGATTCCGGCTCGCCCTGGACGAGGCGCCAGAGATGAGCCAGGTATCGCGTGATGCCCATCAGCATGAGCAGTCCCAGGAAATGAGCCCAGGGCGACGGCGGCTCCGACATCGAGGCCCCCCCTCTCCGGTCACCGCCCCGATTCTACGATGCCGCGCCCTGCGGGGCGCCCGCGCCCGGCGGCTCGACCGGCGCACCGCGGCTCGCGCTAGACTGCCGCACCCTTCTCAACCGCCGGATCAGCCCGCGATGAAGACCGAGGAAGACCCATGAAGACCGCGAAAATCATCTGGACCAAGATCGACGAAGCCCCGGCCCTGGCGACTTACGCACTGCTCCCGATCGTTCAGGCGTACACGCGGGGGACCGGCGTCGAGGTCGAGCTGAGCGACATCTCGCTGGCCGGCCGGATCATCGCCAACTTCCCCGAAAAACTGACCGCCGATCAAAAGGTCGCGGACCACCTCGCGGAGCTGGGCGAGCTGACGAAGAGCCCCGACGCCAACATCGTCAAGCTCCCCAACGTCAGCGCCTCGGTCCCCCAGCTCGTGGCCGCGATCAAGGAGCTGCAGGCCAGGGGCTACGACATCCCCGACTACCCCGAGGAGCCGAAGGACGAGGCCGAGCGGGCGCTCCAGCAGCGCTTCGCGAAGTGTCTCGGCTCGGCGGTGAACCCGGTGCTGCGCGAGGGCAACTCCGACCGCCGCTCGGCCGCCGCGGTCAAGAAGTTCGCCCAGAAGAACCCGCACCGGATGATGAAGCCCTGGCCCGCCTCGGGCTCGAAGTCGCGGGTCGCCCACATGACGCGACGGGGACTTCTTCGAGCACCGAGACGCTCGACCACGCTCGACGCGGCGACCGAGGTCCGGATCGAGTTCGCCGGCGCCGACGGCGCGGACCACGGTGCTCAAGGAGAAGCTGGCGCTGCAGCCGGGCGAGGTGATCGACGCCGCGGTGATGAACGTCGCGCGCCCTGCGCGCCTTCTACGCCGAGCAGATCGAGGAGGCGAAGCGCGACGGCGTGCTGCTGTCGCTGCACCTCAAGGCGACCATGATGAAGATCTCCGACCCCATCATGTTCGGCCACTGCGTCTCGGTGTTCTACGAGGACGCGCTCGACAAGCACGCCGAGGCGCTGCCGGCAGACCGGCGCCAACGTCAACAACGGCCTGGCCGACGTGCTGGCCAAGCTGGAGCGGCTCCCGGCGGCGAAGAAGGCGGAGATCGAGGCCGACATCGCCGCCGTCTACCAGACCCGTCCCGGGCTCTGCGATGGTCGACTCGCGCAAGGGGATCACCAACCTCCACGTCCCCAACGACGTGATCGTCGACGCCTCGATGCCCAACGTGATCCGCGACGGCGGCAGGATGTGGAACCGGAACGACGAGCTGCAGGACTGCATCGCGATGGTCCCGGACCGCTGCTACGCCACGATGTACGCCGCGATCCTCGAGGACGCCAAGGTCCACGGCCAGTTCGACCCGGCGACGATGGGCAGCGTCTCGAACGTCGGCCTGATGGCCCAGAAGGCCGAGGAGTACGGCTCGCACGACAAGACCTTCGTGGCCCCGGCCGACGGGACGATCCGCGTGATCGACGCGGCCGGCGCAGACGCTGCTCGAGCAGACGGTCGAGACCGGCGACATCTTCCGGATGTGCCAGACCAAGGACGCCGCCGATCCGGAACTGGGTCGCGCTGGCCGTCTCGCGGGCCCGGGCGGCCGGCGCGCCGGCGATCTTCTGGCTCGACGAGCGCCGCGCCCACGACGCCCAGATCATCCGCAAGGTGAAGCAGTACCTGCCGCAGCACGACACGGCAGGGCTCGACCTCCGGATCATGAAGCCGGTCGACGCGATGAAGTTCTCGCTCGAGCGGATCCGCCGCGGCGAGGACACCATCTCGGTCACCGGCAACGTGCTCCGCGACTACCTCACCGACCTGTTCCCGATCCTCGAGCTGGGGACCAGCGCCCGCATGCTCTCGATCGTGCCGCTGATGAACGGCGGCGGGCTGTTCGAGACCGGCGCCGGCGGCTCGGCCCCCAAGCACGTCCAGCAGTTCCTCAAGGAGGGGCACCTGCGCTGGGACTCGCTGGGCGAGTACTGCGCGCTCGTGCCCTCGCTCGAGCTGGTGGCGGAGCGGACCGGCAACCCGACGGCCAAGCTGCTGGCCGAGACGCTCGAGCAGGCGATCGCGACCTACCTGGAGCACGGCCGGCTTCCGTCGCGCAAGGTGAACGAGATCGACAACCGCGGCAGCTCGTTCTACCTGGCGCTGTACTGGGCCCAGGCCCTGGCCGCCCAGGACCAGGACCCGGCGCTGAAGGCCCGCTTCGCGAAGGTCGCCGCGGCGCTGGCGGAGAACGAGGCGAAGATCGCGCAGGAGCTGCTGGCGGCCCAGGGCCAGCCGGTCGACCTGGGGGGCTACTACCTGCCGGACGACGCCAAGGCCGCGCGGGCGATGCGCCCCAGCCCGACCTTCAACGCGATCATCGACGCGCTGGCGTAGGCGTCGCCCTCGGCGCCGGCCGTCCCGGCCACGGGATCCCGCGCCCGGGACGGTCGCACGGCCGGCGGCGCCCGCCGCGCGCGCGGCGGGCCTACGCTCGCCGCATGAGCCACGAGCCGTTCGTCGCGCGCACCTTCGGCGCCGCGCTCCACGGGATCGACGCCGTGCTGGTCGAGGTCCAGGCGGCGCACGCGCTGGGCGTGCCGCGCTCGGCGATCGTCGGCCAGGCCGAGGCCGACGTGCGCGAAGCCCGCGAGCGGTTGAAGGTCGCGCTCCAGTCGGCCGGGCTCTGGCCGCGCGAGTCCGGCGAACACCCCGTGATCCTCAACCTTGCGCCGGCCGGCTTCCGCAAGAGCGGCGCCGGCCTCGACCTGCCGATGGCGCTGGCGGTCGCGGCGCTGGCGCAGCCGGCGCTGGCCGGCCCGCTGCGCGGCCTCCTGTCCTACGCCGAGATCGGGCTCGACGGCCGGCTGCGGCCGGCGCGCGGCACGCTGTCGGTGGCCTTCGCGGGCCAGCGCCGCGGGCTGGCCGGGATCCTGGTCCCGCCCGAGGCCGCGCGCGAGGCCGCGGAAATCGCCGGGATCGAGGTCCTGGCGGTCCGGACGCTGGGCGACGCGGTGCGCGCGGCGCGCGGGGAGCGCGGCGCGCTGGCCCCCTGGACGCCGCGCGCCCGCCCGCCGGCCGACGACGACGCCGACCTGTCCGAGGTCAAGGGTCAGCACCTCGCGCGTCGCGCGCTCGAGATCGCGGCCGCGGGGGGCCACAACATCCTGCTCGTCGGACCGCCGGGGGCGGGCAAGACGATGCTCGCGCGCCGGCTGCCCACCGTGCTGCCGCCGCTCTCGCACGAGGAGGCGCTGGAGGTCACGCGGATCCACTCCGCGGCCGGCCTCGTCCCGCCCGGCGCGGGGCTGCTCGAGCGTCGGCCGTTCCGCGCGCCCCACCACTCGGTCTCGGTCCCCGGGCTGGTCGGCGGCGGCTCCCCGCCGCGGCCGGGCGAGGTCTCGCTGGCCACCCACGGGGTGCTGTTTCTCGACGAGCTGCCGGAATTCCCGCGGGCCGCGCTCGAAGCGCTGCGGCAGCCGCTGGAGGACGGCCGCGTGGCGGTCGTGCGCGCGCGCGGCAGCGCGCAGTTCCCGGCCCGCTTCCTGCTGGCGGCCGCGATGAACCCCTGTCCCTGCGGCTGGTACGACACCGGCGGCAAGGGTTGCCGCTGCGGCGAGACGGCGGTCGAGCGCTACCGGGCGCGGATCTCGGGCCCGCTCTACGACCGGATCGACCTGCACGTCGCGGTCCCGCCGGTGCGCCCGTCGGAGCTGGCGCGCGCGACGCCGGGCGAACCCTCGGCCCCGGTCCGCGAGCGGATCGCGGCGGCGCGCGCCGCGCAACTGGCCCGCGCCGGCGAGACCGGCGCGGCCTGGAACGCCCACCTGCGCAGCCGGGCCCTCGAGCGCTCGATCGGCGCGGGGCGGGAGGCGCGCGCCGCGCTGGAGGACGCGATGGAGCGGATGGGGCTCTCGGCGCGGGCCCACGACCGGGTGCTGCGGGTGGCGCGCACGATCGCCGACCTCGCCGGCTGCGCGGAGATCGCCCGGGCGCACGTCGGGGAGGCGACCTCCTACCGGATGCTCGACCGCGCCCCGCGTCCGGCGTGAAGGGCGGCAGCCGTCCCGGCGCCGGCCGTCCCGGCGCCGCAGACGCGCCGTTTGCCGGGGCCCGGGCCCGGGCCGTACCCTGTCGGATCACCTGACGGAGGCACTCGTGACGGACGACACGCGCTCGCGCGCGGCGACGGCCCTGGGGACGGTCAGCGGCGTGCTGCTCGGTCTCGTGCTGATCTTCTCCGCCTGGGCCAAGGCGCTCGACCCCGAGGGGTTCGCCCAGCTGATCGTCGAGCGCGGTCTGATGCCGTCCGCGCTCGCCTTCTGGGGCGGCATCGCCGTGATCGCCTTCGAGGCCGCGCTGGGGGCCTGCCTCGTGCTGAACCTGCGGCGCCCCGCGGTGCTGGTCCCGGCCGCGCTGCTGATGCTGTTCTTCCTCGCGCTCTCGGCCTGGAGCTACGTCTACCCGTCGCAGGAAGCTTCCTCCTGCGGCTGCTTCGGCAACCTGATCGCCTCCTCGCCGGGGCAGGCGCTGGCGCGCGACGCGGTGCTGATGGGGCTCGCCCTGCTGGCCTTCGCGGGGCGGCCGCGCCGCGCCGCGGGCCGGCTCCGCCCCGCCGGCCGGCTCCGCCCCGCGCTGGCGGCGCTCGCCGGGCTGGCCTTCGGCGGTTTCGCGCTGGCCGCGCCGTCGCTGCCGCTGGACAACCTCGCGACGCGGCTGAAGCCCGGGATCAGCGCGGCCTCGCTGCGGATCGACGAGATCATCCCCGAGCTGCAGGACGGCACGCGGCTGGTGCTGCTGCTCGACCGCGCCGACGAGCAGACCCGCGGCGAGATCGCGCGCGTCAACGAGAAGCTGGCGCTGGCCCGCCCCGACGCCGTCTTCGGCCTGGCCAGGCCGGACGACGCGCTGGCCAACGAGTTCCAGTGGACGGCCGGCCCGGCGTTCGAGGTCCGCGATGCGCCGCAGTCGATGCTCAAGCCCCTCTACCGCCGGCTGCCGCGCGCGTTCCTGGTGGAGAACGGCGCGATCGTGAAGGTCTGGGAAGGGATCCCGGGGGACGACGTGCTGGTCGCCCTGGCCGAGGGGAGAACGCCGTGACCCGCACCGCCTGGCTCACCGCCGCGCTCGTGTCCGTCCTGCTGGCCGCGGCCGCCGCCGCGCCCGCGGCCGACGGGCCGCAGCCGTTCTACCTGTCCGGCAAGCGGGTCGTGCGGGTCGCCGGGGCGGTCGACGACAAGGCGCGCGTCTACATCGCGCCGGGGACGCCGCGCGCGGTCGTGCTCTCGCCGGTGCTCGGCGCGCCGGTCTACATCGCCAGCACCGAGAAGAAGGTCTTCGCGCTCGACCCGGCGCGCGTCGTCCCCAGCCCCGACGATCCGGACGCCGTGCTGGTCGACGCCGAGGGCGCGACCGGCGGGACGCCGCTGACGGTCGAGGGGCTCGAGCTGCGTTTCGCGGTGGGCGGCCGGCCGGTGGTGCTCGAGACGCGCCCGCCCAAGATGATCGGCGACCTGACGGCCGAACAGCTGCTGGCGGCGATCCCCGAGTACCGGCGCAACGCGAAGACCTACCAGCCCGGCAAGGGGGACATGCGCCTGCTCGCGACGATCACCGAGCCGGCGGAAATCGACGTCTTCTTCGGCGTCTGGTGCCCGCACTGCGAGCAGCACGTTCCGCGGATGATCAAGGTCGCGGAGGAGCTGCACTCTCCGGCCCTGACCTTCCGCTACCACGGGCTTCCGGAGAAGGTCGCGGACGACCCCCTGGCGCGGCAGTACCAGATCCAGGCCGTCCCCGTGGCGCTGGTCCGGCGGGGGGACAAGGTCGTGGCCCGGATCGAGGGGCCGTCGTGGGCCCGCCCGGAGGCGGCGCTGTCGGCGGTCCTGATCGGGGAGGCCGCGCTGGACCCGGCGGGGGGCTCCTGAGCCAAGCGCCGACCGCTTGCCGCCCGCCCGTGCCCGCAGGGCACGGAATCGCCCGGCCAGGGCGCTTTTCCGGGTTGACCGCGTCACATTTTCGTCCCTAGGATCCCCGACCCCCCACGGAGCCCCGCGTGTTCGAGGAGCCGATCCGGATCACGATGTCGCTCCCCAGCCGGCCGGAGTACCTGGACCTCGTCCAGGAGGTGGTCGTCAGCGTGGCCGGGCTCTGCGGCTTCGCCGAGGACGGCCAGATGGACATCGGGCTGGCGATGCGCGAGGGGGCGGTCAACGCGATGAAGCACGGCAACAAGCTCGACCCGCGGCTGCCGATCGACGTCGAGATCACGGGCTCGATCGAGCGGATCACGATGACGATCCGCGACCGCGGCACCGGCTTCGATCCGGCCTTGGTCCCCGACCCGACGCTCCCCGAGAACATCCTCAAGTCGTCCGGCCGCGGCCTGTTCCTGATCCACACCCTGGTCGACGAGGTCCGCTTCCACCGGCGCTCGCCCGGCACGGAACTGGTCCTCGTCAAGCGACGCCCCGCGCTGGCGGCCGGCGCGAGCGCGTAGGGGACCCCGGTGAAAGCCCGATTCGAGGAGCGCGGCGCGGTCGGGGTCCTGGCGGTCGCGGGCAGCGTCGATGCCGGACCGCACGCCGACGCCTTCCGCGTGCTGGCGCAGGACCACGTCGACCGCGGCCACGTCCGCCTGGTGCTCGACTTCCACGAGGTGCAGTTCCTCGACTCCGCCGGCCTGGGCGAGATCGTCGCCCTGCGCCGGCGCTGCCGTGAGCGGGGCGGCGCGCTGGTGCTGGCCCGGCCGCGCGGCAAGCCGCGCGACCTGATCACGCTGACGCGCGTCGACGAGCTGGTCCCGGTGTTCGACGACCTCGACGCCGCGGTGGCCCGCGCCGCCCTCTGAAAAAGGGCAGCTGTCCCCACTCTTCTAGCTGCCGCGCAGCCGCTCGAGCAGCGCCGCCAGCAGGGCGTGGGCCTCGCGCGGCGAGAGCGCGTCGGGGTCCAGCCCGCGCAGCGTCGCCAGCGCCTCCTCCTCGCGCGGGTCGCGCGGCGTCCCGCCGAACAGCCCGAGCTGCCGCCCCGTGGCGGGGCCCTGGTCGGCGCGCGGCGCGAGCACCCCGGGGCGCGGGTGCTCGGCGGTCAGGTGCTCGAGGATCTCGCGGGCCCGCGCCACGACGCGGTCGGGCAGACCGGCCAGCCGCGCGACGTGGATCCCGTAGGAGCGGTCCGACGGCCCCGGCTCGACCCGGTGCAGGAACAGCACGTCGTGGCCGTGCTCGCGGACCGCGATGTGGACGTTGGCCAGCCGCGGCAGGACCGAGGCCAGCTCGGTCAGCTCGTGGTAGTGGGTCGCGAACAGCGCCTTGGGAACGAGCCGCGCGTCGTCGTGCAGCGCCTCGACCACCGCCCAGGCGATCGCCATCCCGTCCTAGGTCGCGGTCCCGCGCCCGATCTCGTCGAGGATCACGAGGCTCCGCGGCGTGGCGTTGTGCAGGATGTTCGCGGTCTCGGTCATCTCGACCATGAAGGTCGACTCGCCGCCGGCCAGGTTGTCCGAGGCCCCGACCCGGCAGAAGACCCGGTCGACCAGGCCGATCACGGCGCGCCGCGCCGGCACGAACGAGCCGGCCTGGGCCATCACGATCGCCAGCGCGACCTGCCGCAGGTAGGTGCTCTTGCCCCCCATGTTGGGGCCGGTCACGACCAGGATCCGCCGCGCCGCGTCGAGCCGGCAGTCGTTGGGCACGAACCGCCCCGACGGCAGCAGCCGCTCGACCACCGGGTGCCGCGACTCCTCCAGCTCGATCCGGTCCTCGAGGTCGACCTCGGGCCGCGTCCAGCCGTGCTCCGCGGCGGCCTCGGCGAAGCCGGCCAGCGCGTCGAGCTCGCCCGTCGCGGCCGCCGTCCCGCGCAGCCGCGAGGCCCGCGCCGCGACCTCGCGCACCAGCTCCTCGAACAGTTCGGTCTCGCGCGCCGCCAGCTTCTCCTCGGCCGACAGGATCTTCGTCTCCAGCGCGCGCAGCTCGGCCCGTCGTGTAGCGCTCGCCGGTGGCGACCGTCTGGCGCCGCTCGTAGTCCGCCGGGACGCGCGCCAGGTTGCTCTTGCTGACCTCGATGAAGTAGCCGAAGACGCGGTTGTAGCGGACCTTGAGCGACGCGATCCCGGTCGCGCTCGCGCTCCCGCGCCTCGATCTCGGCGACCAGCTGCTTGCCGCCGCGCGCCAGCTCGCGGACCTCGTCGAGCGCCGCGTCGTGGCCCGGCGCGGATCACGCGCCCCTCGCCCGGCAGCGCGCCGGGGTCGTCGGCCAGCGCCGCGGCCAGCCGCGCCGCCAGGTCCTGCAGCGGGTCGATCCGCGCCGCCAGCGCCGCGGCCGGCGGGCCGGTCAGCTCGCCCAGCCGGGCCCGCGCCTCGGGCAGCGCCTCGAGCGAGTGGCGCAGCGCAAGCAGGTCGCGCGGCGTCGCGCTCCCCAGCGCGGCCCGGCCCAGGAGCCGCTCCAGGTCGCGCACCCGGGCCAGCGCCTCGACGATCCCGCGCCGCACCAGGCTGCGCTCGAGCAGCTCATCGACCAGCGCGTGGCGCTGCGCCAGGGGTTCCAGCTCGGCCAGCGGCTCGAGCAGCCAGGCCCGCACCGTGCGCGCCCCCATCGGCGTGCGGGTCCGGTCGACCGTCTCGAGCAGCGTCGCGGCGCGGGTCCCGTCGCGCAGGTTGGCGACCAGCTCCAGGTTGCGGCGCGTCGCCGCGTCGAGCAGCAGCTGCCGGCGCGGGTCGTCGACCTGCAGCCGATCGAGGTGCGCCGGGCGCACGCGCTGCGTCGCCGCGAGGTGCGCCAGCGCCGCGGCCGCGGCCGGGAGCGCCGGGTGCTCGTCGGGGCAGCCGAAGCCCGAGAGGGTGGTCACGCCCAGCGCCTCGAGCACGCGCGGCCGGGCCAGCGCGGGGTGGAAGCGCTCGGCCGCCAGCGCGGTGACCAGCGGGCGCCGGCCGCGGATCTCCGGAACGAGCGGCTCGACCGCTGGGCGCTGCGCGTCGGCCAGCAGGACCTCGCGCACCTCGTGCCGCGCCAGCAGGTCGGTCAGCTCGCTCCCGCTGCCGGCGCGCGCCAGCACCAGGCTGCCGGTCGAGAGGTCGATCAGCGCGACCCCGAACCCCCCGTCCGCCGCCGCGCCGACCGCCGCGAGGAAGTTCGACGCCCCCGGGTCGAGCCGCTCGGGGTCGGTCACCGTCCCCGGGCTGACCACGCGGACGACCTCGCGGCGGACCATCCCCTTGGCGGTCCGCGGGTCCTCGACCTGCTCGCAGATCGCGACCCGCAGGCCGCGCTCGACCAGCCGGGCGACGTACTGGTCGATCGCGTGGTGCGGCACGCCGCACATCGGGGCCTCGACTGCCGTCCCCTTGCCGCGCGCGGTCAGCGCGATCTCGAGAATCGGCGCCGCGGTCCGGGCGTCGTCGAAGAACAGCTCGTAGAAGTCGCCCATCCGGAAGAGCAAGAGCGCGTCGGGGTGCTGCGCCTTGGCTTCGCCCCACTGGCGGAACATCGGCGTCAGCCGCTCGGGTGCGAGCGAGCCCGGGGGCCCCGCGGCGATCGGTTCGTCCGGCTTCACGGCGCGGAAGGGTACCCGAAAAGCCCGGCTGAGTTGACAATCGGTCCGGGGGGTCGGTACAAGGGGCCGAGCGGGGCCGACCCGGAAGGCGCGGATGACGGATCACGACGAGCGGAGCGACGATTTCGACGGCGCGGGCGGGCTGACCGACGTGGCGCAGGCGCTGCGCGACGAGGACCGCCTGATGCTCGTCTTCGCCTACCTCGGCCCGCTCAGCCTGATCCCGCTCTTCGCCAGCCGCGAGCCGTTCGTGCGCTGGCACGCCCGGCAGGGGACGATGCTGGGGCTCGCGCTGGTCGCGCTGATCGCGCTGCTGACGCCGTTCCACTGGCTCTTCTCGATGATCCCGCTGCTCGGCCGGATGTTCCACGCGGCCGAGATCTTCCTCTTCCTCGGCTTCTTCGTCGTGCTCTGCTTCTGCATCGAGCGCGCGCTCGCAGGCCAGCGCTACCGCGTGCCGTGGCTGTCCGATCTGGCAGACGAGGACTGACGATGCCGGAAGGGATCGCGCGCCTGGACCCCGTGCCGCCGGCCGCCGCGGGACCCGCGCCGGCCCGCCTGCGCTGGAGCGCCGGCGGGCTGGTGCACGAGGTGCCGCTCGAGCCCGCGACGGGCGAGCCGCTGCTGATCGGGGCCGGGCCCGCGGCGCAGGATCTGCTGCTGGCGCTGCTCGCCGCGCTCGACCGCGCGGCGCGTGCCGGCGAGTCGCGGGTCCGCCAGCGGCAGGGCGAGGTCGAGGTCTTCATCGACGTGCCCCCGGGCTGGCCGCGGCCGACCGCCGCGCCGGCCGCGATCCTGGCCGGGCCGTCGTGCTGGGCGCCGGTCCCCCCGAGCGGGGAGGCCGAAGCGAACCGGCTCCACGCCCGGGCCCTGGCGGCGCTCGGGCCGGAGGAGCTGGAGGCGCTGCGCGTCTACCCGCGGCGCCGCCGCGCGATCGCGGTCTGGAAGCGGCGGCTCGAGAGCACGCAGTGGCAGCTCGACGAGCGGCTGCGCGGGGTCCGCCGCGGGGCGTTCGCGGCCGGCCTCGCGACGCTGGCGGCAGTCGGGGCGGCGCTGGCCGCGGCGTACGCGCGTCAGCCGAACCTGGTGCTCGCGGCCGGCGGGC
Source organism: uncultured Acidobacteriota bacterium (assembly GCA_963702545.1). Taxonomy (GTDB): domain Bacteria; phylum Acidobacteriota; class Polarisedimenticolia; order J045; family J045; genus JALOKP01. The sequence continues at coordinate 5,319 of CAVPDB010000022.1, read as the reverse complement.
TGACGCTGGCGCTGGCCGCGGCCCGGGCCGCGATGCGGCAGCGCGCCCTGGCGCTGGCGGCGCGGCGGGCCGGCCGCGCGGAGGGGCTGGCACGGCTGGCCCAGCGACACGACGAGCTGGAGCAGCGCGCCCGCGGGGCCGCGGCGCGGCTGGGGGTCGAGGATCCGTGGGGGTTGACCGCGCGGCTCGAGCAGGCCGAGGCGCGGCGGCGCGAGATCCACGCCCAGCTGGCGCCGGGGTTCGAGACGCTGGCCTGGGCCGAGCGGATCGCGGCGGCGGTCGGGATCGTCCCGCCGGGGCCGTTCACCCCGCAGGACGTGGGGCTCGGCGAGCCGGGGGAGACGGGGGGCTGGCCCTACGAGGTCGCAGCGCCGCGGGCCGGCGGCGAACTCCGCGCGGCGGCCGCGCTGGCGCGGATCGCCGAGCGGGTGGCCGGGCAGCTGCCCGCGCCGTGGCCGGTGGTGCTATACCAGCCCTGGGCGGCCGACCCGCCCGAGGCGCGGGCGCGGCGCTGCATGGCGCTGGCGCGCGTCCTGCCCGAGCGCGCGGTGGTCGCGATCGTCGCGCACCGCTGAGGGGCCCCGCCTCCCCCCGGTCTCGACCTGGCGCCGCGCCGCGCGGCCGTAGGGGCCGGCCTCCGTGCCGGCCCGCAGCGCGCGGCTCGGGATCGGGCCGGCACGGAGGCCGGCCCCCGGCCGCGCCCTGGTCGGCGCCGGCGTGCGACTTGGCTGCGCCAAGTCGAACTACGGTTGTTTGAGGTCGATCACCTGGGCCTGGCGCGCGGCGGAGTCGCGATCGACCACCAGCCGCTCCCACGGCTGGAGGATCAGCGGCGCGAAGCCGCCCTGCACCGCCCACTCGCGCAGCGGCGCCCCGCTCGCGACCGCATCGAGCAGCAGCCCGGCGAAGCGCGACTCGATCGGCAGCAGGCGCTGCATCGTCTCGAGCGACGCCGCCGGCCGCGTTCCCGGCAGGTTGCGGTTCTTGCGCGGCACCTCGACCACGTGCCCCTCGCCGATCGCGATCCAGCCCTCGCGGCCGGTGGCGGCGAGCGCTTCTTCCAGCGACAGCGCCCCCGGGTAGCTCCGCCCCTCGAGGCTGGCGCGCGGCTCGGGGCGTCCCCCCCGGGCCTCGACATCGCGCACCTGGTCGAGCGTTCCCAGCGCGTACTGCGCGATCATCCCGAGGTCCCCGCGGTCGCGGGCCAGCTCCTCGAGCAGCTTGCGGGCGTCGTCGTACTGCCCGGCCCGGACCAGCGCGCGCATCCGCTGCAGCGGGCTGTCCGGCGTCGCCCCCGGCGCGTTGGCGGCCGCCAGCAGCATCGCGTTCGCGCGCTGGGCCAGCGCCGCGTCGCCGGCCAGGCGGGCCGCGTTGGCGATCCGCTCGAGGTAGGCCGCGCGCAGCGATCCGGGCCGCGCGGCGGCGGCGTCGAGCGCGCGGCCGAACGGCGCCATCGCCCCCGGCAGGTCGCCCGAGTCGGTGAAGAGCTTTCCCAGCCGGAACCAGGCGGTGGCGTCGTCCTGCGGCACGGTCAGCGTTCCGGCGCGGAAGCGCTCCACGGCCAGCTTCGCCGCGGCCTCGGCCTCCGGCGTCAGGTCCAGGTTGAGCAGCGCGTTGACGCGGTAGAAGTAGGCGTCGAGCGGCGCCCCGGGCGGCGGCGGTCTCGGCCTGCAACTTCTCGGCCGCGCGGCGGTAGTAGTCGAACGCGTCGCCGCCCCCCGCGTTGCCGACGCGAACCCCCAGCGGTAGAGCGAGACGCCGTCGAGCGAGGTCGCGGCCTCGGCCGGCAGGGCCGCGAACGCGGCCAGGACGTCGGCACAGCGGCCCGCCTCGTAGGCCTCGGCGGCGCGCGCGACGGCCGGGGCCCACTCGGGTGGCACGGGCGCGCCGCCGGCCCGGGCCGGGGTGGCCGCGCCGGCGAGTCCGCGGCGGAGCGATCAACGGGAGCACCAGGCAACGGGAGCGCACGGAATCCTCCTGGAACCGGATCACGATAGCGCGACTCGCGCGGCGTGGCCGAAGGGGGGAGCGGCCCCGATAATCGGCCCGGAGGCTCCCGATGACCCCACGCCGGATCGATCCGCCGCGCCGCGCCCTGGCCCTCGCGCTGGCGCTGGCCGCCGCGGCCGGCCCCGCCGCCGCCGCGCCCGCGGGCCCGGCCGCCGCCACGGCCCCCGACGCGGTGACGGCGCTGCTGCAGCGGGCCGAGGCGCGCTACCGCGCCAGCGGCGCGTTCCGCGTCAGCTTCCGGCAGACCTTCGAGTCGGCCGCTTTCGGTGCCGGGGACGAGGCCCACGGGACGATCCACGTCGCGCCGCCGCGGCGGGCGCTCTGGGACTATGTCGAGCCGAAGGGGCAGAAAGGGGTCCTCGACGGCAACACCTGGTGGTTCGTGGTCCCGGAGGACCGCGAGGTCCAGGTGCGCGAGGTCCAGCCCGGGGAGGACAGCCCGCTTTCCGACCTGCTGGCCGGGCGGAGCGACCTGCTCCGGCTCTTCGCGGCCTCCGCCGTCCCGGAGGGGGCCGCGCCGCCGCCCGCCGCCGGGCGCGGCTGGGTCGAACTGCGCCCGCGGGCACCGCGCGACGACATCGAGTGGCTGCGCCTCGAGATCGATCGCGCCAGCGGAGACGTCCGGCGGGTCGAGGTCGCCGACCCGCTGGGCGGCAGGATGCGCTTCGAACTGGGCGCGCCGGTCCGTGAGGCGCCGCCGCCGGACGCCGCGTTCCGCGTCGACGTCCCGCCCGGCTGGACCCTCACCCGCTAGAAAACCGGGGACAGCTACCGTAAGGACAGGCTTACCGACTTACGGTAGCTGCCCCCGGTTTCGGTTTGTTGTCCGGCTTCCGGGGGGGGGGTGCTATCCTCCCCGGATCGTGCGTTTTGACCGCCTTTTCCGGGCCCCGGGAGCCTTCCGGACGCGCCGCTGGTGTCGCCTTGCCGGGGCGAGTGTCGCCGCGTTTTCGCTCGTCCCCGCGGCGGTGGCCGTGGTCCAGGTCGAGGTTACCGCGGAGCCCCAGGCCGTCCCGCCGTCCGGCGCCGCCGCGCCGGCGACCCCCGCGCGCCCGGTCGAGAAGATCCCCGCGCCGGCGAAGACGCTGATCGAGGGACAGGCCTTCGACCGCTCCGGCGCGTCGCTGCCGGGCTTCGCGGTCCGGCTCACGCTGCGCACCGAGACCGCGTCGCTCCCCTGGAAGCCGGTCGTGGTCACGGAGCGCGTCGTCGCCAGCGCCGTCACCGACGCGGCGGGCTTCTTTTCGCTCGCCCTGGCCGACGCCGACCTCGAGGGGACGCTGTCCCTGCGCTGCGGCGACCCGGCGAAGTGGGACGCGATCCGCTACGCCCCGCCGGTCGTGTACGAAGTCTCCACGCGGGTCCGCCGGGGGCGGGCGGCCGTCCTCAACTGCATCCCGGGCGACGCCGCGGGCTGGCCCGAACTGGCGCGCGAGATCAACCGGGCCGGCGGGCTGAAGTCGCCGCGCGGCAAGGTGATGCGGACGCACGGCCTGCCGCCGGAGACGCTGACGCTGGTCGACGGCGTGGTCGAGTGGCGCTATCCCAACTCCGTCTTCCGGTTCCGCGGCGCCGAACTGGTCGAGGGGCCGCTGCCGGCCGGGACCAAGCCGTGAGCGGCGCCGCGCGCCGCTCGGCCGCCGCGGCGGGGATCCCCGCCGCCGCGCTCTTTTCCCGGATCCATGCGCTGGTCGGGCCGAAGCTGGCCCGGGTCGAGGAGACGATCCAGGACCACCTGCGCTCGCAGTTCGACCCGATCGACGACGCCGGGCGCTACCTGGGGCAGGGGTCGGGCAAGCGGCTGCGCCCGACGCTGGTCCTGCTCTCGTCGGGCCTGGTCGGCTACGAGGGGGAGCACGACGTCACGCTGGGCGCGGTCTTCGAGTTCGTCCACACCGCCACGCTGGTCCACGACGACATCATCGACGAGGCCGAGACCCGGCGCGGGCTCCCCTCCGCCAATCGCGTCTACGGCAACCAGTTCACCGTCCTGCTCGGGGACTACCTCTACATCCACGCGATGAACATGGCGCTGGCGGCGCGCGAGATCCGGGTGATCGACGTGCTGGCCGAGGCGACCGAGCGGATGATCGAGGGGGAGATCCTCGGCCACCACCTGCGCCACCGCCCCGAGGTGACCGAGGCCCAGCACCTCGCGATCGTCGAGCGCAAGACGGCCTGGCTGTTCGCGGCCTGCTGCCGTGTGCCCGCGATCCTCGGCCACCGCGGCGCCGCGGAGGAGGAGGCACTGGCCGGCTACGGAATGGCGCTCGGGCTCGCCTTCCAGCTGGTCGACGACCTGCTCGACGTGACGGCCGACGAGAAGACGCTGGGCAAGCCGGTCGGGCAGGACCTCTGCGAGGGGCACCTGACGCTCCCGTGGATCGACCTGCTGCAGTGCGGCACGCCGCGCGAGCGCGAGGCGGTGCTGGCGGCGCTGGCCACCGGCCGCTTCGAGACGATGCCGTTCGCCGAGCTGCGGGCCGCGCTGGAGCGCACGGGCTGCCTGGCGCGCACCCGCGCGCTGGCCGGGCAGTATGCCGAGCGCGCCCGCGGGCTGGTCGAAGGGTTCGCGCCCGGCCCCTACCGCGACGTGCTGCTGGAGCTGCCGCTGACGATCCTCGACCGCGACCGCTGATCGCGGTGCTACCATCCGGGTTTTGACGCCAGAAAGGGACACGGTCCGATGCTGCGGATCGAGCGCATGGAGGTCATCGGCTTCAAGAGCTTCCCGGAGCGGACCGTCGTCGATTTCCCGGACGGCGTGACCGCCGTCGTCGGGCCCAACGGGAGCGGGAAGTCGAACATCGTCGACGCGATCTCCTGGGTCCTCGGCGAGCAGTCCGCGCGCGCGCTGCGCGGCGGACGGATGGAAGACGTGATCTTCGCCGGCACCGAGGGGCGGGCCCGGGCGGGATGGCCGAGGTCACGCTCCAGCTGTCGGCCCGCGAGGACATCCTCCCCGGCAGCCGGACCAAGGTGACGCTGACGCGGCGGCTTTACCGGACCGGCGACAGCGAGTACCTGATGGACGGCCGCCCGACCCCCGGCTGGCCGACATCCGCGGCCTGCTCGAGCAGGTCCGGGCCGGCGAGCGGACCTACGCCATCGTCGACCAGGGGCGCGTCGGCTCGTTCGTCACCAGCAAACCGCGCGAGCGGCGCCAGTTCATCGAGGACGCCGCCGGGATCTCCAGCTACCGCCAGCGCCGCCGCCTGGCGGAGATGAAGCTCGAGGCGACCAAGGCCAACCTGCTGCGGGTCGACGACATCCTGCGCGAGGTCGAGCGGCAGCGCCGCTCGCTGCAGC
>CAVPDB010000021.1:0-115401 GCA_963702545.1 uncultured Acidobacteriota bacterium | reverse complement strand
GACGCTGTAGTTCCCCTCGAGGTTCGTGGCCCACAGGTTTGCCCCGGAGAAGGCCGCGCCCGGCCCCGATGTCGGCGTGCCGTATTGCCACTGGTCGAAGTAGCCGTAGTGCGTGAATCCCGCTGTCCCGGATTCGAACCGCTCGACCACGCTGCGCGAGGCAGTCAGGCCGGCCCCTTCCGTGTCGTCGAGTCCGAGCGTGACTCCCTCCGGCGTCGGGTCGAGGATGTCGATGACAAAGCGTCCGGCGACGAACTCCGCAAGCGCCCGGCTCCGCCCGCTGCCGGAGTGCAGGATCCCCTCGATGGCCGTCGGCCCGAAGACCGCCGAACCGGACAGGGTCAAGGTCGCCCGCATGTACTCCAGGTCGCTGCGCAGGACGCCGTACTGGTCGAAGAGCCGGTAGACCACGCGCGTCGGCCGATCGGTGAGGCCGTATGGGTTGACCGTCGGCTCAACGTGAAGCGCGAGGTCCGGGTAGGGATCGCATGCATCCCCGAGCGGATCTCCATCCGCGTTCGCCTGGCTCGGGTTAGGCTCCTGGATGAGTCGTCGACCCCGTCCTCCACCCCGTCCGCATCGAGATCAGCGGCCAGCGCGGGCGTGATGGCGAAGCAGACGGCGAGCGAGAGCACGGCGAGAAGGCAGACGCCGCGGCGCGACGGGTTGAACATGGCACTCCCCCAGGAGTTGCACCCGCTTCGCTGCCACACCGGGCAGGCCGGCCGGGACCTTCCCGGCGCGGCACCCCAGCGCAACGCAGGAAGCTGCGGGAAAGATACCGGGAAGTCAGCCTCGCCGAAGCGCGCAGACGGGCGGATGGCGCGTCGGAGGGGCCGGACAGCCTCAGGAACCTCGCTTCGCCCGCGGCACGACCTCCACGAGCTCGACCTCGAAGATCACCGCCGAGCCGGGTGGGATGTGCTCACCGTAGCCGCGGTCGCCGTAAGCCGACGGCGCCGGACAGACGAGCCGTGCTCTCCCGCCCTTCCCGAGCCGGGCCAGGCCCTCCTTCCAGCACGGGATCGCCTCGTCCAGCGGCTGATCCATCGGCGCCCCGCGACGGAAGGTGTCGATCGCCACGGTTCGTCGGCCAGCATCGATCGAACGTGAAGGCGAACGCGATCGGCGGGCTGCGGACGCGCTCCCTCTCCCGCCGCGATCGGGATGAAGACGGCACCCGAAGGCAGCATGACCGCCCCGGGGTTCTTCGCGGCGGCCTGCGCCAGTTCCCTTCCGGCCGCCTCGCGCCGACGCGCCATCGTCGCGCGCCGTTCGGCGAGCCATCGCTGGAGCGCGGCCGAATCCCGCGCGCTCCCGGAGCGCGGGACCGCTCCGCGCGCGGCGTCCTCCCAGCCCTTCCTCACCTCGGCGAGTTCGGCGTCGTCGAGCCCCAGCTCGACCAGCGCCTCCCCCTCCTGGACGCCCAGGGCGTAGAGCACCCGCGCGGTCGCCGCGTCCGGCGCGCCCGGCGCGTCTGGCAGCGGCGCGGGGACGGGCGTCGCGGGCGCGGGGACCTCCGGCGCCAGAGCAGCAGGCGGCTCCTCGGCGCGCGCGACCGGGAACGCCGGCCCAGCCAGCGCCGACAGCAACACGATCGTCGCCATCCTCACGCTCATCGCACGCCCCCTTCATGCCCCGGCGGCCGCCCCGAACAACCCCCTCCGCTCCGTGAGCCACGCGCGCCAACCCGGCGCGCGCCGCGCGCGCAGCAGCAGGTAGACCGCCGTCACCAGGTTCCCCAGCACGAGCAGCAGCGCGATCGCGACGAACGCGACGCGCCGGTCCGACTCCACCGCGCCGATCCAGAGCGCCGACGAAGAACAGCCCGCAGAACAGATCGATCAGCGTGACCAGACCCCATGGATCGCGGCCGATCGCGACCAGCGCGGTCAGGACGTCCTCCTGCCCCGAGGCGATCACGATCGTCACCACCAGCCCGGCCGCGAAGAGCGCGAGCACCCCCAGCGCCAGCCTCATCATTGACCTCCCCCCGCGCGGTGGTGACGGTGAGCGCGGTCTGGAAAACCGGGGACAGCTACCGTAATTCGGTAAGCCGCGAATTACGGGGACAGCATAACCCCGTATCCAGGCACGGCGGATCGCTCCCCGCTCCTGGCCCCCGTCCCGTTTCGGGGCATGCTGTCCCCGGAAAGAGCGACTTACCAAATTACGGTAGCTGTCCCCGGTTTGCGGTTTCCGGTTTCGCGGGGCGGCGGAGATGCGCTACGCTGCGCGCTCCGATGAGCGCCCCCACCCCCCCGCCGGGCGAGCGCCCGGGACCCGACACGCTGCGCCCGCACCCGCTGCTCACCGACTACTACGGCGACGAGCAGCAGCGGCGGCGGCAGGTTGACGCCTGGTTCGACGCCTCCGCCCCGCACTACAACTTCATCACGCAGGCGATGAGCTTCGGCTCGGGGCACTGGTACCGCCGGCAGGCGCTGCTGCGCGCCGGGCTCGGGCCGGGGATGCGGCTGCTCGACGTCGCCTGCGGCACGGGGGTGATCGCGCACCACGCGCAGGACGTCGTCGGCCCCGAGGGGCTGGCGCTCGGCCTCGACCCCTCGATCGGGATGCTGCACGAGTCGCGGGCGCGCGGCGTCCGCGGGCTGGTCCAGGCGCTGGCCGAGGCGCTCCCGTTCCGCACCGCGCAGTTCGACATGCTGAGCATGGGCTACGCGCTGCGCCACGTCGTCGATCTGCACCGGACCTTCGACGAGTACCGCCGCGTGCTCAAGCCGGGCGGGAAGCTGCTGATCCTCGAGATCACGCCGCCGCGCTCGCGGCTCTCCTTCCACCTGCTGAAGTTCTACCTGCGGGGGGTGGTCCCGCTCGTCGCGCGGCTCGGCGGCGGCGGGAGCGGCTCGCAGACGCTGATGCAGTACTACTGGGACACGATCGAGCACTGCGTCGCCCCGCCGGTGATCATGAAGGCGCTGGAGGAGGCCGGGTTCCTGCAGGTCTCGCGCTACGTCGAGCTGGGGATCTTCAGCGAGTACACCGCCGTCACTCCGGGGACGGCGGCGGCCGGCCGGTAAACCGCCCCGGATCGGCGGCTCCCGGGGGGCGGCCGCGTTCTGATAAACTCGCGGAGGGGCCGTGGTGAGGGCCCGCGGAGGGCCCCGTTTGAGCGCGAGCAGCAGCCCGCATCCGGCCGTGCCGGCCGTGCGCCGGGACGGTTTCGGCTTGTCGCTCGCCCCGCGCGAGGGGCTGGCGGAGGCGGTCCGCCGCGACGCCGGGCGGCTGCTCTTCGCGGTCCGCTACGGGATGCCCCGCGCAGCGCTCTCGGCCGACGCGACGCCGGTCCTCGACCTTCCGAACCCCGTGCTCGGCGACGGCCCCTCGATGGAACTCTGGCTCTCGCCGGAGCCGGTCCGGGTCCGGCGCGAGGGGCGGTTCCTGTGCGCCGGCAACGGCACGGTGCTGTTCGGCGCTACGGTCTGCCCGCTGGGCGGCGACCTCGAGGCCGAGACGTTCGCCGCCTACCGCGAGCTGCTCGAGTTCCTGCCGCGCTCGGGCGCCGCGTCGCTGCAGCGGATCTGGAACTACCTCCCCGACATCAACGGCGACCAGCGCGGGATCGAGCGCTACAAGCGCTTCTCGGCCGGGCGCGCGCGCGCCTTCGAGGCGCGCTTCGGCGTCCCGGCCGAGCGCCACTTCCCGGCCTCGTCGGCGATCGGCACGACCGGCGACGCGCTCGTCGTCGCCTTCCTGGCCGCGCGCGAGCCGGGCCGCCACGTCGAAAATCCGCGCCAGGTCAGCGCCTTCCGCTACCCGCCGCAATACGGCGAGAAGAGCCCGTCGTTCGCGCGCGGCACGCTCTCGCCGGCGGCCATGGGCCACGCCTTTTTGCTCTCGGGAACGGCGAGCGTCGTCGGCCACGCGTCGCGCCACGAGGGGGACGTGCTGCGCCAGCTCAATGAGACGCTGCGGAACATCGAGACGCTGGCCGCGGCGGTCGGTGCGGTTTCGACCCGTCCGGGGCCGGACCTTGCGCGCTTCGACTACGTGAAGACCTACCTGCGGCGGCCGTCCGACCTGCCGGCGGTCCGGGCCGCGCTGCTGCCGCGCCTGGCCCCGGCGGCCGCGACGGTCTGGCTCGCGGCCGACATCTGCCGCGCCGAGCTGCTGCTCGAGATCGAGGGGCTGGCGCTCTAGCCCGGCCCGGAACACCCCCGGCAGGCCAGGCCCGGCCGGGAGCGGCCGCCCCGCGGGCCCTCCCGCGGAGACGGGGCCCGCTAACAATCGGCCTGGCCCATGTATCTCTTTCGGCCGTGCGCCCTCTCAATGTGACGAGCACACACTCGCTCCCGGGTCCCGCGCAGTACGCTCCGGCCCGGATGTCACGGACATTCCCGCGCCACCCCGCCCGGGGGCGCGGCGCTTCGGGAGGGACCTCGCCATGCTTCGACACCCGCGTGCCGCCTGCAGTCTCCTGCTTCTCGCGATCCTGATCCCGTGCGCCACCGCCGGCGCCGCCACGCGCCTGCCCGCGCGCTGGGTTCCCGGCGACGCCGCGGTCTCACCAGCCGCGGCCGACCAGTCGGCGCCGTCGCTGGCCGCCGGGGCCGGGATGGTCCTGGCGCTCTGGTCCGACAACCGGGCCAACAGCACCGGCGGCTACGAGGGCGAGACCTCGCGCGACATCTACGCGATGCGCTTCGACGGCAACGGCACGCCGCTGGACGCGGTCCCCTTCGCAGTCACGGCCGCACGCGCGTCGCAGGAGTTCCCGCGCGCCGCGTTCAACGGGACGAACTGGCTGGTCGTGTTCGAGAGCTACGACCTGACCGGGACGGGGTACTACTACCAGAAGTCGCTGGCCGCCGTGCGCGTCGCTCCCGACGGGAGCGTGCTCGACCCGGTCCCGATCCGGATCCTCAACGTCAGCCCGGTCGGGGCGACCTGGGCCGTCGCCTCCGACGGCAGGGACTGGGTCGTCGCGATGCAGGGCTCCGCGACGGGCGGCGACCTGACCGCGGCACGGATCTCGGCGGCCGGCGTCCTGCTCGACCCGAATCCGCGGATCCTGGTGAAGGAGACCTACTACCTGCGCGGCGCGCTGCGCCTGGCCTTCGCCGGCGGCGTCTATCTGATGACCTACGACGAGGCGATGACCGGCAGCTCGGAGACCACGGCGCTGCGCTTCGACGCGACCCTGACGCCGCTCGACCCGGCGCCCGTCACCCTCCTGCCCCACCCGATCGGCATGCTCGCCTCGAACGGCTCGGGCTTCTACGCGGTCTGGACCGAGCAGCTTCCCGACTACAGCGTCGCGGTCCTCGGCACGCGGATCGACACCGCGGGCCACGCGCTCGACGGCACCGGCGTCAACATCTCCGGGCCCAATGCGCCCGTTGCCTACACCTCGACGTCGGTGGCATGGGACGGCGCGAACTGGAAGGCGAGCTGGGGCGCGGCGGGCGGGACGCGCCTCGCGCGGATCAGCAGCGGCGGCCAGGTCCTCGACCCGGGCGGCGTCGCCGTCCCGGGCCCGCAGACCGGCCCGACCGCCAGCGTCGGCAACGGCAGCCTGCAGCTCGCCTGGACCGTCTTCGCTGCCAGCACCAACGACGTCGTGACGGCCAACGTCTCGTCCTCGAACGTCGCCGGCCCCAACCGCACCGCGTCGACCGGCGCGCCGTCGCAGTCGCAACCCGACCTGGCGACCGGTACGAACGGCTTCCTGCTCGTCTACCGCAGCATGACCTCGGCCCGGCACCGGATCCTGGCGCAGCCGCTGGACGCCTCGGGCAACCCACTGACCGCCGAGCCGACCGAGCTCGACGCCGGCGACCCGCTGTCGCTGCGGGGGGCCCCGGCGGTCGCCTGGAACGGCAGCACCTACCTGGTCGCGTGGCCCGGGCCGAACGGCGTGATGGCCCGCCGCGTGAGCCCCGACGGCTCGCTGGCCGACGCCGCCCCGGCGCTCGTGCTGGCCTCCAGCTTCGGGGCGGTCGACACCGAGGCGCTGGGCGGCGACTTCCTCGTGATCGGCCTGCGCTGCGGCTACACCTGCCAGTACATCAACCCGGTGGCGGCCCGCGTGCGCGGCAGCGACGGCGCGCTGCTCGACCCCAGCCCGATCGGGCTTTACGGGACCTACAGCAGCAGCCCGCGACTGACCGTGCTGGGCGGCCGCTGGCTGGCGGCCTGGCAGGACAACTGGAGCCACGACGACTCGGGCGCCAGCACGGCCGGGGCCTTCATCGATGCAGCCGGAGCGGCGCTCCAACAGCTTCAGCATCCACGGCCCGTACTCGACGGCCGGCGGCAACGGGATCTTCAGCCTCGGCCTCGCCTCGAACGGGAGCGTGGCGCTGCTGGTCCAGTCGCAGGAGCTGACCTCCGGCGTCGAGAACGACCTGCTCGGGCGTCTTCGTCCGCCCCGACGGGACGGTCGCCCCGTACTTCAACATCACGCCCTGGGCGGGCAACCAGTACCGGCCGCAGGTGGCCTGGGACGGGTCGCGCTTCGTCGTCGTCTTCCAGGACCAGAAGGCGCGCGTCACGCGCTGGAGCCTCGAGCAGCTCGACGCGCGCTCCGACCTGTTCGGGATGCGGATCGCGCCCTCCGGGGCGATCCTCGACCCGCAGGGGTTCGTCTTCTCGAACAGCGCGGCCTCAGAGGCCTTCCCCAACGTCGCCGCCACCGCGGACGGCCGCACGCTGATCGCGGCGGCGGTGGTGCGCAACGAGTCGCCGCTGGTCAACTACCGGATCGGCTACGAGCTGTTCGGCGCCGGCGGGAACGCCTGGCCGGTCGCCGTCGCGTCCGCAGCGCCCGGCGGCGGCGACGTCCCGCTGGGTGTCTCCTTCAGCTCGGCCGGCTCCGGCGATCCCGACGGCATGCTCGCCTCGCACGCCTGGGACTTCGGCGACGGCGGGACCGCGGCCGATCCGAACCCGACCCACGTCTACGCTGCCGGCGGGCCGTTCCTGGCGACGCTGACGGTCGCTGACGCCGCCGGCGCCCGCACGATGCAGGAGGTCCTGATCGACGCCCGGACGCCCAACGTCGCGCCGGTGGCCCACGCCTCCTCGAACATCGCCTCGGGCCAGGCCCCGCTGGACATCGTCTTCTCCGCGACCGGGTCGTACGACCCGGACGGCTGGCTGGGGAACATCCGCTGGACCTTCGGCGACGGATCCGAGTCGTGGGGTGCGACCGCCTACCACACCTTCTACGACGCCGGCACCTTCCAGGTGACGCTGACCGTCTACGACGGGAGCGACGCGACGGGGACCGACACCCTGACCGTCACCGTCTCCGCCGAGACTCCTCCCGCCGCCCCCTCGAACCTGGTCGCGACGGCCGCCTCGACGACGCAGGTCAACCTGACCTGGAAGGACAACTCCGACAACGAGCGCGACTTCTACATCGAGCGCTGCACGGGGACGGCCGCGGTCTGCAACGCCTCGCCCGAACTGTTCTCGTTCCTCGACTGGCCGGCTGCCAACCAGACCGCGTACAGCGACTACATGGTCGCGCCGAACACGACCTACAGCTACCGGATCAAGGCCCGCGGCGTCACGGTCGACTCCGGCTGGTCGAACACGGCGCAGGTCACGACCTCGGTCAGCCGGCCGGCGGCACCGACGCAGCTGACGGCCACGAGCAGCCTGAAGTTCATGCGCGCGGTGGTCGACCTGCGCTGGAAGGACAACTCCGGCAACGAGACCGGGTTCGTGGTCGAGCGCTGCAAGGGGAGCGGTTGCACCAACTTCGCGGTCGTCGCCCAGCCTGCCGCCAATGCCGTCACCTGGCGCGACAACTCGGTGGCACGGCGCGCGATCTACCGCTACCGGGTCAAGGCGCGCAATGGCGCGGGCGATTCGACCTACTCGAATGTCGCGACGACGATGACACCGTAGCGTTCCCGGCGCGGGGGCCCGGCCGGATCAGGCCGAGGTCCCCGCGTCGACCACGACCTCCTGTCCGGTGACGTGCGCCGCGTCGCCGGACAGCAGGAAGTCGATCACGCTGGCCACCCCCTCCGGCGGAACCGGCGCGCGCAGGCACTGGTCGGCGCGCAGCTGGGCGCGGCGCGCGTCGGTCAGGTCGGCCGTCATCGCGGTGTCGACCAGCCCCGGCACGACCGCGTTGACGCGCACGCCCGAGCGGCCCAGCTCGCGGGCCAGGCAGCGCGTCAGCGCCAGCAGGCCGGCCTTCGACGCCGCGTAGGCCGCCTGGCCCGAGACCCCGCGATAGGCCGACAGCGACGCCACGTTGACGATCGCGCCGCGCCGGGCGGCGATCATCCCGCGCAGCGCCGCCCGCGCGCAGCGGAAGGCCCCGCCCAGGTTGGCGTCGATCACGGCGTCCCAGTCCTCGTCGCTGCAGAAGCCGACGAGCGCCTCGCGCCGCACCGCGGCGTTGTTGACGAGCCCGAGCACCGGGCCCAGCGCCGACTCCGCGGCCTCGACCACGCGCCCCGGCGCGGCGCGGTCCAGGAGGTCCATCGGGAAGGCGCGCACGCCCGAGCCCAGCGCCCCCTCCAGCGCGCGGGCCTCGGCCTCGCCGCGGTGGAAGGTGAAGGCCACCCGGCCGCCGCGCGCGGCCAGCCGTTCGACGAGCGCGCGGCCGATGCCGCGGCTGCCGCCGGTCACAAGGACGACGCCCTGGTCCACGAGCTGGCCTCCATCCGCGCACGGATCACGGCGCGGGCGATCCGCAGGCTGTCGACCAGCGGGCGGTAGTGGCTGGTGGTGCGGCCGTCGGCACGCGCCAGGCGGACCGGCGTGCCGGCCACCGGGAAGCCCGCGCGCACCGCGCGCACGACGATCGCGCTCTCGGCCTCGAAGCGGTCCTCGGGCATCCCGAGCTGGGCGTAAAGAGTGCGGGTGTAGAGCCGGAAGCCGGTCTGCACGTCGGAAAGGAACTGCCCCGCCAGGAACGAGATGCCGCGCGACGACAGGCGGTTGGAGAGGCGCCGCACCCAGAACATGTCGGCGAACAGGTGGTCGCGCACGCCGAGCACGAGGTCCGCCCCCTGCTCCCAGGCGGCGAGCAGCTTCGGGATCTCCTCGGGCGGGTGCTGCGCGTCGGCGTCGACCGTGACGACCGCCTCGAAGCCGCGCGGGAACAGGTCGTCGAACGCCGTGCGCAGCGCCGCCCCCTTGCCGCGGTTGCGCTCGTGACGCAGCACCCGCACGCCGGCGGCGCGCGCGGCCTCGGCGGTGCCGTCGGTCGAGCCGTCGTCGACGACCAGGACCTGCGGAATCTGGCCCAGCGCGCGGCGCGCGACGTCGGCGATCGTCGGCGCGGCCTGGAAGGCGGGGATCGCGACCGCGACGCGGCGGGCGTTCATCGCGCTCAGGCCGGGTCGAGCAGCAGCCAGGCCGCCGCTCCGGCCGCTGCGAGCGTGGAGACCAGGACCGTCTGCGCCGGCGGCGCGTCGAGCGCCTCGACGGGCGCGATCCCGACCCCTTCGTCCTCCTCCTCGAACCAGCGCGGCGCCGCGACCAGCCCCGACTCGACCGCCAGCACCGCCGCCCCCGCGAGGAAGCCGCCGTACTCGCCGGTCGCGCCCTTGGGCGCGGTCACCGGCGGCAGGGGCGCCCCTTCCCAGCCCGCGCGCAGCACCTGCCCCTCGAGCAGGTCGCCGCGCCGCGCGCCGGAGGCTCCGCTGACGACGAGGCCGATCTCCTCGGGCAGCACGCGGTGGCGCGCCAGGCCGGCGGCCAGCGCCTCGGCCAGCTCGTCGACGCCGCAGCCCCAGCTCGCGGCGGGGGCCGACGGGTCGGTGGCCTGGAACGCGCCGCGCACGCGGGCGAGGACGCGCGCGCCGCGCGCCGCCGCGCACTCGGCACTCTCGAGCAGCAGGACCGTCGCGCCCTCCGCGGCGACGAAGCCGTCGCGGCGCGCGTCGAACGGCCGCGCCGCCTCGGGCTGGGCGCCGTGCGGCCGCGCCAGCGCGCGGAAGCGGTCGAGCGCGGCGTGCAGCAGCGGCGACAGCTCCTCGACCGCGCCAGCCAGCGCCCAGTCGGCGCGACCCAGCCCGATCTCGCGCGCCGCGCCCGCGACCGCGGCCAGGGGGCTGGCCTCGCGCAGCGTCAGCGTGACGTTGGCGCCGGTGATCCCCAGCGCCAGCGCGACCTGCGCGGTCGGCGCGTTGGCGACCGACTCGGCAAAGCGAAAGGGGGAGGCCTGCTCCGGGTCGCGGAAGATCTCGACGAGCAGCTGCTCGGAAAAGAGCGCGGAGCCGAACGCCGTCCCCAGGCAGACCGCGCCGCGGGCCGCGAGCTCCGGCGTCACCTGCCCGCGCGGCAGCCCGCCGTCCTCGAGCGCCATCATCGAAGCCGCGACCGCGAAGCGCGACGGCAGCCCCATGCGGCGGGCCGCGGCGGGCGGGATCCAGCGCGTGAAGTCCCGCTCGGTCACCAGCGCGGCGGTGCGCGCCGACTGGCTGCGGTGGTAGCCGGGCGGCCGCTCGACCGGCGACAGGCGCGGCGCGCCCGCGCGCAGCCCCGCGGCCAGCGCCTCGCGGCCCGCGCCGAAGGCGCCGATCGCCCCCAGGCCGGTGACGACGACGTCGCGCAGCCCGGGGTACGGGTCGCGCACGCGGATCGCCTCGTCACCACGCGGGGCTCTCACGCCGGCTCCCCGGCGCGCTCGAAGACGAGCGCGGCGTTGGCGCCGCCGAAGCCGAAGTTCACCGACAGCGCGTAGCGCGCCCCCGGGACCGCGAGCGGCCCGTCGAGCCCGATCCGCACCGGCGTCCTCGGCGACGGCGGCTCGGCCGGCGGCCCGCCGCCGGGGGTCTGGTGCAGCGCACCGGCGCGCAGCGCGTCGATCGTCACCACCGCCTCGACCGCGCCGGCCGAGCCGAGCAGGTGCCCGATCAGCGCCTTGGTCGAAGCCATCGGAATCTCCCGCACGCGCTCGCCGAAGACCGCATGCGAGCGCCGTCCACTCGGCGTCGTCGTTGAGCGGCGTGCCGGTGCCGTGCAGGTTGACGAAGTCGATCTCGTCGGGGCGCAGGCCGGCGTCGGCCAGCGCGTCGCGCATCGCGCGCACCGCCCCCGCCCCCTCGGGGTGCGGCGCCGTCATGTGCGAGGCGTCACAGCTCACCCCCGCGCCGGCCAGGATCGCCAGCGGCGCCGCGCCGCGCGCCGCGGCGTGCTCCTGCGTCTCGAGCACCAGCACGCCGGCGCCTTCTCCCATCGACAGCCCCTCGCGCCCCTCGCGAAACGGCCGCGTCATCCCGGGATCGACGGCGCGCAGCGCGTTGAAGCCGCCGTAGGTCAGCTGGCAGAGCGAGTCGGAGCCGCCGGCCAGCGCCAGGTCGCACTCGCCCAGCCGCAGCGCGTCGAGCGCGCGCGCGACCGACATCGCGCCCGAGGCGCAGGCTGCCGAGACGGTCTCGCTGGGCCCGGCCGCGCCGATCGCGCCGCGCGACCGCCTCGGCCGGGCCGCTGCAGGGCTGCGAGGCCAGGAGGCCGGTGCGCGCGCGGCAGCCGCCGGTCGCGGCCAGCTCGGCGAAGAAGCGCTCCGCCTCGACCATGTTGCCGGTGGAACTGGCGAAGTAGACCGCAGCCTCCGGCCCCAGCTCCCGGCGCCCCAGCCCGGCCGCGACCAGCGCCTCCTCGGCCGCGAAGACGGCGAAGGCGTCGGCGTGCGGCATCCCTTCCAGGGCGGGCGGGCCGGCCGGCGGCGGGAACCTCGGCCGCCAGGTGCGTGCGGTGGCGCGCGGCGTCGAAGCGCCCGATCGCGCGGAAGGCGCGCGCCCCGCGAGCCAGCGCCTCGAACAGCGGCGCGACGCCCCAGCCGAAGCCGGTGACCGCGCCGGTCCCGGTGACCACGACGAGCGGCCGGGCGGGGGACTGTTCGGGCGGGCTCACGGCGTCTCTCCAGGCCGGGGGCGAGGACCGGAACACGAACCGCGGAGCCGGTGACCGGCACTCGCGGATTCCGGTAACCTGTCGGCTAAATCGATGACTAACGCGATCTTACTTGACTGGCGGCGGACGCTTCAAGCCGCGCCCGACGCGCCCCTCCTGCTGCGTCCCGGCGCCCCGGCGACGACGCGCGCGCTGCTCGCGGTGCTGGCCTCGGGGGCGGCCTCGCGGCTCGCCGGCGCGGCGCTGCCGGAGGGCGCGCTGGTCGTCTTCTCCGCTCCCAACGGCAGCGCCTTCCTGGCCGGGCTGGTCGCGCTCTGGGAGCGGGGGCTGGTCCCGGCGCTGGCCGACAGCGGCGCGCCCGACGAGGAACTGCTCGGCGTCGCGCGCGCGCTCGGCGCCGCGGCGGTGGTGCGCTGTGGCGAGCCCTGGCCGGCCTCGCTGGCCGAGCCCGGCGCGCTGGCGATCGCCGCGGTCGCCGCGGCCGCGGCGCCGGACGCGGCCCGCGCGGCGGCGGCCGGAGCGGTCGCGGTGAAGCTCTCGTCCGGCACGACCGGCGAGCCCAAGGGGGTGATCGCCAGCGCCGCCGCGCTGATCGCCGACGACGAGCAGTTGACGCGCTCGATGGGGCTGGTGGCCGAGGACCGGATCGTCGCGGCGATCCCGCTCTCGCACTCCTACGGGCTGTCGTCGGTCGCGCTGCCGGCGCTGCGCCGCGGCGCGCCGCTGATCTTCCCCGGGACCGAGGGGCTGTTCGCGGCGCTCGACGCGGCGCGGCAGTTCGACGCGACCTTTCTGCCGACCGTGCCGGCCTTCATCGCCGCGCTGGTCGCGCTGGGGACGCCGCCGCCCTGGCCCCCCTCGCTGCGGCTGGTGATCACCGCCGGGGCCCCGCTGCCGCCGGAGGCGGCCCGCCGCTTCCGCGCGACCTACGGCCGCGGGGTCCACGCCTTCTACGGCGCCTCCGAGTGCGGCGGGATCGCCTTCGACCGGCGCGGCGACGCCGCCGAGCGCGGGGCGATCGGCACGCCCGTGGACGGCGTGACGCTCGAACTCGTCCCGGAGGATGGGGCGCCGGAGGGGGCGGGGCGCGTCGTCGTCCGCTCGCCGGCGGTGACGACCGGCTACCTGCCCCAGCCCGACCCGCGCCTCGCCGGCGGCGTCTTCCGCACCGGCGACTGGGGCCGGCTCGCCGGCGGGGAGCTGTGGCTGGCCGGTCGCGCCGATGGCTGGGTCAACGTGCGTGGCAAGAAGGTGGACCCGGCGGAGGTCGAGCGCGTCATCGCCGCGATGCCGGGAGTGGACGAGGTCGCGGTCCTCGCGCTGCGCGACCCCGCGACCGGGGCCGAGCGGGTCGCGGCCGCGATCGCGACGCGCGCCGGGCTGAGCTGGAACGCGGTGCGCGCCTTCTGCGTCGAGCGGCTGGCCGCGCACAAGGCACCGCGCGCGATCGTGTTCTTCGAGGCGCTGCCGCGCAGCGCGCGCGGCAAGCTCGACCGGCGCGCGATCCTGGCGCGCTTCGCGGACGGCGCGGGGACGCCGGACCCGGCCGACTGATGGCGCGCTGGCGGCCGTCGCCGTTCCTCTGGGGCTCGGCGGGGCTCCACGGCGGGCTGCTCGGGCTGACCGCGCTCGCGCCCGCGGCCTGGCCCTGGACGCTGGGCCTGCTCGTCGCCGACCACGCGGCGCTGGCGGCCGCCGGGATGTGGCCTCGCTCGCGCCTGCTGGGTCCGAACCGGCGCGAGCTGTCGGCCGCCGCCGCCGCGCGCGGTGAGCTGGCGCTGACGTTCGACGACGGCCCGGACCCCGAGGTTACCCCGCGCGTGCTCGACCTGCTCGACGCGGCGGGGGTGAAGGGCTCGTTCTTCGTGGTGGGCGAACGGGCCGAGCGGCACCCGCGCCTCGTGGTCGAGGCGGCCCGGCGCGGCCACGCCATCGAGAACCACACGCTGCGCCACAGCCCGCACTTCCCGTGGTACGGCGTGCGCCGGCTGACACGCGAGCTGGCGGCCGCCAACGCGCGGCTCGAGTCGCTGACCGGGCGGCGGCCGGCCTTTTTCCGCGCGCCGGCCGGGCTGCGCTCGCCGCTGCTCGATCCGGTGCTGGCGGCGCTCGACCTGTCGCTGGTGTCGTGGACGCGGCGCGGCTTCGACGCCGTGCGGAGCGACCCGGAGGCGGTCTGGCGGCGGCTCGCGCCGGCGGTCCGGCCGGGAGCGATCCTGCTGCTGCACGACGGCCCCGGCCAGCGCACGGTGCTGGAGGTCCTGCCGCGCGTGCTCGACGCGGCCGCGGCGCGCGGCCTGCGGGCGGTGGCGCCGCTGGGCTGACGCTCAGAGTCCGGTATGCGAGGCGCGCGGCTCGTGGATCGTCAGCACCGGGCAGGTCGCGTGGCGGATCACGTTCTCCGCGACCGAGCCGAAGACCAGCCGCCGCCAGCCGGTGCGGCCGTGGGTCGCGATCACGACCAGGTCGGCGTGCTCGCGCTCGGCCACGGCGACGATCGCGTCGGCGGGGTCGCCGTCGACGACGAGGCCCCGGACCGCGAGGCCGTTCGCCCGCAGCGTCCCGGCCATCGCGCCGATCGTCTCCTCGGCCTGCTCGCGCGCGCGGCGCAGGGTCACCTCCGGCGTGACCGCGGCCCCGACCGGGATCTCGACCGCCACCGGGATCGCGACCGGGACCACGACGTTGAGCAGCAGCAGCTCGGCGTGCATCGCGTGCGCCATCTCGCGCGCGACCTGCAGGGCGGAATCGGCGGGCTCGCTGAAGTCCGTCGGGCAGAGGATTCTCTTGAAGGGATACATGGACGGCCCTCCCGCGGCTGTTCCACCCGCGACAGCCGGCGCGAACCAGCATTTCAACGGCCCGCCCCGCGGGCCGGTCGGGCGCGATTCAGTGGACCAGACCATCTTACTGCGCGGCCCGGTCCCCGGCGACGGCGGGGCGGAGGGGAGATGGTGGAGGCGGTGGGAATCGAACCCACGTCCGAGGATGGTCTACGACGGGCTTCTACACGCTTAGCCGCTTCTTTTTTATCTCGCCTCGCGCGCTCCGAAGGGCAGGATCGCGTCCGGCCAGCCCGTTGATCTCGCTCTCGGCGGGTGGGCCGCCCGCCTCGAGCCAGCCCGCGTTCATTGACGCCCTGTCTCCCACCCACGGGCGGATTGGAGAGGACGCACCGCCTTTAGTTAGGCAGCGATTGCGTAGTTGGTGTTGGCGTTTGTAAGCTTCCCGCTTTTAACGAGGACCGGGAGCCTCGGCGTGCCACCCGCGCTTTCCGAACCCCGTCGAGTCCTTTCGCCCCCACGGGTGCGCGTTGACGAAAAGAGAGTAAGACCGCGGCGCCCCGGTTGCAAGCTGGAGGCTGCCGCCCGGCGCGGGGAGCGCGGCCCGCCATCGCCGGCCCCTACTGCGCCACGAACTCGACGAACAGCACCTCGGCCACGCCGTCGTCCGGCAGCGTCCGGTTGATTTCGCGCCGCAACTCGTCGCGCAGCGCGTCCCGGGCGCCGGGGCGCGTCACCTCCTCGAACGTCTTCGCCGACAGCGCCGCGAGGATCCGGTCGCGGGCGCGGGCGCGCGTCAGCTCGTCGCGCTGCAGCTCGCGCGCGAGCCGCGGGTCGCTCACCACCGCGCGGACCGAGGCCCGCAGGTAGCGCTCGACGCCGGGGTCGGCGAGGTTGACGACGAAGGCGTCGAACGCGACCAGCGACGCCGAGGCCGGCGCGCCGGTCCGGGCGCCCTGGGCCTCCGCCCGCCCCGCGCCGCCGCGCAGCAGCAGCGCCGCGGTCCCGCCCACGGCGGCGAGAGCGAGGAGCGCACCGGCAAGAACGAGCAGCGGGATCCGGCGGCCGGATCGGTCCTCGGTCTGGGCCTGTGGCGGCATCGCGGCTCCTTGCGCGGCGGGCGCTCAGGGCCCGGCGCGGAGCAGGATCTCGACCCTCCGGTTGCGCTGGCGCCCCTCGTCCGTCGCGTTGTCGCCGACGGGGCGGGTGTCGGCGTGGCCCACCGCTTCGAGCCGCGCCGGGGCCAGGCCGTGCGCGGCCAGGAACCGGACCACCGCCCCGGCGCGCGCCGCCGACAGCTCCCAGTTGCTCGGGAACGCCGCGCCGCGGACCGGCAGGTTGTCGCTGTGCCCCTCGACCGTCGCCCGCGCACCGGACTCGCGGACCAGCGCCGCGATCCGCGCCAGCGGCGCGCCGGCCTCCGGCTCCAGCCGGGCGCTGCCCGGGCGGAAGAGCGGGCCGTTGCTCATCCGGATCCGCACCCCGCGGTCCTCGAGGATCACCTCGGCTCCCAGCTCCGGCGCCGCGCCGCGCAGCGCGTCGTGCGCCTGCTCGAAGATCCGGGCCTTGGCCTCGGCCGGCATCGCGGCCGGCCGGTCGAAGAGCGTCGGCGCCCGACAGGGGAGCCTCCGCGCGGCGCTCGGTCTGCGTGCCGAAGGCGTCGCGGATGTAGCCCGAGACGACCTTGAAGCGCTCCCGCTCCATCGTGCTGAAGGCCAGCAGCATGATGAAGAAGCAGAGCAGCAGCGACATCATGTCGCCGTAGGTCAGCATCCAGGCCGGCGCGCCCGGGCGCGGGACGTCCTTTTCGAACATCGCCGCCAGGGGCTCGCGCCTCACGCCGCCTCCGTCCCCGCGCTTCGCTCGGCGCCCTGCCGCAGCGCGGGTGGGACGTGCGCGGTCAGCTTCTGCCGGACCGAGGTCGGGTGATCCCCCTCGACGATCGCCAGGATCCCCTCCAGCACCAGCATCCGCGCCGCCACCTCCTCGCGGCTGCGGTTCTTCAGCTTCTCGGCCAGCGGCAGGCAGACCAGGTAGGCGATCAGCGAGCCGTAGAGCGTGGTCAGGATCGCCAGCGCCATCGCGGGGCCGATCCGCGCCGGCTCGTCGAGCGTCGAGAGCATCTTCACCAGCCCGATCAGGGTCCCGATCATCCCGAAGGCCGGGGCCGAGGCCGCCATCCCCTCGAGCAGCTCCTGCCCGTAGCGGTGCCGCTGGACCAGCGCCGCGGTCTCGGTCTCGAGCATCTGGCGGATCGCGTCGGGCTCGTAGCCGTCGACCGCGAGCGCGACCGCGCGCGCCAGGAAGGGGTCGCGGATCTGGCGGCGCTCGAGCGCCAGCAGGCTCTCGCGGCGCGCGGTGCGCGCCAGCTCGACCAGCTCGGCGATCAGGTCGTCGGGGCGCGACGCCGAGCGCGTGAAGGCGTTGCGCACGACGGCGAAGGTCGAGAAGACCCGCCCCAGCGGGTTCTTGATGAAGGTCACGCCGAGCGTGCCGCCCAGCACGATCAGCAGCGAGGCGACGTCGACGAACTGCACCGGCCGGTCGCCCAGCGCCACGGCGGCGCCGATCAGGGCGACGGCCACGATCAGGCCGATGACGGTCGAGGCGTCCACCCGGGCTACCTGTCGTCTCCGTTCGAGGAGCCGCCGCGGGGCGTGTGGCGCCGCAGCCGGGCCGCCAGGTCGGCGACTGCCGCGGGGTCCGCCGGCGTCGCGCGGAGGTTGTTGTCGGCGACCTCGCGGTGCAGCTCCTCGCGGATGACGGGCACGTCGTCCGGGGCCTCGAGCCCGAGCCGCACCTGCTGCCCGCGGATCTCGACGACCTTGATCCGGATGTCGTTCCCGATCAGGAGCGACTGCCCTATCTTGCGGCTGAGGACGAGCATGCGGGGGACCTCCCTGTCCCGGAGTGCGCCGCACCCTCCTCGGGCCGCGCCAACTCGAAGCGGACCGGCCAATCGCCGTCGTCCAGGATCACCTGCTCCCCGCGCATCGTCTGCGGGTCGATCACCAGCGGGGCGCGAAGGTTCGCGCTGGCCCCCTCGCCTTCGAGCTGGACCACCACGAGGCGCAGGCTGCGGCCCTCGCTCCCGTCCCCCAGGCGGGACCAGACGCCGGGCGGGATGGCGGGCAGGTAGCCCGCGACCAGCAGGCCGGGGTCCGCGACCGGCAGGGCCAGCTGCGGCTGCTCGACCGAGCGCAACCAGCGGAAGGGCCGCGTCTCGTCGCGCTCGACCAGTTCCCAGCGGCGCAGGCCGTCGAACCCGGGCAGGCCCCGGTCGAAGTAGACGATCGTCGGCGCGCTGCGCTGCAGCGCGGACCGGCATTCGCGATCGGCGACGGAGGGGCTCACGGGAACCTCGTTTCGATGCGGGCGGACAGCGCCCGCTCCTCGTCGAGCATCGCCTCCGCGATCCGGCGTCCGTTGGGACGGTGGAGCCCGGCGGCGATCTGCGCGCGCAGCCGCGCGACCAGCGCCTCGCGCCGGTCCGGCCACGCCGCGAGCGCGGCGCGCAGTGCCGCAAGCTCCCGGGCCCGGGCGGGGAGGCCGCGGCCGTTCGCCGGGAGCCCGGCCGTGGCGCCGGCGCCCGGCGCCCCGGGCGACGCGCCGCGCCACGCGACGCAGAGCTCCCGCTCCGCCCGGTCGAGCCGGTCGAACAGCCCGTGCAGGGCGCTGACCGGGTTGTCGTGGTGGGTCCTCAAGGGGTCCGCCTTCGGGTGCCTCGCCGCGGGCGGGGCCCGCGGTACACGCCACTCCGATCGGCGTATCGGCCGCCATGGGCGCGGCTTGAGGCCCGGCGGGAGACCACCGCCGCCTCAGCCCGCGCGCTGGCGGAACCGCACCAGGCGCCGCCGCAGGGCCGGCTCCGCCGCCAGCCCCCCGCGACCGGCCCGTGCGGCCAGCCCGCCGAGTCCGTCCCCGGCGGCGGCCCGCCCGCCGCGCGCGCGCTGGCGGGTGCTCCGCTCCAGCGCCAGCAGGGCGAAGAGCATCGCGAGGTCGAAGGCCAGCTGGACCCAGAGCAGCTCGCGCATCACGGCGTCCCCCCGCGGGTCAGCTCGCGCACCCGGAAGGCAAAGCGCCCGTCGACGACGACGAGATCGCCGATGGCGACCGGCCGGTCCTGGACGAACAGCGTGACGGTGTCGTCGCCGTCGAGGCCGACCGGCACGGCGTCGCCGGCCCGCAGCCCGAGCACGCGCTCGAGGCTCCAGACCTGGCGGCCCAGCCGCACCTCGAGCGGCAGCTCGATCCGCTCGATCGGCGAGCGGTCGGCGGCCGGCGCCGCGTCGGCCGTCGCCGCCCCCGGCACCTCGATGTCGTGCGGGTCGTGCAGGTCGCGCAGGTTCATGGTTCCCTCCCCTCCGCGCCGGCCGCGGCCGGCACGAACCGGCGGATCTCCAGCACGCGCCGCGCGTCCTGGCGGCGCAGCACCCCTTCCGCGAGCAGCGCGCCGTTGAGACGCAGCCCGACCCCCTCCGGCTCGGGCAGGTCGAGCTGCAGCACGTGTCCCGGGCGCAACCGCTGCAGGTCGGTGACCCGCAGGCTGGCCCCGGCGAGGACCGGCTCGAGCGTCACCGGGGCCCGGCGCAGCGCGAGGAGCAGCTCCGGCGCCGCGTCTCGGGCCGCCGGCCGCGGCGCGTCCGAGGCGAGCCGGCCCGCCAGGAGCGGCGTCATCAGCAGGCGGCAGACCGCCTCGCCCCCTGCCAGTTCGAGCCGGAACGCCGCCGCGGCGAGCATCCCGCCGCGCCGCACGAGCCGGCCGAAGTCCGGTTCGGGGTCGAGACCGCCCGGGTGCAGCGGCGCCAGCGCGGAGCGCTCGCCGAGCGCGCGACCGAGCCGCTGGAAGGCCTCTTCCAGCAGGCGCGACTCGACCGCCGAGAGCGCGCGCGGCGCGGCCAGCCGCCCCTCGCCGCCCTGCAGCCGGTCGACGATCGCCAGCGCCAGCTCATGCTGGAACGAGATCCCGCCGACCGCTTCGCCCGTCTCGTCGATGAACAGCCCGAGCGGCTCGCCCTGGACCAGCGTCGCCAGGACCGTCCCCGCCGGCTGCTGGATCAGCCCGCAGAACTCGGCGCGGAGGGGCTCGCTGGCGACGAGGATCGTCGAGAGCGCCCCGGCGACCTCGCCGGCCAGCCTCTCGCAGGCGGCGTGGACGAGCGAGAGCCGCTCCCCCGCCAGCAGCAGCGGCGCCCGCAGGTCGTACGGAACCGCGTCGGAACCGGCCAGGCCGGCCTCCTCGGACCCGAAGGAGCTGAGCAGGGAGTCGACCTCGGCCTGGGACAGCAGGCGGCTCATCGCAGCGCCTCCTCCGCGGGGACCGTGAGCCGGTCGCCGACTCGCGCGCGCAGCCGGCTGACGGCGCGGGTGTGGATCTGGCAGACCCGCGACTCGGTCACGTCGAGCACGGCGCCGATCTCCTTCAGCGTCAGGCCCCGCTCGTAGTAGAGCGACAGGACCATCCGCTCCCGCTCGGGCAGGTGGTCGATCTCCTGGGCCAGGACCTCGCGCCGCTCCTTCTCCTGGATCGCGAACAGCGGGCTGGCCCCGGGATCGGCCGGGTCGTTCCCCTCGTCCTCGCCGGCCGGCATGTGGCCGAGCCGGACGCCACGCGCCTGCTGGTAGAGCGCGTGCAGCTCGTCGACCGAGAGCCCCAGCTCGGACGCGATCTCCTCGTCCTCGGCGGGGCGCCGCGTGCGGTGCTCGACCGCGACGATCGCGGTCTCGAGCCGGCGCGCGGCGCGGCGCAGCGAACGGGGGGCCCAGTCGCGGCAGCGCACGCCGTCGAGGATCGCGCCGCGGATCCGCGCCTCGGCGTAGGTCTTGAACAGCACGCCGTGCGACGGGTCGAAGCGGTCGATCGCCTCCATCAGCCCGAGGATCCCGTCTCCGACCAGGTCGTCGAAGTCGACCGGTCCGGCCAGCCGCGAGCCGATCCGGTGGGCGAGGTACTTCACCAGCCCGGTGTGCCCGACGAGCAGGCGCTCGCGGGCGGCAGAACCGGGAACCCGGGCCGCGGCCGCCCATTCGACCGTCGGGTCGACGAGCGGGGCGTCGGCGTGCGAGGCGCCGCGCATCAGTGCTGGAGTCCCGGGTGCGTTGCGTTCCCGTCCCATCGTGGCGACGCTCCGGAGAGGCTGCGCGCGCGGGCGCGCGCGACGACCTTGGCGGCCAGCCGCTCGAGCGAGCGACTGGCGGGGGCGAGGGGCTGTTCGATCACGAGCGCGGCCTGGCGGCGCGCGGCGTCGGCGACCGCGGGGTCCTTCAGGACGAAGCCGTCGAAGTCGATCCCGCGGCCCAGGAACTGGCTGGCCGCGGCGACCAGGCGCCGGTGGACGCGGCGGGCCTCGTCCTCGTCGTCGGCGCCGTTGACGACGAGACCGATCTCCTGGCCCGGATCGCGCCGCAGCGCGACCTTCAGCGCGGCGTAGGCGTCGACCAGCGCGGCCGGCTCGGGCCAGGTCACGAGCAGCGTGCGGTCGGCCAGCATCAGCATCCGGGAGACCTGGTCGCCGATCCCGGCCGCGGTGTCGATCAGCAGCACGTCGCAGCACTCGCCGACCGCGCGCAGCCCCTCGACGAAGCGCAGCATCTCCTCGGGCGGCAGGCTGGCCAGCTCGGGGATCCCGGAGCCGGCGGGGATCAGGCGGATCCCCGCCGGGCCCCTCGATCGCCAGCTCGGTCAGCGGGACGCGCTCGCGGAAGAAGTGCTCGATCGTGCGGGGCGGGGCGAGACCGAGCAGCACGTCGGCGTTGGCCAGCGAGAGGTCGGCGTCGAGCAGCGTCGTCGCCAGGCCGTTCCGGGCCAGCGCGATCGCCAGGTTGGTCGCGACGAAGGTCTTGCCGACACCCCCCTTGCCGGAGGTGACGGCCAGCACCAAGGCGCGGCGCGCGCGGCGTGCCGGGGCGGCGGCGGCGCGGTCGCTCATCGCCCGGTCCCCGCGCCGCGCCAGGGCGCGGCCGGCTCGCCGGGCAGCGGCACGGCCCACGCCGCGAGGCGGCGCGGATCCGCGATCTCGAGGTCGTCCGGAACGTCGGGGCCGGTCCCGAGGTGGCGCAGCGGCAGGCCGGCCCGCGCCAGCGCGGTCAGCAGGCCGCCCGGCCGCACGGCCTCGTCGATCCGCGTCGCGCCGAGCGCGCCGGGGCGCAGCGGGGCGAAGCGTTTGACGCTCTCGGTCAGCGAGTCGGCGTCGCGGTCGGCCGCCAGCAGCAGCTCGACCTCCTCGCGCCGCACGCCCGCCAGCAGCCCGGCGAGCCCCTCCATCGCGGCCCGGTCGCCGCGCGGGATCCCCGGCGTGTCGAGCATCAGGAGTGCGCCGCGACCGGCGCGCTCGCGGGCCCGCTCCAGGTCGCGCCGCTCGCGGACCGCGACGAAGGGCGCGCCGAGGATCCGCGCGAATGCCTCCATCTGCTCTGCGCCGCCCAGACGCCGGCCGTCGGCCGAGGCCAGGACCACGGGGTGCTCGCCGCGGCAGATCTCGCGCGCGGCGAGCTTGGCCAGCGTCGTCGTCTTGCCCACGCCGGGGGGGCCGACCAGCGCCAGCACTGCGGGTGCGGGCGCGGGACCGGCCGGCAGCCAGAGCGCGACCAGCTCGCGCGCATACGAGAGCGCGGCGATCCGGTCCTCGAGCTGCTCCGGGTCGAGGTTGTGCCGGGCGGCGGCCGCGATCCGGGCAGCGAACGGGAGCGAGAACCCCCACGCAACGAGGTCGTCGCGCAGCCGCTCGGCGGCCGCGGGGGGCGCGCCCAGTTCCGCCACCAGGACCGGTGCCGCGGGCGCCGCGGCGCCCCGCGTCCCCGGCCGCTCCGCGGCGGCGACGACCTCGACGCCGCCGCTGCCGCGGCGCGTCTCGAGAACCGCGGCCCCCGGGCCGAGTTGCTCGCGCACCTGCGCCAGCGCTTCGGCCGCCGTCTTCCCGAAGAAGGTCCGCAGGATCATCTCAACTGACCGCTTCCCGCCCGGGGCCCCGGACCCGGACGGCGGCCGCGGCCAGGGCGCCGTGCCGGCGCAAGACGGCGGAGCGGGCGCGACCCGGCGCGCTCAGCCACGGTCCTCTCCCAGCCGCGTCAGGCGCAGCGCGAGCTGCCCCCGGACCTCGACGACCTCCCCGGCCCCGATCACCGCTCCGTCGGCGAGCAGCCGGCAGGGCTCGCCGACCGGCGTCGCGAGCGGCAGCAACTGGCCGGGCGCCAGCTCGCGCAGCGCGGCGAGGCGCGCGCTGCCGGTGGCGATCCGCGCCGAGAGCGCGATCGGCAGCGCGGCGAACTCCGGGCGCAGCGGCCCCGCGTCCGGCGTCGGTTCCGTGCGTCCGTCCGTCGTCCCGGCCATCGGCGCGCTCCCGGGGCGGTCCCGTCGCCGTGGCGGCGGCGGACCGCACCTTTCCGTGCGAGGGCCTTTTCAGCAAGCCGTGTGCCGCGCGGGGGGTGCCGCTATCCGCTTGATCGAGCGCCAGTTGGTGCGGTTGTCCGGAATCCGGACCGCGGTTTCGCGGCGGGGCGCCGGCAGCCGGCCGACGGATGCTTGACGGCACGCCGCAGGCGCGGCGCCGCCCGCCGGCTCAAGCGGCGCCGCTTCCGTCCGAAACGGTCTTCCGAGGAGGGACTCGCCGGCGCGGCGCCGGGGAGCCTCGCGGAGTGAGCGCGTGGACAGGACCCCGCCCAGCGTTCTCGCGCGCATGCTGCGCGGCCACGCCGGCGCGCTCGCGGGACAGATGCGGGAGTCGCTCGAAGCGCTGGTCGGCCGTTCGGTCCAGCTTGAGCGCCTGCGGGCCGATCACCCCGAGCTGCCGCGGCTCTTCGGCCAGCGCGAACTGTTCCTGTTCCCGTTCGCCGACGGGGACGGCCGCGCGCTGCCGGCATTCCTGGCGCTCGACCGGCCCGCGGCGGTGGCGACGGGCGCGGCTTTCGGGCTGATGAGCGCCGGCGGGATCCAGGAGACGGCCGACCCCGGCGAGCTGCCGGAGCCGCTGCTCGGCGCGATCCGCGAGGTCGCCGGGATCCTCGGCGGCGCCGCCCGCCGGATGGTGCGCGCGCGCGGCACGGACCGGGCGTGCGGCTTCAGCTGCGGGCACGAACTGCGCCGGGTCACGGCGGGCGCGTGGCCGGCGATCGTCGGGGAGATCGACCACGGCGTGCGGTGGGACCTGCTCGGCTTCCGGCTGCAGATCGACGGGGAGCCGGCGGGCGCGATCCTGCTGGGCTCGAGCGAGCGCTGGGAAGGCCCGCTCGAGGCCGATCTCGACGAGGACGCCGACACGGCCGAGGTCTTCGTCGAGGAGCCGGCGCCCGGCAGCGACGCGTGCGCCGGAACGTTCGCCGCGCCCGCGCCGTTTCCCGGGGACGCCGAGGCGGCCGGCCCGCCGCCGCCGATCCCGCGGGGGATCCGGGTGCAGGTCGCCGGGGATCCCAAGGACCGCGCGACGGCCGCGCTGCGAACGGCGCTCGCCGAGGCCGGCTGCCACGTCCTGCCGGCCTACTCCGCCGGTGGCGCCGGGCCGCAGCCGAGCGTGCTGTTCGTCTTCAGCCGCTCCCCGATCGACCTGAAGATGCGGCTGGCCGCGTCGCTCGCGAAGCGCCGGGCGGGGCTGATCGTCGCCTGCTCGGACCGTCCCACGGCCGACCTGGTCCGGGCCGCGCACGCCGGCACGGCAGACTCGTTCCTCGTCCTGCCCGCGGACAGGCTGCGGCTGCAACGCCTTTTCCAGCGCTTTGCAGAGCTAGCGCCGGCCTGACGGACGCCCGGAAACGGGCGCCAGGGCCGGGAAAACGCGGGGGGGCGGCCGATCAGCCGCCCCCTCGGGACTCCACCTCAGACGTAGAAGTCGTAGGGGCGGATCGTCTTGCGGCCGTTGGCCTGGGCGAGCTTCGCAGCCCGCACGCAGAGGTCGTACAGCACCTTGTTCAGCGCCTCGGGGGCGTCGGACGCCACGTTCATCCCGTGGTCGCGGAGGGCGCCCTTGACCTTGCTCATGACGAGCAGCATCTCGACAGCCTTCGCCTTGCCGGCCTTCGGCGCGGCGGTCTTCTTGGCAGCCTTCTTTGCCATGTTCTCTGGCTCCTCTCTTTCGTCGATCCGGCGGCACGTCGCGCACCGCACGCGCGAAAGGACGAGCTATAGGTAGCATTACCGGCGCAGGAGATTCAAGCGGGAAACGCGTTTTTTTTGGGTCTGGCGGCGGTTTTCTGCCCTTCGGCGCCGGGCCCCCGCGGCGCGTTCCGCGGTTTCGGGCTAGCATTCCGGCGCCTGCCACCATGTCGAAGCGTCGTTCCAGCGCAGCACCAGAGGGGTCCCCGCAGCCCGTTCCGGCCGCGCCGCCGTCGCTTTCCCCGCCGTTTCCCTCCGGCAAGGCGCTGCTCGCGATCGCCGCGCTGGCGTTCTTCGCCTACCTGATGCTCCCCCCCAAGCCGATCATCAGCGACGCGGTGCGGGCCGTGACGCTGAACCCGGTCGTCCAGGAGAAGCCGCTCTCGGCGGTCTTTTCCAGCGATTTCTGGGGGGCCCCGACCGACGCCTCCTACGGCACGCGGTCCTATCGTCCGCTCGTCGCCCTGACCTATGCGATCGAGGCGCGCGCGCTGGGCAACGCGCCGCAGGTCTACCACGTCACCGACATGCTGCTGCACGCCGGGACCGCGGTGCTGGTCACGCTGCTGGCCGCTCTGCTGCTGGCGGGCAGCCCGTGGGCGCTCGCAGCGGGCGCGCTGTTCGCGGTCCACCCGGTGGCGACCGAGGCGGTCGCGTCGATCGTCGGGCGCGCCGACATCATGGCTGCGGCGGCGCTGCTCGGGGCGCTGATCCTGCACCTGCTGGCCGGGAGCAGGGCCTCACCGTGGGCCTGGGAAGCGGGGGCGCTGGCGCTGCTCGGCGCCGGGCTGCTCTGCAAGGAGTACGCCGTCGCGTTCCCGTTCATCCTGGCGGCCTGCGACCTGGCGTTCCGCGCCTGCGGCCGCAGCTCGCGGGCCGACGAGCGGCGGCAGCCCGTGGTCCTCGGCCTGGCGCTGGGGCTGCTGGTGGGCTACCTCGCGCTGCGCTACGCGCTGATCGGCGCCCTGGGCGGCGTGCCGATGCTGGGCGACGGCGATCAGCCGCTGTACGACCAGCCGCTCGGCGTGAGGCTGGCGACCGCCCTCTGGCTGGTCGTCGTCTCGGCGCGCTTCATGGTCCTCCCCGTCGCCCACGACTACTTCTACGGCGCGGGAACGATCGCGATCGTGAAAGGGTTCCTCGAGCCGCGCGCGCTGGCCGGGATCGTGCTGATCGGCCTGGTCGTGGCGTGGGCCGTGCGCTCGATCGCGCGGCGGATGGACCCGGTCCCGGCGCTCGCCGTCGCGCTCTTTCTGCTGCCGCTCGCACCGTCGCTCAACACCGTGAGCGTCGCCGGCGTGCTCTACGCCGAGCGCTTCCTGTACCTGCCGCTGGCCGGCTTCGCGCTCGGCGTGGGCTGGCTGCTGACGCGCTACGCGGCCAAGCCGGCCGGGGAGCGCACCGGCCGGATCGCGATGGCTGGAGTGCTCCTGGTCTGCCTGGCGCTGACGATGAACCGCGTCGGCGACTGGCGCTCGCAGGAGGCGCTGGCGCTGGCCTCGCTGCGCTGGTACCCCGAGAACTCCCGGGCCTGGTACGAGGTCGGGCTGGCGCACGGGCAGCGGGCGCAGGAGCTGGAGGCGAAGGGGCAGGCCGAGGCCGCGCGCGCCGAGCACGCCGCGGCGGCGGAGGCGATCCGCCGGTCGCTCGCGGTGGAAAACCGCGCGGCGCAGATCTGGCGCGCGCTGGCGCTGGCGGAAAAGCGCCTCGGCCGCTTCGGCGAGTCGGCCAAGGCCTACCGCGAGGCGATCCGCAACGCGCCGACCGAGATCGGGATGCTCTACGCCGGGCTGGGCGAGGCGGAACTGGAGGACGGCCAGTTCGAGGCCGCGATGCGCTCTTTGGCGCGGGCGCACGAGCTGATGCCGCAGGAGCCGGGCATCGCGGCGCTGCAGGCGCGGGCCCAGGTCCGGCTGGCGCAGAAGCGGCTGCTCGAGGGGCACGCGGAGGAGGCGGTCGACCTGGCGCAGCGCGGGCTCGACAGCGGCGCGCTGTCGGCCGAGGGGACCTGGACCGCGGGCGAGGTCTTTGCCCGGGCCGGGCACCCGGAATCGGCTGCCGCCGCGTTCCGCCGGGCGACGGCCCGCGACCCGAACGTGCTGCGCAGCCGGTTCGGCGCCGCGATGCAGCTCGACCAGGCGGGGAAACACGAGGAAGCGGCAGCCGCGTTCGCAGCGCTGCTGGCGGCCGACCCCGACCACGTCCCGACGCTCTTCAATCTCGCGCGCAGCCTCGTGCTGCTGGGACGGCCGGCCGAGGCGGTCCCGCTGCTCGAGCACGGCCTGGCGCTGCAGGAGGACGAGCGCGCGCGGGCGCTGCTGGCGGACGCGCGGCGACAGGCCGCTCGCTGAGCCGCGCCGGCGGTCCGCGGCGCGACGGTGCGCCCGGGCCCGGATCGTGCGAGGCTCTCCGCCATGACCGACACGCCGACTTCCCCTCCCGTCGCCCGCCGCGTCGCGCTGCTCGCCGCGCTGGTCCTGATTCCCGTCGCTGCGGCTCGACCCGCTGCGGGACAATCGACGGCGCCGGCCCCGAGCCCGGGCGGCGACCCGCCGCCCAAGTCGCTCAGCCTGGCCGCGCCCGATCTGGCCTCGCGCCCCGACCTGATCGAGGCGGCAAAGGTGAAGCCGGTGCCGCCCGAAACGCTCGAGCGCACCCTCCCGGCGAAAGTCGCGGGACTGTCGCGGACCGGGACGGACAAGTCGGTGCAGCCGATCGGCCCGGTCGTGATCTCGGTCGCGACCGGGCGCTACGGCGCGTCCGGCGCGGCCCGGACGGCCGAGGTCACGGTGTTCGACCCGGCGGGGCTGCCGAAGCTCGGCGAGATCCTGCCCCTTCCGGAGCCGGGGCAGGAGGTGGAGTTCACCGGGCGCGTGCTGCGGCGGACCCAGATCGGCGGGTTTCCGGCCGTCGTCGCGGACGGGGCCGACGGGCTGCCGAGCCTGCTCCAGGTCATCCCCGGGGGCCGGATCCGGGTCACGATGCAGGGTCACGGCGTGAGCGCGAAGGACCTTGCCGCCGCCGCCGCGTCGATGGACCTGGCCAGCCTGGTGCGGTAGGGGCTGGCCTGCGCGGGCGCGCTATCGCCCGCGCGGCCGTTCGGTGCGCGGTCGCTCGCGCTGACGCCGCTCCAGCAACTGCATCAGCTTCACGCGCTGCTCTTTCGTCAGGATCCTGGCCACGTCGACGCGCGCGGTGTGGCGCAGCCGCGCCCCCTGGCATTCGGCGTCGACCAGCCGGTCGATCGCCTTCTTCGCCGCCGCGTCGTCGATCGCGTCGGCAGAGATCACGCGGACCATTTCGAGCCGCGCCTTGTCGATCGCGGCGCGCAGGTCGATCATCTTCTCGCCCGAGCCGAACATGACCGACTGGATCGCCTTCTCCTGCTCGGGGCTGAGTCCCAACTGCGTCTTGAGCCGCGGCGAGGTCCACCACTCGAAGTCGGGGCCGCCGGGGCCGGGGCCGAATCCGCCGGGACCGCCGGGCCCGGCGCCCGGCTCGTCGTCGCCGGGGGGCGGGCCCTGCGCCGCCGCCGGCAGCGCGAAGAGGGCGAGGAGCAGCGCCAGCGCCGCCGCGGTGCGCGCGGCACGGTGCGCCATCGGTCGGTTCGTCCTGGGGATCATCGTCGGTCCTCTCGCGAGAGCGTCTCTTCCCATTCCATGATGCCGAGGCTGTCCGTCTCCTCGGCGGGGGCGGTCGCCGCCGGTCCTTCGGGCCACGCGCCAAACGCCTCGAGCGGGTCGGCCACCTCGTGCGCGGGCTCGGCGAACAGCGGCTCGGCCAGCCACGCCGTGCCGACCACGGGGGCGTCGGGCCCCGCCGTGCCCGCGACGCCCAGCACCGCGACGGCGATCATCGCCGCGGCGGCCGAGGCCGCGGCCAGCCAGCGGCGTGCGCGGCGCCGCGCCTCGTGGGCCTCGATCCGCGCCATGATCTCGCCCCGCTGGCGCGCGAAGAAGCGCTCCAGCTCGAGGTCGGCGATCTCCGGGGCGCCCTGCCGGCCGTCGCTCATCGCGTCCCCTCCACCGCGCCGCCGAGCAGCCGGCGCAGTTCCCGGGCCCCGCGGAACAGGTGCACCTTGACGGTCCCGCTGTGCAGCCCGAGGCGCTGGGCGATCTCGTTCACGGGCAGCCCCTCCTCGTAGCGCAGTTGGAAGACCTCGCGCTGGCGGCCGGGCGGCAGCCGGTCCAGCGCGCCCCGCACCGCCGTCGCCAGCTCGTCGGCCACCAGCCGCTCGTCGGCCCCGGCGCCGGGTCGGCCAGGGCCTCGGCGAACTGCTCCGCCCCCGGGACCTCGCGGCCCCGGCGGCGGCCGCGGTCGGCGAGGTGGTTGTCGAGGATCCGGAACAGCCACGGGCCGAAACGCGCGTCCTCGCGAAAGCGCGGCAGCCCCTGCCACGCCCGGAAGAAGGTCTCCTGCACCGCGTCGTCGGCATCCTCGAGCTTCCTCGTGCTGGCCAGGGCCCGCCCGGTGAGCGGTCGCTGGTAGCGCGCGACCAGGACGGCGAAGGCCTCGCGGTCGCCGCGCCGGGCGCGAGCCGCGAGCTGGTCGTCCGGGAGGTCTCGCTCGCTCGGCACGGGTCCTTGGCTCCTTCCTGCAAGACGCGGGAGGCGGCGCCGGGTTGACCCGGCCGCAGGCCCGGGCCGCGCCACCGCGGGCCCGCTTCCCCCTCCCCCCCGCTACAATGCGCGCCCGGAGGACCCATGGCCCGCCTGACCAAGATCTACACCCGAACCGGCGACGACGGCACCACGGGTCTCGCGGACGGCCGGCGGGTCAGCAAGGACGACGTCCAGGTCGAGGCCTACGGCACCGTCGACGAGCTGAACTCCGCGCTGGGGCTGGCGCTGGCGCTGGGGCTGTCAGGCGACGTCGCGGCCTCCCTGACCCGGATCCAGAGCGAGCTGCTCAACCTCGGCGGCGAGCTGTCGATGCTCGGGAGCGGGGGCGGCGGCCGCCGCGCGCGCTGATCGAGCCGCGGCACATCCAGCAGCTCGAGGCCGATTGCGACCGCTTCAACGCCGAGCTGGGCGCGCTGGCCAACTTCATCCTGCCGGGCGGAACGACGGGGGCCGCGCAGCTCCACCTGGCGCGCACGATCTGCCGGCGCGCCGAGCGGCGGACGGTGGCGCTGGCGCACGCGACCGAAGTGGCGCCGGCGCTGGTCCAGTACCTCAACCGGCTGTCGGACCTGCTGTTCATCCAGGCGCGCTACGAGAACAAGGTCCGCGGCACCGGCGACGTGCTCTGGGACACGCGGGTCTGATGCGCCGGGGGGCCGTGCGGCTCGTTGCGCTGGCCGCGCTGGCGGTCGCCGGCGCCGCCGGGGCGGCCGCGGACGCCGCCCCAGCACCGGCCGGGGGTGGCGGAAAGGGCGCGATCCCGCAGCGGATCTGCTCGGTCAGCCTGATGGGGGACGAGCTGCTCTTCCTGCTCGTGCCGCCCGAGCGCGTGGTCTGCGTCTCGAGCTTCGCCGACGACGCCGAGGTCAGCAACGTCGCGGGGCGCTACCCCGCGCCGGTCCCGCGCCTGGTCGCGCGCACGGAACCGGTGCTCGCGACCCGGCCCGACCTGATCGTCGCCGCGCCGTGGAACGACCGGGCCTTCCTCTCCGGGATGAAGGCGCTGGGGGTGCGCTCGCTGACGCTCGATGCGGCCAGGGACTTCGAGGGGATCGAGCGCACGCTGCTGGCGCTGGGGAAGGCGGTCGGCGCGGACGAGGCGGCCCGCGCGCGCGCCGCGGAGCTGCGGGCGCGGCTGCTCGGGCTCGAGCGCGCGCTGTCCCGGGCCCAGCCGCTGACGCGGCCGCGCGTGCTCTCGCTCTCGCACCTCGTGGTGGCCGGCAGCGGCACGACGGTCGACGCGCTGATCCGCCGCGCCGGCGGGGTCAACGCCGCGGCGGCGATCGAGGGGCACCGCAAGCTCTCGGCCGAGCAGATCCTGGCGCTCGATCCCGACGTGCTGCTGCTGGGCCAGGGGCTCGACACCGACGCCGCCCGGGTGCTGCGCGCCTACCCTCAGCTCGAGGCCACCCGCGCCGCGAAGACCGGCCGCGTGATCCTGCTGCCGCCGCGGCTGCTGACGACGGTCACGCCGTTCCTGGTCGAGGGGGCCGAACAGCTCGCGCGGAAGCTGCACCCGGAGGCCTTCCGGTGACAGACCGTGGGGCGGCGGGCGCGCGTTCCGGCCCGCCCGCGGCCGGGCCGGTCTCGCGCTGGCTCGTGCTGCTCGGACTGCTCGCGCTGGCGCTCCTGGCGGGGGTCGCGTTCGGCGGCGCAGCGGGGGTCGGGCCGCTCGACGCGCTGCGCGTGCTGTTCGGCCTGCCGCCGCGGCACGCCGACCCGGCGCTGGTCGAGCCGCTGGTCTGGGTCTTCCGGCTCCCGCGCGTGCTGATCATGGCGCTGGCCGGCGCGGCCCTCGCGGTGACCGGCGCGGCGCTGCAGGCCTCGCTGCAGAACAGCCTCGTCGACCCCAGCCTGGTCGGCGTCTCGGGCGGCGCGTCGCTGGGCGCGGTGCTGGCCTACACGACGGGGCTGGCCGACCGCTGGCTGTTCAGCGTGCCGCTTGCGGCCTTCGCGGGGGCGCTGGTCGCGGTCGTCGTGGTCTACCTGATCGCCTACGCCGCGGGGCGGCCGACCACCGGCGCACTGCTGCTGACCGGGGTCGCGGTCGGCAGTCTCGCTGCGGCGCTGGTCTCGGTGCTGATCCTCGCCACCGCGCAGCACCGCGTGCACGAGATCTTCGCCTGGCTGCTGGGCTCGGCCGAGGGACGGACCTGGCGCGACGTCCGGCTGGCGGCGCTGCCGGTCGCGGGCGGGATCGCGGGCCTGTTCCTGCTGCGACGGCTGATCGACGCGCTGGCGCTGGGCGAGGAGCACGCGCTGTCGATCGGGGTCGACCTGCTGCGCGGGCGGGCCGCGGTCTTCGCCGCGGTGGCGCTGGCGGCGGGGGGCGCGGTCAGCGTCACGGGGCCGGTCGCCTTCGTCGGGCTGATGGTCCCGCACATGGTCCGGACGTGGACCGGCCCCTCGGCACGCACGCTGCTGCCGGCGTCGATGCTGGCCGGCGCGGCGTTCCTGGTGCTGGCGGACCTGCTGGGGCGGGTCGTGTCGGTCACGGTCGACCTGCCGGTGGGGATCGTCACGACGCTGATGGGGGTGCCGTTCTTCCTGTTCCTGCTGCACCGGGCGCGGGTGGGGCGGGGGTAGCCGCTCGGCAAGACGCTCCCCGCGGGCGGCTTCCGGGTCCGCTCACAACCACTGCAGCAGCGACACCCCGAGCCCGATCGTCGTCTGCCGGTGGTTGTAGTCGATCAGGCTCTCGCCGTACCCGGTGAAGATCTGCACCTGGCCCTTCAGCTCGCCCGCGATCGGGAAGGCCCAGTCGAGCTGCAGCGAGCCGTGCGAGCGCTCGTCGAGGCGGAGCGAGTGGCGGCCCGTCAGTTCGATCTCGTGGCCGTGGCGGCGCCACACGACGAGGACCTCGATCCGCCCGACGAAGTCCTCGATCGCGGGGTTCTCGTCCTGCTCGGCGCTGTCGGGGATCCGCCACCACGGGCGGAGCTGCACGACCCAGTCGCCGCGCTCGAACCCGGCCATGCCGATCACGCGGTTCCAGCTCCGCGAGAGCGGATCGGCGCGTCCGTTCGACTGGTGGTTCAGGCTGACGCCCAGCAGCCGGCCGCGGAACCCGAGCAGCCGGAAGTCGGTGGCGAAGCTCAGGATCGCCTCCGGCTCGTAGTTGGACTCGCGGAACGGGCGGGAGGCGGCCTCGTTGTAGATCTGCCAGCGCGAGGTCTGCGTGTAGCCCAGCCAGAGGTCGCCGTACCGCTTGAACACCCCCTGCCAGATCTTCGTCTTGAAGCTGAGCTGGAACTCGGCCTCCCAGTCGTCCAGCGCGAGCGGCTCCGCCAGCTCGTTCCCCCCGCCCTCGCTGACCGGCAGCTCGTTGGGATCGTCGGTCCAGGAGACGGGGAGGATGTACACCGGCTTGTACGGCCGGATCACGAAGGTGCCGCGCCGCGTCGCCTCGTCGAGTTCCCAGCGGTCGACGTAACCGTGGGTCGTCAGGCCGAAGACGCTGCCGGTCCTCTCTTCCTCGGCGAGCGCCGTCGTGGGCCCCGCCGCGAGCAGGAGGAGGACGCTGCAGAACTGCCACCTCGCCATGTCGGACGTTCTCGCGGGGCGGCGAGCCTGCCGCCGCGGCATGATGCCACGCCGGCCGGCGGCCGTGTGTCGACCGACCGATTACGGGCAGCCCCGCGCCGGCGCCCCTCCGGTCTACCCCATGAACCCGACATCCCGGCTGGCGAAGTTCGTCAACTGAGGGAAGACCACCGGCAGCGACTCCTCGGCCACGCCGAACCAGCGCGCCAGCGTCGCGCCGTACTGGCAGAGCCCGGTGGTCGGGATGAAGGCGCCGCGCCCGCCGGTGTCGTCCGGGCCGCCGAGCTGCAGCGAGGGGAAGGTCCCGTACATGTCGCCCCCCTGCACCGCGCCGCCCAGCGCGAGGTGGTGGCCGCCCCAGGCGTGGTCCGTGCCGTTCCCCGAGGGGTTCAGCGTGCGGCTGAAGTCCGACTCGGTGAAGGCCGTGACCGAGCCCGCCACGCCCAGCTCCTCGGTCGCGCGGTAGAAGGCGGCCATCGCCTCGGAGACCGTCGCCAGGAGGCCGGCCTGCGAGGGGAGCTGGTCGGAGTGGGTGTCGAAGCCGCCCATCCCGCAGAAGAAGACCTGGCGCCGCAGCCCGTAGACCTCGCGCAGCTGGATGAAGCGCGTGACCTCCTTGAGCTGCTGGCCCAGCCCGCTGTTCGGGAACTGGGTCTGCAGCTCCGGCCCGGGGGCCGCGCTGCGCAGCATCTCGTCCAGCTCGGCGGCCTTGACGCGGGTCTCGTTCGACTTCTGGATCAGCCGCATCCCGCTGTCCATCTCCAGGATCTCCTGGTGCGACTGGGACCGCGCGAGGCGGTCCTGCTCGTTCGAGAGCTTGAGCGCCAGGAGCTCCAGGCTGCCGCTGCCGAGCCCCGCCGAGCCGACCAGCTCGCCGATGCAGAACAGGGCGGAGCCCGACATCGACAGCGACGGCGGGAAGCCGAGCGTGCCGTTCAGGTTCTGGAGCTGGTCGACGCTGCGGCCACCCCAGCCGGTCGAGGAGTCGCCCGGGATCCCGGCCTGCATCTGCGCGATCTGGTCCTCGTGCGAGAAGAGCTGGTCGGGAACCGGCACCGTGCGGTCGCGGTACGCGCTGCGGGTGGTCGGGCGAACCAGGTTGCCGATGTTGGCGACGATCGCCATCCGCCGCTCGGTGTAGAACGTGCGCAGCGCCGACAGGCTGGGGTGCAGCCCGAACTCGCCGGCGGTCGAAGTCCCGATCGGCAGCACCCCCGTCGACGGCAGCGCCAGCATGCCGCGCCCCCGCCGGTACAGGTCGTAGCGCGCCGCGTCGAGCGGCACGACCAGGTTGTTGGAGTCATTGCCGCCGAACATGAAGACGCAGACCAGCGCGCGGTAGTCGCCGGACTCCTGGGCGAAGGCGTTGAAGCGGCCGAAGCGCTCGAGCGCTCCCACCGTACCCAGCGCCAGCGCCGTGCGGCCGCTGACGCGGAGGAACTCGCGACGCGTCGATTCCCTGCGGGTTCTCATCGTGTCCTCCGGCCGCTGCTCAGTGCTGGACGAGGTACTCGCCCGAGGAGAGCGCGAGGTAGAGCGCCGTCATCGCGCGGCGCGTGGTGCTGGTGCTGTGGGCGTTCAGCGAGCGGAGCAGCGAGTCGCGCATCCCGGCCGACATCCGGCCCTGGAAGAAGCGCTCGTCGACCAGGTCGACCAGTTGCGTGGGCTGGCCGGCGACCGCGCGGTACGGCTCGAGGTCGATCGCGACCTCCTTGCGGTAGTTCTCGTTCAGGTAGCGGTAGAGCAGGTTGGCCCGCGAGACCGAGGTCAGCGGGGTGTAGATCTGGAACTCCGGCCCGAACAGCCCCTCCTCGACCTGGTGCAGCGGCGAGAAGTAGTTGAAGACCGACGGCGACTCCAGCAGCCGCTGGCCCAGGTCGCGGGTCTCGGTCAGGGTCAGGGTGCGGTCCGGCTGGACCTGCCCGTCCAGCGCGCGCAGCACGCCGGCCAGGTAGAGGATCGGTTCGCGCAGCTTGCCGATCTCGGGCGTGAGCTCGGCCGAGCGCGCCTCGGGGTCGAGCAGCACGGCCTTCAGCACCGCCCGCAGGTCGCCGCGCACCCCCTTGCCGTCGTTCTCGAAGGCCTGGCTCACGCGCGCGACGTAGGCCGGGCTGGGGTTGCTCTTGACCATGTGACGGATCAGCCGCGTGCCGATGAAGGGCCCGACGTTGGGGTGGGACGCGATGTTGTCCAGCGCCGCCTCCATGTCGAGCACCGCGCTGCCGCCGGCGGGGATCGTGAAGCCGCTCAGCAGCACCTTGGAGCCGGTGTCGTGGGCCGGGTCGTAGGGGACCATCGGCCCCTGGTAGTTCTGGCGGGTCGGCCAGCGGAAGGTCTCCCCTTCCGGCACCGGCCAGCCCCAGCCGGTCATCGCGCGGGCCATCTCCAGGATCGTGTCCTGGGTGTAGGTCGGGACCGGCTTGCCGTCCCCGCCCATCACCGGCGTCCCGTCGGGGTTCAGCTGGTCGAGGCCGATCGAGAAGAGCTGCAGCACCTCGCGCGGGTAGTTCTCGTTGGGCTGGCTCGAGCCGTCGGCCGCGGCCTTGGCGCTGTTGGCCAGGTCGAGGTAGCGGCCCATCGTCGGGCTCAGCGTGACCGCCTCGAGCAGCTCGCGATAGGTGCCGAAGGCCTGCTGGCTGAGCATCCGCTGCCAGATCAGGAGCTGTTCCGGATCGCCCGTCTTGTTGGCCGAGATCACGACGATCTGGCCCAGCGCGAAGATCGTTCGCTGCCGCAGCTGGTCCTCGCCCTGCAGCATCGCGCGGCTGAAGGCCAGGCGGACGTCGACGTCGAGGCACTTCTCGAGCGGCTCGGGATACTCCGACTCGGGGAGCGCGAACTGCTCGTCGATCCAGCCCGCGAACCCCAGTTCCCGGACGCGGTCGAGCGTCTCGGCGTCGGGACCGAAGGCGGCCTGTTCGAGGAAGCGGCCGGCCTCGGCGGCGGAGACGCGGTAGGTCGTCGTCGCCGGGTCGGAGAGGATCGCCAGCGTCGCCGACGGCGAGATGGAGCCGCCCGGGTCGGGGTTGACGACCTGGATCGCCGCCTTCCGTCCCGTTTCGCGCGACGCGGTGCCGCGGGCTTCGAGGCGGGTCGGCGAGACGTAGGTCGCGGCGATGTCGACGCCGTCGTAGAGCACGCGCGAGGTCGGCATGTAGCCGGCGCCGCGCACCGAAATCGTGAAGGCGCCCGGCCGCACCGCGTCCGGGAAGACGCCGGCGATCGTCGGGAGCGGGTTGGTGATCGTGACGACCGACTGCCCGGTGGCGGGGGGCGTGGTCGAGCTGGTCGCGGTGATCGTCACCACGGGCGGGACGGGCGGCATCGGCGGCGCGGTGTACCAACCGTCGCCGTTGACCTTGCCGAGCGCGTCGTTGCCGCCGGGGATGCCGTTGACGGCCCAGTCGAACGGGTGCTCGGGGTCGCCCTGCAGCGTGGCATGGAACTGCATCCCGCTCGCGGCGGGGATCGAGGCGGTGGCCGGGTCGATCGTGACCTTGGTGTTGACGCCGTACTCGATCGTGACGGTGATCGCATTGGAACGGCGCTGCGTCGGCGTGCTCTCGACGACGGTCATCGAGGCGCGCGGGACCATCGAGGTCGGGATCGTGCCGGTGGCGGTCAGGCGCGTCGGCGAGACGAAGGTCGTGGTCAGCGCCAGGCTCCCCAGCGTGGCCTTGCTGGCCGGCGTGAACCCGCTCCCCTCGAGCGTGAAGCTCGCCGAGCCGGTCGCGACCGTCGACGGCGTGACCGACGAGAGCTGGATCGGCGCGAGCGCCTCGATCGCGATCCGGTACGGGGCCGAGTCGCGGGCCGGCGGGCCGCCGTCGTGCAGCACCAGGTCGGCGCCGGGGGCGAGCCCCTCGGGGACGGTGCCGGTCGCCTGCAGCGAGGTCGCCGACAGGAACTTCGTGGTCAGGGGGGTGGTGCCGATCGCGGCCCGCGTGTCGGCGTCGAAACCCGAGCCGGTGATCGTGAAGGTCACCTTGCCCGGGGCGATCTTGTCGGGCGAGACGGCGGTGACCACCAGCGGCTCGACCGGCGTGACCGGCACGGCCAGCGGGTCCGAGCGCCGCGCCGGCGGGCCCTCGTCGAGCAGCACGAGTGAAGCCCCGGGGGCCATCGCGTCCGGCACGATGCCCGCCGCGAAGAGCAGCCGGTCCGAGATGAAGGTCGTGGTCAGCGCGAGTCCGCCGAGCTGGACGCGGGTCGTCGGCGTGAAGCCGGACCCGCGGATCGTCAGCTCGACCGCGCCGGCGTAGAGCGCGGCCGGCTCGACGGACGAGAGCGCCAGCGGCGTCACGCGCTCGATCGCGATCGCGAGCGGCGCGGAGCGCCGGTCGGGCGTACTGCCGTCGACCAGCACCAGCGCGGCGCCCGGGACCATCGACTCGGGGACCTCGCCCGACGCCGAGAGTTCCGTCGCGGAGCGGACCGTCGTGGCCAGCGCGAGCTCGCCCAGCCGCGCGACCGTGTCGGCCTCGAAGCCGCTGCCGGTGATCGTGAAGGTGACGGGCCCGTTGTAGACGCGCGCCGGCTCCGCCGCGGCGAGGACCAGCGGCGGGAGGCTGACGGTCAGCGCGTAGGGCGCCGA
Organism: uncultured Acidobacteriota bacterium; assembly: GCA_963702545.1. Taxonomy (GTDB): domain Bacteria; phylum Acidobacteriota; class Polarisedimenticolia; order J045; family J045; genus JALOKP01. The sequence goes on along the minus strand of CAVPDB010000021.1, from coordinate 77,928 downwards.
GCGGCGGGCCGGGTTGGCGGCGTCGACGACGACCAGCGGGGCGCCGGGGACCATCGACTCCGGGACGACGCCGCGGGCCTCGAGCGCGGTCGGCGAGAGCAGCGTCGTGGCCAGCTCCTGCGCGCCGAGCAGGACGCGCGAGGCGGCGTCGAAGCCGCTGCCGGAGATCGCCAGTGTGACCGGTCCGGGGTGGACCGCGGAGGGGGTCACCGAGGCGATCGCGGGGGGCGGGCGGACGGTGATCGCGATCGTCCTGGGCTGGCTGGCGCGGCGCGGCGGGCCGGGATCGACGACGACCAGCGCCGCCTGCGGTGCGAGCTCGTCCGGGACGACACCCGTCGCGACCAGCTGCGTCGCCGAGACGAAGCTCGCCGCCAGTTCGACCTTACCCAGCGCGACGCGGCAGGCCGGGGTGAAGCCGGCACCGGTGAGCGTCAGGCTCACGGGGCCGGACTCGATCGCGGCCGGCGCGACGGCGTCGACGACGAGCGGCGCGCCGCCGGGCAGGATCTTCACGCGGGCGGAGGCCGTCGCGGCCGGGTCGGCGACGCTCGCCGCCTTCACCGTCACCGTGATCCCGCCACCGCTCCAGGCCGGGGCCCGGTAAACGCCGCGCTCGTTGACGGTGCCGACGACCTCGTTTCCGCCCGGCACGCCGTCCACCGTCCAGGTCACCGCCCGGTCGGGGGTGTTCTTGACGCTCGCGGTGAAGCGCTTGATGCCATCGACCGGCAGCGTCGCAGAGGGCGGCTTGAGCTTGATCAGCACCGGCCCTTTGGACTTGGCGGCCAGCACGGGGAGCGCCGCGCCGAGCGCGAGCGCCAGCGCGACGGCGAGCGCCAGGCGGCGGCGGATCGAGTCAAAGCGGACGGGAGAGGACGGCCCACGCGTGTTCATGTCGGATCCCCCACGATCTCGGGGACGGGGTTTGCAAACGGTGAGCCAGTCCGCGGAACCCCGCGCCGCATTGTTCGTGGCAGTTCGGACGGGTTCGCGGGACGAGCGGCGCCGCAGGGCGGTGCAGCGCGCCGCGGAAGTCGGATGCGCTTTTCGTTACGCGGGTGCCGTGCGACGGTCGTCCGCGAAACCGATCCGTAAGAGCAGTGACTCGGCCTCGGCCCCGGCGTCACCGCCGAGTTCGCGCGCGGCGCGCAGCGCCAGCCGCTCGGCAGCGGGGATGTACTGCGTGAAGCGCTCGCGGCCCAGCCGCCGCGCCTGGAAGGCGTAGGTCCCGATCGCCTTGAGATCGCGCTGCAGCGCGACCCAGGCGAAGAGCGGGTCGGCGGCAGGGGCGGGGCCTCCCGCCTCGCCGACGTAGGCGCGGGCCGCCTCGTCCGCCAGCGCGGGGGCGGGGACGACGTACGGGTCGCGCACCAGCGAGGCCAGGTCGTACCAGGCCGGCGCGAGCAGCGCGTCCTGGTAGTCGACGACTCCCAGCGCCGGGCCGGGGCGTACCAGCAGGTTGCGGGCGTGGAAGTCGCGGTGCGCCAGCGCCAAGGGGCGCGCCGTGAGCTGCGCGACGATCGCGCCGGAGAGCTCCGCGAGCGCCCGGAGCAGCCCCTGGTCGCACACGCCGCGCCGGCCCGCCACGTCGTGCACGGCGAAGAAGGCCAGCTCCATCCGCAGGCGCTCTCCCGCCAGCATCGGCCAGGCCAGCGGGTGCTCGACCTTCACTTCCGGCGTGCCGAGCCGCGCGATCCGCCCCGCGATCCGGCCGGCCTCGCCGTAGAGTGCGCGCTGCTCGGCCTCGGTCTGCGAGCGCAGCGCGTCGGCCAGCAGCCAGTCGCCCAGGTCCTCCAGCAGCAGCGCCGGGATCCGGTCGTCGCGGTCGAGGATCTCCGCCACCGGGACCTCGATCGCGCGCAGCAGCGCGCACGCGGCCTGCATCCGGTCGAGCGCGGCGGTCCCGCCGCGGGCGTCGACGCAGGCGACGGCGGTTCCGCCCGCGGTCCGCTCGATCCGCCAGAACTGGCGGACCGAGGCGTCCGCGGCCAGCCGCTCGACGCGGCGCGCGGGGCCGAAGCGACGGCGCAGCAGGCGCTCGACGGTCGCGGCGGGGCGGCCCTCCGCGGGCGGCGTCACGTCCCCTCCAGGTCGGCGAAGGGGACGCAGTGCACGCGCCCGGAGGCGTCGTCCGGGTCCGCGAGGACGACGCCGTCGCGGAACGCCGCGCCGGGCGGGACGCGCGTGCCGGGCATCACGACCGTATGCCACAGCAGCGACCCGGGCGCGGCCTCGGCCCCTTCGAGCAGCACGCTGCCGGTGATCGAGGCCCCGCGGTGCGCCCTCGCGCCGGCCTCCAGCACGACGCCGCCGTCGAAGGTCGCGCCGGGATCGGTCCGCGCGCCGTCGGCCAGCGCGAGGCGCGCCCCGTGCGGCGGCCCGGTGCGCGTCACCGCCGCGCCGCCTCCGACCAGGCCGGCGGCCGCGCTCCCGCCCGCGAGCGCCAGCGCGCAGCAGTGCGCGCGATAGCGGCCCGGCGAGGTGAACTCGATCCAGGGCCCGTCGTACGGGACGACCGCCAGCGTGCCCCCGCCGGCGAGCGCCGGCAGCAGGAGGTCGCGGAACAGCTCGGAGGGGCGATCGCGCGGGACGCAGAGGAGCACCGCCCGCGCCAGCAGCGCGACGCCCAGGTAGGTCGCCTCGCCCTCGCCCTCGCCCTCGCCCGACGCCGCGCCCAGGCCGAGAAAGCGCCCGCCCGCGACCCGCACCGGGTTGTAGCGCGGGTCGTGGCCCGGGCGGACCAGCAGCGCGCCCAGCGTCGCCCCGGCCGCCGCCTCGCGCAACGCCGCGACCGGCGCCGCCAGCAGCGTGTCGCCGTTGTGCAGCAGGAAGTGCGGCGCTTCGGCCAGCCGCGCGGCCGGCGCGGCCAGCGCGCCGCCGGTCCCCATCAGCTCGCGCTCGGGGAACAGCTCGAACGAGCCCGCCGGCAGCCCGGCCCGCGCGCACGCTGCGCCGATCGAGTCGGGGGCGTGCCAGGCGTTGACCGCGAAGCCGCTCACTCCCTGCCCCGCGAGGTGCTTCACGATCCGCGCGACCAGCGGCACCCCCAGGACCGGCAGCGCCGGCTTGGCCCGTACGGCGGTCAGCGGGCGCATCCGCTCGCCGCGGCCCGCGGCGAGGATCATCGCGGGCAGCGGGGCCGTCACGCCGACTCCGGGAAAACCATGTCGCCGGGCTCCTCGCGGCCGGTGCGGGCCTGGTGCAGCTCGCGGTAGGTGCGCGTGTCGTAGTCGGCGGGCGAGAACCCCAGCGCGCGCGCGGCCGCGTCGATCGCCTCGGGCGGCCCCTCGAGCTCCAGGAAGTTGCCGACCGGCGTCTCGTCCAGCAGCACCTCGACCGCGCCCAGGTGATAGGGCTGGCGGTACTTCTGGTAGCGCCAGGCCGGCTCGTAGCCGAGCGCGCGCAGCACCTGGTCGATCGCGCCGGCGTCCGCGACCTCGGTCTCGTACTCGTCGCGGACCTTGTAGCGCGGGTCGCCGGCCGGCCCCTCGGGCCGGGCCTTGAAGGTCAGCACGGTGCGGCCGCCGACGCTGCGCAGGCGGAGCAGGCGGCCCGCGCCCTTCAGCGAGCGCGCGGCGTCGTCGTAGAGCCGGTTGTCCTCGAACGAGCGCGCGGCCAGGGCGATCGCGCCGGCCGCGCCCAGGCGGCGCCGCGCCTCGTCGGCGTCGTCGATCGCCAGCTTGACCTCGATCTCCTTCATCCCGCCCCTCCCCGACTCCCGCCTCCGGCAGCGCTACGTCATCTCGAAGGCGCGCGCGAACGCGACCGCGAACGAGAACGACTTGGTCCGGCTGCGGGCCTCGATCGTCTCGGCCACCCGCTCCAGGCGGGCCGGGATCCCGAGGATCTTCTCCTGCGCCTGCTGCCCGGCTTCGTTCAGGCCGGCCAGCTTCTCGATCGCCCAGTAGCGGATCTGCTCCTCGACGATCTTCAGGTAGTCGCGCGGGCCGTAGATCCCGGCGCGCCGGATCACGTCGGCCATCTCGCGGAAGTGCGGCATGCTGATCCCCGGCATGTCGATCGCCGGCATGACCTCGGCGGCGGAGGCCAGCGCGCGGTTGGGATCGCGCGCCAGGACCCGCTCGAAGACCGCCCGGTAGAAGACGAAGTGGCGCGCCTCCTCCTTGGCGACGTTCGCCAGCACCGTGCCGATCAGCGGTTCGTTCTGCCCGGCGATCTTGCCGGTGTTGGCGTGGCTGACCTGCGTCGCCCGCTCCTGCAGCGAGGTGTAGACGAAGACCCGGTAGGGGTCGGCGCTCCAGGCCGGCTCGAAGCCGGCCCGCAGGTACTCGAACTGCATCCGCTCCATCTCGGGCAGGTCGAGCACGCGCGACTCGCGGGCGTAGTCGTGGAGCACCGCGCCGTGGCGGTCCTCCTCGGCGGTCCAGAGGTTGTTCCAGCGCGACCAGAAGGAGCCGGGGCCCAGGTACTGCGAGAAGATCCGGTGGAAGTGCGGCAGCCCCTCCTCGGTGAGGGTGTTGACGCAGAGCGCGATCCGCGCCGGCAGCGGGATCCCCTCGGCCCGCGCGCGCAGCTCCTTCCGGTGCCGGTCGGGATCGGCGTCCGGGGCCGGGTCGAGCAGCTCGGCCGGGGCCCAGAGGGTGCGCTTGGACTCGTGCGCGGCCATCAGCTGTTCGACGTCGCGCTCGAGGTCCGCGAGGACCTCGGCCTTGCTCTTCGTGTCGCGGTCGGTGTCGGTCATGGAGGGGTTCCGGGGCGGCGGCGGACCGGCCGGGCCGGAGGCTATCTCCGGACGGGCCGCGGGGCCAGCCCCCCGGCCCGCCGCTACCGCCCCGCCCCCTCGGCCAGCTTCCGCGTCAGCTCGACCAGGTGGTCCCACTCCTCGGGCCCGGCCGCCCAGTGGCTGCCGGCAAAGACCCACGGCCCGGCGAAGTCGACGTCGAGCGTCCACGCCGGGCCCTTGTCGTGCTCCAGAAAGGCGCGCTGGACGGCGTCGTCGACCAGCTCGGCCGCGACGCCCGGCTGCTCGCCCGTGACGAGCCACATCGCGCGGAAGTCGGACGAGCCGACGTCGAGCTGGCCTGGAGTCATCTTTTCGACCAGCGGTACACGCCGGCTGATCGAGACCGGGGTCTCGGCGCGCGGCCCGTCGTGCCGCGCGAGGCAGGCGGTGCCGGTGAAGTCGCTCCGGCTCCCGCGCGTCCGCCAGTTGAACGAGAAGAGGTAGAGGGGACGCGGCGGTCCCTGCACGACGGTCAGCCCCCCGACGACGCGGATCTCCGCCGGCGCGAAGAGCGCGAGCGCCTCGCGCAAGTCGGCGGGCGTCTCGGACGGCATCTCCCAGCCGTGCCGCCGGGCGTACTCCTGGCGCGCCGCCCGGTCGCGCTGCCCCTGCCAGCGTGCCGCCAGGATGACGACCACCGCAACCGCGAGGAACCCGCCGATCGTCAGGATCATCGTGCGGTCCACGGCCCCTCCCCTGCGCGCGCGCATCGCCGGCGGTGCGGTCTCAGCCGCCGGGCGGCCCCGGCCGCCGGAGCAGCGCCCCGACCATCGAGCTGATCGCGGCGACCGTGAGCCCGCTGGAGACGAGCATGAAGAAGATCAGGAAGATCCCGATGATCTTCCGGCCCCAGACGGGACCGAAGTCGACCTTCCGCGGATCGTCGCGCAGGTAGGTGACGTGCGTCGTGCCGCCCACGGAGAGCGAGCGCCAGGCGCGCGAGACGATCTTCACCTCCGCCTCGTGCGGGCGGCCCCGCTCGTCCTCGAAGCGGACCCGCGCGTAGAAGTTCTCGAGCGGGAAGCCGCCCTCCTTGCGGAACTTCTCGAGCACGACGGCCTGGGCGGTCACGCCGCAGGCCCGGAACTCCCGCCCGCGCGTCCAGAACCAGATGCTCCCGGCCAGGACGGTGATGCCGGCCACCGTCGCGATCAGCGGCAGCAGCGCCTCGAGCCCCTTGCTCATGGCAGCAGGATAACCGGGGACAGCTACCGTAAGTCGGTAAGTCGCGGAGCTTTCCTCGGCTTACCGACTTACGGTAGCTGTCCCCGGTTTGTTTTCTTGCGGACGAGGCGCGCCGGCTGCGCGGCGCCGTCGCCGAACCGCTCGCGCAGCGCGTCGGCCGTGCGCGCGACCTGGCGCGCCCGCTCGCGCTGCTCGTCGGGGAAGAGCGGCGGCGGGACGTCGCGCGCCGCCATCAGGTCGCGGGCCGCCACCCCCAGCAGGCGCAGCCCGCGCCCGCGGAACTCCTCCGCCGCGCGCCACAGCGCCCGCGCCGTCTCGTAGATCTCCGCCGCCAGGTCGGCCGGCTCGTCCAGCGTGCGGCTGCGCGTGATCGTGCGGTAGTCCGCGTCGCGCAGCTTGACCGCGACGTTGCGCGCCACCAGCTCGCGGCGGCGCAGCTCGGCCGCGATCCCGTCGGCGCGCGCGAACAGCTCCTGTTCGATCGCCGGCTCGCCGGCCAGGTCCTCGCCGTAGGTCCGCTCCTCGCTGACCTGCTTGCGCTCGTGCCAGGTCTCGACCGGCGCGTCGTCCTCGCCCCGCGCGCGCTCCTTCAGGAAATGCGCGGTTGCGGCCCCCAGCTCGCGCCGCAGCAGCCGCTCGTCGGCGCGCGCCAGGTCGCCCACCGTGCGCGACCCGAGCCGGGCGAGCTGCTCCTGCAGCTTCGGCCCGACGCCCGGGATGACGCGTACCGAGAGCGGCCAGAGCACGCGCTCGACGTCGCCCGGCCCGATCGTCACCAGCCCGTCCGGCTTCTCGAGGTCCGACGCGACCTTGGCCAGGAAGCGGCAGGGGGCGACCCCCGCGCTGGCGGTCAGCCGCTCGGCCTCGCGGATCGCCGCTTTCAGCTCGCGGGCCAGCGCCGCGCCGTCGGCCAGATCCTTCGCCAAGCCGGTCAGGTCGCCGTAGGCCTCGTCGATCGAGACCTGCTCGATCACCGGGACGGCCTCTTCGACGAGCGCGAAGATCCGCGTCGAGACCTCGTGGTACAGGGGAAAGTCGGGCGGAAGCCAGACCGCGTCCGGGCAGAGCCGCATCGCTCGGACCGAGGGGGTCGCCGAGCGGACGCCGTACTTCCGGGCCTCGTACGAGCAGGTCGCGACCACCCCGCGCGGGCCGGGATGGCCGATCAGCACCGGCTTCCCGCGCAGTTCCGGCCGCTCCCGCTGCTCGATCGCGGCGTAGAACGCGTCCATGTCGAGGTGCAGGATGACGCGGTCGCGCACCGCGGTTTCTCCTGCGCCATTGTCCCACGCCGGTGTCCCCTCCCGTCCGATCCGCCCCTTCGTCACACCGCGGGCCGACCGGCGGCGCTATCCTTGACGGAGAGGGTGCGCAGGTGGCCAAGGCACGGATCCCCGGGACGCGCTTCGGCGTCCCGCAGCGGGCCGACGATCCGGCGTGGCTGGTCTTCCTGGCCGGTCTCGCGCTGGCCGCCGGGTTCGCCGGTCTCGCGTGGCTGCGGGCGGTCGAGCCGCTGGGGCTGGATCAGGGGCTCTTCGCGCTGTTCGGCCGGCTCGTTCCCGAGGGCTGGCTGCCCTACCGCGACCTCTGGGACAGCAAGCCGCCGCTGGTCCTCTACACCTACCCGCTGGCCTTCACCCTGTTCGGGGAGCGGGTCGCCGCGCTCTGGTGGTTCGAGGCGGCGTGGCTTGGCCTGGCCGTGCTGGTGGCCGGGGTGATGGCCTCGCGGTTGTGGGGACGCTGGGCCGGAATCGCGGCGGCATTCCTGATGGTCGCCGGGATGTGGGCGCCGGGCTGGGGCGGCTACTGGGCGCGCGCGCAGGCCGAGCTGTTCCTCGCGCTGCCGCTGCTCGGCGCGGGCTGGTTCGCGTGGCTGGGACGCGAGCGGGCCGACGCCCCGTTCTGGTGCGGGGTGCTGACCGGGATCGCGAGTCTCTACAAGGTCCCGGCCGGGGTCGTGCTCGCAGCCTGGCCGGGGGTCTGGGTCGGCACGCCGAAGGGTGGCCCCTGGTGGCGGAAGCTGGGCGGGATGCTGCTCGGCGCCGCCATCCCGTGGGCGATCGTGCTGCTCTACTTCCAGCTGCGCGGCGGGCTGCCCGAGATGATCGCCGCGGTCTTCACCTACAACACCGCGTACGCCGAGCTGATCGCGCGCGGCTTCTCGCTGCCGGCGACGATCCTCGGTGCGCTCAAGGAGCTGATGCGCACGGTCCCGGTGCTGACGATCACCGGGACGATCGGCCTCGCGCTGCTCGTCCTGCGGCGCCGCGCCGAGGCGCTGTGGCTGGTCCCGTGGGTCGTCGCGACGCTGGTCGCGATCGTGCTGCAGCGGCAGCTCGCGGGGTATCACTTCCTGCTCGCGGTGCCGGGGCTCGCGCTGGCCGGCGCCTTCGGGATCGTCGCGATCGGCTTCGCAATCCGGGAGGGGGGCGGGGCGCGGATCCTGGGCGCGAGCGCCCTGGTGCTGCTGCTGGGGCTCGCGCTGCCGCAGGCCGGGCGCTGGCAGGCGGCCTACGGGCCCGACCTCGACCTGCGCCGCGGCCGCCTCTCCTCCGAAGCCTACCTGGCGCGTTTCGACTCGAACGGGCCGTTCTCGCCGGCCGCCGAGCTGGCCGCGGCGCGCGTCGTCGACGCCGCTTCGGCCGCGCGCCAGCGCCTGCTGGTCTGGGGGCTTTCGCCCGGGATCTACTTCCACGCCGGGCGCTCGCCGGCGACGCCGTTCGCGTTCCACAAGGTGCTGCTGACCGACTCGCCGCTCGCGGTGCGCTTCGGCGACCTCGCGGCGCGACGCGCGCGGCTGATCGAGGACCTGCAGAAGGACCCGCCCGGCGTGATCCTGGTCGGCATGCGCGACGAGAACGACTTCGAGCGCGAGGACTCGTACACCCAGATGCTGCGCTTCCCCGAGCTGCGGCAGTTCGTCGAGAAGCGCTACGCCGAGCAGGACCCGGTCGGCCGCTTCCGCGTCTTCACGCTGAAGCCGGCGTCCGGGGTCCCCTGGGACTCCCGGTGAGCCCGCGCGCGCGGACGATGACGGCGGCGGTGGTCCGCCGGGCGGGAGAACCGCTCGCGCTCGAGGAGCGGCCGGTCCCGGAGCCCGGACCGGGCCAGATTCGGATCCGCGTCGAGGCCTGCGGGATGTGCGCCGGCGACCTGCACCTGCAGCAGGGGCACCTCGACTTCGCGCGGCTGCCGGTCGTGCCGGGACACGAGGTCGTCGGGCGCGTCGATGCCGTCGCGCCGGACGTTTCGGCCTGGGCCGCGGGGGACCGGGTCGGCGTGCCGTGGATCTGGTCGACCTGCGGCCTGTGCGACGCCTGCGTCGCGGGGGACGACCCGGGTTGCGCGCTGCGGCAGGTCTGCGGCGTGACCGTCGATGGCGGTTACGCGCCCTACCTCGTCGTGCCGGCGGCCTTCGCGACGCGCGTCTCGGACGAGCTCTCGGCGGTCGAGGCGGCGCCGCTCTTCTGCGCCGGCCTCTCGGTCTACGCCGGGCTCCAGGCGGCGGGGGTGACGGCGGGGATGACGGTCGCGGTGCACGGGATCGGGGGGCTGGGGCACCTCGCGCTGCAGTACGCCGGCGCGCTCGACGCCAAGGTGGTGGCGATCACGCGCGGCGCGGACAAGCACGACCTGGCGCGGGAGCTGGGCGCGCTCGAGGTGATCGACGCGCTCGAGACCGATCCGGCCGCGGCGCTGCGCGACCTCGGCGGGGCCGACGTCGTCCTGACCACCGCCCCTTCCGGCGCCGCGATGGGCCCGCTCCTGGGCGGACTGAAGGCACGCGGTGCGCTGGTCGTCGTCGGCGCCTCGACCGAGAGCTTCCCGGTGGTGCCGATGGCGCTGCTGGCGGGCCGGCTGCGCGTGATCGGATCGGCCGCGGGCAGCCGCCGGCAACTGCGCGAGGCGCTCGATCTGGCGGTGCGCCACGCGATCCGTCCGGTCGTCGAGACCTGCCGGCTGAACGAGGCTCCGGCCGCGCTCGAGCGGCTGGCGCGGCATGAGGTACGCTTGCGCGCGGTGATCGAGTTCCCGTAGCGGCCGCAGCCGGGGAGAGCGACGTGTTCCGAGGCTATCGCGACGAGGTCTGGAGGGCGCTGCAGGGGGCGATGAGCGCGGCGGGACCGTGGGACGGCCGCCCCGTCCGCGTGCATCACCCGCCGTTCGTGGTGACGATCGACGTCAACGCCCAGCTCGCCGGCTACGCCTCGGAGATCGAGACGCGGCTGCGCGCCGCCTTCCCCAACCCGCAGAAGATCCGCTTCCGGATGGTGCGGCAGGCCTGGAAGTCCCGGCTGGCCCAGCGCTTCGGCCTCCACGACGTCGAGGTCGGCGACGCGGAATTCGACGCGGCGTTCTGGATCCGCGCGCACGACGGCGAGGCGGTGCGCCGACTGCTGGCCGATCCGGCCCTGCGCGACGACCTGGTCCGCAGCCCGGCCTGGCTGGTCGAGGTCCGCGACGACGACGGCTGGTTCGGCCAGGAGTTCCCGGACGGGGTCGACATGCTGCTGCTCGAGGCGCCGGGGCGGGTGACCGACCCCGAAGCGATCGGCACGCTGTACGACGCGATGGCGCGGCTGCTCGACGGGCTGGCGGAGCAGGAGGCGGAGGCCTCGGAGTAGGCGGTCCGGCCGGCCCGCCTTGGCGGCCGCGGTGCGGAGTCCTTATCCTCGTCGCGTGCCCGTCAAGCTCCCCGGCTACTCCCCCTCCCCGCACTCGGCCGCCGGCCGCGCACGGCAGGGGGGCGTGAGCGGCCCCAAGCCCGACTGGCTGCGGATCAAGGTCGAGACCGGCCCCGGCTACAACCGCGTGCGCCGGCTGATGCGCGAACTCTCGCTCCACACGGTCTGCGAGGAGGCGCGCTGTCCCAACGTCTTCGAGTGCTGGACCCGCGGCACGGCGACGATCATGGTGCTGGGCGACGTCTGCACCCGGCGCTGCGGCTTCTGCGCGGTGGCGACCGGCCGGCCCCCGCGCCGCCCGACCCGGCCGAGCCCGAGAACGTGGCCCGCGCGGTGGCCGAGCTGGGCTTGAAGCACGTCGTGATCACCTCGGTCGACCGCGACGACCTGCCCGACGGCGGCGCGTCGCACTTCGCCGCGGTCGTGCGCTCGTTGCACCGCGCGGTGCCGGAGTGCGCGGTCGAGGTCCTGACCCCCGACTTCAAGCAGGACCCGGAGCGGTCGCTGGAGCTGGTCCTGGCCGAGCGCCCGGCGATCTTCTCGCACAACATCGAGACCGTACCGGAGCTGTACCGCGTGGCGCGGCCCGGCTCGCGCTTCGAGCACTCGCTCGACCTGCTGCGGCGGGCGTCGGCGCGCAAGGCGGCGTTCGGCGGCCGGACCAAGACCGCGATCATGCTCGGACTGGGCGAGACCGACGCCCAGGTGCACCAGACGATGCGCGCCGTCCGTGAGGCCGGCGTCGACATCATGGCGATGGGGCAGTACCTCCGCCCGACCGCGGAGCACCTGCCGGTGCAGCGCTACGTCTCGCCCCCGGAATTCGCGCGCTTCCGCGACTTCGGCCTGGGGCTGGGGTTGGCGCACGTCGAAGCCGGACCGCTGGTGCGGTCCAGTTACCACGCGGAGGAACAGGCGGGGGGCTGACGGGGCCCTAGGCCTCGGACACGTCCGCCAGGATCCGCCTCACCGCATCCTCCACGCTTCCCGCGCGGTCGACCGTCACCAGCGGCAGCTCGGGCCGGATCCGGTGCCAGGTCGCGACCAGCGACGCCTCGGCCCGCGCCGCATCGGGCGTGTCGCCCCACGCCCTGAAGATCGCCTCCGCCGCGCGCGCGGCCGCCGCGCGCGCGCGCTTCGGCCCGGCGCGCAGCGCGACCCGCTCGCGCAGCGCACCGCCGGCGACCGCGAACAGCACCGCGTCGGGCGCCTTCCCGCCCGGCCCCGCAGGAACGACCAGCACGCCGTCCGGCGCGAGGGCCAACCCCGCCGCGCGCCGCGTGTTGAGCGCCGGGGCGAGGCGCCGGATCCAGCGCGCCTCGAGGATCAGCGCGTCCGGCGGCGTGTCGACCGCGTGCGTCGCCAGCCGCCGGGCCGCGACGCGGATCGCGCGGTCCTTCTCGTCGCGCGGCGGCCCCGCGAAGTACGAGCCGACCCGCGCGCGCAGCGACGACGACTGGCCGACGTAGAGGGTCCGCCCCGCGGCATCCTCGAAGGCGTAGACGCCCGGCCCCTCCGGCAGACCGGCAAGCGTGGCGAAGTCGAACTCCTTTCCGGCGAACTCCGCGGCCTCGAGCCGCTCCTCGAGCAGCGCGTCGAGCGCATCGAGGGTGGCGATCTCCTCCAGCGCCAGCTCGTCGCGCCAGCGCTCCCAGAGCGCGGCGACCAGCCGGGCGTGCGAATCGGGCGTCGTCTCCTCCTCGAGGTGCGGCAGCCGCAGCGCCTCGGCGATCCGCAGCGGATCGGGGGCGCCGCGGTAGCCGCGCAGGCGGCGCGCGAACGCGGCGAGCGGCACGGCCCGCGCGGGCAGCCTTCGCCCGGTGATCGCCGCGGCGCGGCGGACCTCGGCCGCGCCGCCGGGCGCGACGGCATAACGGGGCTCGACCGCGGCGTCTGCGGCCGCCGCGCCGACGACCCCGCGCGCGGTCCCGTGCAGCGCAGCGAAAGGGGCGCCGGGCGGCGCAAAGACGGCGACGAACGGCGATGCGAGCGCGGATTCGCCCGGAGCGCGCGCCCCCCCGCCCGGAGGCGGCGCCGCCAGCGCCCAGCCCGCCGGCCCGTGAACGAAGCGCGGGTCGTTCGACAGGACCGGCCGAAGCAGCTTGTCCGCCACGGTTTCGTCGAGGAGGCCGAGGCCGAGGAACTCGCGCGCGAGGTCGGCGCTGCTGCGTGGAGCGCGGCGCGCCGCCAGCGCTTTCGCGATGCGCTCAATAAGGGCTGGCGAAGCGCGATCCATCGGCGAACCTTCTCCGGCGGAGGAGGGGGCCGTTCCGGGCGCCGGCAGGCCAGGTGCCTGCGTGCGTCTTCGGCTTGCCTCCGGACCCAGGCGAAAGCACGGTCGCGCGAGATCATGGCCCAGGCTGGACGGTCCGGTGAAGAGGTGCTCGTCGTCGGCGCGGGACTCGCGGGGGCCGCGATCGCCTGGCTTTGCGCGCGCGCCGGCCGGCCGACCGTGCTGGTCTCGGTCAATCGTCCGGCCAGCCAGGCCACCGCGATGTCGGCCGGAGTCGTGCTCGGCGCCGGCCCGCCGGGAGCGGCGTCAGAGTGGGGCCAGGTCTCCGCGGCGGAACTGGAACTCGCGGCGCAGCGCCTGGCGCGCGGCAGCGAGTTGCTGTGCGAGGTGCTGCTCGGCAGCGGCGCGCCGGTCGGCTTCGCCCGCCGGCCGCACACCATGGTGCTGGCCGAAGACACCGACCCGGCCTGGCTGGCGCGGATCGAACGGATGCTGCGCGACGCCGGGTTCCCGACGAGCCTGACGCGCACTGCGGACGGCAACCCTGCGCTGCGGCGCGAGCGCGACGCGGTGGTGCACGCACGACGCCTGGCGTTCGAGTTGCTGCGCCTGGCGCGGGCCTGCGGCGCGCGCGTGCACCTTGGCACCGCGCTGCGGCGGATCGTCGAGACCGACGGCGACGGGGTGCTGGTCGACCTCGACGACGGGCCTCACCGCGTGTCGCGCCTGTTCTGGGCCGGGGGCCGGCCGCTGCCCAGCGACCCGGGCCGGCCGCAGACGCGGACCCAGATCGTCCTGCACCAGGTCTTCGCCGCCGGCCGGGAGCTGCTCGAGACGATCTACGAGGGGGGGACGGGGACATCCTGCTGGCGCCGGCGCCGCTGCGGCCGGGACACGTCGTGCTGGTCCGGATCGCGCGGGAAAACCCGGCCGGCGGGCTGTCCTGGCCCGAGCCGCCGCGGGCCTGGGAAGTCCACCGCGGCGTGGTCCGGCGCCAGCGGCTGGCCGAGGTCTGCTCCGGGCCGGCCTTCCCGATCGCCAGCGAGGGGCGGGTCGTGTCTCTCAGCGGGCTCTCGGGCTGGCCGGTCGCGGCGGTGCTCGGCCTCTGCCAGGAGGCGGCCGAACTCGGTTGACCGGGTTCAACCGGTCCCGGCCGCGTTCGGTTTACGCGTCGATCTGGTCGATTTATGCAATCTGGCGGTTTGGTATGCTCGCCGTCGCCGGAGCCGTCGGCCCGGCAGGAGGAGGCGATCCCATGTCGTTCCGCTGGCTCAAGGCTGCCGTAGCAGCCGCGCTCGTGCTCGCCGCGCCGATGGCGCTGGCGTCGGGCTTCCACATCTACGAGCAGGGCGCGAAGGCGTCGGCACAGGCGGTCGCGTTCATCGCGCGGGCCGACGACGCGAGCGCGAACTGGTACAACCCCGCCGGTCTCGTCACGATCGACCGGCCGACGATCACGATCGGCGGATCGCTCGTCTTCCTGGGCGACACCCAGTTCGACTCGAACATGGACAAGATCAACCCGTTGCTCTTCAAGGGCGGGAGCTGGGACATGGAGGACAACCTCGGGACCCCGATCCACCTCTACTACGCCCAGCCGCTGGGCCGCAGCTTCGTGCTGGGCGTCGGCGTCACGACCCCCTTCGGCCTGGTCACCGAGTGGAGCGAGAAGTCCGACCTGCGCCTCTCGTCGCGGAAGTCCGACCTCGAGACGGTCGTGCTCAATGTCAACGGCGCCTTCGACTTCGGCTGCGGCTGGTCGGGCGCGGTGGGCGTCGACTACATCATGGCCGACCTGGTCTCGTTCGCGCGGAACGTCTCGCTGCGCCCGATCAACCCGGCCCTCTCGGCCGAGCCGTACGCCGACCTCACGGGCGACGGGGACGACTTCGGCTGGAACGCCGCGATCCGCTTCGCGGACGAGAAGTTCGCGTTCGGCGCGTTCTACCGCTCGGGGTACAGCGTCGACCTGGAGGGCGATATCGACTTCTCCGACGTGCCGGGGATCCCGATCGGCGGCGGCCTCACGATCAAGGACCTCTTCCCGGACGGTCCCGGTGGCGGCACCCTCGACCTGCCCGCGTCGTACGGCGCCGGTGTCGCGTTCATGCCGAACAAGAACTGGGAGTTCGAGTTCGACATCCACGTCATGCAGTGGTCGGACTTCAAGGAACTGGCGGTCGATCTCGAGAACAACACCGCGGCCGTCGAAGACATCTACCTGAAGGAAGACTGGGATACGACCTACTCCTACCGGCTCGGCGGCTCCTACGCCTTCGGGACCGACGAGGTCCACGAGCTCCGCGCCGGCGCCTACTACGAGACGGCCGCGGTGCCGACCGAAACGCTCCGCCCGTCGATTCCCGACTCCCCCCGAACCGGCCTGTCGGTCGGCTACGGCTACCAAGGGAAGAGCTTCTCGATCGACTTCTACTACATGTACATCTGGCTCGACGACGTCTCGACCTCGCGCTCCGAGTTCCTGGACGACAACTCGGTCGTCTGGGGGACCTACGAGTCGGCGCTGAGCCTGCTCGGCGTGACGGGCAGCTTCAGATTCTGAAGACGTAGGGGCCGGCCTCTGTGCCGGCCCTTTTCTTACCTAGCCACGTTCGGGCCGGCACGGAGGCCGGCCCCTACCGTTTTCCGTCCTTGGTCGTGACTCGCACCTTCTCGACCGTCGCCGGGACGCGGTAGATGAACACGCGGGGCTTCATGAAGACCTGCGCGCAGACCTGCCCCTTGTCGGGGTAGAGCTCCTCGAGCAGGAACTCGACCTCCTGGGACGTCGCCAGCTTCGATTCCAGCACGCGCGTGCTGCGGCAGCCGTTCTCGCGGGCCCGGCCCGTCAGGACCACGACGCGGAACCGGGTGAAGTCCACCTCCTCGGCGCGGTGCTCGACGTTGAGCTTCTTCATGATGGCCCGGTAGGACGCATCGTCGGTCAGGATCTTCGAGCCCGCGGCCTCGTCCCACGCGCTCTCGAGCAGCAGCACCGGGGTCTCGACCGCCTCGCGCACCCGCGCCGAGTCCGGGCGGGACAGGCGATCGGCACCTCCTTCGTGTTGACCTGCGCCTTCTTCACGTAGCGGCTGACCGTCAGCACCCAGGCGGCGGGAGGCCGCTCCCCGGGCGGGCAGGCGCAACCCTCCGGGACCACCGACTCCTCGATCGTGACCGTGGCGCCCGAGCTGCGGGTCGAGACCTCGGTCAGCGCCGACTCGCGGCAGGCGTTCTCGCGCGGGCGCCCGGTCACCACCAGCACGGTGCGCTCGAGGATGTCGGGGGCCGTCCCGGCGAACGCGGGGTCGAGCCGGGCCAACGCGTCCGACAGCCCCACCGTGTCGCGGAAGACCTGCACCCCGGGCTCGCCCCCGGGGAGGCTCCCCTTGTAGACCACCTCGGGCTCGGGGGCGCCGAACAGGCCGAAGAGCGGCAGCGCCACGGCCAGCGGCGCGGCGCAGTGCGTGAGGAACGCCATCATTCGTACTCCTCGATGCCGGGTCACTCCCGGCTGAGCACGGCGACCGTCGTGTCGTCGTCCTGGGTCGCAGCGCCGCGGTGCTCGGCGACCTCGTCGAAGATCGCGGTCACGATCGTGGCCGGGTCCATTGCGGCGTTCTTCTGCACGCAGAGGATCAGCCGGTCGAGGCCGAACTCCGCGCCCTGCGGGTCGCGCTGGTCGGGCACGCCGTCGCTGAACAGGACCAGCCGCTGCCCCGGCCGGAACGGCCGGCGCTCGCAGGTGAACGGCGCGCCGCGCAGCAGCCCGAGCGGCGGCCCCGTCGGCTCGAGCCGCTCGTACCCGCCGTCCGGCGAGACGAGCAGCGCCGTGGTGTGGCCGGCGCTGGCGAAGGTCAGTTCGTGGCCCTGGGCGTCCGCCACCGCGTAGGCCATCGTGATGAAGCGGTTGTCCGGGAGCCAGCGCAGCATCTCGTCGTTGAGCCGCGTCAGGAAGGTGGTGCAGGGCATCCCCAGCTCGGTCACGGCGTGCCACCAGGCGTGGAGGTTGGCCATCAGCAGCGCGGCCGGCAGCCCCTTGCCCGCGACGTCGGCGAGCATCACGCCAAACCCCTCGTTGGCGCCGAAGAAGTCGTAGATGTCGCCGCCGATCGTCAGCGACGCCAGGTTGGCCCCGGCGACGCGGAACCCCGGCGGCGGGGTCAGGTCGACCCGCGGCAGCAGCATCGCCTGCATCTGCGCGGCGGCGGAGAGCTGGGCCTGGATGCTGCGCATCTGGATCTCGCGCAGCCGGCTCTCCTCGTGCTCGTGGACGATGTGCACCATCCCGGCCAGGATCGAAACGACCTGCAGGTGCTCCTCGCCGAAGGTCGCGATCCCACGCTGGCTGTCGAGGTAGAGCACGCCCCACGCCGGGCGGTCGCTGCCGAGCGGCGCGCAGAGCACGGAGCGGATCCCGGCGCTCATGATCGTGCCGTCCGGCGCCAGCGCCTGGTCGCCCCAGGTGTCGTGGATGATGACCGCCTTGCCTTCCTCGATCACCGATTTCATCACGCTGCGGGAGGGGCGCGGCGGCAGCTCCGAGCCGGGGCAGAGCCAGACGATCGGGACCAGCGTGCCGCCCGGCGCGACCGCGGCGACCATCCCGCGCTCGGCGCCGGTGGCGCGCATCGCCAGCGCCAGCAGCGCGCGCATCACCTCCGGCGCGGGGTCGCTGCTGACGATCTCGCGCGAGGCCTCGATCAGCACCCGCGTGACGCCGGTCGCGGGGCCGCCCGTGACCTGCAGGGTGTGGATCGTGTGCTCGGTGGTCGTGCTCTCGACCGGCATGATCGTGGGCAGCAGGTCGGGGACGGTACCGATGTGCAGCTTGCAGTTCCCGAGCGCGATCTGGTCGCCGTCCTTGACCGGGACCGGCGTGTTGGGCTTGAGCTCGATCCCGTTGAGATAGGTCTTGTTCTTGCTGCCCAGGTCGACGAGCTGCCAGCCCTCGGTGACCCGCAGCAGCCGGGCGTGGTGCCGCGAGAGGTGCTCGTCGCTGGGATCGTTGAACTGGCAGCTGCGCGAGCGCCCGAGCAGGATCTCCGGCCCCTCGAGCTCGTCGGTGCGCCGCTGATGGTCCTTGTCGATCCAGGTCACGCGCATGGGCGGAATGTAGCACGCCGCTTCCCCTCCGGGTCGCCGCTTGCCGGCCGGCCCGGGGCGGGGCGCAAGCCGGCGGCGCGGGGGCCGCCGGCCGTGGCACAATGCCGTCCGTTCGCCCAACCAGGGGGTGCTCTCGATGGATCCGGGTCCGGTGCTGGCGCTTCTCGCGGGAATCCCCGACGGCTCGGCCGTGCCGCCGGCCGGCTGGGTGGTCGCGATCGGCCTGATCCTCGCCGCGGTGACCGCCTACAACGCGGTCTGGGAGCAGCGGAAGGGTCCCCCCAACCCGTGACCCGTCCTCCCCGTCGCCGGCCCCCCGCATGATCCGCAGGTTCCTGTCCGACACGGTCGACCTGATCCTCGACGGCCTGTCCGCGCTCGGCCTGCTGCGCGGCGGGTCGGCCTGGACCCGCGACCGGATGCGCCGCCGTCTCGCCGTCGCCGAGACGGACCTGGAGAACCGCCGCCGCGCGGTCGCGGCGACGCACCGGATGTGCCGCGAGTGCCGCGCGCTCGTGCCGACCGCGGCGCGCACCTGCCCCGAGTGCGGTGCCTCGATGTCGGGCATCCCCAAGGGGGGCGTGGGGCGCGCGATCTCGATGGTGCTCCCGGGATTCGGCTCGGCTCCGACGGCGGTGCTCGGCGCGACCGTGGTCGTCTACCTCGCGGCGGCGCTGACGCTCGGGGCCGGGAAGCTCTGGTCGCTTGCGGGGTTGGAGGTGCTCTACCCGCTCGGCGCGAAGGTCACGCCGCTGGTCCTGGCCGGCGAGTGGTGGCGGCTGGTCAACCCGATCTTCCTGCACGCCAACCTCCTGCACCTGGGGATGAACATGCTGGCGCTGGCTTCGCTGGGGCCGCTGGTCGAGTACCTGGTCGGCGCCAAGCGCTTCCTCGTGATCTACGTCCTGACCGGGATCGCGTCGTTCGCGGCCTCGACGCTGCTCTCGCCGCGCTCGCTCTCGATCGGCGCGTCGGGCGCGATCTTCGGGCTGATCGGCTTCGGGCTCGGCTACAGCCTGCGGGCCGGGCGCGGGATGCGCGCGGTGCGGGACGACCTGACGCGCTCGGCGATCTGGGGCGTGATCATGTTCATGGTCCCCGGGATCGACCACGCCGCGCATGCCGGCGGATTCGTCGCGGGGTTCCTGCTCGGGCTGGTGATTACCGGCCGCGTGCACCGCTCGGACTGGTTCGACCGGGCCTGGACGCTGGCCGCGATCGCGTCCATGGCGGTCGTCGTGGCCGGTTTCGCGCTGGCGATCGCGCGGCTCTGAAGCCTCAGGCCGTCGCGTCCTCTTGCTTCACGAACGCGACCGGCTTGCCGGCCCAGCCCTCGCGCACCGCGTCCCAGGCCTTGCGCCCGAACGGCTTGACGGCGTCCTCGACCACCACGACCTCGACCCCGCGCTCGAGCAGCCCGTTCACGACCGCGGCCACCATCCGGTCGGCCGGCACGCCGTAGACGACCGCGCGGCGCGGCTTCAGCTCGTCCAGCACGATCCCGATCGCGGGGTGCGCGAAGGGGTCGAAGCCGGCGACCTCCAGCACGACCTCGCCCTGGTAGGCCCGCAGCGCGTCGCGGATGCTGCGCTCCCCCTGGTCCTCGCGACCCAGTTCGACCGCGCGCGCGGGGGCGGTCTCGGGGATCGGCCCGGCCCCCGCGGTCCCCTCCAGGCAGTGCGCCGGGAAGGTCGTCTTGAAGTCCGGCTTCTCGGTGGCGAGGTCCGGATCCCCCTCGCGATGGGCCACCCGCGTGATCAGGCGGGGGAACCCCCGCTCGCGGGCGTGCCGCGCCAGGCGGGCCAGCTTGGGGCGGATCGTGCTGGCCCCGTCCACGTAGAGCAGGCCGTCCAGGTCGGCCAGGTCGAGCTGAGTGCCGCAGTCCCAGAAAATCGTGTCAGCCATGCGGCTATGATAATCCGGACATGCACGGGAATGGATCGCTGACCGGGGCCGGGCTCTACATCGCGATCGCGCTCGCGCTGGTCGCGGTCAATGCGTTCTTCGTCGCCGCCGAGTTCGCGCTGGTGCGGGTCCGGCCGGGACGCCTGAAAGCGCTGGCCCGGCAGGGGCGCCGCGGCGCGGCGATGGCGTATTACCTGGTCTCGCATCTCGACCAGACCCTCTCGGTCTGCCAGGTCGGGATCACGCTGACCAGCCTGGGCCTCGGCTGGGTCGGCGAACCGGCTTTTGCGACTTTGTTTGAGCGGCTCTTCGACCCGGCCGCCCCGTGGCTGGGGACCGCCGCCAAGACGGCGTCGTTCGCCAGCGCCTTCTTCCTGATCACCTTCCTGCACGTCGTGCTGGGCGAACTGGTCCCCAAGAGCGTCGCGATCGCGATCTCCGAGCGGGTCTCCGCCGCGATCGCCTACCCGCTGCGCGGCTTCTGGCTGCTGTCGTGGCCGCTGGTCTGGGTGCTCAACCAGGCGGCGCTCCTGTTCCTCAAGCCGTTCGGGATCCGCTTCGAGGGCGAGGGGGCGGCGCACAGCCTGGAGGAGATCCACGCGATCCTGGCGCGCAGCGTCGACTCGGGCCAGCTGGGCAGCGTGCCGGCCGCGGTGCTGCAGAACGCGCTGCGCTTCGGCCGCCGCCGGGCCCGCGACGCGATGGTTCCGCGGGCGCGGGTCGTCGCGCTCGACCTCTCGCTGCCGCTGCCCGAGCTGCTCCAGCAGATCGAGCGCGAGCAGTACAGCCGTTACCCCCTGATCTGGGAGGATTTCGACCAGCTGATCGGCGTGCTGCACGTCAAGGACCTGATGCGCGCGCTGGCCGACGAGCGCGCGAAGCCCGATCTGCGGAGGCTGGCGCGCCGCGCGCTGGTCGTGCCCGAGCCGCTGACGCTGGAGAAGCTGCTGATCGCCTTCCAGGCCCAGCACGAGCAGTTCGCGGTGGTCGCCGACGAGTACGGCGGCGTGACCGGGATCATCACGCTGGAAGACGTGCTGGAGGAGCTGGTCGGCGAGCTGCGCGACGAGTTCGACGCCGGCGAAGAGGACCAGGTGCGGCGGCGGCCCGGCGGGGGCTGGATCCTCGACCCGGTCGTGACGCTCGACCGCGTCGCCGAGCTGGCCCCGGGCCCGGCCGAACTTCCCGAGGGGGTTCACACCGTGGCCGGCTTCATGCAGTCCGAGCTGGGCCGCCTGCCGCGGCCGGGCGATTCCGTGCCCTGGAGCGCGGGCTACCGGATCGTCGCGACGCGGGTCGACGGGACGCGCCTGGCCGAGGTCGAGCTGCTGCCGGTGGCCCCCGCGAGCGGGTGATATCCTCCCCCGCCGTGACCCCGCTCGACGCCGTCCTCGCCGCAATCCTCGTCATGGCCCTCGGGTACGGGCTGTGGAAGGGGTTCGTGCGGATGGCCCTCGGCACGGCGGGAGCGGTCGTGACCACCACGCTCGCCCTGCGTTGGGCCGGCGACGGGCCGCGCTGGTTCCGGGGGGTCCTGGAATCGCGGGAACTGGCCCAGGCCGCGGCGTTCGCGCTGGTCTTCGCGCTCGGGATGCTGGCCACGGCGCTCGTCGCCTGGGCCGCGCACCGGCTGGTTGGCGCCGCGCAGGCCGGCTGGCTCGACCGGCTGGCGGGGGGCGCGGTCGGGCTGCTCGGCGCGGGTTTCCTGATGGCTGCGCTGTTCGTGACGCTCTCGGTCTTCGTGCCCGGGCTGGCGCCGGTCTCGCGCGGCTCGGCGATCGCCCCCGTCCTCTGGCGCGTCGCCGACCTGACCGCGCTGGTGCTCCCGCCGCCGCTGGCCGCCCAGTACCACGCGCTGCGCGGGGCCGCCGAGCCGCCGCCCCCGGTCCCCGTCCCGCCCGCGAAAGGAAAGCGCTCGTGAGCTCACACGCCCTCGCGCGGGTCGCCGCCGCCGCGCTCGCGTTCGTGCTGGGCGCGACGGTGCTGGGGACGGCCGCCCTGACCGAGACCCCTCCCGCCGAGCCGGAGGCCGCCGCCGCCGCGCCGCCGTTCGACCTGAACCGGCTCGAGGCCGCGGCCGCCGTCGTGCGCGAGCTGCCGTTCCGCGCGCCGGTCGAGAAGCTGTTCGTTTCGCGCGAGGAGGTGCTCCCGCTGCTGGCCGAGCAGGTCGACCAGGACCTCCGCGAAGCGGGCAGCGCCGCCGAGCAGCGGCTGCTCGCCGAGCTGGAGCTGCTGCCGTTCGAGTACCCGCTGCGGACGAAGCTGTTGGCGCTGCTCGAGGAGCAGGTCGCGGGGTTCTACGACCCGCGGGCGCGGCGCCTCGTCGTGGTCGAGGGGGTGGACGAGCAGTTCGCCGGGATGGCGCAGCTGATGCTCCCCGCGGTCTACGGTCACGAACTGCTGCACGCGCTGGCCGACCAGCACTTCGACCTGAGGCGGCTGATCCAGCAGCCGGCCGAAGACGGCTGGGACGACGTCGTGATGGCGCGCCGCGCGCTGGCCGAGGGGGACGCCACGCTCGGGATGCTGATCATGATGTTCCGACTGCAGGGGCTCGAGGTCACCCCCGAAGCGCTGCCGACCGGCGAGGGGCTGCGGGCGATGGTGCGCACCACGATCGCCTTCCCCGAGCTAGAGCAGGCCCCGCCGTTCCTGAAGGCGCAACTGATCGAGCCGTATCTGCTGGGACTGGAGGTCGTCGGCGACGCCTGGCGGAGCGGCGGATGGAAGGCCGTCGACGCGCTGTGGGCCGACCCCCCGGACTCGACCGAACAGCTGCTGCACCCGCAGCGGCGCGGCGACGAGCCGACCGTCGTCGAGCCGCCGCCGCTGCCCGACGGGACCCTGGTCGTGACGCTGATGCAATTCGGCGAGTTGGGGCTGCGCCAGTGGCTCGAGCCGCGGATCGGGCCCGACCGCGCGAGCATCGCTGCCGACGGCTGGGACGGCGACATGGTGCGGATGGTGCGCGACGCCGACGGGCGGGAGCGGATCGAGATCTTCACGACCTGGGACACCGACGCCGACGCCGACGAGTTCGTGGTCGCGGCAGACACCTGGCTGCGCAAGGCCAAGCAGGAGGAGGTCGAGGGGCGCAACGCCTGGTCGCTGCGGCAGAGCGGGCGCGAGGTCGCGCTGCGGATGCTGACGGGCGCGGCCCGCGACCCGCAGGTCTGGGTCGATCCGCCGCCGGTCCCGCAGGACCCGGTGATCGACATCGGGCCCGAGCCGGCATTTCCCGAGTTCCGGTGAGCCGCCCTTGAGCGTCGTCCCCGGGATCGAGGTCCTGTGCGGGCGCGAGGCCAGTCTGGTGCGCGGCGCCCGCGTCGGGCTGATCGCTCACCCCGCGTCGGTGACCCGCGGCCTCGCTCACGCGGCGGAAGCGCTGGCCGTGGCCGGCGCGCGCGTCGTGCGCCTGTTCGCCCCCGAGCACGGCAGCGGCGGCGACGCGCAGGACATGGTCGCCGTCGACGAGCGTCGCGACGCGCTGACCGGGCTCCCGGTCGTCAGCCTCTACGGCGACGACGAGGCGTCGCTGACGCCGACCGACGCCGCACTCGCGGGGCTCGATCTGCTGGTCGCCGATCTCGCCGACGTCGGCGCCCGCTACTACACCTTCTACGCCACGATCGTGCGCGCGCTCGGGGCCGCGGCGCGCGCCGGACTTCGCGTCGTCGTCTGCGACCGGCCGAACCCGCTGGGGGGCGTGCAGATCGAGGGGAACCTCGTCGCCCCGGGCTACTGCTCGTTCGTCGGCGAGCTGCCGGTGCCGAACCGCCACGGGATGACGGTCGGCGAGCTGTGCCGCTTCGCGGCGGTGGAGCGCGGCCTGGCGGTCGACCTGACCGTGGTGCCGTGCGCGGGCTGGTCGCGCGCCCTGTGGTGGGACGAGACGCGCCTGCCGTGGGTCCTCCCGTCGCCCAACATGCCGACGCTCGAGACCGCGACGGTCTATCCCGGGATGTGCCTGGTCGAGGGGACCAACCTCTCCGAAGGGCGCGGCACGACGCGGCCGTTCGAGCTGGCGGGAGCGCCGTGGCTGGACGGCCGCGCGCTCGCCGCGCAGCTCGCGCGGTGGGAGTTGCCGGGGGTGGCGTTCCGGCCGGTGCGGTTCCTGCCGGCGTTCCAGAAGCACGCCGGGCGCGAGTGCCAGGGGGTCCAGCTCCACGTCACCGACCGTCTCGCCTTCCGGCCGGTGCTGACCGGCGTCGCCTTCCTGGCGGCGGCGCGGGCCCAGGACCCGGTGCGCTTCGGCTGGCGGACCGAGCCCTACGAGTTCGTCGCCGACCGCCCCGCGATCGACCTCCTCGCGGGGGGGCCGGGGTGGCGCGAGGCGATCGAAACCGGAGTGGAGCCTGCGGTAATAGCGGCCGCGTGGGCGGCCGACGAGGCGGCGTTCGCCCGCTTCCGCGAGCCGTCGCTGCTGTACCCGCCCTGACCGTCCCGTGACATAGGTCCGGCAGCATGAGAGCCAGTCCGGCCGGCGCCTTCCGCGCCCCGCCGGGCCCTGGAGAGCCGCATGCGAGCCAGGATCCTCGGCGTCGGCCGGGCCATCCCGGAAAAGGTACTGACCAATCACGATCTCGAGAAGCTCGTCGAGACCGACGACGAGTGGATCCGCACCCGCACCGGGATCGTGGAGCGCCACATCCTGGGGCCGGACGAGAATTGCAGCGACCTCGCGGCGCGGGCCGGGGCGGAGGCGATCGCGCGGGCCGGGCTCCAGCCTGCGGACATCGACGTGCTGATCGTCGGGACCGCGACGCCCGACACCGTCTTCCCCGCTACGGCCGCCTGGGCCCAGCCCAAGCTCGGGCTGCGCAACGTCCCGGTCTTCGACCTCTCCGCCGCCTGCTCGGGCTGGCTCTACGGCTACATCGTGGCCGACGGTCTGATCTGCGCCGGCACGGCGAAGCACGTCCTGGTCGTCGGCGCCGAGGCGCTGTCGCGTTCGGTGAACTGGGAGGACCGCAACACCTGCGTGCTGTTCGGCGACGGCGCGGGCGCGACCGTGATCGGCCCCAACGGCGACCCGCACTCGGGCCTGCTGGCCCACACCTGGGGCGCGGACGGCAACCTGACCGAGTTGCTCTACCAGCCCGCCGGGGGGACGCGGATGCAGGCCTCGGCCGAGACGGTCGCGAAGAAGCTGCACAGCATCCACATGGCCGGCAACGACGTCTACAAGCACGCGGTGCGCGCGATGCAGCAGGGGGTCGAGGAGGTGATGGCGAAGACCGGTATCTCGGTCGACGACGTCGACCTCTTCATCCCGCACCAGGCCAACATCCGGATCATGACCGCCGCCGCCGACCGGGCCGGGCTGCCGCCCGAGAAGCTGTACGTCACGATCCACAAGTACGGGAACATCTCGGCGGCCTCGATCCCGATCAGCCTCGCCGACGCGGAAGAGGAAGGTCGGCTGAAGAAGGGGAGCCTGGTGCTGACCGCGGCGTTCGGGGCGGGTTTCACCTGGGCCGCGGCGCTGTTCCGCTGGTAGTCCCCTGCTCTCGTTGACAATCCAAGCGCCGCGGCGGTAGCGTCAGTTGTCGCCGTCGGGGCGTTCCGCCCGGACGGAGCGTTCCGGGGGTGCGCGATGCTCGTCTACGCCGTGATCGGGGGCGTCGGCTTCCTGATCCTGCTCGTCATGCTGGTCCTCGGCGACGTCGGCGGGGATCACGAGCTTCCGTCCGGCGACGTCGGCGCCGGCGGTATCGAGGCCGGACACGCCGAATTCGGACACGAGGGCGGCCCCAGCGTCTTCAGCCTGCGGATCATGGCGGCCTTCCTGACGGCCTTCGGCGTCGGCGGCGTGGTCGCGCGCTTCATGGACCTGTCCCATGTCGCCGCCAGTGCGATCGGCGTCGCCGCGGGCGTCGTAATGGCCGGGATCGTCTACCAGTTCGCGCGGATCCTCTACGGACAGCAGGCGTCGAGCGAAGTCCAGATGTCGACGCTCGTCGGGCAGACCGCACAGGTGGCGATCGGCATCCCGCGCGCGGGCGTGGGCCAGGTGACGCTGGTCGCCGGCGGCGAGCGGACGATGCAGATCGCACGCGCCCGGGACGGCGAGCCGATCCCCGCCGGCGCGGACGTGATCATCACGGCAGTCTCGGGCGAGGCGATCATCGTCGACCGACGGCCCGGCGCCGCGTCCCCTTCCCCTGCCCCCGTGCCCCCGGGAGACCCGTCATGAACCTCTTCACCCAGCTCTCCGGCGTCACCGTCGCGCTCGCGGTCCTGTTCGGTCTGCTCGCCCTGTTCGCGGCGATGGCCCTGTTCGCGCGCAACTACATCAAGGTCCCCCCCTCCGAAGTCGCGATCTTCTACGGCCGCAAGCACCGCACCGCGGACGGCTCGGTCGTCGGCTTCCGGATCGTGCGCGGCGGCGCGGCGCTGCTGGTGCCGGTGCTGGAGAAGGTCGCCTACCTGTCGCTCAACATCATCTCGATCCCGCTCAAGATCCAGCGCGCCTACACCAAGGAAGGCGTGCCGGTGACGGTCGAGGCGGTCGCCAACGTCAAGATCGCGGGCGACGACCTCTCGCTGCGGGCCGCGTCGGAGCGCTTCCTGGGGATGACGACGGAGCAGATCAAGGGGGTGATCTTCCAGACGCTCGAAGGCCACCTGCGCGCGATCCTGGGCACGCTGACGGTCGAGGAGATCAACGCCGACCGCCAGGCCTTCGCCCAGAAGATGACCGACGAAGCCGCCGTCGATCTGAAGAAGATGGGCGTCAACATCGACATTCTGACGATCCAGCAGATCAGCGACGAGCAGGGCTACCTGGACGCGCTGGGCAAGAAGCGTACGGCCGAAGTCAAGCGCGACGCGATCATCGGCGAGGCGCTGGCCCACCGGGACGCGACGATCAAGTCGGCGCAGGCCGACCAGGAAGGCCAGACCAAGCGCTACGAGGCCGACGTCACGATCGCCCAGTCCCTGCGCGACAAGGAGATGCGGCAGGCCGAGTTCGACGCCAGCGTCCAGGCCAAGGAGGCCGAGGCGCAGCAGGCCGGGCCGCTGGCGACGGCCGTGGCGCGGCAGAAGGTGACCGAACAGGAGATCCGGATCGAGCAGGTCCGCAAGCAGCAGGAGATCCTGGTCCAGGAACAGGAGGCGATGCGGCGGGAGAAGGAACTGCTGGCCACCGTGATCCGTCCCACCGAGGCCGAGCGGGAGGCGGTGATCGTGCGGGCCGAGGGCGAGCGTCGCGCGACGATCCTGCGGGCCGAGGGCGAGAAGGAAGCCCAGATCATCAAGGCCGAGGCCACGCAGAAGGAGCTGGAGTTCGAGGGCGCCGGCGAGGCCGCCAAGATCGAGAAGGTCGGGCGGGCGGAGGCCTCGCGCGTGCTGGCCGTCGGCGAGGCCGAGGCGGAGGTCATCAAGAAGAAGCTGCTCTCGGAGGCCGAGGGGTTGCAGCGCAAGGCCGAGGCCTGGAAGCAGTTCAACGAGGCCGCGGTCCTCAACATGATCGTCGAGAAGATGCCGGAGCTGGCGCAGGCCTTCGCGACGCAGCTGGCCGGGATCGACAAGATCAACATCATCGACATGGGGGGCGGAGGGGGCGCCGGCGGCGTGGGGCGCGTCCTGTCGACGGTCGGCGGCGGGATGAGCGCGATGCTCGAGATGCTGCGCGATCAGTTCGGGATCGACGTCGCGAAGCTGGTCCAGGCCAAGACCGAGGCGGCGGCGGCCGAAGCCGAGGCAAAGGCGAAGCGCGCACCCGGCCCGTGACGAACGACGGGGCCGACCTCCGGCCGGCCCCGCGTCAGATGCGACGGCTCGTGGAAGGCCTCAGGCCCGGCGCGCCTTCTTCCCTTCCTCGAATCCGGCCTCGACCGCCTTCCTGTTCAGCTCCACCAGCGTCTTCTTCTTGAGGATCTCGGGCAGCGCGGCGAGGCAGGTCTCCAGCTGCAGCATCCCGGTGTAGCCGGCGTAGGCCCCGAGCATGACCATGTTGGCGGCGCGCGGGTTGCCCAGCTTGTCGGCGATCTCGCTGGCGCGGACGTCGAGGATCTCGATGTCGGTGCGCTGGGAGGCCGCCGGGATCATCGAGGCGTTGCGGACCTGCAACCCGCCCGGCACCAGCTGGCCCTCGAACTTCTCCATCGACGGCTGGTTGAGCGACAGCAGGACCGTCGGGCGCGAGACCAGGGGCGAGCCGATCTCGTCCTCGCTGATGTTGACGTGGCAGTGGGCGGTGCCGCCGCGCATCTCGGGGCCGTAGGACGGGAGCCACGAGACCTGGCGCCCTTCCATCATCCCGCACTGCGCGAGGCCGAGGCCCAGGAGCAGCACCCCCTGGCCACCGAAACCGGCGATCTTCATCTTCGGGTTCATGTAGCGCGGATCGACCTTTCCCGGCGCGAAAGAGCCGACCTCGTGGCCCGTCAGCCGCAGGATCTCGTGGATCTTCGACGGGGCCGGCTCGGGGTGCGGGACGTACGGCTCCCCCTCGTGGTCGGTCTTGTCGACGAAGATGTTGAGCGGGAAGAAGGGGACCATCTTCTCGAGAATGAACTTCTGCGAGTCGGGCGGGTTGATCCCCCAGCCGGTCGGGCAGGTCGAGAGGACCTCGACGAAGGTGAACCCCTTGCGCTCGGCCTGGGTCTCGAGCGCCTTGCGCACGACCTTGCGGGTGCGGTTGATCTCCTTGGCCCCGGCCAGCGCGCAGCGCGCGACGTAGACCGGCGCCTCGAGCGTCGAGATCATCTCGCACATCCGTATCGGCGCGCCGGTCAGCTTGACGTCGCGGCCCAGCGGCGAGGTCGTGGTCGCCATGCCGGGGAGCGTGGTCGGAGCCATCTGCCCGCCGGTCATGCCGTAGATCGCGTTGTTGACGAAGAAGACCGCCATCTTCTCGCCGCGGTTCGCGGCCTGCAGGATCTCGTTCAGGCCGATCGCCGCCAGGTCGCCATCCCCCTGGTAGGAGATCACGATCGAGTGCGGCCGCGAGCGCTGGGCGCCGGTGCCGACGGCCGGGGCGCGGCCGTGCGCGCACTGGATGTTCCCGGTGTCGAAGTAGTAGTAGCCGAAGACCGAGCAGCCGACCGGCGAGAGGAAGATCGTCCGGTCCTGGACCCCCAGCTCCTCGAGCGTCTCGGCGATCATCTTGTGCAGCTCGCCGTGGCCGCAGCCGGGACAGTAGTGCATCAGCGTCTTGTCGCCCGACTTGCGCTCGTAGGTGTCGTAGAACCCCTTGGGCTTCTTCAGGAAGACCTCGTAGACCGGGGCGCTCACAGCGCACCTCCCTCTTTCGCGGCGCGGCGGATGACGTCGAGGCACTCCTCGGCGGTCGGGACGTTGCCGCCCATCCGGCCGTAGAAGTCGACCGGGATCCGGTCGTGGACCGAGAGCCGGACGTCCTCGATCATCTGCCCGTTGGAGAGTTCGAAGGTGACCATCCGCTTAGCCTGGCGGGCCAGCTCCTCGAGGCGCTTCTTGGGGAACGGGAAGAGCGTGATCGGCCGCAGCAGGCCGACCGGGATCCCCTCCTCGCGCGCCAGGTGGACCGCCGAGCGGAGCACGCGCGAGACGATCCCGTAGCCGACGACGATCAGCTTCGCGCCGTCGGTCATGTACTCCGAGAAGCGGACTTCCTTCTCCTCGATCTCCTTGTACTTCCGCTGCAGGTGGCGGTTGTGCTCCTCCAGCTCGTCCGGCTCGAGGAAGATCGAGGAGACCAGGTTGCGGCGCGTCGCGGCGTCGGCGCGCACCGCCCAGTCGCGCTCCGGGCAGCGCGGCGATCGGGTCGGGGAAGACGACCGGCTCCATCATCTGGCCCGGTGAAGCCGTCGGCGGCGACCATCACCGGCGTGCGGTAGCGGTCCGCGGTCTCGAAGGCCGCCATCGTCAGGTCGCACATCTCCTGGCCGGAGGCGGGCGCGTAGACCGGCGTGCGGTAGTTGCCGTGGCCGCCGATCCGCACGACCTGGTTGTAGTCCGACTGCTCCGGCGCGATGTTCCCGAGACCGGGCCCGCCGCGCATGATCGTCGCGATGACGCACGGCAGCTCGGCCCCGGCGCAGTAGGAGATCCCCTCCTGCTTGAGGCTGATCCCGGGCCCGGACGAGGCGGTCATGCAGCGCACGCCGGTAGCCGCGGCGCCGTAGACCATGTTGATCGCCGCGACTTCCGACTCGGCCTGGATGAAGACGCCGCCGACCGCCGGGAAATCGCGCGAGGCGGTCTCGGCGATCTCGCTGGCGGGCGTGATCGGGTAGCCGAAGTAGGAGCGCGCGCCGGCGAGGATCGCGCCCTTGACGATCGCGTCGTTCCCCTTGATCAGGATCGGCGTGCGCCGGGCCGGCAGGCCGAGCGCGCCCTTGACGTTGGTTCCGGCGTCTTGCGCCATGGTTTACCCCCGCGCGCCGCACGGTCGCCGCGCGGCGCGGACCTCGCGGCCGCTCAGGCCGTCTTGACGAGCTTGAAGACCGTGATCGCCCCCGGCTCGGGGCAGGCGTAGAAGCAGAATCCGCAGCCGGTGCACCCGGCGCCGGTGTAGGCGACCGGGTGATAGCCCTGCTTGTTGAGCGCCTTCGTCGCGACGAGCACGTGGGCCGGGCAGACGCTGACGCAGAGCAGGCAGCCCTTGCACTCGTCCGCGCCGATCTCGACGCGACCCTTGTCGATCTTCTCGCCAGCCATGTCGATCTCCGGCGGAAGAGGCTTCCGCGGCGGGTTTCGGACGGGGTTCTTACGGGTAAGCTAACCGCATTGTAGCGAGGGGCAAGCAGGGCTGTCAAAGCATCTAGTATCTTGTCAATCGGTCGAGAGGCCGAATATTGTTCGGCCCCGATCCGGGGTCAGCCGTCTGGAGTTTCACTGGCCGAGGGTCCTCCGACCCCCTCGCGACCCGCCGCCCCAACCCGTCGCCGGCCGGTCCCCCGGCGTCGACTGGCGGGCCTCCCCGACCTCCCGCACCATGCCGGGGCTCGGTTCCCGTCGGGGCCAACGAGGGTCGCAAGTGTCTGGTCGGAAGGGCGTTGCGCGGCTCACTATCCTTGTGATCGCCGTAAGCCTCGCCGCCGCGAGCGGCTGCGGCGCACCGGGGGATCGCGACGAGGCGGGAGGCGGCGCGGCCGAGCCGACGCTCCGGCCGGCGACCGCGGCCCAGGTGCTCGAAGCCGCCCGGGCCCCGGGAGCGCGCGCGGCGCTGATCAACGTCTGGGCGACCTGGTGCCAGCCCTGCGTCGAGGAGTTCCCCGACCTGGTGAAGCTCCGCCGGTCCTACGGCGACCGCGGCCTGCGGCTGGTGCTGGTCTCGGCCGACTTCGACGACCAGCGGGAGGCCGTGCTCGCGTTCCTGCGCAAGCAGGGGGCGTCGTTCCCCTCCTACCTCAAGGACCAGAAGGACGAAGACTTCATCGACGGGATCGACCCGCGCTGGTCGGGCGCGCTCCCGGCGAGCTTCGTCGTCGACCACACCGGCGCGATCGTCGATTTCTGGGAAGGAAAGAAGAACTACGCGGCGCTGGAAGCGAAGATCGCGCCGCTTCTCAGGTGAACGCACACCACGGAGGATTTCGGATGAACCGCTTCGTCACCTCGCTGCTGGCCCTCGCGGCCTTCGCGCCCCTCGCGGCACCGCTCGCCCTGGCCCAGGACGCCCCGAAGCCGCTCGCGCTCGGCGCGTCGATCCCGTCCGACAAGGCCGCGATGAAGAACGTCGATGGGAAGATGCTCACGATCGACTCGGTGAAGGGCACGAAGGGCACGCTCGTGATCTTCACCTGCAACCACTGCCCCTACGTCAAGGCCTGGGAGAAGCGGATCACCGAGCTGGGGAACGCCTTCTCGAAGCAGGGGATCGGCGTGATCGCGATCAACCCCAACGACCCGGAGCGCAGCGAGGACGACGACTTCGACGGGATGGTGGCTCGTGCCAAGGAGTTGGGACTGCAGTTCCCGTACGTCGTCGACGAGGGCTCGGCCGTGGCGAAGGCCTTCGGGGCCTCGAAGACGCCCGAAGCGTTCCTCTTCGACGCGAAGGGGAAGCTGGTCTACCACGGCACGATCGACGACAACGTCAAGGAAGCCGACAAGGTCGAGAAGCGCTACCTGAAGGACGCGCTGACGGCGGTCGCGGCGGGCCAGACGCCCACCGTTCAGGAGACCAAGGCGCTGGGCTGCGGGATCAAGTTCAAGGAGAGCTGAGCGGCTCGGCGGGCGGGGCCGGCTGGCCTGGCGCGGTCCCGCTCGCCGGCCCCAGCGTCACGCGCACCAGGTCGCCCACCCGCGGTGGCCCGCCCTGGAGCAGCAGCGCTTCGTACGTCGGCCGGTCGCTCGCCGGGGCGCGCCGCTCCAGCGAAAGCGCGCCGATCGCTTCCGGCTCGCCCTGCGGGTGGTCGGGACGCAGCCGCAGCAGCCGCCCGTGCCGCGGCAGTGCCAGCTCCGGCGTGCCGCGATCGAAGATCACGAGCGGCGTGCCGGCCCCGGCGTCCAGCACGCGCCCTTCCAGCTCGAGCGAGAACGGGATCGCCACCGTGCCGTGCGAGGCGGTCGGCTGGCCGCCTTCCGTCGCCGGCTCGTAGCGCCAGCGCAAGACCGCCGCGATCGCGGCCTGGTCCAGTTCCGGCCCGGCCGACTGCACGACTTCGACGTCGGTGACCGAGCCGCTGGGCTGCACGGTGAACGAGAGGACGACCTTGCCCGTGCGGTACACGCGGCGCGCGGCCTCGGGGTACTCGGGCTCGACCTTCGTGACCAGCACGGGGGCGCTGGGCGGACCGGCGTCAGCGGCGGGAACGGACGCTGCGGGGGCGGCAACCCCAAGCAGCGCGAAGAGCATCAGCAGGGGGCTCATGGGCCGGATCGTACACCCGCCCTCCCCGCTGCTACCATGCCGCGCGGCGGCCCGGCCGCGGAGGGAGGCCCGTGCCCGTGAAACCCGCCTGGTGGTCCGCCGGCATCCGCTTCGAGTGCACCGGCTCCGGCCGGTGCTGCGTCTCGCGCGGCGAGTACGGCTTCGTCTACCTGACGCGCGAGGACCGGCGGCGGCTGGCCAACCACCTGGGCCTGGCCCCGGCCGAGTTCCGCCGGCGCTTCTGCGGGAAGACGGAAGGCCTCTGGCACCTCGCCGATCTTCCTGCCGCGAGCGCCTGCCGCTTCCTCGACGGGACGCGCTGCACGGTCTACGAGGCGCGCCCGACGCAGTGCCGCACCTGGCCCTTCTGGCCGGAGAACATGGACGCCAGGAAGTGGGACGCCGATGTGGCGGCGTTCTGCCCGGGCGTCGGCCGCGGCCGGCTGTGGACGGAGGCCGAGATCCGCGCGGTCGTCGAGCAGCAGCAGCGGGCGGACGAAGAGCCGTAGTTCCCCGACTTGCGGCCCTCCGAAAGGCCGGGGCTGCGTCAAGAACTTTCCGGCAGCCCCACCACGGTCAGCCGGAACTCGAATCCCGGCAGTACTGCGGGCCGGAACGGCGCGTCGTACGCCGTGATGCTCCGCACGCGATAGACGTCGCCGGCCAGGACGTACTCCTCGATCGTGCGCATGTCGAGATCGACGATCCAGTAGTGCGTCACGCCAAAGCGCGCATACAGCTCCAGCTTGCGCACCCGGTCGATCCGCTCCGTGCCGGGCGAGAGGATCTCGACGCAGAGGTCGGGAGCGCCGATGACCCGATCACCCTGCAGGATCCCGGACCGCTCGTTCGAGACGAAGAGGATGTCCGGCTGGACCACGTTGCGGTCGTCCAGCGTGACGTCGAGGGGGGCGGCGAAGACGCGACCGAGGTCGTGCTTATGCGCGTGGTTGACCAGCGCGGTGAGGAGTTGGGCCGAAAGCTCCTGGTGCCACCGGTTGGGCGACGGCGTCATGACCAGTTCCCCCTCGAGGAGCTGGTAGCGATGCCCGTCGTCCGGAAGGGCGGCATAGTCCGCGTAGGTCAACAGACGCTGGCGGCCCGGTTCCGACATCGGGGTCACTCCTCCCGGGGAGCGTAGCGCGGGGACGGCAGCACGGACCGTTCGCGTGGTGCAGTTCGTCCCGCAGTGGCAACCGGAGCGATCTTACACCTCGAGGCGCTGGAGGCGAAGGCGCCGGCGGTTTGGCCGGCGCCACT
Source organism: uncultured Acidobacteriota bacterium (assembly GCA_963702545.1). Taxonomy (GTDB): domain Bacteria; phylum Acidobacteriota; class Polarisedimenticolia; order J045; family J045; genus JALOKP01. The sequence goes on along the minus strand of CAVPDB010000021.1, from coordinate 43,999 downwards.
ACGTCACTCCCCGTCCGGCAGCGGCACCACGCTCAGCCGGAACTCGAACCCCGGCAGCGCCGCGGGCCGGAACGGCGCGTCGTACGCCGCGACGCTCCGCACGCGGTAGACGTCGCCGGCCAGGACGTACTCCTCGATCGTCTGCGCGTCGAGGTCGACGATCCAGTAGTGTGTCACGCCGAACCGCGCGTACAGCTCCAGCTTGCGCACCCGGTCGATCCGCTCCGTGCCGGGCGAGAGGATCTCGACGCAGAGGTCAGGGGCACCGATCACCCAGCTTCCCTGCAGAATTCCGGAGCGCTCGTTCGAGACGAACAGGATGTCCGGCTGGACCACGTTGCGGTCGTCCAGCGTGACGTCGAGGGGGGCGGCGAAAACTTCTCCGAGACCGCGCGCCCGAACATGGTCCAGCACATCGGAGGCGAGACGAATCGAGATCTGCTGGTGCCACCGGTTGGGCGACGGCGTCATGACCAGTTCCCCCTCGAGGAGCTGGTAGCGATGCCCGTCGTCGGGAAGTGCGGCGTAGTCCGCGTAGGTCAGCAGACGCTGGCGGCCCGGGTCCGACATCGGGGTCACTCCTCGCGGGAAGCGTAGCGTGCAGGCTGCGGCGTGGGCGCTGCGCAACGCTCGAACTGTCCCGCTCCCGCAACCGGCGCCATCGTACACCGGGGGACGGGCGGGGCCGGAAGCCGCCGTCCGACGCGCACTTTCGGCCGCTGGCGACGAACGACCCCCGGTCCTCCCCGGAGAGGGGCGACCTTCTTCCCGCAAGATCGCTCGACTCGGCCGGACGAGGAGGGGAGGGGGGCGGTTCGCACTGCTACTTCGGCGCTCCCCCCGGTACCAGTTGGACCAGCAGCCGCATCTCCCGGGCGATCGCTTCGAGTGCGGCCCGGAGTTGCTTCTGGGAAGAGGCATGCTCGCGCGAGTACTCGGCGGCGGCAACCCGGACCCGTACTGCGATCGTCACCGCGCCCGCGCCGCGCACCGACTTGCGCACGACGCGCCCTTCATCCAGGTTGAGATCGACCGCCTCGGGAAGCGCCAGCACGGGGCGCGCGCCGACGTTGATCCGCACGGTCTGCGACCACTCGCCCGCCTGGACGCGCTGGGGCCCGCCTGCGGCGTTGTCCCGCGGGAATTCTGCGTCCTCGATCCCGGGGAACGCCAGCCCGGAGGCCGCGCCAAGGTCCTGGAGCGCGCCGGGCCACCGCGCGGTCCACGTCGTCGTCCAGGCGCTGCTGCGACTGACGTCGACCGGGGTGACCTCCAGTTGCTCGTAGCCGGGGAAGAGCCACGCCGCATCCCGCGCCACCAGCGCGCGCAGGTCATCTCCGCGCAGCGGCTCCCCGAGTTCGTTCTCGAGTCCCGCGCGCGCGACGCCGAGCCGGCGCTCGGTTACGCTGACCCGGGCATCGCGGCCTTCCAGGTCGATCACGATCTCGCGCTGGATGCCATGCTCTTCCGGGTCGCCGTCGGGGACTCGAGCCAGGCCGGTCGTCTGGTCCGCGACGACCAGTACGGGCGCGCCGGCGTAGGGCGGCGCAAGCTCGAGCGGACTGCCCGTCGGGAGCGTGACGTCGACCAAGCGGACCGGCCCGACCCCCGGCGCCTCGACCACGGTGGCGCTCTCCGGCGCCTCGAGGCCGGTCCACGGGATCGCCACGACGACGTGATCGAAGACCAGCAGCGCGGGTACGGCCGGGTCGACGAACCCGTGCTGCGGCGCGATGGTCAGGGCGGGCCAGGCCCGAACGCCGGCCGCCCGCAGCGCCGTGATCGCGAGCAGCGTCTTGTCCTTGCAGTCACCGAAACCGCGCGCCGCCGTTGTCGCGGGAGGCCGCGGCACGAATCCCCCCATGCCGAGCTCGATCCCGAAGTAGCGGATCGCGCGGGCATCGCGGATCGCGGAAGCGATCGCTGCATCGACAGCGGCGGGAGATGGCGTCGGCGGAGCGATCGCACCGGCCGTGGCCGCGTAGTGCGGCGCGTTCCACCGCGCCACACCCGCCCAGTCCGCAAGCGGCGGGGTCACGCCGGGCGGCGCGTAGTCGAGCACCAGCCTGTCGCGCCGCGGCCGGGGCGCGTAGGACGAATCCGGGTCGCGGACGGCGGGCAGGTTGCGGAACAGCCAGCCGTCCTCGCGCGTGACCTCTGCCGGTGCGATCGTCCGGTGCGCGCCACACCGCGCGCTCACGACCGTGCCGCCGCCGACGACGCGGACGCGCACCGAAAGCTCCCGCACCGGAACATCCCGCTCCAGCGGGATGACGTCCTGGGGCAGACGCGAAGAAACCTTGAAGCGGTACTCGAAAGCGACCACGCTGCCGGCTGCGAGCCGGCGGGGGCGGACGACGATCCGCTCGACATCCTCGAACAGCAGGCGGTCGGACGCGCCGTAGAGCGTTCCGTCGTCGCCGGAGAGCCGCGTCACGCGCCCGCCTTCGTCGCGGCTCCAGACTCGCACGCGGTCGAACTCCCGGAACGCGTTCCGCACCAGCAGGAGGGTGGCGTCGACCGCTCCGCGATCCTCGCGTACCAGCACCGCGCCCCGGCGGACGCCGTGACGCCCGCCCCCGTCGACCGTGATCTCCCACGCGTCGAGCAGCACCTCGGCGGGCGCGCTCTCGTCGATCGCGGCCTCGCGGTCGTTGGCTGCGGCATACGCTTCGCGCACCCAGTCCGGCAGCTCCGAGCGACCGACTTCACGCTCAGCCGCCGACACCGGCGCCAGGGGCGCCAGCGCGAAGAGCAGTGCCGCGAGCAGCGTCCTCACGGCTTCTCCGCAGTCGCCGGGCCGGGTGGGATCGCGAGCCCGCCGCGCAGCGCATTCACGACGCGCTGCGCGAAGACCTGGGCCGCAGGCCACTCCGTGGCTGGAATCTCGGTGCGTCCGACCTCGAGCGTCGCAGACCAGGTCACGGCGTCCTCCGCATCCTGGTCCCAGCGCGCTCGGAAGGACAGCCCGGGGCCCTCGAGCAGGAACGCCGACGGCAGCCGCCCCACCGGCAGGCCCGCGGGCAACAGGAAGCGGACCTCGACCTCCGTTCGTCGCGCGTAGTGCAGCTCGAACGCCGTTTCGCGGTCGCGTGCGGCCCGCAGCCAGTCGTCGATCCCGAACGGCGCCGGCGGGTGCAGCACCAGCCATCCTCCGACCGGCTCGACCAGCCCGGCCGACGTGCCGCTCGCACGGATCGTGACGTCGGCGGAAACCGGCCGCCCGTCCGGCACCTCGACCGGCTGCAGCCCCCCCTGCGGAAGCAGGTCCCACGCGAGCATGCGCGAGCGCGTGAGCGCGTCCATCTGCCGCCAGGTCGAGCGGATCGCGTCGGCCTCGTGGCCGGTCCAGGTGGCGTCGATCTCGACGCCGGGCAGGGCCTCCGATTGGCGCGCATCGACGCGGTAGCGCAGTACCCGACGGCTGTCCTTCGCGGGCATCGCCGGGATGGTGATCGGCATGGCGACGGTCGCCCCGTCGATCCGGACCGCCGGGCCCGCGAAGCGCCAGTCCACGGCGCCACCCCGGACAGGTCGAACAGACCGGGTCGATGAAGCGGCTGACGGCCCCCTCTCTCACCTCGATCAGCAGCCGTTCCTCCAGGTAGAGGTTCGGCTGCTCGAGGTCGATCGAGTCCCAGTTCCGGTCGGCAGCCAGCACCGCCCACGCCTCGACGCCGCTCGCCTTCAGCATCGCGAGCGTAAGGATCGTGAGCTCGTTGGGAAGCCCGCCGCCAGCCTGCAGCACGCCGTCGACGGTGCTACGGTGCGAACCGTCGAGCTGGCCATAAGTACCCTCCTCGAGCTCGACCGCGAGGTGATCGTGCACCCACCCCAACACGCGCTGGACGGGAGGGACCTTGGGACTTGCCAACTGCAGCCGCTGCGCCTGCGCGTCCGCGGCCGCCGAGACCTCGCGGAACCGCGTGATCCGGTCGTACCAGCTTCGGCTGATGTAGCCCCAGAAGTGCTCCGCAAACGGGCGGCTCGTCGCGGGCTCGAAGGCGGCGAGCCTTCGCAGCCGCGCTCGCGGTTCCGGCGGTCCGTCGCGCTCCTCGGCGTACTCTGGCACGTTCGCGCAGGCGAACTCGTAGACGACTCCCTTGCGCTCCTCGCGCGGCTCCGTCGCACTGCACCAGCGGCTCCAGTCGACCCGCCCGTACAATGTGACCCGGTAGTGCGAGCGCGATTCACGCATCAGGACGCGAAGGCGCGACGCCAGCACGGGCCGATCCAGTTGGATGTCCCACCACGGCCAGGGCCAGGGGTCGGCCTGCTGAAGCCGATAGGAGTACTCGAGCGTCGCTCCCTCGGTGACTCCCGGGAAGGTGAGCTGGACGCGGTGGTACTCCCACTCACCGTCGCCGTAGAGGACCGTGTCGTGCCAGAGATCCGGCGTCAGCTCGCGCACCGCGCCGCCGGGCAGGACGGTCCGCGCCGCGAGGCTCAGCAGCTTGGCGCGGGGCGTGACGTAGTCGAAGAACTGGTTCGCCTCGGAGAACCCTTCCGCACGCCGGACGAGGATGCGGCGCGTCAGCTCCAGCACGCTGTCGCGCTCGGCCACGGCCCAGGACATCTCGGACGCGAGCACGACCGCCGGGGCGTCGGAAAAGGGGGCGGCAGCCGGATCCTCGGCGGCGACGCCGTCCATCACGCCGGCGGCGACCGAAAGGAGGAGCGCGGCCCGGAGCACGAGGCGTCCTGCCGGCCTGAGATGAGTTGGGGGACTCACCGGGGCGATCTTAGCGCATCGCGTGACACCGGGAGGCGCGGGCGGTGAGACGACCGCGCCCCGGGACGGAGTCGGGCCCGTCCGCCGAGTCGAGGGCCCGGGTCTCCCCCCCACCGGGTATATTGAGCCGCGTGGATTTCGTCTCGCTTCCCTACGAGTGCCCGGCGCGGCCACCCACGACCGGCCAGCGCCGCGCACAGGTCCTGCTCGCGGGGCTGGTCGCGCTCCTGGTCGTCGGCACGGGCGGGCTGAGCCTGCTCGCTCTCTGGGATACCCCCGGCGACATCGCGATCCGCGTGGCCGGCGGCGAGCTCAGCGTCCGGGCCGGGTCGGGCCCGCTGGGCACCTCGTGGACGGCGGCGCTGGACGACATCGCGCAGGCTCGCCAGCAGAAGGTCGGCCCGATCCGCAAGCGCCATGGCACCAACGCCCCCGGTTACTGCGCTGGCTCGTTCACGATCGAGGGGATCGGGCGGGTGCGCATGGCCTCCGACTGCGGACACGAGGTCGTGGTAGTGACCTTCCGCTCGGGATCCGAGCCGATCGTCGTCGCGCCGCGCGACCCGGAGGTCTTCATCGCAGCGCTGAGCTCGCGGACGGAGGCGATGTTCGAGTCGCGGCAGAACCGGGAGATGTCCGGCCGCGCTGCCCTCCTGCTGCTCCGCGCCCTCGCGGCCGGCACGATCCCGTTCGGCCTGTTCCTCGCGGCCTACTTCGTAATCTCGCCGCGCCGGTTGCGCTATCGCATCGAGCCGGGCCTTCTGATCGTCCGCACCTGGCTCGTGACGCGGACGGTAGGCCTCCACGGTGCGGTCGCGCGGCCGCACTCGCCCGCGATCACGCTTCGGCTGGCCGGGACCGCGCTACCGGGTTACTACGCCGGCCTCTTCCGGGCCGACGGACAGAAGCTGCGGATCTACGCGACGGCCGATCGGGACGGGATCGCGATCGAGTCCGATCGACGGGTATGGGTGACCCCGCCCGACAACACCGCGTTCCTGGAGGGGCTGCGGGCGGCGGGAGCGCGCGTCGAACGCTGATCGCCGGGACCGGCAGCCCCGGAAACAGCCGCTGGACACGCACTCTCGTCCGCTCGAGACGATCCGGCCCGCGCTACCCGGTGATCCGCGCTCCCTTTCCCCCGTAAGATCGCCCGGCTCGGCCCCATTCCGGAGGTCTCATGCGCTCGCATCCCCGCCTCGTCCCCGCCCTCGCCGTCCTGCTCACGCTGCTCGCCGGCCTCGCGTCCCCGGCCGCTGCCGCGACCGACCCGCCCGCCGGGCCGACTCCCGGCTACCTGCGGTATCCCGACATCCACGGCAGCCTCGTCGTCTTCTCGGCCGAGGCCGACCTGTGGCTGACGTCGGACGCCGGGGGCCCGAGCCGCCGCCTGACGACCCATCCCGGCAACGAGTACTTCCCGACCTTTTCCCCCGACGGGAAGCTGATCGCCTTCACCGGCGAGTACGATGGCAACCGCGACGTCTACGTCGTGCCCGTCGCGGGGGGCGAACCGCGGCGGTTGACGTGGCACCCCGCGCCCGATGAGGTCGTGGGCTGGATGCCCGACGGCGGCGCGATCGTTTTCCGCAGCCCGCGCGCCTTCGGGCCCGGCGGCTGGGAACTGTTCACGGTGCCGCTGGCCGGTGACCCCTCAGGCAACGAAGCGACGAAGCTCCCGCTCGGCTGGGCGGCGCGCCTGGACATCGACCCCGCCACCGGCGCGTACGCCTTCAACCGGATCAGCAACGAGTTCCGCACTTGGAAGCGCTACCGCGGCGGCACGGCGCAGGACCTCTGGGTCGGCGACCCGAAGGCGGCCGACTTCCGGCGCGTGACGCAGGAGAACGTGACCGAGGCCTTCCCGATGTGGTCGGGCGGCCGGCTCTGGTTCCTCTCCGACAAGGGCGGGACGGCCAACCTCTGGTCGATGAAGCCGGACGGCAGCGACCGGAAGCAGCACACCGACCTCGGCATGTGGGACGCGCGCTGGCCCGCGATGGGGCCCGACGGGCGGATCGTCTTCATGCTGGCCGGCGACATCGCGCTGTTCGACCCGAAGAGCGGCGCCGTAAAGAAGCTGCCGGTCGAGCTGCCGAGCGACCGCACGCTGACGCGCGTCCGCTACCCCGATGCGGGCCGGTTCGTGACCTGGTACGACCTCGCCCCGGACGGCTCGCGCGTGGCGATCGTGGCGCGCGGCGAGATCGTGTCGGTCCCGGTGAAGGAGGGCGTGACGCTGCCCGTGACCCGCGGCTCCGGTGCGCGCGAGAACTGGGCGACATACGACGCCAAGGGCGAGCAGATCCTCTTCGTCAGCGACGCGACGCGCGAGGAGGAGATCCGCAGCATCGACGCCTGGGGCCGCAGCGAGGCGACCGTCGTGAAGCCCGCCGGCAGGAGCGGCTGGCACTTCCCGCCACGCCTCTCGCCGGACGGCAAGTGGATCGCCTGGGCCGACCAGACCAATGCGCTGTTCGTGATGCCCCGGGCCGGCGGCGCGCCGGTCCAGGTCGACAAGAGCCCGCAGGCCGAGATCCGCGAGTACGCGTGGAGCCCCGACGGCCGCTGGCTCGCCTACTCCAGGGTCGCCGCCAACAACTACAGCTCGGTGCTGATCTACGACACGAAGGACGCGAAGGCGGTCCCGGTGACCGGCCCCCACACCTTCGACTACTCGCCGGCGTGGGATCCCGAGGGACGGTTCCTCTACTTCCTGTCGGACCGCTTCACCAACCCGATCATCGGCACGCGCGAGTGGAACAACATCGAGGCGCGCAACACGAAGCTCTACATGGTCCTGCTGCGGCCCGACGTCGAGAACCCGCTGGCGCCGAACGCCGGCCTCCCGCCCAAGCCGGACGGGAAGGACGGAAAGGACGGCAAGGCCAAGGACGACGAGAAGAAGGGCGGAAAGAAGGACGACGCGAAGGCCGGGGACAAGGACGGGAAGGACGAGAAGGAGGACGAGATCAAGCCGGTCGAAATCGAGTTGGCCGGCCTCTCGGGCCGCATCTTCGAGCTGCCGGTTGGCCCTGGCCCCTACGGCGGGCTCTCCGCGACCAAGGGCAAGGTCTTCTGGGTCGCGGCCCCGCTCAAGGGGATGGCCGAGCAGCCGCCGCTCTTCGGCGACGCGCCGCCCGAGAACGTGCTGATGGCCTTCGACCTCGAGGAGAAGAAGGCCGAACCCTTCGTCGAAGGGATCTCGGACTACGTCCTCTCGGCCAAGGCCGGGAAGATCGCCCTGCGCAAGCAGCCGGGCGAGATCTTCGTCGTCGGCGCCGACGCGCCGCCGGGACCGAAGCTCGCCGAGGCCAAGCTCAAGCTGAACGACGTCGTGATCGAGCTCGACCCGCGCGAGGAGTGGGCGCAGATCTACTTCGAGTCGTGGCGCAACATGCGCGACTTCTTCTGGGATGCCGGGATGTCGGGCCTCGACTGGACGGCGATCCGCGACCAGTACGCGACCCTGCTGCCGCGCCTGGCAACGCGCGACGACCTGCGCGACCTGATCGGCGAGACGATCGGCGAGCTGAACACCTCGCACACCTACGTCTGGGGCGGCGATCCCGGCGTGCAGGCCAAGCGGGTCCCGGTCGGCCTGCTGGGCGCCGACCTCGTGCGCGAAGGCGAGGCGTACAAGGTCGCGCGGATCTACCGCGGCGACCCGGCCGACAACGTGCGCTCGCCGCTGCTCGATGCCGGCGTGGGGGTCAAGGAAGGGGACTTCATCCTGGCAGTGAATCACCAGCCGTTCCCGAAGGACCGCCCGTGGTACGCCGCGCTCGAGGGGCTGGCCGACAAGCCGGTCGTGCTCACCGTCAACGCCCGGCCGGCGAAGGACGGCGCGCGCGACGTGGTGGTCAAGCCGCTCGGCGACGAGGAGAAGCTGCGCTACGCCGACTGGGTGCGGACCAACCGCGAGTACGTCGCGCAGAAGACGGACGGGAAGATCGCCTACGTCCACATGCCCGACATGTGGACCGACGGCCTGGTCGCCTTCAACACCTGGTTCTACCCGCAGCTGGACAAGCAGGGGATGGTCGTCGATGTCCGCTGGAACGGCGGCGGGGCGATCTCGCAGATGGTCGTGGACCGCCTCGAGCGCCAGCTGATCAGCTGGGACCGGCAGCGCGCGGGCGGGCTCTCGACCTACCCGCAGGCCGTGCTCAACGGCCCGTTCGTCGTGCTGACCAACGAGTTCGCGGGCTCGGACGGCGACATCTTCCCGACGGCGATCCAGCTGCGGAAGCTGGCCCCGGTGATCGGCATGCGTTCCTGGGGCGGTGTCGTCGGGATCCGTGGCGACAAGCGGACCGTCGACGGCGGCACGGTGACGCACCCCGAGTTCGCGTGGTGGGATGCGCGGCAGGGCTGGGCACTCGAGAACCGGGGCGTGGTCCCCGACATCGAGCTGCAGAACACGCCGCAGGACCTGGCCCGCGGAGTGGACGCCCAGCTCGACCGCGCCATCGCGGAGGTCCTGCGGCTCCAGGCCGAACGGCCGCCGCAGAAGCCGGACTTCGGCCCGCCGGTCGACAAGAGCCGCAAGGGGTACGCCACGAAAGAGCGGTAGGGGCCGGCCTCCGTGCCGGCCCGACGTCCGGAGCGCGATCCGTAGGGGCCGGCCTCCGTGCCGGCCCGCCAGCGCGATCCGGGGGCCGGCCTCCGTGCCGGCCCGACGTCCGGAGCCCGCATCCGTAGGGGCCGGCCTCCGTGCCGGCCCGCAGCGCGATCGGGCCCGCATCCGTAGGGGCCGGCCTCCGTGCCGGCCCGCATGATGCTACGTCCTTCGGGCCAGCACGGAGGCTGACCCCCACGTGTCCCGCTACTGGGATGGTCGCGCCTTCCGGTCGCCCCGCTCTCGCGGCCCGCGTTCCATCGTTCGGGCATGGCCGACCTCCCCCGGGACCGAAAGAGCCTGCGCTGGTGCATCCATGACTACCGTCTCGACGGCTGGTACTTCGTCACGCTCTGCGTCCAGGAGCGACTTCAGCTCTTCGGGTGTATCGAGGCAACAGGCGTCGCGCTTTCCGAAGCCGGCCGGATGATCCACGACACGCTGCTCGAGCTGGAGAGATTCGAAGCCGGACTCCGCATCGACACGCTCGTCGTCATGCCGGATCACCTGCACGCGATCCTCGCGCTCGCCCGGCCGGGCGGCGCCGATTCGGCGCGGACTCTGAGCACGATCATGAGCCGCTACAAGTCCCTGAGCACGCACCGTTACGTGGCTGGCGTGCGAGACGGCGGATGGCAGCCCTTCCATGGCCGGCTCTGGCAACGCAGCTTCTACGACCGCGTGATCAGGGATGAGCGTGAGTGCGAGGAGATCCGTGAGTACATTCGGACTAATCCACTGCGCTGGCTTGTTGCGCGATCGTAGGGGCCGGCCTCCGTGCCGGCCCGATGCGCGTCATCACGATTAACGGGCCGGCACAGAGGCCGGCCCCTACGGGATGCGAAGCGCAGGGCGGGCCGGCACGGAGGCCGGCCCGATGCGCGTCATCACGATTAACGGGCCGGCACAGAGGCCGGCCCCTGACGCGGATGCGAAGCGCAGCGGGCCGGCACGGAGGCCGGCCCGATGCGCGTCATCACGATTAACGGGCCGGCACAGAGGCCGGCCCCTACGGGCAGGGGCTCGACGAGTCGAGCGCGTCGCGCGGATCGGGCGTGGTTCCCGCGTTGCCGTAGGTGGCGGTGCCGCAGCTGTTCTTCGCCCGCGCGAGGTAGTAGTACGACGCCCCGGCGGACGGCCCGGTGCGCGTGTCCTCGTAGGGCGAGTCGAGCACGCCGCCGGCCAGGCAGGTCGCGCCGGCGTAGCTCTTGCTGGAACGCAGCGCCGCGACGTCGCCGGTGACGAGGTCGTAGACGGTGCCGGTCCCGGCAGTCGGATCCTGCGAGGTCCACGACAGTTGCGCGCGCGACGCGGAGCGCGCGACGCGCACCCCGGCGACCTCGACCGGGCCGCGCGTCACGCTCGGGTCGAGATCGTTGCAATCGGTCCCCGCGGCCGCCTGGTCGCGGTCGAGATCGTCGGCGTCCCAGGCGTTCGCAAGCACGGTGTAGACGCCTGCCGCGAGCCGCTCGCCGGCCCACGCGAAGAAGGCGGTGCCGCCGGCCGCGGCGGCACGGCTCCCGGAGAAGGTGCGGTTGACGTACGCCCCCTGCGGCGTCCGGCGGTCGATCCGCCGCGCCGTGCCGAAGGTCGCCCCGTGGTCGGACGAGGCCCGGACCAGGATCGAACCGCGCCCCGCGCTCTCGTCGATCCAGCTGATCCAGGCGTTGCCCAGCCGGTCGGTCACGACGCCCGGCAGCGCCAGCTCGGCGTCCGGCCGCGCCGGGGCGGCGTCGAGCCGGGTCTGCGCGCCGAAGCTCGCGCCGCTGTTGGTCGAGCGGCTGTAGTAGACCGCGTTCCCCGACGAGGCCATCCAGGCGACCAGCGCGGTCGAGGCGTTGGAGAAGGCGGCCTGCGGGTAGAGGTTCTCGACGTCGGCTGGACCGGGCACGGCGGTGTCGCCGAGCCAGCTCGTCCCGGTGAAGCGGGCGCTGCGGATCGCGTAGCGGCCGGTCCGCCGATCGGACCAGGCGGCGACCGCGCCGGTCCCGCCGTCGCAGGCCACGGTCGGGTAGTAGCCGTCCTGGCCGATCCCCTCCGGCCGCAACTGGACGCGCGTCGACCAGTTGTCGCCGCGGTTGTCGCTGGTCGTGGCCCAGACGCTGTACCAGGCCAGCGCGCTGTCCGGCGCCACCATCGCCAGCACCAGCCGGTTGCCGTTGGCGCAGAGCGCCGGGTAGTGGTTGAAGCCGCGCGTGTCCTGGTCGACGTCGCGCGTGTCGAGCGTGACGCCGCCATTGAACGACCGCGTCAGGGAGACGTTGTCGAGCGTGGCCCAGGCCAGGTACATCGTGCCGCCCGACTGCGCGATCAACTGCAGTCCGGGGATCCCGTCGATGCCGTAGTTGCCGGGCGGGGTGGCGAAGGAACCCAGCACGACGTCGCTGGCCTGCCAGGTGCTGCCGAAGTCGGCCGAGCGGTTGAAGCGCACCTCACGCTGCGTTTCCGTGTCGAGCGTGAACGCCAGGTAGACCCGGCCGTCGGAGCTGGCGGCAATGGCCGGGGCGCCCGCGATCCGCTGGCCGGCCGCCGTGCCGCCCACCCGGACCGGGGCCTCGTAGCTGAAGCCGCCGTCGTCGCTGGCGGCGACGAAGATGTCGCTCGACGGCCCGGTCCCGACGCTGGCGAAGGCGACGTAAACGCGGCCGGCGCCGTCGGTCGCGGTCGAGACGTCGATGAACGCCTGCGGGTCGACCGCGACGGGGTCGGTATCGATCCGCTTATCGGCGGCGAAGCTGATCGGCGAGCTGAGCGAGCGGTTGGAATACACATTGAGCGAGCGCTGGTCGTCGCGCGCGTCGCCGTAGGCCAGGAAGACGTCGTTCGAGAGCGTGTCGGTGATCGAGAGCGGCGCGCTCTGGGCGGCGCCTTCGGTGCTGCCGACGTCGACGCGCTTCTCCGCGTCCCAACCCGTCCCGCCGTTGCCGGAGCGGCGCAGCCAGACGTCGCTCTTCTGGTCGGCGTAGGCGTCGATGCGGGCGTCGGTCCAGGCGATCAGCCAGTTGCCGCCGCTGGTGCGGGCGACCCCCAGGCTGGGGACGCCACCCCACGAGCCGGCGGGGACCGCGGTCGTCGTGATGGTCTGGGATGCACCCCAGGTCGCGGCGTAGTCGGCCGAGCGGTGCAGCTTGACCGTCCCCGTGGGATCGACGAAGGCGAGCAGCACGACCGAGGTCCCGGGGGAGTTGTAGACGAAGGGGCCGAAGGTCTGCTTGTTGTCAGGCGCGGCCAGGTCCTGGTTGAGGACCTGGGTGTAGGTGGAGCCCTGGTTCGTCGAGCGGAACACGCGGATGAAGTTGTTCAGCTCGCCGTCCCAGAAGGCGAGCAGGATCTTGCCGTCGTTGGTCACCTCGACGTCGGGGGCGCCCGCCCCCTCTCCCGAACCGGACCCCAGCGTCACCTCGGGCTGGAAGGTCGCGCCGGCGTTGAGCGAGCGCGCCGTCCAGACCTTGGTCGCGCCGTCCCGGTTCTGCAGGTAGGCGACGTAGACGTTGCCGGTGCCGTCGATGTCGATGTCGGGGTCGCGGGCCGGGTAGGTGCCGGCCGCCACGCCGGCGTCGACGCGCACCGCCGCGCTCCACGAGACGCCCGCATTGGTGCTTCCGCGGACCCAGGGATCGGTCGAGCCGCCGCCCAGCCAGGTCACCGCGACGCGGTCGGCGGGACCGGCCGAGATCGCGACGTCGGAGACGTTGAAGCTGGTCTCGCCCGAAGCCACCAGCGTGACGGGCGCGACCCAGGTCAGTCCCATGTCGGTGGTGCGCGTGAAGCGCAGGCCCAGCCCTCCGGCCGGGTCGGCTACGACGTAGGCGACGTAGAGCTTGCCGCCCGAGGACAGCGCGCCGGCGAAGGCCAGCACGTCGGGCTGACCGGTGCCGCCCGCGACCAGCACCGGGGCGGCGAAGGTCTTGCCGCCGTCGGTCGAGCGGATCGAGACGAGCGACAGGTTGTCGATTTTCAGCACGCAGAGTTGTCCGGTGGTGCGGCCGAATGCGACCGGGCCCAGGTCGAAGCCCGGGGCCCGCGGCATCGAGGCCTGGACGTCGATCTCGTTGGCCGGGAGGTCGGCGAACGGGGCCGCGTCGGGGGCCGGCCCGTCCGGGGCGGAGGGTTCGAGCGCCGCGCCCGCGGTCACGGCCGGATCGGCGGCCGCCACGGCGGGGCCGGCGCCGCTGCGGTCGCGCCACTCGGGCCGGCGGAGCGTCGACGCGGCGCCGGTCGGATCCGCGGCGGCCGCCGCGGGCGGTTCAGCGAGAGCGAGAGTGAACACCAGCGCGAGGGCGAGAACGCCCACGCGATCGAACGGAGTCGGTCTCATCGTTTCCCCTGCTTTGGTCCCGCCCGGTGAAAGTACAGCGCAGCGCCCACCCGTCAAGCCGGGACCCGGCCGGGCGCCCGATCGGACCCGGCATGAGCAGGACGACAAAAGAAACGGGGCGCCCGCAGGCGCCCCGCCGTCGATCCCTTCGGGAAACGTCAGTTCGCCAGCGCGGGCGGCACCTGCATCCCGAGCGAAGTCATCACCTGCGCCGCCATCGACTTGACCTGGTCGCCCTTGGCCACGGCGTCGACGAGGTTGTCGGCGTTCGCGGCCGCGGTGGCCGCGCCCCAGGCCGCCGTCATGTCGGCCAGCCCCTGCTGCGCGCCGGCGAGCATCTCGGGAGTCATCCCGGCCGGCAGCTTCTTGGCCTGGGCGAGGATGTCGACCCGGCCCTTGATCGCGTCGACGACGCCCGGGAGACCGGCGGTCAGCACACTCCAGGAGTTACCCAGCTCGGCCTTGCGCGACTGGATCGCCCCCTTCAGCGCCTCGACCTGCGCGGTCAGCTGCGGGACCCCGGCGATGACCTTCTGGTACTCCTTCAGGCCGAACGACTGCTGCAGGCCGGTCAGCGTGTTCTGGACCGCCGCGAGGTCCTGCGGGGCGTAGATCGCGGCGACGTCGGTGACCGAGTTCACCGCAGCGGTGACGGAGTCGAGCGCCTGCTGGGCGGGCGTCTTGAGGTCCTTGCACGCGGCGAACAGCACGAGCGCTGCGGCGAGACAGGCAATCCAGGCGGACTTGCGAAGCGTGTTCAGGGTCACGGCAACTCTCCTCAGGGAATCCGCAGCTTCTGGCCGGGATGGATCAGGTCGGGGTTCTTCAGGACGTCGCGGTTGGCCTCGAAGATCTTGGTGTAGAGGCTGCCGTCGCCGTAGAAGTGCTGCGCGATCTTCCAGAGCGAGTCGCCGCGTTGGACCTCGTACCACTGCGTTGCGTCCCAGCCCTCCGGGGGCAGGGGGGCGTTCGGGTCGGACATGGGGCCCTCCTTCTGCGCAAGAAAAAAGGGGGGGCCCGCCGGATCGGCCGGCCCCCCCAGCAGCGGATGGGATTATGGACCTTCCTGGCCGCAGGCGCTGACCGCCCGGACCTTGTAGAACCAGGTCGCGCCGTCCCCGGCATCCCCGGTCAGGGTGAGGGCCGAGGCGTCACTGGAGCGGGAGCTGGTGAAAGTCGGCTCCTGGGGCTGCAGCGAGCGGTAGACGCGATAGGACGAGGCGCCTGGAACGTCGTCCCAGGTCGCGCGCAGGTCGGCGCCGAGAGGCGGTTGCAGGCGCAGCCCGGCGACGGCGCCCGGGGCCGACTGGGACGAGGTCAGGGTCACGGCGCGGTAGGCGGTGTTGCCGTCGACCAGGCCGCTGTTGGCCGGGCCGCTGCCGCAGGCCTCGTCGTTCTCCGCGCGAACCAGGTAGAAGTAGGTCGCTCCGTTGGCCACCGCGGCGTCGGCGTAGCTGGTCGCCGCGAGGCCGGTGGCGATCCGGTTGGCCGCGCTGGGGGTGAAGTTCGGCACCGTGTCGCGGTAGACCGAGTAGGTCCCGCCGTTGCCGGTGCCCCAGGCCGGGGCCGCGTCCCAGGAGAGGTTGACGCTGCCTGCCGCCGAGCAGGGGTCGGAGTCGGTGGCGGCGACCAGGCCGGCGAAGCTGGGCGCACCGCCGCAGGCGCCGCAGGCCTCGCCCGACGGCGCCGCCGCCTCGCGCACGACGAAGCGGTCGACGTTCCAGCTCGAGGCGCTGGTGTTCTGCGAGGTGGCCTGCATCCGGAATGCGACCTGGACGCTGCTCTTGTTGTCGGCCACGGCCGAGATGTTGATCACCTGCTGGCTCCACTCCGACTCGCGCAGCGGGAAGAAGGAGTTGTTGTACTTCCAGACCTCCTGCCACGCTCCGCCGCCGATCCGCACGTCGACCGCGGCCGTGGCGTACTGCGCCACGTTGAGCCAGCGGCGGAAGTTGAGCTCCGTCCCGGTCTTTCCGGCCGTGCTGAAGACGGGGCTGATCGCGCGCTGCGTGACGCTCTTCTCGTAGTCGCCGGGCCGCAGGCCGAGGCCGGTGAGGTCGTGGCCCAGCACCCTGCTGCCGCTGAAGGCGGCGGCGGGATCGGGGCTGTTGGTCCCCTTCCCCTGCGGCGCCGCGGCCTGCCACTCGCCCTCGAGCGTCCAGGCGTTGGTCCCCTCGTAGTCGTCGCGGAAGAGGCCCGGGATCCGCCCGACGTTGAAGGCGAAGGGCTGGCCGCCGGGGCCGTTGAGCACGGTCTGGTTGGCGGCGCGGTCGATCGCGACGACGCGGAAGAAGATCCGCCCGCACTCCGGCAGGCCGCTGAGCACGACGGCGTGGTCCGTGGACAGGTTGGGGTCCTGGGTCGTGTTGCCGAGCGCGGCGGTCGGTCCCCACTCGACGCGGCCGGTCGTCCCCTCCGCGGTGGTCCAGCGGACCGTGGCCGAGGCGTCGGTGATGTCGGTCACCCGGACCGCGGTCGGCGCCGCAATGCCGCAGTCCGCGACGGCCGTACCGACGACGACCTGGGTCGCGCCGCTGCCCTGGTTGGCGTCGGCGTATTCCGCGGTGAGCTGGTCGCCGCCCGTGAAGGCCAGCTGGCCGTCTCCCGCCACGGGCGCGCCGGCAGCCGCCGCGATCGTGCCCTCGAAGCGGCCCGACCCGGGCGCCGACTCGGCCAGCGTGACCAGCTCGGGAACCTGCTCGCTGTCGGACCAGATGCGGACCGACAGCGGGCCCGCGCCGGCGTTGCCGTCGACCACCCGCAGCGTCAGCGCCTGGCCGCAGGCGAACGCGGCCTTGGTGAACTCGACCCGGCCCGCCAGCGGGCGCAGCGAGGTCGTCTGGCAGGCCGACACCGGGCTCTCGCACGCGGCGTTCGTGCCGACCGCCTGCACGCGGTAGGAAACGTCGAGCAGTTCGGCGACGTCGGAGTCGACGAAGCTGGTCACGCCCGCTGGAACCTCGGCGATCGGGACCTGGGCCCGGTTGCAGCCGAACTCGGTGCGCAGCACGCGGTACTTCGCCGCGTCGGGGACGGCCGACCAGTCGAGTCGAAGCCCAGCGCCGTCGATCGAGATCGCCAGCGAGGGCTCGGCCAGCGACGGGCAGCCGCTGGAGTTCTTGTTGGAGGCGTCCGCCGCGGTGCCGCAGGCGATGTTGTGGCGCTTGAAGGCCTGGAAGATCGCCGCGGCGTGCGGTGTGCCGTTGTTCAGGTTGCCGTCGTCGTCGTCCGCGACGCGCAGCTTGTGGAACCAGCTGTTGGTCCCGCAACCGTCGGAGCTGGGCAGCGCGCAGTTGTAGGCGTTGCCGCCCGAGCCCTTGCGCGACTGGAACCAGAGCCGGTCGGCGAGCTGCCAGGCCGAGGCCGGGCTCATCCCGGATGCGGGCAGGTCGCGGACCGCGAGGTCCCACAGCGCCTCGGAACCGACGTGGCCCTCGCAGTGCACCTGCTTGCCGCACGGCCCGCTGCCGCTGCCGCAGTTGTTGGTGAGGAAGCCCTGGGGCGTCGATGGCGCGTTCGCCGTGCGCATCGCCCAGTCGATGTCGCGCACACCCGTACAGTCCAGGCAGGCGTTGCCGTAGCCGCTGCAGTTGCTGGACTCGTCGAAGCCGCGGCCGATGCACGAGATCCTCGCATCGAACGCCGCCACGACGTCGGCGTAGCCTTCCGACGAGTTGTCGTAGCCGCCGCCGTCGTTCTGGTCCATCCCGTGGCCCCACTCGTGGACCAGCACGCCGTGCAGCTCGGCCGTGTTCCGGCAGCCGTTGCCGGCGCGGTACATGTTGAGCTCGCCACCCCAGCTGGCGTTGCAGGTGCTGTTCACGTTGACGTTGACCACGACCGGGTTGCGCACCCAGGTGTTGTCCGGGAGCCAGGCCCGGGCGCGCTCGGCATTGCGGTTGACGTTGTAGAAGGCGCTGCGCGAGGCGCGCGTGTTGCCGGCGGAGGCCCCCGGCGGGCTGACGCAGTTGGTCGCGGCCGGGCCGCTCTGCAGGTCGAGGTCCTCGCCGCACAGCGCGGTCTCGCTGACCGGGCCGCAGAGGTTGTCGATCACGACGTAGGGGCCGGCGAGGCGGGTGGAGACGGCCGAGCCGGGCGCGCCGCAGTTGAAGAGGCCGCCCGCGCTGGTGGTCTGCGCCGGGGCGCCGTTGACCGAGAAGTCGGCGAACGGCAGGGGGATGTCCGCCTGCTCGACCCCCTCGCTCCCGATCCCGTCCGAGCTGATCGGGAAGACGCCGCCCTTGACGCGGTCGTAGTGGGCTTCGTCCTGGAGCGCGACGACCGCGCCGGTCAGCGCGTCGACGTCGGCAGCCCAGCGCGCGGCCTCGCCCGGAACGTGGAAGCGAGAACGCCAGACCAGCAGGTGCGTCACGCCGTCGCCGCGCCGTCCGACCCACTCGCCGCTGCGCGCGCCGCGCGGGTCGGCGACGACCAGCCGCAGCTCCGGTGTGCCGTGCATCACGACCTCGTCCGGCGTCGCCTCGAGGTAGGCGAAGAGCTGCTCGCTCGCCGCCGCGGCGTCGAGACGCGGCTCGGTCCGGGTGCGCACCATGCCCCAGCGCTCGACGCCGAACGCGACGAGCTTCCCCTGCACGACCTGGAAGTCGAAGCGCGCGCCGTCGACCGGGACGCCGTTCGCCGACTGGCGGAAGGTGACGAGCCACAGCGAGTCCGAGGCGCGGCCGGAGGCCGCCGCGTCGAACACGAGCTGCTCGGACCACTCGCCCAGCAGGATCCGGTTCTCGGCGAGGAAGGCGCGGGCCTTCGCCTCGAGGGCTGCGAGCGGTTCCGCCTCGCTGCCGTCGAGCCACGGGATCCCGGCGCCGAAGGCGAGCGTCGGGAGGCCCGAGCGCTGGTCCACGGTCACGGTCCAGCCCCCGTGGCCCGCCGCGAACTGCTCCCAGCCCTGGCGCAGCGCGTCGGAGGCGGGCAGCTCGAGCAGCGGCACGGCGCGGACGGCCAGCACGATCCCGGGCGACTCGAGCGCCTTGGGGTCGAAGCGGTTGGTCTCCGCGCGGGGGACGAGGGCGAGGGCGGGGGGAACGACGAACAGGGCGGCCAGCAGGAGGCTCAGGGCAGGGGCGAGAGCACGCTTCATCGGGCGTCCTTCATCTCCACGGGGGAGGGGGTGGCTCAGTTCTCCCCGTATACGGGGCGTTACCGGGTTTCGCAACCAGTAAGGGGGATTTCGGGCACGCACCGTCCGCGGTGCGTTAAGTTCGTTTCGCATGGAGGCTCGGAATGAACGCGTTCAGGGGGCTCCGGGCGGGCGCCCCGGAAGGGCGGCGCGCGTCCTCCTGCTGATCGCCCTCGGCGCCGGCGCCGCCTGCGGCGCGGCCGGAGCCCGCGGCCCCGCCGCCGCGGCCGTCGCAGGCCGAGCGGGCCTGGCCCGCGGTGGCCCCGCGGCTGCTTCCCGGGATGAGCGACGAGGCGAAGGCGGTCGCGATCGCGACCTGGGTCGCCGCCAACGCCTCGAACGAGCCGGCCGGCCCCGACGCCCCCGTCCCGCCGCTCCGCGGACTCTGCGGCCAGCGGGCCGGGGCCTTCGTCGAACTGGCCCGCCGCGCCGGCCTGCGGGCGGCCCGGCTCGACTTCGCGCGCTTCGGCCCGTCGGCCCACTCGGCGGCGCTGGTCTGGTACGACGGCGGCTGGCACTACTTCGACGTCACCTACGCGGGCTACTTCCGCGTGGGCGGCCGCATCCTCTCGTTCGAGGAGATCCAGAAAGATCCCGCCGCCGCGCTCGCCGGGATGGTCGTGCTCCCGGGCGGAGGGCTCGACCGCTGGTCGGACGGGACCGTCGTCGACAACGCGCAGCGGATGCGCCAGGCCTACACGCCGGATGCGATCGCGACCGCGGAACTGCGCGCCGCCCGGCGGGACGAGCCGTTTGGTGCGCCGCCCCGGCCCGGCGGCTGCGTGCCGGCGGCAATCACTGCCATCCAGCAGCCCTCGGCCGGGGCCTGGTTGCGGCGGCGGAAGACGCCGCTCCCCTCGCCGGTGTCGCCGTCCGCGTCCTCCCAGTAGACCTCGCTGAAGGCGAAGCCGGCCTCGGCCAGCAGCTCGCGCAGCTCGGGGATCGACCACATCCGCCAGTCGTAGGTGAAGGCGTCCCGCAGCAGGCTGCCGTCCTTGAAGGAGAAATGGATCGCGAAGACCGCGCGGTTGTTGATCGGGTCGTGGCGCTTCTGCTCCCAGACGTAGCGCACGCCGCCGCCGATCCGGCGGACCTCCTCGCGGTCCTCCGTTTGCGTGTCGGAGCCGCCCAGCACGTCGAGCATGAGCAGCCCGCCCTCCGCGAGCTGGCGGCGCGCCGCGCGGAAGTACTCCCGGAGCTGGTCCCGCTCGCGGAAGATGAAGAACGAGAAGTTGTGCGCGGCCACCAGGTCCGCCCTGGGGGTGCGCACCGTCCGCACGTCCCCCTGCACCAGTTGAACGCGGCGCTGCGCGGCGGCGGGCAGGGCCCGCAGGTTGTGCAGCGCGCCCCAGGCCAGCGGCTCGGGATCGAGGTCGATTCCGAAGGCGCTGCGGTCGGGCCGAGACGCGGCCCAGGCGCAGGCGAGGGCCGCCGCACCGCAGAAGTCCTCGCGCAGCCGCAGCGGCGGCCGGCCGTTGTGCGTCCGGTAGATCCGGGTCATCAGGGCGATGTCGAACTCGGGGCTCTGAACCGACCTCTGGTACAGCTCGTAGCGGTCGGCGTCGGCAGCGAGCGGCCGTCCCCGGCGCCGGGGGGCGCGGGCGACCTGCGGGTCTCGTCCTCTCACGGGGTCCTCGCGGGCGGGGCGTCAGGGCGGCCCCGCGGCCGGGATCCGCTCCCGGCGGGCGGGCGCATCCTAGCCCTTGCTTGCCGGGGCGGCGGCGGCGCGCCCGGGCAGGGGGACGAAAAGGGGGGAGAAAGGCGCGCGACGGGCGCCGCGCCGCGGGAATCCGGGCGCGGACGGCGGAACGGGACGGGTCAGGACCGGCCGAAGAGCGGCAGCGAACCGGTGAGGTCGACTTCCGTCGCCTCGCGATCGAACCACCCGGCGAGCGTGAGGTCGCACGCCGGGGGCACCTCTTCGCCGAAGAGGGTGTCGCGGAGGATCGTCGGCACCAGCGCCTCGAGGGTGGTCCCCACCGTCGCGGCGAGTTCGGCCAGCCCGTCCAGCAGGTCGTCTTCCAAGTTGAGCGTGAGCTGGGTCATCGCAGAAGAATGTAGGGCGGAATTGAACATCGCGCACGTAGTTCAACGTGAATTCTCGGCGACAACTTCCCGATTCCCGGCCCGGGCCCGGCGCCCCGAGGCGGCGCCCGCCGGGTTGGACCGCCCTTCGCACCTGCACCAGAATCCGGGGGCCCCGCGCACCCCTCCCCGAGGAGATCCGTCGATGTCCCGCCTTTCCCGGCCGCTTCCCCGTGCCCTTCTCGCGCTCGGCCTGACCCTGGCCGCGGCTGGCCTCGCGGCCGGCCCCGCGACCGCGCAGGTCCCCGGTCTGCCGCTCCCCCGGCCGGCGGCGGGCGCCGCCGCGGAGCCGGCCGGCGACGGCTCGGCCGCGCCGGAAAGGCTCGACACGACAGCTCGGGCTGAAGCGCCCTCTCGGCCTACCGCTTCGACCCCGACGACCGCTCGACCCCGCGCCGGGCGATGGTCGGCTTCCTCGCCGCCTCGCGAGCGGGCGACTACGCGCGGGCCGCCGAATTCCTCGACCTGTCCGACCTGCCGCCCGAAGCGCGCGCAGGACAGGGTCCGGTCCTCGCGCGTCACCTGAAGTTCGCGCTGGACCGCTTCCTCTGGATCGACCCCGGGACGCTGAGCGACGACCCCGCGGGGGCCGGGGACGACGGCCAGCCGGAGCAGGTCGAGTTGATCGGCAACCTCCCGCTGCAGGGCTCGGAGGCCCGCGTGCTCCTCGAGCGGCTCGGCGCGGAGCCGGACGCGAAGTGGCTGCTTGCGGCCCCCACGGTGGCGGTCATCGACGCGCTGTACGAGGAGCACGGCTACCCCTGGCTCGACCGCCTGCTGCCCGAGTTCATGCTCACCAAGCGGGTCTTCAACTCGACCCTCTGGCAGTGGGCCGGGATCCTCCTGCTCGCGGCGGCCGCTTGGATCGCCGCGCGCTTCGTCGCGCTGGCGCTGCGCTCGCCCGCTCCGGCGGCTGGTCGCGCTCTCGATCAACCGGATCGACGACGACGTGCTCGTCGCCTTCGCGCCGCCGTTCCGGCTCTACCTGGCCCTGTTGCTGTTCGGGCTCGGGAGTCGTTACCTCTCGCTCTCCGTGATCGCGGAGCGGCGTGTCGGATTCCTGCTCGGCCTGTTCGCGGTGGTGGCCTTCGTCTGGTTCCTTCTGCGGCTGATCGATACCGTCTCGGAGCACGCCGAGGCGAACTACCGCGCCGCCGGCAACCGCGGCATGCTGAGCCTGGTGCCGCTGCTGCAGCGCAGCGCCAAGGTCGCGCTGCTGCTGCTGGCCGCGTTACTCCTCGCGCAGAACTACGGCATCAACGTCACGGCGCTGCTGGCGGGCGCGGGGGTGGCCGGGCTGGCCATCGCCTTCGCCGCGCAGAAGACGATCGAGAACCTCTTCGGCGGCGTTTCCGTGATCCTCGACCAACCGGTGCGGGTCGGCGACTTCTGCAAGGTCGGGGCCTTCCAGGGCACGATCGAGGACATCGGCCTGCGCTCGACGCGGCTGCGGACCGTGGACCGCACCGTGGTCTCGGTGCCGAACGCCCAGTTCTCGACCGAGTTCCTGGAGAACTTCGGCGCGCGCGACCGGATCCGGCTCTACCAGGTCCTGAGCCTGCGCTACGAGACGACCCCCGACCAGTTGCGCTGGCTGCTGGCCGAGCTGCGCCGCCTGCTTTATTCCCACCCGATGATCGACCGTGAGCAGGCCCGCGTGCGCTTCATCAACTTCGGCCCCTCTTCGCTCGACGTCGAGATCTTCTGCTTCGTCAGGACGACCGACTTCCCAGCCTTCACGGCGGTGCGAGAGGACGTCTTCCTGCGCGTGATGGACATCGTCCGCGCGTCGGGCAGCGGCTTCGCCTTCCCCTCCCAGACGCTGTATTTCGGCCGCGACGCGGGGGTGGACGCGGCGCGGACGCGGGCGGCGGAGGAGCAGGTGGAGGGCTGGCGCCGGCAGGGGGAGCTTCCCTTCCCGGACTTCGCGGAGGGAGAGATCGGGGCGCTCGAAGGGACGCTCTCCTATCCGCCGGAGGGCTCGGTCGGGCACCGGGCGTAGCCGCGGCCGCGACCGGTCGCCCCGCGTTGACCTGCATCAAGGCGCGCCGCCGCCCGGCGGGGCAGAGTTCCCGGGACGAAGGGAGGCCCCGTGGCGGTGCGCCAGATCGTGGAGATCCTCGAGGAACTGTGCGACGGCTGCGGGGACTGCGTCCCCTCCTGCCAGGAAGGGGCGATCCGGATCGTCAACGGCAAGGCGAAGCTGGCGGCCGACTCGCTGTGCGACGGGCTCGGGGCGTGCCTTGGACATTGCCCCAAGGGCGCGATCCGGGTCATCGAGCGCGAGGCCGACGAGTTCGTGATGCCGCCGCACCTGGTCGGGCAGCCGCACCGCGGGGCCCACGCCGCGGGCGGGGCGCACCGCCCCGCGCCGGCGGCGTTCGGGGGAAGCAGCCCGCTCGACGCGCTGCGCGCGACGCAGGCCGGACCCGCCGCTCCGGCGCCGGCCCCCGCCGGCGGCGGCTGCCCCGGCAGCCGGATGCGCGAGCTGAAGGCCCTGCCCAGCGCGCCGCCTCGCCCGGCCGGCCCGTCGCCGATGGCGGAGAAGGCCGCCGCCGGCGACTCGGCGCTGTCGCATTGGCCGGTGCAGATCGCGCTGGTCCCGCCCCGCGCGCCCTTCCTGCGCGGTGCCGACCTGCTCGTCGCGGCCGACTGCGTGCCGGTCGCGGTCCCGAACTTCCACCGCGACTTCCTCGACGGCCGCGCGGTGATGATCGGCTGCCCCAAGTTCGACGACCTCGGCGCCTACGCGCAGCGCTTCGCCGCGCTGTTCGCAGAGAGCGGCGTCGCGCGCGTGAGCGTCGTCGTGATGGAGGTGCCGTGCTGCCAGTCCCTGCCCGAGGCGGTGCGGCAGGGGCGCGACGCCGTCGGGAGCGACGTGCCGGTGGAGAAGGTCGTGGTCGGGGTCGACGGGCGGGTGATGTCGCGCGACCGCGCTCTGACGGCGGTTCAGCCGCGCCATCCCGTCCGGGCCGGACGCCTCCGGAGAGCTTCGGACCGCGCCGGCGCGCCTTTGTCACGCGATCGTCGCCGGGGCGGACTGCGCCCGCCGCCGGGGCCGGGCTACCATAAAGGGCGCTGGCGGCTTCCCGAAGTCCACCCGTCCCGCCGCCGGTGGAAGGTCCGTCCTTGGATACCGTTCGGCCCGAACCGATCGCGCTCAACTCCCCCGAGACCTACTTCAACCGCGAGTTGAGCTGGCTCGCCTTCGCGCGCCGCGTGCTGGCGCTGGTCGAGGACCCCGGACCTGCCGCTGCTCGAGCGGATCAAGTTCGCCGGGATCATGGGGATGCTCCACGACGAGTTCTTCATGAAGCGCGTGAGCGGCCTCAAGCGCCAGGTCCAGCGCGGCCGCAGCAAGCGCTCGCTCGACGGCCGGCTGCCGCTCGAGGAGTTCGCGGCCTGCCGCGCGGAGATCCAGCGGCAGGCCCGCGCGATCGAGCGGGTGCTTCGCGACGAGCTGCGCCCGGCACTCGACGCGGCGGGGCTCCCGATCTGCGACGTCGCGGGCCTGGACGCCGGCGAGCGCGAGCGGCTGCGCGAGCAGTTCCGCGCCGGGATCCTCCCGATCCTGACGCCGCTGGCGGTCGACGCCGAGCACCCCTTCCCGTTCATCAGCAACCTGGGGCTGAACCTCGCGATCGCGCTGGGCAACGGCAAGGGCGGGCGCGAGCGCTTCGTGCGGCTCAAGGTCCCCGGAAACCGTCCGCGCTGGATGGCGCGGCCGGGCGGGCCAGGGGTCGTGCCGCTCGAGCAGGTGATCGCGGCCAACCTGGACCTGCTCTTCCCGGGCGCCCCGCTCGCGCGCGTCCACGCCTTCCGGGTGACGCGCGGCGCGGAGGGGGACGCCGCGCGCGACATCGACGCAGAGGACGAGCTGCGCGAGCCGGGGAGCATCGTCCGGCTCGTGTCCGACGAACTGAAGGCGCGTCGTTTCGCCGGGCCGGTGCGGCTCGAGGTCGACGCCGCGATGCCCGAACCGGCGGTGCGCTGGCTGGCGAGCCAGCTCAAGGTCGGCCCGGACGACGTCTACGCCGTCGATCACTTCCTGGGGCTCGCCGACCTGATGCGGCTGGAGATCGCCGACCGCGACGAGCTGCGCTACCCGCGCCACGTCCCGCAGGTCCACCCCCGCCTGCGCGAGCTCGACGCGGCCGATCCCGGCGCGATCTTCGAGGAGATCCGGCGCAGCGACATCCTGCTCCACCACCCTTACGACAGCTTCGACAGCTCCGTGCTGCGCTTTCTGGAGTCGGCGGCAGTCGATCCCCAGGTGCTGGCGATCAAGCTGACGATCTACCGCACCAGCGGCGACTCGCCGATCGTGCGCGCCCTGGCCGAGGCGGCGCGGCGGGGCAAGCAGGTCGCGGTGCTGGTCGAGATCACCGCTCGCTTCGACGAGGCTCCCAACATCGCCTGGGGCGAGCTGCTCGAGAACGAGGGGGTCCACGTCGCGTACGGCGTCGAGCGGCTCAAGACGCACGTCAAGCTGGCGCTGGTCGTGCGCGAGGAGGCCGGCCAGGTGCGGCGCTACGCGCACATCGGGACCGGCAACTACCACACCGGTACGGCGCGGATCTATGAGGACTTCGGGATCCTGACCTGCCACCCCGAGCTGTGCGAGGATGCGGCTTCGGTCTTCAACGAGCTGACCGGCGCGCTCGGCGCGCAACCGTTCCGCCGGCTTCTGGTCGCGCCCGAGTTCATGCGGGCGCGTTTCATCGAGCTGATCCGGCGCGAGGCGGAGCACGCCCGCGCCGGGGCCCCGTGCGGAATCTACGCCAAGATGAACCAGCTCCAGGACCGCGAGATGATCAGCGCGCTCTACGAGGCTGCCCGTGCCGGCGTGCCGATCACTCTCAACGTCCGCGGACTGTGCTGCCTGCGGCCCGGCGTGCCGGGCCTTTCGGAGACGATCCGCGTCTACAGCGTGGTCGGGCGCTTTCTCGAGCACAGCCGGCTGTACCGGTTCGTCAACGCCGGGCAGCCCGAGTACTACACCGGCTCGGCGGACTGGATGAAGCGCAACCTCGAGAACCGGGTCGAGACGATCGCGCCGGTCCTCGACTGCGAGGTCCAGGCCGAGCTGGACCGGATCGTCGCGGTCTACGAGCTCGATAACTGCTCGGCGTGGGATGCGCTGCCCGACGGCCGCTACGAGCGACGGCAGCCCGCGCCCGGCGAGCCGCGGCGGGCGGCGCAGGAGGAGTTCATCCGCCTGGCGAGCGAGCGCGCCGGGGTTTGACGCGCGGAGGCCGTAGGCGGGCCGGCACGGAGGCCGTAGGCGGGCCGGCACGGAGGCCGTAGGCGGGCCGGCACGGAGGCCGGCCCCTACGAAGCGCGATCGGCTCCGTAGGGGCCGCCCTCCGTGGCGGCCCGAAACGCAACCGGCAAATCGGGTAGACTGGCGGGCCTTTCGCAAGGACACCCGCATGGTCACCCGGCTCGAGATCGGGATCCGCCCCGGCTTCGTCGACAGCCTCGGCGAATCGGTGGCGAAGAAGATCCGCGACTACCTGCACATCCCCGTCGGCCGCGTCCGCACGCGCGACGTCTTCCACGTCGAGCCGGCGCTCTCCGCCGCCGACGCGCTGCGCGTCGCCGGCGAGTTCGCCGGTCCGGTCGTGCGCGTCGGCGCGGTCGATCGCCTCGTCGACGAGCCCTGCGACGTCGTCGTCGCCGTCGGGACCAAGCCGGGCGTGACCGACCCGGTCGGCAAGAGCGCGAAGGTCGCGATCGAGGACCTGCTCGGCCGCCCGCTCGCCGCCGGCGACGGGCACGGCGCGGTCTACGCCAGCCGGCTCTACCTGCTCTGCGGCGTGTCGCTTCCAGAAGCCCAGCGGATCGCCCGCGAGCTGCTGGCCAACGAAGTGATCGAGCGCACGACGGTCCAGTACTACCGCGAGTGGCTGGCCGCCCCGCCCGACCTGGCCGTCCCGCACGTCGCCGAGGCCTCCCCGCACGCAGTCGAGGCGATCGAGCTCGAGGTGAGCGACGAGCGGCTGGTGGCGATCTCGCGCGAGCGCCTCTTGGCCCTGACGCTCGACGAGATGCGGACGATCCGCGACTTCTACCGCGAGGCCGGCCGCGACCCGCGGCGGCTCTCGCTGCGCCTGCCGCCGCAGCCGACCGACGTCGAGCTGGAGTGTCTGGCGCAGACCTGGTCCGAGCACTGCAAGCACAAGATCTTCGCGGCGGAGATCGAGTACCACGAGTCGGGGCGACCGGCGGAGACGATCCGCTCGCTGTTCAAGACCTGCATCCGCGGCGCGACCGAGACGATCGACGCCGCGCTGCGCGCGCGCCACGGCAAGAGCTGGCTGGTCTCGGTCTTCGTCGACAACGCCGGCGTGATCGCGGCGACCGAGCGGCACCACCTGGTCTACAAGGTCGAAACGCACAACTCGCCCTCGGCGCTCGACCCCTACGGCGGCGCGATCACCGGGATCGTCGGCGTCAACCGCGACCCGTTCGGGACGGGGCTGGGCGCCGACCTGCTGGCCAACGTCTGGGGCTACTGCTTCGCGCCCCCCGACTTCGCGGGCGAGCTGCCGAAGGGGCTCTTGCACCCGCGGCGGATCCGCGACGGCGTGCACCACGGCGTGATCGACGGCGGGAACCAGTCGGGGATCCCTTACGGCCGCGGCTGGGAGTTCTTCGACGAGCGCTACCTGGGGAAGCCCCTGGTCTACTGCGGGACCGTGGGACGGATGCCGGTGACGGTGGGCGGCCGCCCCGCGGAGGAGAAGGGGGCGCGGCCCGGCGATCGGATCGTGATGGTCGGCGGGCGGATCGGCAAGGACGGGATCCACGGCGCAACCTTCAGCAGCGCCGAGCTGACCGAGGAGAGCCCGGTCCAGGCGGTCCAGATCGGCGACCCGATCACGCAGAAGATGATGTTCGACTTCCTGCTGGAAGCGCGCGCGCTGGACCTCTACAGCTCGATCACCGACAACGGCGCCGGCGGGCTGTCGTCGTCGATCGGCGAGATGGCGTCGGCCCCCGGCGGCGCGCGGCTCGACCTGGCGCGCGCGCCGCTCAAGTACCACGGGCTGGCGCCGTGGGAGATCCTGCTCTCCGAGGCGCAGGAGCGGATGTCGGTTGCGGTCCCGCCGGAGAAGCTCGAAGCCTTCCTGGAGCTGGCGCGGCGGCGCGAGGTCGAGGCCACCGACCTGGGCGAGTTCACGGCCAGCGGGATCTTCCACGTGCTGCACGGCGAGAAGACGGTCGCCTGGCTGCCGCTGGCCTTCCTGCATGACGGCCTGCCGCCGATGACTCTGAAGGCGCGCTGGGCGCCCCCCGCCGGCCCCGAGCCGGCGCCGCTGCCGGAGCCGGCCGACGGTGCGGCGGGAGCGGCGCTCGCCGCAGGCTTCCTGGCGCGCCACAACCTGGCCTCGAACGAGGACCTGGCCCGGACCTACGACCACGAGGTCAAGGCGCTGTCGGTCGTCAAGCCGTGGGTCGGCGTCCACCGCGACGTGCCGTCCGACGCCTCGGTGCTGCTCGTCGATCACGACGGCTGGGAGGGGTACGCGCTGGCCGAGGGGATCTTCCCGCGCTACTCGGACCTCGACGCGCGGGCGATGGCCGAGGCCGGAGTCGACCTCGCGGTGCGGCGCGTGATCGCCGCCGGCGCCAACCCGGAGCGGATCGCGGCGCTCGACAACTTCTGCTGGCCCGACCCTCTCCCCGGCCCCTCCAACCCCGACGCCGAGCACAAGCTGGCCCAGCTGGTGCGCGCCTGCCGCGGCCTGCACGACATCTGCGTCGCCTACGGCGTGCCGCTGATCTCCGGCAAGGACTCGATGAAGAACGACGCCGTCGTCGGCGGGCGGCGGATCAGCATCCCGCCCAGCCTGCTGGTCTCGGCGATCGGGATCGTCCCCGACGCGCGGCGCGCGACGACGCTCGAGGCGCGGCCGGAGCACCAGGTGCTGGTGCTGGTCGGCGAGACGCGCGACGAGCTGGGGGGCAGCGAGTGGGCCGCGGCGCGCGGCGCCGTCAGCTACCGCGTGCCGGTCTTCCGCCCCGCGGCGTGGGCCGCGCGCTACCGCCGCGTCGCCGACGCGATCGCGCACGGCCTCGCCGGCGCGGCGCACGCGCCGGGGCCGGGCGGGCTGCTGCCGGCGCTGTTCCGGATGGCGCGGGCCGCCGACGCCGGGCTGACGGTCGACCTGGGGCAGGTTCCGGTGGAGCCGGCCGCGGCGGCGGGCGGAAGCGCGGGAGCGGATGCAGCCGCAGCCGCGGGCGCTCTCCCCGGCTGGGAGGCGCGCCTGTTCGCCGAGTCGGGCGGGCGGTTCCTGCTGGCCTGCGCGCCGGAGCGGCTGGGCGAGCTGCTGGCCGCGCTGGGCGACGAGCCGGCGGCGCCGATCGGGCTGTTCCAGCCGGAGCGGACGCTGACGCTGACGCTCGCGGGGCGCGCGCTCGTCGACGCGCCGCTGGCGCAGCTCACCGCGGCGTGGAAGCGCGCCGGCGAGGGGCGGGCATGAGCGGCGCGGTGAAGGTCCTGGTCCCGACCGGCCTCGGCCTCAACTGCGAGGCCGAGACGGCGCACGCCTTCCGCAACTGCGGCGCCGAGGTCGACCTGGTCCACCTGACCGACCTCTTCACGCGCCGCCACCCGCGGCGGATCGCCGACTACCGCGTGCTCGCGGTCGTGGGCGGCTTCGCCTACGGCGACCACATCGCAGCCGGCTTCGTGCTGGCGACGCGGATCCGCGCCCACCTGCGCGACGACCTCGCGGCCTTCCTGGCGGGCGGAGGCCTCGTGATCGGGATCTGCAACGGCTTCCAGACGCTGGTCCGGCTCGGCCTGCTCCCGGGGCCCGACGCCGGCCCGCACGACTTCGTCCCGCGCGCCGCGCTGACCAACAACGACCGGCTCGGCTACCGCAACGCGTGGGTCCGGATGACCGCCGACCCGGCGTCCCCCTGCCTCTGGACGAAGGGGATGGGGAGCTTCGACCTGCCGGCGCGGCACGGCGAGGGGAAGTTCGTCGTCGAGTCGGAGGCGGCGCTGGACCGGCTCGAGGCGCGCGGCCAGCTCGCGCTGCGCTACGCCGGCCCGGACGGCGCCGCGACCGTGGCCTGGCCCGCCAACCCCAACGGCTCGGCCCGCGGCGTCGCCGGGATCTGCGATCCGACCGGCCGCGTGCTGGGCCTGATGCCCCATCCGGACGCGTTCCTCCACGCCTGGCACCATCCGGACTGGCGGCGGAGCGACGACCCGGCGGGCCGGATCGTCCCCGCCGGGCTCGAGATCTTCCGCCGCGGGGTCGACGCCGCAGCCCGCGCCTGAGCCGCGCCGCGCGCGCCGGACGGGGCGCGCGGCCGGCGGTATCCTCTGGCCCGTGCTGTCGCGCGAAGAACGGATCCTGGCCGAGCTGCTCGTCTCGCGGGGGCGCGTGCCGCGCGAAGTGCTGGAGCAGCTCGACGAGGACCGCGCCCGCGCCACCGGCGACCTCTCGCTGAGCGACCTTCTGGTCGGCCGCGGCCTGCTCGAGCGCGGCGAGGCCGAGCAGCTCGAGCGCGAGGCCGGCGCGCTCGATGCGGCGCTGGGCAGCGCCCAGCCCGGCGGCGGGCGGCTGGGCGAGTTCGTGATCGTGCGCGAGATCGGGCGCGGCGGGATGGGGATCGTCTACGAAGCGGTCCAGGAACCGCTCGGCCGGCGCGTCGCGCTCAAGGTCCTGTCGGCCGCGGCGGCGCTCGACGCCCAGCAGATCGAGCGCTTCGCGCGCGAAGCCCGTGCCGCGGCGCGGCTGGACCACCCCGGGATCGTGCGCGTGATCAGCTCGGGCGAGGCCGCGGGGCTGCGCTACTTCGCGATGGACCTGGTCGACGGCGACGGTCTCGACCGCGGATCGCGGCCGGCCCGCTGCACCCGGGCGAGGCGCTGGCGGTCGCGCTGCAGGTCGCCGGGGCGCTGGCGGCGGCGCACGGCGCGGGGCTCGTCCACCGCGACATCAAGCCCTCGAACATCCTGCTCGACCGCGAGGGGCGCGCGCGGCTGGCCGACTTCGGGCTGGTCCACGACCACGCCGCGGTCTCGATCACGCGCTCGGCCTCGGTGCTGGGGACGCCGGCGTACATGTCGCCCGAGCAGGCGAAGGGCGAGCCGGCGGCGCCGGAGCACGACGTCTACGCGCTGGGCGCGGTGCTGTTCGCGATGCTGGCCGGGCGGCCGCCGTTCCCCGGCGACCATCCCAGCGCGGTGCTGTCGCAGTTGCTGACGGTCCCGGCGCCGCGGCTGCGCGAGGTCGCGCCGGAGGTCCCCGCGGCGCTGGCCGCGGTCGTCGACCGCGCGCTGGACCGGAACCCGGGCGCGCGCTACCGGTCCGCCGCGGAGTTCGCGGCCGACCTGGAGCGCGTCCGGCAGGGCGCGACCCCGGAGGCCGCGCGCCAACAGCGACGGCGCGCACTGGGGCGCGCATGGCGCCGGCTCGGGGCCGCGGCCGCGGCGGTCGCGCTGGTCGGCACGGCCGGCTTCGCGGTCCGCGCGGCGTGGAACGCCACGCGCGCGCCCCACCCGGCGCGCGGCCCGACCCTCGAGCACCTGCGGCGCGCGACCGACCTGCCCGGGGCCGAGTCGTACCCCTCGCTCGCCGCCGACGGGATGGCGCTCGTCTTCGTCCACGGCTTGAGCGCGGGGATGGACGTCTACTTCGACCGGCTCGACGCACGCTCCCCCGTCAACCTGACCGCAGCCTGCCCGCAGGTCGACTCGCATCCGGCGCTCTCGCCCGACGGACAGCAGGTCGCCTACGCCTCCGAGTGCGGCGGCGGCGGGCTGTTCGTCGTGTCGGTCGGCGGCGGAACGCCACGCCGGATCGCGTCGCACGGGTTCCACCCAGCCTGGTCGCCGGACGGCCGCCAGCTCGCGTTCTCGCTGTGGCCCGACCGCGGCTTCTCGCTGGGCTGGCTCAAGTCGGGGAGCGAGATCCGCGTGCTCGACCTCGCGACCGGTTCCGAGCGGACGGTCACCGCCGACGGCGGCGTTCAGCCGGCCTGGTCGCCGGACGGCCGGCTCATCGCCTATCGCGTCCCGCGCGGCGAGGCGCCGGGCCTGCGGGTCGTGCGGACGGACGGTGCGGCCGCGCCGGCGCGGATCGTGACCGGCGACCCCGAGGCGCGCGATGTCCACTGGGCCGCCGACGGTGCGGGCCTGTTCTTCGCGGGACGACGCACCGGCGTGATCAACCTCTGGTTCGTGCCGCTCGACCCGGAGACGGGGCGCGAGACCGGGCCCGCCGACATCGTGGTGACGCCGACCGACGAGTTGCTGCAGTCGCCCGCCGCCTCGCGCGACGGGCGGATGCTGGCCTTCACCTCCTGGCGCATCGCCGCGTCGATCGTGCGGCTGCCGATCGACCCGGTCACCTTCCAGCCGGCCGGGCCGCCGGCCCGCCTCTCCGGGACCTCGCGCGTCGAGTCGATGCCGGACCTCTCGCCCGACGGGCGGCGCGTGGCCTACATCGCGCAGGACGGCCGCTCCGACCTCTGGACGATGAGCACCGACGGGACCGAGCAGCGGCGCCTGACCAACGACGATTTCGAGGAGCACGACCCGCGCTGGTCGCCCGACGGCTCGCGCATCGCCTTCGTGAGCAACCGCCCCGGGACCTTCGAAGTCTTCGTGATCGACGCGGCGGGCGGCGCGGCGCGGCGCGTGACGCGCTGCGCCAAGGGACGCGCCAGCATGCCGGTCTGGTCGCCCGACGGGCGGCGCATCGCGTTCCTGGCGCAGGACGCCGGGCTGTTCGTGGTCGACACCGGCGCGGTCGAGGCGCCGGGAGAGCCGCTGCTCGACGCCCGAGGCCGCGCGCCGAGCTTCTTCCCCGGCGACTGGTCGCGCGACGGCCAGCGGCTCGTCGGGACCGACGGGCGGCTCGTGGTCTACTCGTTCGCCGATCGTTCGCTCGCGGCGCTTGACGTTCCGGCCACGACGACGACCTGGCTCCCCGACGGTCGGATCCTGGCCGGGAGCGCGTCGCGGTTCCGGATCGTCGATCCGCGGGACGGCTCGGCCGGAGCGGACCTGCCGGCGGGCGGGAGCACCCTTGTCGCGCCGCATGTCTCGCTGGCCCCGGATCGCCGCTCGCTGGTCTACAGCGTCTCCGACAGCGAGGCCGACATCTGGGTCGGCGAACTCAACCGCTGAGCCTTTTCCGGGACCGCCGCGCAACCACCCCCGGGGCGGCTGCGGGTCGGCCTCGCGCCGCCCGGGGCGTCTGCGGGGCGGCTGCCGAGCAGCCTCCGCCGGGCCCGGCAACCGTTGTAGAGTGCGCGGCGAGGAGGACTCCCCATGCCGTTTCTCGCGCTCTGGCTGCCGGTCGTGGTCGCGACGGTGGTCGTGTGGATCGTCAGCGCGCTGATCTGGATGCTGCTCGGTTACCACAACAAGGACTTCCGGAAGCTCCCCGACGAGGAGCGGTTCCGCGCGCTCTACGCGGACGGGAAGATTGCGCCCGGGCAGTACGTGACGCCGTACTGGTACGAAGCGAAGGGCAAGGACGACAAGGAGTTCATGAAGCGCTTCGAGGGCGGGCCGGTCGGGATGCTGGTCGTCGGCCGGAACGGCCAGCCGAACATGGGCCGCAACATGGCGCTCTCGCTCCTCTTCTACTTCATCGTCAGCTTCGTCGTCGCCTACATCGCGCGACACACGCTGAGCTTCACGACCGATTCCCACACCGTGATGCGGGTCACGGGGACGATCGCGATCGCGATCTATGCGCTGGCCGGCATCCCCGACTCGATCTGGTTCTGGCGGCCCTGGTCGGTGACGCTGAAGAACTGCTTCGACGGCGTGATCTACGGCCTCGTCACCGGCGCGATCTTCATGCTGCTGTGGCCGGCAGCGCACTAGACCTGCTGAACGCGGCGCCCGCGCTCCTGGCCGAGGGCTCGGTCGTGGAGCGCGTGCGCCGCGGTGCGCCAGGAGTGCTTCACCCCGAGTTGCTGACCGCAGCGCTGGCGCTGGAGGCCGCCGGGCGGGCGCTGCTCGAGCCGATCTGGCGCGGGTACCTCGCGGTGGCGCGCGGGGCCGGACTGCCGATCGTGCTGCTGACGCCGACCTGGCGCGCGAGCCGCGACGCGGTGGCGCGGGCCGGGCTATCCGGCGAGGCGCTCTCCCGCGCAAACGTGGCGGTCCTCGAGGCGCTGCGCCGCGAGCACGCCGCGGCGGGCGGCGGACCCGTGCTGATCGCGGGGCTGCTCGGGCCGGCGGGCGACGCGTACGACCCGCGGGCCGCGCTGGGCGAGCGCGAGGCGGCGGCGCTGCACGGGTGGCAGGCCCGGCAGCTGGCCGGAGCGGGCGTGGATCTCCTGATCGCCCAGACGCTTCCCGCGCTCTCCGAGGCGCGCGGCCTCGCGCGGGCGATGGCCGGAGTCGGTCTTCCCTACCTGCTGAGCTTCATCGTCCGTCCGGCCGGCGAGCTGCTCGACGGGACCCCGCTCGAAGATGCGATCGCGGCGATCGACCGCGACCTGCGGCCCGCGCCCGTCGCCTTCACGATCAACTGCGTCCATCCCGATCCGTGCCGGGCCGCGCTGGCGGCGGTGCGTTCGCGCGCGCCGCGCGCCGTGGACCGGGTGCTCGGACTGCAGGCGAACGGCTCGGCGCTGCCGCCGGAGGCGCTCGACGGCGCGGACGCGCTGCACTCCGACCCGCCGGAACCGTGGGGCGCCGCCATGGCCGCGTTGCGGCGGGATTTCGGCCTGCGCCTGCTCGGCGGCTGCTGCGGCACGGACGAGCGCCACATCGCGGCGATCGCGGCGCGCCTGTAGCCGGGCGCCCGCGGGGAGGAGCGCGGCGCGGGAGGCCCGCCCGAGGGACGCGGCGCGGGAGGCCGGCCGGAGGAGCGCGGCGCGGGAGGGCCGGTCGGAGGGACGCGGGGCGGGAGGCCGGCCGGAGGGACGCGGGGCGGACCGTAACCCCCCGGGACGCAACCGGGCCACCACCCGTGGGAACAGAACCGGGCCGAATGCACCGTCGGATGAACGGAGCAGGGTCAAGTGCACCTCACGAGTTCCGCCGCGGCGCGGCGGCGGCGAAATCACGGCTTTTTGAGGCGGTTCGGCCGACGGATTCCGGCCCGGGGGAGCGATTTGGACGAATCTGGGAGACGGGAGGTGCAAACAAGCCTGCTCCGTTCCTTCGTTTGTGCATTCGGCCCGACTCTCTTTCGGAGGCTCCCGTCCGGCGTCGGAGGCTGGGGTCGGAATCGTGAACGGAAGCGGGTACGGGAGCGGAACCGGGACCGGAACCGGAAGCAGCAGCGGAACCGGGACCGGGACCGGAAGCAGCAGCGGAACCGGGACCGGAACCGGAAGCAGCAGCGGGCCCGGCCCCCGCACAATCCGCCGCGCTTCCCTCAGGGGCCGGCCTCCGTGCCGGCCCGCCGATCGCGCATCGGACGATGCGGGCCGCCACAGAGGGCGGCCCCTAAGCCAGCGGCCGGAACACCCCGAAGCAGCTGGTGTAGCCGTGCAGGAAAGTCTCCCCTCCCACCTGCCCGATCTCACCGTTGCAGAAGAACCCGCCCAGCGGCATCCGCCCCAGGTGCTCGAACAGCCGGCGGCTGTCGTGGTCGGGTTCGCCGAAGAGCTGCTGCCCGCGCCCCAGGCAGGAGAACAGCAGCGCCCCCGCCGGCCCCGGCCGGCCCCGCGGCTCCGCCGCGACGCCGCGAGCGTAGCGCCCGAGCTGCTCGTCGAGGTCCTGCCGGGCGGCCTCCGCGTCGCGCAGCACGAACTGCAGCACCTGCTGCGCGCGCGGGTAGGCGCCGATCGCCAGCGCCCCCGAGTCCTGGTCGGCCCCGACGATGTTGCGGACCAACAGCTCGCCGCCGCGGAACGGCGTCTGCCCCTCGCGCATCTCGAGCCCGACGAAGAGCGAGTGGCGCATCAGGGACTGGTCGCGCTCTTCCGCCCCCGCGAAGATCTCGCCCAGCACCTTCATCGGCGCCGCCCCGTCGAGCTGGAAGACGACGTTGTCCTCGCACTCGGTGATCGCCATCGGCTGGCCCAACGGCCGGCAGCCCTGCGCGACGATCGTGTCGACCGCGAGGTTGCCGTGCAGCGCGACGCCGACGGTCCCGGTCCGGAAGTGCTCCTGGTCGAGGAACAGCGCGTTGCGCCCCGGCGCCTCGCCGCCGCTGGCGAGGCCACCCAGCTTGCGTCCGGCGGGGTAGGCGGCATCGAGGCCGCGCACCAGGTCCTCGGCCTCGGAGGTGAAGGGGTCGGGAAGCAGCAGGAAGTGCGGCCGGTCGGCGGGGGCCACGCCGATCAGCGCGTGCCAGCCGTCGGCGTCGGAGGCAGGCGGCAGCACGCGGCCGGAGGGGATCCGGATCGGCGTGACGGTCACCCCCGGCAGCACGGCGGCGGTGACCGACAGAGCCGGCGCGGCCTCGACCTCGCGCCCGGCGCCGATCACGCCGCCTCCGCTGCAGCCCAGGACCGTCGCGCCGGGAAAGAACGCGGCGAAGGTCGCGGGGACGCGCGCATAGGCGCCGGCGTGGGCCGAGGAGACGAAAACCAGGACCAGGTCGGGGGCGGTCCCGCCGAGCGCGGCCTTGACCTCGGCCGCCGCTTCGGCCGCGGCCTGGCCCAGGTCGGGGCGTTCAGAGAGGGCGGAAGCCCAGCGCATGGGGGGTTATTGCCAGTCTTGGGGGAATCGCGCAACCCGTGGCCGGCGCGCTGTCAAACACTCCCTCGCCCGTCGCCACGCCCGCCCGTCGCCTTGGGGATGGCGCTGCGGCGGGCCCCGGCGGGATCCGGGGCCCGCTCCTCACCTCGCTACGGACACGGCGCAGCGTTCGGCCGCCGGTTCCCGGCGCTGTCCGTGCCCAGGCTCGACTCGGCGCACCCGATCCGGCTGACGAGGTAGTAGAACGACTCGGTCGCGGCTGGCAGCTCGCTGTCGGTGACGCCCGCCCAGTACGTCGGGGACCCGAAGCAGGCGTGGTTGTAGCTGAAGAGAGGCGGCAGGCAGCGGCCGCGGTACACGCCGAAGAGCCCGCCGATGCCGTCGTCGCTCCACTGGACCGTGGCGTCCGTCCCTCCCGGACGCGAGACGATCAGCGAGTTCCCTACGGGCGGCGGGGGTCAGAGGGATTGGACGGCGCGCAGTCGCACGCGTCGCCGACCGGTCTAAGTCCTGGTCTAGCTGATCCGCGTTCGGTGTCGCCGCGCAGTTGTCGACCCATCGCGCACGCCGTCGCCATCGGAGTCGATCCACTGCGCCACGAAGTCCTGCGCCGAGGACATCCGCGTCGATGATCGTCACCGCGCGCTGGGGCGGAACGAATGTCGTGTAGCTCTGTGTCGGGGTGACGACGTAACTCCCCGGAGGCAGCCAGGTCATGCGGTAGGAGCCGGTGACGTCGGTGACCCTCGCTCTTGGCGCATCCCCGCTCAGCGCGACGAGGACGCCGGGAACGCCGGCGCCCTCGCGGAGTACCTGGCCGGCGATCGCGTAGGTCGTCCCGGGGGCGTGGTATTCGTCCGCGCCGATGTCCGCCGTGTAGCCCTGGACCCGATCATCCCCCTCGAAGTCCTCCTCGGGAATGCCGGGCGCGGCCGTATTGCCGGCGTCGATGCATGGGGACGCCCCTGAAGGTGGTAGTCGCCCGTACCGCGCTGACGAAGCGCGGATCCGACGAGATGATCGAAGAGACGGCCGGAGGTATCGCCTTCGGTATACAAGGTAACCGACGTCGCTGTGGGCGATCGAGATATCGCCGCCGGCGCTGTTGACCAGCACGATGTCGTCCCATCCCAACCCGCGTTCCCCCAGGCGATCGTATTGTGGACCTCCACGATGGCCGCTCGCCACCGGTCTGAACGTACATCCCGAATCCGGGCCATAGGTCAGGTCGGCGCCGTTGCCGGTGATCGTGTCGTTCACTACGCGCAGGCGCCCGGCAAGACCTGCGCGTGGATCCCACCGCCGTTCCAGTAGCCCGAGTTTCCCGTCGTGATGTTGTCGCTGAGCAGCACCTCGCCGCCGGTCAGCGTGATCCGCATCCCGGCTCCATTGACTGCCCCGGTGTTGTTCCGCACGAGTGGAACGCTCTACGACGAATGTCCCGCCCTGAACGGCGGCGGCCAGGCCCGCGCCCTCGTCTTGGGAGCGCTGCCCCTCCACGACCGCCTTTCGGACGACGGCACGGCCGTTCCCCACCGTCAGGACGAGGCCGGCATCCCCGTACGAGGCGCCGTTGCGGACCGTCAGCCCCTCGACCAGCAGATCGACGAGGGGGAACTCCCCCTGCTTCATCAGCGTGAGAACGGTCCCGATCGCTTCGCCATCGAGCGCGGTATTTGCCGGATCGATCACCCGTGTGGCACAGCCGGCCGCGTAGCCGCCCCGGAGCAGCAGACCATAGG
Organism: uncultured Acidobacteriota bacterium; assembly: GCA_963702545.1. Lineage (GTDB taxonomy): Bacteria > Acidobacteriota > Polarisedimenticolia > J045 > J045 > JALOKP01. The sequence goes on along the minus strand of CAVPDB010000021.1, from coordinate 5,721 downwards.
GCTCGTAGGAGTAGTACAAGAACCCCGACCCGCCGTTGCCGCCCAGCGTGTAGGTCCCCGTGACGAGTCGGACGACGTCGTTCACGCCGTTCGCCGTCGCGGTATCGAGCGCGGTGTTGAGCTCGGCACTCGTTGCGACGCAGTGGACTGCGTGCAGGCGTCTCCATAGCCGTCGGCGTCGGTGTCCTCCTGGCCGGGGTTCATGTCGCGGACGCAGTTGTCGAGCGCGTTCGGGACGCCGTCCCCTTCAGGTCGTCGTCGCACGGGTCGCCGCTCCCGTCAGTGTCGAGATCGGCCTGGTCGTGGTTAATGGCGCCCGGGCAGTTGTCAACCGGATCGCCGATCGCGTCACCATCGGTGTCCGGAACCAGCGCGAAGTCGATGCCCGAAGTGTCCCGCCCGGGTATCACCAGGACATTGCCTGGGTAATACTTCTTGAGGTAATGAGCTGGGGACGCGAGCACCATAGTCTCCCATTGTCGAGCCCGGTGACGGTGTAGTCTCCGGTCGGGCCCGTCGGCGCCGACCAGTAGATGTTGGCCGAACGATAGCCCCCTCCACGGGGAGCCCCGTGATCGCGTTCGTGACCCTCCCCGAGATCGAGCCTGGCACGTCACACACATCCCCGTACCCGTCGAGGTCGGAGTCGAGCTGGTCGGGATTCGGGACCGAGGGGCAGTTGTCAGTCTTGTCGGGGAGGCCGTCGTCGTCGGTGTCGACCAGCGCGGCCGTGAACTCCTGCCCGCCCACGTCGGTGGCGACGATCGTCACCGCGCGCTGTGGCGGGGTGAAGGAGTAGAACGGGTCGGCCGGCGTGACGACGTACTCTTCAGGCGGAAGCCAGGGGAATCGGTAGCTGCCCGTCGAATCCGTCACCCGCTCCGCGGTGCGGGCGCCGCTGAGTCGCACCAGGATGCCGGCGAGCCCCGCTCCGCTCTCGAGGACCTGTCCGGAGATCGCGTAGGCCGGACCGGGCAGAAAGTACTCGTCGGCGCCGATGTCGACGCCGGCGCCCTGCACGCGCGCATCGCCGTCCAGGTCGGTCGCGGGTAGGCCCGCGGCGGACGCGTCGCCCGCATCAATGCAGGGGGACTCGGCCGCGAGACGGAAGTTCCCGCCTTCCGCATCGGCGAAGACGGGATCGGCGGCAATGCTGCCGGTTTCGACGGCCGGCGTCCCCTCGACGACGACCTGGCCGGCGTCGTTGTGGCCGAGGCTCAGCGACCCGCCGTTGCCGTTGAGCACGTACAGGTCCCGACCCGTCCCGGAGACGTTGCCCCAGAGGATGTTGTTGTCGAGGCTCACTGCGGCCGAACTGCCCACGGTCACGTAGAGCCCCGCACCGAAGCCAAAGTAGTCATTCGCGCTGTTCCCTGCGACTGTATTGTTGACGAGCCGGGCCTGGCCGCGCCCGACGGCGATGCTCCCGCCGCCGGCATAAGCGGTCGCGACGTTGCCGGCGATGGTGCAGTTCGTCACCAGGATCTCCCCGGCGTAAACCTCGACCGCGAGGCCCGCGCGCGTGCCGGCGGTGTTGCCTTCTACCCGCAGCCGGTCGAGCCTCAGCGTGCCGTGATCCAGCGTGACCGCAAGCCCTCCGGAATCTGCCTCGCTGTGGTTATCCACGACGACGCTTTGCACGACCTCGACCGCGCCATTGGTGGCGCCCAGCGCGGCGCCGGCTGCGCCGTAGGTGCTGAATCCGCCACGGATCGTCACGCCCTCCAAGCGCAGCCCCGCGAACGGCGAAAGCGAGCTCGACGAGAGGCGCAGAACCGGAGTGGTTCCCTCGCCGTCGATCAGCGTGCCGGCCGGATCGGCGACGCGGGACCCGCAACCGGGCGCGTGGCCGCCGCGGAGCACCGTCGCGTACGGGTCTCCGAGGTAGCCGAGGCCCTCGCCGAAGGGCACCCCGCCGTTCCCCGACGTGCCAAACGTCCCCCGGACGAGCTGGATCACGTTGTTCCGCCCATCGAGCCGAGCCGCGTCGATCGCAGCCTGCAGCTCGGCGCTCGTCGCGACGCACGTGTTCACCGTGCAGGCGTCGCCGAGGCCGTCGCCGTCCGCGTCGGCCTGTGTGGGGTTCTCATCGAGCGGGCAGTTGTCGCCCGCGTTCGCGAGGCCGTCGCTGTCCGCGTCGGGATCGCAGGCGTCGCCCGCGCCGTCGCCGTCCACGTCCGGCTGATCCGGGTTCCAGGCCGACGGGCAGTTGTCGAGTGCGTCGATGTAGCCGTCCTGGTCGATGTCGGCATCGACGTTGATGAAGGCGATCCGCGTCCGCGTCCCCGTTGCGCCGTGCGCGTCGGTCACGCGGAGCGTGACGGAGTATGTCCCCGACGCCGGATAGACGTGGGTCGGGTTGCGCTCCGAAGAGTCGAACGTCCCGTCGGCCTCGAAGTCCCATTCCCAACCGACGACCGCGTCGTCCGGGGCTGCTGCGAGGTCGAAGAAGGCCACCGTCAGTGGCGCCCAGCCCGCCGTGGGGATCGCATCGAAGTCCGCCACGGGAGGCGCGTTCCCGGTCGTGAATCCCCAGGTCGGCCCGGTCGTCGTCGCGCCGCGGCTGTCACGCGCGACAACGCGCCACGCGTATGCGGTCAGCGACTTCAGCCCTTGTGCCGCGGTGAAGCTGGTGGTGCGGCCGGAGTAGACCAGCGCCATGTCGTCCGGCGGACCGAGGTAGAGCGAGTACACGACTGCGTCGCCCGCGTCGGGGTCGCCGCCGGTCCAGGTCAGCGTCGGCGTGGTGCTGACGTCCGTCGCGCCATCCGGGATGCCCGGGTTCGACGAGGCGTTGGGGGGTGCATTGACCGAGGAACCGGGAGCGGTGACCCGCTCGATCAGCCGGTTGCCCACCAGATCGTAGCTGTAGTCGACGGTCGAGCCGTCGTCGTACAGGACGCGCAGGACACGCCCGGCGGCGTCGTAGACGCAGGTCTCGTGGGCGGAGTGGGCAGGACCGGCTACGCAGAGGATGACGGCGGCCAACACTGTGGTCCAGCGCGCGATCGATGCGTACTTCATGTTGCCCCCTCCCTCGCCCGACGGGGTCAGAACCACGCGATGACGGTGCAGTCCGCGTCGAGGCACTTGCCGATCGTCGGGGTTCCCAGCGAGATGCCGGGGTCGTTGATCTCGTCTGTGAGCGTCACGCGCTGCTGCGGCGTGCACGGCCCCGGGGAGCAGGCGTAGTCCATGGCGAGGCTGCCGAACCACCCGGTCCCCTGGGCGTCGCAGACGTACGTCTCGCACGCCCCACCGTCGCAGACCCTCGTCCACCAATTGCCTTCGTCATCCCGGCCCGCCCAGAGGTTCTCCCCGCCGGGCTGCTCGATGGGTCCGACGCTGTTCCCGGGCGGAAACGGATCGTCCGCGCCCGGGGCACCGCTCTGAAGTCCCCACGGGTCCACCCGGTTGACGGGATCGTTGCCGACGAACGCGTAGAGCTGCGGGCCGTCGCGCTCGCCGGCGGGATCGCGAGTCAGCCAACGCCCAAGCTGCGGCGCGTAGTGGCGGAATCCGAAGTCCGAGAGGCCGGTCCGCTCGTCGTACGGCTTCGTCGAGAACCGCCTCTCGTCCGAGACGGGGCCGAGCCTGGCGCGCACGTTCCCGAAGGGGTCATAGCGATAGGCGGCGACGAGCGCGCCGCTCGCGTCCACGACCGCGACCACGTTTCCGCGTCCATCATAGACATACGAATACGAGGAGCCGGCGCTCGTGCGGGACAGTAGTCCGCCGATCCCGCCTCCGAACTCCCGTCCCCAGGTCAGTTCCGCCATGACGCCGTTGCCGCCGTCGCGCTCCTGGAGCACCAGCCCCGCGAGGCGGACGAACCGCCTGTCCCGACTGACCAGGTTGTCGTCGCGCTCGACGAGGCGGGCGAGCAGGCCCTCCGCGTCGTAGGTGTATTCCGTCCGCCGGAGGTGCCCGCCCGCGTCGGCGTATTCGATGGAAGCGAGCCGCTGCCACGGATCGTAGGCCACAGTCGCCGGTTCCCCGGATGGCACGTACGCGCGGGTCTGGTTCCCGTCGGCGTCGTAAGTGTAGGACCGCATGGGATCCGTGGACGACAGGAGCTGGTCGACGCCGTTGAACTCGGAGACTGTCATCCTGCCCGGCGGCGGACTCGCGGAGAGGGCGTCCTCGATGTCGATCGTCGTGCGCCGCCCGTCGGCGTCGTGTGCATAGCCGTACCGCGCGATCAGCGAGAGATCAGAGCGCCGGTTCAGGGTCTCGGTGAGCCGGTCCAGCGGGTCGTAGGCGAATGTCGTCGTGACGCCTTGCGGTCCGGTCACCGACTCGGGGATCGGGCTGGGTCCGGCGAAGGCGTACGTGAACGTGCCGCCCGCGCTCGTCACGGTCGCGATCCGTCCATGGATGTCGTACGTGTAGTTCATCGGCGTGCCGCCGTCCACGGCGATGCGCGTCCGGCGTCCCGTGGCGTCATGCGTGATCCGGACCGTGTCGTCCGCCCAGGGACCGTCGATCTCCCGCAACTGGGACTCGGCGTCGGTGACGAAGCGGGTGAGGCCGACCGCGTCCTGGCGGCTGGTGGCGCGACCGAAGGCGTCGTACGTGTAGAGAACGTCCTGCTCGCCCGCGGTCGACATTCGCGTCACCCGGTGGAGCGCGCTGTAGGTGTAGAAACGGGTCTGTCCCCGGGCGTTGATCACCTCGCTGATCAGACCGTCCGCGTCACGCCGGTACGACTCCGCTCCCCCATCGGCGAAGACCCGCCGCGTCAGATGGTTATCGAGGTCGTGTTCGTAGCGGGTGACCCTCCCGGCGCGGTCCACCACGCCGGTCAGGTTGCCGTTCCTGTCGTATCGCAGCCGTACGACCGCATCATCGGGATACCGGATCTCGACGAGCCTCTGCAGGGCGTCGTAGACATAGCGCGTCGCGCGCCCGGAGCGTTCGGTTCGCGACGCCAGCGGCGTGAGACAGCAGCCCGCGTAGGTGAACTGCCTGAAGAGCCCGTCGGGGAACGTGAGTCGTGTGATCCGGTCGAGGTTGTCGCGCTCGACCGACACCGTGAGCCCCGTCGCCTCGGTGTGGGTCGCGATCCTGCCTGACGCGTCGTGGGTTCTTCGGAACAGGACCTGCCCGGCGCGGGTCGCCGTTCAGGGCCGCGCCCGCCACCGTAGGTGAATTCCGTCGTGACACCGGCCTCATCCTGGACCGAGGCTCGTTGGCCGTGACCGTTGTACGTGAAGCTGCGAGTCCGGTTCAGCCGGTCGGTGATCGACGTCACCTCACGCGCGGCGTTATAGCTAAAGGACGTCGTGCCGAGCTCGTCGGTCCGCGCGACGACGTCGAACCCGTTGGGGGCATAGGAATACGTCGTCACCGCCCCCGACGGACTCGTGGCGGTCAGGAGCAGCCCACGCGGCCCGTAGGTGTAGCTCGACCGGTGCCCGGCGCCGTCCGTGATCGACTCGACGTTGCCGGCGGCGTCGTAGGAGAAGTTCGTGCGACGCCCTTCGGGGGAGCGGATCTCCGCGATGGCTCCGCGACCGCCCGCGGTCACGGTCGGCACGTAGTCCGTCCTCGGAACCCTGGATGTGTACGTGTTGATCTCCGGGGACCGCCACGGGATGTAGTCGCTCGGGCCGACGTACCAGCTGTGCCCGGCGCACCCGTATTCGTCGCAGCCGCCGTAGTAGAAGTACTCGAACGAGTCCCCGATCGGGTTTGTGGTGGTGATCCGGTAGTTCGCCC
>CAVPDB010000020.1:0-341318 GCA_963702545.1 uncultured Acidobacteriota bacterium | reverse complement strand
CTTTGTGCCGTCTCGGCATCCTCGGGGGAGAAGCCGATGTCGATCAGCGCCTGGGGCGGGACTTCGATCGGCTGCTTGCAGTCGCGGCAGGCCCGGCGCACCAGCCGCTGGGCCGCGATCAGGTTGACCGAGGTCGCGACCAGGAAGGGCTCGATCCCCATGTTCACCAGCCGGTTGATCGTGGACGGCGCGTCATTGGTGTGCAGGGTCGAAAGCACGAGGTGGCCGGTGAGGGCCGCCTTGACGGCGATCTCGGCGGTCTCGAAGTCGCGGATCTCGCCGATCAGGATGATGTTCGGGTCCTGCCGCAGGAAGGCGCGCAGCGCTTCGGCGAAGGTCAGGCCGATCGACTCCTTGGTCTGGACCTGGTTGATGCCGTGCAGGTTGAACTCGACCGGGTCCTCCGCCGTCATGATGTTGGTGTCGGTGGTGTTGACCCGCGCGATCGACGAGTAGAGGGTGTTGGTCTTGCCCGAGCCGGTGGGGCCGGTGACGAGCACCATGCCCCACGGCTTGAGGATCGCTCGCTCGAACCGCGCGAAGGACTCGGGCTCGAAGCCGAGCTTCGTCAGGTCGAGCGCCAGGTTCTCCTTGTCCAGCAGGCGGAGCACGACCTTCTCGCCGTGCAGGGTCGGAACGCTCGAGACGCGGTAGTCCATCTCGCGCGAGCGGCCGTCGATCTTCATCTTGATCTTGATCCGCCCGTCCTGCGGCAGCCGGCGCTCGGCGATGTCGAGCTTGGCCAGGATCTTGATGCGACTGATGATCGCGTCGCGCATCTTGCCCGGCGGGCGCAGGTACTCGTTGAGCACGCCGTCGATCCGCAGCCGGATCCGGAAGTCCTTCTCGTAGGGCTCGATGTGGATGTCCGACGCGCCCCGGCTGATCGCGTCGACGAGGATCCGGTTGACGATGCGCACGACGGGGGCGTCCGCCGAGAGCGCCTCGAGGTTCGAGGCGTCGATCTCGTCCTCGTCGGCCAGCAGCTCGACGTTCTCCTCCTCGGGGCTGACCGGTCCGGTCAGGCCCGAGGCCTGGGCGTCGGCCGCGCCGAAGATGTCGATCCGGCGCTCCTCGTAGGACCCTTCGATCGCCTCCTTGATCGCGAACTCGCTGGCCAGCACCGGCTCGACCTCGCAGCCGGTGCGGAAGCGGATGTCGTCGAGCGCGACCACGTTGGTCGGGTCGGCCATCGCGAGCGTCAGGTGGTTGCCCGTGCGGTGGACCGGGAAGACGTGGTAGCGGGTGGCGATCGACTCGTTGACCAGACCGAGCAGTTCGCGGTCGACGTGCGGATAGAGGCTGCGCAGGTCGATCGCCGGCATGCCGTACTGCTCGGACAGGATCTGAACCAGGTCCTCCTCGCTCACGGTGCCGAGCTTGACGAGGTGGAAGCCGAGGCGCCCGCCTTCCGCCTTCTGGCGGTCGAGGGCCTCCTTCAGCGCGTCCCGGGAGACCAGTCCCTCCTCCAGGAGCAGGTCTCCCAAGCGGTCGCCCATGCGCATCCTCTCTGCCCGTAAGCGCGGGCCGCCGCCGGCGCGGTTCCCCCTCCGGCGGACCTCCTCGGACAAAGTTGGGTTTCGGGCGGGAGAGGGGCAAGGTCCGGCTGAAAAAGCCCTCCCGCCCCCGGGAAAACGGGGCGGCGGCGGGGGCGGCGGCGGGGGCGGCGGCGGCGCCTCGGGCGGGGTGGGGAAAGGCGGCGCCGACCCGGAACCGAGCGGCTTGGGGGCCACGCGCCCGGGGGTGCAGGGACGGCCTGGCCGCGGCCCGCTCCCCGGCTCATGGACGCTGTCCCCGGATAGGACGGCTTACCGACTTGCGGTAGCTGTCCCCGGATAGGACGGCTTACCGACTTACGGTAGCTGTCCCTGGTTTGCCTTGCGGCGGTCGAGGAGCTGCTCCATGAACTTGGTCGAGAGCTCGCCCCGGCCGAAGGCCGGGTCGTCGAGGATCTCGCGGAGCAGCGGCAGGTTGGTCTGGATCCCCTCGATCACGAAGAAGTCGAGCGCCCGGCGCAGGCGTCCGGCAGCCTCCGCCCGGGTGTTCCCCCGGGCGATCAGCTTGGCGATCAACGAGTCGTAGTAAGGGAGGACCTTGTAGCCGGCGTAGGCCGCCGTGTCGAGCCGGATCCCGGGGCCGCCGGGCGCGTGGAAGGAGGTGATCAGCCCCGGGGACGGGACGAAGGTGAAGGGGTTCTCGGCGGTGATCCGGGCCTCGATGCTCCAGCCGTGGATCCGCAGGTCCTCCTGCCGGAACGGGAGCGGCTCGCCGGCGGCGATCCGGATCTGCTCCTTCACCAGGTCGATCCCGGTGATGTTCTCGGTCACGGGGTGCTCGACCTGGACCCGGGTGTTCATCTCCATGAAGTAGAACGAGCCGTCCTCGTCGAGCAGGAATTCGATCGTCCCGGCGTTCTGGTAGTTGACGGCCTGCGCCGCCTGGAGCGCCGCCGCCCCCATCCGCTCCCGCAACTCGGGACCGAGGGCCGGCGACGGGGCCTCTTCGATCACCTTCTGGTGCCGTCTTTGGATCGAGCACTCGCGCTCGAACAGGTGGACCAGGTTGCCGTGGTGGTCGCCCAGGACCTGGAACTCGATGTGGCGCGGCCGGACGAGGTACTTCTCGACGTAGACGTCGGGGACGCCGAAGGCGGCTGCCGCCTCGGTCCGGGCGGTTTCGAAGGCGGAGGCCAGGTCGGCCGCGTCGCTGACCACCCGCATCCCGCGCCCGCCGCCGCCGGCCGCGGCCTTGACGATCACGGGAAACCCCACGCGGCGGGCCAGCACCTCGGCCTCCTCGACGCTCTCGACCGTCCCCTCGCTCCCCGGCAGCACCGGCACCCCGGCTTCGATCATCGTGCGGCGGGCCTCGGCCTTGTCGCCCATCCGGCGGATCGTCTCGGGCCGCGGCCCGATGAAGGTGATCCCGCACTCGCCGCAGATCTCGGCGAAGTAGGCGTTCTCGGACAGGAAGCCGTAGCCGGGGTGGATTGCGTCGGCACCGCTGATCTCGGCGGCGGCGATGATCGCCGTGACGTTGAGGTAGGAGTCGGAGCTCCGCGCCGGCCCGATGCAGACCTCCTCGTCGGCGAACCGGACGTGCAGCGAGTCGCGGTCGACGTCGCTGTGCACGGCCACGGTCTTGATCCCGAGCTCGCGACAGGCCCAGATCACGCGCAGCGCGATCTCGCCGCGGTTGGCGATCAGGATCTTGCGGAACATCCGCTCTCCTCGCGGCGGGGGCCGGGCCGCGCCTACCGGTCCGCGCGGATCCGGAACAGCACCTCGCCGAACTCGACGGGCTGGGCGTTGGCGGCGACCATCTCGACAACCGTCCCGCTGACCTCGGCCTCGATCTCGTTCATCAGCTTCATCGCCTCGATGATGCAGAGGGTCTGCCCGACCGAGACGCGCTGCCCGACCTCGACGAACGGCGGCGAGCCGGGACTCGGGGCGCGGTAGAAGGTCCCGACCATCGGCGAGAGCTGGGCGAACAGGCTCTCGTCGGGGGCCGCCTCGGCGCTCGCGGCGGGAGCCGGCGCGGCGGCGGCGGTGGCCGGCGCAGCCGCGGGAGCGGCCGGGGCCATCGCGACGTGCACCGGGGCCGAGCCGTGCGCCACGACCCGCAGGCGGAACCCCTCCTGCTCGAGCTCGAACTCCTGGAACTCCGCGCTCCGGACGAAGCGCAGCAGGTCCTTGATCTCTTTCGCGTCCACGGCAGCCTACCCCTCGCGGGCCCCGGTCCGCAGGCCCTCTGCGCCGCGCGGGGGCGCGGCGCGCGATGCGGGCCGGATGCTACCACGCGCGGGGCGGGTCAGCGGGTCAGCGGGCGAGGCGTTCGGACAGGCGGCCGGCGGTGACCCGGGCGGCGAACCGCGCGCGCCCCAGCCACCCGGTCGGGGCGACCCGGAGCACGACGTAAAGCTGCATCCGCGGGACGCGCCGCACGACGAGCAGCCCGCGCTCGCCGACGACGTGCCACTCGGAAATGCCGCCGAGCCGGGCGGTCGCCGCGATCCGCCCCAGGACCGGGGTGGCCGACTGGGTCTCGACTCCGACCTCCTCGGCGCGCCGCGAGCCGTCGGCCGGGCCGGCGCACGCGACGAGCACGCCGTCGGCGTCGACCACGAGCGCCTCGTGGACCTCCGGACAGAGACGGGCCGCGTCGGCCAGGATGCCGCGCGGCCCGTCGTCCGGATCGGAGGGCGGGACCGCGGCCCCGCCCGCAGGGCGTCCTACTTGCACTCGGTCGCGGTCAGGAGCCGCGTGCTGCCCGTGGCGGTTGCCGGATGCCCCCCGGCGTCCTGGCCGTAGAACTTGAGGACGATCGTCCCCTGGTCGCCCGGCCCGAAGAAGGCCGGGATGTCGTTGGGATCGACCGTCGTCACCCCGACCGAGCCGGTGCCGTTGGCCGGGATCGCGACCTGAACCCCGAAGCGTCGCGGCGGCGGCGGGAAGCCGAAGTCCATCCTGTAGCTGATCTCGCACTCGGTGAGCACGACGTCGTTCCACGGCGAGTTGGCGTCCGAGCCCCGGACGGTCGACTGGAAGTTCACGACCTGCGTGGTCCCGATGTAGGCCACGCCGTCGAAGGTGCCGTCGCCGTTGGTGTCGACCTCGGTGCCGTCCCAGTCCACACAGGCCTCGCTGGGTCCGAAGGCCGCGACTGCGAGCTGGGAGTTGGTGGTATCCGGGTCGTCGGTCGAGCTGTTGCACCCGAGGGCGAACAGCGCCACCGCGACCAGGAGCAGCGGCCAGGCCGCCTGCATACGATGACGCGACATAACCTTGACCCTCCGCATCTCAGTAGGCCTTGATGATCTTCCCGGTCACGAAGATCAGCAGCTCACGGTTCTTGCTCGTGATACCCCGCGACTTGAACAGCCAGCCGAGCACGGGGAGCTTGCGCAGCCAGGGCACGCCGACTTCGTCGTTGCCCTCGTTCACGGAGAAGATGCCGCCGATCACCGCCGTACCGCCGTCCTTGATCAGGATCTTGGTCGCAGCCCGCTGGGTATTGATCGACGGGATGCCGGCCACCTGGACGACGAAGTCGGGCGAGTTGTTCTCGACGTCGAGGTCCAGCGCGATCGTGCCTTCCGCCGTGATCTGCGGGGTGACGCGCAGCAGCAGGGACGCCGCGATGAACTGGACGTCGACTTCGGTCGCGGTCGTGGTGACGATCGGGTACCGCAAGCCCTGCTCGATCTCGGCGGTCTCGTTGTTCAGCGTCGCGACCTTCGGCGCCGACAGCCGGCGGGCGTAGCCCTCGCTCTCCAGCGCGTCGATCGTGATGTCGAGCGTGAAGGAGTCGAGCACGTTGCCGAACGAGAAGCCCAGCGCGCTGGCGCTAGGGTTGCGCGGCAGGTTGAGGTCCCACTTGGCGTTGGCGCGGTTCGGGAAGTCGACGCCGGTCTGCGTGCCGTAAGCCGGGTCGGCGTCGGCCGTGAAGCCCCAGTTGATCCCCAGCGTCTGCTGGAAGTCGCGCGAGACCTCGACGATCCGGGCTTCGATCATGACCTGCGGGGTTTCGGCGTCGAGCGCCGCCATCAGCCCCTCGATCGAGGCCAGGCGGGCCGGGACGTCGCGGATCACGAGGGTGTTGGTCCGCTCGTCGATCACGACGCGCCCCTTGGTGCTGATGACCGCGTCGCGGACGACCTTCTCGATGTCCTTGGCGCGGGCGTAGGACAGCGTACGGGTGATCGTGACCGGCGGAGCCTCGAGCTCCTGGTTCTCCCACAGCTGGCGCTTCTGCTGCGCCTCCTGCGCGAGCTTGGTCACGGGTGCGACGCGCACCACGTTCCCCTCCATCTGCATGGAGAGGCCGTTGTTCTTGAGGATGATGTCGAGCGCCTGGTCCCAGGGAACCTGGTCGACGACGATCGTCACGGTGCCGGAGACGCCCGGGTCGAGCACGAAGTTCAGCCCGGACATCTCGTGGAACACGCCGAAGACCTGCTTCACGTCGGCGTCCACCAGCTCGAGGCTGATCGGCTGTCCGGTGTACTCCTTCTTGATCTCGCCCATCGCCTTGATGTCGTCGCTGGGGAGCGCCACGGCACCCGAGACCGTGGTCTCGGCCGGGGCGGTGGTGACCGCGTTGACGACCGCAGGCAGCGGGGCCGGGGCGGCGCCCAGGGCGGCCCGGATCTCGGCCGCGTTCCAGGCCGGGGCGGGAGCCGCGACCGGGGCCGCGTCCCAAGCCGGGGTCGGAGCCACGACCGGGGCCGCGTTCACGGCCGGGGCCGGGATATCGACCGGGGCGGGGGCCGGGGTCACGACCGCGATCGCTGCCGTTTCCGCGGCCGGGACCGGCATCGTCTCGGCCACTGGAACCGGCTGCGGGCGGGCCTCGATCGCGGGCGGAGCGGCCGGAGCCGTTTCCGGCGCACGGGTGACCGCCTCGACGGCCGGCACCGGGGCGGCGGCTCGCGTCGTCACCGACGTCGGGACCGGGTCCGGACGCGCGACGGCCCAGGACGGCAGGCTGGCGGGCGTCTCGACCAGCACCGGCCGGGGGGCTTCCGCCGCTTCGACCGCGGCGGGAGCCGACGGCTCGGCGGCGCGCCCGAGGGTCGTCGGGGGGCCGACGTGGACGCGCAGCGTCGCGCCCTCCTGGACGACGTTCCAGCCCAGCGGCGCGCTCAGGTCGAGGACCACGCGGGTCATCGCCTCCGGCTCGTCGCGGTACTGCCCGACCCGCACGCGGATCAGCCCCTGCCGGTCGACTTCGACCCGGGACTTCGCCGACGCGTGCACCCCCGGCAGGTCGATCACCAGCCGGTCGGGCCCGGTCAGCGCGAAGACCTGGTAGCCAAGGCCGCCGTCGCCGCGCAGGACGACGTCGTACTCGGCGCCCCCCGGCTCGGCGACGCTGACGTCGACCAGCCGGTTCGCGGGGCTCAGGCCTTCCGGCGGCTGCGCCGCGGCCAGGATCGGCGGACGCTCGTCACCGGGAACGGCGTTGGCCAGCACGGCCAGGCCGCAGGCGGCGGCCACGCAGGCGAACACCACGAGCCGCGTCGTGCGGCTCTGGAGGTCATGCCTCCTCATGCACCCTCCTCTTCCTCGTCGGACCCGGACCTCTGCTCCTCACCCGTCGGGTTGAGGCGCTTCATCACATCGCGATACGGCTTGATCCGGCGCGGGTCATCCACCTGCTGGCGGAACATCACCATCCCGCGGTTGGCATCGATGTCGATCACCTTCCCGTCGTACACGATGTCGCCGACGCGCAGCGTGTAGCCCCGGTTGTCGGTCCCCTGGAACAGGGCGACCGGCACACCGCGGGAATCGACGGCGAGGCCCTTGAGCGCGATCTCGTTGACGAGCATCCCGGCAATCCCCTTGGGACGCTTGCCGCTCGTCTCGACGTCCTTTTTCACCAGCGGCTCGAACGGGTCGCGGCGCCCGCCCGGGTCGTACGAGAACTGCCGGCCGGTGATCACGGCCTCGCTCTCGAGCTGGATCTGCTCCATCACCTGTTCGTTCGGGGAGAGCGGCGCGGCGGGCGCCGCTCCCGCCTCCTGCTGCGCCCAGGCGGGCCCGGCGAGGGCGATCAGGACGATCGTCCACGCCAGCGCGCGCCGGACCGAAGTTCTGGGCTGCCCGGTCACGCGACACCTCCCTTCTTGCGCTTCTTGTCGCTCTTCTCGACCTTCCCGCCCTTGTCTTCGACCTCGTCGCGGTAGACGTAGGTCTTGGCGACGAAGCTCGAGACGATCGTCGCGCGGACCTTGCGGTCGCTGTTGGGCGTGATCTTGACGTTCTCGACATTGATGATCCGCGCGTACTTGCTGACCCGGTCGAAGAACATCCCCAGCTGGTGGTAGTTGCCGTGGACTTCCATCCGGATCGGCTGCTCGCGCAGGAACTCCTGCTCCTGCGCCGAGCCGGGACCAAAGACGCGCAGCTCCAGGTTCGTCTGGTCGGCCAACGCCTTGATCCACTTCAGGAGGTCGCCCAGCTCCGGCTGGGTGGGGAGGATCTGGCGCAGATCGGTCAGCTTGCGCTCGAGCGACGCGATGTCGCGCGCGAGCTGCTCCTGCTTGGCCAGCGCCTGCTTCCCCTTGGCGATCTCGGCGTCCTTCTGTTCCAGCGTGTCCTTGAGTTGGACGATCTGGGTCTTTTGCGCCGACAGCTTGGCCGGCGCCCACTTGTACTGGCTGAAGATCAGCAGACCCGCGCCGGCTGCCGCCAGCCCGATCTGGCCCCACCACGGCAGGCTCTTGAAGGTCATGGTCAGCTCCTCGGCGCCGCGTCGGGCGAAGGGGACGCCGTCTCTTCGGCCGGACCGGCGGTCGGCTGCACGCCCTCTTCGGGCGGCGGCGTGAAGCGGCACGAGAGCGCGAAGCTGACCCCCTGCGGGGCCCGCTGCGTGTTGCCGAGCGTGACCTCGCTGAAGAACGGCGAGTCCTTCAGGTTGTTGTAGAAGTTGGAGACGGCGTTGTAGTTGGTCGCCCGGCCCTTGAGCGACACGCCCGACTCCTTCTCCTCCATCACCTCGAGCCACAGGTAGTCCGGGATCTGGCGCGAGATCTGGTCCAGCAGGTGGACCGGCACGCGCTGCTGGCGCTTCAGCCCGGAGATCACCTCGACCTTGGTCTCCAGCGCCTTCTTCTTGGCCTGGAACTCGTCGACCTGCTTGAGCACCTTCTTCAGGTTCTCGATCTGCTTGTCGGCGTCGGCGATGCGGGTCTTCAGCTCGCCGATCTGGCTCTTGTTGTCGGCGTAGCGCCAGCCGATCCAGCCGAGCGACGCCAGCACCAGCGCCGCCGCGATCAGGCCGGTGCTGCCGCCCAGGTTGAGCGACGGCAGCTTCGACGGCTCCTTCTGCTTTTTCTCGAGCAGATTGACGCGGATCATCGGTCACCCGCCTTCCTGAGCGCGAGGCCGACGGCCACCGCCGTCTCCGGCCCCGTCTCCGCAAACTGGCCCTCGAGACGGCTCGGCAGCCTCACCTTCCGGAACGGGTCGAGCATGTCGACCCGCACTCCGAACTGCTTGCCGAGCGCGTCCTGCAGCCCCGGAAGGCGCGCGCCGCCGCCGGTCAGGAGGATCGCCTGCAGCGGCGTCTCCGTCCCGGCGAAGGCCTTCACGAAGTCGACCGTGCGGTGGATCTCGTGGCACAGGTCGTCGTTGACCGACGCGAGGATCGTCGCGACCTGCTCCATCGACACGCCCTCGACCGTCTCCATCCGCTTGGCCGCGTCGGCCTGTTCGCGGGAGAGGTTGAGTTCGCGCTGGAGCGTCGCAGTGTACTGGTTGCCGCCGATCTGGATGTCGCGCCAGAAGACCGACACGCCGTTCTGCAGGATGGCGATGCTGGTCACCGAGGCGCCGATATCGATCAGGGCGGCGTGGCCGGGCATCTCCGCGGCGTAGTTCGCCTCGAGGCAGTTCAGCGCCGCGAACGTGCCGACGTCGACCACCACCGGTTCCAGGCCCGCCTGGCTGATGACCGACGTGTAGTCGTCGATCTTCTCCTTGCGGGCGGCGACGAGGATCACGTCCATGTTCCCCTCGCCGGCCAGGGAGGACCCCTCGAGCACGTGGTAGTCGAGCGACACCTCCTGGATGTTGAAGGGGATGTACTGCTCGGCCTCCCACCGGATCTGCTCGGCGAGCTCCTGCTCGCCCATCGCCGGCAGGTTGATGCGGCGGATGATCACGGAGTGCCCGGAGAGCCCCGTCGCGACGCGCTTGTTCTTGATGCGCCGCTGGCTCCAGATCCGCTGGAGGGTGTCCACCACCAGGCCGGCGTCCATGATGGCGCCGTCGACGATCGCCTCGGGGGGGAGGGGTTCGTGGGCCATGGACTGGACTTCCCAGCCCCGGCCACGGCCCAGCTCTTTGAGCTCTACGACCTTGATGGAGCTGTCGCCGATGTCGAGCCCCACGAGGTCCTTGGAACGGCCGAACTGCATCTCGGGCCTCCGCCTAGGCCGGACGGTCGGCCTCCCTCCGGTCGGGGCGAAACTAACCGAGGATTAGGCGCCGGGTCAAGGAGTAATTCGGACAGTTCCGGACCCTTTTCGGCGGATCCGAACTCCCGCGTACCGCTCCCTGGCCGGTTCCCATCCTCCATTCGCCCGCCGGAGGCAGCCTGCCGCCGCCACCGCACGGTTGTGGACCGGCCTCGCTGCCCGGCGGAGATGCTGCCCCCTGTCCGCCGGAAGCCGAGCCGGCCCCCTCGCCGCGAATATAGGTCCCGAGGTCGGGCGGGCAACCGGGGGGGCCGGCGCGAGTTGACCGGGCGGGACGCGCCGTCTAAGATCTCGCGGTTGCGCCGGCCCCGTCGGGCCGCGGAGGTACCCCGTCATGGCCCGCGTCTGCGATGTCTGCGGCAAGAAGCCGGTGTCCGGCAACACGATCAGCCACGCCCACAACGTGACCAAGCGGCGCTTCATGCCGAACCTCCAGAAAGTCCGGGTGGTCACCGAGAACGGGACCCCGAAGCGCGCCACGGTCTGCACCCGCTGCCTGCGCTCCGGCAAGGTCGCCAAGCGCGTCTCCTGACCCCCGGCGGCGGGCCGAGCCCGGCCGCCGCTCCCCCCCATTTCGGCACCGCGACCGGCCTTCGCGGCGCGAAGCGCGTCCGGGGGGGCCTCCGGCCCGGCCGACCGCGGGCCCGAACCCTGCGGCGGCCGAGGCGGCCCCGCCTCTTCCGGCCGCAGCCGGCCAGACAAGAAAACGCGGGCCCGGCCGGCGGCCGGGCCCGCGTCGCAAGAGGAGTCCCTGGCCTACTCGGTGCTGCCGCCCGCGCTGTGGGCGATCCCCGAGTCCTTCACGAGCGCGACCTTCAGGTCCTCGCCGGCGCCGCTCTTGGCGATGTCGAGGATCCGCATCACGCCCTCGTAGTTGAGCTTCTCCTCCGCCGCCAGGAAGACGACCTTGTCCGCCTTCTTCCGGGTGCGGAAGACCTCGTCCATCTTGCGGGCGAGTTCCTCGATGCGGACGATGTCCTTGTTGAGGCGCACCGTGCAGCCCGGGGGCAGGCCCGCCTGCATCAGCGGCGAGGCGATGGCTTTGCACTCTTCCGCGTTGATCGAGAGGATGACCTGCTTGGCCAGCTCGTCCGGGTTCGGAGGGATCGGATTGAGTTCCTCGCGCGGCACCTCGAGGTCGTAGCCACGCTGGGCCAGGGGCGTCACGACCATGAAGATGATCAGCAGCACCAGCACCACGTCGACCAGCGGCGTGATGTTGATGTCCGACTTGACGCCCTTCTTACCGCCACCGACATCCATTCCCATCGGGTCACCCCCGTCCCGGGCCTGAGCCTAGGACGACTTTTTTTCCGTGATCAGTCCCACGTTGCGGAAGCCCGCGTTCCTGATCTTGAAGACCACGTCCTTGACCTCGCCGAAGGTGAGTCGGGCGTCGGCCTTGACCACCACGGTACCCGCCGGGTTGCGGTCGAAGGCCTCTTTGATCTTGGGATCGAAATCGCGAAGGAACATCTTCTCCTTCTCGATCCAGATCGGATTGTTCTTCGTCACGGAGGAGTCGAAGGCGATCACAACCATGATCTGCGACTTCTCGTCCGGCTTCTTGTCCGGGTTGTCGGTGAGCGGCAGCTTCACCGACTGGCCCTTCTGAAGCATCGGCGTCACGACCATGAAGATGATGAGCAGCACCAGCACCACGTCGACCAGCGGCGTGATGTTGATTTCCGAGCGGACGGCTCCCGCCTTGAGCGGGGAACGGTCCCCGGAGCCGGAACTAACCGACATGCCCATGGCGCTTCACGATGTAGTCGATCAGCTCGGAGGAGGCGTTGACCATCTCGACCTGGAACCGCTCGAGCCGCTCGGTGAAGTAGTTGAACAGCACGACCGCGATGATCGCGACGCCGATCCCGACGCCCGTGGTGATGAGCGCCTCGGCGATACCGGCGGAGACCGCGGCCAGACCGCCCGACCCGGCGGTGGCGATGCCGTGGAAGGCGTTGATGATGCCAAACACCGTGCCGAACAGCCCGATGAACGGGGAGGTCGTGGCGATCGTGCCCAGGGCGCCCAGCCCCTTGCGCAGCTCGGCCGAGGTCACCGCCATCGCCATCTCGAGGGCGCGGCGGGTCGAGTCGAGCATCACGAGCTCGCCCTGGTCCTTGGTCGACTGGTACTCCAGCAACCCGGATGAGACGACCTTCGCAATGTGCGCCTTGCTGAACTTCTTGGACGAGTCGATCGCCTCCTGGATCTTCCCCTGCTTCAGGTAGTTGACCAGGTGCGGCAGGTACTCCGTCGACTCCTTCCGCGACGCGTTGTACGCGAGTAGCTTCTCGACGGCGACCTTGAGGGTCCAGATCGAGCAGAGCAGGAGGATGACGATCACCCCCTTCGCGATGTACCCCGACTGCTGCCACATGCTGATGAGATCGAAGCTGCCCATGACGTGCTCTCCTCTTGCAGTTGCTCTCGCTCGTACTCTCTGAACCGCTCTTGCCCCGCGGTCAGTCCAGGGTGAAGTTCACGACCACCGTGAAATAGACCGCGACGGGCTTGCCTTCCAGCGTCGCGGGCTTGTACTTCCAGCGCTTGACCGCATTGATCGCCGAGTCGTCGAGCAGCGGGTGGGATTTCAGCACCTTGACGTCGACGACGTCGCCGCGCTCGTTGATCACGGCCTGCAGGATGACCTTGCCGGTGACGCGGGCCCGCCGCGCCATCTCGGGGTACTCGGGGTCGATCTTCGTAATCAGGACGGGGGCCTGGACGTTGCCGACCACCAGCATCGGCTCGTTCTCGGTGCCGGCTCCTTCGCCCCCGAGCACTCCGCCGGCCACGCCGCCGAGCACGCCGCCCGGCACTCCGCCCGGCACGCCGCCCTCGACGCCGCCCTCGACGCCGCCCTCGACGCCGAACTCGTCACCGCCGCCAGAGTCCTCCTCGATCTTGATGTCCTTGGGGACCTCCTGCGGTTGGACCAGTTCGTCGGGCCGGATCTGGACATCGGTCGGGGTGACCTTCGGCGCGGAGGACGCCTTGGGCGGGGGGGGTGGCGGGGGCGGCGGCGGCGGCGGGGCCGACATGCCGACGAAGGTCAGCATCATGTCGGGATCCTGGACCGCCTCGACGACGAGGAACGAGGCCAGGATCACCGCGCCGATCACGAGCGTGTGGACGAGCACCGCGAGCGGGAAGCTCCACCACTTGCCCTCGCCCATGCCGCCTTTGCGGCTGTCGAGCATGTTGTCATCGAACATATCGGTTCCTCGGCCGCGCCCGCGTCAGGCGCCGGCACCCGCCTTTGCCTTCTCGGCTTCCATCTGCTTCTTGCGCGCGGCCTGCGCCCGTTCCGCGAACCCCTTGGCCGTCGTAAACGCGACCTCGGCCTCCTCCAGCCGCTGCTGGCGCCCCAGCACGGCCGCCTTCTCGCGGTAGAGCAGGTTGGCGTAGACCAGCGCGTCGAAGTAGTCGGGGTCGATCGCGATCGCCTTGTCGAAGGCAGCCAGGCCCTGCGGGATCAGCGTCTGCTCGCGCTCGGAGTCGGAGACCG
Source organism: uncultured Acidobacteriota bacterium (assembly GCA_963702545.1). Classification (GTDB taxonomy): domain Bacteria; phylum Acidobacteriota; class Polarisedimenticolia; order J045; family J045; genus JALOKP01. The sequence continues at coordinate 327,813 of CAVPDB010000020.1, read as the reverse complement.
CCTCCTTGCCCTTGTACGAGCGCTCCCAGGCCACCACGCCCACGGTGTACCAGGCTTCCTTGTTCTTCGGGTCCATCTCGGCGCGCTTGAGGAAGTACCGCCAGGCGTTCGGGAAGTCGCCCTTCTTGGCGTAGAGGTTGGCCAGCTGGAGGACCGTCTCGACGTCCTTCGGGTCCTTCGCCAGCTCCTTCTCCATGAAGGCGATCGCCTTGTCGCTCATCTCGGCCGACGCCAGGAGCGACAGGTAGTACTTGACGACCCGCTCCTGCGTCTCCTTGTCCGGGGCCTGCATGGCCATCAGCTTCTCGAGGTGCTCGATCGACTCGTTCGCGTAGGCCTTGTCCTTCTCGTGGGCCGAGCCGGGGCGGTACATCGCGAGGTTCGACATCGCGACCTGGTAGGTCGCCGTGTAGTTGCCCGGATCCATGACGAGGATCTCTTTGTACTTCTTGATCGCCTCGTCGTACTTCTGGGCCTTGTACAGCTCGTGAGCCTTCTTCATCGCCATCCGCTCGCGGATGCCCTGGCACCCGGGCGCGGACACGAGGAGCACCCCGAGGAGAAGAACGGCCACCAGACTGCGCCTCATGCATCACCTCCTGCGCCGCGCTCAGGCGGCCGGCAGGCCCACGGTTCCGGCGCGGGCAGGCGTTCGCCGCGCGATCCCTCCCGGGTGGGCGTTCCGGGCCGCAACCCGTACCCCCGCTCGAAAGCCGGTGAGCCGTGCCCCGCGATGCTCCTCGCTCGTCTCATCGCCGGGAGCATGGTGCCTCCCGGCCTGGCCACGGGCCCGGCGAAGCCCGGGAATCCCGCTGCAGCAGCCCCGCGAACCATCCATCCTCTGCGCCGGAACCGAGCGGCTCCGGAGACCGCCGACGCGCTGGCCGTCTGTCCGGCCGCGCGGAGGCCGAGCGGCGGCAGAGGATACCACCGAACCCCGGAGACCCGCTCGTTCGAACCGCTGCAGCGACCGTTCATCGACCGACTGCGCCTCGCTGGCGGATTCGGCCACCGCCGCAGTTTCGTTCGGTTCCCTGTTCTCTTCGACGAACGGAGGGAATCCATCCCGGGGAAAAAGTGAATAAATTGTGAGTCAACTCGCCTCGGTCCGCAAGCGCCGTTCAGGGGAAAACGGGCCGGAGAAGCTGCTCTGCTGCGCTCGACCGCGGTCAACCCCGGCCGCGTTTTGGCCCGGATCGGGGATCGCCCACCGTCGGTTCGAAGGTCCTCAGGAAGAGAACGAGGCCACCGCTTCGTCGACGGTGTCGACGATCTTGAAGACGAGGAAAAGCTTGGTCAGCGTGAAGAGGTCGTTGATGCGCGGGTTGAGCGCGGCCAGCCTGATCTCGCCGCCCTTCTCGGACACCGACTTGTGGCAGCCCACGACCTCGCCCAGCCCGGCGCTGTCCATGAAATTGACGCCCGACATGTCGATCACGATCTGCCGCTTGCCCTCGTCGAGCTGCGAGCGGACCGCGTCGCGCAGCGCCACATCCCCCTGGTTGATCCGGATGTCGCCGTGCGGCGTGATGATCGTCGTGTTGCCCTTCTGGGAGTAGTCGATCCTCATTTCTCGTAGGCCTCCGAAGTGACGGACGGAGATGATAGCCCGAAACCGGGTCGGAGGCGCCCGCCCGGCCCGGGGGCGCGGAGGGCGGCCCGCAGCGCCCGCGGAGCCCGGTCCCGGGCGCCTTGAATCCCCCGGCGGGCCGGTCGATGATCGGCGCCGACCCTGGAGGTCTCCGTGGGCATCCGTCCCCCTGCCGCGTTCCCGCTGCTGACCCTCGCTCTGCTCGCCGCCGCCTGCTCCTCCCCGCCCCCGCCGTCGGCCGCCGACCGCACGGTCAACGACGAGGGGCTCGGGATCCGGTACACCCTGCCCGATCAGTGGACCCCTTTCCTGGACGAGGTCCGCTCGCCGGGCGGCACGGTCTGGGAACTGAAGACGAAGTCGCTGGAGGACGCCGAGAAGGGCTTCCTCAACGGCCTGCCGCGGACGATCCTGCCCCAGCTGGTCGGCTGGACCGAGTTCTTCTACAAGCGCAACGGCGAGCCCACACTGGCCGACACCGTGATCGGCGGGCACCCCGCGCTCGAAGCGGTCTTTCCGGTCCTGATCCGGCCCGGCGACCCACCGACGGCGGTCGCGTACTGGGCGGTCCGCCACGGCGACACGCTGTACGCCTTCCGGGCTGGGTTCCCCCCGGGCCGCGAGGCGGTCGACCTGCCGGCTCTGCGCCAGATGATGCGGGGTCTGACCTTCCTCCGCCCCGAACCGCCGCCGGCGGAGCCGGAAGCTCCCCCCGGCCAGGTCGTGCAGTAGCCGCCCGAGGGCTACTCGACGACCGCGATCGCGTCGATCTCGATCCGCGCGTCGCGCGGCAGGCGGGCGGCCTGCACCGTCGAGCGCGCCGGCCGGTGGGAGCCGAAGACGTCCTCGTAGGCGGCGTTCATCGCCGCGAAGTCGCCCATGTCGGCCAGGAAAACGGTCGTCTTCACGACCGCCGACAGGCCAGACCCCGCCGCCTCGAGCACGGCGGCCAGGTTGGCCAGCACGCGGCGGGTCTGGGCCGCCACGTCGCCGGCCACGAACTGGCCGGTCCCCGGGTCGAGCGGGAGCTGCCCGGAGCAGAACACGAAGCCACCGGCGACCAGCGCCTGGACGTAGGGGCCGATGGCCTGCGGGGCCTTGTTCGTCGCGATCGGGATCATCGTCTGCCGCGCCTCCCTCGGTTCGGGCCGCACCTTCCCACTCAGCCGTGGATCTGTCCAGCGGCATGCTGGGGCGAAACCCGCTCGACCTGGTAGACCCCCTCGGTCCGGCGGATCCGCTCGAGCAGCTTCTCGACCTGGTGCACGTGCGCGACCTCGGCCACGATCGAGATCACGCCCCGCCCCGCATCGTCGACGCCGGCGTCGGCGTGGCCGATGTTGATCCGCTCCTTCTCGAGGATCTCGGCGACGCGCGCCAGCATCCCCGGCTGGTTGCGGGTCAGGATGCGCAGCCCGACGTTGAAGCGCGACGCGTCCTCGCCCGCGGCCCAGGCGACCTCGATCCGGCGGTCGCTCTCGACCAGCAGCCCCTCGAGGTTGGCGCAGTCGTCCCGGTGGACCGACACGCCGCGCCCGCGGGTGATGTAGCCGACGATCGCGTCGCCGGGGATCGGGCAGCAGCAGCGCGCCAGGTTGACCAGCGTGTCGCCCATCCCGTGGACCAGGACCTTGTCCTTGCCGCTGCGGGTCAGGGCGCGGGAGACCCGCCGCAGCAGCGACGGCTCCGCGGGCTTCAGCTCGGCGTCGGGCGAGACCAGCGCCACGAACTGCTGCGGGGTGATCTTGCCGTGGCCGAGCGCGGCGTGCAGGTCCTCGAGCGTCCGGTACTTCAGCTCGCGCAGCGCCGCTTCCTGCCGGTCCTCGGGGATCGACTTCGGCGAGAGGTTGTAGCGGCGCAGCTCCTTCTCCAGCAGCGAGCGCCCCAGCTCGATCGAGCGCTCGCGCTCGGCGGCCTTGAGGAAGGCGCGGATCTTGCTGCGGGCGCGGGTCGTGCGCGCGATCGCCAGCCAGTCGCGGCTGGGCTTGTGGACGGACTGGGTCACGATCTCGACGATGTCGCCCGACTTCAGCTCGGTCTTGAGCGGGACGAGCCGGCCGTTGACGCGTCCGCCGACGCAGGTGTGGCCGACCTCGGTGTGGATCTCGTAAGCGAAGTCGATCGGGGTCGCGCCCTTGGGCAGCGAGACGACCCGGCCCTTGGGCGTAAAGACGTAGACCTCGCCCGGAAACAGGTCGACCTTGACGTACTTGACGAACTCGCGCGAGTCGGCGATGTCCTTCTGCCAGTCCATGACCTGGCGCAGCCACTGGACGCCGGCGACCTCCTTCTCGGTCAGCATCCCGCGCTCCTTGTAGCGCCAGTGCGCGGCGATCCCCTCCTCCGCCAGCCGGTGCATCTCGAGCGTGCGGAGCTGGACCTCGAACGGGTACCCCTTGTCGGACATCACGGTCGTGTGCAGCGACTGGTACAGATTCGGCTTGGGCATCGCGATGAAGTCCTTGATCCGCCCCGGCACCGGCGGCCAGAGCGAGTGGATGATGCCGAGCGCCCCGTAGCAGTCCTTGACCGACCCCGTGATCACGCGCAGCGCGACGACGTCGTAGACCTGCCCGACGTCGATCATCTGGACCTGCATCTTGCGGTAGATCGAGAAGATGCTCTTGAGCCGGCCGTGAATCTCGGCCCGGATCCCGTGGTCCTCGAGCGCCTTCGTCAGCTTTTCGCGGACCTCGGCGATCAGCGCGTCGGCGATCCCGCGCTTGGCCTCGAGCTGCGCGATCAGCTGCGCGTAGCCCTCGGGGTCCGAGTGCTTGACCGTGAGGTCCTGCAGCTCGGCCTGGATCCGCCCCAGTCCCAGCCGGTTGGCCAGGGGGACATAGATCTCCAGCGTCTCGGCGGCGATCCGGCGCTGCTTGTCCGGGGGCATGAACCCCAGCGTCCGCATGTTGTGCAGGCGGTCGGCCAGCTTGACCAGGATGACGCGGACGTCCCCCGCCATCGCCAGGATCATCTTGCGGATGTTCTCGGCCTGGCGCTCGGCCTCGGAGGCCATGTCGAGGCGCGACAGCTTGGTCACGCCGTCGACCAGGTGGGCGACCTCCTTGCCGAAGTTCTCCTGGATGTCGACCTCGGTCGAGTGGGAGTCCTCGACCACGTCGTGCAGCAGGCCGGCGGCGACGGTCGGGACGTCCAGCTCGAGGTCCGCCAGGATGTGGGCGACCTCGAGCGGGTGGATCAGGTAGGGCTCCCCGTTGCGCCGCAGCTGCCCGCGGTGCGCCATCGCGCTGTAGATGTAGGCGCGGCGCAGCAACTCCAGGTCCGCGTCGGGGCGGTTGCGCTCGACCCTCTCCTGGATGTCCTCGAACCGGATCAACGGCGGGCCTCCCGGCCCGGAGGATTATAGGGACCCAGGCCCGAAAAGCGCCGGGCCGCCCCGCGAGGCGGCCCGGAGAGTCGGCGGCGGCGCTGCCGCGGGACGGCCGGCGCGGCTAGGCGCGGGCGCGCCCCGTCGCCTTCGCCGCCTTCGCGGCACGGGCCGCCTTGGCGTCGGCCGGCTGGCGCGCGGCGCGCCACTTCGTCCACCAGACCACGAACGGGCAGGCGACGTAGAGCGACGACAGCGTGCCGATGATGATCCCCCAGAGCAGCACGAACGAGAAGCCGTGGAGCACGATTCCGCCGAAGAAGAAGAGCATGGAGGCGGTGAAGACGGTGCAGATGCCGGTGATCAGCGTGCGGGGCAGGACCTCGTTCAGGGCCTCGTTCACGGTCGAGGCGAACCCCGCCGTGCCGCGGTTGCGGATCAGCTCTCGGATCCGGTCGAAGACCACGATCTTGTCGTTGACCGAGTAGCCGATCAGCGTCAGGAAGGCGGCCACCACCGGCAGCGTGAACTCCTCCTTGAACGCCGCGAAGAGCCCCAGCGTGACGACGACGTCGAAGGCCAGCGCGACCATCGCGGACAGGCCCCACTTGAACCCGGAGAAACGGATCCACAGGTAGAGCATCATCAGGACCAGCGCGCCGACGCTGGCGATGATCGCGCGGTCGCGCATCTCGCGGCTGATCGAGGCCTCGATCACTTCCTGGCCGCGCAGGCCGAACGGCCCGACGAAGGCCCGCTGAGCCAGCCACCCCTTCGCCGCCTCCGGGACGGCCGGCAGCGCGCGGACCTGATCGAGCCCGGGCAGCACGCCGCTGCCGTCGCGCCGCAGGGCGAGGATCGCGTCGGCTGCAGCGTCGGCCTCGGCGCGGGCCATTCCGGCGTCGGCGACGAGCCGGTCGGCGATCGTGACCGAGTCCGCCGTGTTGAGATCGGTCATGCCGGCGTCGATCTTCTGCCGGACTTCGGCCGGCTTCAGCGCCTCGACGACCTGGGTCGCGAGGTCCTTGTCCCCGGCCTGGACCCCCGCCTGCGGCAGGCCGACCCGGATCGCCAGCTCGCGCCCGCCGGTGTCGCCGAAGGTCGTGACGCTCACGCCGGGCAGCTTGGCCGCGTCGAGCGTCTGGCGGACCGTCGTGAGGTCCGGCGCCTCGATGTAGCGCAGCGCCACCTCGGCGCCGCCGGTGAACTCGACGCCGCGCTGGATGCCGAAGAGCGCAACCGCGGCGAGCGCGAGCAGCAGCCCCCCGCCGACGAACGCGGCGATGAAGGCCTTCTGGCCCATGAAGTCGTACTTGCGCGGGAACTTGATCTGCATGGTCGGCTCCGCCCGTCAGATCGACAGCGACTTGATCGGGCGCTGGAGGATGAGCTCGAAGAGTGCCTTGCTCGCGAAGACCGCGGTGAACATGTTGGCCAGGAGACCGATGATCAGCGTCACGGCGAACCCCTTGACCGGCCCGGTGCCGTAGCCGATCAGGAAAAGCGCCGAGATGATCGTCGTCGCGTTGGAGTCGAAGATCGCGGAGAAGGCCTTGTTGAACCCGGCCTCGACCGCCCCCTTGACGGTCTTGCCGGCGGCCAGCTCCTCCCGGATGCGTTCGAAGATCAGCACGTTGGCGTCGACCGCCATCCCGACCGTCAGCGCCAGGCCGGCGATGCCGGGCAGCGTCAGGGTCGCCCCCATCTGCGCCATCGCCGCGAACAGGATCAGCATGTTCATCGCCAGCGCGGCGATCGCGTTGACCCCGGCCAGCTTGTAGTAGATCAGCATGAAGGCGCAGGTGAAGGCCCCGCCCAGCAGCGCGGCCCGCAGGCCGTCACGGATCGAATCGCGACCCAGCGACGGACCGACCGTCCGCTCTTCGAGCGTCAGGATCCGCGCGGGCAGCGCGCCGGCGCGCAGGACCAGGGACAGCTCTTCGGCCTCGGCGGGCGTGAAGTTCCCCTCGATCTGGCCGCTGGTCCGGATCTCGGCCCGGATCACGGGCGCCGACTTGATCCTGCCGTCGAGCACGATCGGCATCTGCTTGTTGATGTGCGAACGCGTGAAGTTGCCGAAGCGGTCGGCCGCCCCGACGCGCAGGCCGAACGAGACGACGGTGTTGTTCCAGTCCCCCTGCGAGGCGTTCGCGGTCTGCAGGTCGCTGCCGGTGATCACGGCCGTCTTCTCGACCGCCATGAAGCCCGAGATCTGGGCCGGAGGCGGCGGCTGGTTGGGGTCGACGATCTTCCGCTCCGCTTCCATCGGCAGGATCTCGACGCCCGGGGGGACGTTGGCGCCGAGCTGGGCGACGACCTCCTCGCGGGTGGGCGCGGAGAAGGGCCCGGTCCCGTCCGGCGCGTAGTACGCCGAGCGAAGCTCGAGTTGGGCCTGGGCCTGGATCACGCGCTTGACCCGCGAGGGGTCCTCGACCCCCGGCATCTGGACCAGCAGCCGGTTGGCGTTGTCGCCGCCGAGCCGGGTCACCGAGGCCTCGGCCACGCCCAGCGCGTCGACCCGGTTCTGGACCGTCGTAAGCGCCTGGCGCACCGCCCGGTCCCGCAGGAGATTCTCTTCCGCCAGCGGCATCTGGGCCTGGATCTCGGCCCCGGAGACGCTGACGGACCAGTCACCGGCCTCCTCCTTCGCGATCCGCTCGGCCTCTCCGATCCGCGCCGCGGGGACCCCCGAGACGACGACCTGGCCGGACTGGTCCCCGGTGATCGCGCGGGCCTCGGCGAACCCCTCCTTGCGCAGCCGCTCGCCGATCCGGGTGGCCTCGATGTCGGCCTCGGCCTTGATCGCGTCGTCGGTCTGGACCTGCATCACGAGGTACGAACCACCGCGCAGGTCGAGTCCCAGCTTGACGTTGGCGAAGGTGTGCTCGGTCCGCGGCCAGACCTGCCAGATCGCCCACAGCGTGACGGCCGCGATGAGCGCGAGCTTCCAATGGAGCGGCTTCACAGTGTCTCCTCGTCCGACTTCCCGGCGATGTGGGAGCGGAGCACGGTCACCTCGACCGTCGGGGCGATCCGGACCTTCAGCTTGGTCTCCTCGGCCCGGATCACCTTCCCGACCAGGCCGCCGGTGGTGACCACGGTCTCGCCGGGCTGGATCTGCTTCAGCATCTCCTCGTGGGCCTTCTGCCGCTGGCGGGCGGGCCGGATCAGCAGGAAATAGAAGATGACGAAGACCAGCAGGATCGGGGCCATGCTGACGAGGGCCCCGGTCATCCCGCCGGGGGCGCCCGACTGTTGCGCAAGCAGCGCGAGCGGCGCACCCGTGCCGGTGACGAGCTCTGGGAACTGGGTCATGGTTGAAAGGACCTCGCCGGACCGGGGGCGGCGGCCGCACCCCGGGTCGTTGGGGCGGCCAGGCGGAAGGCCGCCGGGGCCGCGAAAAACGTTGCATTCTGGCGGGATACCGGCAAGCGGTCAAGTTCGCGCCGGACCGGAACCCCGCCCGGGAGGAGCCGACGCCCCGTGGCCGAGACGCTGACCAGCCCCCTGCTCGTCCGCCGCGCCGGCGTCCGGCACGGCTTTTCCCCCGACCCCGCCGGAGTCTCGGCCTGGCGGCCGCGGCAGGTCCACGGCGCGGCGGTCGCGGAGCCCGGGGTGGCAGCGGCCCCCCCCGCCCCGGCCGACGCCGCCCTGTCCCGCGCGGGCGGCCCGGCGGTCGGGGTGGTGACCGCCGACTGCGTCCCCCTCCTGCTCGCGGCGGAGGGGGGCGCCGCGGTCGCGGCGGTCCACGCCGGGTGGCGGGGGCTCGCGGCGGGGGTGCTCGAGGCCGCGATCGAACGGCTGCGGACCGCGGCCCCCGGGCGGGCGCTCGTCGCCGCGATCGGACCGGCTGCGGGGGGCTGCTGCTACGAGGTCGGGCCGGAGGTGATCGAGGCGGTGGCGCCCGCAGCGCGCCGGGTCGCACCGGGGCCGCGCGGCCGGCCGCTGCTCGACCTGAGAGGCGTGGCCGAGGACCGACTGCGGGGCGCCGGCCTGGCGCCCGGCTCGATCGAGCGGGTCGGACCCTGCACGGTCTGCGGCCAGGGCTGGCCCTCGTACCGGCGCGACGGGGAGCGCGCGGGGCGCGCGCTGGCCTTCATCGAGCCTGCCCGCGCGTGACGCCGGGCGCCGGTTGCCCGGACCCCGTCTGGTCGCCATAATCGCGCGGCTTTGGGCCGTCCCGCCCGCGGAGAGGTGCTCGAGTGGCTAAAGAGGACGGTTTGCTAAACCGTTGTAGGGGCTAAAACCTCTACCGAGGGTTCGAATCCCTCCCTCTCCGCCAGTTCCGCTCTACTTCAGCTTGACCGAGACACCCTTCACCGAAAGGTCCGAGACCGCGACCTGGAACGCGTTCTTCTTGTCGCGGGCCTCGATCTTGACCTCGTCCTTGCCGCGGGTGTCGACGCGGTAGGCGTCGCCGAGCGCGACCTTGAAGGCCTTCGCGATCCCCTCGGAAATCGCCTCCTCGCGGTCGCGGTCGACGATCGGGACCTCGATCTTGAGGGCCTCGCCGGTGGCCTTGGTGAAGGTGAAGTTGATGTAGCCGTTGCCGTCCGCCTTGCCGTCGACCTCGATCCGGAGCTTCGTCACCGGCGCCTCGGCCAGCACCGCACTGCAGGCCAGCGCGACCGCCAGGGCCGCCACTACGAACCGTGCCTTGTTCTTCGTCATGGACCATCTCCCGTCGCCACGCCCCAGGCGGGCGACGGGGCCATCGTAGCGCGGATCGCGACGCTTCCGCCCTTCGCGCCCGGCGAGTTCCCCTACAATGCCGCCCGTGAAGCGACGGGTCCTCATTCTCCACACCGGCGGGACGCTCGGGATGCGCCCCCGCACCGCGGACCAGGCCCTGGCCCCCGACGAGTTCGGCTCGGCGATCCTGGAGAGCGTCCCCGAGCTGGCAGAGATCGCGGAGATCGACGCGCAGGTCCTCTGCAACCTCGATTCCTGCGACGTGACGCCGGCCCACTGGGAGTCGTTCGCGCGGGAGATCGCCCGCGCGATCGACGGCTGGGACGGGATCGTCGTGACCCACGGAACCGACGCGATGGCCTACACCGCCTCGGCGCTGTCCTTTCTGCTGCGCAACCTGCCCAAGCCGGTGATCCTGACCGGCGCGCAGCGGCCGCTGGCCGACCCGCGCTCGGACGGCCGCGCCAACCTGGTCGGCGCAGTCGACCTGGCGACCCGCCCGATCCCGGAGGTGGGGATCTACTTCGACGGCCACCTGCTGCGCGGCAACCGGACGACCAAGCGCAGCACCTTTGCCTTCGCCGCCTACCGCTCCCCCAACTTCCCCCCGCTGGCGGAGATCGGGACCGGGGTGCGGATGCTCTCGGAGCCGCTGCGACCGCGGGGGCCGCTGGCGATCGAGGGGCGGTTCGACGCGCGCGTCGCCGCGGTGCGGCTGCTGCCGGGTCAGCCGGCCGAGCCGCTCTGCTGCCTGGCGCAGAGTGGCGTCGGGGCGGTGCTGGTGCAGGCCTTCGGCGTCGGGAACGTCCCGGTCGTCGACCGCGGCGTGGCCCGGGCGATCGCTGCGCTGGTCGAGGCCGGGATCGTGGTCGCAATCGGCTCGCAATCGCTGCACGGGCTGGTCGACCTGACGCACTACGCCGGCGGGCGGCTGGCGCGCGAGGTCGGCGCGGTCGGCACCGGCGACATGACGACCGAAGCGGCCGCGGTGAAGCTGATGTACCTGCTCGGCACCTGCGGCGGGGCCGCCGAGGTGCGCGAACGGCTCCTGACGCCGATCGCCGGCGAGGTCACGCCGGCCTGAGCCTCCAGGGGGAATGCCCGATGAGCCATCTCGACGCCTGCGCCGACCGGATCGCGGGACTGATCGCCGGGGCCGGAAACGAGCTGCCGCTGTTCGTGACCGGCGCGGGGGTGAGCGTCGCGAGCGGGATCCCGACCTTCCGCGGCGCCGATCCCGACGCGATCTGGCGCCGGGACGACATCGAGATCGCGACCTTCCGCGCGCTCAAGACCGACCCGCAGCGCTTCTGGGACTGGTACGCGCACCGCTTCCTGTCGCTGCGGGGCCGGCAGCCCAACGACGCGCACCGCGCGCTGGCGGCGATCGACCGCGAGCTGGCGCGGCAAGGGCGCGATTTCCTGCTGGTCACGCAGAACATCGACACGCTGCACGAACAGGCCGGGGCGCAGCGGCTGGTCAAGGTGCACGGGACCTCGGACCGGGTGCGCTGCGCGCGCTACGGCTGCGAGCACGGCGCGCCGACCGGCTCGCTGCCGCTGCCGGACGAGGACCTGGACCGCTACGCGGGGGAGATCGCCGCGGCCCGCCTCCCGGTCTGCCCGGTCTGCGGCGGCGTGCTGCGACCGCACGTCCTGCTGTTCGACGAGTTCTACACCGAACACGCCGACTACGGCTTCGACCGCGTCGAGGACGCGGCGGCGCGCGCCGCCTTCATCGTCTTCGTCGGGACCTCGCTCTCGGTCGGCGTGACCGCCTTCCTGGAGTCGGCCGCGCGCCGGCGCGGCGTGCCGGCGCTGCTGGTCGACCCCGCACCGGCCCCGCCGGGCTCCGGCACCACCCTCTCGCACGTCGCCGCGCGCTCCGAGGAGCTGCTGCCGATGGTGCTGGATCGGATTGCGGGGTAGGCCGGGGTCGCGTCGGGGGGAGAGGTGGCCCCGCCCCCGGCGGTGTGCCGGGAGCGGGGCCGAGGCAGGGGCGCCGGAAGGGGGTCCGGCGCCGAGAGAGGAGCGGACGATTGCACCGGGTATGAATCGGTCAAATCGTTCACGCTGCGAAGAACGTACGGCGCCCCTTCGCCGCTGTCAAGGTCGATCGCTTGGCCGCCCGAGGGCTGGACTGGGGCCCTTCCCGGCTCGATAATCCCCCCCATGGTCGCCTCCCGCCGTTGCCGACATCCGGCCAAATCGCCCAGCCCCGAAAGGCGGCCGCGATGACGGCCCCCACCCTGCTCACGACCAAGGAGCTGGCCCTCGCGATCGGTGTGAGCGAGTCGTCGATCAAGCGCTGGGCCGACGACGGCGCGCTGCTCGCGTCGCGCACCGCCGGGGGCCACCGGCGGATCGCGCTGCCGGAAGCGGTCCGGTACATCCGCGAGGCGCAACTGACGGTCGTGCGCCCCGAGCTGCTCGGGCTCCCCGAGCTGTCGACGCTGGCCAACCGGCCGCCGACGGCAAACGACGCGGACCGGTTCTTCGAGCTGCTGCGCGACGGCCGGGGGCCCGAGGCGCGCGGCCTGCTCCAGGCGCTCTACCTGCGCGGAACCGGGATCGCCGCGATCATCGACGTCGTCGTCGCCCAGGCGATGCGCCGGATCGGCGAGCTGTGGCTCGACTCCCCCGACGGGATCTGGCTCGAGCACCGCGCGACCGAGCTGTGCGCCGCGGCGCTGGCCACGCTGCGCGCGCTGCTCCCCGCGCCGTTCGGCGCGCGCGTCGCCGGCGGCGGCGCGCCCGGCGACCCGTACCGGCTGGCACCCCTGGCGGCCAGCCTGGCGCTGACCGCCGAGGGGTTCGAGGTCGCCAACCTGGGGCCCGACCTGCCGCTGGCCGGCCTCGAGCGCGCGGTACGCGAGCTGCGGCCCGCGCTGGCGTTCGTCTCGGTCTCCGCGCCGCGCGATCTCGCCGTTTTCGGCGCGCAGCTCGCCGCGCTGGCGCGCGAGGTCGCGCCGCTGGGGACGGCGGTCGTGGTCGGCGGCCGCGCGTTCGACGGAGCGCACCTCCCGTCCGAGCCCAACCTTCACGCCGGGCGTACCATCGGGGAACTCGTCGCCTTCGCGCGCGGCCTGCGCGTGGCGGAGGGCGGCGCGCGGGGGTAGCCGGTGAGCCGGGTCACGCTGGGGGTCGCAGGGATGCACTGCGCGGCCTGCCAGGGGCGCGTGCAGAAGGCGCTCGCCGCGCTGCCGGGGGTGGGCGACGCCAGCGTCAACCTGGTGACCGGGCAGGCCGCCGTGAGCTACGACCCCGCGGCCGTTTCGCCGGCGCAGCTCGCCGCGGCGGTACGCGAGCTGGGGTACGGGGCCTCCCTGCCCGACCCGCGCGTCACCGCGATCGAGGAGCAGGCCCGCCAGGACGCCGGGCACGCGGCCGAGTCGCGGGCGCTGGCCCGGCGCGCCGCCTTCGCCGCCGCGGCCAGCCTGCTGGCGATGCTGCTCTCGATGCCGCTGATGGCGGCGCTCGCGGGCGGCCACCACGCCGCGGCCTCGGACCCGCTGATGCGGGCCGCGATGCGCTGGCTCGACCCGCCGCTGCGCGCGGCCTTTCCGTGGATGTACGGGCTGCCCCCCGCGGTGCTGGGGGGCGCGCTGATCGCGCTGACGCTGGCCACGATGGCCTGGGCCGGCGGCCGCTTCTACGCGCGGGCCTGGACCGGCGCGAAGCGCCGCTCGGCCGACATGAGCACGCTGATCGCGGTCGGGACCGGCGCGGCCTTCGTCTTCTCGGTCGCAGCGACGCTCGCCCCCGGCTTCTTCCTGCGGCACGGCGTCGCGCCCGAGGTCTACTACGAGGCGGTGACGATGATCGTCGCCCTGGTGCTGTTCGGGAACGCGCTGGAGGCCCGGGCCCGGCGCCGGACATCCGCCGCGCTGCGCGCGCTGGCCGAGCTGCAGCCGCCGCGCGCGCGGGTCGTGCGCGACGGCGCCGAACTGGAGCTGGAGGTGGGACAGGTCCGGCCCGGCGACACGGTGCTGGTCCGCCCCGGCGAGCGGATCGCGGTCGACGGGGTCGTGCTGTCGGGCGCCTCGGCGGTGGACGAGGCGCTGGTCACGGGCGAGTCGGTGCCGGTGGCCAAGGGCGCGGGGGACGCCGTGATCGGCGGGACGGTCAACGGGAATGGCGCGCTCACGCTGCGCGCGACGACGCTGGGCGCCGAGTCGGTGCTGGCGCGGATCGTCGAGCTGATGCGCTCGGCGCAGGCGACGCGGGCCCCGATCCAGGCGCTGGCCGACCGGGTCAGCGCGGTCTTCGTGCCGGTCGTGATCGGGATCGCGGCGCTGACCTTCCTGGCCTGGCTGGCGCTGGCCGGCGACGGGGCGCTGGTCCGCGGGCTGGCGGCCGCGGTCTCGGTGCTGATCATCGCCTGCCCCTGCGCGATGGGGCTGGCCGTGCCGACCGCGGTGATGGTGGCGACCGGCAAGGGGGCGCAGCTCGGCCTCTTGATCAAGGGGGGCGAGGCGCTGCAGCGCGCGGGGAGCGTCGACACGATCGTGCTCGACAAGACGGGGACGCTGACGGCGGGGGCGCCACGCGTGACCGGGATCGTCGCGCGGGACGGGGCCGGCGGTGCGGCCGCCGGCGGGGCCGAGGCCGGCCGGGCGGAAGCCGCGCTGCTGCGGCTGACGGCCTCGCTCGAGCGCGCCTCCGAGCACCCGCTGGCGGCGGCGATCGTCGCGGCCGCGCGTGAGCGCGGCCTGCCGCTCGACCCGGTGGCGGAGTTCGCGGCCGTCCCCGGGCGCGGGGCGTCGGGGCGGGTCGACGGGCGCCACGTCGCGGCCGGGAGCGCCGCGTTCATGGCCTCGCTCGGCGTCGACGCCGGGCCGCTGGCCGCCGACGCCGAGCGCCTGGAGTCCGAAGGGCGGAGCGTGATCTTCGTCGCGGTCGACGGCGCCGCCGCGGGCCTCGTCGCGGCGGCCGACCCGCCGCGCCCCGACGCGCGCGCCGTCGTGGCGCGGCTGCGCGGGCTGGGGCTGGCGCCGCTGATGGTGACCGGCGACGCGCCGCGGGCGGCACACGCGGTGGCGCGGCAGGTCGGGCTGGCGGAAACGGAGGTCGTGGCCGGCGTGCTCCCCCAGGGGAAGGTCGAGCAGGTCCGGCGGCTGCAGCAGGCCGGGCGCGTCGTCGCGATGGCCGGCGACGGGATCAACGACGCGCCGGCGCTGGCCCAGGCCGACCTCGGGATCGCGGTCGGCGCCGGTGCGGGGGTCGCGCTCGAGGCCAGCGACGTGACGCTGATGCGGCGCGACCTCTCCGGAATCCCTGACGCGGTCGAGTTGTCGCGGCGGACGATGCGGACGATGAAGCAGAACCTCTTCTGGGCCTTCGTCTACAACGTGGTCGGGATCCCGGTCGCGGCCGGTGCGCTCTATCCCGCGTTCGGGATCCTGCTCAGCCCGGTGCTGGCCGGCGCCGCGATGGCGGTCAGCTCGGTCAGCGTCGTGACCAACAGCCTGCGGCTGGCGCGGTGGCGGCCGGGCCGGCCCTGATCGCGATCGGCACTGGCGGGCTCGGCCGCCACCGCCTCACCGAAGGCGCAACCGTCCCTCAGCGGACGACGACCAGCGCCTCGTAGAAGTCGTTCAGGGTCACGCTCCGGGGCTTCTCGGGCAGCCGAATCTCCGCCTGGGCTTCGGGGCCGTTCAGCCAGAGCGGGACGCTGGCGTGCCGGTCGCCTCCGAAGTGGAAGTAGACCGGGATCGTCAGCCGGAAGCTCGTGTCGACCTGCTTCGCCACGACGGTGACCAGCCACGAGCCCTGCTGCTCGACGACGCTGTGGCTCCACTCGATGCGGGGCACGGCGGTCCCGTGGAGCCACTGCTCCCAGAACCACGGGATCGGCTCGCCCAGCCGCTTCTCGGTTTCGGCGATGAAGGTCGCGGTCGAGATCCGCTGGTCCCGGTACTTCACCAGGATCCCCCGCAGCAGCTCCCAGAACTGCCCGTCGTTCCCCTGTTTCGCCCGGAACAGGTAGCGCAGCATGTGGACCACCAGCGCGCCCTTGGTGTAGACGTTCGGACCTCCCATGCTGATCGGTGCGGCCTGGTAGGTCCGGATCTGCTCGCTCTCGCCGGTCAGCCGCTTGCGAATCAGCGGGTCGCCCTTCGTCTCCGGCAGGTACCAGCTGCGATCGATCGCCTCGGCGACGAGCGTCGGCTTCTCGAACCGGATCCGGTAGTACTCCATCGCCGCGTACTCGGCGATCGATTCCTCCAGCCAGCGGTCCTGCGGCCAGTCCTGCACGTCCACCAGGTTCCCCCACCACTGGTGGGCGACCTCGTGCGCGCGGAAGGTGTCGGCCCCGGAGGTGTCGCCGCGGAATCCGCCGTAGCCGCTCAGCAGCAGGATCCCGGCGAAGCCGCGGCCGTGGAAGGTCGGCGTGCTGACGGCACGGAAGCGCGTGATGTCGAGCGGCAGGAAGAGCTGACGGTAGACGCGCAGCGCGTTCCCGAGCTCATTTGCGGCGTACTCGATGTTGCGCATCGAGTCGACGTCGGCGGTGTCGGTGTAGACCTCGAGCGCGATTCCGTCCGCCTCGACCAGATGGTCGCGGAACTGGCCGACGTAGAACGTGGTGCGCGGGACCGGCCGCTCGGTGCGGAACTCCGAGCAGCGATCGTCGCCCTCGCTCCAGGACCGGACGAGCAGGCCGGAGCCGTAACCCCGCAGCTTCCCCTTGGCGCACAGGACGACCTCGTGGATCGCACCCGCGGGATCGTCGAGGGCGGGGTACCAGGCGTCTTCATCCAGCAAGGCGCGGGTCGTGCCCCCGGTGACGATCTCGTAGGGGCTGGTGACGAAGCCGAGGACGTCCTTGTAGTAGGTTCCGACGCTCTCGATCAGCGGGCCGCGCGAGGCGATCTCGATCCGGGTTTCCCGCCCGGGTTCGAGTGGCGGGTCGAAGCGCACCAGGAGCGACTCGTCGAGCGCCGGGTCCATCTCCTTGAAGGCCCATTGCAGGAACGGCAGCGGCGCGCCGCGCTCGTCGGTCACCGCGGAGACCTGCATCCGCGTCGCGAAGCGCAGCCGGAGCGCCCCGGCGGCGGCCTCCGAACGGAACCGGACCGTGGCGCGGACGGTCGTCCCCTCGTACCGGGGACGGACCCGGACCTCGGTGCGGTAGCCCAGCCCCCGGGCCGTCGGGCGGAAGCGGCGCCCGGCGGCGTGCTCCTCTGCGATCGGAAGGACGCTCGTGCGGTAGTCGGCGGGCGGCATCCGCGTGGCGTGGCCGGCGATCGCGAGCGCGACCTCCTGTTGGGCCTGCGGATCGATCGCGAAGACCGCCATGGCGTCACCGTTTCCGATTGGCCGCAGCGACTCGAGAGGAAAGGCGATCCACGCCGTCCCGGCGGCCTGCGCGTCGCGGTTGAGAAAAGCGAAGGCGAGCCGTGTGCCGAGCCGCCGGAAAACGCGGCGTCCGGGGTCGCTCTCCGGCGGCGCGCCGCGGGAGGGCTCGGCCGGAACCGTCAGCCCGAGCTGGCCGGCGAGGTCCTGGCCGCGCAGCGTGAAGAAGTGGGCCTCCGTGACGCGTTCGGGACCGACCTCGGCGCGGCCGATCCAGTGCTCGAGCTGGCGCCGGGCGCCGCGGCTCGACGGCCGGTAGCTCACGACCGCCTCGCCGTGGAAGCTGGCCAGCACCGGCACGCCCTCGATCGCCGGGCAGAGGTAGAGCGTGCCGGACTTCAGGTAGAGGTCGAACCCCTCGTCCCGCCAGTGCGCGTCGCTCACCGGGACCTGCGTCGCCGCCGAGCAGGTGTCGAGCGCGAGCGTTTCGTGAAGCGATCGCAGCCGGCCATCGGACTTGGGGTTGACTCCGAGCGGCCAGTCCCAGCGGTCCGCGACCGACTCCCCCATCGCGCCTAGCACGAGCAGAGCCAGGACGGTACGCACGCCGTAAGGACCTCGCATCCCGGAGCCCCCTGCTGATCGCCGAGATCCTACCGCCGGCGCCGCGTGGAGGTAAAGCGACCCGGCCCGCTCGATTTGTCAGGGGCTGGCGCAGGCGGACTCGGTGAACGCAGATCAGCCGACCCGCAGCACCATCATCGTCGCGTCATCGGACGGCTCGGTGCCGGCGCAGAAGGCGCGGACGGCGTCGTCGACCCGCGCCAGCACGGCGTCGACGCCGGAGCGCTTCACCGTGGCGAGCAGCTCCTCGAGCCGCTCGGTGCCGTACTGCTCGCCCTGGGGGTCGAAGGCCTCGACGATCCCGTCGGTGTAGAAGAAGAGCAGGTCGCCGGGCGCGACGGGCGTGCGCTGCTCGTCGTGGTGCATTCCGTCGAACATGCCGAGCGGCACGCCCGTCGCCTCGAGCCGCTCCACCCCGCCGTCCGCGCGCACGATGAAGGGCGGGTTGTGGCCCGCGTTGACCCAGCGCAGGGCCCGTCCGTCGGTTTCGAGCACGGCCGCGAAGAGCGTCAGGAAGACCTCGGAGGGGGTGTTCGCCGCAACCTCGCGGTCGAGGTCGATGACCAGCCGCGCCAGGCTCGGCTCCAGCGGCAGGAGCGCCCGCAGCGCGGCCTGCGCGTTGGCCATCAGCAGCGCCGCTCCGACCCCCTTGCCCGAGACGTCCCCGACCAGCAGGGCCAGCGAGCCGTCGGCCAGGGCGAAGTAGTTGAAGAAGTCGCCCCCGACCTCGCGCGCCGGGATCGAGACCCCCTTGACCTCGGAGAGCCCGACCCGGAGCGGATGCTTGGGGAGCATCTCGACCTGGATCTGGCGGCAGACCTCGAGTTCGCGCCGGATCCGTTCCTGCTCGACGACCTGCGAGCGCTGGCGCTCCAGGTCGGCGGCCATCTGGTTGACGGCGCGACCCAACTCGCCGATTTCGCCGCCGGCCCGCACGTCGACGCGCGCCGACAGGTCGCCCGCGGCGATCCGGCGCACGCCGTCGGTCAGCGCGACGACCGGCCGCGTCATCCGGCGCGAGAGCGGGAAGACCAGGCCCGCCGCCAGGCCGATCACCCCCAGCCCGATCCCGAGGTTGCGGACCAGCGAGGCCTGCATCGCGCGCAGCGACTCGCCGACCGGCCGGGCCAGGCCGAAGAGGACGCCGGCCGCCTCGTCGCGCTCGGCGACGATCACCCAGGTCTCGCCGTCGGCCAACACTTCGACGGTCTTGCCGGGCTGCACCCGCTCGGCGACGCGCAGCGCGCGCAGCACCGGCTCCTGGCGCGGATCGGGCGTGTAGAGCCGGCCGTCGGCGCCGACCGCGAACGGGATCTCCCCCGCCTCGCGCCGGGTGTTGCCGAGGACCGTCCCGAGCAGGCGCGGGATCGAAAGGCGCGCTTTCAGGTCGGCCTCGGCCCCGCCGGGGCGCCGGATCCGGAACTTCAGCTCGCGGCCGGAGGGGGCGGCCGGGGCCGGCGGTGCGGGCGACGCTGGCGGCGACGGCGGCGCGGGCCGCTCCGCGGCGCGCTGGGCCGCGGTCTCGGCCTCGGCCGCGACCCCGGCCTCTGCCCGGCGCTGCGCGTCGATTCCGCGCTGGGCGCGCTCGAGCTCCTGCCCCGCCTGCTCCGCCTGCTTGCGGAGCGTCTGCTCGATCGCGCGCCGGGCCTCGGGCGGCAGCCGGTCGAGCGCCCCGTAGGTGACATTCGTGCCGTCGACCATCACGTCGGGAACGAACGCCCCGGCGTGCTTCAACACCTCGCCGAGGTCGATCACGACCGGCGGCGCCGGGGGTCCGTCCCCCGCCGTCCCGGGCGCCGGCTCCGGCGCGGCGATCTCGACCCGCTCGAGCAGCGCCGTCGCCGCGCCCAGTTCGCGCTCGAGTTCGGCCAGCAGCTGTTCGTTCTCCGGGCCGGGCGCCGCAGCGACCGGCCCGCCCTCGCCGGCGGCCGGCCCCGGCACGCCGCGCCGCCCCAGCCCTTCCACCCGACGCGACAGGTCGGCCTCGACCGCCCCCATCCGCCGCGCCATCTCCGCCGCCGTCGCCCGCCCCTCGGCCTCGACCGTCTCGCGGAAGGCCGCGAGCGACGAGCGGTACGAGAGGAACGTCACCAACCCCACCGGAACGACGGAGGCGGCGAGCAGGGCGAGCAGCAGGCGCGTGCGGAGCTTCATCGGGGGCTCACTTCGCGGCGGTCAGCTCGTCCACGATCCGCTGGCCGCCGTAGACCTTGCCGAGGGCCTCGAGCATCGCGGCGGAGTGCACGGCGATCGTCCGGTTCTTCGAGAGGTCGAACCAGTACTCCCCGCCGAGCGAGTGGATGTTGCCGTCGAAGACCAGCCCGACCACCTGGCGGTCCTGGTCGATCATCGGCGAGCCGGAGTTGCCGCCGATGATGTCGGTCGTCGCGACGAGGTTGAAGGGGGTCTTGAGGTCCAGCCTTTCCTTCGCCGCGAGCCAGCTCGGCGGCAGGTCGTAGGGGTCGGCCCCGGTGGCGCGCTCGAACATCCCGCCCAGCGTCGTGAAGGGGGCGATCGTCCGGCCGTCCTGCTCCCAGCCGGCCACGGTGCCGTAGGTCAGGCGCAGCGTGAAGGTCGCGTCGGGGTAGGAGTCCTTGCCGCGCACCGCGAACCAGGCCTGGGCGACCTCCTCGCCGTACTGGTCCTCGACCGCCTCGACCTCGGCCTCGTACTGGCGGCGGATCGCGCGGGACTCGGGGTCGACCTTCCTCGCGAATCGGATCATCGGGTCGGTCGAGGCGTCGATCGCCGCCCTGCCCCCTTCCAGCAGCTTGATCCGGACGGCCGGGTCCTCCAGCGTGGTGCCGTTGACCAGCTCGGTCGCCAGTTCCTCCGGCGACTTCGTCCCCAGGATCGACTTGACCATCGGGTCGTCTGTGCCGAACTGCTCGCGCAGGAAGGTCAGCGAGAGCGCCATCATCTCGATCTCGAGCGGCTTGAAGATCGGCGAGCGCGCCGCGAGCTGCTGTTTCAGGCCGGGCAGCGCGGCGTCGGAGTATTCCTTCAGCCGCTTCTCGTTGGGGAGCGGCAGCTCCTCCGCGGCCCGGACCAGCCGCCGCGCGTAGCCGAAGAGCGACGAGCCAAAGGCGCGCCGCCCGCCCTCGAGCGCGGCGTAGCGCGGGCCGATCCGGCGCTTGATCGCCTGCGCCTCGGCGATCCTGTCCCAGGCGTCGCCGTACTTCGCGGCCAGCTCCGGGTTGGCCGTCACCGCCTCGCGCACGGCGGTCTCGTCGGCCGTCTTGCGCGCCATGAAGGCCGGGTCGAGCAGCGTGTCCCACTGCCCCTTGCTCGACTTGATCGAGTTCTCGACGAAAAAGCGCGTGCTCTCGCCGTAGCGCTTGTACTCCGGGCCGCGCTTCTCGAACTCGCGCAGCATCCCGCGCATCTCCGACATCCGCATCATCATCTGGGGGTAGGAGGAGTCGCGCTCGTAGACCAGCTCGGCGACGGTGTTGAGGCGCGAAGTGCTGCCGGGGTGCCCGGCCACGAAGACCAGGTCCCCTTCCCTCGCCCCGGCCTTCGAGAAGCGGAAGTGGTGAGGCGTGGCCAGCGGCTTGCCGTCCTGGTAGACCCGCAGGAACGAGGCGTCGAGGTTCCAGCGCGGGAAGTTGAAGTTGTCCGGGTCGCCGCCGAAGAAGCCGGTGTCGTACTCCGGCGCGAAGACCAGCCGCACGTCCTGGAAGCGGCGGTACTTGTAGAGTTCGTACTGCCCGCCGTGGTAGAGGTTGACGACGTCGCAGCGCACGTCGGGGCCGGTGGCGCAGGCCTTGGTGATCGTCGAGATCGTCGCGCGCTGGGCGTCGGCGAAGGCGGCCCCGCTCTTGCCGCGGGTCGCGTCCAGGACCTTCTGCGTGACGTCGGTGATCTCGATCAGTTGGTTGATCTCGAAGCCCGGGCACTGGACCTCATCGGCCGCCGTCTTCGCCATGAAGCCCTTGGAGAAGACCGGCCGCTCGGGGGTCGTCAGGTCCTGCACGCAACTGACGATACAGTGGTAGTTGGTCATGACGAGGCCGTGCGGGGAGACGAAGCTGCCCGAGCAGCCGCCGGCCAGCCGCACCGCCGACAGCCGCGTCTGGTCGAGCCAGGCCTGGTCGGGGGCGAAGCCGTACTTCGCTCCGACGGCCTTCGACGGGAAGTTGTTGAGCAGCCACATCCCCTCGTCGGCGAGGGCCGGAGCGGCGGCGAAGGCGACGAAGAGCAGCAGGACGGCGGCGCAGAGCGGGACGGTCGGTCGATTCATCGAGTCGATTCCGTGTGGCCCGCGGGGCGAGGCCGCGGGGAGGGGGGGCCGGCAGAGCCTATGCCGCGCGCCAGGCCGCTGCCACCGGGCCCGGGCGACGGGACCGGGCAGCGACCGGGCAGCGGGACCGGGCAGCGGGACCGGAGCAGGCGGATCTCCGTAGAATGGGGCGATGATCGATGAACCCCTGCCCCCGGCGGAGCCCCCGCGGCTTCCTGACGATGCGCCGCCTCTCCCCGCCGGCCCGTCCGACTCGCCCGGCTGGCTCGGCCTTCACCCCGGCATCCGCTCGGTCTGGCGGATCGGCAGCCTGATCGCGACGCCGATCGTCGCGATCGTCGCGGCCGCGCTGGCCCGCGCGCTGCAGGAGGGGGTTGCGCTGCCGCTCCCCTGGTGGTTGGCGGGGGGGGTGGTGGCGTCGCTCTGGCTGGCCTGGAGCTGGTGGCTCGCGGGGCGGCGCTTTGCGGCCTGGCGCTACGCCCTGGCGCCGGACGATCTGTCGGTGGAGCACGGCGTCTTCTGGCGGCTGGCGCGGACCGTGCCTCGGGTCCGGATCCAGCACGTCGACGTGCACTCCGGGCCGCTCGACCGGGCCTATGGCCTGGCGCAGGTCTCGATCTACACCGCGGGGTCGGAGGGTGCGGTGGAGACGATCCCGGGGCTGGCGCCGGAGACCGCCGAGGCGCTGCGCGACGCGCTGCTCGGCCTCCGTTCCCGCCCGTGAGCGAGCGCGCCGTCCCGCCCGAGGCCTGGCACCGGCTGCACCCGCTGACGGTGCTGGCCGAGTTGCTGCGGCTGTTCGGGCAGTTCGCCTACGTCCTGGTCGCGATCGTCGCCGCGCGCTTCCTGGGCGGCGGGGAGCGGTTCGACGACCTGTACTTCGCGGCGCTCGGCGGCGTCGGCGTGCTGGTCGCGCTGCTGCGTTACTTTTCGCTGCGCTACGCGGTCTGGGAGGGGACGCTCTACCTGCGGCGCGGGGTCGTCTTCCGCCAGGCGCGCACGATCCCGGTCGACCGGATCCAGAACATCGACCTGAAGCAGTCGCTGCTGGGCCGGCTGACCGGCGTGGTGGACGTGAAGGTCGAGACCGCCTCCGGCAGCGGCTCGGAGGCGGAGTTGTCGGTGCTCTCGCGCGCCGCCGCGGAGCGGCTCAAGGCGGCGCTGGCCTCGCGGCGGGCCGCGACGGCCGCGGAGCCGCACGCCGCGGTGGCGCCGGCCGCGCCGGACACGCCCCGCGTCCCGCTCTGGCAGGCGACGCTGGGTGACCTCCTCTTGCTCGGCGCGACCCAGAACCGCGCCGGCGCGATCCTGGGCGGGCTGGCCAGCCTCTACTTCGTCGTGGGCGGCTACTCGGGCGTCAACGCCCGCGCGGGCATCGACGCGGCGCGCGCGCTGGGCGGCCTCGGGGCCTGGGCCGCCGCCGCCGCTGCGTTGCTGGCGCTGGCGCTGCTCGTCGCCGGCGGCTGGATCCTGTCGATCTTGTTTACGGTGGTGAAATACGCCGGCTTCACGCTGGCCGAGGCGGGAGACGGGCGGCTGCTCCGCTCGTACGGCCTGATCACGCGCTACGAGAGCGTGATCCCGCTGCGGCGCGTGCAGGCGCTGCGGCTGGTCGCCAACTGGCCGCGCCGCGCGCTGGGCTACTGGACCGTCTTCGCCGAGACCGCCGGCTCGTTCGTCGACAAGGAGGCCGGAGGCGCGTCGATCGTGGTGCCGCTGCTCGACGCCCGCGAGCGGGCGGCGTTCACGCGACACATCTTCCCGGGCCTCGACCTCGACGCCGCCGACTGGCAGCCGGTCAGCCGCCACGCGATCCGCCGCGGCTTCCTGCGGGCGGTGCGGCTGATCCTGCTCGTCTTCCTGCTGGCCGGGATCTCGTTCGGGCGCTGGCCGGGGTGGGTCCTCCCGCCGCTCTTCGTCCTGGCCGCGCTCTGGGCCTGGCTGCGCTGGCGCGCGCTGCGCTGGGCCCGGGCCGGGGAGTTCTGGCTCGCGTCCGGCGGGGTCTGGCGGCGCACGATCTGGATCGTGCCGGAGGCCAAGATCCAGTGGGTCGCGGTCGAGGCGAGCCCGTTCCAGCGGCGGCTCGCGATCGCCACGCTCGAGGTCGCCACGGCGGGCGCCGGCCCGGCGCGGGGGACGGAGGTCGTCGACCTCCCGGCCGCGACCGCGCGCGCGCTGGCCGCGGCCCTCGCGGCCCGGGCCGCCGCCGCCGGGGCGCTGCAGCCCGACGGCGTCTGACGCGGCTCAGATCCGCGAGTCCTCGCGCTTGAAGCGGCGCAGCGCCTCGCGCGTCCCGAAGACGTAGAGCCGGTCGCCGGCGAAGAGGCGGGTCGTCGCCTGCGGCAGCAACCGGACCGTGCGCCCTCCCTCGCGGCGGCTCAGCACCAGCACCGAGACCCCGAACCGCTCGCGCAGCCGCGCGTCGCCGAAGGTCAGCCCGATCAGCGCCGGCGGGACGTCGACCTCGGCCACCTCGTGGTCCTCCGGCAGCTCGACGTAGGTCGGCTTGGTCTGGTCGTCCTCGGTCGCCTCGAGCCGCGCCAGGAGCGAGCGCCGGTGCAGGACCTCGAGCGAGTAGACGCCGAGGATGTCGCGCTTCGAGATGGTCCCGACCAGCCGCCGCGAGCCCGGCGACTCGAGCACCGGGAGCCGCTCGCAGTCCTGGACCCAGAAGCGGTCGAGCGCCTTCTCCAGCCGGTCCTCGAGGATCACGGTCGGGAAGTGCCGGTCGGCCACGTCGCGGGCCCGCAGCGTCCCGGGGTCGGCCGCCTCGCGCAGCGCGCGGCTGGCCTCGTAGAGGCTGACGACCCCCAGGAAGTGCGCCTCGTCGTCGACGATGTAGATGTGGTTGCGGCGCTCGCGCAGGAAGCGGTCGAGCAGCTCGGGCAGCGGCTCGTCGCCCGACGCCGTGGCCTGCTCGGTGCGCATCACGTCGCTGACGGTCAAAGAACGCATGACCGCCGCCCCGCCCGCCATCGGCGACGTCCCGCGCTTGCGGCTCAGCGCCTCGGTGTAGATCGACTCCCCCTCGATCCCGCGCGCGACCAGGCTGGCCGCCGCGGCGCCGACCAGCAGCGGCACGACCAGGTTGTAGTCGAGGGTCATCTCGAAGACCATCAGGACCGCGGTCATCGGGGCGTGGGTGATCCCGGCCAGCAGGCACCCCATCCCGACCAGGGCGTAGGCCTTGGGCTCGGCGGTCCAGCCCGGGAACAGCCAGTGCGCGGTCCCGCCGAAGGCGTCGCCCAGCAGCGCGCCCAGGAACAGGGTCGGCGTGAAGACGCCGCCGACCGCGCCGGCGCCGACGGTCAGCACGGTGAAGACCAGCCGCAGCACGAACAGCGCGAGCAGGTAACGGGGGATCCAGCTCTCGGAGAAGAGGTCGAGGATCCCCTCGCGGCCGTTCCCCGCCAGCTCGGGCCAGCGCATCAGCGCCACGCCGAAGACCAGCGCGACCAGCGCCATCGCGGCGACCTGGGGCAGCCCGCTGGCGCGGAACAGGACCCCGGCGCGGCGCAGGGCGCGCAGGAACAGCACGGCGACCAGCCCGCACAGCGCGCCGAGCAGGACGTAGAGCACAACCTCCCAGACGCTGACCATCTGGAACGGCTGGACCTTGAAGACCGGCCAGTCGGCGAAGGCGGCGCGCGAGACCAGGGTGGCCAGCACCGAGGCGAAGACCAGCGGCGCGAAGACCTCCAGCGCGAAGCTGCCGACGATGATCTCCATCGTGAACAGCGCCGCGCCGACCGGGACGTTGTAGGCCGCGGCGATCCCGGCGGCGGCGCCGGCCGCAACCAGGATCCGGCGCTGGCGCACCGGCGTGCCCAGCCGCCGCGCTCCCCACGACGCGACCGTCGACGAGAGCAGCACCATCGGCCCCTCGCGCCCGACCGACCCGCCCGAGGCGATCGTGAAGAGGGACGAGGTCGCCTTCACGATCGCCGAACGGCCGTGCAGGATCCCGTCGCGCAGCACGACCGCCTCGAGGATGTCCCAGCCGCGCATCGTGCCGGCCCAGCGCGCGCCGACGACCAGGATCCACCCGGCCGCCAGCGCCCCGCCGACCGGGACCGCGATCCGCCAGAGGTACGACGACTTCTCGACCGCGTGCACGATGTTCGGGTCGGCCGGCCAGAACAACGACGGGAGCAGCACCGCGAGCGCGCGGAACAGCACCGCGGCCCCTCCGCCGAGCAGCCCCACCCCGGCCGCGAGCAGCAGCAGCTTGGCCTGGTCGGCGGCGGGTTGCTGGGGCGTGGAGCGGCTCAACGGTTCCCTCGCGGGGCGACTGGCGCGGGCGCCCGCGCGGCCGGCGGCCCCGGAGCCCCTCGGGGATCATCGTAGGCCCGCGGGGGCGGCCGCGTCTCCCCCTCCGCGGGCCGGGGGGCCCGGGCGATCCGTGCTAGGGTGCGCGCCATGTCCGCGGCCGCGCCGGTCCCCTCCCCGCCCTCGGTGCTGCGCGCGCTGTTCAGCCGCGCGATGCTGGTCTCGCTGCTGCTGGGCTTCTCCTCGGGTCTCCCGCTGCTGCTGACCGGTTCGACGCTCCAGGCCTGGATGGTCGACTCGCAGGTCGACCTCAAGGCGATCGGGCTGTTCACGCTGGTCGGGCTGCCGTACACGCTCAAGTTCCTGTGGTCGCCGGTCTTCGACCGATTCGTGCCGCCGTTCCTCGGCCGGCGGCGCGGCTGGCTGCTGATCACGCAGCTCGCGCTGCTGCTGGCGGTGGCCGGGCTGTCCCTGGCCCAGCCCGAGCGGAGCCCGTGGATCGTCGCGCTGCTGGCGCTGGGCGTGACCTTCACCAGCGCCTCCCAGGACATCGTCGCCGACGCCTGGCGGCGCGAGTCGTTCCCCGACCGCGAGCTGGGGCTGGCGACCTCGATCTTCATCAACGGCTACCGCGCCGCGATGCTGGTCGCGGGGGCGCTGGCGCTCTACCTGGCCGACCGGATCGCCTGGCACGACGTCTACCTGCTGATGGCGGCGCTGATGGGGCTGGGGATCGTCTCGACGCTGCTGGCGCGCGAGCCGGAGATCGAAGGTCCGCCGCCGCGGACCTTCCGCGAGACGGTGGTCGAGCCGTTCGTCGACTTCTTCCGGCGCCGCGGGGCCTGGCTGATCCTGCTCTTCATCGTGCTCTACAAGGTCGGGGATCAGATGGCCTCGACGATGACGACGCCGTTCGCGCTCTCGCTGGGTTTCACCAAGACCGACCTGGCGGCGATCGTGAAGGTCTTCGGGCTGGTCGCGATGATGACCGGGGCCTTCGTCGGGGGACTGGCGATGGTGCGGCTGGGGATCTACCGCGCGCTCTGGGTCTTCGGCGTGCTGCAGGCCCTGGGGATCCTGGTCTTCGCGGCGCTGGCCCAGGCCGGCAAGGACTACACCCTGCTGGCAGCCGCGGTCTCGGCCGAGAACTTCTCGTTCGGGCTGGGGACCGCGGCCTACTCGGCCTACATGGCGAGCGTGACCAACCGCCGCTTCACCGCCACCCAGCTGGCCCTGCTCTCGAGCCTGATGGGGGTCCCGCGCGTGCTGCTCTCGGCGCCGACCGGGGCGATCGCCGAGGCCGTGGGCTGGACCGGGTTCTTCGTCTTCTGCGCCCTGGCGGCGATCCCGGGACTGCTGCTGCTGCCCCGGGTCGCGCCGTGGCACGGGGCGGGCCCGGCGGGCGGGACCGGCGATCCCGCGCGATAATCGCGGGGCGCGCACGGAGGCCCCCCGATGCCCAGTCCCCTGACCGGTCCGATCTTCCGCTTCGCCGAGAAGCTGCGCTTCCCGCAACTCTTCGTGCTGACCGCGGGGCTCTTCCTGCTCGACCTGATCGTGCCCGACCTGATCCCGTTCGTCGACGAGATCCTGCTGGGCCTGCTGACGGTCCTGTTCGCGAGCTGGCGCCGGCGGCGGACCGAGACGGTGGCCGAACCCTCCCGCCGGAGCGGGCGGCCCGGCGACGACGCGCGGGTCGTGCAGGGCGAGACGGTGCGCTGAGGCGGGCCCCGGCGCCCCGCCGCCTCACGCCCGGTCGGCGTTGCGCAGGCTCCTCCGGAAGCCGTAGAGCGCGTAGATCGCCAGCCCCAGGATCAGCCAGATGATGAATCGCTCCCAGGCGGTCTCGGGCAGGCTCATCATCAGCGCGCCGCAGAGCACGATCCCCAGCACGGGCAGGATGTGGTTGCGCAGCAGCAGTGCGAAGGCGGCCAGCAGCGGCAGGTGGATCCACAGCGGCAGGATCGACCAGCCGTAGATCGCCCAGCCCTCGGCCGCGTGCATCGCCCAGACGCCGACCCGGATCGGCCAGAGCACGGCGCCGAAGGAGGGCGCCACCGCCGGGACGGGGCCGACCCCGTCCAGCACCTTCGGGCCGATCTCGGGCCACGGGAGCAGGAAGTCGACCAGCAGCGCGATCGCCAGCACGATCAGCGCGACGACCCAGCCCTCCGGCACGCGGAACGGCCGCGGCCGCCCCGGGTCGGTCAGGCGCAGCACGATCACGCCGGCGCAGACGATGATGAAGGCGAACAGGGTACCGATCGAGCAGAGCTCGGCGACCACGCCGATCGGCAGCAGCGCGGCCCCGACAGAGACGACCAGCCCGGTCAAAATGGTCGTGACGTGGGGCGTGCGGTAGCGCGGGTGGACGCTCGACAGCACCGGCGGCAGCAGCCCGTCGCGCGACATCGCGAACAGGATCCGCGGCTGGCCGAGCAGCAGGACGAGCAGCACGCTGGTGATCCCGGCGATCGCTCCGACGCTGATCAGGGCCGAGGCCCCGGGCATCTCCAGCACGTTGAGCACGTGAGCCACCGGGTCGGCGACCCCCAGCTCCTTGTAGGAGACCGTGCCGGTCATGATCGCGGCCACCGCCATGTAGAGCACGGTCGCGACCGCCAGCGACGAGAGGATCCCGAACGGCATGTCCCGCTGCGGGTGGACCGCCTCCTCGGCCGCCGTCGAGACCGCGTCGAAGCCGACGTACGCCAGGAAGACGATCGCCGCCGCGGTCATCACGCCGCCGAAGCCGAAGGGCAGGAACGGCGACCAGTTCGACGGCTCGACGTACCAGACCGTGAGCAGGATGAAGAGCAGGATCACCGCCAGCTTGACGACGACGATCACCAGGTTGACGCGCGAGCTCTCCTTGATCCCGTGAACCAAGAGCCAGGTCAGGAAGCCGACGATGAAGACCGCCGGCAGGTTGATCAGCGCCCCGGTCGTCTCGAAGCGCGCCGCCTCGACGTTCCAGGCCAGGGGGGCCCCCGCGATCGCGGCCGGAACCGCGAGGCCGAGCCCGCGGAAGACGTTGTCGAACAGGTTGACGAAGTAGGCCGACCAGCCGATCGAGACGAGGCAGGCCGCGACCATGTACTCGAGGATCAGGTCCCAGCCGATGATCCAGGCCGGCAGCTCCCCCAGCGCAGCGTAGCCGTAGGTGTAGGCCGAGCCCGAGACCGGGATCATCGCCGCCAGCTCGGAGTAGCAGAGCGCGGCGCAGGCGCAGGCCAGCGCGGCCAGCGCGAACGAGAGGATGATCCCCGGCCCGGCGTGGTTCGCCGCCTCGACCCCCGGCAGCACGAAGATCCCGACCCCGATGATGCAGCCGATCCCCAGCGCGCAGAGATCCCACGGACCGAGCGTTTTCCGGAGCCGGTGGCTCTCGTCGCCGGATTCCCCCAGGAGCTGCGAGAGCGGCTTGGTGCGGAACAGCACGTGGCGCATGCGTCGTCTCCGGGCGTCGGTCCTGCGGGCGAACTCGGTAGGGGCCGCCCTCCGTGGCGGCCCGAACCGCGGTTTCGTTCGGGGCGCTGCGGGCCGGCACGGAGGCCGGCCCCTGCATCTTCGGGCCGGCACGGAGAGGCCGGCCTCTTACATCTTCGGGCCGGCACGGAGGCCGGCCCCTACATCTTCAGGATCGCTTCGATCTTCTGCGGGTCGTCGGGGAGGAGGCCGACCTTCGGCAGCCGCGGGACCAGCGTCCGCCACAGCGGCTCCTTCCGGAAGACCTCGGCGAACAGCGCCAGGGCCTTCTCCTCCTGGCCGGTCGAGAAGAGCGTGACCGCGACCCAGAACGGCATCTCCACGACCTGCGGCGCGCGCCTCATCCCCTCGCTGTACTTGGCCAGCGCGGCGTCGGTCTTCCCGGCGGCGAGCAGCGCGTCCCCCTCGTTCATCGCGTCGTAGGCCAGGTCCAGCTCGTAGAGCCGCCGCAGCTCCCGCAGCGGCTCGGGGTCGTCGTCGACCCGCAGGTCGACCACGCGGTCGGCCCACGGCGTCTTCGAGCGCGTCCCCTTCACCACCAGCAGCGCCGCGCTCTGCTTGCCGCGAAGGTCGCCCCCCTCGGCCTGGGCCGCGTCGAGCGCGGCCAGCAGCCGCTCGGCGAGCGGCTTCCCCTTCGAGGCCTCGAACGCCTTCGCCATCGCCGGCCAGACCGTCGCCTTCTCCATCAGGTTGGCCTGGACCGAGAAGCCGTCGCCGGCGGCGTGCCCGGCCTCCGGGATGCAGAGCTTTCCGGTCCAGCTCGCGACACCTCCCTTGGCGTCGACCATCGCGACCTGCCGCGAGTCCTTCTGCGGGTCCTTCGCCAGCAGCAGGTCGAGCGCCTGCCGCGCGCTCTTCCCTTCCCGCATCAGCCGCAGCCCTTCCGGGCCGTAGCTGATCTCGGTCATCGACTGCGTCGCGACCGCGCCGACCCCCGGTTCGGCCCAGGAGACGACGGAACCCACGGCGAACCAGTGGCTCTGGAGCGCGACCCCCAGCTCGCCGGTCGCGGGATCGCGGGCCACGATCGAGTAGGTGTGGACCGGGCGCGCCGGCGGCGGCGGGG
This sequence comes from uncultured Acidobacteriota bacterium, assembly GCA_963702545.1. Taxonomy (GTDB): domain Bacteria; phylum Acidobacteriota; class Polarisedimenticolia; order J045; family J045; genus JALOKP01. The sequence goes on along the minus strand of CAVPDB010000020.1, from coordinate 297,212 downwards.
CCGGCCCGGCGAACGCGGCTGCTGCGGCTGCTGCGGCTGCGGCGGCTGCGGCGGCGGCCGCCAGAGAACGGGTCAGCCTCACGGTCAGTTCCATCCGCAGGTCCGGCCCTTGTTCTGCTGCTCGAGCCAGGCCATCAGCGGCTTGAAGTAGTCGAGGATCGCGGTCGCGTCCATCTGCTTCTGGCCGGTCATCGCGAACAGCGCGTCCTGCCAGGGCTGGCTCCGCCCCAGCTCCATCGTCGCCCAGAGCTTCTCGCCCGCGGCCTGGCTGCCGTAGATCGAGCAGCGGTGGAGCGGGCCCTTGTAGCCGGCGGTCTGGCACAGCGCGCGCTGGAACTGGAACTGCAGCACGTGGGCCAGGAAGTAGCGGGTGTAGGGGACGTTGGCCGCGACGTGGTACTTGGCCCCCGGGTCGAAGTCGGCCTCGCTGCGCGGGACCGGCGGCGCCACGCCCTGGTACTTCCGCACCAGCGCCCACCAGGCCTGGTTGTACTGCGCCGGCGGGACCTGGCCGGAGAAGACCTGCCAGCGCCACTGGTCGACCAGGAGGCCGAACGGCAGGAAGGCGATCTTCTCCAGCGCCTGCCGCATCAGGAGGTCGAGGTCGCCGGCGTCGGCCGGCGCCTTGTCGAGCAGCCCCACCTTGACCAGGTAGTCGGGGGTGACCGACAGCGCCAGCGTGTCGCCGATCGCCTCGTGGAAGCCGTCGTTGGCGCTGTCGCGGAACAGCGGCGGCTGGTGACGATAGGCCAACTGGTAGTAGTTGTGGCCCAGCTCGTGGTGGACGGTGGCGAAGTCCTCCTCGTCGATCTTGATGCACATCTTGAGGCGCACGTCCTCGTCGAAGTCGATGTTCCAGGCGCTGGCGTGGCAGACCACCTCGCGGTCGGCCGGCTTGACGAAGAGCGAGCGCTCCCAGAAGGTCGGCGGAAGCTTCATCATCCCGAGCGAGGTGTAGAACCGCTCGCCGATCCGGACCATCTCGAGCGCGTCGATCTGCTTCTGCTTCAGGAGCTGCGTGACGTCGATCCGCGTCCCCTGCGGCGGCGGGGCGACCAGGTCCCAGAGGTTGCCCCAGGCCTGGGCCCACATGTTGCCCATCAGGTGCGCGGGAATCGGCTGGCCGTCCGGCACCGCGGCCTTGCCGTACTTCTCCTGCAGCTTGCCGCGGGCGTAGCAGTGCAGGCCGTCGTAGAGCGGCTTGACCTGCAGCCAGAGCCGGTCGACCTCCTTCGCGAACTCCTCCGGCGTCATGTCGTAGCCGGCGCGCCAGAGCGCCCCCAGGTCGGGGTAGCCCAGGTCCTTCGCCCCCTGGTTGCCGAGTTGCACGAAGCGCTCGTAGCGCGCGCGCATCGGCGGGCTGACGGTGCGCCAGCCCTGCCAGGTCTCGAGCAGGACGTTCGGGTCGCGGCTGGTCGCGATCGTCGCGGAGAGCTGCTCGAGATCCCGGCAGGCCGACGGGGGCTGGCCGGGGGGACAGTACTTCCCCTTCCCGTAGTCCGACTCGAGGCTGGTCGTGATCTCGGTCAGCTCGCGGCGCAGCGCCGCGTCGGCCGGCGCCGGCGTGACGATCGAGACCTTGAGCAGCCTGAGCTTGCGCGCGACGTCGGGCGGCAGGGCCAGGCCGTCGAAGCGGGTCGCCTCGGCCGCCAGGCGCATCGTGCCGGCGATCATCTTCTCGTTGAAGAGCGCGGCCAGGGCCTCGGTGTCGTCGGTGATGAAGTTGCTCTGGATCCACGACGCGCGCTGCTGGTCGCTCCAGAGCGCGAGCAGCTCGGCCTCGGCGCGGGCGACGAAGGCCTGGGCCTCGGCGACGGTCGGCGGGCCGGAGGGCGCGGCCGGCGCGGCCGGCGGGGCCGGCGGGGCCGCAGCCGCGAGTGGAACGGCAACCAAGGCGAGGAGCAGGGCCCCGCGCAGGGGGAGCAGGGTTCGGCGACGCATCGGAACCTCCGCGGCCGGGGCCCGGGGCCCGGCGGCCGGTGGGGACGCGCAGTATAAGTCCCTACCTCGCCCGCCCGGTTCACGGCAGGCGGCCTGCCGGGTTACCCTCGCCCTCGGCCTTCCCGCACGCTTCCGGAGCCTCCTCCTGAGCCCCCGCCCCTCGCCTTTCGCGTCGCTGCCCGCGCGGTACCTGATCGCGCACCGCGGGGTCCCGGCCCGCGCGCCCGAGAACGGCGCGACCGGGCTGGCGCTGGCCCGCGACGCGGGGGCGCCGGCGGTCGAGATCGACGTCCGGCCGACGCGCGACGGGCTGCTGGTCGTTCTGCACGACGAGTCGCCGAAGCGGCTGACCGGCCAGCGGGCCCCGGCCGCGGAGCAGACCGCGCGCGAACTGCTCGACGCGCCGCTGAGGGCGGAGCCGGACGAGCGCCTGCTGCTGCTGGACGAAGCGCTCGCGCTGCTGGCCGGGCGGACGCTCCTGGACATCGAGGTCAAGCCCGATCCCGGCGCGAGTCCCGACGACCTGGCGGCGCGCGTCGCCGCCGCGCTGGCGCGGGCTGGCGACCCGCCGGCGGTCGTCGTCACCAGCGAGAGCGAGGAGGTGCTGGCCGCGCTGGCGCGGGCGCTGCCTCTGGTCCCGCGCGGGCTGGTCTTCCGCACGCTCGACCGGCGCGACCCGCTGGCCGTGGCCCGGCGCACGCTCTGCTCGCTGCTGGTGCCCAGCGCGCGGCGCGTCGGCGAGAAGCTGGCCGCCGCCGCGCGCGAGGCCAACCTGGGGGTCTGGGCCTACACCGTGAACGACGCCGCCGAGGCGCGGCGGCTGTTCGCGCTGGGGTGCCACGCGCTGTTCACCGACGACTGGCCGCGGCTGCAGGGCGAGGTCTTCGGCCCGGAGGGGGCGGACGGGCAAGCGGCAGCCCGCGCCGCCGGTGCGCCGATCGCCGTGCTCGACCTGGGCTCGTCCTCGTTGAAGGCGGCGCTGGTCGATCCGGTGGCGGGCGTCGTCGCGAGCGTCAGCGCGCCGACGCCGACGGCGTTCCCCGCCCCGGGACTCGTGGAACACGACCCGCGCCAGGTGGAGGCGGCGGCCCGCGCGCTGCTCGAGCGGCTCGCCGACGGCGCGCCCGGCGTGACGCCCGCCGCGTTCGGACTGGCCTCGCAGCGCTCGACCGGCCTCTGGGCCCATCGCTCGACGCTCGACCCGCTCACGCCGGCCGTCTCCTGGCGCGACCGGCGCGGGGCAGAACTCGTAGCCGAGCTGTCGGCGTCCGCTGCGGAGCTGGAGTCGATCGCGCTGCTGCCGCTCGACCCCGCGTGGACGGCGGTGAAGGGGCGCGCGCTGCTCGGCCCGCGGAAGTTGGGGTGGGACGAGGTCCTCGCGCCGCTGGGCAGCTGGCTGGGCTCGGTCCTGACCGGCGCGATCCCGCGCGTCGACCCGACGCTGGCCAACCGGATGTTCCTGGTCGACGCGCGCCGCGGCGGCTGGTCGCCGGACCTGGTCGCGGCCTTCGGCCTCGCGACGCACGTCCTGCCGCGGCTGGTCCCGACGGTCGACGACCACGGGACGCTGCCGTGGCCGGGGGGCGGCCCGGTGCCGTGGACCGCGCTGGTCGGGGACCAGCAGGCGGCCTACGTCGGCGCCGTCGGGCCGCTGGCCGAACGGCTCGCCCTGAACGTCGGCACCGCCGGCTTCGCGATGCGCGCCGGCCGCCGCGACGAGCCGCTGCCGCCGGGGGGCCGGCGGGCGCCGCTCTGGACCTCGCGCGCGCGCCCCGAGCCGGCGGCCTGGCTGATCGAGGTCCCGGTCGTCCCGCCGGCCGAAGGCGGGTTGACCGCGCGGACCGTGGACGGCTCGGCGCGCGAGTTGGCGCGCCGCGTCGCGCTGGGCGACGGCGCCCCCGCGGCCTTCGCCCGGCGCGTCGCCGAGGCGCTGCGCACGCTCTCCGGGCCGGCGCAGCAGACGGTCGCCGTCACCGGCGGCGGCGTCGCCAGCCCGCAGCTGCTGGCGCTGCTGGCCGAGGCCTTCGGCGGCCCGCTCGCGGTCGCGAAGCAGCCGGAAGCGACGCTGCTGGGAACGGCGCGCCTGGCCGCGGCCGGGGCGAAGGTCCCCTGGGCGTTGCGGCCCGGCGGCGGCTACGCGCCGTTTCCGGCAGACTGAGGCCCAACCCGCGAGGAGGCCGCTTGACCCGCCACGACGTCTTCGGGATGTGCAACGCGCTCTACGACGCGCAGGCCGAGGTGGACGACGCGTTCCTGGCCCGGCTGGGCCTCGCCAAGGGGACGATGCAGCTGGTCGACGAGGCGCGGGAGGCCCAGCTCCTGCCGCTGGTCGAGCCGCACCTGGTGCACCACGAGGCCGGCGGCTCGGGCGCCAACACGATGATCGGGCTGGCGCTGCTGGGCGGGCAGGCCTGTTTCACCAGCCGCGTCGGCGCCGACCACTTCGGCGGGCTGTATCGCGAGTCGCTGGCCCGGCAGGGGGTGCAGGCCAACCTCGGCGCCGGGCGCGGGCGCACCGGCGTGGCGCTGATCCTGATCACGCCCGACGCGCAGCGCACGATCCTGACCTACCTCGGCGACTCGCAGGCGCTCGAGCGGGCCGACGTCTCCATCCCCGACATCGAGGCCAGCCGCTGGCTCTACCTGACCGGTTACCTCTGGGACACCGACAGCCAGAAGGACGCCTTCCAGTTCGCGCTCGACGCGGCGCGGCGGGCCGGCGTCAAGGTCGCGTTCAACCTGTCGGACCCGTTCTGCGTCAACCGGCACCTGGACGACTTCCGGCGGCTGACCGGGCAGGACGGGGGACGCGGCGTCGACCTGGTCGTCGGCAACGCCGAAGAGGCGAAGATGCTGACCGGCGAGCACGACGCGCTCGCCGCCGCGCGCGCGCTCGCCGCGCGGAACGGGCTGGCCGCGGTGACGCGCGACGCCGCGGGGTCGGTGATCGACGATGGGCGCGAGGCGCACGCGGTCCCGGCCTTCCCGGTCCGGGCGGTCGACACCACCGGGGCCGGCGACATGTTCGCGGCGGGGCTGCTCTACGGGCTGACGCACGGGCTGTCGCTGCCGGCCGCGGGGCGCGTCGGCTCGTACGCGGCCGCGCTGGTCGTCGCGAAGCTGGGGCCGCGGCTCGAGTCGATCGACCGCGGGGCGGTCGCCGAACTGTCTCGTTAGTTCCGCCCGCGTCTTCCGTTCGGCGGCCCTCCGGCGCGCGGCGGCGCGCGCGCGGCCGTACACCGGCGGCGCCGCGCGGCTCGCGCACCGCATCGCTTCGTCCCGGGAACTTCCGCGCACGGCGGCGGTCTCGTACGTTGGAGACACAACGCGGAGGTGACCCATGTTCGAGACCGCGCTCACCTCGACCGCCGGGCGGACGCGCAGCTTCTGGTCCCTGCCGTTCGCCGCCGCACTGCACCTGGCCGCCGGCCTGCTCCTGGTGGGGGCGTCGTACCTGACGCTCGGGCTTCTGCCCGGCCCGGAGTTTCCGGAGGAATTGATCCTGTACCTCACACCGGAGCCGCCGCCTCCGCCGGCCGGGCCTCCCGCCCGGCAAGCGCCGCAGCTCGCGCCGCAGGAGCCGCGCGAACCGGAGGAGTTGGTGCAGCCCGTGGCCGTTCCGGAGACGTTGCCGGAGCCCGGCCCCGCGCCGCCTCCCGAGGATCCGGCCGACGAGATCGGTCCCTACGACGGCGAGGGCGTCGACGGCGGTGACCCGCTGGGCGTTCGCGGCGGCCTGGGAGACGGCCGCGGCGGCGGCTCGATCCTCGGTCCGCCGGGCGGCGCCGGCACGGAGTCCGCCGCTTCGGAGGAGCCGCTCGCCGTCAGCGGGGCTGTCCGCGCGCCGACGCTGGTCCGCAGCGTCACGCCCGACTACCCGAATTCGGCCCGGCTGGCGCGCGTGCAGGGTCCCGTCCGGCTGCGCGCGGTGATCGACGAGACGGGCGCCATCGAGGACATCACGCTCCTCGAGGGGAACCCGCTCCTCGCGCCCGCCGCCACCGAGGCGGTCGCCCGGTGGCGCTACCGCCCGGCGATGCTCGACGGCCGGCCGGTTCGCGTGTGGGTCGTGGTGACCGTGCACTTCACGCTGGAGTGACCGCCTCCCGGCGGTCCCCCGGAGGCTGCGGATCGAGGCGGGGGCGACGCGGGGGCGAGGCGGCGCCCCGCGCCCCCGCGCCCTACCTTTCCCGCGAGGGACCGCCATGAAGAGAAACGGGAGCCCGGGCCTGCTCTTGCTGGCCATCGTGATGGCGATCGTCCTGCTGCTCGTCGCGAAGAACTGGAAGGCCGCGGCGCCGCGGCTGTCCGAGACCCTGCGGGCCCGGCCCCCGGCGACGGTTGCGGCCGACGAGCCGGGCACCCCGGCCGGCGCGGCCGCCCCGGCGGAGGTCGCCCCCGGCCCGCCGCGGTCCCTCCCGGGCGTCGGCGAGATGAAGCGCGCGACCAACCGGCACGCCGGGCAGGTGCAGGAAGCGCTGGCCGAGTCGCCGTAGCGGCGTCGAAGGCGGCGGTCGAGCGGTCAAAACCCCCGGCGTTGGCGGGCCGAACGCCCCGATGAGACCCTGACCTCCTGGAGGATCGATGGCCCGGAACGACGACGCGGCCTGGGACGCGGCAGAGGCGGAGGCAGAGCCCGAGCGCGACACCGCGTGGGGGGAGAGCGACGCGGGGACGGAGCACGCGGTCGAGGACGCGCTGCCGCTCTCGCTCCCGCCCGGCTGGCGCCGGCGCGACCTTTTCGTCAACCGCGAGCTGTCGCTGCTCGAGTTCCAGCGCCGGGTCCTCGAGGAGGCCCAGGACGCCGCCCACCCGCTGCTCGAGCGCGTGAAGTTCCTGTCGATCGTCGGCTCCAACCTCGACGAGTTCTTCATGGTCCGCGTGCCCGGCCTCAAGGAGCAGGCGGCGGTCGGCGTCGGCGAGTTGCCACCCGACGGCCTGACCCCCCACGACCAGCTCAGCGAGATCCGCGGCGTGGCGGCCGAGTTGATGGAAGCGGCGCGCGCCACCTGGCACCGCGACCTGGCCCCGGCGCTCGAGGCCGAGGGGATCCTGGTCCGCGGCTGGTCGGAGCTATCCGGCCATCAGCGGGCGGAAATGACCGAGTACTTCGAGGACCTGATCTTCCCGATCCTGACGCCGCTGGCGGTCGATCCCGGGCGCCCCTTCCCGCACATCTCGAACCTCTCGGTGAACCTGGCGGTGCTGATCCGCGGGATCGACGGGCAGGAGCGCTTCGCGCGCGTCAAGGTCCCGGGGCAGCTGCCGCGGCTGATCCCGGTCGGCCCCCGGCCGTCCGCCGCGCGCGGCGGACGCGCTGTTGCCGCCCCGGGCCCGCGACGGGTCGAGACCTTCGTCTGGGTCGAGGACGTGATCGCCGCCAACCTCGACGCGCTGTTCCCCGGCATGACGGTGCTCGAGGCCTACCCGTTCCACGTCACCCGCGACGCCGACATGGTGATCCAGGAGCTGGAGGCCGAGGACCTCCTGGAGACGATCGAGCAGGGGGTGCGTGCGCGGCAGTTCGGCAGCGTGACGCGGCTCAAGGTGCCGCCCGCGATGCCGGCCCGGACGCGCGACCTCCTGGTCGATAACCTGGAGATGGACCCGCGCGACGTCTACGTGCTGGACGCGCCGCTGGCGCTGGCGGGGCTGATGGGGTTCTACGGCGCGATGGACCGCTGGGACCTCAAGGACGTGCCGTTCAAGCCGGCCCTGCCGCGCGTGCTCGAGCCGCAGCAGGACGGCGAGGACGGGATCTTCGGTGCGATCCGGCAGGGCGACATCCTGCTGCACCACCCTTACGACTCGTTCCGCCCGGTGGTCGACTTCCTGCGGGCCGCCGCGCAGGACCCGGGCGTGCTGGCGATCAAGCAGACGCTCTACCGCGTCGGGCGCAACTCGCCGGTGGTCGAGGCCCTGCTCGAGGCCCGCGAGGAGGACAAGCAGGTCGCGGTGCTGGTCGAGTTGAAGGCGCGCTTCGACGAGGAGAGCAACATCAGCTGGGCGCGCAAGCTGGAGGCCGAGGGGACGCACGTGATCTACGGCCTCCTGGGCCTCAAGACGCACGGCAAGGCGGCGCTCGTGGTGCGACGCGAGGGGAAGAAGCTGCGCCGCTACGTCCACCTGTCGACCGGGAACTACAACCCCGTCACCGCCAACCTCTATACCGACATCGGCTACTTCACCTGCGACCCCGAGATCGGCGAGGACGTCTCGGACCTGTTCAACTACCTGACCGGCTACTCGGCCAAGCGCGACTACCGCAAGCTGCTGGTCGCGCCGATCAACCTGCGCGAACGGATCGCCGAGCGGATCGAGCGCGAGATCGCCCACGCCAGGCGCGGCGAGCCGGCGGAGCTGGCCTTCAAGGTCAACGCGCTGCTGGACAAGCAGCTGATCCTCCACCTCTACCGCGCGTCGCAGGCCGGCGTGAAGGTCGACCTGCTGGTGCGCGGCGTCTGCTGCCTGAAGCCGGGGGTCCCGGGCCTCTCCGAGAACATCCGGGTGATCAGCACGCTCGGGCGGTTCCTCGAGCACAGCCGGATCCTGTGGTTCCGGAACGGGGGCGAGGAGGAGGTCCTGCTGGGGAGCGCCGACCTCATGCCGCGCAACCTCGACCGGCGGGTCGAGATCCTGTTCCCGGTCCAGGACCCGCGCTGGGTGCGGTACCTCAAGGACGAGGTGCTGGACGTCTACCTGCGGGACAACCTGAAGGCCCGCCGGATGCGTCCCGACGGCGGCTACGAGCGGATCGCGCCGGGCCGGGGTGAGGCGCCGTTCGCGGCCCAGGCCCACCTGCTTGCCGTGCGCGGCGGCCGGCGCTGACCCGCGGAGAGCCGTTCGCCCCAGACGTTCGACCGTCCGCCCCGGCCCCTTTGCAATCGTCCGGCGAGTCGGCATACTTCACCCTCCAAACGATCGTTTGGAATAATCGTTTGAACGAGGGCAAGTCCCCATGGCTGAAGACCTTCCGCCCGCCCCGGCCGAGGCCGGCGCCTCCACCGAAAGGCGCTTGCTGGCGGCGGCCGAGCGGCTGTTCGCCGAGCGCGGCTTCGCCGCCACCTCGGTCCGCGACATCACGGCCGAGGCCGGGACCAGCGTCGCCGCGGTCAACTACCACTTCGGCGCGAAGGACAACCTCTACCGCGAGCTGTTCGTCGGCCTGCTGCGCGGCATGCGCGAGCAGCGCCTGGACGCGATCCGCCGCGTGGTCGCGGAGGCCGACGGCGCGGGCCAGCCGATCGACCCGACCCGGCTGCTGCGGGCCTTCGCCGTCTCCTTCCTCGAGCCGGTGAGCGACCGCGTCCGGGGGCGCAACCTGGTCAAGCTGATGACGCGCGAGCTGGTCGATCCGACCCTTCCTCCCCAGGTCTTCTGCGAGGAGATGATCCAGCCGGTCGAGGCCGCGTTCGTCGCCGCGCTGCGCCGCGCCGCGCCCGGTCTGGGCGAGCGCGAAGCCGTGCTCGTCGCCCACTTCTTCGTCGCCCAGCTGATGTACGTCGTGGACATCGCGTCGCTGGCCGACACCTTCGACGAGAGCCACGCCCTCGGTGGCTCGCTCGCGTCGCTGACCGACGACATCGTCCGCTTCTCCACCGCGGGGCTCACCGCCTACGCGCCCGGGAAGACCGCATGAACGCTCGCTCCGCCGCCGGCCGCGCCCGGCTCGCCGCCGTCCCGCTCGCCCTCTTCGCGGTCGCCGCACCGCCGGCTCCGGCCGCCACGGGCTTCTCTTCGATCTACGGGCCGGCCCGGCCGCTGCCGGCGCCCGCGGTCGCCGACGCCGCGCTGCCGGTGGTCACCGGCCCGCTCTCCCTCGAGGACGCGCTCAAGCTGGCGCTGCAGTACAGCGTGCCGCTGCGCCGTGCCCGCGAGGACCAGGAGATCGCGCGGGGCCGCCAGAAGGAGGCCTGGAGCGAGGCGCTCCCCAGGGTCTCGGTCGCCGGGCAGTACGACCGGCTCGACCAGGAGTTCACGGTCGATTTCGACGGGCCCGAGGGCGAGCCGCCGGTCAACTTCACCTACCTGAACAACTACAGCGTCGGCCTGCTGGTCGAGCAGCCGCTGTTCCGGGCCGGCCGGGCCGTGGCCGCGATCCGGGCGGCGCAGTACTTTGACCTGTTCACCGACGAGACGCTGCGACTGGCCGTCCAGCAGACGCTGTTCGACGCCACCCAGGCCTACTACTACGCGCTGCTGACGCGCGAGCAGGTCCGCGTGCTCGACGCCTCGCTGCAGCTGGCCGAGGCCCAGTTCAGGGACGTCGAGACCAAGAAGAAGTTCGGCGTCGCCTCCGAGTTCAACGTGCTGCGGGCCGACGTCGAGGTCAGCAACGCCAAGGCCCAGCTGATCCGGACGAGGAACGACCAGGACTTCGCCTGGAGCGACCTGTTCCGCGTGCTGGGCGTCTCCCAGAACAGCCGGGTCGAGCTGACCGAGAAGCTGGAGCGGGACAGCGCGGCGCCCCCGTTCGAGGAGTCGCGCGACAGCGCCTTCGCGAACCAGCCCGAGATCGCGGCGGCGGCCCTGACCGTCAAGCTGCAGGAGCAGAAGCTCAAGGCGCTGCGCTCGGACTACTGGCCGACCTTCGACGCCTTCTACACGCTGCGCTACGCCAAGCCGGACCCGGTCGACACCTTCACCTACGACTGGGGCTCGACCTGGAGCGCGGGGATCGTGATGCGCTGGAACGTCTTCGACGGGATGCGCCGCGAGGGGATCCTGGTCCAGGAGAAAGCCCGCCAGCGCCAGTACGAGCTGGACTGGCTCGACACCGTCGAGCGCACGACGCAGGAGGTCCGCAAGTCGACCGACGCGATCGAGAACGCGCTGGAGTCGCTGCGCGCCCAGGACAAGACGCTGGCCCAGGCCCAGGAGGGGCTGCGCCTGGCCGAGGTCGGCTTCCGCGAGGGGACGCTCGACCAGGTCGCGGTGCTCGACGCGCGGACCGCGCTGACCGCAGCGCAACTGCTCTACTTCCGCTCGCTCTACGACTACCACCTCGCGACGCTCTTCCTGGCGCGGGTCACCGGCACGCTCGGGCCGAAGGCCGGCGAACCGGTCGAGCTTCCCGCGCCGCCTCCGACCCCGCTGGCCGCGCCGGCCCCCGCCGGCGGGCCCGAGAGGTAGCCGCCATGTGGCTCTCCGACACCTCGATCCGGCGACCCGTCACCACCCTGACCCTGATGGCGGCGCTGGTCGTCTTCGGCTGGCTGGCCTTCACGCGGATGGGCGTCGACGCCTTCCCCGAGGTCGAGTTCCCGATCGTCACGGTCCAGACCGTGCTGGTCGGGGCCAGCCCCGAGGTCATGGACCAGGACGTGACCGACCCGATCGAGGAGCAGATCAAGACGATCGGCGGGATCCGCCAGCTCACCTCCTCCAGCATGGAGGGGTTCTCGATCGTGACGGTCGAGTTCGAACTGGACAAGGACATCGACGTCGCCGCGCAGGAGGTGCGCGCGAAGGTCGCGCTGGCCCGGCGCTTCCTGCCCAACGACATCGACGAGCCGATCATCGAGAAGTTCGACATCGGCGGCTTCCCGTTCATGTGGCTCGGCGTCTCGGGCAGCGTGCCGTACGGCGAGCTGTCGTTCTACGCCGAGAAGGTGCTGAAGGAGCAGCTGCAGTCGATCAAGGGGGTCGGCAACGTCGAGGCCGGCGGGCTGCGCAAGCGCGAGATCCGGGTCTGGCTCGACCCGCAGAAGCTCGAGGCCCGCAGCCTGACCGCGCAGGACGTGGCGCGCGCGATCCAGCTCAAGCACATCGAGCTGCCGGGCGGGCGGATCGAGACGCCGGAGATCGAGTACTCGGTCAAGGTCGAGGGGGAGTACGCCTCGGTCGAGGAGCTGCGGCAGCTGGTGGTCGCCGAGCGCGGCGGCACGATCATCACGCTGGCCGACGTCGGCCGGGTCGACGACGGTTTCGAGGACCTGCGCGCGATCGCCCGCTTCAACGGCAGCCCGACCGTCGGCCTGGGGATCCGCAAGCAGCCCAAGTCGAACCTGGTCGAGGTCGCCGGACGGGTCAAGGCCCGGCTGGACGAGATCCGGCCGCACCTGCCGCCGGGGATCTCGATCGCGATCGCCTACGACGGTTCGACCCAGATCAAGGAGTCGATCGCGGGCGTCCAGACCGACATCCTGATCGGGATCCTCCTGACCGCCGCGATCATGTACCTGTTCCTGCGCACGGTGAGGACCACCGTGGTCGCCGTGGTCGCGATCCCGATCTCGCTCCTGGGCGGCTTCATCGTGATGAAGGCGCTGGGCTTCACCGCCAACAACATGACGATGCTCGCGATCTCGCTGGCGGTCGGGATGGTGATCGACGACGCGATCGTCGTGATCGAGAACATCTACCGCCACATCGAGATGGGCGAGCCGCCGATGGAGGCGGCGCGGACCGGGACCGCCGAGGTCGGGCTGGCCGTGCTGGCCGCCACGACCTCGATCGCCGCGGTCTTCATCCCGGTCGCCTTCATGGAGGGGATCGTCGGGCGCTTCTTCTACCAGTTCGGGCTGACGGTCGCCCTGACGATCCTGATCTCGGCCTTCGTGGCGCTGACGCTGACGCCCTACCTGTCCTCGCGCCTGATGCGCCACGAGGTCAGCCACGGCCGCCTCTACAACCTGCTCGAGCGCGCCTTCCTGGGCCTGGAGCGGGTCTACCGCCGCGCACTGGAGTGGGCGGTGCGCCACCGCTGGACGGTGCTCGGGCTCGCCGCTGCGGCCTTCGTCGCCGGGCTCGCGCTGGTTCCCTTCATCGGGACCGAGTTCATCACCGAGGCCGACGAGGGGTTCTTCGTCGTCAACTTCGAGCTGCCGACCGGAACCTCGCTGGAAAAGACGAACATCCGGATGCGCGAGCTGGAGGAGCGGATCTACTCGAACCCCGAGATCGCGAGCTCGTTCGCCGCGGTCGGGCTGCAGATGGGCATGGGGGCCGAGCCGAACAAGGGGCTGTTCTTCGTCAACATGGTCCCGAAAAAGCAGCGCCAGGCCCCGCAGCGCGAGGTCATGGAGCGGGTCCGCCGGCAGCTCGACATCGACCCTTCGATGCTGGTCACGCTGGAGACCTTCAACGCCTTCGGCTCCACCGGCCGCAACACCGACATCAGCTACGTGATCCAGGGTCCCTCCACGCAGGAGCTGGGCGAGCTGGCCGACCGGATCACGGCCGAGATGCGCGCGGGCGGCAGGTTCAAGGACGTCGACACCGATCTCCGGACGACCAAGCCCGACGTCAAGGTCCGGATCAACCGCGGCCTGGCCAACGACCTGGGGGTCGACGTGCGCTCGATCTCGGGCGAGGTCTACGCGCTGTTCGGCGGCAACGAGGTCGCCAAGTTCAAGGACGGCGGCTACCGCTACGACATCCGGATCCGGGCGCTGCCCGAGTTCCGCGGCCGGCCCGAGGACCTGGACGGGATCGCGGTCCGCGCCGAGAGCGGCCTGCTGATCAAGTCGCCCAACCTGATCGATTACGAGGTGGGGACCGGCCCGAACTCGATCAACCGCTTCGACCGCAGGCGCTCGGTCACGCTGTTCGCCAACGGCCAGGGGATCGGCGCCGGAGATGCGCTGACCGAGGTCGAGCGGCTGGTCGAGCGGCTGATGCCCGACGACGGGCGCTTCGGGGTCGCGCTGACCGGCAACGCGCAGACCCAGCGCGAGTCGTTCGCTTCGCTGCTGACCGCTCTCGTCCTGTCGATCCTGATCATCTACATGGTGCTGGCGATCCAGTTCGAGTCGTTCGTCCACCCCTTCACGATCATGCTCTCGCTGCCGTTCACGATGATCGGGGTGTTCGGGATGCTCTGGCTGACCGGCACGACGCTCAACATCTTCTCGTTCATCGGGATCATCATGCTGATGGGGATCGTGACCAAGAACGCGATCCTGCTGGTCGACTTCGCCAACCAGCAGCGCGAGAAGGGCGTGGACAAGGTGGCCGCGATGCTGCAGGCCGGCCCGGTCCGGCTGCGGCCGATCCTGATGACCGCGGCGTCGACGATGATCGGCGTCGTCCCGGTCGCGCTGGCGCTGTCGCAGGGCGGCGAGGCCCGCGCCCCGCTGGCGATCGCCGTGATCGGCGGGACCGCGACCTCGACGCTGCTGACGCTGCTGATCATCCCGGTGGTCTACCTGCTGCTCGACGACGCCACGGCGTGGGTCAAGCGGCGCTTCTCCGCCCGTTCGCGGGCGCACCGGCCGGCGCCGGCCCCTGCGGCCGCCCCCGGCGAGGCGAGCAACGCATGAACGCCCACTCCCGTGACCCTGCTTCCGATCCTGCTGCTCACGGCCCTGGCCGCCGCCGGCTGCGGCCGCAAGACCGGCGCCGGCCCGGAGGCCGGCGGCGCACCGGGCGCGGACGCCGCGCCGGCCGCGGACGCCGTGACCGGGACTGCCGCCACCGCCGAGGCGCTGGCCCCGCGCGAGGTCGAGCTGGCCGTGGCGGCCCGCCGCGACTTCCGCCCGACGCTCGAGGCGACCGGTACGCTGCGTGCGGCCCGCGAGGCCGAGATGCGGGCACTCTCCGAAGGGCAGCTCGAGGCGGTCCCGGTCGACGTCGGCAGCCGCGTCGGCGCGGGCCAGACCGTGTTCCAGGTCCGGCCGATCGAGTACCGGCTCGACCTGCAGCAGGCCGACGCCGCGGTCGTCTCGGCTGAGGTCGCGTTGAAGGACGCGCGGCGGGAGCGCGAGCGGATGGAGGGGCTGGCGCGCGAGGGCTCGGCCACCGGCCAGATGCTCGACCAGGCCGTGACCCTCACCGAGCGCGCCGAGGCGGCGCTCGGCGAGGCGCAGGCCCGCCGCGACGCGGCGCGCCAGCGGCTGGCCGACACGACCGGCTCCGCCCCCTACGGCGGCGTGATCACGGCCCGGATGCTGCAGCGCGGCGAGTTCGTCGCCCGCGGCGAGCCGGTCGTGAAGATCGCCGACCTCTCGACGCTGCACGGCGAGTTCGAGGTCCCCGAGCGCCTGGCCGGAACGCTCTCGCCGGGGATGCAGGCGAGCCTCGCGGTGCGCACGACCGGCGAGCCGAGGGAGGGCACGATCGTCGCCGTGAACCCTTCGATCGACAGGACCAACCGGACCTTCCTGGTCAAGGTCGCGGTCCCCAACCCGGACCTGCGGCTGCAGGCCGGCCTGTTCGCGACCGCGCGCTTCGAGCTGCCGGCGCGGCTCGGCGCGCTGGCGATTCCCGTCGCCGCGGTGATCCGGGACGAAGGGCGCTCCTTCGTCTGGATCATCGACGGCGGCCGGGCCCGCACGCTCCCGATCCGCGAGGGGCTGGCCGACGGCGAGTGGGTCGAGGTGGTCGAGGGGATCGCGCCGGGCCAGGCGGTCGTGACGACCGGCGCCGGCGGCCTCGTCGCCGGGGCGCAGGTGGCGGTCAAGGGAAGCTGAGACCGGCGACGCCGGGTGCGGAACCGGATCCGCACCGGGCGTCGTCGATCCAAGAGCTGGTCCGGGCCGGCCGGCGCTAGTCGCACCGCTTCGCGAGATCCTGCGGCAGCGGGCAGACCGCGTTTCCGGCGTAGCGGGGTCGTTCGATCCCCGCGCTGGACTTGCCAAACGAGCCCTCGTTGGCCGCGTTGCGGCCGGCGACGAGGAAGAAGAACGCGGACGGGCTTGCCGGGTAGGTCCAGGTGTAGGCCCCGGTGTTTCCGATCGCGCACTGCTGGCCGGAGTAGCCGTAGGTCGAGACGGCGCTCAACGGGCCGTAGTAGATCGTGTTGTTGGTCGACGTGCAGGCCGGCCCGTAGCTGATCGCCATCAGCCGCGTCACCGGGTTGTGCGCGTTGACGAGCAACTGGGGCTGCCCGCCGCGCGAAACCTCGCCCGGGGTCGCGCTGGCCACGTTGCATTGCGGATCGAGGCTGTCGAAGGTTCCGTCGCCGTCGTTGTCGAGGCCGAGGGTCGACGCGGCGTAGTTCTCGACGAACGCGGGCGCGGGGTTGCAGGGGTTGTTGGGGATCGTGTGCCCCGTTCCCGGGTTGGCGTAGAACGGGGGCAGGACGTTCTCGCCGACGGGGGTCTTCGCGGCCGGGTTGGAGTCGGCGTGGCAGCTCACGCAGCCGGTCTCCCCGGCCCGCCAGTGGAGCTGGCGCAGCCCCGCGCTGAACCCCGCGGTCCCGGTCCCGGTGCCGTCCTGCGAGCGGCCGTGGCAGCCGGCGCAGGAGTAGCCCGCCAGGCCGTTGCCGCCCGGCGCGCGTCCGATGTAGGTCGGGAAGCGCTCCGCGTAGTGGCAGGCGTTGCAGTCGCTGCCGAGCATCGAGTTGCGGTGCACGTCGTGGGCGTCGTTGCCCCAGCTCTGGCCGTCGACCTTCGAAGTGTAAGGGCTGGCCCGGAAGTCCCCGTGGCAGGTGGCGCAGTTGCCGGTGCTTCCGTCGGTCGAGTACTGGTCGTAGGCCAGAGCGAGGCTGGCGACCGCGGCGATGACCGCGAGCGCGGTCACCGGCGCGAGGCGGCGCGTGCACCCCGCGGCGAACTGGAACGGCGTGTCTTTCATGAGGGCTCCCCACCGATCAGCGCCCGGCGTCCCGCGAGCGGGTCCGCCCTGGATGGCGCTGGTGTGCGTCCGCCTCGGGCCGGCGGGAAGCGTGAAGAAAACTGTAATGATTCTCGGTTGGTACGACTTGGCTAACAAGCCCTTTTATCGATACTGGGTTACGAATAAAGTGGTCGGAAGCCGGGCCTCCGCCCAACGGATGAGACGTGCGCCAGAAACAGCGCCCGGATGCTCGCGAAGGCGCGCGCAGGGTGCCATTTCGAGCAGCTGCAGGCGCTGCGCGGCCGGTGGACGGAGGACGTGGCGTTCGACGGGCTGCGCTCGTTCGCCGGGAGCCAGTCCGAGCCGCTGGAGCTGCACACGCCGGTCGGGGTCGAGAGCGGGTTCGTGCTGGACGTCAATATCGCGGCGTTGCGGCGCTCGGGCACGATGCGGCCGGAGCAGCGCCGGCGGCGGGCCGAGCGCGACGCGCGGCTGGGCTGGCCGGAGCCGCGGGCGCGGGAACGGCGCGGCTGCCCCCCGTCGAGAGCGGGCCGATCACACCGCCGACTTACACGCTTCGCAACGTTGCTTATTTGACTGTTTGACACTCTTGGCCGAATCGCATTGGGGGAGGGAAACGCTCTTCCGGGGTGCCGATTCTCCCGGAACCTGCGACGATGCGGTGTGCGCGCTCCATCGACGCGCCCCAAGGAGCCACCTGGTGGCAAACAAACGACCGTCATTCCTGAAGCGACAGAAGGAACAGGCCCGCCTCACCCGGGCTTCCGAAAAGCGCGCGACCCGCGCCGCCCGCAAGCAGGCCAAGCGGACCGGCGAACCCGAGCCGGCCGAGGTCGAGGCCGACGTCGCAGCCGACGTCGCAGCCGAAGCGCCCGCCCCCCAGGAAGAGGAAACGCGGGTCTAAGCCGGTCGGCCCGGGCCCGTTCCTTCTCCAGTCCGGCTCCCGTCAGGGAGCGGCCCCTCGCGGGGCGATGAACAGCGAGACGGCGTCCCACCCCGCATTCGCGGCGCGGTGCCGGGTGCCGGGGTCGATCACGAACCCCTCCCCTTCCCTCACCTCCACGGCCCCCTCGTCGAAGGCGAGCCGCAGCGTCCCTTCGAGGACGTAGCCGGCGTGGCCGTTGACGCACCAGTTCGGATCCTCGAAGCCCGGCTCGAAGCGGAGCAGCGTCGCGCCGCCGAGCGCGCCGAGCTTCTTGCGCTCCAGGGGATGCGCGCCGGGCTGCCAGTCGAGCCGCGGGTAATCGATCTTCTCGTGCGCCATCAGGCCTCCTTCCGGTCTCGCGGGCGCGCGCACCGGGCGAAACGGGCCGCCACGGAGGGCGGTCCCTACGGGCCGCGCCGCGCCGCGAGCCCGGCCAGCGCCTTCGGTCCCCACGGCGAGCCGGGCCAGCGCCGGACGATCTCGCCGTAGGCCGCCTGCGCCGCGCTCCATTCCCGGCGCGCCTCGTGCCACGCGCCGAGATCGAGCAGCGAGGCGTAGCAGCGGTCCGTCCGCCCCAGGTGCCCCTCGATCTCCTCGCGCGTGAAGCCGCGCTTCGGCGCCTCGCGCTCGATCGCCCCGACCATCCTCCGGAATTGCCGCTCGGCGTGCGGGTCGCGCCGCACGAAGAGCGCGGCCTGGTCGCCCGCCAGAAACAGCTCCTCGTCGACCTCGCCGCGCGCCCTGGCGTCGTCGAAGAGCGAGGTCCCGGGGTAGTAGGCCAGGGGCGCGACGATCCCGTCCATCAACCCGGCGGTTTCGAACAGCCGGCGGTTGGCCTCGAGGTCGGCGTCGGTCTGGCCCGGCACGCCGGTGATGAAGTAGGCGCTGGTCTTGATCCCGACCTTGCGGCAGAGCGCGAGCGCGCGCTCGATCTGGTCGGGCCGGATCTCCTTGTTCAGCTCCTTCAGGATCGCCGGCGAGGCCGCTTCCACCCCGAACTGCAGTTGGTCGCAGCCCGCCTGCCGCATCCAGAGCAGCCGCTCCTCGTCGACCAGGTTGACCCGCGACTGGCAGTTCCAGAGCACGAAGATCTCACGGCGCTGGAGCTCGTCCGCCAGCTGCTTCACGCGCGATTTCCTCGCCGTGAAGGTGTCGTCGCGCAGGCTGAAGAAGTCGATCCCCCAGCGCTTCCAGACCAGCTCGATCTCGTCGACGACGCTGGCCGCGCTGCGATAGCGCATCTGCCGGCCCCAGAAGAGCGGGGTGTTGCAGAAGGTGCAGGCGGCGGGGCAGCCGCGCGAGGTGATGACGATCGGGAACTGCTCGTGCGCCGCCACGCCGTGGAGCTGCTCGTAGCGCTCGGGCGGGTGGAAGGGGTCGAGGTCCTCGGCCGGCGGGGCCTCCGGGGTCCGCCGGACCTCGCCTGCGTCGAGCCAGGAGAGCCCGGCGACCGCCTCGAAACGCGGCGCGCCGGCGGCGAGCTGCGCCGCGAGCGCGAGCGCCGGCCCTTCCCCCTCGCCGCGCACGATCACCCGGGGCGCGGGGGCGCGGGAGAGGATCGGCCCGTCGAGGTGCGTCGCCTGCGGGCCGCCGGCGATCACCAGGGCCTGCGGCGCGGCCTCGGCCGCCGCGGCGTAGAGCCCGGCGCACGAGGCGTGGTTGAAGGTGAAGTGCGAGACGCCGATCGCGTCGGGCCGCGCCTCGGCGAAGACCCGCCGGATCTCGGCAAACGGCACGCCCGTGAAGTTGTGGAGGCGCGAGTCGAAGCCGTTCGCCCGGAGCGAGCCGTGGATCGTCATCAGCCCGTACGGCACGATCCGCGAGAAGACATCCCCGGCATCGGGGTCGTCGGCGCGGTAGCACAGGACGATGCGCGGCGCGCGGCTCACGAGCGGCCTCCGACTGTGGCTGGGCGGTCAGCCTACACCGGCGGACGGGGTTTCGCGGAAGGGCCCGGGAGGCGACAATAACCCGTTACTTCTCCCCGCTACGGAGGAACTCTCACCATGGCCCGGCTCCCCTCCTCTGCCCGCCGCGCGGCGCTCGCCTCCGCGCCCGCTCTCCTCGTCGCGGCCGTCGCCGCCGTCGTCCTGGCCGCCCTCGCTCCCGCCGCGGCGGCGCCTCCCGTCGCGCCGCAGGCGCTGGCGATGCAGCCCGACCTCCACGGCGACCTGATCGCGTTCGCCCACGCCGAAGACGTCTGGACCGTCCCGGCCGCGGGCGGCGTCGCGAAGCGGATCACTTTCCACGAGGGGGAGGAAAAGACGCCCAAGTTCTCCCCGGACGGGAAGCTGATCGCGTTCACCGCCGAGTACGACGGCAACACCGACGTCTACGTGATGAACACCGAGGGGGGGAACATCACGCGCCTGACCTGGCACCCCGGGGCGGACGAGGTCGTCGGCTGGCACCCGGTCAGCGGCAAGGTCCTGTTCCGCTCCGGGCGCGACTCCTACAGCCGCTTCCAGCGGCTCTTCCTGATCGCGCCGGACGGCTCGGGGCTCGAGGCGCTCCCCCTGCCGGAAGCGGGCTGGGGCGCCTACAACGCCGACGCGTCGCTCCTGGCCTACACCCGCGTCGCGACCGAGGACCGGACCTGGAAGCGCTACCGCGGCGGCCTGGCGCCCGACCTGTACCTGTACGACGTCCGCACCGGCAAGGACCGGCAGCTCACCGACGCCCGCGGGACCGAGCGCTTCCCCATCTGGATCGGCGGCACGCTCTACTACCAGGCCGACCCGGACGGCGTGCTCAACCTGTTCGCGATGGACCCCGGGACCGGCCAGTCCCGGCAGCTCACGCGCTACGCCGATTTCGACGCCGGCCGCCCCTCGGAGGGGAGTGGGAAGATCGTCTACGACCGGGCCGGGGGGATCGAGATCTTCGACCCCGCCACCGGGCAGGTCCGCGCCGTCCCGTTCCAGGCCCTGGCCGACGCCCCCGAGGCGCGGCCGTACCAGAAGAACGTCAAGGACTGGATCACCTCGCTCGGGCTCTCGCCCGACGGCAACCGGGCCGTGGTCTCAGCCCGCGGCGAGGTCTTCACGGTGCCGCGCGAGAAGGGGGTGATCCGGAACCTCTCGCAGGACTCGGGATCCCGCGACAAGGACGCGGTCTGGTCGCCCGATGGCCGGCAGATCGCCTTCCTCTCCGACCGGACCGGCGAGTACGAGATCTTCGTGGTCGACCCGCTCGGCAAGGAGCCGGCGACCCGCCTGACGACGCACAAGGACGGCTACCGCTTCGCGCTGCGCTGGTCGCCCGACTCGAAGAAGGTGGCCTTCACCGACCAGACGCTGACGCTGTCGGTGCTCGACGTCGCGACCAAGGCGGTGACGAAGATCGACAAGGCCGAGTACGAGGCGATGGACCTGGCGATCGACGCCAAGCCGATCTTCGACCACGCCTGGTCGCCCGACTCGCGCTTCCTGGCCTACACCAAGATGGGCCCCGACCTGGTCAACCGGGTCTGGATCTACGGCCTCGAGACCAGGCAGCAGCAGGCGGTCACGGGCGGGACCTACGAGAGCTTCGGGCCGGTCTTCTCGACCGACGGCGAGCGGCTGTTCTTCGCCAGCAACCGGCGCTTCGACCCGACCTACAGCGACATGGACTTCGAACTGGTCTACAAGAAGGTCGCCGGGATCTACGCCCTGGCGCTGAAGGCGGGGGCGAAGCCGCTCTTCCCGCCGCAGACGGGGGACGAGGCGCCGGCGGACGGGACGCCGGACGCGCCGACGGCGAAGAAGGAGGGCGAGGCCGCAAAGAAAGAGGGCGAGGCCGCGAAGAAGGACGAGGCCGCAAAAGCCCCGCCGCGGACGGTCGTCGACCTCGCCGGGATCGAGGCCCGGGTCGAGCCGCTGCCGCTGCCGCGCGGCAACTACCGGCGGCTCGGCGTGGCTGGCGACACCCTCTTCTACCTCGACGGCGAGGAGGGGGATTTCAACCGTTTCGACATCCGGGATCCCGGCGCGCGGCCGCTCAAGGCCTACGACCTGAAGGCGCGCAAGGGGCGGACGGTGCTGGAGACGGTCGACGACTACGCGCTCTCGGCCGACGGCAAGCGGCTGGGCTGGCGGCGCGGCACCGAGATCGGGATCGTCGATCCCTCGGCCGAGAAGGCGAAGCCCGAGCCGCTCGACCTCTCCGGCCTGACGATGCGACTCGACCCGCGGGCCGAGTGGAAGCAGATCTACCGCGAGGTCTGGCGCCTCGAGCGCGACTACTTCTACGACCCCGGGATGCACGGCCTCGACTGGGCCGCGGTCGGCGCGAAGTACCAGCCGCTGATCGACGCCGCCTCGAGCCGTGCCGAGGTCCGCTGGGTGATCGGCGAGTTGATCGGCGAACTGGCGACCTCGCACACCTACGTCTACGGCGGCGACCGCCGGCGCCGGCCGGACCGGGTCCCGACGGGGTTGCTCGGCGCCGACCTGATCGCCGATCCCGCCAGCGGACGCTGGCAGATCCGGCGGATCCTGAGGACACCGGACTGGACCACCGGCAGCGTGCCGCCGCTGGCGGCGCCGGGAATCGACGTCCGCGAAGGGGACTTCCTGCTGGCGGTCGACGGGCGTCCCGTGACGACGGCGCGCGAGGCCTTCGCCGAGTTCGAGGGGCTGGCCGGCAAGCCGGTCCGCCTGACCGTGGCGGCTGACCCGAAGGGCAAGGACACCCGCGAGGCGCTCGTCGTCCCGGCAGGGGACGAGTCGAAGTTCCGGTACCTGGACTGGCTGGAGCGCAATCGCGCCGCGGTCGAGAAGGCCTCGGGCGGGAAGATCGGCTACCTGCACCTCCCCGACACCTTTACCGGCGCGGCCGAGATGTTCCCGCAGTACTGGTACGGCCAGACGCAGAGGGAGGGGCTGATCGTCGACGGCCGCTTCAACGCCGGCGGCCTCGACCCCGACCCGTTCCTCAACCGGATGAACCTGCCGGTCCTCTTCTACTGGACGAGGCGCTACTCGAACGACTACGCGACCCCGCTGGTCGCGACCCAGGCCCACCAGGCGCTGCTCACGAACCGCCAGGCCGGCTCGGGCGGCGACATGCTGCCGGCCGAGTTTCAGCTCAAGAAGATGGGGCCGGTGATCGGGACCCGGACCTGGGGCGGGCTGGTCGGCGTCTCGATGTTCACGCCCCTGGTCGACGGCGGCGGGATCACCGCCCCCGACTACCGCGTCTACTCGACCGACGGGAAGTGGGTGATCGAGAACGAGGGGGTCCAGCCCGACATCGTGGTCGACATCGACCCGGCCGAGATGCAGCGCGGCGTCGACTCGCAGTTGATGAAGGCGGTCGAGTACCTCATGGAGAAGATCCGGACCGACCCGCCGCGAACCCCGCCGCGGCCGCCGGCGCAGACGACGCGCTGACGCGCGCCCGCAGGCCCACGACGCCCCGGGGCTGGGCCGGGGCGCCGTGCCGTCTTGCGCCTTCGTCCCGCTTCCCCCATCCTGCTCCGGTTGCGCGCGGCCCTCTCACCGCGTCCGAGGTCTCCCGATGCCCGAATTCATCTACGTCATGAAGGACCTGCGCAAGGTCGTCCCGCCGAATCGCGAGATCCTCAAGGGGATCTGGCTGTCGTTCTTCTTCGGCGCGAAGATCGGCGTGCTGGGCGCGAACGGCGCCGGCAAGAGCTCGCTCCTGAAGATCATGGCGGGGCTCGACCCGCAGTTCAACGGCGAGGCCTTCGCGGCCAAGGGGATCAAGGTCGGGATGCTGCAGCAGGAGCCGCAGCTCGACCCGGCCAAGTCGGTGCTCGACAACGTCAAGGAGGGGGCCGCCGACAAGCTGGCGCTGATCGACCGCTTCAACGCGATCTCAGACCGCTTCGCCGAGCCGCTCGAGGCCGACGAGATGGACAAGCTGCTCGCCGAGCAGGCCGAGCTGCAGGACAAGATCGACGCCCAGGGGCTGTGGGATCTCGACCAGAAGCTCGAGATGGCGATGGACGCGCTGCGCTGCCCGCCGGGCGAGGCCGCGGTCCCGACGCTGTCCGGCGGCGAGAAGCGCCGCGTCGCGCTCTGCCGGCTGCTGCTCTCCGAACCCGACCTGCTGCTGCTCGACGAGCCGACCAACCACCTGGACGCCGAGTCGGTGGCGTGGCTCGAGCACCACCTGGCCGAGTACCCCGGCACGGTCGTCGCGGTGACGCACGACCGCTACTTCCTCGACAACGTCGCCGGCTGGATCCTCGAACTGGACCGCGGCCAGGGGATCCCCTGGGAGGGGAACTACACCTCCTGGCTCGAGCAGAAGCGGAACCGCCTGGCCCTGGAGGAGAAGGCCCAGATGACCCGCCAGCGCACCCTCGAGCGCGAGCTGGAGTGGGTGCGGATGTCGCCCCGCGCGCGGCAGGCCAAGGGGAAGGCCCGACTCAACGCCTACGAGAAGCTGGTCGAGCAGGAGCAGCAGAAGCTCCCCGAGTCGGTCGAGATCTACATCGCCCCGGCCCCGCGCCTGGGCGACGTCGTGATCGAGGCCGACCACCTGACCAAGGGGTACGGCGACAACCTGCTGATCGAGGACCTGTCGTTCAAGCTGCCGCGCGGCGGGATCGTCGGCGTGATCGGGCCCAACGGCGCGGGCAAGACGACCCTGTTCCGGATGATCACGGATCAGGAGAAGCCGGACGGCGGGACCCTGCGCGTCGGCGAGACCGTGAAGCTGGCCTACGTCGACCAGAGCCGCGACGTGCTCAAGGACGAGATGTCGGTCTACGACGCGATCTCCGAGGGACAGGAGAACCTCGAGATCGGCGGCCGCACGATCAACGCGCGCGGCTTCGTCAGCTCGTTCAACTTCCGGGGCGCGGACCAGCAGAAGAAGCTGGGGACCCTCTCGGGCGGCGAGCGCAACCGGGTCCACCTGGCGCGGATGCTCAAGTCCGGCTCCAACGTCCTGCTGCTCGACGAGCCGACCAACGACCTGGACGTCGACACGCTGCGCGCGCTCGAGGACGCGCTCCTGGAGTACGCCGGCTGCGCGGTCGTGATCAGCCACGACCGCTGGTTCCTGAACCGGATCGCGACCCACATCCTGGCCTTCGAGGGGGACAGCCAGGTCGTCTGGTTCGAGGGGAACTTCGACGACTACGAGGTCGACAAGAAGCGTCGCCTGGGCGCCGGCGCCGACCAGCCGCACCGGATCAAGTACCGCAAGTTCACGCGCTAGGAGAGCGGGAAACCGGGGCCGGTCCGCACCGCGCGATGTAGGCCACCAGCAGCGCCGCGACCGCGCCGAGACCCAGCGCCAGCCCGATCCAGATCCCGGGCAGCCCCCAGCCCAGGCCGGGCAGACCCCAGGCCTCGCCGTCGAACGCCAGGAAGACCGCGAGCGGCAGGCCCAGCACGTAGTACCCGAAGAAGTTGAACCAGGCCGCCGGGCGGGTGTCCCCCACCCCGCGCAGCACGCCGCCGCCGACCGCCTGCGTCCCGTCGAAGACCTGGAAGGCCGACGCGATCGGCAGGATCGCGGCCGCGAAGCCGATCGCCGCCGTCGCCCCCGCGGGCAGGAAGAGCGCGGGGAGCTGCCAGCGGAAGAGCGTGAAGACGACCGCGAAGAGCGCCATGGCGGAGGCGGCCATCCCGACCGCGACCCAGGCCGCGCGCTGCGCCTCCCGGCGATCCCCCGCCCCGACCAGGTTCCCGACGCGGGTCGCGCTGGCGTGCGAGATCCCCAGCGCCACCATGTACGAGAAGGCCGAGAGCTTCAGCACGATCGTGTGCGCGGCCAGCTGATCGGCGCCCAGCCAGCCGGCGAACAGCCCGGCGATCGAAAAGGCCCAGACCTCGAGCCCGAGCGAGGCCCCGACCGGGATCCCGTACTCCAGGATCTCGCGCAGCTCGCCCAGGTCGAGCGCCGAGCGGCTCCACGGGACCCAGGCCTCGCGGTGCAGTTCGAGCGCGACGATGATCCCGGCCAGCGCGACCGGCATCACGGTCCGGGTGATCCCGGTCGACAGCCCCGATCCGACCGCCCCCATCGCCGGCGCTCCCAGCTTGCCGTAGATGAAGACCCAGTTGAGGAAGGCGTTCATCACGTTCGCCACGAGCACGACCGCCAGCATCGGCAGCACGATCCCGCGGCCCTGCAGGTACTGCCGCATCGCGACGAAGACCAGGAACGGGGCCGGCGAGAAGACCTGGATCATCGTGTAGCTCTGCGCCACCCCGGCCAGGGCGGGGTCCTGCCCGGCGAGCCGCAGCACCGTCCCGGTGAGGGACCAGAGCACCATCACCGGGACCGAGAGCAGCAGCGCCAGCACCACCCCGCGCTGCAGCGCCGCGCCGGCCCGCGCCCCCTCCCCCGCCCCGTGGGCCTGGGAGACGATCGGGTCGAGGCCCATCATGACCCCCTGGGCCACCAGCAGCGTGCCGTAGATCCAGAGATCGCCCAGCGCGACGCCGGCCAGCGCCCCGGGCCCGAGGTGGCCGACCATCCACATGTCGACCAGCCCGAGGGACATCCAGCCGATCTGCGCCAGGACGACCGGGGCCGCCAGCCGCGCGATGACGGAGGCTTCGAGGGCGGTGCCGTGGCGGCGGGAGGTCATCGGGGTGCCGGAGGCGGGAGCCGCGCGGAGGCCGGGATTAGCCTCGATGTGACATTCCACTTCGTCCAGAACCGGAATATCACATCGAGGCTAGCGCGCCCACCGGAACCCCGGCGGCGACCCGGCGTGGCCTCCCGCTGGGCGGTCGGCCAGAATGCGCGCATGGCAGCCTCCCGCGGCGCGGCCGACCGGCTGGTCGGCCTTCTGCTCTTCCTCCCCGTGCCCCTCGTGCTCTGGCTCTTCACGCGCGCGCCGCTCGGGGTCGGCCCCTCGATCGCGCTGGGTGCGCTGCTGGTGATCACGCACCGGCTCTACGCCCGGCCCTGGGCGCTGGCGCGCGCGGACCGGCGCTGCCTGTGGTGCGGCGGAGCGGCCGGCGACGGAGCGCACCGGGTGGAGGTCGTCGAGCCTCCGGGCCGCACCGCGTGGCGCGCCTGCTCCGCCCCGCACGCCGACCGGCTGCGGCGCACCCTCGGATGGATCGCGCGTCACCGCCTGCCGGTGCTGGCCGGCATCGGCGGCGCGATCGTGCTGCTGGTGCTCGGCGGCCCGCTCGCCGCGCGGGGCTGGCTTGGGCCCGTCTCGTTCGAGGACTTGTCTCTCATCTTCCGAGGGCTGGTCGCGCTGACGGTCCTGCCGCTGGCGCTGATCGGGCCCTTTTCGCGCGAACCGGGACCGCAGGCCCCGCGCCTTCCCTTCCCGCTGCACATCCAGGCGCTGATCGGCACCAGCGCGGTGATGTGGCTGTTCCGGGTGGTGGGCGCGATCTGGCTGGCCCAGGGACTGGTCTACTGGATCGGGAAAATGGCCGGGGGCCGGTGACCCGTCACGGATCACCGGCCCCCGCGTCTTCAGACGGGATCGCTCAGCGAGCGTCCCCGGCGGCGTTCGCCGCGACGATGCGGTAGTAGACGAGGCCCGGCATGGGCGCTCCCGCCTCCTCGCGGTACTCGGTGGCGTTGACCAGCGCGACCTCGACCAGGTTCTGCGGGTCGGTGCCGCGGTAGACGTGGTAGCGGTCGGCCGGCCCGTGGGACAGGTCGGTGACCGGCGGCTTCCAGCTCAGGACCGTCTCCGCCCCGACCCGCTCGACCAGCAGCTGCGCCCCGTCGATCGGGAGCGGCGGCGCCAGCGTGCCGCCCGCGATCGTGAACGGTGCGGCCGAGTCGTCGCTGCCGAGCAGCGTGCCGAGGGTGTCATACGACAGGACGCGGACGATCGCGCTGGTCGTCGCCGGGCCGGTCGCGGCCCAGTCGAACGAGGTGCTGGTCAGCCCGGTGGCGAGCGTCTCCCACGCCGTTCCGCCGTCGCGCGAGAGCTGGACGGTGTAGCGGTGCGGGATCTCGGTCGAGGACTCGGTCCAGCGGATCGGAACGGCCTGACCGGCCAGGAAGTAGGCGCCCGGGAACGGCATGTACTGGTCCGGGTCGCCGGTGCGGATGTAGTCCACCCCGCGGAACCACTGGACGTCCTCGACCTCGCCCATGATCGTCACCGGGATCATCATCCCCTCGGCGAGCGTGGACTTGACCAGGCTCCAGTCGAACCAGAAGGTGGCCTCTTCGATCCCGTTGCGGTTGTCGTCGGAGTAGTAGGGTGCGGGATCCGTCAGCGCCGGGACCGTGTCGTTCATCACGACCGACGAGAGCAGGATCGCGTGCGGATCCAGGCCGGCCGGCAACTCGATCGTCATCCGGACGCGCAGGATCCCGGTGTCCGCGAAGCGGATCACCTTGGGCACGAAGGCCGTGAGCGTCGGCTCGATCAGGCTGACGTTGAGGTGGACCGGGACCTCGACGAACGGGTTGTAGGGGTCGTTGCTGCGCAGCTGGATCGTCCCCTCGTGGATCCCGTCCTCGAGCCCGGCGGCGTCGACCAGCACGTCGACGTCCTGGCTGCCGCCCTCCGGGACCGTCCCTTCCTCGGGCGCGATGTTCAGCCACTGCGGGATGTTCTTGAACTCGACCGCCATCTCGCTGTGGACGTAGTCCTGGTTGAACACGACGGTCAGCCCGTCGTCCTTGCCGGCGTTCTGGATCCCGATCGTGCCCGTGTTGAGCAGCCCGCTCATGCTCTTGTACTGCAGCAGGACCCGGCCGTTCGGGAAGAGCTGGATCTGGAAGGTGAAGAGCGACCCCGAAGTGAGGCGCTCGACGTTGTTCCACTGGACGACGAAGCGCGAACCGTCCGACCAGGTGAAGACCTTCCCGGCCGTCCGCATGTGCAGGTCGTCCCAGAAGGCCGCGATCAGGTTCTCCGGGACGGCCGTGCCGGTGTTCGGCAGCGGCTGGTTGGTGTAGGCCGTCAGACTCGACGTGAAGGAGAGCCAGCCGTTGGTGCAGATGCTGGCGGTGGTGAAGGAGCTGCCGTAGAACGGGAACGAGATCCCGAGCGGGACCCCGAGCACCGTCTGGTCGTCGCCGGTCAGCGCGGTGAGCTGCGTGCCGATCGCGCTGATGTCGAACCAGTCGTAGACCGGGCCACCCGGCTCGTCGGAGTCGACCCAGCGGTAGCCGTACAGGTCCGGGCCGCCGGTGCCGAGGATCCCTTCCCGGGCATCCTCCTCGCCCTTTTC
Organism: uncultured Acidobacteriota bacterium; assembly: GCA_963702545.1. Classification (GTDB taxonomy): domain Bacteria; phylum Acidobacteriota; class Polarisedimenticolia; order J045; family J045; genus JALOKP01. The sequence goes on along the minus strand of CAVPDB010000020.1, from coordinate 268,694 downwards.
GAGCTCGACGTAGGTTCCCGGCGCCGCGGCGCCGGCGATCGAGATCAGGTTCGTGCCGCCGGTCCAGACCAGGTCCGAGCCGCCGGTGTTGGCGAGGTTGAGGTTCTTCGTCTTGTGCCCGCCCGGAGGCAGCGCCACCCGGATCTCGGGCGGTGTGGCCACGATCTCGGGCGGCCAGAGCCCTTCGCCCTGGAGCGGGACGATGAGTGCGGGCTCGTCCGGGTCGTCGCTGACGATCGTCAGCGCACCGAGACGGGTCCCCTCGTCGAGCGGCAGGAAGCTGACCGTGACCGGAATCGCCCCGCCCGGTCCGAGGTCCACCGGCGGCATCAGGCCGGCAGCCTGGAACTCGCCGTCGACCGTCAGCCCCGTGATGTGCAGTGTATCGCTGCCGCTGTTCCGGATGCTCAGGACCTGGCTGCTGCTGAAGCCGACGAAGGTCGTCGGGAAGAGCAGCGAGGACGGCTGCGCCTCGATGTCCGCGATTCCGATCACGTGGAGCGTGACGGGAACCTCGATCAGCGCGTTGACCGGGTCGTTGGTGAGCAGGTTGATCGTCGCGCTGTAATTCCCGCCCAGGAGGCCGGTCGAGTCGAGCCGCACGTCGAGCACGGTCGATCCGCCCGCGCCCACGGTTCCCGAGGTCGGGGAGACCTGCAGCCAGTTCGCCGGCGGGTTGAACTCGACAGCCATGTTGTTGTGGACGTAGGCCGCGTTGTAGACGACGGTGAGGCCGTCGTTCTTGGCGGCGTTCTGGATCCCGATCGTCGCCTCGTTGAGCCGGACCCCCTGCATGTCCAGGTACTGGAAGACGATCTTGCCGCTGGGGTAGATGATCGCCTGGTAGGTGTACGGGCCGCCCGAGGAGTAGCGGGGCACCGCGACCCAGGAGACGATCAGCCGGCTGCCGTCGTTGTAATAGTACGCGTCACCCGCGGTGCGGAAGTCCTGGTCGTCGTGGAACACGGCGAGCAGGTTCTCCGGCGCCGAGGTGCTGGGCAGCTGGTAGTTGGTCAGGCTGGTCGCGCTCGAGGTGAAGGACAGGAAGCCGTTGGTGCAGACCCGGAACGAGTTGAAGGTCTGCCCGTAGAACGGGAAGTCGAAGCCGATCGGGAAGGTCCCCAGGTTCTGGTCGTCGGCGTTGAGCGGGATCGCGGTCCCGATCCCGGCGATGTCGACCCAACCGAAGGCCGGACCGCCCGGCGCATCGGAGTCCTTCCAGCGGTAGCCGTAGACGTCCGGTCCGCCCGACCCCAGCGCTCCCGGCCGGTCATCCGGCTCGTCCTTCTTGAGTTCCGGGCTCGAGTCGACCGTGACCACGGCGCCGCTGTCGAGCGCGATGTCGACGGTGTACGTCAGGTCGGACCCGCCCGGTGTTCGAGAGCTGCAGCGGGCGGACGACCGACTGGCCGCTGTCCATCGACTCGGCGAAGTGGTCGGGCGTCCAGACGGCGACCGGCGGCAGGATCGCGGTGCCGGTCACGGGCATGATCGCGTCCGGCGTCATCGGATCGTTCGAGAGGACGTGCACCTGCGCGTTGAGCGGGACGGGGAGCGTCGGCGCCCAGCGCAGGTTGAACAGCCGCGCCTGCCCCGGCTGGAGCGGGAACTCGGCCTCGGGTATCGCCTCGCCTCCCAGCGGGTCCTCGACGAACAGCGTCGGATCGGTGCTGTAGACGTTCGAGACGACGAGGACGTCGGTCCCGTTGTTCACGACCTGGAAGGTCGTCAGGTAGGAGTAGCCGGTGTAGCGCGTGCCGTAGGCGTAGGAGGCTGGAACGATGCCGACGATCGGCGCGCCGATCACGTGCAGCGTCGCCGGGACGCGTTCGGTCGCCTGCGACGGGATGTTCGTCGTCAGGACCACGGCGCCGACGAGGTCGCCGCCGTTGCGGCCGTTGGAGTCGAACTTGACGTCGAAGGTGAAGGACTGCCCGGGCTGGACGGTGGCGTGGTTCGGGGTCACCGTCAGCCAGTCGGGCACCCGGCTGAACTGGACCGCCAGGCCGCTGTGGACGTAGTTCGCGTTGTAGTTGGCGGTCAGGCCGATCGTCTTCGTGCCGTCCTGGATCCCGATCGTCGCCGAGTTGAGCGTCCCGGCCATCGTGCGGTAGGCGAGCAGGATCTTGCCGCTCGGGTAGAGCTGGACCTGGAAGGTGAGCGGGTTGCCCGACGGCGAGTACTTCTCGACGTTCGTGTACTGCACGATGAACCGGGTCCCGTCGTTGAGGTACTTGACGTTGCCGGTCCGCAGGTGCAGGTCGTCCCAGAACAGCGCGATCATGTTCTTCGCGCCGCTGGTCGACGGCAGGCTGTAGTTCGTGAGGCGCGTCGAGGTGTCGGTGGTATCGAAGGTGAGGAAGCCGTTGGTCCCGACCTTCAGCGACGAGAAGTTCGTCCCGTAGAGCGGGAACGTCAGCCCCATCGGGATCGCGGCCGAGAGCGCGTCGTCCTGGCTGGAGAAGGTGATCGTCGTGCCCGTCGAGCTGATGTCGACGAACTCGTAGGCCGGGCCACCCGACTCGTCGGAATCCTTCCAGCGGTAGCCGAACGCGTCGGGCCCGCCGGAGCCTTCGGCCCCCGCGTCCGGCGCGTAGACCAGGCCCGTGCCGAGCCCGCCGGCACCCTGGTCGGCCGCCGCCGTGACGTCGAGCACCGAGCCCCCGGTGTTCGTGACGACCAGTGGCCGCGTGACCTGGATACCGCTGAAGAGCGTCTCGTCGAAGAAAGGCGGGTCGACGACCATGATCGGCGCCGCGACAGCATTTCCGGTGACGGGCACCGCAAGGCTGGGATCGGCGGCATCGTCGCTCAGAATCGTCAGCGAGCCGCTGAACGGTCCGATCAGCGTCGGGGACCAGGTGACGAGGACGTTCTGCGAGCCGTGGGGCGGGACGTCGAAGACGGCCGGGCTCGCGACCAGCTCCGCGGAACTGGAGACGATGTCGGTCACGTGCAGGACGTCGGTCCCCTCGTTGGCGACGATCAACTGGGCGGTGTGCGGGTTGTTGACGAAGCGGTCGCCGTAGTCGATCGAGGCCGGCTGCACCGCGATGTCGGGAGCACCCGTGACCTGCAGGGTGACCTGGACCGGGATGACGGGCTGCGCCGGGTCGTTGGTGTTGATGTTCACGGTCCCGGGATAGGTCCCGCCCTCGAGGCCCGAGGCGTCCATGTGGACGTTGATCGGGATCGACTCGCCGGCGTGCAGCCGCCCCGACGATGGCGCGGCGGTCAGCCACTGCGGCGTCGCCGCGATCCGGACGGCGAGGTTGTCGTGGATGTAGGCCTGGTTGAAGGCGACCTGCAGCCCGACCATCTTGGAGGCGTCCTGGATCCCGGCCGTCGCGCTGGTGACCGCGCCGGTCATCGCCAGGTACTGGAACGTGACCGCCCCGCCCTGGTCGATGATCGCCTGGAAGGTGTAGGTGCCGGTGCCGCTGTAGGGTGCGATCGCGTTCCACTGCACGATCGCCCGGGTGCCGAAAGACTGGAAGAAGATCTTCTGCGTCCCGGCCGGGTTGAGGTCGTCCCAGAACGGGGCGATCAGGTTTTCCGGCGCGCCGCTGTTCGGGAGCGGCTGGTTGGAATAGGAACTGGCGCTGCTGGTGAACGACAGCCAGCCGTTGGTGCAGACCCGGATCGAGTCGAAGAAGGTCCCGTAGAACGCCACGTTGAAGCCCAGCGGGATCCGGTCGCTGATCGCGTCGTCGCCCGTGATGCTCAGCGCGGTCCCGGTCGCGGCGATGTCGGTCCAGGCGAAAGCAGGGCCGCCCGGCTCGTCGCTGTCGGCCCAGCGGTAGCCGAAGGCGTCCGGTCCGCCGGCGTTCTCGACGACCGGATCGCCCCGGCGCGGGTCGACGTCGTCCTTCCCGAGGTCGAGCGGCTCGGCTGCCGCCGCCTGCGGCTCACCGACCGACGGGGACGGGATCGTGAAGTCGAGCGTGCCGACGCCGACATTGGTCAGCGTCACGACGTGGTCCGCCTGCTCGCCGGTGAAGAGCGCCTCTTCGATCGTGAGCGGCTCGGCCTGGGCGGTCGGCGGCGGCAGGGTCGAGGCTTCGACGAGGTTGGAGATCGGGCCGACGTTGCCCCACTCGTCGTAGGCCTTCATCGCGAAGTAGTAGATCTTGTTCGGTTCGAGGCCCTGGACCTCCATCTGCTGGAGCGTCCCCGCCGGGGCCGGCGCCGGCTCGCTGCCGGCCTGCTCCGCCGCCGCGAAGTTCCCCTCGTCGATCGGCGAGAGCGAGAAGCGCAGGTCGTAGTAGGTCGCCGTCCCGGTCAGCCCGTCGTCGCCGGGCGCGGTCCAGGCCAGGCCCATCGTGTTCGAGCCCGGATCGACGGCCGCCAGGTCGACGACCCCGCTCGGCGGGACGTCGTCGGGCTCGGCGATCGCGAAGAAGGCGTTGAGCCGGCCGCTGCTGACGACCAGGCCCTGCATCGACGCGATGTGGTCGACCGAGTTGAGCAGCACGCTCTTCATCTGCGCCACCGGGATGGTCGGCGAGATCGAGCGGATCAGGGCGCAGGCCCCGGCGACGTGCGGCGTCGCCATCGAGGTCCCGGACAGCGAGCCGTAGGTGTTGCCGGGCATCGTGCTCAGGATGCTCGTGCCGGGCGCCGCCAGGTCGACCGAGGTCGGGCCCCAGTTCGAGAACGACGACTTGGCGTCGTTGTGATCGGTGGCCGCAACCGAAATGAGGTTCGGCAGGTCGTAGCTGCTGGGGTAGTGCGGCGTTGTGTCGTTGTTGACGCTGCTGTTCCCCGCCGCCGCGACGAAGGCGATCTCCTGCGCCCCGGCGCGGGCGATCGCGTCGTAGAGCGTCTGCGTGAAGCCGCCGCCGCCCCACGAGTTGCTGGTCAGGTCGACGCCCATCATCGTCGAGTAGTCGACTGCAAGAACGGCGTTGGCGGTGCTGCCCGAGCCGCCGGAACTGAGGAACTTGAGCCCCATCAGCCGGACGTTCCAGGCCACGCCGGCCACGCCCAGCGCGTTGTCGCCCCGCGCCGTGATCGTGCCCGAGACGTGCGTCCCGTGGCCGTTGTCGTCGAACGGGTCGCCGTCGTTGTTGACCCAGTCCCAGCCGTGGATGTCGTCGATGTACCCGTTGGAGTCATCGTCGATCCCGTTGCCGGGGATCTCGCCGGGATTGGTCCAGATGTTGGCGGCGAGATCGGGGTGGTTGTAGTCGATCCCGGTGTCGATCACGCCGACGATCACGTCCGGGCTGCCGGTCGAGACGCCCCAGGCCAGGTCGGCGTCGATGTCGGCGTCGGCCGTGCCGCCGGTCTGCCCGGTGTTGAGCATGCCCCACAGCTCGGACAGGCGCGGGTCGTTCGGGATGACGTCGGCCGAGAGCAGGTAATTTGGCTCGGCGTAGACGATCAGCGGGCTGGCCGACAGCCGCGCCAGCGCCTGCTGCACCGACACGCCAGGGCCGAGCCGCCAGTGCTCGGCGCCCGAGAGGAAGGCGTGGGCCGGTTCGGCGCGCAACTCGGCCAGCAGGTGGGCCCGCCCCGTGGCGGGCGCACCGGGAACGAACTTGAGCAGGACCTCTCCGTCGACGAAGGCGGGCCCGCGGCCGGTCTCCGTGATGGAGTCGGGCAACATCAGGCACAGGAATGCGACCAGGAGGATGACCAGCAGTGCGGACCGTCTCGCCATGACCCCGCCTCCCGCCCGCGCCCGCAGCGCGCGGACGAACCGACCCGCGGAAGACCCGCGGGCCGTGTTAGGACCGAGTGCGGCGGAGCCCTTGCGGCTGCGGTGCGAGGGACCCCGTGACCCCCCTAAGCCTTTCCCATGCTGAAGCGTCCAACCCACTGCGCCACGGCGCGGCGCCCAGAACGACCCTCCCACAGGCCGACGAAACGTCCCCGTTTAGCCCCGTGGTACGCGGAAAGTCAAGGACCCGGGGGCGATTTTCGTTGATTTCTTCTTGATGCGAAGCGTTAGCAGTTTGACGGCCGGGCAGGCGCGGCCCCCGGTCCGGACGCATCAGATCAGCTTCGCAAGGTGACGGGCGCGTTCCATCCGCCGCTCGATGGTCGCCACGCGCCGCGCGTAGGCGCGGCTCGACGCGCCGGGGTGCCACGCCGTCGGCCGGGGCAGGCCGGCCGCGAGTTGCGCCGCCTCGTGCGCGCCGAGCGCCGCGGCCGGCTTGCCGAAGTAGTGCCGTGCCGCGGCCTCGGCGCCGTACACGCCCGGACCGAACTCGACGACGTTCAGGTACAGCTCGAGGATCCGGCGCTTGGAGAGCGCCCGCTCGAGCTGCCAGGTGAGGACCGCCTCCTTCGCCTTGCGCCACGGATTGCGCGACGGCGACAGCCAGAGATTCTTGGCCAGCTGCTGCGTGATCGTCGACGCGCCGCGCGGCAACTCCCGCTCCTCGCGCGCCTCGGCCAGCGCCTTCTTCAGTTCCAGGACCTCGAAGCCGCGGTGGCCGAAGAAGCCGATGTCCTCGCCGACCAGCACCGCGCGCTTCAGGTCGTTCGCGATCCGCCCGTAGGGGACGAAGCGGAACCGCGGCGCGTCGGGCTGCCCCGCCGCGCGCTGCCGGGCCCGCCAGGCCTCGATGAAGGCGGTCGTCCCGGGGTCTTCGGTCACGAGCACGGCGACGCGCGGCCAGGTCAGCGCCTGCGCCGCCGCGAACAGCGCGAGCGTTCCGGCGACGGCCGCGGCGAGCCGCCGCAGCGTCCGGCCCCGACCGCCGCCCCTCGCCCGCGCGCCGGCCATCGCGGGCGGTCAGCGCGCCGCGTGCGCCCGCTCGAACGCCTTCGCGAAGCCGGGCAGGCTGCGCACGATCGTGTCCTCGGGCACGGTGAACGAGATCCGCATGTGCCCCGGACAGCCGAAGCCGGAGCCCGGCACGGCCAGCACCCCCTCGTCGGCCAGCAGCCGGACGAACGCGACGTCGTCGGCGAGCGGCGTCTCCGGAAAGACGTAGAACGCCCCCTCGGGCTTGACGCAGCGGTAGCCGAGCCCGGTCAGCCCCTCGTAGACGAGGTCGCGCTTGCGCTGGTAGGGGGCGATCTCGACGGTCCGGTCGCCGACGTCGGCCACGACCCACTGCCAGAGCGCCGGCGCGTTGACGAAGCCCAGCACCCGCTGCGTGAAGCAGCAGGCCTCGAACAGCGCGGCGGCCTCGGGCAGGCGCGGCGAGAGCGCCAGGTAGCCGATCCGCTCGCCCGGCAGCGCCAGCGCCTTGGACCACGAGGTCGCCGTCACCGTCCGCGTCATCAGCGCCGGGACCTCCGGAGCCTTGAGCCCGTCGAAGGTCAGCGCCTTGTAGGGCTCGTCGACCAGCACGACGATCGGCTGTCCGGCGCGCTGCAGCGCGGCTTCCAGCTCCTCGTAGATCGCGGCGCGGTAGATCGCGCCGCTCGGGTTGTTCGGCGAGTTCACGAGGATCGCCCGGGTGCGGGGCGTGATCGCCGCGGCGATCGCCGCGACGTCGGGCTGGAAGTCCTCGCGCGTGGGCGCCACGACCATCGTCCCGCCGTGGTTCTGGATGTAGAACGTGTACTCGGCGAAGTAGGGCGCGAGCACGATCACCTCGTCGCCCGGGTCGAGCATCGCCTTGAGCACCGTGTTGAGCGCCCCGCCGGCGCCGACCGTCATCAGCACGTGGTTCGCCGTGTACGGCAGCCCGGTCGCGGCCGCGAGCCGGCCCGCGATCGCGGCCCGCACCTCGGGGAAGCCGGCGTTGGGCATGTAGGCGTGGCGGTGCGGCCGTGGCGAGGCCAACTCGCGCTGGGCCGCCTCGATCACCAGCCGGGGCGGCTCGACCTCGGGGTTGCCGAGCGTGAAGTCGAAGACGCGGTCCTCGCCCCGTTCGGCCTTGAGCCGGGCCCCCTCCTCGAACATCCGGCGGATCCACGAGGCGCGCTGCAGGTTCTCGGCGACACGGCGGCTGATCACCATGGCCGGACTATACCGCCCCTCAAGTCCCCCCCGCACAGGCCGATACGGGGGGCGTGACCGAGGCGCTCGTTTCGACCCTGACCGTCGACCGGCCGGGCTACGGCCTGTCGGCCCAGGTTATCGGCCACGACGTGCCGGTGCTGCTGATCCACCACGCGCTGGGGACCTTCGCGGGCTACAGCGACCCGCACCTCGGCAACGTGGCGGAGTGGATCGTCGCGCGCGGCTGCCGGGTGGTCGGGTTCGACCTCGCCGGTCACGGCGCATCGGGTGGGCGCGAGTTCTTCCCGGATGCCTGCCTCGAGCGCTCGGTCGCCGACGCGCAGGCGGTGCTGGACGCGCTCGAGATCCCCTCGGCCGCAGTCGTCGGGATCGGGTTCGGCGGGCTGGTCGCGCTCAACCTGGCCGCCGGCGCGCCGCGCCGCGTCTCGTGCGTCCTGGTCGACTCGCTGCCGGGGATCCACGAGGCGCTCGGCCCGGAGCCCTGGCCCGGCCTCAACGAGATGGGCCCGCGCGCCGGGGCGGCCTTCGGCGAGGCCTACCGCGACTACTTCGCCGGGCTGGCCGCGCAGCCGGGATACCCCTTCCTGGCCGGCCGCCCGCACTGCCCCGGGCTGCTGGTCGCCCCCGGCGAGGCCGACGGCCCCGCCGCGATCGCGCTGCACGAGGTGGCCCGCCGCGCGCCCGCGATGGCGGTCGCGATGGTTCCCGGCTCCGCGCCCCCCGCCTGCTGGAGCGCGCCGCGCGCCTTCCTTCGGGAAGCGGAGCGGTTCCTCGCCGCCTACGCCTGATCCGCGGCGGCCCGGCGGGCGCGGCCGGCGCAGTCGGGACAGGCGCCGCCGACCTCCATCCGCAGGAACTTCACGGCGAAGCCGGTCTCCTGCTCGAGGTCGGCGCGCAGCTCCGCCATGACGTGGCCCGACAGCTCGAGCACCCGGCGGCAGGTCAGGCAGATCACGTGCGCGTGCTCGGTCTCGCGCCGGACCTCGTAGAAGTGGCGGTCCCCCTCGAGGTGGAGCAGGTCGAGTTCGTCGACCAGCCCCAGCCCCTTGAGCAACCCGAGCGTGCGGTAGACGGTGGCGCGGTGGACCGAGGGGTCGAGCGCCCGGGCCCGCTCGGTGATCTCCTCGACGTCGAGGTGGTCCCCCGCCTCCTCCAGCACCCGGACGATCGCGCGGCGCGGAGCGGTCACGCGGATGCCCGCGTCGCGCATCCGTTCGACCAGCAGCGAGGGGGAGGATCGGCCCACGGCTCCATGCTGCCACCGGTACCGGGGTTCCATCAAGCTGCGACCGCGCCGCGGTAAGGCCGGCGCCCTCCCGCGCCGGAGGTCTAGAATGGCCGGCCCCGGGAGGCCCCGCCGATGCGCCCCGACGAGATCCGCGCGATCGCCGAAGAGCACCACGAGGCCGTGCGCGGCTTCTTCGACCGGCAGGCCGGGGAACTGGCCCGCGCGGCCGAGCTGCTGACCTCCGCCCTGGCCCGCGGCGGGACCGTGCTGCTCTGCGGCAACGGCGGCTCGGCGGCCGACGCGCAGCACATCGCGGCCGAGCTGACCGGGCGCTTCCTGCGCGAGCGCCGGGGGCTGCCGGCGGTCGCGCTGACGACCGACACCTCCGCCCTGACCGCGATCGGCAACGACTACGGCTTCGAGCGGGTCTTCGCGCGGCAGGTCGAGGCGCTGGGCCGCCCGGGCGACGTGCTGGTCGCGATCACGACCTCGGGATCGTCGCCCAACGTGCTGCGCGCGATCGACGAGGCGCGGGCCCGCGGGCTGGTTGTGATCGGCCTGCTGGGGCGCGACGGCGGCGCGGCGCGCACGCGCTGCGACGCCGCGCTGGTGGTCGAGTCGGAGGTTACGGCGCGGGTCCAGGAGGTCCACATCCTGGCCGCGCACATCCTCTGCGAGGCGGTCGATCGCGCGCTCGCCGGGCCGCGCGAGGGGTGAGCGGCCCCGTCCCGGCCGCGCGCGTCCGCGCGACGGACCTCTACGACCTCGCCGTCTGCCCGCACCGGATCGCGCTCGACCGGCGGCTGCCGCGCGAGGCCCGCACGCCGCCGGGCCCGGCGACCGCGCAGTTGCTGGCGTACGGCCTGGCGCTCGAGGCCGAGGTCGCGGCCGCGCTGGGCTACCCGCAGCCGGAGCACCCGCCGGGCGACTTCGCCGAAGGGGCGCGGCAGACCCGCGCGCTGCTCGAGGCCGGGGCGCCCGGCGTCTACCAGGCCGTGCTGTACGACGGCCGCCACCTCGCCGTGCCCGACCTGCTGCGGCGCGTCGACGGGTCGTCGAGACTGGGCCCGTTCCATTACGAGCCGGGCGACGTCAAGGCCGGGCTCTCCCCGCGGGCCGACCAGGTGCTGCAGGTCGCCTACGGCGGCCGGCTGCTGGGCGAGCTGCAGGGCCGTGACCCGGACCACGGCTTCCTCGTGCTGGGGGACCGGCGCGAGGAGCGCTTTCCGCTGGGCGAGCTGCGGCACGTGCTGGCCTCGGCGGTGGCGCAGGTCGAGGCGATCGTCGAGCGCGCCGCAGCCGGCGGCGCGGCGGGTGGCGCGGCGGGCGGCGCGGCGGGCGGCGCGGCGGCGGACGACGGGGAGACCTTCCCCTTCCTGGGACCGGGCTGCGCCGGCTGCCGCTGGCGCGGGACCTGCGTCCCCGACCTGATCGCGCGCCACGACCTCTCGCTCGTCGACGGGATGACGCGGACGCGCCGCCGGCTGCTCGTGCGCCACGGCGTCGATTCGGTCCCCGCGCTGGCGGCGCTCGACCCCGCGGCGTGGCGCGCGGCAGGGCGGCCGCCGCTCGGCCTCGACCTGCTGACGCGGCAGGCTGCGGCGCTGCTCGGGCGGCGCGTCGCGCTGACCCGCCCGCTCGAGCTGCCGGCGCTGCCGGCCGGGGCGCTGCTGCTCCACCTCGAGCGCGACCCGCTCGACGCCGACGCGGTCGTGCTGGCGGCCTGGGCGCCGTGCGACGCGCGCGGCGCGGCCGGACCGGCCGCGGTGCGGATCCTCCGGGGCGCGGCCGACCGGGCCGCGGCGGCCGTCGAACTGGCGGCGCTGCTCGACGCTGCGCCGCGCCCGCTGTTCCACTTCGGCGGCACGGCGGCCGGAGCGCTCGACGCACTGGCGGAATCGGCGGGACTCGACCCACGGCGGCAGGCCGCCCTCGCGGCGCACCTGTGCGACCTGGCCGCCGCGCTGCGCCGCGCGGCCTCGTTCCTGCCGGTCTGGCGCTACGAGCTGGAGCAGGTCGACGCCGCGCTCGGCGGCACGCCGCTGCCCGGCCCCGACGAAGCCGACGAGCCCGCCTTCCTCTACGCCGCCTTCCTGCGCGACGGCGTCCCCGGCGCGTGGGGCGACGCGCTGCGCGAGCTGGGCGAGCGTCGGCTGGCCCGCCTGGCGCGCGTCGCGTCCTGGATGCTCGCGCGATGAGCGCGCCCGGGCCGCGGGAAGCCGGCGACGACCGCGCCTGGCGCGACCGCCTGCTGCGCGCGGTGCTGCGCGAGCGCGCCGCGTCGCGCCGCGAGCTGGACGAGCTGTACTGCCTGCCGGTCGCCGCCCGGGTCGAAGCCGGCCACGCGATCGACGGTCTGGAGTTCGCCGGCTGGGAGCCGGCGACCGGGCGCCTCGCCTTCCACGCGCTCTCGAACAGCTCGGGCTTCCGGCCGGGCGACCGGCTCCGCCTCGGCCGCGGCGACGACCCGTGGGACGCGCTGGAGGTCGAGTGGGCCGACTACGACCCGGCCGCGGCGCGTCTGACCCTGGCCGTCCCGTGGGGCGGCGACCGGGACGCGCTCGAGCGGCTCGCGCGCCGCGAGCCGCAGCTCGTCCTCGACCGCGGCGATGCCGACCTGAGCGCCGCGCTGGCGGGCGCGATCCAGCGCGTCTACGCCGACGGAACGCCCCACGAGCGCGCGCTTCGGGAGTGGCTCGCGGGCCGGGTGCGGCCGGTCGCGGACCCCGCGGGCGAGGCCGCGGCGCGCGACTCGCTGGCCCGCCTCGGCGCACGCGGCCTGGCGCTGCGTCCGGCGCAGGCCGACGCCTACGTCGCGGCCTGGGGCACGCTGCCGTACGGGCTGGTGCAGGGACCTCCCGGCACCGGAAAGACCTGGCTGCTCGCGCTCCTGCTTGCGGCCTGGGCCTTCCGCGGCGAGCGCGTGCTGGTCACGGCCTTCACCCACCGCGCGGTCGACAACGCGCTGCAGCACGCGGCCGCCCTGGTGCGCGGCGCCGGCGGCGGCCTGCCGGTGGTGCGGGTCGGGGCGCGCGCCGACCAGCGCACGGAGCTGGAGCGGCTCGGGATCCGGACCGCGCGCGGCCCGGCGCAGCTCCCCTGGCCGGCCCCCGGCTCGCGCCGCGGGCTGATCGCGGGGGCCACGCTCTTCGGCGCAGCCCGCTTCGAGGGCGCGCCGTTCGACCGCGTCGCGTTCGACGAGGCGGCGCAGGTCGCCGTGCCGCAGGCCCTGCTCGGGCTGTCGGCGGGGCGGCGCTTCGCCTTCTTCGGCGACGACCGGCAGCTCGGCCCGGTCACGGCGGGCGAGCCCGACGCGGCGCTCGCGCCGTCGATCTTCGCGCACCTCCGGGCGTTCGCGGCGCCGGTCCTGCTCGACGAGACCTTCCGGATGAACGACGCGCTCGCGCTCTTCCCCTCGACGCAGTTCTACGGGGGCCGGCTGCACCCGGCGCGCGAGGCGCGGGACCGCCGGCTGGCGCTGCCCACCCGCGGCGACCCGGAGCTGGACGCGGTGCTCGGCCCGGAGCCGCCCGCGATCCTGGTGACGCTCGACCACGAGGGGTACCAGCGGCACTGCCCACCCGAGGTCCGGGCCGCGGCCGACCTCGCCGAGGACCTGCTCCGGCGCGGCCTGCCGCCGCACGAGCTGGCGGTCGTCTCCCCCTTCCGGGTCCAGAACCGCGAGATCGAGCGCGAGCTGCGGCGCCGCCTTCCGCCGGGCGCGGCGCTGCCGGTGATCGACACCGTCGAGCGGATCCAGGGCCAGGAGCGCGAGGCGGTGATCGTCTCGTTGACCTGCTCCGACCCGGACGCGCTGCGGCGCGACGCCAGCTTCTTCTTCTCCGCGAACCGGCTGAACGTCTCACTGACGCGGGCCCGGACCAAGCTGGTCGTGATCGGCAGCCCGCGCCTTTTGGCGACCTACCCGCGCACGCATGCCGGCCTGGTCCAGGTGGACCTGTTCCACCGCCTGTTCCAGGAGCTGCCGCGTGTCGACTGGTCGGCGCGCTACGCCTGAAAGCGCAGCCCGCCCGGCATCCGCAGCGGCACCGCGCGGGTCTGCCGCTGCACCTCCGCCATCAGTTGCTGAACCTGCTCGACCTGGGCCGGCGCCGGATTCGACTGCATCGCGCGATAGAGGTGCTGGTAGGCGGCCGTCGGCTGCCCCATCTGCTCGAGCAGCACCCGCGCCGCGCCGAGCTGCGCCGCCGCCGCCGTCTCGCCCCTCGGCGCGAGCGTGGCCGCGCGCTGGTAGGCGGTAAGTGCGGCGCGGGGGTCGCCCGCGGCCGCCAACTCGTCCGCGGCCGCGAGCGCGTCGGCCGGCGTGCCGGTCGTGCGGACCTCCTTCCCCTTCCCGCCGCCCCAGAGCCGCGCCCCGAGCGCGACCATCAGCGCCAGCGCCACCCCCGCGATGAACCCGCCGATGTGCGCGCCGTAGGCCACGCCCGTCGCGCGGCTGCCGCCCAGGAACGCCGGCAGCAGGTTTTCGGCGACGATGTAGAACAGCAGGACGACCGGCGCAGGCAGCTCGAACGGCCGGACCACCAGCGGCGGCAGGAAGAGCAGCATCCGCACGCGGTTGTGCGGGAACCAGATCAGGTACATCCCGAGCACGCCCGAGATCGTGCCCGAGGCCCCGATCGCCGGAATGTTGCTCCCCGGCCGCAGCAGGATGTCGCCGAACGCGGCGGCGAAGCCGGTAGCCAGGTAGGCCAGCAGGTAGAGCACGGGGCCGAGCCGGAACTCGACGTTGTTCCCGTAGATCCAGAGAAAGAGCATGTTACCGAACAGGTGCATCAGCCCGCCGTGCAGGAACATGCTGGAGAGCATGTCGACCGCCGACGGCGCGGCCGGCCGCAGCCCGTGCTCGAAGGTGAAGACCTCGTAGGCGGAGAGCTGCCCGGCCGCCGCCTCGAGCTGCTCGGGCGGGAGGGCCGCCTCGCGGGTGATCGCCTCGAGGTAGGCCCGCGTGTTCGGGTCGTTCGGATCGGCCGGACGCTGGCTCATCGGCCAGGTCAGGAGGAAGACGCCGATGTTGAGCGCGATGAGCAGCGTGTTCACCCAGGCCACGCCCTTCGGGTTGGGGGTGTCGCCGATCGGGAACATGCGCAGGCCTCTCCCCGGCGGAGGCGCTCGGGGGCCGGGGGCGCATTCTATCGTCGCGCGTCCGGTGCGGGGGACGCCCCCCCACGGTGGCCGCAAGACTGTTGGTGCTTCGGGCGAAACCGCCGCCCGGCGGGGGTTTCCAGCGACCTTGGGGGCCCGCCCGAGCCGTGCACCGGGGGGGCCCGAGCCTCGCCCTCAGCGTCGGGCATTCGGCTTCGGGTCCGGCGAGGCCACCAACAATCTCGCGGCCACCGTGGGGGGGTTGGCCGTATCCTCCCGTCTCCAGACCGGGGACCCCCACTTGCTGATCACCTCCCTCACCTTCGCCGCGCTCGTCCTCGGGCTGCTGGCGGTCTTCTATCTCCTTCCCCGTCCGGCGCAGCTCGTCCTCCTGCTGGCCGCCTCCTACGGCTTCTACGCCACCTGGTCCTGGACCTTCCCGCTCGGCCTGCTCGTCCTGACCGGGGTTAACTACGTCCTCGGACGCCGCCTCTGGGACCGCCCCAGCCGCCTCCTGCTGGGTGCCGGGATCGCCCTGAACGTCGCCTCGCTCGCGCTGCTCAAGTACTCGTCGGGCTTCGCAACCTCGTTCCTGCAGGCGGCCGGCGCGCTCGGCCCGCACCAGATGCTGCAGCTGCTGCTGCCGGTCGGATTCTCCTACCGCGTGCTGGAGAACATCTCGTTCCTGGTCGATTCCTCGCGGCGGCAGTTCGACGCCTTCCCGCGCCCGCTCGACTTCGCGCTCTACCTGGCCTGGTTCCCGAAGCTGCTCTCGGGGCCGATCGAGCGCGGCAAGGCGTTCTTCGGCCAACTGGCACGGCCGGTCGTGGTCGACAGCGCGACGCTCTCCCGCGCCGGGACGCTGATCGCGACCGGGTTGGCGCGCAAGCTGCTGCTGGCCGACTCGCTGCGCGCGCTGCTGCCGGTGACGCTCTTCACCGACCCGCCGCCGCGGGGCGGGATCGCGCTGTTCTTCTGGCTGCTGGCCGACGTCTTCGTGATCTACAACGACTTCGCCGGCTACACCAACATCGCGCGCGGGGTGAGCCTGCCGTTCGGGATCGAGCTGCCGCGCAACTTCGCGCAGCCCTTCTTCGCCCGCAACTTCAGCGAGCTCTGGATGCGCTGGCACATCAGCCTGTCGATGTGGCTGCGCGACTACGTCTACCTGCCGCTGAGCCGCGCCCTGCTGCGCCGCGCCCCCGGGGCGAAGTCGGCGGCGGCCCTGGTCCTCCCGCCGCTGGCGGCGATGCTGGCCAGCGCGCTCTGGCACCAGGCGGCCTGGCACACGCTGGCGTGGGGGGCGCTCTGGGGCGTCTTCCTGGCCCTCGGCCGGCTGCCGTCGCTGTGGCGGCCCGTCGTCCCGCCCGACCGCTGGCCGCGCTGGCGGCAGGTCGCCGGATCGCTCGGCGTGGTCGCGATGCTGACCGGGTCGAACCTGCTGTTCGAGATGGACTTCCGGGTCGCGGGCGAGTTCCTGCGCGCCGCCACCTCGACCGCCCGCTGGCTTCCCGGGATGGGCCCGGCGATCCTGCTTATCGTCTGTTCGCTGGCGCTGGACCGGGTCCAGTCGCGGACCGGCGACGAGACGGCCTTCCGCGGCTGGCCCCTTTGGGCGCGCTCGGCGCTGCTCGCGGCGGTGCTGCTGGCGGTCTTCGTGACGACGCGTTTCTCGGTCCCCGAGCCGTTCATCTACCAGGGTTTCTAGGAGCGTTCCGCATGGCGTTCGGCATGGCGTTCGACAGACTCGGTTCGATGGCCGCCGCGGCGGCCCGGGGCGCGGCCGCGCTCGGGGCGGCCTGCGCGGCCGCACTCGTGGCGGCCTGCGCCGCCATGCTCCCGGCCGCAGCCTGGACGGCTCCCGCCGCCCCGGCGGTGCAACTGCTCGCGCTGCGCGCCAGCTACGTCGGCGAGAAGCCCGCGGCCGGTGCGGTGCTGGCCCAGTGGAAAGGGGGCGAGCTGGCGGCCTGGAAGCGCAGCGTGGTGCCCGAGGGCGTGCGCTGGAGCAGCCCGCCGCTGGCGCCCGAGCTGGGCGAGGCGGCGCGGGTGCGGGTCGTGCTGCGGCCGGGCGGGGCGTCGAAGGTGAACGTGCTCCCGGTGCTGGCGGTCAAGCAGGCCAAGGCGATCCAGAACCAGATGCGCGGCATCAACCTGCCGCTGCCACCGGCGGCCGACCCGGGCAAACCGGTGACGGTCGAGTCTGACGTCAAGGAGACGCTGCGCGGCAACTGGTCGGACGAAGCCGACCAGCCGCCGCTGCAACGGATCGAGATCACGCTCCCCGGCGCCTCCCCGGACAAGGCCGCGCTCGAGGAAGTGACCTTCGAGAGCGAGGCCGCGGTCTACGCGCACGCCGCGGCCGGCGCCGCGACCGTCGACAGCGGCGGCGTGCTGCGCCCGGCCTTCTTCATCCACACCGGGGGGTCGGCCCGCGTGACGATCGACGTGCCGGCCGGCGAGCCGTCGCTGCGCTGGCACGACGCCGTGCTGGGCGACGCCGGGGCGCGGGTGGTGACCGTGATCGACGGCGCGACCCGCACCGAGATCGCGCGGGCCGCCGGCCGCAACCCGGGGTGGTTCGCGGCCAAGGCCCCGCTCGCGCGCTGGGCCGGCCGCCGCGTGACGATCGAGCTGGCGACCGAAGACGACCGCTGGCGGGTCCTCGGGATCCCGCTCGGCTGGAAGCGCCAGGGGATCGGCTTCTTTGGTGCGCCGCGGGCCGCCGCGCCCGCGCCGGCCGACACCCCCGACGTGCTGGTCTACATGATCGACATGCTGCGGGCCGACCGCGTCGGCGCCTGGGGCGCGAAGGTCGCGAACGTCTCGCCGGTACTCGACCGGCTGGCCAGCGAGGGGGTCGCCTTCCGGCACGCGATCAGCTCCTCGGACTGGACCAAGCCGGCGATCCCGACGCTGATGACCGGGATCTGGGAGACGACCCACCGGGTCGGCGCCGAGTCCTACACCGACCGCCTGCCGGAGGGGGTCCCGGTGATCCAGGAGCGCTTCCGCAACGCCGGCTGGCGCACCGGCTCGTTCGTCGCCAATCCGCTGGGGAGCACCCTGAGCGGGGTGACCCGCGGGTTCGACACCGCGCTGCCGCCGCGCTACTGGACCGGGCAGGTCGGGCCGCTCGGCTCGCCTTCCGCCGCCCAGCTGTCCGACGCCTTCTTCGCGTGGCTGGCGGAGGACCCGGACCAGGCCTTCTTCGGCTACCTGCACGCGATGGAGGTCCACCGCTTTGGCGAGGGGAACTACGCCAACCCGCCGGCCGGGATGTCGGCCTACGACGCCGCGCTGCAGGACGTCGACGCCCGGCTCGGGGAGCTGCTGCAGAAGCTGGCAGCGCAGCCGCGCGGCCGCGACCTGCTGCTGGTCGTCGTCTCCGACCACGGCCACTCGCTCGGCGAGCACGGCCGGGAGGGGCACGGGATCTCGGTCTACCAGGCCGAGGTCCACATCCCACTCGTGCTCTGGTCGAAGGGGAAGCTGGCGCCGCGCTGGGTCGACGGGATCGCGAGCCTGGCCGACGTCGCGCCGACCCTGACCGATCTGCTGGGCCTGCCGCCGCTGCCCGACGCCCAGGGCCTGTCCCTGGCTCCGCTGATCGCGGGCGCGCAGCCGCAGATCCACGACTTCGTGCCGTCGTGCCTGCTGCGCTTCGTGCGCTTCCCGGACGCGCCCCAGCAGTTCACGGTCGTCTCGCCGCAGCTCGAGAAGGTGATCCGGGTCGCCGGCGGCGCGACCAGCCTCTACGACCTGAAGACCGACCCGATGGAACAGCGGCCCCGCCCCGCGGACGGCTCGCCCCTGGTCGGCGTGCTGGAGCGCTGGCTGGCCGAGCAGAAGTCGGCGGCGATGGAGTTCCGCGGCAAGTTCGGCAGCGCCTCGGGGCCGATCGACGCGGAGCAGGTCGAACGCCTGCGCTCGCTCGGCTACGTACAGTAGGGGCCGGCCTCTGTGCCGGCCCGCCGGCCTCGGTGCCGGCCCGCCGGCCGCGGAATCACCGTGGGCGCGGCGAACGCAGGCGCGCCAGCGCGCGGGAGAGCAGCTCGCGGTCCTCGGGCTCCGGCCCGGAGAGCCACCACGCTGCGGCGAAGACGGCGACGGCCAGCGCCGCCGCCGGCAGGCCGCCGAGCGTGAAGAAGGCCGCGGCGCCCGCGGCGGCGGCCAGCAGGAACGCGGCCAGCGGCTTGAAGATCGTCCGGTCCCAAGGGACGATTCGGAACATCACCCAGATCTCCACGCAGCGCACCGCGTTGATCAGCGCCAGCGACGAGGACGCGGCTGCGGCCGCGCCGGTCGCGCCGTAGGCCGGGACCAGCAGCGCGTTGAGCCCCAGGCTGATCGCGGCCACGATCGCGGCGTTGGCCAGGTTGATGTGCGGGTAGCCGGTCATCGTGAGCAGCATCCCGTTGGTCCCCATCGAGCCCGACGCGAGCTGCCCCAGCGCGAGCAGCGCCAGCGGCAGGTGGCCGGCCTCGAACTCGGCGCCGAACAGGCGCAGCAGCGGCCGGCCGGCGAGCACGACGACCAGCGCGATCGGCGCGCTGAGCGAGAAGATCCAGCGGGTCGAGGTGTGGAAGGCCCGCTCCAGGCCGGAGCGGTCGCCCCGCCCGTGCATCCCGGCGTAGCTCGGCGCCAGCGAGGTGTTGAGCGCCTCGGTCGGCATGTTGACGGCCGTCCCCAGGCGGGTCGCGACGTGGTAGACGCCGATTTCGGCCGCGCTGCGGTAGACCCCCATCACCAGCACGTCGGACCAGAGGACGAACTGGTTGAGCAGGTTGAGCAGCATGACCGGCGTGGCGAAGGCGAACAGTTCGCGCCCGCGGTGCGGCGGCGGACCCTCCGCCGGCGGCACCGCCGCCATCCGCCGCGACAGCCAGCAGCCGCTCAGCACCGCGACCGCAGCGGCGGCGGCGAAGAACGCCGCCAGCACCCAGGGGAGGGTCCGGCCGGCCCCGCGCGGGACGGCGAAGAGCGCAAGCAGCAGCACCGAGAAGATCACCGGGTGGGCGATCTTCTCGACGATCACCTTGGCCCGGATCTCCTTCAGCCCCTGCAGGCAGCCGCCGGCGACGGCGTTGAGCCCGAGCAGCGGGAGCGACAGCGCCAGCCCGATCAACGGCAGCGCCAGCCCTTCCTTGTCGAAGATCGCGCGCGAGCCCCACGGCGCGGCCACCACCACCACCGCCGCCCAGGCCACGCTCGAGACCGCGACGATCCGCAGGCTCGTGGCGACGATCCAGCGCAGGCCGGCCCAGTCGCGCCGCGCCGCGCTGGCGGCGACGAAGTGGACGCTGGAGACCGGCAGACCCATGTTGGCGGGCATCGCGAGGATGTTGACGACGGTGCTGGCCAGCGCGAACAGCCCGTAGCCGGCGCTCCCCAGGACGCGGGCCAGCAGGATCGAGTTGAGGTATCGCGCCGCGGCGCCGGCCGCACCGAGCAGCCCGGCCCAGCCCCCTTCCCTGGCCACGAACCGGACGTCGTCGTTGACGGGGTTCGCGGGCCCGCTCATGGGGCGTAGCCGAGGGGGGCGAGCAGGTCCCCGGCGACCTCGCGGAACGCCACCTCGTGCTCCGGCGCGAAGTGGTTGCGCCAGTCGCCGATCTCCCCCTTGCGGAAGGTCAGGCTGTCCTTCGAGAAGGTGGCGCGGGCGATCTCGGAGACCCGCGCGTCGTCCAGCCCGTAGCCGGCGAAGGCGGCCAGCGCGCGCAGCGCGTCGAGCTGGGCGCGCTCCGAGCCGCCCCCGTGCGGGCCGACCAGGTCCTCGAAGCGGCAGACGTGCGCGGGGTGCCGCTCGGGCCACGCCAGGTAGGCGCGGAAGAGCGTCCCGATGTCGGGCTGGGGCCGCCCGTCCACGGCGTGCTCGCCGCCGACGCCGCGGATGCAGGCCATGATCCGCTCGCGGTCGGTCGTCAGCACGCGCGTGAAGTAGTCGCGGTAGCGGTGCCCGATGTGCTCGCGCGGGATGTACTTCGCGAGCGAGACGACGACGTCGCGCGGGTCGCGGATCATCAGCACCAGCTTGACGCCGCGGGCGTCGAGCGCGGCCGCGACGCGCGGGTCGTAGACGATGTGCCCGACCAGGACCTGGTTCGGGGCGACCCGCCCGAGGCGGCGGATCGCGCCGTCGGCCCCGGCCTTGCCCAGCACCAGCTCCGGAATGACCCGCACGCCGGGAATGCGCCGCAGGGCCGAGATGAGCAGGTGCGTGCCGGCCTTGGGCACGCTGCTGACCGTGAGGCGCGGTCCCGACGCCGGGGCGCGCAGGGCGTGCCAGGCGTCGCCGGCCCGGCCCGTCCACGTCGCCAGCGTTCCCGCCATCGCGTCCCCTCGTGTGCTGCGCCGAGCTGCGCCGAGCTGCGCCGGGCGGCGCCGGGCGGCACCGCGGCCGCGCGGGCGGCATTATGACAGGCGCGGATCGCCGTACAATCCGCGGAGCCCCGGGCCCCGGGGCGGGACCTTGCGATGCCGACCGACGCGCCCAGTTCGACCGTGCTCCGGCTGCGCCGCCCGGCGGGGCGGACCCTCGCGCTGGCGCTGCTCTTCGTCGTGGTCGCCGCGGCGGCCCTCGAGGCGGTCGCCCGGATCGACGGGGTGCGCGAGCGGCTCAGCCCGGAAAGCGTCGGAAGCGGGCAGCAGCAGCTGGACCGCAAGCTGGTCCTGCTGCGCGAGGCGATCGCGGACGGGGGCCCGGTCGACGCGCTGTTCCTGGGCAGCTCGCAGGTCCACCGCGCGGCCGACCCGGCGCTCGTGGCGGGCCCGCTCCGGGCCGTGTCCGGGCAGGACCTGCGGCTGTTCAACTTCGGCCTCAACGGGATCTCCGAGGTCGGCCAGGTCCCCGTCACGAGGATCCTGGTGAAGAAATTTGGGCCGCGGCTGCTGATCGTCGGGGTCTCGTCCTACGGAATGGACGATCGGCGCGACATCAAGTTCGGCGAGGCGCTCGAGACCAGCCCGTGGTTCCGCTACCACGCGGGGCGCCCCGACCTCGACGGCTTCCTGCTCGAGCACTCCTGCGCGATGCGCCAGTACCAGGGCTACCTCTTCTGGTCGAACCCCGACGCGGAGCAACTGGAGATCCGGGAGCGCGCGGTGAGCGGGATGGGGGCCGACGGCCACGGCGCGTTCGAGCCCGGGCGGTTCCGCGACGTCGACGACGAGGCCGGTGCCGAGCTGGCCGACTTCCGCGTTTCCCCGTCGCACGTCGAGGCGCTCGACCGGCTGTTCGCGCTGCGCTCGCCGGAGTTGGCGGTCGTCGCGGTCGAAATGCCGGTCCACCCGCACGTGATCGAGCGCTACGGGCGCGGCGCCGCCGACCACGAGGCGGCGCTGGCGGCGATCGGCGAAGCCGCGGCGCGGCACGGCGTCCCGTTCTGGCGCTTCCCGGGCGAGCCGCCGGTCCCGGCCGACGCCTGGCACGATTTCGTCCACCTCAACCGGCGTGGCACCGCGCTCTACAGCGCCTGGCTGGGCGAGCGGCTGGGCGAGGCGCTGAAGAGCGGCGAGGTGAAACTGCCCGGGGAGCGCTGATCCGGGCGGGCCGCGCCGCGCAGAGGGGCGCGACGCGCGGGCGGGCGCGCCGGCGCCTCAGAACTCCGCGTCCGACTCGTCGGCGTCCTTCGCGGCCTTGCGCGAGGCCAGGATCTTGCCCTGGGAGTCGACGCCGAGCACCCGCACCAGCGTCGTGTCGCCCGGCTTGAGCACGTCCTGCACCTTGCCGATCCGGTGCGTCTCGACCTCGGCGATCGGCAGGCGGGCCTCGACGTTGGGGGCCAGCTTGACGATCGCGAAGAAGTCGCGCACCAGGATCACCTCGGCCCGGAAGACCTGGCCGACCTCCGGCTCGAACGTGACCAGGCGCACGCGGCGCAGCGCCTCCGCCGTGGCCGCCGCGGTCGGCGCGTAGATCCGGACCAGCCCGCTGTCGTTGACGTCGATCTTCACGCCCGCCGACTGCTGGATCTCCTGGATCGTCTTGCCGCCCGAGCCGATCAGGTCGCGGATCCGCTCGCGGCGGATGCGCAGCGAGCTGACCCGCGGCGCACCCGGCTTCAGTTCCGGCCGCGGCGCGGCCAGCGCCTTGTCCATCTCGCCCAGGATGTGCAGCCGCCCGGCCCGCGCCTGCTCGAGCGCCGCGGCCAGCGTCTCGGCCGGGACCGCGCCCAGCTTGTTGTCGAGCTGGATCGCGGTGATCCCCTCGGTCGTCCCGGCCACCTTGAAGTCCATGTCGCCCAGGTGGTCCTCGTCGCCGAGGATGTCCGAGAGCACGACCACCTTGCCGTTCTCGCCGATCATCCCCATCGCGATCCCGGCGACCGCGCGGCGCAGCGGGACGCCCGCGTCCATCAGCGCCAGGCTGCCGCCGCAGACCGTGGCCATCGACGACGAGCCGTTCGACTCGCTGATGTCGGAGACGATCCGCACCGTGTAGGGGAAGGACTCGGGCGGCGGCAGGACGGCCGCCAGCGCGCGGTGCGCCAGGTTGCCGTGGCCGATCTCGCGCCGGCCCGGGCCGCGCAGCGCGCGGGTCTCGCCGACCGAGTAGGGCGGGAAGTTGTAGTGCAGCAGGAAGCGCTCGTAGGCGACGCCGGCCAGCGACTCGATCAGCTGCTCGTCGGACGAGGTGCCGAGCGTGCAGGTGACCAGCGCCTGGGTCTCGCCGCGGGTGAAGACCGCCGAGCCGTGCGGCCGCGGCAGCCAGCCGGCCTCGGCGGAGATCGGGCGGATCGCGGCCGGGCCGCGGCCGTCGAGCCGCACCCCGTCGTCGACGATCCGCGCGCGCATGGTGCGGCGGACCAGCTCGTCCCAGGCCTCGCCCAGCTCTTCCTCGCGCCCGTCGAACTCGCCCGCCAGCGCCGCGAGGACTTCGGCCGCCGAGCGCCGCCACCGCGGCCCGCCGCTCCGCCTTGCCCGCCAGCGCCAGGGCCGCGGCGGCGCGGCCGCCGGCGGTCTCGGCGACGCGGCGCGCGAGCGCCTCGTCCGGGACCGGCGGCGCAAACGGGCGCCGTTCCTTCCCGGCGGCGGCCCGCATCCGGTCGAGCGCTGCGGCCGCCTCGCGGCACCAGGCGTCGGCGCGGGCGAGCGCCTCGAGCACCAGCTTCTCGGGCGCCTCGTCGGCCTCACCCTCGACCATCACCAGGCCGTGCGGCCCCGAGGCGATGGCCAGGTCGAGGTCGGCGACCGCGCGCACGGCCCGCGGCGGGAAGAGGTGCCACGCGCCGTGGGCGTGCGCGATCCGCACGCCGGCCAGGGGGCCGTCCCACGGGACGTCCGACAGGTGCAGGGCGGCCGCGGCCCCGAGGATCGCGAAGGCCTCCGGGTCGACCTCCGCGTCGGCCGAGAGCACGGTCAGCAGGACCTGGACCTCGTTCAGGAAGCCGTCCGGGAACTGCGGCCGGATGCTGCGGTCGGCCAGCCGCGAGGTCAGGACCTCGGCGTCGGTGATCCGCCCCTCCCGGCGCTGGAACGATCCGGGGATCCGCCCCGCCGCGGCGAGCCGCTCGCGGTACTCGACGGTCAGCGGGAAGAACCCCTGCCCCGGCTTCGGCTGCTCGGCCGCGACGGCGGTCGCCAGCAGCACCGTGTCGCGGTGGCGCAGCACGACCGCGCCGTGGGCCTGGCGGGCGATCCGCCCGGTCTCCAGCGCGATCGGTCCGGCCGGGGTGTCGATCGTCTCGCGATGCATGGCGTGTCTCGCTCCGGGCGAAGCGGCTACAATACCGGTCCCCCGCCTCGCCGGAAACCGTTCCGGAGCCCGCCCGTCCCGGAGTCCCCATGCCCGCGTCCCTCGAGGCCTTCCTGCGTCCGCGCTCGATCGCGCTGATCGGCGCGTCCCAACGCCCGAACTCGCTCGGCGGCCGCGTCACCGCGCGGCTGTTCGGCTCCGGCTACCGCGGCCGGCTGATCCCGGTGAACCCGCGGCCCGATCCGATCCACGGCATCGCCCCCGTCGCCTCGGTGACGGAGGCCGAGGGACCGATCGACCTCGCGCTGATCGCGATTCCGCGCGACGCCGTCCGGGGCGCGGTGCTGGAGTGCCTCGACAAGGGGATCCCGGCGATCTGCGTCGTCACCGCCGGCTTCAAGGAAGTCGACGCCGAGGGGGCGGCGCTGGAGCGCGAGCTGGTCGCGCTGGTGCGCGCGGGGGGGGCGCGGATGATCGGCCCCAACTGCATGGGGATCACCAACACCAGCCCGCAGTGCAGCTTCGACGCGACCTTCTCGCCGGTCCCGCCGCTGGCCGGCCCGATCGGCTTCGCCTCGCAGTCGGGCGCGCTCGGCGTCGCGGTGCTCAACATCTGCCACCAGCGGCAGATCGGTTTCTCGCAGTTCGTGTCGATGGGGAACAAGGCCGACGTCGCGGAGGACGACCTGCTCGAGGCCTGGGAGGACGATCCCGAGGTCCTTGTGATCGCGATGTACCTCGAGTCGGTGCGCGACCCGCAGCGCTTCCTCGCGGCCGCCCGGCGGGTGACGAAGAAGAAGCCGGTCGTGGTGGTCAAGGCCGGGCGGACCGCGGCCGGCGCGCGCGCGGCCTCCTCCCACACCGGCGCGCTGGCCGGGGCCGACCAGGGGGCGGAGGCGCTGTTCCGGCAGGCCGGCGTGCTGCGGGTCGACACCGTGGAGGAGATGCTGGAGACCGCGCTGGCCCTGTCGCGCTGCGTGCTCCCCGCAGGAAACCGGGTCGCGGTCCTCACCAACGCCGGCGGGCCGGGGATCATCGCGGCCGACGCGCTGGACCGCGCGGGGCTTCGCGTGGCCGAACTGGAGCCGGCCACGAGGAACGCCCTGCGTGCGCTCCTGCCGCGGGAGGCGGCGGTGACGAACCCGGTCGACATGATCGCCTCGGCCGGCCCGGCCGAGTACGGGGCCTGCCTCGACCTGCTGCTGCGGGACCCCGGCGTCGACGCCGCGGTCCCGGTGGTCGTCACCCCGCCGGCCCACGACGCGCTCGACGTGCTGGCCTCGCTGGATGCCTCGGCCGCGGGTTGCGCCAAGCCGGTGCTGGGCGTCTTCATGGTCGGCGAGGACCTCAAGCGCCTGGCGGCGACGCCCGGCGCGATCCCGACCTTCCCGCAGCCGGAGGGGGCGGCCCGCGCGCTGGCCGACATGGTGCGCTCCGCGCGCTGGCGCGAGGCCGGCCCCGGCACGCCGTTCGACTGCGCCGTGGATGACGCCCGGATCGCCGCCCCGCTCGCCGCCCGCGCCGCGGCCGGCGGCGGCTACCTCGACGCGGCCGCGACCTGGCATGTGCTCGACGCCGCCGGGATCCCCGGCGCGGCCTGGCGCGCGCTGCCGGCAGGCAGCGGCCCGACCGCGCTCGCCGACGCCGCGGAGGCGGTCGGCTTCCCTGTCGTGCTCAAGGCGACGGGAGACGCGCTGGTCCACAAGTCGGACGCCGGCGGCGTGGCGCTCGACCTTCGCGACCGCGCCGCGGTCGAGCGCGCCGCGTCGGCCATGGCCGGTGCGCTGGTCCGGGCCGGCCAGGCGCCGGGCAGCTGGGAGTGGTTCGTGCAGGCCTTCCGGCCCGGCGGGCGCGAGGTGATCGTCGGCGCGACGCGCGACCCGCACTACGGGCCGCTCGTGATGTTCGGCCTGGGCGGCCGCTTCGTCGAAGTCTTCCACGACGTCGTCTTCGGCCTCGCCCCGCTGGCGCGCGAGGACGCGGAGCGGATGGTCCGAGGCATCCGCGGGCTCGCGCTGCTGACCGGGACCCGGGGCGAGGCGGGGGTCGACCTGGCCCCCGCGGTCGAGACCCTGGGCCGGGTCGCCCGGCTGATGGAACGACACCCCTCGATCGCCGAACTCGACCTCAACCCCCTGCTGCTCTACCCGGAGGCCGGTCGGGCGGCCGCGGTCGATGCGCGGATCCGGGTCGCAGCGGCGCCGGCCCCGGAGCCGGAGGGCGCGCGGTGACATGGCCCGCCCCTTTGTGGATAATGCGCCGGTTCGGACCCTCCCCCCGGGGACGGTGGCTATGGCCGCCCCCCCGGTCCTGATGCCGAAGGAGACCGTGATGTCCCGTAAGCTGCTCGTGGTCCTTGCGCTCCCGCTGCTCCTGGCATCCTCCCTCGCCTGGGCGCAGGACGCGGCGGCCCCCGACGAGGAGGCGGCCGAGCCGCGCCAGCCGATGCAGTGGGGTCTCTACCTCGGTCGGGTATCGGGCGGGGACGTCTCGGGCGCGAACTTCTTCTCCCGGCCGCCCGACGGGCAGCCGGCCACGGCCAACCTCACCCCGGCGATCGAGGACATCACCGAGATCGGCGGGATCTGGGCGATCGCGCTCTCCAAGCGGACCTGGTTCCAGGTGCGCGCGGCGCTCGGCGAGTCGACCTACTACGACACGCCGAACGGCCGGGTCGACACGAGGATCTACTCGATCGACGCCGGCGTGATGCCGCACTGGGAGTGGGGCTTCTACAAGCTCGGGATCCCGCTCGGCATCGGCTGGGCCCAGTCCGACGCGGACGGCGCGCTGGCCGACGGCGACATCCCGGGGGCCAACTACACGATCCCGCTCAAGTCGGGCGGGGGCGCGACCTACTTCCTGGGGGTCTACAACGGCTTCAAGCTCGGCGAGAAGTGGGAGCTCTTCCTCGACGTGCGGGTGAAGAACTACTCCATGCTCGTGACCGTGACCGAGACCTCGCTCCTGACGACGGAAGTGACCGCGGGGTTCGTGCAGACCTTCTGACGCGCCCCGCTACCCGCCGGCCCGGCGGATGAACCGCCGCTCGTGCGGGTCGACCTCGATCCGTTCGCCGGATTCCAGGTAGAGCGGCACCTGGATCTCGACTCCGGCCGCGACGATCGCGCGCTTGAGCACCTTGCCGGAGGCGGTGTTGCCCCGCACCGCCGGCTCCGTCTCCAGGACGTCGACCTCCAGCACCTTGGGCAGCTCGATCGCCGAAACCTGGCCCTGGAACGAGATCGCCCGCACGACCAGCCCTTCGGACAGCCAGGGCGCGGCGTCCTCGTTGCGGTCGCGCGGCAGCGAGAACTGCTCGAACGACTCCTCGTCCATGAAGTGCAGGTCCGAGCCGTCGTCGTAGAGGAACTGCGCCTGACAGTAGAACAGGTCGGGCTCGTCGAACCCCTCGCCCGACTTGAAGGTCCGGTCGAGCAGGGAACCGTCGAGCAGGTTCTTGAAGCGGGCCTTGACCAGCGTGGCCGAGCCGCGGGCGGAAGGGCTCTGGACGGAGAAGTCGACGACGGCGTACGGCGCGCCGTCGAGCAGCACGCGGACCCCCTTCTTGAAATCGGCGGTGGTGATCACGGGAACCTCCGGGGAAGCCGGGGGATTCTACGGCGTCCCCCGCCGGCGGGACAGGGCGGCCGCGGCCAGGAACGCGCCCGCGGCCAGCAGGTAGCCCACCGCGACCGGCCAGGCCTGGCCGGGGACGATCTCCTCGCGCACCGCGACGGGGGTCAGCGTGTAGGCGTGCATCAGCCCGCACAGCGCAGCCAGCGCCGCGGCCAGCGCCCAGAGCGCGGCGCGCGGAAAGCGCCGTTCGGCGACCTCGACCGCGATCGCCGAGAGCAGCGTGGCCGAGAACAGGAAGCCCGCCTTCAGCGTGAGCAGGCCGCGGACGTACGGGATCGTGGTCGCGGCCAGCCCGTCGACGAACGCCGGCAGATCGGTCGCGGCCGGGAGCCAGCCCTGCGCCCGCGCCGCCCCGAAGGCCATCTCGACCAGGAACCAGCCCCAGGCCGCGATCCCGGGGAGCATCCCGATCACGACCGCGGGGGCGTGCGCTTCCGGCGTCGCCCGGAAGGCCTGCGCGGTGATCACGACCGCAATCCAGACCAGGATCGCCATCGCAGCCTCGATCGGCACGATCCGCGCGATCGGCCCGATCAGCCCGGTCAGCGCGACGACCGCGAAGAAGGCGCCGTTCCAGGCCGAGTAGGCCCAGCCCGCGCCCATCCGCTTCCAGCCCGGGTGGCCGATGTAGATCGTGGTCGGGAAGCACGAGCCGAGCGCCGCGGCGGCCACGGTGGCGGCTCCGTTGACGAACAGCGCCGGCCCCGCCGGATAGGCGTCGCCGTCGGCCTCGGCCGACTCGACGTTCTGCAGCGAGCCGAGCACGTTGATCAGCCCCATCGGCACGATGATCGCGATCCGCTCCCACACGAAGGGGCTGCCGAGCGCCGACCAGAGGTCGGCCACGGCCGGCCGCGGCAGGCGCAGGCCGGCCCCCTCCCACAGCCCCGCCAGCGCGAGCGGCGGCCCGCCGGGCAGGCCGGCCAGCGCCAGCCCCCAGGCCAGCGCCGTCCCGGTCAGCACCGCGATCAGCCCGCCCGGCAGGCCGAGCGGCCAGGCGACCCGCCCGAGGTAGGTCAGCAGCACGACCGCCAGCGGCGCCAGCGCGACGAGCGGCCGCTCGTAGGTCCTGAGCACGAACTCCATCGAGATGAAGCCGAGCGCGATCCCGGCCAGCGTCGAGAGCAGCGCCGCGCGCGGCGTGACGCGTCGCACGCGCTCCGCGAACAGCGCCCCCGCGGCCTCGATCAGCCCCGACAGCAGGCAGGCCACCAGACCGACCTGCCAGGCGATCGTGGCCGCGCGCTCCGGGCCGAACCCGGGGCGCGCGGCCAGTTCCTGGTAGGTGGGCGCGATGATGAACAGCACGAACGCAAAGAGGCTGACGGTGTTGATCCCGAACGGCAGCGCGGTGTGCGGCCGGCCGGTTTCCGCGGCGCGCGCCCGGGCGAGCCAGGCGTAATAGAGGTTGCCGGCCAGCAGCGAGAGGGCCGCCCCCGGGAAGATCCGGCCCAGGACGAATTCGGCCGGCATCCCGGCCAGCCCGGTGCAGAGCGCCAGGATCACCAGGAACTGGAGCAGGTTGTCGACCATCAGGCCGAAGAAGCCGTCGAGGTCGCCGCGGGTCACGGGGGCGGGGCCGCGCATGGCCCGATTATCGCGTCCCGCGTGGGAGAATGGAGCGCCCCGCGGGAGGCCGTCCATGACGCGCGCCGAGGCCGAAGCGATCCTCTTCGAGTGGACGAAGACCGAGAGCCTGCGTCGCCACGCGCGGAGCGTCGAGCTGGTCATGCGCGAGCTGGCGCGGCGGGCGGCCGCGGCGGGAGGCGGCGCCGGCCCGGCCGACGAGGACCTCTGGGGAGCCTGCGGCCTGCTGCACGACGCCGACTACGAGGCCTTCCCGGACGAGCACCCACAGCGCACGGTCGCGCTGCTGCGCGGGCGCGGCGAGCAGGAGCTGGCCCGCGCGATCGCGGCCCACTACACGAAGTGGGGCGTTCCCGCCGACACGCCGATGGCCCGGGCGCTCCTGGCCTGCGACGAGCTGACCGGCTTCGTGTCCGCCTGCGCACGCATCCACCCCGAGGGGATCGGCGGACTGAGCGCGGCCTCGGTGCTGAAGAAGTTCAAGCAGAAGGCGTTCGCCGCCAAGGTCGACAGGGACGAGATGCGGGCCGGAGCGGAGGCCTGGGGCGAGCCGGTCGAGGCCCTGGCGGAGGTCGTGATCGGGGTCCTGCGGGCCCACCGCGCCGAACTGGGCCTGTAGTACCAGTAATTGAGCCGCCGCGGTTATCGTAGTATCCTATTCAGCCCCACCGGATTTGGCCGGTCGATTGTTCGCCCAACCGGCCCCATCGGTATCGTTTCGTTCGGTTAGCCACCAAGGAGCGCTCCCATGATCTTCTGTGTCCCCAAGGAGACCCTGCGCCACGAGCATCGCGTGGGACTGACCCCCTTCGGGGTCTCGCGGCTGGTGAACTACGGCCACGAGGTCTATGTCGAGCACGACGCGGGCAAGGACAGTCACTTCGCCGACCAGGACTTCGCGACGGCCGGCGCCTCGATCGTCTACAGCCGCGAGGAGGCCTTCGGCCGCGCCGACGTGATCTGCCGCGTCGGCCAGATGACCGCCGAGGAGATCGAGCACGTCAAGCCCGGCGCGACGGTGATGGGCTTCCTGCACCTGGCCGTCACGCCGCGCGACGCGATCCAGAAGGCGTTGGACCGCGGCCTGACGATGATCGGCTACGAGGTGATCGAGGACGCCGAGGCCAACCACCCGGTGCTGCGCCCGATGTCCGAAATCGCCGGGCACATGGTCGTCCACACCGCCGCCCACCTGCTGGAGTACGAGTCGGGCGGCCGTGGCGTGATCCTCGGCAACGTCCCCGCGATCCCGCCGGCCACGGTCGTCGTGATCGGCGCCGGCACGGTCGGCTGGACCGCGGCGCGGATCGCGCTGGCCAACGGCGCGCACGTGATCGTGCTGGACCAGCGGGTCCACCGGCTGCGCCGGGCCCTGACCCACGGTTGCGAGCAGGCCGTCACCGCACTCGCCACGCCGCGGAACGTCGCGCGCTTCACCGCGATCGCCGACGTCGTGATCGGCGCGGTGCTGGTGCCGGGCGGCCGCGCGCCGTACCTCGTGTCCGAGGACGTCGTCAAGCGCATGAAGCCCGGCGCGGTGGTGATCGACCTGTCGATCGACCAGGGCGGGTGCGTCGAGACCAGCCGGCCGACGACCCCCGACCGCCCGACCTTCAAGCTCCACGGCGTGACGCACTTCTGCGTGCCGAACATGACGGCCAACGCGCCGCGGACCGCCTCGCGCGCGATGGTGATCGCGGCCCTCCCCTACCTCGAGCTGCTGGCCTCCGAGGGGACGGACGGGGCGCTCCGGGCCGACCCCGGGTTCGCCCGCGGGGCCTACCTGTACCAGGGAACGCTGGTTCACGAAATCGCCGGACAGGCGCTCGGCCTTCCCACCCGCAGCCTGTCCGAGCTGCTCGGCTGAGCGCCGGGCGCGCCGCAGGAGGCAAGACCATGCAGTGGCTCGATGACTACCGCCGCAAGCTCCGCACAGCGGACGAGGCGGTTCGACTGATCAAGAGCGGCGACCGCGTCTACTACGGCGGCAACGCCGCGATTCCCCAGGGGCTGGTCCACGCGCTCGCCGCCCGGCACCAGGAGCTGCACGACGTCCAGCTGGTCCACGTCCTGCTGCTCGGCGACGACCCCCTGTCGCGGCCCGAGATGGAGGGGCACTTCCGCCACAACTCGCTCTTCGTGGGGCCCGCCGACCGCGAAGCGGTCAACGACGGACGCGCCGACTACGTGCCGGTCTTCCTGTACCAGATCCCGCGCCTGTTCAACGAGAAGCTGATCCCGCTCGACGTGACGATGCTGATGGTCTCGCCGCCCGACGAGCACGGCTTCATGAGCTTTGGCGTCGAGACGATGAATGCCCGCGCCGCCGCCGGCTGCGCCAAGCTCGTGATCGTCCAGGTCAACGACAAGATGCCGCGAATCCTGGGCGACTCGTTCATCCACGTCAGCCGGGTCCACGCGATCGTCGAGCACCACGAGCCGCTGCCCGAGCTGAAGCCGCACGAGATCAGCGACGTCGAGCGGCGGATCGGCGAGCACATCCGCCCGCTGATCACCGACGGTGCGACGATCCAGATGGGGATCGGCGGGATCCCCGACGCGGTCTTCGCCACGATGGACGGCCTGAAGGACCTCGGGATCCACACCGAGATGATGTCCGACGGCGCGATGCGCGCGATCGAGCGCGGGATCGTCACCGGCGCCAGGAAGTCGCTTCATCCCGGCAAGGCGGTGATCACCTTCGCGCTGGGCACCGCAGAGCTGTACGACTTCCTGAACAACAACCCGATGGTCGAGGCTCATCCAGTGGACCACGTCAACGATCCCTGGGTGATCTCGATGAACGACAACCTGATCGCGATCAACTCGGCGATCGAGATCGACCTGACGGGGCAGGTCTGCGCCGACTCGATCGGAACGCGGATCTACTCCGGCTTCGGCGGCCAGGTCGACTTCATCCGCGGCGCGGCGCGGTCGAAGGGGGGCAAGCCGATCATCGCGCTCCCCTCGACGACCGCCAAGAACGTCTCGCGGATCGTCGGCAAGCTCAAGCCGGGCGCCGGCGTCGTGACCTCGCGGGCCGACGTGCACTACATCATCACCGAGTACGGCGTGGCCTACCTGTTCGGCAAGAACCTGCGCGAGCGGGCCGAGGCGCTGATCGGGATCGCCGACCCGGCTCACCGCGACGAGCTGATCCGCGAGGCCAAGGAGCGCAAGCTGATCCCGTAGGGCCCGCGGCGGGGCGGGGCGCCCTGTATGCTCCGGACATGGCGCCCGCCCCCCTGTCTGCCGCCTTCTTCCGCCGCCCGGCGGCGGAGGTCGCGCGCGATGTGCTGGGGCGGCGGCTCTGCCGGCGCCTGCCGGATGGGCGCGTGCTGGCCGGGCGGATCGTCGAGCTCGAGGCCTACGACGGGCCGGACGACCGCGCCAGCCACGCCCGGGCCGGCCGCACGCGCCGCACCGCGCCGATGTTCGAGGCCGGCGGGATCGCGTACGTCTACCTGGTCTACGGGATGCACCACTGCCTGAATCTCGTGACCGGCGACGTCGGCTACCCGGCCGCGATCCTGCTGCGGGCCGCGGAGAGCCCGCTCGACGGCGTCTCCGCCTCGGGCCCCGGTCGGTTGACGCGCGCCTTCGCGATCGACCGCGCGCTCGACGGCGCGCCGCTCGGCGGCCCCGCACTCTGGCTCGAGGCGGGCGAGCCGGTGCCGGACCGGAGGATCGCGCGGACGCCGCGGATCGGCGTCGACTACGCCGGCGCGTGGGCGCGGCGGCGGCTGCGCTGGCTGATCCGCGGACACCCCGCCGTATCGGGCCCGCACCGCGGCCGGTAGGGGCCGCCCTCCGTGGCGGCCCGCTCCGCGCGGGGCGACGTTCGGGCCGGCACGGAGGCCGGCCCTACGCCGGCATCGCGCGCAGCGCCTCGCGCTCCGGGTCCCAGCGCCACGGCGCGTGCCGCCCGGAGAGCTGGACCCCGCCCAGCCAGCGGTCGAGGCCGCGCGCCCGGACCGCGTCGAGTTCCCCGGCCAGCACGGCGCGGCCTGGTTCCGTCGCAACGATCGCCAGCTCTTCCAGCCCCAGGCCGGCCGGCCCGTCGACCGACAGCAGCGGGACCGGCGGGCGCGCCAGGCGCCGCAGGTGCCAGGCGAAGACCGTGTCCCCCATGAAGACGCGCGCTTCCGCGCGGTGGTGCGCCAGCTGGTAGGCCAGCGACGCCCCGAGCGGCCGCGCGGAGCAGGCCTCGAGGATCTGCCGCTCGGTGCGCGACACTCCCGTCCGGATCCACGGGAACTCCTGCAGGTGGCGCCGGATCGCGGCGGCGAGGCCGGGGAAGTCGTCGAGCTCGCCCGCCGCCAGCGCCGCCAGCGGCTCGGGGCTGGGCCCCCGGAAGGCGGCGAAGACCTGCGCGGCGCGCTGGAACTGCACCGCTCTCAGAGGCCGCCGGCGATCGTGGATCATCGCGACGAGGTCGGGAGTCAGCCCGGCACCGATCGTCCCGGCGTGCAGCACCAGCCGCACCCGGCCGCGCACCAGCGGGTCCTGCCCGAGCGCGTCGAGCACCTGCAGCAGCTGGAGCTGGTCGTCGAGGTCCTGCTCGAACCACAGGACGATCTCCTCGCGCGTTCCGGCGGTTGCCAGAAGCGCGTCGCGGGCCTCGAACGCGCGGCGCAGCGCGGCCTCGTCGCCCCAGCCCTGGGCCGCCAGGTACTGCGCGCGCTCGAGCGAGAGGGCCCTGAGCGGGAGCCCGGCCCGGACCGGCCCCTCGTGCAGGGCGTCGCGCCAGGGCAGAACCTCCCCCTCGATCCCGGCCGCCGTCAGCCGCCGGGCCGCGTCGTCACCGTTCGTGACGTGCAGGACGCGTGCCCTGGCCATCGGTGCCCATTCTAGAGAGTTCCGTGGCCGGACCCTATACTCCCCGCCCCAGCCGCCCCGCGGCCCAGCCGGTGAGGACCCGATGGCTTCCCCTCACCCCCTCGACTTCTTCGACGTCCGCTCGCTGCTCTCCGACGAGGAGCAGGCGGTCCAGGACGCGGTCGCCCGCTTCGTCGACGAGCGCGTGATCCCGATCATCGGCGAGTGCTTCGAAGCCGACCGCTTCCCGATGGAACTGGTCCCGCAGCTGGCCGAGCTGGGGCTGTTCGGGGTCAGCCTGGAGGGATACGGCGGGGCCGGGATGAACTCGGTCTGCTACGGGCTGGTCTGCCAGGAGCTCGAGCGCGGCGACTCGGGGCTGCGCAGCTTCGTCTCGGTGCAGTCCAGCCTGTGCATGTTCCCGATCCGGCGCTACGGCAGCGAGGAGCAGCGCCGGCGCTGGCTGCCGGAGATGGCGGCGGGCCGGGCCCTCGGCTGCTTCGGCCTGACCGAGCCCGACGGCGGCTCCGACCCCGGCACGATGAAGACCCACGCCCGCCGCGACGGCTCGGACTGGGTGATCAACGGCGCCAAGATGTGGATCACCAACGGCACGCTGGCCGACGTCGCGGTGGTCTGGGCGGTGACCGACGACGGCGTGATGGGATTCCTGGTCGAGCGCGGCACGAAGGGCTACGTGGCGCGCGACATCAAGCGCAAGATGTCGCTGCGGGCCTCGGTCACCTCCGAGCTGTTCTTCGACGACGTGCGCGTGCCGGAGACGGCCCGGCTGCCGGACGCGCTCGGGCTGGCGGCCCCGCTCTCGTGCCTGACCCAGGCCCGCTACGGGATCGCCTGGGGCGTGCTGGGCGCGGCCTCGGCCTGCCTGGCCGAGGCGCTGGAATTCGCGGGGACGCGCGTGCTGTTCGGCCGGCCGCTGTCGCACACCCAGACGATCCAGCGCCGGCTGGCCGACATGGCGCGCCGGCTGACCGCGGGCCGCCTGCTGGCCCTGCAGCTGGGCCGGCTCAAGGACCAGGGACGGATGCACCACAGCCAGGTCTCGCTGGCCAAGTGGAACAACGTCCGGCTGGCGCTCGACGCGGCGCGGGAGACGCGCGACATCCTCGGCGGCGGCGGGATCACGCTCGACTACCACGCGATCCGGCACATGCTCAACCTCGAGAGCGTGATCACCTACGAGGGGACGGAGACGATCCACGAGCTGGTGGTCGGGCGCGAACTGACCGGCATCGCGGCCTTCTAGCCCGGGTCCCCCCGCGGCCATCTCCGAGATCCCCTCGCCGCGCTGAGGCGGGGCTATCATGTCGCCATGGCGTCGAGGAAGACCCTCTACCGCGTCGCGTTCCACAACCAGGGCCAGCTCTACGAGCTGTACGCCCGGCGCGTGAGCCACGGCGAACTCCTGGGTTTCGTCGAGGTCGAGGACCTCGTGTTCGGGGCCAAGGAGCTGCTGGTGGTCGACCCGTCGGAGGAGCGGCTGCAGCGCGAGTTCGAGGGGGTGCGCCGCTTCTTCGTCCCGATGCACGCCGTGGTGCGGATTGACGAAGTGGAAAAGCAGGGGCCGGCGCGCATCCTCGAGGCCGCGAAGGGGGCGCCGATCGCACCCTTCCCGATCCCGCTGCCCCGGCCCGACACCCCTTCTTCCGGGTCCTGAAGGACAGAGGTGAGCCCGTGAGTCCGATTCCACCCGACCCTACTCCTCTCCCTCCTCGCCGCCTTCTCGCTCCCCGCGGCCGCGCAGCAGCCGGTCCCTCCGCCCCCCGACGCGCCGGTCCAGGCCGTGGACGCTCCCGGGTCCCCGCCGGCGCTGTCCGGCGTCGAGTCGGTGGTCCCGCCGCGGATCTCGGCCGCCGCCCGAAGATTGGCCTTGCGCTCTCCGGCGGCGGCGCGCGCGGCGCAGCGCACGTCGGCGTGCTGCGCGTGCTGCGCGAGCTGCGGATCCCGATCGACTGCATCGCCGGCACGAGCATGGGCTCGATCGTCGGCGGCCTGTACGCCAGCGGGATGTCGGTCGAGGAGCTGGCAGGAGGTCGTCGACAAGACCGACTGGTTCGACGTCTTCTACCGACGACTCCCGGCGCCAGAACCTGTCGTTCCGCCGCAAGCAGGACGACGCCCAGGTCCTGTCGCCGATCCGGATCGGGATCGAGAAAGGGAAGCCGCCGTTCGCCCTGGGCCTGATCACCGGGCAGAAGGTGAGCGGCATGCTGCGCGACTATTCGATCACCGCCGCCGGGATCGAGAGCTTCGACGACCTGCCGATCCCGTTCACTGCCGTCGCGACCGACCTGGCGACCGGCGAGATGGTGACGATCCGCGAGCGGGAGCCTGGCCGAGGCGATGCGGGCCAGCATGGCGGTCCCGGGGGTCTTTACCCCGGTCGAGATCGACGGCCGCCAACTCGTCGACGGCGGGCTGGTGCGAAACCTCCCGGTCGACGTCGTCCGCGCGATGGGGGCGGAGGTCGTGATCGCGGTCGACATCAGCACGCCGCTCGACTCGATCGAGGAGATCCGGACCTTCTTCAACGTGACCGGGCAGATGACCGGGTTCCAGACCCGCAAGAACGTGCTCGAGTCAGATCGCCACGCTGGGCCCGCAGGACATCCTGATCGTGCCCCCGCTGGAGGGGATCAAGTCCGGCAGCTTCGAGCCCGAGAAGCTCGCGAAGGCGGTCGACTCCGGCGAAGAGGCCACCCGGGCGAAGACCTCCGCGCTCGAAGCGCTGAGCGTCTCGACCGAGGACTACGCCGCCTTCCAGAAGCGCCATTTCCGCAACACGACGCGCGTGGTCCAGATCCGCAACGTCGAGGTCTCGAACGATTCGCTGCTCGACTCGCGCGTCCTCCTGGCCCGCGTCCGGGTCCAGCCCGACGCGCCGCTCGACCTCTCCGTCCTCAACGCCGACCTGTCCCGGCTCTACGAGCTGGACGCGTTCGAGCTGGTCGACTTCCTCCTGCTCCCGATCCAGGGCGAGAAGAACCGCTTCGACCTCCTGATCCGGGCCAAGGCCAAGACCTGGGCCCGCCACTTCATGCGCTTCGGCCTCAGCCTGGTCTCGGACCTGACCGGCTACGGGGAGTTCACCGCCGTGGGGTCGTACACCATGACCCAGCTCAACGGGCGCGGGGCGGAGTGGCGGACCTACGCGGGGGTCGGGACCAGGCCCCTGATCGAGACCGAGTTCTACCAGCCGATCGACTATGCCGGACACTGGTTCTTCTCCGCGTCCACGGGCTGGCGCCGCATCCCCTACCCGGTCGTCACCGGAGACAACCTGATCGTGGACTTCGAGCTCGATCGCGCCGCGGTCAACGCCGACATCGGCCGCCAGTTCGGACGCTATGCGGAACTCCGTCTCGGCGTCGTGCAGGCCTGGCGCACGGCGAGGCTCCAGACTCTCGAACCGGGAGCCTTCAAGCTCGATAGCAGCCCGTTCGCCGCGAGGCTGCGCTTCGAGTGGGACACGCTGGACAACGTCAACTTCCCGCGTCACGGCGTGCGGTCGATTCTCGACGGGCAGTACGCTTTCAACGGCGGCGTCGACGACAACTCGTTCCAGACGGCCGAGCTGCTGGTCAGCGGCGCATTCAGCTTCGGCAATAACACCTTCGTCCCGGGCCTGAGGGCCGGGTGGGCGGGAGGCGCGCCGACGATCTTCGACCAGTACTCGTTCGGCGGCCTCTTCAACCTCTCCGGATACGGTGCGCAGCGCTATTTCGGCACGAAGACCGCGCTGGCGAAGCTGACCTACTACCGCAGGCTGCTCGAGCTCCCGACCCAGCTCGGCTCCGGGATCTATGCCGGCGTCGGGATCGACGGGGCCTACTCGAAGGACCCCGTGGCTGGGGAACCGACGGATGGATGGGAGGGCTCGGCGGCGGCCTTCGTCGGCGCCGACACGCTGATCGGGCCGCTCTACGTCGCCTACGGGATCTCGTCGGAAGGCGTGGACTCGTTCTACCTGTTCCTTGGCCGGCTGTTCTGATCGGCCGGCGGCCGGCCGGGGCGCGCGCTACGCGCCCCGGTCCCCGCGGACCTTCGGGCCGGTCGACCCGTGGTGGCCGTGGGTGTCGGTGTGGAGCGTGCCCGTCGACCCGCCGGTCCCGCGGGCCTGATCCCCTTCGGCGAGCAGTTCGATCTGACCGGCTTCCACGAGCTTCGCCACGCCCGGCGCGTCGACCGCGTCGTCGGCGATCTGGCCCGACTTCCCGGGGCCGAGGTGGAGCACCTTTCCGCGCGGGAGACGCACTGCGAGCGGTTGAACGGTCCTGTTTACGATCGTTCTCATCGAGCGCGCTCCTGTTCTTCCCTCTTCAGCGGGTGGAAGGGGATTGTACGCCGATCCGCCGGTTCTGAGGCCCGGACCGGGAGCGATTTACCCCGACCCGCGGGCGGGCTAGGATGGCCCTGTCGGCGGAGACCTCCGCCGGGGAGCGCCGGATGAACGAGCCCCAGCCGCCGTCGCCACCAGCCCAGCAAGCGCCACCGCCCTGCGCCGGCGAGTTCCACGACGACGAGTTGATCCTGCGCTTTGACGAGGTCATCCCGGCCGACGTCTCCGTGATCGGGCCGCTGGTCGAACGCGTCATGGGGCTGGTCCGCGATTTCGGCTGCGCCGCGGGGGAGGAGCACACGATCGAGCTGGCGCTCCAGGAGGCGCTGGCCAACGCGGTGGTCCACGGCGCGGGAGGCGACGCTTCCAAGCCGGTGGCCGTCTCGGTCGCCTGCGAGGAGGACCGCGGAATCCTGGTCGTCGTCCGCGACCCCGGTCCCGGCTTCGACCCCCACAAGATCCCGAGCCCGGTCGTCGGCGAGAACATCTTCGAGTCGCACGGCCGGGGGATCTACCTGATCAACCGGTTGATGGACCACGTCGAGTTCGCGCACGGCGGGACCGAGATCCGGATGCGCAAGAACCCGACCGAGCTGCCCGGCGAGCCGTCCCTCGACTCGCCCTGAACGCCGCCCCGCCCAGGAGAACCCGATGTCCGCCGAGCAGACCGGCCGCCCCGTCGATCCCCCCGCCCGTCACCGGCGGCGAGTCGCTGCGGAAGCTGATCGAGACCCGCTTTCCGGCCTTCGCCGGCCGCAACGTGCGCGAGGTCCACCGGATCATGCGCCGCTCGCTGGAGGACGACTGTGCGGTCTTCGCGACCCTCTCGGGCGCGATGGCGCCGGCCGGGCTGCACACCTCGGTCGTGATCCCGCTGGTGACGAGCGGCGCGATCTCCTGCCTGACGACGACCGGGGCCAACCTCTACCACGACGTCCACCGCCTGCTCGGGCACACGATCCACGAGCTGTCGCCTGCCGCCGACGACCTGGCGCTGCGCGAGGAGCGGATCATCCGGATCTACGACCTCGGTTTCGACGAAGAGGTGCTGCTCGATACCGATCGGTTCTTCCTGGAGGTGATGCAGCAGCCCGAGTTCCAGCGCCCGATGACGACGCCGGAGTTCCACCACGCGCTCGGCCGCGCCGTGGCGGCGCTCGAGGACGAACGGGGCGTTCTGAACTCGACCGTGCTGGGCGCCTGCTTCCGAGCGGAGGTGCCGATCTTCTCCGGCGCGGTGCAGGACGGCTCGATCTTCCTGAACGCCGTCCGGCTGCAGCGCGAGCACCCGGCCTTCCTGTTCCGGATCGACGCCGGCCGCGATGTGTACCAGATGGCGGCGCTGCAGAATCTGGCGCGAGCCGGCGGGGGCAAGGCGGCGATCTGGATCCTGGGGGGCGGGGTCCCCAAGAACTACACGCTCCAGGGCGAGCCGCTGCTCTCGCAGATCCTGGGGGTCGAGGCCCGCGGTTTCGACTACGACGCCCAGGTCTGCGTCGACGTCGTCGACAACGGGGCCCTCTCCCCCTGCTCGGCGGGCGAGGGGCACACCTGGGGGAAGACCAGCGCCGAGTGCGTCGAGTCTTCCTCGGCCTACCTCCGGACCGACGTCACGATCGCGGCACCGTTCCTGGCCGAGGCACTGCTCTCCGACCCCGGGCTGCGCCGCGCGCCGAAGCGGATGTTCCCGCGGCTGGCGGAGGCCGAGCGGGCGCTCGACGCGCTCTGGCTGAAGGGCTGAGCGGGACCCGCGATTGCGGCGCCGGGTCGGGCGGATTATCCTGAAACGCCTGTTTCCGTTGCGTACCTCGCGCGATCCCCGCACCGAAGGGGCATGGCCTCATGGCAGGCACAGGTAGGTGGAGATCCCTCATGCCGACTCGATCCGCTCGAACCCTGCTGGCGTTGTGCTGCGCCGTGATGCTCGCTCCCGGCGCGGCGGTCACGCTGGCCCAGCAGGGGACACCCGCTCCAGCACCGTCCCAGCCGCCGCAGGCGACTGCAGCCCCGACCGGCGCGGCCGAACCCGCCGAGCCCAAGATCTCGCCAGACCAGCTCGATTCCCTCGTCGCCCCGATCGCCCTCTATCCCGACCCGCTGCTGGCCCAGACCCTGGTCGCCTCGACCTACCCGCTCGAGATCGTCCAGCTCCAGCAGTGGCTCGCGAAGAACCCGAACCTCAAGGACCAGGCGCTGGTGGACGCGGTCGCCAAGCAGCCCTGGGATCCTTCGATCCAGTCGATGGCGGCGGTGCCCGACGTCGTGAAGCGGCTGGCCGACGACATCCAGTGGACGACCGAACTCGGCAACGCCTTCCTCGCGCAGCAGAGCGACGTCATGGACGCCGTCCAGCGGATGCGCAAGAAGGCCTCGGACAACGGCGCCCTGAAGTCGAACGAGCAGATGGTGGTCGAGACCAAGGTGGTCGAGCAGAAGACGGTCATCGTCGTCGAGCCCGCGGACCCCGAGATCATCTACGTGCCGAGCTACAGCCCCACGGTCGTCTACGGGGCGGCCCCCTACTACCCGTACCCGCCGATCTATTACCCGCCCTACTACCCGGGCGGCGCGCTCCTCGGATTCGGGGTCGGCTTGGCCTGGGGCGCGGCCTGGGGCGGCTCCTGCTGCGGCTGCGGCTGGGGCGGCGGGGACGTCGACATCAACGTCGACAACAACTTCAATCGGAACACGAACATCGACCGCGGCAACTCCGGTCGCGGCGACGCCGGTCGCGGCGGCTCCGGCAACAAGTGGAGCCACAACCCCCAGCATCGCGGCGGCGCCCCCTACTCGAACAAGGCGACGGCCAGCAAGTACGGCGGCCAGGCGCGCGGGAGCGGGCAGCGCTCGCCCGGTGCGACGACCGCGGACCGCGGCGGCGCCGGCGCGACGGGCAGCCGCGGCGGCTCGCCGAGCACCGCGGACCGCAGCGCGGGAGGCGCGGGCTCCCGCGGAAGTTCGCCGAGCACCGCGGACCGCAGCGCGGGAGGCGCGGGCTCCCGCGACAGCTCGGCGAGCGCCGCGAACCGCAGCGGCTCCTCGGCCAGCCGGGGCAGCAGCGCGAACCAGGTCGGCAGCCGAAACGTCCCGTCGAGCACCCGGTCCAGCAGCAGCGGGTACAGCGGCGGATCGCGCGGCTACAGCGGCAGCAGCGCCCGCGCGAGCAGCTCGCGTGGGTCGGCCAGCATGGGCTCGCGCGGCGGAGGATCGAGAGGCGGAGGATCGAGAGGCGGAGGCGGGCGGAGGTGACGGCGATGAGACACGAAACGATCGAACACACCACCTCTCGGCGCAGTGCCCGCGTCATTCGTCCCGGGCTCTGCCTGCTCCTCGCCTGCCTGGTCCTCGCCTGCCTGGTCCCGCTGGCCGGCGCGGCCATCAAGCAGCGCAGCTTCGACACCCCCGAGAAGGCCGTCGAGGCCTTCATCGCCGCCTCCGAGCGCTACGACGTCGAGGCGCTGAAGAAGATCCTCGGCGACGATGGCGTGGACATCGTGATCTCGGAGGATGCGGTCCAGTCGAAAAACCAGGCCGTGGAGTTCGCCAAGCTGGCGCGCGAAAAGTCCGTGATCGAGATCGTCCCGCTGGACCCGAACGTCGCCATCCTGTCGGTGGGGCCCGACGACTGGCCGCTGCCGATCCCGATCGTCCGAGAGGGCGGGAAATGGCGCTTCGATACCGCGGCGGGACGCGAAGAGCTGCTGTACCGGCGGATCGGGCAGAACGAGCTGGACGCGATCGAGATCTGCCTCGGGTACGTCGAAGCGCAGGAGGAGTACGCCCTCACCAAGCACGACGGCTCACGGATCAACCAGTACGCCCAGCGCGTCCTGAGCACGCCCGGGAAGCGGGACGGTCTCGCCTGGCAGGACCCGGACGGGACGTGGCAGGGACCGGTCGGCGAAGCGATCGCGCGGATCATCGCCGAGGGCTACCCCGAGAAGCCCACACCGTTCCATGGCTACACCTTCAAGATCCTGAAGGGCCAGGGTCCCGCCGCCCCGCTGGGCGAGATGGACTTCATGGTGAACGGGGCCATGATCGGCGGCTTCGCGCTCGTCGCCGCACCGGCCGACTACGAGGTCAGCGGCGTGATGACGTTCATCGTGAGCCACGACGGCATCGTCTACCAGAAGGACCTCGGCTCGAGGACGGCCGAAGCGTTCAAGGCGATGGACCGGTACAACCCGGATGAGACCTGGAGCCCCGTGTTCGGGCAGTGACACGCAGCCGCCAGAACCGTCCTCCGAGGTCGCGCGCTCTTCGGCACCCCGGAATGATCTCGCTCGGGATCGCCGGGGCGCTCGCGTTTTCGGCCGTGGCCTCGGCGCAGGAACTGGAGCCGCGCGCCTATTCGGCCTCGCCGGTCGGGGCGAACTTCGTGCTCCTCGGCGGCAGCTGGTCCGGCGGCGAGGTGCTGGTCGACGAGTCGCTGCCGGTGAGCGACATCGAATCGCGGATCGACAACCTCTTCGCGGGGTACTCGCGGACCTTCGGGTTCGCCGGCCGCGCCTCGAGCCTCGCGGCGACCGTCCCCTGGACCTGGGGCGCGATGAGCGGGAACGTTGGCGAGACTCGGCGGTCGATCGAGCGCGTCGGCCTCGCCGACGTACGCCTGCGCTGGGCCGTCAACCTGCTCGGCGGGCCGGCGCTCTCGCCGGCCGAGTTCGCGAATTGGAAGCAGCCCACGACGTTGGGAGCGAGCCTCACCGTCGTCGCCCCGACCGGGGAGTACGACCCCGCGAGGCTGGTCAACATCGGCTCGAACCGCTGGGCGTTCAAGCCCGAGCTGGGGGTCTCGATCCCGCTGGGAAAGTGGTTCCTGGAGGGCGCGGCCGGGGTCTGGCTGTTCACCGACAACGACGACTTCTTCGGGGGGAAGAGGCGCGAGC
Organism: uncultured Acidobacteriota bacterium; assembly: GCA_963702545.1. Taxonomy (GTDB): domain Bacteria; phylum Acidobacteriota; class Polarisedimenticolia; order J045; family J045; genus JALOKP01. The sequence goes on along the minus strand of CAVPDB010000020.1, from coordinate 225,443 downwards.
AGAACCCGCTCGCGCTGCTCCAACTGCACGGCGGCTACCAGTTCCGACCCGGCTTCTGGCTCGCCGCCGACGCCAACTACTACAGGGGCGGGGCCACCACGGTCGACGGGAGCGAGAACGACGACCTGCAGGCCAACTCGCGCTACGGCCTGACGCTGTCCGTACGGCTGGCGCCGGGCCTCTCGGCCAAGCTGGCCGCCGCGACCGGGCTCACGACGCGGATCGGCGGCGAATACGACACGGTGCTGCTGGCAATCCAGTATTTCTGGTTCGACCGCTGACTGCGAGCCGTGCCGGCGCCGCGAGATCGGGGGGCTGGCGACGACCTTTCCGGCCCGGGCTAGAATCGCCGAAGCGGCGATTCGATGGCGTGCCCGCATCCGCTGGCCGGCCTTCGAAGATCCCTGCCAGGAGTTGGCCCGCGTGACCCCTTCCCCTCGTCCTCTGGCCGGATGATGGCCGGTCGGGTGCGCCCTCGTGCCGGTGGTCTCGAGCGCCGCCTCGAGTTCGAGGAGCTGGTCTCGGAGCTGTCGTCCCGCTTCATCAACCTGCCTCCCGGCGAGGTGGACCGCGAAATCGAGGACGCGCTTCGCCGCGTCTGCGAGTTCCTGGCGATCGATCACGCATTGCTCTGGCAGTGGTCGGCCGGAGCGCCGCCTGTCGCGACCCCCACCCACTCCTACCTGGCGCAGGGCGTGCCACAGCCCCCCGAGCCGAGCACCCAGGAGCAGTACCCCTGGGTGGCCAGCCAGATGCTCGCGGGCCGCATTGCAGCGCTGCCTTCCCTGCAGGCGCTCCCGGCGGAGGCCGCCGTCGATCGGGAGTCTGCCCGCCGCCTCGGCATCAAGTCGAGCCTGACGCTTCCGCTCGCGGTAGGTGGCGCTTCGCCGGTGGGAGCCCTGGCTTTCAATGCCATGCGGACGCCGCGCGACTGGCCTGAAACGCTCGTGACGCGGCTGCAGCTGGTCGCGGGGGTCTTCGCGAATGCGCTGGCCCGGAGGCGCGCCGACGAGGCGTTGCAGGAGAGCGAGGAGCGCTCGGCCCTCGCCGTGGGATCCGCAGAAGCGGGGCTCTGGGTCCTGGACTACTCGACTGGCAGGTTCTGGGCCTCGGAGAGGGGCCGCGCGATCTTCGGGTACGCGCCGGACGAGGCCGTCGAGATGGAGCGCTTCCAGGCGTCGGTCCATCCCGAGGACTGGCGCCTCGTTCGGGAGGCCATCGAGCACTCCGCACGCAACGGCGAGCCGGTCCGACTGGAGTACCGGATCGTCCTCCCGGCCGACGGCGGCATCCGCTGGATCGCCTCGCGCGGGCGGCCCCGCTTCAGCTCCACCGGCGAGCCGGAGCGCCTGCTGGGTCTTTCCATCGACGTCACGGAGCGCAAGCGCGACGAGGAGGCGCTGCGCGAGAGCCAGGCGCGACTCGAGGCGGGTGCCGAGCTCGCCGGTCTCGGGTACTACGAGGTGGACTACGGCAATCGGACCGCCTTCGTCGACGCCCGGACGCGCGACATCGTGGGCGTGCCCCCGGAGCGGGAGGAGGGGATGCAGGTCGTGGAGTTCATTCTCGAGCGAATGGACCCCGACGATCGGAAGCGCGTCCTGGAGCGGCGCGAGCTGCTCTTGGAGGGGAGACTCGACCGGGCTTCCGTCGAGTTCCGCTTCTTGCACCCGACCCGCGGGGAGAGGTGGCTGGACCTCATCTCCTGCGCCGCGACGCGCGATGCCGAGGGGCGCGTGCAGAGGGTGCACGGCGTGATCCGCGACAACACGGAGGTGCGGCAACGGGAAGAGGCGCTGCGGCAGTCTCTTGCGGAGATCGAACGGCTGAAGGACCGACTCCAGGCAGAGAGCGACTACCTCAAGGCCGAGATCCGGGCCATCCACCCGCACGGCGAGATCACGGGGAGGAGCGCCGCCATCACGAGGGTCCTGCGCCAGATTGAGCAGGTCGCGCCCACCGACTCCATGGTGCTCTTGTACGGTGAGACCGGCACCGGCAAGGAACTCGTCGCGCAGGCCATCCACCGGCTCAGCCTCCGCGGGAGCCGACTGATGGTCAAGGTGAACTGCGCGGCGCTGCCGTCCGGGCTCGTGGAAAGCGAACTGTTCGGCCGGGAAAAGGGAGCGTACACCGGTGCCTTGACCCGGCAGGCGGGGCGCTTCGAGGTGGCCGACGGCTCGACGCTCTTTCTCGACGAGGTTGGCGAGCTGGCGCTCGACGTGCAGGCCAAGCTGCTGCGCGTGCTGGAAGCCGGGGAGTTCGAGCGGCTCGGAAGCCCCCGGACGCTCGCGGTCGACGTCCGCGTGATTGCGGCCACGCACCGCGACCTGGCCGGGGATGTCCGCGAGGGACGCTTCCGGGAGGACCTCTATTACCGTCTCAACGTCTTCCCGATCCTCGTGCCGCCGCTGCGCGAGCGGATCGAGGACATTCCACAGCTGGTCTGGGCCATGCTCGAGGAGTTCTCGTCCCGCATGGGGAAGAAGATCACGAAGGTGCCGCGCCGGACGATGGACGCGCTCCAGCAGCATCCCTGGCCGGGGAATGTCCGCGAACTGCGGAACGTGATCGAGCACGCGGCCATCGTCACCGAGGGCGACGTCCTCAGGGTCCACGTTCTTGAGGAGGCCCCCGGGGCGACTGCGCCCGCACGCACGCTGGCCGATTCGGAGCGCGATTTCATCCAGAAGGCGCTCGAGCGAACGCGCGGGCGCATCAAGGGGCCGGAGGGCGCGGCCGTTCAACTCGGGCTCCGGCCCTCGACCCTCTATGGCCGCATGAGGAAGCTCGGCATCCGCCGCCCCGGGCAGGAGGGCAAGAGCACCGACTGAGGGACCGCATGCCGACCCCTGGGACGCTATTTGGTCCCCCAGGGGTCCCCCCCGTCTCGGTCGGCAGACAGCCAGCATTCTGCCACCTCGCGCCTGATCAGTGAGTTAGTCGGAATCGAACGCTCAAGCGCGGCTTTGGCACGAATCGAGTAAGTCCGGTGGGCATGATCGTCGGAACGCTCAGGATCATGCCGCCCCCCCAGCGACGCGCGGACGTCCTCGAGATCCTCCGGGCGGCCCAGGGGCCCCTGCTGGCGCAGCCCGGCTGCACCGCCTGTGACGTCTACGAAGATCACGGCGACGAGCCGGCCGTCGTCCTGGTCGAGATGTGGGAAAGCCAGTCCGCACTCGAGGAACACGTTCGTTCCGACGACTACCGCCGCATCCTCGAAGCGATCGAACTGTCGGCCGAGCCGCCCCTGGTCCGGTTCGACCACGTGTCCGCCACCGAGGGTATGGAACTGATCGAACGACTGCGCGCCCCGTCCAAAGAGACGGCAGCGCGCGGGGAAACCAGAGGAGGCAACGGATGAGAAGCTCAGGAATGACCACCTGGCTCGTGGCAACGATGGCCGCGGCGATCCTGCTGCTCGGGATGACCACATCCCTGTTCGCGCAGGAGACGGCCGCCAAGGCGGGCGACACCAGAATGGTGAAGCTCACCATCGGAACAAAGGGGGATCGCCGTATCGTCAAGAACACCCGCGGGATGGCCTTTGGCGGCGCCGCCGTCATCGTAGGCACGGGCCGGCACGAACGGGCTCACGTCTACACGGCGACGTCGTGCGCGGACCTCGTTCCCGGGAGCATCGAGAAGATCGACGCCAAGAAGCTGGCGGCCGACTTCGGTCCCGGCGTCAAGATGGTCATCCCCAACGCGGGGCGCTATTGGACCATGGACGAGGTCGGCATGTACGTGGGCGAGGTGGTCGACTTCCAGGGCGCCAAGCTGTGCTGGGGCGGTGACATGACCGGGGACGAGGTCAAAGCGCACTTCGCCGCGCCTTACGCCGTCGGGAAGATCCAACGCAACTCCGAGTGGATCTACAAGGCCGGCAAGCCGGTGTACCTGTTGCGCGAGCCGGGGGGCATCGTCTGGGTCATGCAGGAGTACACGAAGGTCGTCGACCCCAGCCTCACGATCGACAACCTGAACACGGTGGGCAGCAAGCTGAAGAACCTGCCGGCGGGCTGGAAGTTCGAAACCAAGGTGCTCACCAAGGACCTCTCCCTGGACAACCGTCGCACCGGCCTCTGGTCCTCCATCATTCGCGATGAGCTGGGCAACACCTACGAGGCCACCGGCTTCGACGATCTCGCAAACTACGTGCCGTAACCGGTGCGAGCTGGCAAGGCCGAGGCCACCGGATCCGATCGCGGCCGCTCGCGCGGACCTGCCGATCCCGCTCGTGGAGCGGCGATCGAGGTCCGCCGACGCGGCCGGACCCGGGACGACGGGCCGTCAACCGGGCGGAGATTCGACGCCGCGGGTGCTCGCCGCAAGACGGAGTGCTCCCCACCCTCGTGAGCGCACTCAAGGGAGGCTGGCCATGATCACGCTCTCGAACCGAACGACCCGTCGCGCCATGAGCGTGGCGCTCGCCCTTTCGGTGGGGCTCTTTTCCGCCGCGACCACGAGCGTCTTCGGGGCGGACCCTCCGAAACCCGGGTCCGCCGTCGACGCCAGCAAGCTGCCCAAGATGAAACAGACCACTCTCGGTCTCTACGTGACCGCGTCGGAAGCCTACGCGATGTGGAAGACCGCACCGGCGAAGGTCAAGGTCATCGACGTCCGGACTCCCGAGGAATTCGCCTTCGTCGGCCACCCGGAAATGGCCTGGAATATCCCGCTTGCCTTCGTGACCTACCAGAGGAAGGACGGCAAGTTCGAATACGGTCACAGGGTCAACCCGGCGTTCGTCGCGCAGGTCAAGGAGATCGCCCAGCCGGCCGACATCCTGCTGGTCACCTGCCGCTCCGGCGGCCGCGGTGCGATGGCGGTGAACCTGCTCGCAGCAGCCGGTTTCACCAACGCCTACAACATCGTCGATGGCGTGGAGGGAGACGCGGTCCAGGATCCCGAGAGTGTCTTCCACGGGAAGCGGATGAAGAACGGCTGGAAGAACTCCGCGCCCTGGGGCTACACCCTCGATCCGGAGAAGATCATCCTCGAGGAAGGCACCTCGAAACAGACGAAGTGATCGAGCTCTCGCCGCGAGGAGAACAGCACCGATGATCAATGCCGATGCCCCGAGGCCGGCAGGTGTCGCGTGTTCGCGGCTGGCGCGCGATTCGGCCGGGAGGCGCACGCTGACGCGCAGGAACGCCTTCAGGATGGTCGCAGATGTCGTGGCCTCGGGCTCCACGCTTCTCCCATCCCTCGTCCGGCCGAGGACTTCCGCCGCGCTGCGCGAGAAGGTCATGCTCGGTGTGGTGTCGGTCACCGACTGTCGATATTGCGCGTGGGGGCACACCCATTGGGCGCTCGCCAGCGGCGTACCCCTCGAGGAGATCAACCAGATCCTCGGCCATCAGGCCGACGCGCTGCGCGCAGCGAACCCCGCCGAGGCCGCGGCGATCCTGTTCGCGCAGCACTATGCGGAGTATCTCGACCTGTTCGATCCCGCATCTCTGGAGAGCCTGCGCGCGCACTACAGCGATGCCCAGGTGGCCGAGATCCTCGCCTACGTTCGGGTCGTCACGCTCGGCAGTCTGGTCGGCAACACCGTCGATGCCATCCTCCGGCGCTTCCGCCCCGGACGCCGCGACGGCACACTCGGTCACGGAGGCGCACCTTGAACAACACGTTCAAAGCATCGGCAGTTGGCCTGGTTCTGGCACTTGCCGGACCGGCCGTGGCACGCGCGCAGGTCACGCACACCGTGGCGCTCTACGCACCCGCCCTGCGGGTCACCGGCAGCGCGCAGGTGGGCAACGCGACCACCGAGGTCGACGTCAGCGCCTCGGAGCTCCTCGACAAGCTCGAGATCGGGGGGGTCGCGGGGTATCGCCTCGAGACGCCGCGGTGGAGCTTCATCGCCGGAGCGGCCTACGTCGGCCTCGGACAGTCGAAGAACGACCTCTCCATGGACGTCGACCTGTTCCTAGCGGAACTCGACGGCGGCTACCGGCTCACCGAAGCTGTCGAGATCCTGCTCGGAGTCCGGTACACCGCGCTGGGTGTCCGGGTCGAGGGCACGAAGTCGGTTTCCGGCAAGCCGGTCGACGCGAAGAACACGGACTCCTTCCTCGATCCGATCGTGGGGATGCGCTTCGCGACGCCGATCTCGCGCTCGGGCAAGTGGATGGTCCAGGGGCGAGGGGATGTCGGAGGCTTCGGGATCGGCATGGACCTGCAGTGGCAGGCCCTGCTGGACCTCGGGTATCGCCCCGGCGACGCGTGGGCGTTCTGGCTCGGCTACCGCGCGCTTTCCCAGGATTTCGAGGACGCCGGCGAGTACGACGTCTTCGCCATGGATGTCATCTACCAGGGCCCGCAGTTCGGAGTCACCTTTGCGTTCTGAGCGCGTCACCCGCATCCCGACTCTGCCGCGTGAAGCCCTGCTCGTGTCGGAGTGAACCGATCGACGGAGGAAACAGGAAATGAGCTACTCGAGAAGATGTGCCGCCGGGCTCGCCCTCGGGCTCTTGCTCTCGACGGCCGTTGCGCCGGCGTACGCCGCCGACCCTCCCGTGGTCGACCCGGCCGCTCTCCGGATCCTGAAGCAGATGACCGACCTTCTCGATGGACTGCAGCGGTTCAGCGTGAACACGCAGAGCACGATCGAGGAGCTTCATCCTTCGGGACACCGGGTGGACTACGACCTGGCGGCGAGCGTCACGATCAAGCGGCCGAACATGCTGCGCGCGGGACGCACCGGCGAGTTGATGAACCAGCAGCTCTACTACGATGGCACGAAGCTGACCCTCTACAGCCCGGTCGCCAACGTCTATGCCACCACGCCCGCTCCCGAGACGGTCGAGAAGATGATCGATCTCGCACGCGAGCAGATCGGCATCCTGCTCCCGGCCGCCGACCTGGTCTACCGCGGCGCGTACCCGCTGCTGACGCAGGATCTCTCGGTAGCCCTCGTGGTGGGCAAGGCGATGGTCGAAGGGACCCGGTGCGATCAATTGCTCTTCGTGCGCCCGGGCGTCCAGTTCCAGGTCTGGGTCGAAGAGGGCAAACGCGCCTGGCCACGCAAGTACGTCGTCACTGACACCGATACCGTGGAGCGTCTGAGCATCACCACCGTCTTCACCGACTGGAACGATGCTCCGGCGGTGAACGACGCCCTGTTCGCGTTCGTGCCGCCCAAAGGAAGCAGCGCAACCCGTTTCCTCCCCCATGGTTCTTCCACCAGGCGTGAAGGAGCAAGCCGTGAAACCGACGAAAGTGATCGCAGGAACGGCGCTCGCCCTGTTGCTGTGCGCGGCGCTGGCACCCGACTCTCTGGCTCTGCGCGGCCGAGGGGCCGCCTTCGCCATCGGGGCCGCGGCCGGCTCGTCGAGTGCCTCGGCGGCCGAGGCCGAGGCCGCGGCCGCTCAGCAGCAGGCCGCCGCCGCGCAGCAGCAGGCCGCCGCAGCCCAGCAGCAGGCCACGACGGCGCAGCAGCAGGCCGCCGCCGCGCAGCAGGAGGCCGCCGTCGAGAAGGAGAAGGCCGCTGCCGCTCAGAAGGACGCGGAGCTCGCCAGGCAGCAGGCCGCTGCCCCTGGACCGGCCGCCGTCACCGGCGCCCCGCTCCCGCTGGGAACCGTCGTGGCCACTCTCCCGGCGGGCTGCGTTCCGACTCCCGTGGGCGACGTGAACTACTACTACTGCGGGGGCAACTTCTACCAGGCGGTGTTCGAGGGAAGCACCCTGAAGTACATCACGGCCAAGCCGAAGTGACGGGGTCGTCGTCCCGCTCGATCGACGGCCGAAGCGTGATCAGGATTTCCAATCCAGCATTGAACGCAAAGGAGAAAGCGCGTGAGAAAGAAGCTGATGGACATGAACCCGGTGGACGACTTCGTCACCAGGAACACCCCGGGCCTCAAGATCTGGGATGAGCAATGGGGCGGCATGCAGTGCGCCTACCACATCTTTGCCCCAGGTACTGACTTCACGGACATTCTGAAGGGAAAGGGACTGGAGCACGATCTGTGCGGGGTTGAACACTGGGCTTACGTCTTGAAGGGCTCGGTGGAGGTCATCTACGTTGACGGGACCGTAGAGATCTGTCGCGCCGGGGAAGTGTGCTTCTGGCCGGCTCCGCACAACTTCAAGTCGAAGGAAGGGGCCGAGATCCTCCAGTTCAGCACCGCGGGAGGGTTGGCTGCGCAAGGCAAGAGAATCCAGGAGTTTGTCGCGACGCAGATGAAGAAGTAGTTGTTGACGCGCCCCGGCATCGGGGCGCGGTGCTCCCGCGCCCCGATGCCCAGAAAGGAGGAGAGACCATTGTCCTTCGCCAGGATCGAGACTGCGCATCGCTGATGGATGACGCGGCTGGAGTGGCAGGCCATCCCACCGGCCGAACGCGCTCTGCGTGCGCCGGCGACCATCATGCCCATCCGCTGACTTCGATGGCGGCGGCTTGCCATCCGCAAAGGCGCACGCGCTCCACGACGAGGCTGACGATCGGGCAGGCGCACCCGACCGGCCAAGCGCGCGGCGCGAGCGATCGCCCGGCGCCCTGCCATGGAGCGAACAGGAGCAGTTTCCCGGCTGGCTTCGGCCAAGACCCGAACGGAGAGACCATGAAAGTCGTCATCGTTGGCGGAGTGGCGGGCGGGGCGTCGTGCGCGGCGCGGCTGCGCCGGCTGGACGAGAAGGCCGAGATCCTCATGGTGGAGCGCGGGCCGTACGTCTCGTACGCCAACTGCGGGCTCCCGTACCACATCTCGGGCGTCATCCCGAAGGAGTCGAGCCTCCTCGTCGCGAACGAGCAGACCTTCCGGGGCTTCTTCCGGATCGACGTGAGGACGCTCTGCGAGGCGGTCGCCATCGACCGGGCGAAGAAGACCGTCGACCTGAAGAACGTCGCCACGGGCGAGGTGACGACCGAGAGCTGGGACAAGCTCGTCCTCTCCCCCGGCGCCGCCTCGATCCGCCCCCCGCTCCCCGGCATCGACCTCCCCGGCATCTTCCAGGTGCGGACCGTCCCCGACGCGCGCGCCGTCAGGGAGTGGATCGAGAAGGGGACCCCGTTCCTCGCCGGCCTCTACAACTACTCGGGCATCCAGTTCGTCAAGCCGAAGAGGCGCGCCGTCGTCATCGGCGGGGGCTTCATCGGCCTCGAGACGGCGGAGAACCTCGTCCACGCCGGCTTCGAGGTGACGCTCGTCGAGATGCTCGACCAGGTCCTCGCCCCGCTCGACCGCGAGATCGCCGTCCTCGTCGAGGAGCGGCTGAAGATGAACGGCCTCCGGATGGCGCTCGGCGACGGCGTCGCCGGCTTCGCGCCCCTCGAGGGGGGCGGCGTCGAGGTGAAGACGAAGGCCGGCAAGACCTACCCGGCCGAGGTCGTCATCCTCGCCCTCGGCGTGCGGCCCGACACGGCGCTCGCGAAGGCCGCCGGCCTCGAGATCGGCGAGCGCGGCGGGATCCGCGTCGACGACCAGATGCGCACGAGCGACCCGGACATCTTCGCCGTCGGCGACGCGATCGAGGTGAAGGACTGGGTGACCGGGCAGTGGAGCCTCGTCGCGCTCGCCGGCCCGGCGAACCGCCAGGGGCGGATCGCGGCCGACGTCATCGTCGGGCGCGACTCGCGCTACCGCGGCACGCAGGGGACGTCGATCATCGGCCTCTTCGGCTGCGCCGCCGCCTGGACGGGCGTGAGCGAGAAGACGCTGAAGCGCCTCGGCGACACCGACTACGAGAAGATCTTCCTCTTCCCGAACTCGCACGCCGGCTACTACCCGGGCGCGAAGATGCTCGGGCTGAAGGTCCTCTTCCGGAAGTCCGACGGCGCCCTCCTCGGCGCGCAGTGCCTCGGCGAGGACGGCCCCGCCGTCGACAAGCGGATCAGCGCCCTCGCGATGGCGCTCCAGATGCGCGCCACCGTCTGGGACCTCGAGGAGTCGGAGCTCTGCTACGCGCCCCAGTTCGGAAGCGCGAAGGACCCGGTCAACTTCGCCGGGATGGTCGCGGCGAACGTGCTCGAGGGCGACATGCCCGTCGCGCACTGGGACGAGACCGAGGGCGCCTTTCTCCTCGACGTACGCGAGCCGTCCGAGCTCGTCCTCGAGACCGTCCCGGGCGCCGTCAACATCCCGCTCCCGCAGCTGAGGGCGCGGCTCGGCGAGCTGCCGAAGGACCGGGAGATCCTCACCATCTGCCGTTCCGGCGGGCGCGCCTACTACGCCACGCGGATCCTGCCCAGAACGGCTTCAAGGCGCGGGATCGCTCGGCGGCATGCTGTCGCGGGCGATCTCCGTCCGGTGACGCGCAGGGCGCGTCAGCGCGACGCGCCCGTGGAGCTCGCCCGCGGGCGAGGGGCGGTCGATGGTACGACGGTCCCGAAGGACTGGCTACGGATCATGCACGGCACCATGGCGCATTCCCCGGACCTGCGGTGCAGGCGCCGAGAATGGATCGAGTACGGGCTGCTCGTTGCTTACCTCGCGCCCGCGTTCGCCGGCTCACGTGGTACCGAAGCTGGTCCTGCGGCCCGGACATCAGCTCAGAACTACTGGGTGGCGCCGCTCGAGGCGCTGATCCCCGGCAAGGTCATCATACTCGCCGAGCTGTTCCACCTCGGAGGCAGACTCTGAAGAATCGAGGACCTCTCCTGCTATCCCGACGCTGGTACAAGACCGTCGTCTTGATCCTCCTCGAGGGAGCCTTCACCGTCGTGGAACACGCGATCCGGGGCTCGGACCGTGAGGAGTTCCTCGAAGGAGGCCTCAGTTTCTCGAGGAAGAGCCTCCTCGCGCTGCTTGCCCGTGGACGGGTCTTCTTCGTGGCCTTGATCCCGTTCTTCGCGGTCAGGAGCTGGCACGGTTGCTCGGAGAGGTGAGGATCCTGCGCCTCCTCTTCCGAAGTTCGTCCGACCGGCCCGGGGAGGAGCGAACGTGAGCCTTCCCGCTTACGACCTGCTGCGCCGCTACCTACCGATCCTGGCCTGGGGCGCCGAATACACCCGCCAGACGCTCGCTCAACGACCTGATCGTGGCGGGGATCGTCACGGTCATGCTGATCCCGCAGTCGCTGGCCTATGCGCTGCTGGCCGGGCTGCCGCCGGAGGTCGGGCTGTACGCCTCGATGGCGCCGCTCGTGCTCTACGCGGTCTTCGGCACCTCGCGCGCGCTCGCGGTCGGCCCCGTGGCGGTGGCCAGCCTCATGACCGCGGCAGCGCTGGCGCCGCTGGCGGCCCAGGGAACGCCGGAGTACCTCGGGGCCGCCATCGCGCTCGCGCTGGTCTCGGGGCTGCTGCTGCGTCGCGATGGGGCTGCTGCGGCTGGGATTCCTCGCGAACTTCCTCAGCCACCCGGTCATCTCGGGCTTCATCACGGCCTCGGGCCTCCAGATCGCGGCCGGCCAGCTCGCGCCCGTGCTCGGCATCCAGTGCGGAGGGCGAGACCTTCGTGGACCTCGCTGCCTCGCACTGGTGCCACCTCGGCCAGATCAATCCCTACACCGCGGCGATCGGCCTCGCGTCGCTGGCATTCCTGTTCTGGGTGCGCCGCGGCCTCAAGCCGCTCCTGCGCCGGCTCGGGCTCGGCGAACGGCCGGCGGACATCCTGGCGAAGCTCGGCCCCGCCGTGGCCATCGTCGCGACCACCGCTGGCGGTCTGGGGCCTCGGCGCTCGCCGACCGCGGCGTCAGCGATCGTCGGCACGGTTCCGAAGGGCCTGCCCGCGCTCGCCCTGCCGCCGCTCGACCGCGCTCTGGTCGAAGCTCCTCGTCCCCGCACTGCTGATCTCCATCGTGGGCTACGTGGAGTCCATCTCCGTCGCCCTGACGCTCGCCGCCAAGCGCCGCCAGCGCGTCGACCCCGATCAGGAGCTGATCGCGCTCGGCGCCGCGAACGTCGGCGCGGCCGTCTCGGGCGGCTTCCCCGGTCACCGGCGGCTTCGCGCGCTCGGTGGTGAACTTCGAGGCCGGCGCCGAGACGCCCGCCGCCGGCGCCTTCACGGCGGTCGGCATCGCGCTCGCCACGCTGTTCCTGACGCCGCTGCTCTACTTCCTGCCGAACGCGACCCTGGCCGCCACCATCATCGTCGCGGTCCTGTCGCTGGTGGACTTCGGCGCGCTCAGGCGCACCTGCGCGTACTCGCGAGCCGATTTCGCGGCGATGGCCGCCACGATCGTCGTCACGCTGGTGGAGGGCGTCGAGGCGGGGCTGCTGGCGGGCGTGGGACTCTCGATCTTCCTCCACCTCTACCGCACCTCGAAGCCGCACGTGGCGGTCGTGGGCCAGATCCCGGGGACCACGCACTTCCGCAACGTGGAGCGCCACACCGTGGTGACCGACCCCGAGATCCTGTCGCTCCGGGTGGACGAGAGCCTCTACTTCCCGAACGCCCGCTTCCTCGAGGACCGGATCAACGACGCGGTCGCCGCCAACCCGGCGGTCCGCCACGTCATCCTCGAGTGCCCGGCGGTGAACACGATCGACGCCTCGGCGCTCGAGAGCCTCGAGGCGATCAACCACCGGCTCAAGGACGGCGGGATCACGTTCCATCTCTCCGAGGTGAAGGGCCCGGTGATGGACCGCCTGAAGCGGTCGCACTTCCTGCAGGAGCTGACCGGCAAGGTCCACCTGACCCAGTACGACGCCGTGTTCAGCATCGATCCGGACCTGGCGCGGCGCACGCGCGACGCCGCGAGGCACCCGACTCCGCGACGGGACGCATGACGCTGAGAGAATCGGAGATCTGACGGAGGAAAGGGAGACGCCGATGGCGAAGAAGAAGGCCGAAGGCCCGGCGACCGCCGACTGCACCGAGCAGAAGCGGCTGAACGACGCCCGCGAGGCGGGCATCCCCTGGAAGAAGTGGGGGCCCTACCTCAGCGAGCGGCAGTGGGGCACCGTCCGCGAGGACTACAGCCAGGACGGCAACGCCTGGGACTACTTCACCCACGACCAGGCCCGCTCGCGGGCCTACCGCTGGGGCGAGGACGGCCTCGGCGGCATCTCCGACGACCAGCAGCGCCTCTGCTTCGCGCTCGCGCTCTGGAACGAGCGGGACCCGATCCTCAAGGAGCGCGCTCTTCGGGCTCACCAACAGCGAGGGGAACCACGGCGAGGACGTCAAGGAGTACTACTTCTACCTCGACTCGACGCCGACCCACTCGTACATGAAGTACCTCTACAAGTACCCGCAGCGCGAGTTCCCTTACCGGGACCTGGTCGAGACGAACCGGGGGCGGTCGCGCGAGGAGCTCGAGTACGAGCTGCTCGACACCGGCATCTTCGACGACGACCGCTACTTCGACGTCTTCGTCGAGTACGCCAAGGCCGGGCCCGAGGACCTCCTGGTCCGGGTCTCGGTCCACAACCGCGGCCCCGAGCCGGCGCGGCTCCACCTGCTGCCGACGCTCTGGTTCCGCAACACCTGGTCGTGGGGCGACGAGGGCGCGAAGCCGGTCCTCCGCGCGGCGGGGCGGCGGCGATCGTGGCCTCGCACCCCGAGCTGGGCGACCTACACGCTGGCGTGCGACGGCACGCCCGAGCTGCTCTTCACCGAGAACGAGAGCAACGCCGAGCGGCTCTGGGGCCAGCCGAACCCGGCGCCGTACGTGAAGGACGCGTTCCACCGCTACGTCGTCGCCGGCGAGCGCGACGCGGTCAACCCGGCGAAGACCGGCACCAAGGCCGCGGCGCACTACGTCGCTCGAGGTGCCGGCGGGCGGCTGCGAGGTCGTCCGCCTCCGCCTGGCCGGGGCGCGAGGGCGGGCGTTCGGCGCGGCTTCGACGAGGCGCTTCCGGCAGCGGCTCGCCGACGCCGACGAGTTCTACGACCGGATCACCCCGCGGTCGCTCGAGCGAGGACGAGCGCCGGGTCCACCGCCAGGCGCTCGCCGGGATGCTCTGGACGAAGCAGTACTACTACTTCGACGTCGACCGCTGGCTGAAGGAGCACCACGCGCACCCGCTCGTCGGCGGCACCAGCCGCGGCGCCCGGAACGCCGAGTGGTTCCACATGCTCAACGGCGACGTCATCTCGATGCCCGACAAGTGGGAGTACCCCTGGTACGCGGCCTGGGACCTCGCGTTCCACACGATCGCGCTGTCGCTCGTGGACTTCGACTTCGCCAAGGAGCAGCTCCTCCTGATGCTCCGGAGCCTCTACAGCCACCCGAACGGGCAGATGCCCGCCTACGAGTGGAACTTCGGCGACGTCAACCCGCCCGGTGCACGCCTGGGCGACGCTCTTCCTCTACAAGTTCGAGAAGAACCTCGGGCCGGGAGGACCTCACGCTTCCTGGAGCGCTCCTTCCAGGGCCTGATGCTCAACTTCAACTGGTGGGTGAACCGCAAGGACCCGCAGGGGCGGAACGTCTTCGCCGGCGGCTTCCTCGGCCTCGACAACATCGGCGTCTTCGACCGCAGCGCCCAGCTCCCCACCGGCGGCTCGCTCGAGCAGGCGGACGGCACCGCCTGGATGGCCTTCTACTGCCAGAACATGCTGGAGATGGCCCTCATCCTCGCCGACCACGACCCGGCCTACGAGGAGATCGCCTTCAAGTTCCTCGAGAACTTCATCTGGATCTCCTACGCGATGGACAAGGTCGGCGAGCAGCAGGACGACATGTGGGACGAGCAGGACGGCTTCTACTACGACGTCCTGCGGCTGCCCGACGGCGAGGCGTTCCGGCTGAAGGTCCGCTCGATGGTCGGGCTCCTGCCGCTCTGCGCGAGCACGGTGTTCGAGGCAGGACTTGGTGACGCGCCACCCGAGGCTGATGGAGCTGATCGCGCTCTTCGGAAGCGCCATCCCGAGGTGCTCGCCAGGTCGCCCCGACCGTCGAGGGGTTCATCGGTTACGCCGGACGCCGGCTGCTCTCGCCGCTCACCCGAAGCAAGCTCGAGCGCATCCTCTCGCTGCCTCCTCGACGAGAACGAGTTCCTCGGCCCCTACGGCATCCGCTCGCTCTCGCGCTACCACCTCGAGCACCCGTTCGTCTTCCGCACGGGCGGCCAGGAGCATCGCGTCGAGTACCTGCCCGCCGAGTCGAACACGGGGATGTTCGGGGGGAACTCGAACTGGCGCGGCCCGGTCTGGATGCCGGTCAACGCGCTGATCGTCCGCGGGCTGCTGAACCTCTACGGCTTCTACGGCGACGACTTCAAGGTCGAGTGCCCGACCGGCTCCGGGAACCGGATGACCCTCTTCGAGGTGGCGAAGGAGATCTCCCGGCGCCTCGCGGCTACCTTCCTGCGCGACGCGAGCGGCCGCCGGCCGGTCCACGGCGGCGCGGCCCGAAGTTCCAGGACGACCCGCACTGGCGCGACCTGATCCTCTTCTACGAGTACTTCCACGGCGACAACGGCGCCGGCATCGGCGCCAGCCATCAGACGGGCTGGACGGGCCTCGTCGCGCGTCCTCCTCGACCTCTTCGGGCGCCTGTCGGCCGAGGACGCGCTGGAGACCCCCTCGGAGCGGCTCAGGGCGCGCCTGGTCCGGGAGCAGGTGGACGGGGACTAGGTGCAGGACATCTCCGACGAAGAGCTCGACCGGCTCACGGCAGCCTGGACCTGCCACCTTGGTCCTACCACGCATTCGACCTGGAGATGAACGGATGAAGGCCATCACCGTAGAGCCCCTGAAGCCCGGGACCGCCCGGCTCGAGGACGTGCCCGAACCGGACCCGAGGGAAGGCTCGGTCCTCGTGGAGGCGGTCGCCGTCGGCGTCTGCGGGACCGACGTCGAGATCGTCGAGGGGAAGTATGGCTGGGCGCCTCCGGGCGCAACACGCCTGGTGCTCGGCCACGAGTCGCTCGGCCGGGTCGTGGATCCGGGCCCGAACGGCGGGTTCAGGAAGGGCGATCTCGTCGTGGGGATCGTCCGGCGGCCCGATCCCGTCCCCTGCCCCAACTGTGCGGTGGGCGAGTGGGACATGTGCCGCAACGGCCAGTACACCGAGCGCGGGATCAAGCAGATCCACGGCTTCATGTCCGAGCGCTGGAGGATCGAGCCCGAGTACGCGATCAAGCTCGATCCCAGCCTGGGGATTCTCGGCGTCCTGCTGGAGCCCACCACCGTGATCGCGAAGGCCCTCGAACAGGTGGCGATGGTCGGCCGCCGGTCCTTCTGGGAGCCGCGGACGATGCTCGTGACGGGAGCCGGCCCGATCGGCCTGCTCGCGGCGCTCGCCGCCACCTCGCACGGCCTGGAGGTCCACGTCCTCGACCGGATGGACTCCGGCCCCAAGCCGGACCTGGTGCGAGCCCTCGGCGCCACCTATCACTCCGGCTCCGTGAAGGACATCGGCTTCGAGCCGGACGCGATCGTCGAGTGCACCGGGGTGGGCCAGGTGATCGCCGACTCGATCCAGACCATCGGCTCGAGCGGGGTCGTCTGCCTGACCGGTGTCGGACACGGGGGCGTCGTCACGGCGGCGGCCTGCGCCGACATCGCGGCCTCCGCGGTGCTGAACAACAACGTGATCGTGGGCAGCGTCAATGCCAACAAGCGGCACTGGTACAGGGCCGGGAACCTCCTGGCCCGCGCGGACCGGACCTGGCTGAGGAGGCTGATCTCCCGCTGCGAGACGCCGGAGCACTTCGCGACGGCGCTGCACCGGGAGCCCGACGACATCAAGGTCGTCATCCAGTTCTCCGAGGCGTGATCGGTCGGGAGCGTCGCGTGAGCGAAAGCAGCCCCAGCGGGGGGCGTTTCCGGCAGCGGCGGATTCCCGCGCTGCTCGGTCTGCTGATCGCGCTGCTCGTCGCCGCGGCCGACGCCCGGGCGGCGAAGGAGTTCCTCTATGTCGGGACCTACACCGGCGCGGGGAGCCAGGGGATCTACGCCTACCGCTTCGACCCGGGCACCGGCCGCGCGAGCCCGGTCGGCCTCGTCGCGGCGACGGAGAATCCCTCCTTCATCGCAGTCGATCCGAAGGGCCGGTTCCTCTACGCCGTCAACGAGCTCGAGACCTTCCGCGGCAAGCCCTCCGGGGCCGTCAGCGTCTTCGCGATCGACCGGGAGACGGGCCGGCTGACGCTGCGGCAGCAGGTCTCGTCGCTCGGCGCCGGTCCGGCGCACCTCTCCCTGGACAGGTCGGGCCGCTTCCTGCTGGTGGCAAACTACAACGGCGGGAGCGTGGCGGTCTTCCCGATCGGGGAGGACGGGCGCCTGGGCCCGCGGACGGCGTTCGTCCAGAACGCCGGCTCGAGCGTGAACCCGGAGCGCCAGTCGGGGCCGCACGCGCACTTCGTCCAGGCCACGCCCGATAACCGCTTCGCGATCACGGCGGACCTCGGCCTCGACCAGTTGCTGATCCACCGGTTCGACGCCGGGACGGGGTCCCTTGCTCCGGCCACTCCCGCCTTCGCGACGGTCGCCCCCGGCGCGGGACCCCGGCACATCGCGTTCGCGCCGTCGGGGAAGATCCTGTACGTCGTGAACGAGCTGGCGTCCACGGTCACGGTCTTCGCATTCGAGCCGGACGCGGGGACGCTGCGTGCGATCCAGTCGCTTCCGACCCTTCCGCGGGGCTTCGCCGGCACGAACACGGCGGCGGAGATCGCCGTGGATGCGAGGGGCCGCTTCCTGTACGTCTCGAACCGCGGTCACGACAGCATCGCCGTCTTCGCCATCGCACCGGGCCAAGGGACGTTGACGCCGCTGGAGCACGTCCCGAGCGGGGGCAGGACTCCTCGCCATCTCGCCCTCGATCCGACCGGCCGGTGGCTGTTCGCCGCCAACCAGGGATCGGACAGCGTCACGCTCTTCAGGGTGGACAGGAAGACCGGCCGGCTCCGGCCCGCCGGCCGGCCCTTGTCGGTGACCTCCCCCGTCTGCGTCCAGTTCGTTGTCCTGGACCAGGAGCCGTGAAGGTCACGGCGCCTTGCTCGTCGCGCCCTGTTCCGCCTCCCGGCGGACCTCGGCGAGCGCCCGGCGACAGACGTCCTGCCCCGCGGTGATCCGGTCGTACAGCCCCTTGGCCAGGACCGTCAGGCCGACGCTGGCGACCGCGGCACCGGTCGAGACGAACGCGTCGAGCGGCTTCAACTCGAGCGACGGCGCGGCAAGGGTCCCGCCCAGCCTGATGTACGGGTTGGCGATCGAGCTCGCCGAGAGACCGACCCCCTTCCGCGGCTTGATCGTCCACTCGAGCTGGATGCGCTCGGTGTCCAGATCGACCTTCCCGCTGCCGATCCCGGTCAGCTTGTCGGTACGGATGGCGATCGGCGCAACCGTCGCCTTCCCGTTCTCGAGGTTCACGGCCGCGACGCCGCACTCGAACGCGGTGTACGCCGACGACTTCCGGAACGGGTTGAGCGCGTCGAGCAGACCGCGCACGACGTCCGAGGTAAGGCTGGCGTGCAAGGTCGTCGGGATCCGCCCCGGGCCGACGCGGACCAGCGCGCTGCCGTTGCCTGCGGCGGCGATCTCGTGCAGAGACCGTCCCGCGCCCGACAGCTCGAACTCGAGGTCGATGCCCGGCGATTCGAGCGAATCCTCCCCCGCTGTCCACGGCTCGATCCGGCCGCCCTCGACGCGCCCCGCGGCCCGCAGCAGGTAGCCTTCGCCGCGGGGCTCGAGGCTGAGGCTCCCCGACGCCCGGCCGACCCGCGTGCCGGTCCCCGCGACTCGGTCGAGGCGAAGGGCCCCCGCGCGAAGCTCTCCTTCGAGCGTGACGTCGGTCAACCGCGTGCCCGCGATCGGCACGTCGGCTGCGGCCACGACGAACTTCGCGTCGAAGGACTGCAGCGCCGAGAGCGCCAGCGGATCGTCCGGAATGAGACGCTCGCGCGGCTTCGGGGCCGCCGGCGACGGAGGCCGGTCCCCCGGGGCGGCCGGAGCGCCGCGAAAGCCGTCCTGCAGCTGGCTCACGCCGACGCGCCGGGAGCGCAGCTCGGCCTCGACGAAGGGCTTCCCCTCGAAGCGCACCCCGACCGAGCCCTCGACATCGGTCTCGCCGAGCCGCGCGGCGAGGTTGGACGCCGTCAGCTGCTGCGCGTTCCCGGCGAGGTGCGCGGTCGCGGAGAACGGCTCGGGCGGCAGCGGCGCGATCCCCGTCAGCGGACCGAGGACCGCGGCCAGGTCCGGGCCCGAGAGATCGAGATCCAGCGCCGTTCCCTCGTACCGCGGCGGCTCGCCCAGCGTCCCTGCGAGCTCCAGGCGGGACGCGCCGATCGTGACGGAGAGCGGGTCGAAGCGGAACCCCGACTCACCGCACTCGAGCCGCCCCTGCGCCTCGAGCGGACCATCGGGGAGCGCTCTCCCGGTCACGGTGGAGGCCAGCGTCGTGTCGGGCGCCCGGACCTCGAAGCGCACGTCCGTGCCGCGGAGCTTCCCACCCGATCCGAGCGTGCCGTCGAGTCGGATCTCCGCGGTGCCGATCGCGGCGCGCGCCCCGCTCAACTCCAGCCCGGCGGCTACGCGACGGATGCGGCCGGAGTAGGCGTACGGCTCGGCGGGAATGCGCTCCGGCGCCGCCACGCCCGCGGCGGCCAGGAATCGCGCCAGGTCCGCGAGGCGCGGCCCGGCGCCGTCGACGGCGAGATCGAGCGACGAAAGGTCGGGGAGCGCGCCCAGCGTGCCGTCGATCGCGACGCGATCCGCGCCCACCTCGGCGGCAGCGTGATCGACGCGGTAGGCGCCGTCCTCCAGGCGAAGCCGTCCCGCGGCCGTGAACGCATCCCCGGGCAGCCCGGTCCGGACGCCCCACGCGGCGAGGTCGGAGAGCGCGGCGCCGTCGACGCGAAGGTCGAGTGCCGTCCCGTCGAGAGCCGGAGGCCGGCCGAGGAAGCCGCTCGCCGTGGCGCTCATCCGCCCGGCCCGCGCCTCGACGCCGTCGAGCCGGTACCCGTCGACTTCGAACTGCACGCGGCCCGAGATATCGAAGGGCTCCGAGGGCGCGCCTTGCAGCCCCGCGAAGGCGGCGGTCGTGCGCAGGTCGGGCCCGGCTACCCGCGCACGCAGGTCGGTCCCCACAAGCCGGGGCGCCGGCACGAGGCTTCCCTGCACGCTGATCGCGTCCTCTCCCAACTGCCCCTCGACCCCGTCCAGCGCAAGCGCGGCACCATTCCGGGCGACCCGCCCGCGAACCTGGAAAGGCAGGCCGGGGAGTCCGGCCCGGGCGAAGCCGGAAAACCGCGAGAGGTCGGGACCCTCGGCCTCGACGGCGAGGTCCAGGCTGGCGAGCCGTGGCGGCTCGCCGATCGTGCCGCCGCAGCGGAGCGAGGCCCCGTACACCCGCAGCTCGACACCGTCGACGGCGAGGGCGTCGGCGCGGCGGAGATACCGCCCGCTGAGCGCGAACGGGGTCGCCGGAATTCGGAGGCGGCTCAGCGCGGAGAGCTGCGACAGGTCCGGGCCGCGCGCCGTAACGGCCAGGTTCGTGCCGACCCAGCACGGCGGCGCGCCCAGCTCGCCGCTCACCTCAAGCGCCGTTCCGCCGACCCGCGCCTTCACGCCGTCGAGCTCGACCCGCCGGCCGTCGCGCCTCACACGCCCCGCGATCGTGAACGGCTGGGGCGGGATCCCCTTCACCCGCGTCCACGCTCCCACCTTCGACGCCTCCGGCCCCGAGACTTCGACGGTCGCGTCGATCGGGTCGGGCTTCAGGAGCGCGCCGACCCGGCCGCGCGCCGTCGCGCTCACGCCATCGAGGCCGGCGGTCAGGTCGACGTCGACCCCGTCGGAGGCGGGCGAGAGCTGCGCGCGGAGCCGGAACGGACCGCCGACCGGAGACCTCAAGCCGACCGCGGCGGCGGCCTCGGCGAGGTCGGGGCCCGCGGCCTCGAACTCCCCGTCCGGACCGCCGAGAGAGAGCAGGTCGCGGACTCGGCCGCGGGCCGTGACCGTGGTGCCGCCAAGGTGCGCGGTGAGGGCATGCTCGATGTCGCGTCCGTCGAAGAGCCGCTCGACGGGACCGACCCGGCCCGCCAGGTCCCAGGGCCGGGTGCGGTACAGGCCGGCGGCGTCGAGCTCGACCATGGCGCCGACCGGATCGAGCCGGGCGTCGAGGTGGTCGATCCGCGCGCTGACGGCCGGAGTGCCGGGCCGGGCCGGAAAGGTCAGCTCGAGGTCACGGATCACGGCGTGTTCGATCACGACCGGCACGCGCGCGAGCTCGTCATCGACGCCGACGGCGGGCGGACTGGACGGCCGGCGCCCCGCGAAGATCCAGTTTCCGCGACCGTCGGCGTCGGTCTCGAGCAGGATGCGGACCCCTTCCACCTCCAGCTCGGGCACGCGCAGCGGACGGGACCGGAGAGAGCGGAGGTCGAACGAGACCGTCAGGCGCGCGACGCGGACCATCTCCGGCGCGCTCCCCCAGGCGGCATTCGCGAGGGAGACGTCCTCGGCGACCAGCACCGGCGTGAGCGAGTACGAGACGCGGAACGCTCCGCCGATCTTCAGCTCGCGGCCGAGCGCTTCGCCCGCCGAGCGCTCGATCGTCCCGCGCAGCCAGGGGGGACCGTAGCTGCGCAGCGCGATGGCCGCGACGGCGCACGCGATGGCCGCGAGGCAGCCGATCGCGACGAGGATCCCAAGGCGCCTGCGCAGTCTGCCCGCCAACTCGCCGTCCGCAGGCATCATGCCGCATCCATGCCGACGGCGTCAGGAACCGGATCGGCTGGGCGGCGCGTCATGCCAGGCCGGCGTCCTCCAGTTCGGCGGCCAGCTCGGGCCCCGGCCGCTTCGGGCGCCGGAAGAACCACGGCTGGCGCGCCGGTTCGTGCCCCTCCTCGGCCGCGATCTCCTCGCCCCAGAGCGGCCCGCCGGCCGGGAGCGTCGCGGCGAGAAAGCGCCGGTCGGCCTCCGCGACCTGCGCCGAGGCCGCAGTGCGCGCGGCGTCGGGCGCCACAGCCAGCGCGCCGGCAAGGATGTCGCGCAGGTCCATGTCGTTGAGCCAGTCGTCGAGCGTCAGGTCGTAGCCGTCCTCGAGCGCGTCGACGATCGCCTCCCAGCGGTCGGCGAGGCCCGCGAGCCCCCGTTCGACCAGCCGCGACGCGACGCCGCGCTCCGCGAGGTACTCGGTCACCGGGTCGTCAGGGGTCATCGTCGCGGCCTCGCTGCCTGGCGGCGGAAGTACCGCTCGCCGTCGTTGGGGACGAAGAAGGTGCGGATCACGCCGTCGCGCTCGAAGGCCAGGAAGGCGCCCGTCGCGCGGTCGAAGCGCGTGATCACGCCGTCGGCGCGGACCAGTTCGAGCACCTCGCCCCCGGCCGGCCGGTCGCGCAGCGCCTGGGCCAGCGCCAGGTAGGCCTGCGGCGTCGCCGCGCCGAACTCGGCGCCGTGCTTCGCGAAGTGCTCCGCCAGCCGGCGGGGCGTGCGGAAGCCGATCGCCGCCCGCGCCGGGGAGGGCGCGCGGAGCGGCGCTGCGGCGGGGGCCGTGGCCGACGCCCCGGCCGCTGCTCCGGTCGCCGCGGCGGCGGGGGGCGGGTCCGCGACGCGCGTCGCGTCGCGCGCGACGGGGGCGGCTTCGCACCCGCAGAGCAGGAGCGCGAGCGCGGCCAGCCAGCGGTGTCCCGGGCGCATCGGCGGCGGGATCGTGGGCCCGGCGCCCGGGCCGGTCAAGCGGATCGGCTCGCCCCGGCCCCGGCCGCTTGCTACCCTCCGCCGGTGCGAATCGCCGCCCCGTCCCGCCTCGCGCCCGCCGCTCCGCTGCTGGCGCTGGGGCTCGTACTCACCGCCGGCTGCGGCCGCGGCGGCGAGCGGTCCGGGCCGCCGCCCCCGCTGATCGAGATCGAGGCCCCGAAGGGCGAGGTCCCGGCCGCTCCGGAGGCGTTCCGCTGGGCCCCCGTCCCGGGCGCCGCAAGCTACCGCGTGACGGTCAGCGACGCCGACACGGTCTGGCCGCTCTTCCTGGGCACCGCCACCGAGCCCCGGCTGCCGATGCCCGAGACCCGGCGCGGCGCCCTCCGCCCGGGCCGGATCCACGAGTGGACGGTCGACGCGCTCGACGCGGGCGGCGCGGTGATCGGCTCGGGAACGGTGCGCTTCTGGGTCGCGGCGGGGCCGGCGCCGGCGGGCGCCGCGCCATCCCCCGCGGAGCCCGCGGTCTCCGCCCCCGCGACGGCGTTCCCCGAGACCCCGCTCCCCGCGCTTGCGCTCGAGCGGCCCGACGGCAGCGCGGTCGACCCGCTGGCCGCGCGCGGCGGCGGGACCGGCGCCGCGACCGTCTTCTTCTTCGTCCGCACCGACTGCCCGATCGCCAACCGCTACGCGCCGGAGATGCGGCGCCTGGCCGAGGCGTACGGGCCGCGCGGCGTCGCCTTCTTCGTCGTCTACGTCGATCCCGGCGAGACGGCCGAGGCGATCGAGCGGCACCTCGCCGAGTACCGTCTGCCGCCGGCACCGTTGCGCGACCCGCGGCACGCGCTGGTCGCCGCGACCGGGGCCAGGGTCACGCCGACGGCCGCCGTCGTCGCCGCCGACCGCCGGCTCGTCTACCGCGGCCGGATCGACGACCGCTATCCCGGCTACGGCAAGGCGCTGCGCGAGCCGTCCGAACGCGACCTGGTCGCCGCGCTCGACGCGCTGCTCGACGGCCGGCCGGTGCCACGCCGGGAGACGGAGGCGATCGGATGCCTGATCGGAGACGTCGCCCCGTGATCCGACCCCGCCCGATCCGCTTCCCGGGGCCCGGCCCCGCCCTCGCGCTGCTCGCCGCCGCTGTTCTGACCGTCGGCTGCGGCGGCGAGCGGCGGCCGGCGGCCGCCGCGTGGACCCCGCTCCCGCCCGACCCCGAGATCGCGCTCGACGCGCGCGCGCTGACCCCGCCGCCCGAACCGGTCCCGCCCGACGAGCCGCCGGCCGCACCGCGGCCGAAGGGCTCGCTCACCTTCGCCCGCGAGATCGCGCCGATCGTCCACGCGCACTGCGCGGTCTGTCACCACGAGGGCGGCGCGGCCCCCTTCGGCCTCGTCGACCTTCGACGAGGTGAGAAAGCGCGCCGGGCAGATCGCGGCCGTCACGCGCTCGCGCTACATGCCGCCCTGGCAGCCCGAGCCCGGCATCGCGGCGTGGCAGGGCGAGCGCCGCCTTTCGGCCGACGAGATCGCGCAGCTCGCGCAGTGGGCCGAGGAGGGCGCGCCGGCCGGCGACCTGGCCCGCGCGCCGGCCCCGCCCTCCTTCCCCGAGGGGTGGGCGCTCGGCGAGCCCGACGCGGTCGTCGCCTTCCCCGCCCCGTACCTGCTGCGCGCCGACGGCGGCGACGTCTTCCGCAACTTCGTGCTCTCCGACGCGCTCCCCGCCTCGCGCTGGGTCCGCGGGCTCGAGTTCCGCGCTGCCGGAACCCGCGCGATCCACCACGCCGAGATCCGGCTCGACGAGACGCCGGGCTCGCGCGCGCTCGACGACGCCGACCCGGTCCCCGGCTTCGAGGGGATGGAGAGCGAGACCGCGCACTACCCCGAGGGGCACTTCCTCAACTGGGTCCCCGGCAAGCTCCCCGCGTTCGAGCCCGCGGGCCGCGCCTGGCGGCTCGGCGCCGGCGACGACCTCGTCGTCCAGCTGCACCTGCTGCCGACCGGCCGCGAGGAGCAGGTCGCGCCGCTGATCGGGCTGCACTTCGCCGACGGTCCGCCGACCGACGTCACGCCGCTCAACCTGCGCCTGGCTTCGCGCACGATGGACATCCCGGCCGGCGAGGCCGCGTACGTGATCGAGGACACCTACACCCTGCCGGTCGACGTCGAGGTCCTGTCGGTGATGCCGCACGCGCACTACCTCGGCAAGCGGATGCTCGCCTGGGCGACGCTCCCCGACGGCACGAAGCGCTGGCTGATCCGGATCGGCGACTGGGACTTCAACTGGCAGGACGAGTACCGCTACGCCGATCCGCTGGCGCTGCCGCGCGGCACGGTGCTGGCGATGCGCTACACCTACGACAACTCCGCCGCCAACGAGCGCAACCCGCACAAGCCGCCGGTCCGAGTCCGCTACGGGCCGCGCTCGTTCGACGAGATGGGCGACCTCTGGGTGCGGGTCCGGCCCCGCGGCGAGATGGAGCGGCAGCTGCTCGCGGCCCACCAGGCTCGGCACCGCGCGCTGGAGGACGCCGCCGACGCCGAGCGCACGCTGGCGGCCGCCGCGACGCCCGACGGGCACAAGCGGGCCGCGCGGCTCTACGAGCGCGCCGGCCGCAACGAGCGCGCGCTGGCGCACCTCGAGGCGGCGGCGGGCGCGGACCCGGACGACCCCGAGGCGCAGGAGATGCTGGGGCTCGCGCTGCGCCAGAAGGGCGATGGCCCCGGGGCGATCGAGCACGTCGAGCGCGCGGCGGAGCTGCGGCCCGACTCGGCTACGACGCGCTACAACCTGGCCGGCCTCTACGCCGCGGCCGGGCGCCCGGCCGACGCGGTGCGCGAGCTGGAGCGGGCCGTGGCGCTCGACCCCGGCTACGTCCGGGCGCGCACGCAGCTCGGCGTCGTACTGGCCCAGCAGGGACGGTTCGCCGAGTCGCTCGCCCAGCTCCGCGAGGCCTCGCGGCTGTCCGGCGGGAAGGACCCGGCCGTCGAGCAGGCGCTGGCGGCCGTCGATCGCGCCGCGGGCGGCGGCGCGGCCCGCGGGCCCGCCGGGGGACCGGTACGGCGCTAGAATAGAGGTCGCGAAAGGAGGGTCACGATGGCGATTCGGATCGACCTTCCCGACGACGACGTCCCGTTCCTGCGCGAGGTCGTGGAGTGGCGGCTGCGGGCCCTCCCGATGGAGATCGCGCACACCGACCACGCCCCCTACCGCGAACGGCTGCGCGACGAGGCCGAGGCGCTCGAGCGCGTCCTCGACCGGATCGCGCACGCCGCGTCGCCGGCGCCCGTGCACGGGCTCTGACGCGCCGCGGGCGGGACGGGAGGTGGGCCCGGCGCGGAGCACCGCGCCGTGGAGTAAGCTGGTTCTATCATGTCGAGCCTCTCCGCCCGCACCGTGCGCCGCGTGGCCTTCGTGCTGCTGCTCCTCGCCGCAGCCGCCGCGCTGCGCTACTTCGTGTTCCGCACCGACCCGATCCCGGTCACCGTGACCGCGATCGCGGCCGGCCGCGTCGAGCAGACCGTCACCAACAGCAAGGCCGGCACCGTACAGACGCGGCAGCGCGCCTCGCTCAGCCCCGAGATGGGCGGGCTCGTGATCGAGCTGCCGGCCCGCAAGGGGGCGCGGGTCGCCGCGGGGGACATCGTGCTGCGGCTGTCCGACGCCGACTACCGCGCCCAGGTCACGCTGCAGGAGCGCTCGATCGATGCGGCGCGGGCGGCGGCCCGCGAGGCCTGCCTGACCGCCGACCAGGCGCGGCGGGACGACGCGCGCTACGACGCGCTGGCGCGCGAGGGGGTCGTGTCGGCCGAGTTGAGCGAGCAGGCGCGGTCGCGCCGCGACGCCGCCGCCGCGGCCTGCGCCGCCGCCGGTGCGCGTGTGCTGCAGGCCGAGTCGGCGCTGGCGCTGGCGCGCGCTCAGCTGGAGAAGACGGTCCTGCGCGCCCCCTTCCCCGGCGTCGTCGCCGAGCTGAAGACCGAGCTGGGCGAGTGGATCACGCCGGCCCCACCCGGCGTGCCGATCCCGCCCGTGATCGAGCTGATCGCCCCCGAGGAGATCTACGTCTCCGCGCCGCTGGACGAGGTGGACGTCGGCAAGGTCCGCCTCGGGCAGCCGGTGCGGATCACGATGGACGCATTTCCGGGCCAGAGCTTCCCGGGGCGGGTGGTCCGGGTCGCGCCGTACGTGCTCGACATCCAGGAGCAGAACCGGACCTTCGAGATCGAGGCCGAGTTCGACGACCCGGCGTTCGCGCGCACGCTCGTGCCGGGGACCTCGGCCGACGTCGAGGTCATCCTGGCGGCGAAGGACGGCGTGCTGCGCGTCCCGACCTCGGCGCTGATGGAAGGCAACCGCGTGCTCGCCGTGGAGGGCGACCGGCTGGTCGAGAAGACCGTCACGACCGGCCTGCGCAACTGGGAGTTCGTCGAGGTCACGGGGGGGCTTTCGGCGGGCGAGCGCGTCACCGTCTCGCTCGACCGGATGGAGGTCAAGGCGGGGGCGCGCGTGCGGATCGCCGGCGAGGCGCCTGGACCAGCGAAGTGATCGAGCTGTCCCACGTCGAGCGCGTCTACCAGGTCGGGGACGAGGAAGTCCACGCGCTGCGCGACGTCGACCTGGCGATCGCAGCCGGCGAGCACGTCGCGATCATGGGCCCCTCGGGCTCGGGGAAGTCGACGCTGCTCAACATCCTCGGGGCGCTCGACCGCCCCACGGCGGGGATCTACCGCCTCGACGGCCTCGAGGTCGGGGCGCTGGGCGAGGACCGGCTGCCCGAGATCCGGCGCCACCAGATCGGCTTCGTCTTCCAGTCGTTCCACCTGGTGCCGCGGCTGACCGCCGCGGGGAACGTCGAGTTGCCGATGGTCTTCGCCGGGCTGCCCCGGCGCGAGCGCCTCGAGCGGACCGGCCGCGCGCTGGCGGCGGTCGGCCTGACCGCGCGCGCGGCCCACCGGCCGGACCAGCTCTCGGGGGGCGAGCGCCAGCGCGTCGCGATCGCCCGCGCGATCGTGATGGGGCCGAAGATCCTGCTGGCCGACGAACCGACCGGCAACCTCGACAGCGCCTCGGGCGGCGAAGTCGTCGGCCTGCTCGAGCGGATGAACGCCGAGGGGCTGACGCTGATCGTCGTGACCCACGACCCGGCGATCGGCGCGCGCGCGCGGCGGCGGATCCGGCTCGCCGACGGCCGCGTGGTCGAGGACGCGCGCCAGCCTGGGGCGGGCGCGTGAGGGCCGGCGACCTGCTGCGCTTCGCGGCGGGCGCGCTCTGCGGGCCACCGTCTGCGCGCCGGGCTGTCGCTGCTCGGCGTCGCGATCGGCGTCGGCTCGGTGATCCTCCTGACCAGCCTGGGCGAGGGGGCGCGGCGCTACGTCACCGGCGAGTTCGAGGTCCTCGGCAGCAACCTGCTGATCGTGATCCCCGGGAAGATCGAGACCTCCGGCGCCCCGCCGATCTTCGGCAGCTCGACCAACGACCTGACGGTCGAGGACGCCGAGGCGATCGAGCGCCGCGTCCCCCTCGTGCGCCGCGTCGTGCCGCTGGTCGTGGTGCTGGCCAAGGCCCAGGCCGGCTCGCTCGAGCGCGACGTCGTCGTGGCCGGGGTCTCGCCCGCGATGAAGCCGGTGCGGAAGATCGCGGTCCCGCTCGGGCAGTACCTGCCGGAAGGCGACCTCGACCGCGGGGCGCGGGTGGCGGTGCTCGGCGCGAAGATCCGCGACGAGCTGTTCCCCGGCCAGAACCCGCTCGGCGCGGCGATCCGGCTGGGCGACGAGCGCTTCCGCGTGATCGGCGTGATGGGCCAGCGCGGCACGTCGCTCGGCGTGAACCTCGACGAGGTGGTCCACGTGCCGGTCGCGCACGGGCTGAGGCTGGCCAACCGGCGCGGGCTGTTCCGGCTGCTGATCGAGATCACTTCGCACGAGGACACCGAGGCGGCCCGGCAGCAGGTCCTGGCGGTGCTCAAGGAGCGCCACGGCGGGGTCGAGGACGTGACGGTCCTGACGCAGGACGCGGTCCTTTCGACCTTCAACCGGATCCTCGCGATCCTGACCGCCGCGCTGGCCGGGATCGCCGCGATCTCGCTCTCGGTCGCGGGGATCGGGATCATGAACGTGATGCTGGTCTCGGTCTCCGAACGGACCCGCGAGATCGGCCTGCTCAAGGCGCTCGGCGTGACGCGGCGGCAGGTCGTCGTCGTCTTCCTGGCCGAGGCGGCGATCCTCTCGACGATCGGCGGGCTGGTCGGCGTCGGGCTCGGGTTCGCGCTGGGCCGCGCGGTGCGGCTGGTCTACCCCGCCTTCCCCGTCGCCGCGCCGGGCTGGGCCGTCGCCGCGGCGATCGGCGTCTCGGTCGCGGTCGGGCTGGTCTTCGGCGTGCTTCCGGCGCGGCGCGCGGCGCGGCTCGACCCGGTCGCCGCGCTCGCGGGGAGGTGAGCGTGGGCCTGGGCGACCTGCTGCACCTGGCCTGGGGCTCGATCGCGGCGCACCGCCTGCGCTCGACGCTGACGATGCTGGGGATCACGATCGGGATCGCTTCGGTGATCCTGCTGACCTCGATCGGCGAGGGGACGCGCGTCTTCATCACGAGCGAGTTCTCGCAGTTCGGGACCAACCTGCTGGCCGTGCACCCCGGGAACACCCGCACCACCGGCGTCCCCGGCTCGATCGTGGCCACGCAGCGCAAGCTGACGGTCGAGGACGGCGAGGCGCTGCGGCGCGTGCCGGGGGTCGAGAAGATCGTGCCGCTGGCGATCGGCCAGGCCCGGGTCGAGGCCGGCAACCGCGGCCGCTCGGTCTACGTCTACGGCGTCAACCACGAAGTCCCGGCGGTCTGGAAGTTCCGGATCCGGCTGGGCCGCTTCCTGCCCGAGGAGGATCCGCGGCGCGGCTCGGCCGTGACGGTCCTGGGCCCGAAGCTGCAGCGCGAGCTGTTCGGCGACCGGAACCCGCTGGGCGAGTACGTCCGGATCGGCGGCGAGCGCTTCCAGGTGATCGGTCTGCTCGAGCCCAAGGGACGCTTCCTCGGGTTCGACCTCGACGACACCGCCTACATCCCGGTCGGCCGCGCGCTCAAGCTCTTCAACCGCGACGAGCTGGTCGAGGTCGACGTGATGTTCTCGCCGGGACTCGACGGCGCGCGCGTGGCGCGGGGGGTCAAGGACGTGATGATCGCCCGCCACGGCGAGGAGGATTTCAACGTCGTGACCCAGGACGAGATGCTGGGCGTGCTCGACCGCGTGATGGGGATCGTCAGCGCGGCCGTCGGCGGGATCGGTGCGATCTCGCTGGTCGTCGGCGCGATCGGGATCCTGACGATGATGTGGATCGCGGTCAACGAAAGGACCGCGGAGATCGGGCTGGCCAAGGCGCTGGGGGCCACGGCGGGCCAGGTCCAGGCGCTGTTCCTGGTCGAGGCGGGGATGCTCTCGCTGCTGGGGGGCGTGCTGGGCGTGGCGGCCGGGATCGGGATCGCGTGGCTGCTGCGGGCGGCGCTGCCCGAGCTGCCGGTTCGCACCCCCCCCGGCTACGTCGTCGCCGCCCTCGCGGTCAGCCTGGCGGTGGGACTGGCGAGCGGGGTGATGCCGGCCCGGCGCGCGGCCCGGCTCGACCCGATCGAGGCGCTGCACGCGGAGTAGCGTGCGAGCCCCGCTACTTCCCCTTCGACTTCTTCTTCCCGCCCGACCCGGTCGCCTTCGGCCGTCGCCTTCTCGTAGCGCTTGAGCGCCTCGGGCATGTCCTTCTTCAGCCGTTCGATTCTCTGCTCGTCGGCGGGGTGGGTGCTGAGAAAGGCGGGCGGCTTGCCCGACCCCTTCGAGGCCTCCGCCATGCGCTGCCAGAGGCCGATCGAGGCTCGCGGGTCGTAGCCCGCCATCGCCATGAAGTTGATCCCCATCTTGTCGGCCTCGCTCTCCTGCGCGCGGCTGAACGGGAGCAGGATCCCGACGACGGAGCCGGCCCCGAAGGCGGCCATCGCCAGGGCCTGCGTCTGGGTCGACTTGCCGGCGAGCGCCACGGCGAGCGTCGCCCCGCCGAGCTGCGTCGCGAGCTGCTGGCTCATCCGCTCGGCCCCGTGCTGGGCGATCGCGTGCGCGACCTCGTGTCCCATCACCACCGCCATCCCGGTCTCGTCGCGCGTGATCGGCAGGATCCCGGTGTTGAAGACGACACGGCCGCCGGGCATGCACCAGGCGTTCACCTCCTTGTCCTCGACCAGGTGGAACTGCCAGTCGTACCCCGCGAGCAGGTCGGCGTAGTCGTTTCTCTCCATGTACCTCTCGACCGCAGCCTGGATCCGGCGCCCGACGCCCTCCACCATCTGGGCCTCGGGGGTCCCGTGCACCGGCGGGTTCTTCTTGAGGAACTTCCCGTACTCGGTCGCGGCGAGCGCGTTGACCTCGCTTCCCGACACGAGGCTGAGCTGCTTTCGGCCCGTCATCGGGACGGTCGCGCAGCCGGCGAGCAGCAGCACCGCGGCGAGCAGGGCGAGGCGGCAGGCGGATGGGAAGCTCATGCGCGTTCCTCCTTGCGGTGACGCAGGAACTCGTAGACGGCCGGAAGGACCGAGATCACGATGATCGCGATGATCACGATGCTGAAGTTGTCGCGGACGAACTGGAGGTTGCCGAAGAAGTAACCTCCGAGCACGCAGATCAGCACCCACAGGATCGCGCCCGTCACGTTGTACATCGCGAAGCGCGGGTAGCTCATCTCCCCGACGCCGGCCAGGAAGGGAGCGAAGGTCCGGACGATCGGGACGAAGCGCGCGATCACGATCGTCTTGCCGCCGTACTTCTCGAAGAAGCGGTGGGTCCGGTCGATGTACTCCTTCCGGAAGATCCGGCTGTCCTTCATCTCGTAGACCCGGTGGCCGATCCGGCGGCCGACCGCGTAGTTGACCGCGTCGCCCAGCACGGCCGCGACGATCAGCAGCACGATCACGAGCGGCAACGAGAGCGAGCCCTTGGCCGCGAAGACGCCGGCCGCGAACAGCAGCGAGTCCCCGGGCAGGAAGGGCGTGACGACCAGCCCGGTCTCGCAGAAGACGACGACGAAGAGCAGGGCGTAGGTCCAGCCGCCGTAGCTCTCGATGATCTTCGCCAGGTACTTGTCGAGGTGCAGGAAGACGTCGATCGCGGTCTGGATCAGCTCCACGGGGCCCTCGCCGGCGGGGCGCGCGGCAGGGCGCGCCCGGGGCGTCATTCTGACCCGGCTCGCGCGGGCCGCCAAGGGGAGCCCGCCCACCGCGCCCGTTCCCGCGGCCCCGCTGGCGCCCCGCCCCGGATCCGCTAAAATCGTTGCTCCTCGTGGCAGGGCCGGCGGCGCCCGCCGTCCCGTGTCCCGGCACGCAATGAAGGAGTCACAATGAAGCGTCTCGTCCTGATCACCCTCGCGCTCACCGTCCTGCTCGGCTTCTCCGCCGTCGCGCTGGCGAGCGTCCCCAACGAAGTCACCCTGACCGGCAAGGTCGCCTGCAGCAAGTGCACCCTCAAGCTGGAGGGGGCCGCGACCTGCCAGG
This sequence comes from uncultured Acidobacteriota bacterium, assembly GCA_963702545.1. GTDB lineage: Bacteria > Acidobacteriota > Polarisedimenticolia > J045 > J045 > JALOKP01. The sequence continues at coordinate 193,449 of CAVPDB010000020.1, read as the reverse complement.
ACGTGCTCGTGGTCACCGGCAAGGACGGCGCCGCGCCGGCCTACTACTACTTCGCCAAGAACGACACGATCGAGAAGTACGGCCACGGCTGCACCGGCGAGAAGCCGGCCGTCGTCACCGGCGTCGTTGCCGAGAAGGATGGCAAGAAGTGGATCGTCGCCACGAAGATCGTGGACGCGAAGAGCTAGCTCCCGCGGCGCCGGAGGGCGGCGACGCCGCCCTCCGGCGCTCCCTTGCGCGCGCCTTCGCCCGGGCCGGCGGCGCGGCGCGCGTGGCCCCCGGCGCCGGCAACCTCGTCCGCCGCTCCCTTCGCGCCGACGGCGTCCCGCTCCCCTTCGTGGTCGAGGTGGAGGGGCTTCCCAACCTGCTGCACGAGTTCGTGCACTTCGTGCTGCGCCCGCCGCTGGCGGTCGACCACGGCTTCGATTACAGCCGGATCCCGTTCGACACCGCCCGGGCGGAGCAGCGGCGGTGGCTCTGGGAGGAACTCGCCTGCTGCGTCGTGAGCTGCGCCTACCTGGCGGCGCGGCCCGAGCGGGTCGCGCCCTGGTTCGCCGAGCAGGTCGGGATCCAGCACCACTTCTACGGCTTCGATGGCCCCGAGCGGTTCCTGCCCCACGTCGCGGCGCTGGTTGCGGCGCACGGTGCCGAGCTGGAGGCCGCGATCGACGAGGCCTACGCCGCCGCGGCCGCACACCTCGCGGACGCCGGCGCCGAGAACCCCGGCCCGCCGCAGCGCCTCGCCTTCGCGCCGCTGTTCGCGGCGCTGTGCGTGGCGCGGTGCGCTACAACCTCGCCAGGATCTGCGCGAGGATGATCTTCGAGATCGTCGCCACCGGGTAGACCGCGGCGTAGGCGACGTTGGGCGTCTCCGACCCGGTGTGCGTGTTGGCGAACGACAGCGCGGCCGGCTGGGTGTGGATCCCCGCGACCAGCCCCAGCGTCGTGATCATGTCGAAGCCGAAGACCCGGCGCGAGAGCAGGATCGCCGCGGTCGCCGACAGCACCGTGATGAGCCCGCCCGCCAGCAGCAGCGGCAGCCCCTGCTTCTCGAAGGTCGCGACGAAGGTCGCCCCGGCGCGCGTCCCGACCCCGGCCAGGAACAGCAGGATCCCCAGCTGGCGCAGCGTGAGCGAGGCGTTGGCCGGCATCGTCCAGACGATCGGCCCGGTCCGGCCCAGCCGGCCGAGGATCAGGCCGACGACGAGCGGGCCGCCGGCCAGGCCCAGGGACATCGTCTGGCCGCCTGGCAGCGGGATCGGGAAGGTCCCGAGGAAGACGCCCAGGATCAGCCCGAAGCTGAAGGACATGAAGTCGGTCTCGGTCAGATCGCGCAGCGGGTCGCCGACGACCTGCGAGACGCGGTCGAGGTCGCGCGCGTGGGCCACCGCGCGGATGTGGTCGCCCAGCTCGAGCGTCGTGTCGGCCTCGGGCGTGATCGCGATCCCGCCGCGCCGGATCCGGCTGACCACCACCGGGCAACCGCAGGCCGCCGACAGCTCCGACAGCTTCGTCCCGGCGGCCTTGCGCTGCAGCACGACCAGGTCGCGGTGGGCGATGTCCGAGCCGAAGCGCTCGTTGTGCTCGCCGACCAGGGGGCCGACCAGCAGCACCGCCCGCTCGATCGCGTCCGGCGGACCGACGCCGACCAGCCCGTCGCCGGCCCGCAGTTCCAGGTCGGGGGTGACCAGGAGCTCGGCCTCTCCGCGCTTGACGCGCGTGAAGACCATCCCGGTCAACTCGGCCAGCCGGGCCGCTTCGAACGGCCGGCCTTCCAGTTGCGGGTTGGCCAGCCGCAGTTCGCGCGAGAGCAGGTCGTCGCCGCCCAGGCCGCTGGCGGCGCGCGCCCGGCGGTCCTCCTCCTTGAAGTCGACCCGCGCGATGCGGGTCGCGACCTGCATCACGAGGATCAGTCCGACCACGCCCAGGGGATAGGCGATCGAGTAGCCGACGGTCGGCCCGTCGGCCGCGCCGGCGGTCACGACGCCGCGCAGCCGCTCGATCGCCGCCGCCAGCGCCGGCGTGTTGGTCAGCGCGCCGCAGAAGAGCCCGGTCGCGACCGGCGCCCCGGTCGCCAGCGCCAGGCCGGCGGCCCAGGCTCCGAGCGCGGCCACGGCCGGGATCAGCGTCCCGGCCAGCGTGAAGCGCAGCCCCTGGCGCCGGAAGAGGTTGAAGAACATCGGCCCCGACTGCAGCCCGATGATGTAGACGAACAGGATCAGCCCGAGCAGGTAGACGAACTCGGGCAGCACGAAGTGCTGCGGGTCGACGGCGCCGAAGACGAGGCCGACGAACAGCACCGCCGCCACCCCGAGCGAGAAGCCCCGGAACCGCACCGCGCCGAGGAACCAGCCCAGGCCGATCACCGCGAACAGCAGGGCGACGGGCGAGCTGGCGAGCAGGTCGTAGAGGCCGGCGAGCACGGGGCGAATCCTCCGGGAGCAGCGCGTCAGGATACGGGAGCGCGGCCCCCTGCGGTAGCCCGTGGCGGGCTCACGGCGCGGTGAAGCGCACCCGCACTTCGCCGCGCAGGCTGCTGACCAGCCAGGCCGCCGTCGCGCGCGCCAGGTCGGTCGGCCGCAGCACCCGCTCGGCCACCGCCCCGCGCGCCAGCAGTTCGCCGCGCAGCACACCGCCCAGCAGGCCGCACGGACGCGGCGGCGTGAACCGGCCGCCGTCGAGGTCGAGCACCAGGTTGCCGCGCGTGAACTCCGTCAGCTCCCCCGACTCGTTGAGCAGCAGCACGTCGTGCACGCCGGCGTGCTCCGCGCGCCGCGTCTCGTAGACTGCGCGCTCTGTCGTCTTGTGGTGCAGAAAGAGGTCGTCGCGCGAGACCGGGCGCGGGCTGAGCGCGACCGGGAGCGGGCCGGCGGGCAGGGGCTCGAGCGGCAGCGCCTCGGCCCGCACCGCGCCGTCCTCCGCCAGGACGAGGCGCAGCCGCCACACCCCCGGCTCGAGTCGACCGATCCGCCGGCACGCCTCGCGCTCGGCTCCGGCAGGGTCGAAGGGCCAGCCGAAGTAGCGGGCCGACGCCCCCAGCCGCGCGAGGTGCGCCGGCAGGCGGGCGGCGCGGCCCGCCTCGACCCGCAGCGTCTCGAACAGCTCGAACGGCGGCGGCGGCGGCTCGAGCACGGCCGACTTCAGGCGGACCTCGCGGTACTCGGCGACCGCATCCGAGCCCCAGGTGATCCCGGCCCCCACGCCGTACTCGACACGCCCGGCCTCGCGGTCGATGACGGCGGTCCGGATCGGGACCGAGAAAGTCGCGTCGCCGCCGGGCGCGACCAGCCCGATCGCGCCGCAGTAGACCCCGCGCGGCGCGCGCTCGAGCGCGACGATCGTGCGCATCGTGCTGGCCTTCGGCGCGCCGGTGACCGAGCCGCTGGGGAAGAGCGCGCGGAACAGGTCGGCCAGGCCGGTGCCGGGACGCAGCGTCGCGGTCACGGTCGAGGTCATCTGCAGCACCGTCGGGTAGCGCTCGACCTCGCACAGCGCGGGGACGGCGACGCTGCCGGTGGCGGCGACCCGGCCGAGGTCGCTGCGCATGAGATCGACGATCATCACGTTCTCGGCGCGGTCCTTCTCCGATGCCGCCAGCGCCGCCGCGCGGGCGTCGTCCTCGTCCGGGAAGCGGCCGCGTCCGGCCGTGCCCTTCATCGGGCGGACCGCGATCCGGTCCCCTTCCCGCCGGAAGAACAGCTCGGGCGAGGCCGAGGCGATCGCGAAGCGGCCAAGGTCGAGGTAGGCGGCGTAGCCGCCGCGCTGGCGCGCGGCCAGGCGCCGCCAGAGCGCGAGGGGATCGCCCGCGAAGGGCGCGGCGAGGCGCAGCGTCAGGTTGACCTGGTAGGTGTCGCCGCGGGCGATCGCCGCCTTCACGGCCGCGACCGCGTCGAGCCAGGCGGCCTCGCCGGTGTCGGGCGCCAGCCGCCCGGCGGGGCCCGGCGACGCGGTGCGCGCCGGGACGGCGGCCGGCTCGTCCGCCGCGGCGTCGAACAGCGCGAACCACGCGGGCGGGAGCGGTCCCGGCGGGCCCGTGACCAGCGCGGCGTCGAAGGCCGGGGCGGCCTCGTAGGCCACGAAGCCAACGGCCCAACGTCCCGCCGCGGCCGCGCGCTCGACCTCCCCGAGCAGCGCCGGCACCTCGCCCGGCGCGCGCGCCTCGAGCACCGCGACCGGGTCGGCGAAGCGCCGCGGAACGACCCGCCGCGCGGCATCCTCGAACCGGAAGAGGGCGGCCGGCACGGCGCGGCTCACCTGGGCAGGAGAGCCCTGGTCTCCTCGAGCGTGCGGCGCGCGATCTCCGCCTGGACCGCGCGCACCGCGTCCGGGGCCGGCGCCGACGCGCGCCACGATGCGAGCGCCCGCTCCGCCGTCTCGATGTTCTTCCGCTCGGTCGCCAGCAGCCCGTCCACGACGCGCCGCTCGTTCGCGCGCAGCGCGTCGACGCGGACGAAGCGCTTCAGTTCGCCGCGCGTGGCCGGGTAGAAGACCGCCTTCACCGCGTCGAAGGCCCGCGTCAGCGGGGCGGGCTCGGGCGACGCGGCGAGTTCAGCCGGGACGCCGCGGGCCGCGACCCAGGCCGGGACCGCGACGCCGGTGACCGGTTGACCGAGGATCACCCAGGCGGTCGCCAGCAGCGGGCTCTCGCCCGGCCGGACCCCGGAGATCACGAAGGCGGACGCGGTCGCGTCGCGACAGATGCTGTCGCCGATGTAGGCGTAGGGCCCGGCCGGCGGCGCCGGGCCGAGCGGGTCGCTGCCCAGCGCCTCGTTGGCCAGGTCGCGTGTGACCCGCGCGAGGAGCAGCGGCGTGTCGAGCGTCCCGGCCGCGGCCGCCGCCTCGAGCAGCGTGCCGGCGCGACGGCGCCGCAGCGTCCCCGAGCCGCGCTGGTCGTCTCCCGAGTCGCTGTAGTTGCTGCGCACGAGCAGCCCGCGCGGCGCGAGCGCCCTGTCGGTCGCGTCGAAGCGCCGGTAGGCCTTGCGCGAGGTCTCGAAGTAGGCCGCGCCGCCCCGCGCGTCGATCGTGCCGAAGTTCGAGGCGACGGCGCGGCCGCCGGGGTTCGTCCGGTCGAGCAGGGCCTGGAACTCGTCGAGGCTGGCGCAGGTCTGCAGCGCGAGCCGCATGAACTCGCCGTCGGCCTCCTCGTCGTCCTCCTCGATGTTGTAGGAGGCGGAGTTCATGATCGCAAAGCCAGCGTCGTTGACGCCGGCCCAGATCTTCATCCCGGCGGCGTCCCCGGTGTCGACCAGCCCGACGAAGGCGTGCCGGCCGTCCGCGTTGTAGACGAGCTGGTTGGCCAGGTTGTCGGCGTCGCGGTTCTTCCAGAGGATCGGGCGGCCGTCGGCGGTCGCGGCACCCGAGATCACCGCGGTGGTGCAGCCGAGGACGGCGGGAGGCAAGCCGGCGGCCGCGAGAAGCGCGAGGCCGGCGGTCAGCGCCGGCAGGCCGCGGCCGGTGGGACGGGGCGACATGATCGGTCTCCTTCCGAGGGCGCAGTCTATCCGATCGCATCCGGGCCAAGCCGCCGCACGGACCCGCCACCGCCGCCGGTCGGGACACGAACGACACGCCGGCAGCCGGGTCCCTCGGGTCGCCGCAGGGGCTGGCCTCCGTACCCCGCGGTGTCCCGAGCCGAGCGGCGGCCCCGCCGTCACGGAACCTTCCGCCGTCCTGGCGACCGTGGAATAATGCTGCTTCTTCCAAGTGTTAGAAGGACGGGGGTAGCGATGCGGATCGGGACACGGTCGGCCCTGACGGTCGGCGGGGCGGGGCGGTGGGAGCTGGCGATCGTCGTGGCCGGGCTCCTCGCGGCCGCGCTTCCGGTTCCGGCCGGCGCGTCGCCGGCCGATACGGCCGCGGCCGAGGGCTCGCTCTCGGACCCCTTCCCGTCCAGCCTCTACGTCGAGCGCGACGTCAAGGTGGCGGCGCGCCGCTCGGGCGTGATCGAGAAGGTGCTGGTCGACCGCGGGCAGTCGGTGCGCGCCGGCCAGGCGCTGGCCCTGCTCGAGACCGACCTTGCGACGCACGAGGTCGAGCTGGCGCAGGAAGAGCTGCGGCTCGCGGAGACCGAGCTGCAGCGCGTCGCGCCGCTGGCCTCGTCGGGGATCGTTTCGCAGCAGGAGCTGCAGCAGAAGCAGATCGACCGCGACCTGGCGAGGACGCGGCTCGCCCGCGAGAAGGCGATGCTCGACCGCTGCACGGTGCAGGCGCCGTTCGCCGGCGTGGTCGCGGAGCGCTGGGCGGTTCTCGGCGAGCGGGTCCAGGAGGACGACAACACGCCGCTGTTCCGGATCGTCGCGGCGGGGCCGCTGCGGGCCCGCGTCGACCTGCCGGAGGCGATGCTGGCCCGCGTCGCGGCGGGCGGCCGGGCGGCGGTCACGCTCGACCGCGATCCGGCCACGGTCCACCCCGCGCGGGTGGTCTTCGTCAGCCCGTCGGTCGACGCGGCCAGCGGGACCGCACCGGTGATCGTCGAGCTGCCGGCGGCCGGCCCCGCGCTGCGGCCCGGCTCGGCGGTGACGGTGCGGCTGGCGCTGGGAACGGGCACGGCGGCAGGGGGGCGGAGCGGGCGATGAGCCCGCGCCTCGCGGCGCGCAGCGGGACGCGGCGCCAGCCGCCGGCGGCCCACGCGGCTCCGAACCTGCTGGTCCACGAGCTGAAACACCTCGCGGGCCGGCTGCAGCTGCTGAACGAGAACCTGGCCGGCCACTTCGGCGATCCCGAGTTCCGGGCGAGCGCCTGGGAGCTGCTCGACGACACCGTCCGCCAGCTGCGCCGCCTCGCCGCGGAGATGCACGAGCGCGAGGGCCGGCTGATGGTCAAGCTGCGCGTCGACCTCAACGAGATCCTCGACGACGCGCTGGCCTCCTGCCATCCCGACCTCGCGGGGGCGGTCGAGCTGGAAGAACGCCTGACCGACCTGCCGCCGATCTGGGGCGACCGCTTCCTGCTGCGCCGGGCCTTCTCCTGCACGATCGAGAACGCGCTCGAGGCGATGGCGGGGCGCGGCACGCTGCTCGTTGCGTCGGGCGCGGTGCGGCGCGGCGGGCGGTCCCGTCTGCTGGTCGAGTTCATCGACGACGGGCCCGGGATGTCGCCCGAGTTCAAGCGCCGGCTGCTGGCCCGGCAGTTCGCGAGCGGCAAGTCCGACGGGCTCGGGTTGGGGGTCTACTCGGTGCGGCAGGTCGTCGCGCTGCACGGCGGGACCGTCCGGATCACGAGCACACCGGGAGCCGGGACCGAGGTCCGCTTCTTCTTCCCCGTGGACGAGGAGTGACGGGTGCCCGGGCCGCGCGCCCTGCTGCTCGTGGTCGAGGACGACCGGCTGCACGCCGACCAGCTGCGGTGGGCGCTCGGCGAGCACTATGCCCTGCGCTTCGCGGCCGACCGCGACGCCGGGCTCGCTGCGCTGGCCGAGTCCGCACCCGATCTCGTGCTGCTGGACCTGTGCATGCCGCCGGAGATGTCCCCCGAGGCCGGGCTCGCGGTCCTGCGCGCGATCCGAGCGCGGGATCCCGACACGCCGGTCGTCGTGATGTCCGCCCTGGAGGAGCGCGAGCCGGCGCTGCGCGCGGTCGAGCAGGGGGCCTGGGACTTCTTCACCAAGCCGATCGACGTCACGGCGCTGAAGGTCGTGCTCTCGCGGGCGCTCGAGCGGCAGGCGCTGGCCCGCGAGAACCGGCGCCTGCGGGCCGACCTCGAGCGGCGCTTCCAGGTCGAGGGGATCGTCGGCGCCTCGCCGGCGATGGTCCGCGTCCTGGAGGCGATCCGGCGGGTCGCGGACAGCCCGGTTACGGTCACGATCGAGGGCGAGAGCGGGACCGGCAAGGAACTCGTGGCGCGCGCGATCCACTATTCCGGGGCGCGGCGCGGCGGGCCGTTCATGGCGGTGCACTGCGCGGCGCTGCCCGACTCGCTGGTCGAGTCGGAGTTGTTCGGCCACGAGAAGGGGGCTTTCACCGGCGCCGACGCGCCGCGCGTCGGCCGCTTCGAGGCAGCCCGCGGTGGAACGCTCTTCCTGGACGAGATCGCGACGCTGCCGCCGGCCGTGCAGGTCAAGCTGCTGCGCGTGCTCGAGGAGCGCGCCGTCGTCCGGCTCGGCTCGAACGAGTCGCGGCCGGTCGACATCCGGCTGGTCGTCGCCACCAACGAGAGCCTCGAGGCCCGGGTCGCTCGGAAGGAGTTCCGCGAGGACCTGCTGTTCCGGATCCGAGGCTTCCCGATCCTGGTCCCCCCGCTGCGCGAGCGGCGCGAGGACATCCCGCTGCTGGCAGAGCACTTCCTGCGCACCGCGTGCGAGCGCAACGGCCAGCCGGCCAAGCACCTCGACCCCGAGGCGCGGCGCGAGCTGACGGCCCGGCGCTGGCCGGGGAACGTCCGCGAGCTGCTGCACGCGATGGAGAACCTGGCGCTCACGGTGGACGGGGAGACGGTGCGGCCGGAGGACCTGCCTCCGGCCCCGGAATCGCTCCCGCCGCTCGGGGCGGCGGACGAGGCGCCGTCCGACTTCAAGACGGCCGTCCTGGGCTTCGAGCGCCTGATGCTCGAACGGACGATCGCCCGCGAGGGGGGCGTAAAGGCCCGGGCCGCCCGGGCGCTCGGGCTCGATCCGGCCCAGATGAAGTACCTGGTCCGGAAGCACGGGCTGAAGTAGGCGCCGGAGCGACCACCGCATGGGTGAATTTTTCACCCCGGGGTGGTAGAAGAAGTCGCCCTGTCCTCGTGCGGATCAGCATTCAGTGTCGTTTCCACAGGGAAGTATCTCGTTCTCGATAAGGCACTTAACGGGTCGATGCGGTCTGCCCGAGCGATGGCACGCGGCGTGCATGTCACTTTGCGTCCACCACACAGGGACGGGAGACCAGACGATGAGCAAGCCCAAGAGCGTGACGATCAAGTTGACCGAGAAGCAGCGCAGCCAGATCAAGTCCGCCACCGGCGTCGACCACTCCGAAATCCGCGTCGAGTCGTTCGACGGCAAGGTCGGGAACGAACTCGCCGCCAAGACCCCGCTCCGCACCAAGTCGCCGCTGGCGGCCAAGAGCGCCCTGGCCAGGAAGAACCCGCTGGCTGCCAAGAGCGCCCTGGCCAAGAAGAACCCGCTGGCCGCCAAGAGCGCCCTGGCCAAGAAGAACCCGCTCGCCGCCAAGAGCGCCCTGGCCAAGAAGAACCCGCTCGCTTCCAAGGCCGCTCTGGCCTCGAAGAGCGCCCTCGCCTCCAAGTCGGCGCTGGCCTCCAAGAGCGCCCTCGCCTCGAAGAGCGCCCTCGCCTCGAAGAGCGCCCTCGCCTCCAAGTCGGCGCTGGCCTCCAAGAGCGCCCTCGCCTCGAAGAGCGCCCTCGCCTCCAAGTCGGCGCTGGCCTCCAAGAGCGCCCTCGCCTCGAAGAGCGCCCTCGCCTCCAAGTCGGCGCTGGCCTCCAAGAGCGCCCTGCGCTCCACGTCCTTCTAGTCCCGGCGATCGATCGAGACGGAACGCGGCGGCCTTTGGCCGCCGCGTTCTTGTTTTCCGGCGCCGCCTCAGCGGCCTACCAGACCACGGTCGAGATCCAGCGCGAGAAGCTCCACCAGAGCTGGCCCAGCGCGCTGCGGGACGGCCCCGAGAACTGCACGGCGCCGCTCATCCCCGGACGCAACTGTTCGCCGGGATTGTCGACGTCGACCAGGACCCGCACCTGCCGGGCCCGCCGCACCAGGTCGAGATGGACGCCGCCTCCTTCCGGGTCGACCGCCACCGGCGCGATGTCCCGGACGGTGGCGCGCAGCGTGCGCCAGGGCAGCGACTCGGCGCGGATCCGTGCCGGCGCGCCCGCCCGGACCTCCTCGATGTCCCGCTCCGAGAGCCGCGCCGCCAGCCGCGCCCGCGCCAGGCCGTCGATCACGCAGACGGTTTCCCCTTCCGCCAGTTGCCGGCCGGCCATCTCCTCGACGCGGTAGGTCGATACGATCCCCGCGATCGGCGCGGCCAGGACCAGTCGGCCCTGCCGCGCTTCGAGCATGGCCAGCCGGCTCTCCGCCGCCCGCGCCAGCTCGCGCGCCGCCGCCTCGGAGGCCGCGTCCCGCGCGTCGCGCGCGCGGGAGGCCTCGCGCAGCGCGCGCACCCGGGCCGATTCCGCCTCGGCCCGGTCGGCTTCCAGTTCGGGGCTGGCCAGCCGCGCCAGCTCGGCCCCCGCGGCGACGCGGTCCCCCTCCCGCACGGCGACCGAGGTGACGAGCGCGTCCGACGGGACCCTCACCACGGCTCGCTCGGCCGGCTCGACGACGAAGGACCCGGTGATCCGCGTCGGCAGCGGCACGAGCAGCAGCGCCGCGGCCAGCAGCACCACCGCGATCGCGACGCTCGCCTTTCCCTGGGCCGTCGCCAGCCACTCGCGCTTGTCGAGCCAGAGGTGGCGCACGAACCGGCCGAAGGCCTTGAGCTTGCTGCGCAGCAACCAGTAGAAGAACAGCCCCAGCGCGATGTAGCCGGCGGGGCCGAGCCAGCCGACGAACCAGCGTTCCAGAAAGTGGTAGATCACCGCGATCATCAGCACCATGTAGAGAACCGCGGCGACCCCGTAGACCAGGTAGATCCGCCGGCGGCGGCGCGAGATCGCGCGCTCGGGCACCTCGAGTCGCAGCACGTGCTTCTTGAACAGTCCGCCGATGTACTCGAAGCTCTCCTCCCGCAGGTTCGGCACGTCGAGCCAGTCCATCAGCAGGTAGTAGCCGTCGAGCTTGAGCAGCGGATTGACGTTGAGGATGATCACCGACAGCCCGGTGAAGAAGACCAGCGTCAGCGCCAGCTGGTGGACCCACGACTCGGCGGGCGTAGCGAGCCAGATCACCGCCGCGACCGAGGCCAGCATCAGCTCGAAGTAGGGCCCCCCGAAGGTCGAGTAGAGGCGGTGCGACTGCTTCTCGAACAGGTACGAGTCGTCGATGTTGCAGTAGAAGGCAGGCTGGAAGTAGAAGATCATGAAGCCGATGTCGTGCACCTCGCCGCCGAAGCGCTTGCAGGTGAAGCCGTGGCCGAACTCGTGCCAGATGCTCACGCCGGCCAGCAGCGCGAAGAAACCGACCCACCCGACGAACGTCTTCTCCTTGAAGTTCCAGAGCTCGAAGAAGCCGCTCCAGTACAGGTCCCAGTGATAGACCAGGAAGCCGAGCATCACGGCGAAGACCGCCATCCACGGCAGCACGAACCAGGGGGACCAGACCCAGCGGATCCAGGGAATGATCCGGTCCATGATCGCGTTGGGGTCGAACATCGGGATGTGGACCTGGAAGATCGTCGAGCGCTCGGCGTCGTAAAAGCGCCGCTTCCGCATCGTCTTCAGCTTGTCCATCATCACCAGGTGCCGCTCGCGCTCGCCGCGCTCGAGCAGTTCCAGCCCCTTGAGCGCCTCGAGGTAGTCCTGCACGAAGACCTCGGGCAGCGGCCGCTGGGGGTTCTTCGCGCTGAACTCGCGCGCGATCTCCTCGGGCGTGCGCGAGCCGTCGATCAGCGCCAGCAGGTCGTCCTCCCACGGCTCGAATTTGAAGAACTTCTGCGTCGTGCCGTCCTTGACGATGACGTAGTCCTCCTCGCGGGTCGCGAGGCGGCGGTAGACGACACCTGGCTTCAGGCGCGGCCGCGCTGCGGCGGGGTTCACGGCAGCCAGCCCCAGATCGCGTTCCACACCCAGCGGGCGGGGCGACGGAACAGCACGCGCCCCAGGCTCGCGCGCCCGCTGTCGATCTTGGCCCGGCCGGTCATCCCCGAACGCAGCCCCTCGGGCTGCCCGTCGAGGCGGGCCCGGACCGTGAAGACCCGGCCGGAATCGGGGTCGTCGATCGCGACCACGCCGACCTGCTCCACCGCGGCCCGGACGCGCGTCGTCGGGAGCGCGTAGAGCCGGACCTTCACCGGCATCCCCGGTGCCATCAGCCCGGCGTCGCGCTCCGGGACCAGGACCTCGATCTCCTGCCGGTCGATCTGGACGATGTCGCAGAAGACCTCGCCGCGCGCCAGCTTGAGCCCGGCCCGGTCCTCGATCCGGGGGGTCGCGACGACGCCGGCCGCACGGGCGCGGATCCGCGTCCGTGCCAGGTCGGTCTCCCAGCGCTCGACCTCGGCCGCGAGGCCGGCCAGACGCGCCGCCTCCGCGGCCGCCCCCGCCGCGTCCGCCTCGGCCCGGCGCGCGGTCAGCGCGCGCTCGGCGATCGCGCGGCGGGCGCGGACCTCGGCCAGGCCGGCCTGGACCTCGACGTCGTCGAGCCGCGCGAGTTCCTGGCCGGCCTCGACCGCGTCTCCTTCGCGGACCAGGACCTCGACCACCCGCCCGCCGGTTTCGGCCGCGGCCGGCACACGGCGCTCGGGCAGCACGCGGGCGTCCCCCGCGATCCGCAGCGGAACCGGCAGGAACAGCAGCGCGAGGGCTGCCAGCGCCGCGCCCGCCAGCCAGGTCACCCGCATCCGGCCGAGCTTCTCCAGCCGGGCGGTGGTCCGCGCCAGCGGCTGCATCACCTGGCGCATCGGCATCTGGTCGAACAGCGCCGCATTGCGCAGCGCGACGGTGGCCTGAGCGCCGAGCAGCTGCGCGGCCTCGATGTCGCGCGCCGAGAAGGCGTACGCCGCGGCCGACTCGAGGACCCAGGTCCCGAGCCGTCCCGCTTCGTCGGCCAGCGGCACCGCCAGGAAGCTGCGCATCCCGCTGCGCTCGAAGTAGGCCCGGAACTTCTCCCGTGTCTCGGGGCGGTCGCTGTCGATCGTCCCGTCGTCCTCCTGGACCACGTAGAGCCCCTCCTCGAGCCCGGCGGTCCATTCCAGCAGCCCCTTCAGCTCCTTCATCTCGGCCAGCGACTCGTCCACGAAGGTCTGGCCGCTGACGGCGGCGATCTGGAAGCGGCTGCCGCGCCGTACCCCGACCGCCGAGCGCTCGAAGGAGAGCAGCTCGGCCGGCCGGTGCACCAGCGTGAAGGCCACTTTTTTCGCGTCGAGCTGCGAGGTGAGTTCCTGCGACACGCCGAGCAGCTCTCCCAGGTCCGCCGCGCGGCGCTCCGCGTCGAGCCGCCGCGCGTTGACGAGCGCGATCGCCGCGGTGGAGGCGATCTCCTGCAGAAAGGTCAGATCGTCGCCGTCCAGCGGGTCGCCGTTGGCGCGGTTGACGACCTCGATCGCCCCCACGGCGTCCCCTTCGGCGGTGACGATCGGGACGCAGGCGGCCGTCGCGATCTCGAGCCCGGCGTCGACGTCGGGACGCGCCTCGAGGTCCGGGACCGCCTCGGCCTCGGCCGCGAGCATCGGCTCGCCGGCGGCCAGCGCCGCCCCGACCAGCCCCTCCGCGGCGGGAAGCTCCCAGCCAGCGACGATCTCCGCCGCGGTCCCGGCCGCGGCCGCGACGCCGACCGACTCGCGGTCGGCGCCGAGCAGCCAGAGGTAGGCCTGCTCGACGTCGAGCGCGGCCTGCACGCGGTTGACGATCACGCCGGTCAGGTCACGCAGCTCGACCGTCGCCGCGAACGAGCGCCCGATGTCGTAGAGCCGGGAGAGGCGCTCGATCACCTCGAGCATGTCCTGCTGCGCGCGGTCGCGCTCGCGGACCGCGGCCAGCGCCGATTCGGCGGCTCCCAGCGGCTCGGAGGCGGAGGCGGCGTCGGCAGCCGCGTACGCCCCTTCGGCGCGCCCGCGCTCGAGCAGCTCGATCACCCCGAACGGACGGCCCGAGGCCCGCAGCGGCAGCACCAGCCGGGAGCGGAAGCCGGCGTCATCCGCCGCCACCGCGACCGGAGCGTCGAAGGCCATCGCGCGCGCCGCGGCGTCGGGCGGCTCGTCGCCGGCCCCGCGCGCCTCCGCCGGCCAGGCGCCGGCGAACCGGAACCCGCGGCGCCGGTCGAAGACGAAGACCCGGACGCTCTCGGCCCCCAGCAGCGCCCCGACCGCCCGCGCCAGGGCTCCCGCCGCCTGCGCCTCCCCGGAAGCTCGCGCCAGGTCTCCCGCGAGCCGCCAGACCGACCGGGTGTCACCGCCCGGACTGCCCATCCCGCGCCTCCTTCGGACGGAAGAGTCTAGCCGCGATCGGGGGTCGAACAATCCACGAAACCGACAGCATCAGCCGGAATCGGGCGCGGCGGAATGCAAGGGGGGACCGGCGGGAGGACGGCAGGACGGGTCCGGGTTTCGGAAATCCCGCAGGGTACCGGGAGCGCGCACAACTCCGGCCCCGGACCCGTCCCCCCGAAGTGTCCGGCAGCGCCCCGGGCTCGGCGAAGCCGTCGGGGGGGACGGGAAAGCGGTCGTCGCGCGATCCCAGGGCACCACCGGAGTACGAAGTCATGGTGCGCCGCGCGGCCCCCGGGCGCCGTGTCCCGGGGCGCCAAGTTCCTGATCCGGTGCGCCAGCGCGCAGCCCGCCGCGGGGAGGAGCGGAAGGGCCCGGAGCCGGGCGGGGGTCCCCCGCGCGGTGACGGCCCCCGCTCAGGGCTGGGACCTGCGGAACCTCCGCGGCGACTCGCCGTGCCAGCGGCGGAAGGCGCGGTGGAAGGCGCTCGGGTCGGAGTACCCGAGCAGGTAGGCGACCTCGTAGACGGCGACGTCGCGCTGGTCGAGCAGGCGCCGGGCCATCCCGCGCCGGAACGAGTCGAGGACCTCCGTGAAGCTGGTCCCCTCCTCCGCCAGCCGGCGCTGCAGGCTGCGGCCGCTCAGGCCGAGCCGGGCCGCCACGGTGCCGATCGCGGCGTTGCCGCCCGGCATTTCCTGCCAGAGCACGCGGCACACGCCGTCGGCCGTGCTGTCGTCGCGCGACAGCTCCTGGCGGGCCTGCTCGGCCATCCGGTCGAGGTACCCCAGCAGCGTCGGGTCGGCGGTGGCGATCGGCAGGTCGAGGTCGGAGCCGCGCAGCACGAGCCGGGGCGCCTTCTCTTCGAAGCGCAGCGGGCAGCGGAAGAGCCGGCGGTGGGTCGCGGTGTCGGCCGGCGCGGCGTACGGGAAGTGCGCCTCGAGCGGGGACAGCTCCCGCTGCGTCACGATCCGGAGCCCCGCCAGGATCGCGTAGAGCCGGAAATCGACCGGCGGCCGGACTGGCTCGTACAGGAACGCGCGCTGCAGCTCGACCTCGGCGCGGTCCTCGCGGCGGCGCACCGTGACGACGAGGTCCTCCGCCACGACCTGGCTGTAGCGCGCCAGCCGCCGCAGCGCCTCGTCGAGCGTCCCCGACAGCCGCACCGTGTAGGCGACCAGGCCCAGGTCGCGCATCACGCGGTTCTCGGCCACGAGCATCCCGACCGCGGGGTCGGGCACGCGCTCCGCGATCACGGCCCACAGGCGGCGCAGCTTGGCGATCGGAACCCGGGCGTCCGGGTCGTTCAGCTCCGCCTCGCGGAAGCCGGCCTGCCGCAGCAGTTCGTCGGGATCGAGCCCGAAGCGCGCCGCCCCCCGTGCGATGAACAGCGGCAGCCGGGCGATGGCGGTCTGGTCGTGGGCGGTCACGCGGCGCTCCTCAGAAGACCCAGGCCCAGGCCAGGACCCCGACCAGCACCGCCGCCAGCGCAAGCTTGCCGGCCGTCCCGAGCAGGAAGCCGATCGCGACCCCGGCCCCTGCGCGGGCCGCACGCTTGAATTCCGGGTCGCGCGCGTACTCGAGCGCGAACGCCCCGAGCGGCGGCCCGAGCAGGATCCCGGGCAGGCCGAAGAAGAGCCCGATCACCAGCCCCAGGCTGGCGCCGGCGAGACCCCACGCGGAAGCGCCCATCTTCCGCGCGCCCAGCAGCGAGGCGGCCCAGTCGACGACCGTCATCAGCGCCGCGAGGACCAGCGTGACGGCGATCGTCGGCCAGCCGATCCGCTGGAACCCCTCGGCCCACGCGATCAGGACCACCCCGAGCACCAGGAACAGCGCGCCCGGCAGAGCGGGCACGACCAGCCCGACGAGGCCGAGCGTGACGAGCGCGAGGCCTGCCATGTAGAGCGCGAGAGTCACGGTACGGCGGCCCCGGAACGGGCCGTCAGACCCGGAGCCCGGAGACCGCGCCCTGCGCGCGCCCGGCCCGGCCATTCCGTCTGAAGGCGACGACGATCTTCACGATCCCGGTCACGAGCGCGAGAGCCGGGCGAGTACCGACATCGGGCGCGTCCTCCTCGAGAGGGGAACTCCCCCGGCTGGGACCGGGACCGGCAGAGTAGCACAGGGCTCGGAGGGCGCCGCGCGCGCCCCCCGGCTCAGTGCGGCGGGCCGCTCACGGTCGCGCGCCTGGGGTGGACGAGCCGCTCGAAGTCGTCGAAGGCCATCTCGACCAGCTCGGTGTGGTCGCCGCCGTTGAAGGCGATCCGGTCGTTGTGGAAGACCCGGTCGTCGACCACGACCGGGACGCCGTAGAGGTTCCCGAACGGCGGCATCGCCCCCAGGTCGCAGTCCCGGAACAGGCCGGCGAACTCCCGCTCGTGCTCCAGCACCGCGTCCTGGGCGTGCAGCGCCGTCTTGAGCCGTCCGACGTCGATCCGGTCGTTAGCGGTGGTGACGACCATCGTGTGCTCGCCGTCGACCCGGACCATCACCGGCTTGACCATCTTCGCGCCCTGCACGTGCGCGCGCTCGGCGACGCGCTGCGCGGTGTAGGCAGGAGTGTGCACGGTGACGGTGTAGTGGACGTGGTGGTCGTCGAGGAACGACTTCAGGCGCTGGCACAGTGGCATCGGGCCCTCCTCGCTCGCGCGCCGGGGCGGCGCGGGACGAGGCGCGCGCCCCGATTCGAGAGCGATTATGCGCCCCAAGCCGGCGCTCGGACGGACTCTTATCGAGAGCCGTTCCGGGTGTGGCGGCGCGGACGGGCGACCCGCTACGCCAGCTCGAGCAGGGCGTCCCCCAGGCGCTCGACCTCGTCCACGGTGTTGTAGTGCAGGAAGCCGGCCCGCAGCACGCCGTGCGGCTCGAGCCCCAGCGCCTCGGTCAGCGCGAGCGCGTAGAAGTTGCCGCTCCAGGTGAAGATCCCGCGCCCCGCCAGCAAGCGCGCCAGCTCGGCCGGCGTCCGGCGCGCGTGGGTGAAGGCGAAGGTCGGGGTCCGCTCGACGACGCGCGCCGGGTCGGCAATCCCGTGGAGCGCCAGCCCGGGCACCGCCGCGAGCCGGGCCAGCGCGCGGCGCGACAGCTCCTGCTCGTGGGCCTCGATCCCCCGGAAGGCGGCCTCGATCGCCGCCCGGCGGCCCGCCGCAGCCGGTTCGAGCGCCCGCCCGAGGTCGGCCAGGTACTCGATCGCGGCCAACGTCCCGGCAATCCCCTCGTGATTCAGGGTCCCCGTTTCCCAGCGGACCGGCAGCGCCTCCGAGGCGGGCCGGACCTTGTAGGCGGGCAGGGTCTCGAGCAGCTCGCGCCGGCCCCAGAGCAGGCCGACGTGCGGCCCGAAGAACTTGTAGGCCGAGCAGGCCAGGAAGTCGCAGCCCAGGGCCGCGACGTCGACCCGCGCGTGGGGGGCGAGGTGGACCGCGTCCAGGAAGACCAGCGCGCCGGCGGCGTGGGCCAGCGCGGCGGCGCGGACCACGGGCTGGATCGTGCCGATCGCGTTCGAGGCGCAGCCGGCCGCGACCAGCCGCGTGCGGCGCGACAGCTTGCGGGCCAGGTCGTCGAGGTCGAGCGTGCCGTCGCGCCGGATCTCGACGAACGCCGCCGTCGCCCCGGCGTCGCGCGCCGCGAGCAGCCACGGGGCGACGTTGGCGTCGTGGTCCGCGCGCGTGACGAGGACCTCGTCCCCGGGGCTCCAGGTCCGGCCGAGCGCGCGCGCCAGCGCCATCGTCAGCGTCGTCATGTTGGCGCCGAACGCGATCTCGCCCGGGTCGTCCGCGCCCAGCAGGTCGGCTGCAGCGGCGTGGGCCTCGTCGAGCATCGCGTCGGTCTCGACGCTGGTGACGAAGACACCGCCGGAGTTGGCGTTCCGGTCCCGCAGGTAGCCCGCCACCGCGTCGATCACGCGCTGCGGGACCTGGCTGCCGCCCGGTCCGTCGAAAAAGGCCGCGGGAAGCTCCCCGACCCGGCGCGCGAGCGGCGGGAACTGCGCACGGACCAGCTCGACGGGAAACGGCGGCATCGCGGGACTCCTCTCTCGCGCGCAGTATAGGCGGGCCGCCCGATCTCCCCGATAATCGGCGGCCCGCGAGGACACCCGTGACACGCCCACTCCGAAGCCGTCTCCCTCCGTCCCTGGCCCTGCCTGCCCTGCTGCTGCTGGCCGCGCCGCCGGGGGTCCGCGCCGCGGACGCGCCGCCGGTCGCCCTGGTCGGCGCACGGATCCTGCCGGTCGCGGGGCCGCCGATCGACGACGGTGTGCTGGTCGTCGCGGGCGGCCGGGTCGCCGCGCTCGGCCCCCGGGGAACGGTCGCCATCCCGCCCGGCGCCGAGGTGCGCGAACTCCCGGGGCGCATCGTCATCCCGGGACTGGTCGACACCCACAGCCACATCGGGGGGGTCGGCGGGGCGGACGGAAGCGGGCCGCTTCAGCCCGAGGTCCGGATCTACGACTCGCTCAACCCGTTCGACCCGGGCTTCCGGCGCGCCGTCGCCGGCGGGATCACGACCATGAACGTGATGCCGGGCTCGGGCCACCTGCTCTCCGGCCAGACGGTCTACCTGAAGCCGCGCGGCGGCGTGACGATCGACGCCTTCTTCATCGCGCGGCCCGACGGCACTCCCGTCGGCGGGATGAAGATGGCCAACGGCACGAACTCGATGCGGGAGCCCCCCTTCCCCGGCACCCGCGGCAAGTCGGCGGCGCTGGTCCGCGAGCTGTTCGTCCGGGCGCAGGAATACCGGGAGAAGACCGCTCAAAAGGACCCCGCGAAGCGGCCGGCGCGCGATCTCGGCCTCGATGCGGTGGTCGAGGTGCTCGACGGCACGCGGATCGTGCAGTACCACTCGCACCGTGCCGACGACATGGTGACGGTGCTGCGGCTGGCGCGGGAGTTCGGCTTCCGGCCGGTCCTGCACCACGCCAGCGAGGCCTGGAAGATCGCCCCGGAGATCGCGGCGGCGGGGGTCCCCGTCTCGGCGATCCTGGTCGACAGCCCGGGCGGCAAGCTCGAGACGCGCGACCTGTCCTTTGTCACGCCGGGCGCGCTGGAGCGGGCCGGCGTCACGGTCGCGCTCCACACCGACGACTGGATCACCGACTGCCGCTTCTTCCTGCGGATGGGGGCGATCGCCGTGCGCGGCGGGATGACGCGCGAGGGGGCGTTGCGCGCGCTGACGCTGTCCGGGGCCGAGATCCTGGGACTGGCGGAACGCGTCGGCTCGCTCGCGCCCGGGAAGGACGCCGACTTCGTCGTGCTCGACGGCGACCCGTTCGGCGTCCGGACGCAGGTGCTGGAGACCTGGATCGAGGGGCGGAAGGTCTTCGACCGGAGCCGGCCGGCCGACCGGCTCCACGCCACCGGCGGCTTCGGGGCCGGGAGCGAGCGCAAGCCCTACCTGTGCTGCGCCGACGAAGCGGCGCTGGCCGCCGGGGAGGCCCAGTGAGCGCGCGCCGGGGCGCCGCGCGGGGCCGTTGCTCCGCCGCGCTGACCGCCGCCGCCGCGCTTGTGGGAGCGTCGGCCATCCCGGCCGCGGCCCAGGTCGCGGTGCGCGGCCGGCTGATCCACACGATGGCCGGCGCGCCGCTCGCGGACGGGGTCGTGGTGGTGACGGGCGGCCGGATCGCCGCGGTTGGCCCGGCGGCGACGACGCCGGTTCCGGACGGCTACCGCGTGATCGAGGCGGCGGTCGTGACGCCCGGACTGATCGATGCGCGCTCGGTCGTCGGGCTGTCGGGGCTGCTCAACCAGAAGCAGGACCAGGACCAGCTCGAGCGCTCCGCGCCGCTGCAGCCCGAGCTGCGCGCGCTCGACGCCTACAACCCGCTCGACCCGCTGGTGGCCTGGGTCCGCGGCTTCGGGGTCACGACGCTGCACACCGGTCACGCGCCGGGCGAGACCGTCTCCGGCCAGACGATGATCGTCCGGACGGCGGGGCGAACCGCCGACGCGGCGCTGGTGCGCGAGCCGGCCGCGGTCGCCGTCTCGCTCGGCCCGGCCGCCACGAAGGACGAAGGGAAGTCGCCGGGCACGCGCGGCAAGCAGGCGGCGCTGCTGCGGGCCGAGCTGGTGCGGGCCCGGGAGTACCGCGACAAGCTGCGGGCCGCGGCGCCCGGGGCGCGGCCCGAACGCAACCTCCGGCTCGAGGCGCTGGCCCGCGCCCTGGACGGCGAGCTGCCGCTGCTGGTCTACGCGCAGCGCGCGCAGGACATCGCCACCGCGCTGCGGATCGCGCGCGAGTTCGGGGTCCGGGTCTGGCTGGAGGGGGCGGCCGAGGGCTACCTGCTGCTGCCGGAACTCGCGGCAGCCGGCGTCCCCGTGATCGTCCACCCGACGATGGCGCGGGCCTGGGGCGAGCTGGAGAACGCCAGCTTCGAGACCCCGGCCGCGCTGCGCCGCGCCGGGATCCCGCTCGCGTTCCAGAGCGGCTACGAGAGCTACGTCCCGAAGACCCGCGTCGTGCTGTTCGAGGCCTCGGCCGCGGTGGCCCACGGCCTGGCCCCCGACGACGCGCTGGCGATGCTGACGATCGACGCGGCGCGGATCCTGGGGATCGCCGACCGCACCGGCTCGCTCGAGCCCGGCAAGGACGCGGACCTCGCCCTCTACGACGGCGACCCGCTCGAGTACACCTCGCACTGCACCGGGGTGCTGGTCGGCGGCGAGCCGTACCTCGAGGGGCGGTAGGGGCCGGGATGCGCGCGCTCGCGCTGGGGATCGCGCTCGCGGCGGCGGGGAGCGGCGCGGGGGCGGGTCCGGCAGCCGGCGACGGCGACGCAGCGCCCCCGGTCGCCGCGCAGGCCGCGGCCGACAGCGTGCAGCTCCCCGCCAACCCGGTCGACGTCGCGGCCGGCGACGTCGACGGCGACGGGACGTCGGAGATCGTGCTGCTGCTGCTCTATCCGGCGTGGGGCTCGGCCGCGGAGGTCCGCGACACGAAGGAAGGCCAGGAGGTCGACGTCGTCGCCGCGCTGCAGGACCGGCGCGAGCTGCGGGCCTACGCAGTCGAAGGGGGCACGCGGCTGCGACTCGCCGCGCCACCCCTGCCGCTCGACGGCAGCGTCTACGCGCTCGACGCGCTCCCCCGCGGCGGGCCGGTGGTCGCGATGACCGCCACGGGGCCGGCGCGGGTCGTGGTCGTGGCCGCGCGGCTGGAACTCGTCCCGGTGGCGGCGGAGCCGCCGGTCTTCGCCGGAGTCGAGCGCTTCTTCTCGTTCGCGCCGCTGGCCGCCGACCTGGACGGGGACGGGCTGCCCGAGTCGCTGGTCCCGACCGGCCGAGGGCTGGTCGCCGTGCGGGTCGCCGACGGCGCGCGCAGCGAACTGTCCACCCCGCTCGCCGAGTTCACCTCCGGGGGCCAGGGGCGGATGCGCGTGACCCTGCCCCGCGTGCTCGACGTCGACCGCGACGGGACCGTCGACCTCGTCGACGTCGACGACGGCACGGAGCGCGTCGCGCTGCGCCGCGGCCTCGGCGGCGGCCGGTTCGCGCCGGCCGCGGCCTGGGATCTCGGCGGACTGCTCGAGGAGCGGCCGCAGAAGGCGGGAACGGTGCGCACGCCCTGGCTGCTCGACGTGCTCGACGTCGACGCCGACGGCACGCTCGAGGCGGCGATCGCGATCCGCGAGGACGACGCCGAGAGCGACCCGAGCCTGCGCGCGCTGAAGGGCGGCCCGCACGCCGTCGCCTTCCACGCGCTCGTCCCCGGCCGGGCGCCCGCGGCCCCGCCCGAGTCGACGCTGCGCGCGACCTTCACCGCGCCGCTGCTGCTGCCGCGCGAGGACTCGTTCTCCCCCTTCCTCGACGTCGACGGCGACGGCCGCAAGGAGCTGCTCGCGTTCGACATGGCGCTGGGCTACTTCGGGATCGCGAAGGCGGTGACGACGGGGGCGGCGAAGGTCGGCGTGACGCCGCGCGGCTTCCGCCTGGCGGGCGGCGCGTGGACGGAGATCCCGAAGCTCGCCCCGGCCTTCGACGTGCGCCTCAACCTGCGGCAGGGCGAGTTGCGGGGCTTCGCGCTGCTCCCGGGCGACGTCACCGGCGACCGCTTCGACGACATGGTCGTGCTCGACGGCGACGAGGTCCTGGTCCACGCCGGGCGCGCGGGCGGAACGATCGAGCCGCGCCCGCGCACGCGCGCACGGCTGCCGCGGGCCGAGCCGGGCAGTTCGTTCCTGCCGGTCTTCGTCGACCTCGACGGCGACGGCGCGCTGGAACTGGTCGCGGTCGAGCAGCTGGAGGAGCGCGAGGGGGAGCCGGCCCGGCCGGCCCAGCTCTCGCTTCACCGCTTCTCCGGGAAGGCGGCACGGTGAGGGCCGTGCGCCTCGCGGCCGCGGCGGCGCTGCTGGCGGCCGGCCCGGCGCTCGCGGCCCGCGGTGCCGCGCCGGCGGTCCCGCCGCCGATCGTCGTGGAGCGGCCGCATCCGGTGCAGGCGCTGGCCGCCGCTCCCGCCGATTCGCCCTGGAGCGGCTGCTCGCTCCTGCTCGAGGGACCGGAGGGGCGCACGGCGGAGCGGACGCTGGGAGCGATCTGCCGGGGACCCGGGGGAGTCCCGGAGGTGCGCGCGCTGGTCGACGGCCTCCCCGGGGCCCGCAGCCTGGTCGCCGACCGGCTGGGTGACGGGCGCGTGCGGGTCCTCGTCGGGCTTCCCGGCGGCGTGCGCGTCTTCCTGCTCGGCGACCCGTCGGAACCGCCGGGCTCGGCCCGGCCACTGGAGGACACGCGGCTGGACCCGGCGACGCTCGCCGACCGGCCCGACCTGGACGGCGACGGCACGCGCGACCTGCTGCAGGCGACGTGGGAGGGGCTCGCCGCCTGGCGCTGGGCGGGCGACGGGTTCGAGCCGCTCGCCGCGGCCGCGCTGCCGCGCCGCGCCGCCGCGGCCGGCGGCGACGTGACGGTCTGGGGTCCCACCGTGATGGCTGGAGAGGACGCGCCCGTGCCGCGCTGGAGCTGGCCCGCGGGATGGACCGGCGAGCGGCTGCGCGTCGAGCGGATCGCCCTCGGCCCGCACGGCGCGGGTCCGGCCTGCTCGGCCTGGATCGCGCCCGGCTCGCGCGTCCAGGCGGCGGCGGCGGCGGTGCTCGGGGGCGAGCCGCCGCGCCTCGCGGTGCTGGTCGAGCCCGCCGACCGGATCGCGCTGCTCGGCGAGCGGCGCCTGCTCATCACACCGCTGGCCTGCCGCGCCAGCGGGCGGGGCGAGCCGCCCGCGCAGTCGCTCGACACGCCGCTGGCGAACTACTTCGCGGGCGCGACGCTGCGGGCGCGCGACGCGACCGGCGACGGGATCGAGGACCTGGTCGCGATCGGGATCAGCGGGCGGATGAATCCCGACCTGGAGGTGCTGGTCTGGCCGGGTCAGCCCGCCGGCGGCGTGGCGCGCCGCCCGCTGCGCTGGTCGCGCAAGTCCGAGTCGATGGGCGGGACCTGGGCCTGGGACTGGGACGCCGACGGCGACGGGCGGAACGACCTGGTCCGGCGCGACGAGCGCCAGGTCTGGGTCGCGCGCGGGCTCGCGCCGGCCCCGGGGCAGGTGCCGCTCGAGAAGACACCGTCGTTCTCTGCGACCCTGCCGGAGGGGTTCGCGGCCGGCCCCGCCTGGGGCCACCTGCCGCCGCGCCCGTCGGTCCCGGGCGAGCCGGGCTGGCTGCTCTTCTCCGCGCAGCGCGCCGGTGCGGGAGGCAGCCCGCCCGCCCGCGCGCTGATCGTCGTTCCGCTCCCCGCCCCCGCGCCGCGCCCCTGAAACGGCGCCGGGCCGCCCGTGGGCGGCCCGGTGCGGTCGTACCCTGCTTCCACGGCTACTGGTCGGCCACCTCTTCCTTCCACGCGCGGATCTCGATCGCCTTCTCGCGCGGCAGGTAGATCCCGAAGTCCTTCGCCCCGCCGAGCAGGCGCGGGTCGTGGGTGAACATCGTGATCGAGGCGCCGACCGTCGCCTCGACCCGCGAGACGAAGGCGCCGTAGGTCTCGATGATCCCCGAGGCGTCGGGGCGGAAGACTCCGGCGGTCGCATGGTTGTTGTAGAGCACGCCAGCGATCATCGGCACGCTGGGCGGATCGGGCGAGAACTCGTTCCAGCTGTGCGTCGTCACGGCGTCGAGCCAGAGCGGGCTGCCCCGCCAGATCTTCCCGTCGTTGTCGGTGTCGAGCTTGGCCGCCGTGTCGGGGTTCGCGGCCGACGAGTTCAGCCGGTCGTTGATGTTCTCCGGCAACGCGAAGCTGGAGGATCCCGCGGTCGGCAGCCCCTGGTTGTTGAGCGTGCCGCGGCGGATCCGGTCGTCGAAGCGGGCGTCGCCGTCGATGTCCTCGCCCGACCCCGGGACCACGTCTCCGATCGCGTAGCCGGCCGGGATCAGGCCCGACCCGCACTGCCCCTGGCCGTCGGCGGTGTAGTACTTGACGTTCCAGACGCTGTTGTTCTCGTTCAGGTCGCCGGTGTTCGGCAGGTTGTCGATCCCCAGGTCTTCCTTCGACTGGTTGTTGGCGTCGGCCAGCCAGCCGTCGACCGACCCCCAGCTGCTGCCGCCGGGGAATCGTCCGATGATCAGGTTCTCGCGGGCGAACAGTCCGATCAGGTCGGCGTCGCGCACGGCGTAGGTCCCCGCCGGCGAAGTCGACGCATTCAGCGCGCGCCAGGCCTGGATGTCGGCCGTCGCCATCGAGGCGAACCCGGTCTTCGGGACGTTCCCGTACCCGGTCCCGGCCGGCGGGCCGGAGCCCGGCAGGTGCGGCTTGGGCGGGTTGTCGTAGAGCAGGCCGTTCGGGAGGTAGATGTTGCCGGAGGTGTAGAGGCTCCCCTGCCCCGAGACCCGGCCCACGGCGATGATCGCGCCCGTCATCGGCCGCAGCCCGGCGACGTCCCACTCGTCGCTGGTGTTCCAGAAGCCGTCGGTCCCGGGCGAGCCGATCACGACCGGCCCGTCGATGATGAACGGCCGGGTGCGACCGTCGAGGATCATGAACGGCGACTCGTCGTCATCCGTGTTGGCGGTGCCGTCGCGGCCCCAGCTGTCGTCCGCCGTGTTCCAGGTCGCGTCGGGACCGACGTTGCAGCCGATGCAGGCCCGGTAGGTCCGGTAGCGGTTCAGCTTGGGGTCCCAGACCTTCAGGGTCGACCCTCCGGTGTCGTCAGGCGTGCCCCAGATCTCGTCCGGCCCGAAGGTGCCGCCGTTCCACTCGCGGGCCGCCTTGACGTAGATCGAGAGGTCCGAGAGGTTGGGCATCGGCACGACGTCCTGCCACTCGAGCCGGTTGGCGGCGACGCCGTAGTCGCCCTTCAGGTTCTCGGGGCCGAGGATCTGCCGGCCGGCGATCACGCCGCCGTTGTGCAGGCGGTTGATCAGCTTGTTTCCCAGGACCTTCTCGAAGTAGGGCGTGCCGCGCCCCCAGATGCACGAGCCGTAAAGGCGCACGTCGCCGTTGGCCCGCAGGTTGCCGTGGAAGTAGAGCTGTCCGCAGCCCCAGCCGCTCATCCAGCCGAAGTTGTTCATGAAGTAGGCGTTGTCGAAGACCCGCGAGGGGATGAGCTTGAGCCGGATGACGGCCGAGAGCGTCTTCTGCTTGCCCTCCAGCTTCGCCGTCGAGCGGATGTTCATGTCGACGAACTCGAGCTGCCGCGCTTCGTCGATGGTCGTCGGGTAGGTCAGGATGTTGATCGTGTAGGTCCCGCGACCGTGTTGAATGTCGACATAGTTGCGGCCCGCGTCGTCGGCCGTTTCCGCGGTGCCGTCGGGCCCCCGGGACTTGCCGTTCGTCAGGTGCAGCATCACGTAGTTGTCGAAGATGCGGTCGAGGTTCGGGTTGCCGACCAGCGAGCAGGTGACGTCGCCCGTCATCCGCTCCAGGCCCGCCTCCGCGATGTAGAGCAGCTCGTTGTTGTCCTTGTCCTGGTCGGTCGTCTTGAGCGAGAGCATCGACGAGCCGAGCATCGCCAGCCCCATCAGGGTCAGCGCTGACACCGCGAACATGACGACGAGCAGGGCGGCCCCGCGCTCGCCGTGCGGCTCTTCGGTTCTCATCGGCCACCTCATGGCATCGTCGCTCCCAGCTCGATGCTGTTGCACGAATCGACGAGGATCTGGTCCTCCCCGTCGTCGGGATTCTCGGTCGGGCCGGGCCGGTCGGGGATCACGCCGGCCTCGCCGTCGAGCACGCTGCTCTGGGCGTAGGCCGCGGTCACGACGTAGAAGAAGGTCGCACCGCTGCCGGCGGCGTTGGTGCTGGCGTCCTCCCAGGCCAGTTCGGGGCGCGCCGCCAGGGCACGCAGCGGCTCGCCGGTACTGACCGAGGCGGCGCTCCAGGCCCCGGCGTGGTCGCGGTGGTAGACGGTCCCGCTGGAGTCCGAGACCCAGGCGATCGTCGAATTGAGCATCGTCACCGCAAGCGGGCCGCTCGGCGAGGGACCCTCGACCGCCCAGGTGACTCCGTCAACCGTGCGGTAGATCGCGTTGGCCGACGCGACGACCGCCATCGCCGGCCCCCCGGGCACGACCGCCACACCGCGGAACCGGCCGGCCCCCGGGAAGTCGAGCGGTACCCAGTTCACGCCGCCGTCGCCGGACCGCCAGATCCGGTCCTCCGCGCCGATCACGACCGTCCGGTCGCCCGAGCCCTCGCGGGCCAGCGCCACGCCGTACAGGTCGCTGGTCCCCGCAAACCCCAGCAGCGTCCAGTTGATGCCGCCGTCGACCGATCGGGCGGCCGCGCCGCCGTCGCCCACGACCATCACGAAGTTGCCGTCGCTGGCGATCCCGGTCAGATCGTCGGTGAGGCTGACGGTCAGGGCGGAGAAGTGCGCCCCCCCGTCGGTCGACTTGAGCACCGTGCCGTTGCCGCCGACCGCCATCACGATCTGCTCGGAGAGGAAGGTGACGGCGCTCAGGTCCTCGCTTCCGGAAATCGCCGAGGCGGACCAGGTCGCGCCGCCGGTCGTCGAGTAGTACGCCTTGCCGCTCTCGCCGACAACGACGGCGTTCAGCCGGTTCCCGAACGCGATCCCGTTCGGACGGAATCCCCCGGAATTCCCGACCTCGCGCCAGTTCGTCCCGCCGTCCAGGCTCTGGTGGACCGTCCCCGGCGAGTTCCCGCCGGCGGCGTAGATCAGGCCGGTCCAGCGGATCGTCGCGACGCGATCGGACAGGCGATAGCCCGCGCTGTGGTCGACCAGCGCGTTGATCGTACCGTCGCCGTTGTAGTCGTTCGCGCGGTAGATGTTGTAGTCGATCAGATAGGGATCGTACCCGGCGTCCTCGTTGCGCTGGTTCTGCGAGAAGTAGATCTCGACCGGGTGGTCGTTGACGGCATGCTCGGCGATCCGGGCGTGCTGCAGGGACGGGAAGGTCGGCCCCTTGAAGGCCCGGCCGCAGTAACGGGGGCTGTAGGGCGAGAGGCCGCCCACCGCGTCCTGCGCGCGCATCCAGTAGTAGTAGATCGTGCCCCAGGCCAGCCCGGACGTCGAGTTCGTGTCGTTGTCGGTGAAGGTGTAGACCGGTGCGTTGGTGGCGTCGATCGCAAGGTTGTTGACCGGCGGCACGCAGCGGTAATCCAGGCTGGTCGAGCGGTGGATGTAGTACTTCTTGACCACGCCCCCGAAGCCGGTGGTGTTGGTCATTTCGTCGGCCGAGCGGCCGAACACGACGTCGAGCTGGGTCCCGTCGTCGCCCGGGATGTCGCGGATCTCGATCTGCTCGGGGTACTGGCCGCCGACCTTCAGCGGGTAGCCGCCACCCGTCGGGTCCAGCACCGACAGCTGCGGCGTGCAGTCCATCGCGCGCAGCTTGTACCAGTACTGCCGCGGCGGCCAGGTCCGCATGATGATCCAGTCGTCCTCGTAGCTCGTCTCGCCCTTGTTGGCCTCGGTGTAGGGGGTCGTTCCGAAGACGCTGTCGACGTCGGTGCGGTACATGATGTACTTCTCGACGTCCATCTCGCCGCTGCCGTCGTCGGAGGACAATGCCCAGGTGATGCGGACCTTGCCGTCGGCGAGTGCGTCGGCGCAGGCGTTCTCGACCGCGACCGAGGAGGTCGGGTGCGGCTGGTCGCCGCAGGCGCCACCCGGCAGGTCGATGTTGCGCGGCTTGATCTGGGTCGACATCGTGACCGTCCGGAACCGGAACGGCGTCGTCGTCGACGAGCGGGTCCTGTCGGCATAGTTCATGTCCGGGTATGGGGTCTCGGACGTGACGTGGATGTCCACCTTCTTGACGAGGTCGCCGATCCGCCGGTCGAGCACGCCGTTGGCGTTGCGGTCCTCGCCCGCGTCCATTACGGCGTTGTCGTTGGCGTCCTCGTCCGTCACCGCGGTCAGGGCGGTCAGTTCGCCCGGCTCCAGCACCCCGTTGTAGGCCACGCCGCCGCCGGCTCCCGTGTCGCCCCAGAGCGTCAGCCCCTTGCGGTTGTAAAACGTGCCCCAGTACTGGAAGAGCGGCAGCGGCTTGGCCCCGCTCGGGTAGGCCGCGGGCCCGCGGACCAGGCCGACCGGCCCCGAGCCGGAGCGGTTGTCGGTCCCGTTGTCGCCGTAGATCTCGCGGCGCAGCAGGTAGAGCCCGGCGTTGTCGACCACCGCCTCTTCGGCCTCGTCCTGCCGGTCGGCGGCGTTGATCGCCCCGTCGCCGTTCGAGTCCAGCGTGTAACGCACGGTCTCGGCCCCGGTGTGGAAGGTCACGGGGGCGTAGCCGGTCGGCAACGCGTCGCCGGTGTTGCCGTCGATGATCGCTTCGATCTCCGGGTTGACGTCGGCGTTGACGACGAGCTCGTAGGGCGCGGCATGGACCACCGCCGACTGCCCGACCAGGTCGTCGCCGGTGTCGGCGGTCCCGTCCGGCCCGATGTCCGCGATCGTCTGCTTGTCGACGAGGAAGCCCGTCATCAGCAGGTCGTGCTCGAGCGTCTCCAGGGTGTGGCGAGCCTCGCGCGTCACCTCCAGCACCGCGTCGTCCCGATGGTAGATGCGGTTGTCGATCGACAGCATCGAGAGCGCCGCGAGGAAAACCATCGAGGTGATGGCGAGCGCAACGAGGGCTTCGCTGAGCGAGAACCCCCGCTCGGCCCCGGTCCGGCCGGCCGTCTCCGCGCCCGCGCGGAGACGGTCAGAACGACGGGATGTAGAACGCTTTTTCCGAGGACAGGGTGACATGATGTAGTTTGCCATTGAGGTCCTTCCACTTGACGCGCACGATGACGTATTTCACGTATCGGCTCGCCGGCTGGTCGGCGGTCGGCGCCGTGGTGTCGACGATGACGCTGTCGCGGGCGTCGGGATTGGCCGGCCCGAGACGGACGTTCGTGATGGCCTGGGCGTAGTCCGCGGAGTCCACGACGTAGACCTCGCGGCGGAAGCGGCCATACTGGGCCGAGTTGACGGCGAAATCGTGCTTGCCCTGCTGTCCGGCGGAGTAGGTCGCGGCGGTGACCAGGATCGACGAGAGCTTGATGTCCGGAACGTTGGCGCAGTTCCGGTAGTTGAAACGCGTGCCGTTGAGCAGGTCGACCTCGCCGTAGTCCTCGTCCGGGAAGATGCTCGTCGTGACCTCGTCGATGTCGGTGCAGGGGTCAGACGGGTCGCGGTAGGCGTCGCGGTCTCCGTCCTGGTAGCGGGAGTTCTTGATCTGCTCCAGCCGGTGGCCCGCCAGGAAGCGGGCGTTGGCGTAGTCCTTCGTGAACTGCGAGGTCTTGATCGTCGAGATCAGCAGCGTGTTCAGGCCGAGCAGCGCGATCCCGAAGATGCCGACGGCGACCAGCGCCTCGACCAGCGTCACGCCCGATTCCGAGCCGAGTCTGTTGCGGGTCATCGCTCGAGCCTCCACGGGACCGGCCCGCCGCTGGCCGGGTCGTATTTCCAGCGGCGCACCCGGCCGGTCGCTTCGGTGACGCTGATCGCGCGCATCTTCGAGGGGTCGTTGTGCTCCAGGTCCCGCCGGTCGATCAGGTAGACCACCCCGGCCGTCGAGGAGCCGCCCGGCCGGAAGGTCGCTGCGGGCGGGCTGCCGGCGAAGGTCACGGCGTCGGTCACGGCGGCCCCGTCGAGGCCGATGATCCCCGGGGGGCAGCCGAAGACGATGTGCTCCGCGGAGGCCGAGAGGCGGGACTCCCGGAGCGTCTCGCCGATCGCCGCGTCGACGTCGCCGTCGTTGTTGCGGTCGGCGTGGACCGAGTAGCCGCCGCCGACGTCGTCGAAGACGACGCGGAAGTTGAAGTCGTTGAACGCGGCCTGCGAGCGTGACAGCTCCAGCCGGCGGGCGACGTCCGACGCCACGGCGCCGGTGCGCCAGCCGGAGGTGTTGGCCACGAACACGCCGATGGAGGTCGTGACGCCCAGGATGCCGAGAACCACGAGAATCTCGGGCATGCTGTAGCCGCGCTCGTCGCGAGCCCGGGGGCGGCGTCCGCCGTCAGTACCGAGTGTCGAGTTCACGGGCGTTCCGTCCGTGCAGGGATCCCCGGTCGAATATTGGTTCGGGCCGGAGTCCGTGCAAGGCCGCGCGCGGCGCGGCTTCCGGGGAACGGGGTGCTGCGGGAGACGAGTGTCCAGGGATCGAACACCGCCCGGACCGGCCCTGTTCTGCCCCGTTCGGAGCGCTACCGGCGCCGGGCCGGATCGTGGCAGTATCTTCTCCCTCCAATGGTCGCCCCGTCCTCCGCCGACCTGTCCCTGCGCTGCGACCTCGACGAGGTCGCCCGGGCCGACGCGTGGCTGCAGGAGTTCTGCTCCGGCCACGGGGTGGTCGAGGACGCGCTCTACGACCTGCGGCTGTGCCTCGACGAAGTCCTCGCCAACGTGATCCGGCACGGCTACGGGGTCGGCGAGACCGGGAAGATCCTGGTGACGGTGGCGTGCCCGGGGGACCGCGTGCGCCTCGAGGTCCGGGACGCGGCTGCCCCTTTCAACCCGCTCGACGCCTCCGACCCCGATCTGGACGTGGCCCCCGAAGACCGGCCGATCGGCGGGCTGGGGATCTTCCTGGTCAAGCAGCTGATGGACATCGTCAGCTACGACTACGAGGACGGGGAGAACCGGCTCGCGATGGAGCGCAGCCTCCGGCGGCGCTGACGCCGCTGACCGGGAGCGTGATCGAGCGGCGGCAGCCGTCCCGTCTCAGTGGCCGCCGAAGGCCCGGCGCATCGCCGACAGGACCTTGTTCTGATAGAGGGCGTGGCCGCGCGAGTCGAAGCGCGCGAACAGCGAGGCCGCGATGACCGGGGCGGGGACCCCCTCCTCGACCGCCTGCAGCACCGTCCAGCGCCCTTCGCCCGAGTCCGCGACCTGCCCCGCGTAGCCGTCCAGCTTCGGGTCGGCGTGCAGCGCCTGGGCCGTCAGGTCGAGCAGCCACGAGGCCACCACGCTGCCGCGGCGCCAGACCTCGGCCACGTCGGCGGCTGGGAGGTCGTACTGGAAGTACTGAGGGTCGCGCAGCGGGGCGGTCTCGGCGTCGACCGCCTGGTCCTTCCGGCCGATCCCGGCGTGATGGAGGATGTTGAACCCCTCGGCGTAGGCCGCCATGATCCCGTACTCGATCCCGTTGTGGACCATCTTGACGAAGTGGCCGGCCCCGGCCGGGCCGCAGTGCAGGTAGCCCTCTTCCGCCGTGCCGCTGGCCCCGTCCCGACCCGGGGTCGGCGGCGCCGCCGCCCGGCCCGGAGCCAGCGCGCGGAACAGCGGGTCGAGCCGCCGCACCGTCTCGGCCTCGCCGCCGATCATCTGCGAGTAGCCGCGCTCGAGCCCCCAGACCCCGCCCGAGACCCCGACGTCGACGTAGTGGATGCCGCGCGGCGCGAGGCGCGCGGCGCGGTCGACGTCGTCGCGGTAGTACGAGTTGCCGCCGTCGACCAGCGTG
Source organism: uncultured Acidobacteriota bacterium (assembly GCA_963702545.1). Taxonomy (GTDB): domain Bacteria; phylum Acidobacteriota; class Polarisedimenticolia; order J045; family J045; genus JALOKP01. The sequence continues at coordinate 161,610 of CAVPDB010000020.1, read as the reverse complement.
TCGCCGGCCGCCAGGAGCGGCACGCAGCTGGTCGACCAGCGCGTCGACGGCGCCCGCCGGGACCATCAGCCAGACGGTCCGCGGCGTGGCGAGCCGCGCCACCAGGTCGGCCAGCGACGCGGCCGAGGTCATCCCCTCCTGCTCCAGCTCCGCGGCGCCGCCGCGGGAGCGCGCCCAGCCGACGCAGTCGATCCCGTGACGCATCCAGCGCCGGACCATGTTGCCGCCCATCCGCCCCAGCCCGACCATCCCCACCTGCATCGCCGTCCCTCCCTGGTCCTGCTTCAACCCCGGCCCGCGCGCGCCAGCGCCTCGCGGTAGGCGGCTTCGAGCTCGTCGATCATCCGCTCGTGCGTGAACCGCTCGCGCACGAATCGCTCGCCTTCCACCGCCCGCGCGCGCCAGGCCGGCAGGTCGCGCGCCATCGCCGCAATCGCCCCGGCCAGCGCCGCGGGATCGCGCGGCGGCACGACGAGCCCGTACTGCCCGTCGCCGGTCAACTCGCGCGCGGCCCCGACCTCGGTCGCGACGACCGGGACGCGCGAGGCCAGGGCTTCCTTGATCATCCCCGACGAGGCGTCGCAGTCGACCGCCGGCAGGACCGCGATGTCGAGCGCCGCGTAGACGTCCAGCACGTCGTCGCGGTAGCCGAGGAAGTGAACGCGTCCGGCGAGCCCGAGCCGCGCGGCGCGGGCCTCGAGCGCCTCGGTCGCCTCCCCGTCCCCCGCCAGCACGACCGAGAGCCGCGGCCAGTCGGGCGCCAGGATCGCCAGCGCGTCGATCAGGTGCTCCTGCCCCTTGTCGGGGACGAGCCGCGCCACCGTGCCGGCGAGGACGTCGTCTTCCCCCGCACCGACCTCGCGCCGCACCTTCGCGCGCTCGGGCGGCCGGGCCGGCGCGGCCATGTCGGCGCGCAGCGGGCTGTGGATCGCCGGGATCCGCGCCTCGTCCAGCGCGCCCGCGGCGATGATGCCGCGGAAGCGCTCCTTGACCTCCGGCGCGACGACGATCAGCCCGTCGATCCCGCGTCCGAAGAGCCAGCGGTTGACCCGCGTGTCGCGCACGCGCTTGGTGTTGTGCCGGGTGTAGAGCTGGAGCGGGCGCGCGGCGCGCGGCAGCAGGTGGCGCGCCAGCACCGCCGCCCAGGTGTCCTGCGAGCCGTGCGAGTTGACGATGTCGGGGGCGAACGCGGCGAGCAGCCGCCGCAGCGTCAGCGCGTCCCTGAGCAGCGAGACGGCGTCGCGCTTGGGCCGGAAGCGGACGTCGCCGAAGACGGCGATCCCGTCGGCCCGCGCGGTCGCGGCCGGCCTGCCGTCGCCCGGCACGGCCAGCATTACCGCGTGCCCGCGGCCCGCCAGGCCGCGGCACTCCGCCAGCACGCGATTGATCTGGCCGCCCCACCCGCGGTGGAAATCGGTGTGGAGGACGGTGAGGCGGCCGGCCGCCGGCATCACTTCTCCCAGGGGAGCCCGGGCTTTCCGAAGTGACCGTAGTTGGTGGTCTTCGTGTAGAGCGGCTGCAGCAGCTTGAGCCGCTCGATGATCGCGTGCGGCCGGAAGTCGAACTTCTCGCGCACGAAGGCCGCGGCCTTGTCGGGGTCGCCGGTGCCGAAGGTCTCGACCAGCACCGACATCGGCTGGGCCCGGCCGATCGCGTAGGCGACCTGGATCTCGGCCCGCCGCGCCAGCTTGTGCTTCACCAGCTGGCGCGCGACGAAGCGGCAGAAGTAGGCGCTGGAGCGGTCGACCTTCGAGGGGTCCTTGCCGGAGAACGCGCCGCCGCCGTGGCGCGCAAAGCCGCCGTAGGTGTCGACGATGATCTTGCGTCCGGTCACGCCGGCGTCGGCCGTCGGGCCGCCGATCTCGAACGCGCCGGTCGGGTTGACCAGGTACTCGACCTTGCGGTGGGCCCAGTCGCCCAGCAGCTGGGGCGCGAACTGGTCGGCCACCCAGGACTTGATCTCCTTCTGCTTCGTCCCCTTCGCGTGCTGGGTCGAGAGCAGCACCGACTGGACCTCGACCGGCCGGCCGTCGCGGTAGAGCACGGTGACCTGGGTCTTGGCGTCGGGGCGGAGCCACTTCGGCCCGTCGCCGTGCCGCGCCTCGGCCAGCGCGCGCGCGAGCTTGTGGGCCAGCAGGATCGGCAGCGGCATCAGTTCCGGCGTCTCGTCGGTGGCGTAACCGAACATGATCCCCTGGTCGCCCGCCCCCTGCTGGTCGGGATCGGTCCGGTCGACGCCCTGCGCGATGTCGGCCGACTGACGCGTCATGTGGAGCTGGACCGAGACGCCGGCCGCGTGGAAGGCCTCGGCCGGGTCGGTGTAGCCGATCTTCTCCACCGTGTCGCGCACGATCTTCTCGAAGTTCAGCTTCGCGCCGGTCGTGATCTCGCCGCCCAGGATGACCTGGTTGCTCTTGCACATCACCTCGCAGGCCACGCGGCTGTGCTTGTCCTGCCGGAGGCACTCGTCGAGGACGGTGTCGGCGATCAGGTCGCAGACCTTGTCGGGGTGGCCTTCGGTGACGGACTCGGAGCTGAACAGGAACTCGGTCGACTTCGCCATGGGTCGCTTCCTTCTCCCGGGCGGGCCGCTCGCCCGCCATTGCTCGCTCGACACCGGGAACCGCGGATCGACGGGACACTTGGTTGCCCCGGCCTTCAGGACCGCATCCCCGCGGCGGCGCCGCTGTGGCCCGCCACGGGATGGCACCTTGGGTGTCCGCCCAGGTTGCCGGACCCGGCGCCCGCCGGGTCGCTCCCGATGCAACGGCGCAAGATACCGGACCCGGGCGGCGGCTTCAACACGCGGCCGGGAGGCGCCGGGAACCGCGGGGACCGCCCGGCCCGCGGGGCCGGCGGCGCCGCTCAGCAGAGGTTCTGCGTCACGAAGACCTTCCCACCGGCGGTGATCGCGACGCCGACCCCCTGGCGGTCGAAGCCGCGCTTGAGCAGGTTCTCGCGGTGCCCCTCGCTTCCCATCCAGCCATCGACCACCTGCCGCGCGATCTCGTCGGGGCTCATCCACTGGTAGGTCCGTGTTCCACCGGAACCGAAGGTCACGGAGGAGAAGACCGCCGACTGGAAGATGTTCTCGCCCAGCCCGTGCGTGATGTAGGTCCCGTGGTTCTTGCGGCAGGGGTAGCCGGCGTCCAGCCCGCGCCGCTCGGGGTCCTTGCCATCGGGCGAAACGTGGTCGAAGTAGCGGCGCGCGGCCATGTCCTCGGAGTGGCGGCGCGCGATCTCGGCCAGCTTCGGGTCCGTGGCCAGCAGCGGCAGGCCCGCGCGCGCGCGCTCCGCGTTGACCCGCTCGGCGATGCGCGCCTTCACCAGCTCGGCCTCGACGCCCGACCGGGCCGCCACGTCGGCGCCGCCGTCGGTCTGCGCCCGCGCGGGCCCGCCCGGTGCGCCCGCCGCGAGCGCGAGCGCCAGCAGCCCGGCGGCGGTGCGCCGCGGCCGCGTCACGCACCGCTCCGGGCCGCCGCGGCGCCGCCGCGGAAGTGGCGGCGCGCCCCCTCGAGATCCTGCGCCCGCCCGAGCACGACGACCGTCTCCCCGGCCGCGAGCCGGTGCGCGCCCTGCGGGTTGAAGACGACCTCCTCGCTCCCCGGCGGCCGGGCCGCAACCACCAGCAGCCGCCCGTAGCGCCGCACGTCGGCCTCGGCCAGGGTTCGGCCGTCGACTTCACTGCCGGGCTCGACCACCAGTTCCTCGAAGCGGTAGGGATCGTCCGGCTCGCGCAGCATCGTGTCGATGAAGGTCACTACGGTCGGGCTCAGCATCTCGCCGACCAGCCGCCGCCCGCCGATCTCGGTCGTGTTGACCACGGCGTCGGCGCCGGCCGCGGCCAGCTTGGTCCGCGCCAGCTCCTCCACCCCCTTGCTGACGATCCGCAGCCGCGGGTTGAGCGCCCGCGCCGAGAGCGTGACGAAGACGTTGTCCTTGTCGTCGGTCAGGGCCGCGATCAGGCCGGAGGCGCGCTCGATCCCGGCCTCGCGCAGCACGGCGTCGTCGTCGGCCCGGCCGACGACGTAGAGGAACCCCCCGAGCTGCTGGAATGCCTGCCGCAGCCGGCCCGCGTCCCTGTCGATCGCGACGAAGGCCGCGCCCATCTCGCGCAGCTCCTCGACGCAGTGCAGCCCGGTCGAGCCGACCCCGCAGACGATGACGTGCCCGCTCAGGGCGGCGATGTCGCGATCCATGCGGCGCCTCCGGAAGACGTCGGCGAACAGGCCGTCGACGATCAGGGCGGTCGAATTGGTGATCAGGAAGGCCGGGACGGCGACCCCGACGACGGCCAGCACCATCGTGAAGATCGTCGCCAGCGGCAGCCCCTTGATGTCGAGCCAGTCGCCGTAGCCGATCGTCGAGAGCGTGATCACGGTCATGAACAGGCAGTTGAGGAGCGTCCACTGCTCCCGCCCGTGGTAAAGGCCGATCGCGTAGTAGACGAGAGTCGAGAACAGGATCACCGCGACCAGGACCAGCGCCCCCAGCCGGACCAGGCGCAGCGGCTCGTAGCGGGAGGGGCGGAGCCGGGCGCGGGGCCGCGCGCGGGACCCCGGTCGCACGGCCCCGGTGAAGAGCGGCGTCGGCATCGGGGCGATTCTACCCGCGCGGCGCGGCGGGGACGGTGACGCCGGCAACCCCCGTCCCGGGCGGGGTTTGGCGTGTCCGCAGCTGTTCCTTGCTGTTTGAGCGGTTCGTTCGAACGGTCCCGGCCCGAAATTCGCCTCGCCCCGCGGCCCCCCTCGGCGGACATTACCGGCGTCCGGGGAATGCTCTGGGGGCAGGAGTACCGGTGATCATCACCATCGTTTGCCACTGCGGTCACCACAACCAGGTTCCCGACGATCAGCTCGAGGTGGCGCACTGCGTGCGCTGCTTCCGCCTGCTGCTGCCGGTGTCGCGGCTCGCGCCCGCGGCCGTGACCATCGCGGCGCGCCCCTGAGGCGCGCGCCCCGGGCCCCCGTGGCGCCCCGGGCCCCGGGTGCGCACAATCGTCGGCGGTGAAGGGACCGCCCAAAGACCTCGTCGCCCGCCGCGACCGCTTGCTGGCCCTGCCGCCGCTCGCGCGGATCGAAGCGATCGAGTCGGCCCGCGACCCGCGCGAGCTGGTCCGGGCGCTCCCCGCCCAGGACCTCTTCCTGACGCTGGCCGAGGCGGGGATCAACGACGCGCTGGTCCTGCTCGAGCACGCGAGCGTCCCGCAGCTCGAGTTCCTGTTCGACCTGGGGGCCTGGGACCGCGACGCCTTCGACCCCGCGCGCTTCGCCCGCTGGATCGACGCGGTCGCGGTCGCCAGCCCGGACCGTGTCGCCCGCTGGCTTTCCGAGGGGGACGAGGCGGCCGTGCTGCTGGCGCTGGGCCGCGTCTTCCAGGTCTTCAAGCTCGACGAGTCGAGCGAGCCCGCCTTCTGGCCGCCGGACCGGCCCGTCCCGACGCTCGACGGGACCTACTACCTCGAGGCCCGCGACGACGTGCCGGAGGAGGCCGCCGCCGCGCTGTGGGAGGCGCTGGCGCGGCTGCGCTCGACCGACTCCCAGGCCTACGAGGCGCTCCTGGAGCAGGTGCTTTGGGCGGTCCCGGCCGAGCGCGAGGAGGAGGCCTACGAGCGCCGCGCCTCGCGCCTGGCGGAGAAGGGGTTCCCGCCGTTCGACGAGGCGATCGAGACCTGGGCCGCGGGGCGCGTCGCCGACCCGGAGTTCCGGCGCGAGGCCTCGCGCCGCGCGCTGGCCGCGGCGTCGGCCCGGCAGCTCGCGGCCGGCCCGCCCGACGCCGGCGCCGCGCGCCACCTCCCCGCCTCGCTCGACGACGCCGGTCGCGCGCTGGCGCAGGCGGTCGCCGGGCTCGACCCGGCCGAGCAGCGCCGCGTGCTGTCCGACCTGCTGCGCCTCGGCAACCGCTTCGCGGTCGCCGGCCTGGGCGACCTGGCCGAGCTGGAGACGCACCGCGAGGGGCTTCGGATCGCGCTCTCGCACGCTGCGCTCGGCCTGCACGAGCTGGGCGGTGCGCGCGCCGCGGCGCTGGGGCCGGCGCTGCTGGCGACGGTGCCAGTGCCGGACCTGGTGCGCGCCGGCACCGGCGCCGTCATGCAGCGCGCCGAGCGCGCGCGGCGGCTGGCCGCGGGCTGGCTGGCGCGCGTCGCGGGCGGCCGCGAGCGGCTCGATCCCGAGAGCGAAGAGCTGCTGGCCGCGCTGCTGCTGCCGCGCCCCGCCTTCGGCGCCCCCGGCTTGGCGCCCCGCCCCTTCCGACACCCCGACGACCTCGCGGCGGCGGACGAGGCGCTCGACTCGATCGAGGCGCTCGGCTCGTTCGTCGAGCAGCGCCTCGGCGTCGGCGCCGACGGGCGCTGGCCCGAACTCGACCCGCTCCCGGCGGCGCGCGGCGGCCCGCTCGATCTCGACTGGCCGGCCGTAGCGCTGACCGCGATCGCGCGCGCCGCGCTGGACGGCCCGGCCCGCCCGGCGCCGCTCGGCCCGGTCGAGGCGCGTCGCGCGCTGGAGCTTCTGCTCGAAGGGGAGGATCCGCGCCGTCCCGCGCCGCGGCTGTTTGCGCTCGCGGCGGAGCTGGGGCTGGAGCCGGCCGCGGCTCACCTGGCGCGGCGGCTGGCGGACGAGCTGAGCGAACTGCCTCCCGGCGTAGCTCCCGACCCGCGCTTCGTGCGGTCGCTGCTGCTGCGGTGGGACGACTGAAGGGGGAAGCTGGAGGCGCCGGTCGGAATCGAACCGACGAATAAGGGTTTTGCAGACCCTCGCCTTACCACTTGGCTACGGCGCCGAATTTGGAAAGCGGAGGATAATCCCCGCCGGCCGCGGCCGTCAAAAGCCCTCGGCCCCGGAGGTCCCGCCCCGTGGCTCCCGACACGACCGAGACGAGCATCGCCCCCGGCCCGCTCGCCGGGCGCGGCGCCGTCACCCCCGACCCCTGCACGATCGTCATCTTCGGCGCCAGCGGCGACCTGGCGAAGCGCAAGCTCCTCCCCTCCCTCTACTACCTGTTCCGCCAGGGGCTGCTGCCGGAAGCGACCCGGATCCTCGGGATGGCCCGCGAGACGGGAGGGCGGGAGGCGGTCGTGGCCGGCCTCGAGCGGTCGATCCGGACCCACGCCGGACCGCTGTTCGAGCCGGAGGCGTTCGCGCGGTTCGCCGAGCGGGTGACCTACCTGGGCGGGAACTTCGACAACCCGCTGACCTTCGACCTGCTCAAGTCCGAACTCCACCGGATCGAGCAGGGGGACGGGACGCGGGGGAACCGCCTGTTCTACCTCTCGGTCCCGCCCGGGATCGTGCTCGGGATCCTCGACCAGCTCACGGCGCGGGGCCTCTTGCGCCGCGAGGGCGGGGGCTGGAAGCGGGTCGTGCTGGAGAAGCCCTACGGCACCGACCTGGCCTCGGCCCGGGCGCTCGACGCCCAGGTCCACCGCCACCTCGACGAGCGCCAGGTCTACCGGATCGACCACTACCTGGGAAAGGAGACGGTCCAGAACATCCTCGTCTTCCGCTTCGCCAACGCGATCTTCGAGCCGCTCTGGAACCGCAAGTACGTCGACCACGTCCAGATCACGGCGGCCGAAACGCTGGGGGTCGAAGGGCGCGGGAAGTTCTACGAGGAGGCCGGGGTCCTGCGCGACGTCGTGCAGAACCACCTGCTCGAGGTCCTCTCGCTCTGCGCGATGGAGGCGCCGCTCTCGTTCGGCGCCGACGACGTGCGGGACGAGAAGGTCAAGGTGCTGCGCGCGCTGGCGCCGATCTACCCCGGCGAGTTCGCCGACCGCGTGGTGCTGGGGCAGTACGACGGCTACCGCGCCGAGCCGAACGTCGCACCGGCCTCGCGCACGCCGACCTACGCGGCACTCAGGGTCTTCGTCGACAACTGGCGCTGGCAGGGGGTCCCGTTCTACCTGCGCGCCGGCAAGAAGCTGGCCGGCCGCAGCACCGAGGTCGCCTTCTTCTTCCAGCCGATCCCGCTCTGCCTGTTCCCGGACCGCGAGCTGTGCGCGCTGGTGCGGCCCAACGTCCTGACCCTGAAGATCCAGCCCGACGAGGGGATCACGCTCAGCTTCGCCGCCAAGACCCCGGGCGAGCAGCTCGCGATCTCCGAGGTCACGATGGACTTCTCCTACGCCCGCAGCTTCGGCGTGCCGCTGGCCGACGCCTACGCCCAGCTGCTGCTCGACGCGATGCGCGGCGACGCGACGCGCTTCGCCCGGACCGACAGCGTGATGGCGGCCTGGCACTGGATCACGCCGATCCTCGAGTGGTGGGAGGCGCCGGGCGAGCCCGAGCCGGCGGGCTACGCGCCGGGGAGCGCCGGGCCGCGCGCGGCCGACGCGCTGCTGGCACCGGGCGGCGACGCCTGGCGCCCGCTGTGAGGCCGAGGTGAACGGGACCCGCGTCGTCGTCCACCCCGATCGCGCCGCCTTCGAGGCCGGCGCCGCCCGGCTGATCGCCGAGCGGCTGGCCGAGCTGCTGGCCGAGCGCGAGCGGGTCTCGCTGATGCTCTCGGGCGGCACGACGCCGCGCGCGGTCTACGGCGTGCTGGCGGTCCCGCCGCTCGCCGCGAGCCTGCCGTGGGACCGGGTCGACTTCTACTTCGGCGACGAGCGCGCGGTGCCGCGCGAGGATCCCGAGAGCAACTACGACATGGCGCGCCGCGCGCTGTTCGACCCGCTCGGCGCGGCGCCCGGCCAGGTCTTCCGGATGGAGGCCGACGACTTCGACCTGGAGGCCGCGGCCGGGCGCTACGGCGCGCTGCTCCCCGAGCCGGTCGACCTGGTGCTGCTGGGGATCGGCGCCGACGGCCACACCGCGTCGCTCTTCCCCGGGCAGCCGGCGCTCGACGAGACCGTGCGCCGCGTCGCCGTGGTGCGCGGCCCGAAACCGCCGGTGCTGCGGATGACGGTCACGCCGCCGGTGCTGGTCGAGGCGGGCGAGATCGTCGTGCTGGCGACCGGGACCGACAAGGCCGAAGCGGTCCAGCGCGCGGTCGCGGGACCGTGGGACCCGATGATCTGTCCGGCGCAGCTGGCGCGGCGCGGGACCTTCCTGCTCGACCGGGCGGCGGCGGCGCTGCTGCCGGGATCCCGCTGAGGAGCGACGGGCGATGGCCTGGGAATACAGCGAAAAGACCAAGCAGATCTTCATGGACGCGGTGCAAGGGAAGCCCGGTACGCACCTCGGCGAGATCGAGCAGCCCGACGGCTTCGGCGAGCACGGCTCGATCGCCTGCGGGGATGCACTGCGCTTCACCTTCCGGGTCGAGCGGCACCCGGAGGACCCGCTGCAGGACCGGATCGTCGAGGCGCGCTACCTGACCTTCGGCTGCACCTCGGCGATTGCGGCCTCGGAGGCGCTCTGCACGCTGATCGAGGGCGGCGGCTACTCGCCGGTCGGCGCGCTCAAGATCACGAACCACGACATCGTCGAGTTCCTCGAGGGCCTGCCGGAGCAGAAGATCCACTGCTCGGTGATGGGGGCCGAGGCGCTCGAGGCCGCCGTCTTCAACTGGGCCCAGAAGCGGGGCGTCGACCTGGAGGAACTGGGGATCGACCTCCACGCCGAGGACAAGGAAGAGGGGCGGATCGTCTGCCAGTGCTTCACCCTGTCCGAGCCGTACATCCAGCGCAAGATCAAGGAGCTGGGGCTGAAGACGATCCCGGAGATCACCGGCGCGATCAAGGCCGGCGGGGCCTGCATGTCGTGCCACCACAAGCCGGGCGGGCTGCAGGACCTGCTGGACGAGGCCTGGGGGCGCAAGGCCACCAGCTTCGTACCGCTCCCCGAGTTCCCCTCCGCGCGCGAGCGTGCCGCCGCCGTGAACGTCGCCGCGGCGACCGGCAAGCCGCTCCTCTCGCCGTTCCAGTTCGCCAGGCAGGTCGAGCAGGCGCTCGACCAGTACGTCCGCCCGCAGCTCCGCCGCGACGGCGGCGACCTCGAGCTGATCGACGTCAAGGACACCGCGATCTTCATCCAGCTCAAGGGGGCCTGCGCCGGCTGCCCCAACTCGACCCAGACGATGAAGCTGATGGTGGAGCGGACGCTCAAGGACATGGTCGACGAGCGGATCCGCGTGGTCGCGGTCTGAGCGCCGGAGGCCGGGCGTGCTGACCTACCTCGACAACAACGCCACGACCCGGGTCGCGCCCGAGGTCCTGGCCGCGATGCGGCCGTTCCTCGAGGACGAGTTCTTCAACCCCAGCTCGGCCTACGAGAGCGCGCGCGGCCCGGCCGACGCGATCCGGCAGGCCCGCCGGACGGTCGCGGCGGCGCTGGGGGGCGTGGCCCCGGACGAGGTCCTCTTCACCTCGTGCGCGACCGAGAGCCTCAACGCCGCGATCTTCGGCGCCGTCCGGGCCAACCCCGCGCGGCGCCACCTCGTGACCGGCGCGGTCGAGCACCCGGCGGTGCTGGAGGTCTGCAAGGACCTGGCGCGCGACGGCTACGAGGTCGACTTCCTGCCGGTCGACCGCGCCGGAAGGCTCGATCCGCGGGCGCTGGTCCGCGCGGTCCGCCCCGACACGCTGCTGGTCTCGCTGATGCACGCCAACAACGAGACCGGCGTCGTCTTCCCGATCGCCGACCTGGCCCGGCTGACCAAGGAGATCGACCCGTCGGTGCTCTTCGTCACCGACGCGACCCAGACCATGGGCAAGCTCCCGCTCGACCTGACGGGCGAGCTGGCGGCGGTCGACCTGCTCGCCTTCTCCGGCCACAAGCTGCACGCCCCCAAGGGGGTCGGCGCGCTGTTCGTGCGGCGCGGGACGCGGGTCCGCCCCTTCCTGGTCGGCGGCCACCAGGAGTCGGGGCGGCGCGCCGGAACCGAGAACGTGGCCGGGGTCGTCGCGCTCGGCGCGGCGGTCGAGCGGGCGCAGCGCACGCACGACGCGGACGAGGCCCGGATCCGGCGGCTGCGCGACCGGCTGGAGGGCAGCCTGCTCGCCGCCCTCCCCTGCGTCGAGGTCAACGGCGCCGGGGCCGAGCGCCTGCCGAACACGCTCAACCTGTCGGTTCACTTCATCGAGGGCGAGGGGATGCTGTTCGAGCTGAACCGCGCCGGGATCTGCGCCTCGTCCGGCTCGGCCTGCACCTCGGGCTCGCTCGAGCCCTCGCACGTGCTGCGCGCGATGCAGATCCCGTTCACCGCGGTCCACGGCTCGATCCGCTTCTCGTTCAGCCGCGACAACACCGACGCCGACGTCGACCGCGTGCTGGCCGCCTTCCCGGAGATCGTCCGCGGGCTGCGCCGGCTCTCCCCCTACTGGGACCCGGCGCACGACCGCCCGCGCCCGGAAGCCGAGCCGATGATGCGCGGCTGACCCGGGCGACCGCCGCGGCAGGTACAATGGAGACGATGGGCCCGGAAGAGCGTCGAAAGGCGGCCGAGCGGCTGCGCCTCGCCCTCGACATGGCGGCGACGGGAGAGAGCCTGATGCGGGCGACGCTCCGGCGGCGCCACCCGGAAGCCGACGAGGCCGCGATCGAACGGATGATCGTGGCCTGGTACCGCACGCGGCCGGGTGCCGAATTCGGGGACGCCGTCGGCCGACCCGTCCCCTGGCCGCGCCCCCGATGAGCCGGCTCGAGTCCGTCCTGCGCGCGGTCTCGTCGGACTTCTCGCGGCTCGGCGTCCGCTGGGCGCTCGTCGGTGGTCTCGCGGTCTCGGCGCGGTCCGAGCCCCGCTTCACGCGCGACATCGACGCCGCGGTCGCGGTCGCCGACGATCGGCAGGCGGAGCGGATCGTCAGCGAGTTGCTGGGACTCGGGTACGCGGTCCTCGCCTCGCTCGAGCAGACGGCGACCGGCCGCCTGGCCTCGATCCGCCTCGTACCGCCGGGAGAGGCCGCGGGCGGCGTCGTCGTCGACCTGCTGTTCGCATCGTCCGGAATCGAGCCCGAGATCGTGGAGCGCGCCCATCCGCTCGAGGTTCTCCCGGGGCTCTCGCTCCCCGTCGCCACGATCGGCGACCTGATCGCACTCAAGCTGCTGGCGCGCGATGACGAGCATCGCCCCCAGGATGCCGGCGACCTCGCCGCCCTGTTCGCGGCGGCGACCGACGCGGATTGTGAACGGGCCGGAGACGCGATCGGGCGCATCGCCGCCCTGGGCTTCCAGCGCGACCGCGACCTCGAGGCCGCGTGGCGCGCCTGGCTGGAGCGGCCGCGGCCCGGGTAGAACCGCGCCCCCCGCTTGAAGGACAATCCCCGCTTCACCGCCCGGCCGGGCCCGCCCCGGCCGTCCGAGGACCGCATGGCCTGGATCCCCGACGCCACCGACCGGCTCGCTGTCAACACGATCCGCACGCTCGCCATCGACATGGTCGAGAAGGCCAACTCGGGCCACCCCGGGCTGCCGCTCGGCGCGGCCCCGATGGCGTACGTCCTCTGGCAGCGCCACCTGGTGGTCAACCCCGCCGACCCGAAATGGCCCGACCGCGACCGCTTCGTGCTCTCGCCGGGGCACGGCTCGGCGCTGCTCTACGCGCTCCTGCACCTTGGCGGCTTCGACCTGCCGCTCGAGGAACTGAAGTCCTTCCGGCAGTGGGGATCGAAGACCCCGGGCCACCCCGAGTTCGGGCACCCGGTCGGCACCGAGGCGACGACCGGGCCGCTCGGCCAGGGCTCGGCAGTGACGGTCGGGATGGCGATCGCGGAGCGGATGCTGGCGGCGCGGCTCAGCGCGCCGGGGCTGCCGGAGATCGTCAACCACCGGACCTTCGCGCTGGTCTCGGACGGCGACTTGATGGAGGGGATCTCGGCCGAGGCCGGCTCGCTGGCCGGTCACCTGGGGCTGGGCAAGCTGGTCACTCTCTACGACTCCAACGACGTCTCACTCGACGGGCCGACCTCGGTCAGCTTCACCGAGGACGTCGGGCGGCGCTACGAGGCCTACGGCTGGCACGTCCAGCGCGTCGCCGACGGCGACACCGACCTGGCCGCGATCGACGCCGCGATCGAATCCGCGCTGGCGGTGGTCGACCGGCCGTCGCTGATCGTGGTGCGGACCACGATCGGCTACGGCTCGCCGAGCAAGGCCGGCAAGGCCGACGCCCACGGCGCGCCGCTGGGGGCGAAGGAGACCGCGGCGACCAAGCAGGCGCTGGGCTGGCCGCACGCCGAGCCGTTCACGGTTCCGGACGCGGTCCGCGAGCGGATGGCCGAGATCGGCCGCCGCGGGCTGGCGGCGCAGCAGGCGTGGATGCGGCGGCTCGGGGCGCTGCAGGCGGCCGACCCGGAGCGGGCCGAGGCGGCCCGCGGGATGCTGGCCGACCGGCTGCCGGAGGGCTGGGACGCGGCGGTCCCCAGCTGGAAGCCGGGCGACGCGCTGGCCACGCGCGACGCCTCGGGGCTGGTGCTCAACGCGATCGCGGAACGGCTGCCGGCGCTGGTCGGGGGTGACGCCGACCTGTCGGGCTCGACCAAGACGCGGATCAAGGGGAGCGACGACTTCCAGGCGGCGACCCCGGCCGGGCGCAACATCCGGTTCGGTGTGCGCGAGCACGCGATGGGGGCGATCACCAACGGGATCGCCTACCACCGCGGGCTGCGCCCGTTCGCCGGGACCTTCCTGGCCTTCGCCGACTACATGCGCACTCCGATCCGGCTGGCCGCGCTGGACCGGCTGCGGACGATCTACATCTTCACGCACGACTCGCTCGCAGTCGGCGAGGACGGGCCGACCCACCAGCCGGTCGAGCAGGTCGCCTCGCTGCGCGCGATCCCGGGGCTGGCCGTGCTGCGGCCCGCCGACGCCAACGAGACCGCCGCCGCCTGGCGCTGGGCGGTCGGCCGGGCCGAGGGGCCGGTCGCCCTCATCCTGACCCGCCAGAAGCTGCCGGTCCTGCCGGGCACGCTGCAGATGGCCGACGAGGGGGTGATGCGCGGGGCCTACGTGCTGGCCGAGACCGACGGCGGCGCGCCGCAGGCGATCCTCCTGGCCTCGGGCTCCGAGGTGCAGCTGGCGCTGGCGGCGCGCGAGCAGCTCGCCGCCGCGGGGATCCGCGTGCGGGTCGTCTCGATGCCGGGGATGGAGAACTTCGCGGCCCAGGACGAGGCCTGGCGGCGCGCCGTGCTGCCGCCGGAGGTCCCGGTCCGGGTCGCGATCGAGGCCGGGATCGCGATGCCGTGGCACCGCTTCATCGGGGAGCGCGGCCGCGTGCTGGGGGTCGACCGCTTCGGCCGCTCGGCGCCGGGCGAGCTGGTACTCGAGCGCTACGGTTTCACGACCGCAGCGGTCGTCGAGGCGGTGAAGGCGCTCTTGTAGGGGCTCGCGGCGTCGCCGCGAAGAGGCGTTGCTAGGAGCCCGTCCGCACGAGGCGATCGCCGACCTGCATCATCCCCGGCGTGCGGGCGGCGATCTCGCGCAGGAAGCCGGCCTGGTCGCGGGGCGAGATCATCGCCAGGCGGAACCGGCCCTTCGTGCTGCGGAACCGGATCAGCAGGCGGTCGAGCGACAGCGCCGGGGCCGACACGATGCTCCGGGTCGGCCGGATCTCGGCGATCCCGTCCAGCGGCACGCGCCAGCGGAACAGCCCGGCGCGGATCACCAGCTCGCGCTCGGTGACCTCGTAGTAGAGCGGAAAGGTCGCGGCCAGGATCAGCGTGAAGGTCAGCGCCGAGATCGTGATCAGGTAGCTGCCGGCCTTCGCGTCGGTCCAGACGACGAGCAGCCCCGCGACCAGCGGGAGGATCGCCGAGCCCCAGATCAGGGACACCAGCCAGGCGTCCTTCTTGGAGGTGAAGACCCGCGTCATCATCGCCACCGCCCCGCCGGGCCGACGCGTCACGCCAGCTGCCAGACCGTGTCCAGCACCGTCCCGTCGACCCATTTCACCACGGCCACGGGGCGCTCCGCGAAGCGGGCCCGCCGCGGCCGGCCGCCGCAGAGCCGCTCCACCTCCGCCGCGATCTCCTCGATCGGGCGGACCGGCAGCCCCTTCCCCTTCACGGCGTCGACGAGGTCGGTCCGCCGCGGGTTGATCGCGATCCCGCGCTCGGTCACCACGACGTCGATCAGCTCGCCCGGCCCGACCAGCGTCGTGACCTGGTCGACCAGCACCGGGATCCGGTCGCGGAACGAGGGCACCGCGAGGATCGTGCAGCCGGCATGCAGGCAGTTCTGCCAGCCGCCGATCCCGTGCAGCAGCCGGCCGTCGCTGTGGGTGACGACGTTGGCGTTGAAGCCCAGGTCGACCTCGGTCGCACCCAGCACCGCGGCGTCGACCATCGAGGCGAAGTACCCCTTGCCGTGGTCGTTGTACGAGGTGAAGGGAGAGGTCGCGACGTGGCGGGGGTCTCCGGCGATCGAGCGGACCGCGTCCAGGTCGAAGGTCTGGCCGTCGAGGATGAACCGGGTCAGCCCCTCGCGCAGCATCTCGACCAGCACGCGGGTCGAGCCGCCGCGCACGAAGCGGGCCTTGACGCCGGCCTCGCGCATCATCTGCGCCAGCATCGGCACGAACGCCAGCGCCGTGCCGCCCGCGCCGGCCTGGAACGAGAAGCCGTCCTGCATGATCCCGGCGTCGCGGATGAAGCGCGCGGCGTACTCGGCGATCAGCAGCCGGTCGGGGCTCTTCGTGATCTCGGTCGTGCCCGAGACGATCTTGGCCGGGTCGCCGATCGAGTCGACCTGGACCACGAAATCGACGTGGTTCCCCTGGATCTGCCACGGCACGCAGGGGAACGGGACCAGGTTGTCGGTCACGACGATGACCTTGTCGGCGTAGATCGAGTCGGCCAGCGCGAAGCCGAGCGAACCGCAGGCCGACTTGCCGAACGCACCGTTGGCGTTGCCGAACAGGTCGGCGCTGGGGGCCGCGATCACGGCGACGTCGATCTTCACCTCGCCGTCCTGGACCGCCTGCCAGCGCCCGCCGTGCGAGCGCAGCACGCCCAGCCCGCGCATCCCGCCGCGCGAGAAGAACTCGCCGATCGGGCCGTTCATGCTGCCTTCGATGTGGTGGACCGTCCCGCGCCGCATCATCTCGATCACCGGCTCGTGGCAGGGGAACGAGGCCGAGGGGAACCAGATCAGGTCCCGGACCTTCATCTCCTCGGCGATCCGGAGCGCCTCGAGCGCGACCCGGTCGCCGTTGCGCAGGTGGTGGTGGGTCGAGATCGTCATCCCGTCCTTCAGCCCGCAGCGCTCGAGCGCCTCGCGCAGCGAGCCCACGCGCTTGTCGCCGTTCGCCGGGTAGTCGGCGCTGCGGGTGATCCGCGGGCCGTGCTTGCGGCCGCGCGCGCGATGCCGGCCCACCCCCTCGTACGGTGCCTCGACGCGCCCGTTGACCTCGACCGGCACGCGCCGGCCGGCGGCGTTCGTCACCAGCTTCGACCTTCCCTGCCGCGGGGCCATCGCCGCCTCCTACCTTTTCGCGCGCGCGACCAGCGCGAGCGCCCGCTTGACCACCGGAGGGTCGATCATCTTCGAGCCCAGGCTGACCACGCCCAGCCCCTTCGCCTGCGCCTCTTCGAAGGCGGCGACGATCCGGGACGCCTTCTCCAGTTCGGCCGCGGTCGGCGCGAAGGCCTCGTGGATCACCGGGATCTGCCGCGGGTGGACGCAACCCATCCCCTCGAATCCCATCGCGCGCGCGCGCCGCGCCCAGGCCGCGAGGCCCTCGAGGTCGGCGACGTCGCCGTAGACCGAGTCGATCGCCTGGACCCCGGCGGCGCGCGCGGCGTTGACCAGCCGCCGGCGCGCCCAGTGGTTTCCACCCCCTCCGGCGTCTTCACGACCCCCAGGTCGGCGGTGTAGTCCTCGAGGCCGATGGTCAGGGCCACGACGGTGGGGTGGGCGCGCGCGATCGCGAAGGCGTTCTCGATCCCCAGCGCCGACTCCAGGATCGGCATCAGCCAGACCGGAGCGCGACGGCGCACCCGCCGCGAGACGGTCGCGATCCGGGCTGCGACCTCGCGCACCTCTTCCCGGCTCTCGACCTTCGGGATCAGCACGAGGTCGGCCCCCTCCGGCACGATCGCGTCGAGGTCGGCCAGCCCCAGCGGGAGCTGGTTGATCCGCACCATCCGCTCGGCGCCGCCGAAGTCGATCGTGCGCAGGGCGTTGCGGACCAGCAGCCGCGCCGCGTCCTTCTCCGCCGGGTGCACCGAGTCCTCCAGGTCGAGGATCACGCCGTCGGCCCCGTGGAGGCCGGCGTTGACCATGAACTTGGGCTCGGCGCCGGGGACGTAGAGCCGCGAGCGCCGGAGCCGGTCGCGCGCCGACGGGGCTGGGCGTCGGGCGCGAGGCGCGGCGGACGGGCGTCGCCGCCGGCGACGCCGGCCCGGCGCGCGGCCGCCTCGAGGCGCGCCGCCAGCACGAACGGCAGCGCCCCGGCGTCCTCCAGCTCGACCCGCGCGTGCCGGACGCCCAGTGCCTTCAGGGCGGCGCGGAGCTGCTCGTCGATCGCCTCCCCGTAGTACGGTGTCACCTTCGACCGGACCGACAGCGCGAGGCCGCCCGACCGCAGGGGCTGGAGCGTCACGCGACAGTCGGAGCGGACCTCCGGGCCCTGCCGGCCCGCCGACCCCGTTGCGGGCCCCTTTGCGTTTCGAGTCACCATCGCCCCTCCGTCCCGCGTGGGCCGCCACGGAGGGCGGCCCCTACCGGTCCTCGTGCCGCGCGGCCGTCAGGGGCCGGCCTCCGTGCCGGCCCGCTCCAGCCGCCGCCGCTCGCCTGCCGGCCCCGCCACCGTCACAGGTGCGCGAGGATCGCGTCCGTCATCTGGGTCGTGGTCGCCGCGCCCTGCTTGAAGACGCCGGGACCGCCCGTCAGCCGCAGCATGTCGTAGGTCCGCACCTTCCCCTCGCGCACCACCGCCGCGACCGCGTCGCGCACCCGCCTGCCTTTCGCCTCCTCGCCGACGTGGTCGAGCAGCATCGCGGCGGAGAGGATCATCGCGATCGGATTGACGATCGAGGGGGAGAGGTTCTCGTACTTGGGGGCCGAGCCGTGGGTCGGCTCGAAGACCGCGACCTCGTCGCCGATGTTCCCCGAGCAGGCGAACCCCAGCCCGCCGACCAGCCCCGCGAAGGCGTCGGAGACGATGTCGCCGAACAGGTTGCTGGCGACGATCACGCCGTACTCCTCGGGGTTCTTGGTGAGCCACATCATCTGGGCGTCGATGTTGGTCGACCAGAGCGCGATCCCGGGGTAGTCCTTCGCGACCTCCTTCGCCGCCTCCTCGAACATCCCGGAGGTCTCGCGCAGGACGTTCGGCTTCTCGCAGACCGTGACCGACTTGTAGCCGTGCTTCTTCGCGTAGTCGAACGCCGCGTCGACGATCCGCTGGCAGGCTTTGCGGGTGATGATCCGCAGCGAGACCGCCAGCTCCTCGCCCGGCACCGCGGCGAACGGCTTCCACTTCGAGTGCGTCGCGAAGGCGTCGCGCACCGCGGCCGGCGGGTTGGTCCACTCGACGCCGGCGTACATCCCCTCGGTGTTCTGGCGGAAGACGGGGACGTCGACCCGCGGCTCCTCGAACGACCCGTCCGCGGTCTTGCGGATGAAGTTGAGCGGGTTGCCGGCGAACGACTGGCAGGGGCGGAGGCAGATGTCGAGGTCGAACCGCTGGCGCATCCCGACGATCGGGCTGAAGTACTGCAGCCCCTTGCCGCGCAGGGCCGGGGACAGCTCGGCCTCGGCCTCCTTCTTCGGCTTGGTGGTGATCGCGCCGAACAGGCCGAGCTTGTGCTGGGTCAGCAGGTCGATCGTCCGCTGGGGGAGCGCGTTCCCCTCGCGATCCAGGAGTCCCAGCCGATGTCGGCGTGGACGTACTCGGCCTCGAACCCCACCTTGTCGAGCACGCGGACCGCTTCCGGGAGCACCACCTTGCCGATCCCGTCGCCGGGCATCGAAACGATCGTCCTCTTCGCCATCGTCGTCCTCTTGCGGGCCGGCACGACGGCCACCCGCCGTTCTCGGGCCGCCACGGAGGGCGGCCCCTACGCCAGGCCCAGCTTGCGGGCCACCAGGTTTTCGATTCCGCCGGCCACGACCAGCGACTGCGGCACGCTGCCCAGCGCCGGGAAGGCGAACGTCTCGCCGCGGTAGCGGATCACGCCGGTGCGGTAGTCGATCTCCACCTCGTCGCCCGGCAGGATCGTCCGCTCCCGCTGGGCGATCTCCGGACCGAACAGCTCGGCCAGCCGTCGCGGGAAGTCCGGGTTCTCGACGCACGGGAAGCCGTTGTTGAAGGCGTTGCGCAGGTAGGTCTGCGAGAAGCTCCCGGCGATCACGAGCGGGATCCCCTTGGCCTGCAGCGCCGTCACCGCCTGCTCGCGCGAGCTGCCGGTGCCGAAGTTGAAGCCCCCGACGAGAACGTCGCCGGGACGAGTGCGCGCTCCGAACTCGGGGTCGTAGTTCTCCATCACGACCCCGGCCATCATCTCGCGCGTCATGTCCTCGCGGTAGGTGTAGTCCTTGCCGTAGATCCCGTCGGTGTTGAGGTTGTCCTGCGGCAGGAAGACCAGCCGGCCGCAGAGGGCCGCCGGGAAGCCGTCGAGGATCTCGACCGCCTCGGGGGCGGCCGCCTCGGCCGGGAAGTCCCGGTAGTCGCGCGCCAGCGTGCCTCGGGGCATCTCTCCCGGCCCGCAGATCGTGCCGGCTGCGGCCGAGGCCGCGACGACCGCCGGGCTGGCCAGGTAGCAGTGCGCGTCGCGCGAGCCCATCCGCCCCTTGAAGTTGCGGTTGGTCGCCGAGATTCCGACCTCGCCCGCCTCGAGCAGCCCCTCGCCCAGCCCGATGCACGGCCCGCACGACGGCGGCAGCGCCACCGCGCCGGCCTCGACCAGCGCCTGCCACTCGCCGGACGCTTCCGCCGCGCGCTGGACCTCGCGCTGGCCGCGGCGAGGTAGAGCGTCACGCCGGGGGCGACCTTCCTCCCCTTCAGCACCGCGGCGGCGGCGGCCAGATCCTCGGCCCGGCCGTTGACGCACGACAGCAGGTAGGCCTTGTGGACCGCGATCCGCTGCGCTTCCACCTCGGCCAGCGGGGCCGTCACCTGGACCTGGTCGGGCCCGGCGACGAACGGCCCGACCTGCGAGAGGTCGAGCGTGATGCGTCGCCGCGTAGACGGCGTCCGGGTCGGGCGCGGGGGGCCGCATCTCCCAGCGCTGCAGGTCCGCGGCCGCGATCCGCGCGATCCCCTGCGCGCGCAGCTCGCCGGCCCGGGCCGCCAGGAACGCGAGCGTCGCCCCGTCGACCGGGAACCAGCCGGTCAGTGCGCCCCACTCGGTCGTCATGTTCGCGATCGTCAGGCGCGCGTCCAGCGAGAGGCTGGCCACCCCCGGCCCGACGAACTCCAGCGCGGCGTTCAGGACCTCCTCGCGGTTGTAGAGCCCGCACAGCGCCATGATCACGTCCTTGCCGGAGACGCCGGGACGGAGCGCGCCTTTCAGCACGACCTGCACCGTGCGCGGCACTTGCCACCAGAACTCGCCGGTGGCCCAGATCGCGGCGGCGTCGGTCCGCACGACCGGTGTGCCGATCGCCCCCATCGCCCCGTACATGTTGGAGTGCGAGTCGGAGGCCACGACCAGGCTGCCCGGCACGGCGTAGCCGCGCTCGACCATGAGCTGGTGGCCGATCCCGGACCCCGCGGGGTAGAAGTCGATCCCCTGCTCCTTCGCGAAAGCCTCGATCCTGCGGTACTTCCCGAGGTTGTCAGGGGCCTGGTTCTGGATGTCGTGGTCGAGCGCGAAGACCGGCTGCCGCGGGTCCTTCACCGCCTTCGCGCCGATCCCCTGGAACTTCTTCATCACCGCGGACGTGTTGTCGTGGGTCATCACGTGGCGCGGCCGGATCGAGAGGAAGTCGCCGGCCCGCAGCGGGCGGTCCGGCCCCTCGGCCAGGTGCGCCTTTGCGATCTTCTCGACGATCGTCTGTCCCATGCGCTCTCCTCGTTCGGGCCGCCACGGAGGGCGGCCCCTACCGGTCGGCCTTGCAGAGCGCCATCAGCTCGGCCGCCGAGCCGACGCGCTCGAGGTTCCAGACCGCGTCCTTGAGCCGCTGCCGCGCGGCGGCGGTCATCACCGGCTCGGCCAGCGCGTCGAACTTCTCCTCGATCTCAGCGTCGGTCAGCGGGTTGCGCGGGTCGCCCTTGGGGTAGTCGAGCCGCTTCTCGAAGGTCCGGCCGTCGGTCGCGGTGATCCGCACCACGACCCGCTGCAGCTTGGGGAAGTCCGCTTCGATCTCCGGGTCGGCGACGACCCTGACCTTGTGGAGCTGCTCGCGGATCACCGGGTCCATGATCTTGGCGTCGGTGAACTGCAGCGGCGTGACCTGGCGCTCGGCGACCGCCGCGGCGATCACGTACGGCAGCGAGTGGTCGGCCGTCTCCTTGGTGCGCGGGTCGTACTTGGAGGGATCGGCCAGAATGTCGGCGGCGCGGGCCAGTGAGCGGATGTGGACCTCCTGCACCTGCTCCGGGGCGAGGTCGTTCTCCTTGACCAGCTCCAGCGTCGCCGAGATCGGGGCGTGGGTCAGGGCCTCGGTCGGGAAGGCCTTCATGCCGCAGCGCAGGATCCGCCACGACTCGCCCAGCCCGTCGGTCAGGATCTCCAGCTTCCACTCCGGCTCGAGGCAGTGCGCCAGCCCTTCCTTGCCGTCGATCACGTGCTCGGGCCCGCTGTAGCCCTTCTCCGCCAGCAGCGCCGCCAGCACGCCGCTCTGCGTCGCCATCGGGTCGACCGTGTTCTTCATCATGGTCAGCTTGCCGGCGGTCACCGCACCGAGCGTGGCGTGGCGGCTGCCCGAGATCCCGATCGCGTGCTGGATCTGCTCCGGGGTCAGCCCCAGCATCCGCCCGGCGACGATCGGCGAGGCGAAGGCGGTCAGGGTGGCGTGGTGCCAGCCCCGCTCGCGGATCCCGGGGAACGCGCACTCGCACAGCCGCATCTCGAACTCGTGCCCGAGCACGATCCCGACGATCAACTCGCGCCCGTCGCCCCCCGCGCGTTCGCCGCAGGCCATCGCTGCGGGGATGATGTCCGAGGGGTGCGAGGGGTCCTGCTGCCAGTAGATGTCGTTGTAGTCCATGACACGGACCATCAGCGCGTTGGCCAGCGAAGCCGAGACCGGGTCGATCCGCTTCCCGCTGCCGATCACGGTCGCGGGGCCGGGCCCGGCAATCTCGTCCAGGACCGACAGCGCGATCGTCACGTCGTGCTGGAGGTAGCCGCCCAGCGCGCAGCCCAGCGAGTCGAGCAGGTAGCGCTTGGCCTCGCGCACGGCCTCGGCCGAGACCTGCTCGTAGCGCAGGGACGCGGCCCAGCGGGCCATGGTTGCAGTGATCGTCGGCTTGCTCGGGGTGGCGTCGGCCATTGCTGGACTCCCGGCCGGCACGGAGGCCGGCGGTACGGGCCGGCACGGAGGCCGGCCCCTACGTCATCGTTTGAAGGGCTCGAAGCTCATGAAGTCGGCATGGTGGACGATGAAGGCCTCGGTCGTGCGCTTGACCATGTTCCCTTCCCCGGCGTGCGCGGCGATGATGTGGCAGACCGCGTCGGGAACGCCGCACTCCATCGCCAGCGCGACGCCGGTGAAGGGATGGCGCAGCAACTCGCCGCGCGGGCTCTGGCGAGCCTTGCCGTCGATCTTCTCGTACTCGAGCAGCTTGCCGACGTCGGCCAGGATCGCGCCGGCGATCACCGTGTCCATGTCGATCGGCAGCGCGCGGCTCAGGAACTCCCGCATCGCCTCGGCTGCGCGGCGCGCGATGTGCACGACGCAGCGCTTGTGCTCCATGAAGGTCACGGGGCAGTTCGGCACGAGCAGCGTGAAGGGGATCTCCTCGAGGTCCGAGGGGGCCAGCGGGCTGCGCTCCAACGCGCGGATCCAGGTCATCGTGACCTGCTCGCGCAGCGCGGGGTTCTCGATCCAGTCGATCTCGGGCCAGAGCTTGAGCACGGCGTCGCGCATGGCGGGCTCCGTTGAACGGCTGCCGGAGAGAATAGCATTTGAACAGGAGGAGGATCCATTGATCGTTTGGTGATTTGGCTTGATGGGCGATTATTATTCGGCGCCTGCCCCGCGGCCTGGACGCTGCGGCCCCGCTAGAATGACTCTCGTGCGGCGTCCCCGGAACGGCATCTTCGATTTCCTCGCCCCGGCTTACGATCTGTTCGCGCGCGGTTATGGCCTGTCGCGTGCGCTCGAGGCGCTCGAACCGCTGGCCGGCCGGCTGCTGCTCGACCTCGGGGGCGGAACGGGACGCCTCGCCGCGCTGGCCGAGGCGCGCGGCGCGCGGGCCGCCGTCGCCGACGCCTCGGCCGGGATGCTGGCCCGGGCGGCGGGCAAGGGGCTGCCGTCGCTGCGGGCGCGAGCGGAGCGGCTGCCGCTGGCCGATGCGGCGCTCGACCGGGTAGCGGTCGTCGACGCCTTCCACCACATGGAGGACCTGCCGGCGATCGCCCGCGAGATCGCACGCGTCCTGCGCCCGGGCGGGAGGGCCGTGCTCTTCGAGCCGGACCCCGAACGCTTCGCCGGTCGCTGGGTCGCGCGATTCGAGCGCTGGGCGGGGATGGACAGCCTGTTCCTGCCCGGGCGGGACCTGGCGGCGTTCTTCGCCGCCGCGGGGCTCGCCGCACGCGTCGAGCGCGCCCCGTTCCACCTGCTGGTGGTCGCGACCCGGCCGCCGCCGGACGGCCATTCCGCCTAGCCGTCCACGAACGCCCCGCGGTGGTGACGCAGCCTGTATCCCGCGCGCGAAGCGATCACCGCCACGACGTCGAAGCGGCAGCGTGCGAGCGGCAGGCCGCGCCGCGACAGCCAGACGTCGGCGGCGCGCGCCAGGCGGGCCCGCTTGGCCCGGTCGACCGTCGCCTCGGGCGAGAAGCGGCTGCCGCGCCGGCGCGAGCGGACCTCGACGAAGACGACGACCTCCCCTTCGCGCGCCACCAGGTCGAGTTCTCCCCCGGGCAGGCGGACGTTGCGCTCGAGGATGGCCAGGCCGCTCGCAGCGAGATAGCGCGCCGCCAGTTCCTCGGCGGCCCGACCGCGCGCGCTGCGTTCGCCGGGCCGGGCCGCGCCCCCCGGCGCGCCGCGATCGGGGCCGTTCATCGCGCACCTCCTGCGCGCGATGATCGCGCTCCGGCGGCGCGTCCGCCCGTGCGCTCCGCGGGAGCCGTCCCGCGGCCGGGAGGCTCAGGCCCGTCGCTTGAGCTGCGGGCCTTCCCGCGTGTCCTCGACCACGAAGCCGGCGGCCAGGATCGCGTCGCGCAGCCGATCCGACTCGGCCCAGTTCTTCGCGGCGCGCGCCGCCTGCCGCGCGTCGAGCAGCGCCCGCACCTCGGCCGGCGCGGCCTCGGCCGGCTGCCAGGGGCGGAGCACGCCGAAGACCCGGTCGGCGTCGGCCAGGAAGGCCTCGAAGGCTGCGGCGTCCTCGCGCGAGGATTCGCCCCGGTCGACGGCGGCGTTGACGTCGCGCACCAGCTGGAAGGCCTCCCCCATCGCGCCGCTGACGTTCAGGTCGTCGTCGAGCGCCGCGAAAAAGGCCTCGCGCGCCGCCTCGACCCGGGGCGCCAGCCGGGCCTGGCCGCGCTCCGCGATCGCCAGCCGCGCCATGCGCTCGGCCGCGTTGTCGATCCGCGACAGCTCGGCCCGCCCCTGCTCCAGCGCCTTCTCCGAGAAGTCGAGCTGGTTGCGGTAGTGGGTCCCGACCAGCAGGTAGCGGATCAGGCGCGGCTCGTGTCCCCGTTCCAGCAGGTCGCGCAGCGTGTAGAAGTTGCCGAGAGACTTCGACATCTTCTCGCCGTTGACGATCAGGTGCGAGCAGTGCATCCAGTGGCGCACGAACGGCTGCCCGGTCGCCCCCTCCGACTGTGCGATCTCGTTCTCGTGGTGCGGGAACTTGTTGTCCACGCCGCCGGTGTGCAGGTCGAACGACTCGCCCAGGTACTTCATCGCCATGGCCGAGCACTCGATGTGCCAGCCCGGCCGCCCCGGGCCCCATGGCGAGTCCCAGGCCGGCTCGCCCGGCTTCTGGGCCTTCCAGAGCACGAAGTCGGACGGGTCGTCCTTCTCGTACTCGTCGGCGTCGACCCGCGCCCCGGCGCGCAGCGAGTCGGGATCGAGCCCCGACAGCCGGCCGTAGCCCGGGAAGCTGCCGATCCGGTAGTAGACCGAGCCCTCCGAGCGATAGGTGTGGCCCGCCGCCTCGAGCCGCCGGATCAGCTCGATCATCTCGGGAATGTGCTCGGTGGCGCGCGGGTAGACGTGGGCCGGCAGCAGCCGCAGCGCCCGGGCGTCCTCGAAGAAGGCGGCGGTGTAGCGGTCGGTGTACTCGCGCAGCGAGGCCCCGGCCGCGGCCGCCTTGCGGATGATCTTGTCCTCCACGTCGGTGATGTTCATCACGTGGTGGACGGCCAGGCCCCGCGCCTCGAGGTGGCGCCGCAGCAGGTCCTCCCAGGCATAGGCCCGGAAATTCCCGATGTGGGCGAAATCGTGCACGGTCGGGCCGCAGGTGTAGAGCCCGACGCGCCCCGGGTCGCGCGGCCGGAAGTCCTCGACGGTCCTGGTCAGCGAGTTGTAGAGGCGCATGGGGAGTCCATTCTGCCACCCCGAAAAGCGACGCGCCCCGGGGCAGGCCCCGGGGCGCGCTGGGATGGAAGCCCGGTCAGAAGTTCACTTTGAACGCCACCTGGAACTGCCGGCCGAAGCGCCGCGTGGCGATCGGCGTCCGCACGTTCCGGGTCACGTTCGTGACGTTGTCCTCGACCTCGGTCAGGACCAGCGCCTCGATCTCCTGCGTGTTGTCGTTCAGCAGGTTGAAGACGTCGAGCTGGAACGTCGTGGTCGTCGAGCCGATCGGGAACTCCTTCTGGAAATTGACGTTGAGGTCCCAGAAGGGGGAGTTCCGGAAGCTGTTGCGCTGCCCGGTCGGGTAGACCGTGCGCGGCGTGCTGTAGTAGAAGACGACCGGGTTGGGCCCGACCCCGCCGGTCACGTCGGTCGGGAAGTCGAGCACCGTGCGCTGCTGGATCAGCGAGTAGGGCAGGCCGGTCTCGTAGGAGATCGAGGATCCCAGGCGGAAGCCGCCCCAGTAGGGCACGAAGACGCGGCCGTTGAACTTCACGACGTGCCGCTGGTCGGTCGAGAGCGGGCCTTCCTCGTCGTCGAGCGTCGTCGGGTCGTCCCCCAGGCCCTGGGCGAAGTCCTCGGCCTGGCCGTAGGACTGGGACCAGGTGTAGGACATCCGCGCCTCCCAGTTCTGGAAGAAGCGCCGCTCGATCTCGAGGATGATCGCCTTGTAAGTCGCGTAGTTATTGTTGTCGATGTCGTAGACGTTGGCGAAGGCCGGGCTGTACAGCTCGAGGTCGGCGACCCCGTCGAAGGTCGTGACGAGCCGCCCGTTCGAAACCGCCAGGCCGCCGGTGCAGTCGGCGAACTTCCCGATCCGGCGGCAGTTGGACTGGTCGACCCGCAGGCGCTGCAGCGTCTGCGGCGTCAGGTCCTTCCAGTACACCGGCCGGTGGTTCGAGTCGACGTCCTGGAACAGGTCGAGGTACTTGCGGTCGACGTAGCGCAGCTTGGCCGTCGTCTCCGGAGCGATCTCGCGCTCGATCGCCAGGGTCCACTCGTCGTTCTTCTGCGAGCGGATGTCGCGCGCCATCTGGTTGATGGCGAAACCACTGCCGAGCGTCGCGCCGAAGGGCTCTCCGTTCTGGTCGAGGATGATCGGTCGGACGGTGCGGTCCGGGCCGTTCTCGGAGACGAAGGGCAGCAGGAATGTGTCGCCGTAGAAGCGGCCCCAGCTGCCCGAGATCTTCGTCTTTCCGTCGTTGGCCGGGTCCCACGAGGCCGAGACGCGCGGCGAGAAGTTGTTGTTCACGACCGACAGCGCCTCGGGCTGGCGGTAGTTCCGCTCGTCCGCCGGCAGCCCGGAGAGCAGGCCGCAGATCTGGAGGTTCGGGGCGGACTCGCAGGAGGCGTAGAGGTCGGGGTTGTCGAGCGGCGAGAAGGTCAGCAGGTAGGCGTTGATCTGGGCGCAGTAGATCGCGTTGTCCCCGCCGCGGATGCAGTTCTGAATTGCGTCCTGGTAGACCGCGCGCTGCCGCTCCGGGTTGATCGTGACGTAACCGGTCGACTCGATCTCCTCGCGGCTGTAACGCGCGCCGAGCGTCACCGACAGGTTCGGCAGCGGGTCGTAGGTGTCGGAGAGGTAGAGCGCGTAGTAGTCGCCGTCGGCGGTGGCCGTGCTGTTGCGCGGGTAGAACTGCGTGTAGTCGATGATGGAGTCCGGGCGGGACAGGCCCGGGTTCTCGATGTCGCCCGAACTGGAGATCCGGTTGATGTTGATCACGTCGTCCTGGATCTGGGTGCGGCCGAAGGCCGACATCTCGTAGGCGAAGCCGGTCTTGACCCGGTGCGACCCGCCCAGCCACTCCTGGACGAACTGCTCGGCGTCGAGCTTGTAGGTCCAGCGCTTGCGGTCGTCGGAGTAGTCGGCGAAGAACGGGCCGCTCCGGCGCTGGGTCCGCAGGTCGGTGCAGTACAGGTCTTCGAGGCCCGCGACGCCGCAGCTGTTGACCGCGTTCCGGTCGTACGGGTAGATGTCGAAGCCGACGTGCGAGTAGCCGACCAGCGCCTCGAAGAAGAAAGTGGGCGAGTAGGGGGCGGTCCAGCGCAGGGTGTAGGTCGGGCCGCCGCCCTCGACGATCGAGCCGGTCTCGATCGGCGTGATGCTGTCGACGTTGGAGGGCTCGATCGTGAACGGATCGGCGCGGTACTGCAGTTGCAGCCGGTTCTTGGGGGAGACCTGCCAGGTCAGCTGGTAGAGCGGAATCATCCGCGTCTGCTGCTGGACGAACGACTGGCCGCCGACCACCTGGATCGGGAAGGAGGCGTCGAGGTACTCCTGGCTCAGCATGTACCAGAGGTGATCCTTGACCAGCGGCCCCGAGAAGTAGACCGACGGCTGGAACAGCTGGTAGTCGAGCGGGTCGCCGCCGCCGGCACCGTCGTTGTCGAAGATGCTGTTGCGGAAGAACAGGTTGAAAGTGGCCTCGAACTGGTTGCCGCCGGTCTTGGTCGTGATCCGGCCGAAGCCGCCGACCGCGCCGCCGAACGAGGCGTCGGCGCCCGATTCGACGACCTGGATCTCCTCGATCGCGTCGGGGTTGATGTTCCCCTGGAACTGGCCGGTCAGCGGGTCGACGTTGCTGACGCCGTCGACGTCCATCTTGAAGTCGCGCTCGCGCGAGCCGTGGATGTTGGGGTTGCCGTCGCCGTCGGAGTCCTGCACGCCGGGGGCGAGAGTCAGCACCTGCTGGTACTCGCGGCCCGCCACGGGCAGGTCGGCGAAGGTCTCGGCGCTGATGCTGGTGGAGGATTCCGCCCCCTTGTCCAGCTCGACCGTCTTCTCCTTGCCGACGACGGTGACCTGCTCGGTGATCTCCGCCAGCAGCGTGATCGCCAGCTCGACCGACTGCCCGTCGCCGACTTTGATGTCCTTGGTGACGGTCGAGTAGCCGGGGAAGCTGATCGTCACCGAGTAGTCGTCGGGCGGCAGGTTCTCGAAGGCAGAGATGCCGTCGACGTCGGTGATCGCGGCCTTGGGCTGGAGCTTGCCCGCCTTGCTGGCCAGCGCGACCTGGGCGCCGGGTATCGTTTCCTTCGTTTTGCCCGACTGCGCGAAGACGGTGACCTTCAACCGCCCCGGCGCAGCAAGCGCGGCCGTGGAGGCAGAAAGTAGCAGCGCCGCGCAGAGAGCCACCGTCAATACGACGAAATGCCTGGACCTCATTCCTTCCTCCCCAGTCTCCCGGGATCCCGCGGCCGAAGGGCGGAGCCTCCCCGCACGGGAAGTCGTCGCCGTCCTACGCCTCTCCGGCTTGCCGCCCGCGGACGCATGACCCTCCGGAGGAACGCCGGTGCCTTCTGGGCTGACCGGATCGGGGTCGGACGCGGCGCGGGCGACTCCGTATACCGCCCCTCGCGCGCCCGGGTCAAGCCGGATCGTCCCGGAAGCCTCCGCCCCGTCGCGCCCCGCCCCGGTCGGCCCCTGCCGGCCGGTCCGTGGGCAGCCCGCGGAGCGGACCGGAACCGAGCCCCATCGTCCTCATCCCTCCGCCCGGGAGCGTATCCCGGCGGGCCGGCCGCGGACCGACCGCCGGCCGAGTCCCTGCGGCGGAAATGCCGCGCCGGGGGGAGGGGGGCGGCCCCACCCTTCAGGGCTCGCGGACCCCCAGCCTCTTGATCTTCTCGTTGAGAGTCGTCGGCTTCAGCCCGAGCCGCTCCGCCGCCCGGCGCTGGACCCCGCCGGACTGCTCGAGCGCCCAGCGGATCAGGGCCCGCTCGTACTCGGAGACCGCGTCGTCGAAGCTCGCGCCCGGCGGGAGCGTGGGCCCGGCCGCTACGATGCGCGACTGCAGCACGTCCTCGGGCAGCGAATCGACGCCGATCTCGTCCGCCGGGGCCAGGAGCACCGCCCTTTCCACGACGTTCCGGAGCTGCCGGACATTTCCCGGCCAGTCGAACCGGACGAGCGCCCGCAGGGCCTCGGGAGCGAGGCGCAGGCCGGGCCGGCGGTGCTCGGAGCCGAACTCGTCGAGGAAGTGCTCGACCAGCAGCGGGACGTCCTCGCGCCGGTCGCGCAGCGCCGGGAGCCGGATCGTCACGACGTTCAGCCGGTAGAACAGGTCCTCGCGGAACGCCCCGTCGCGGACCAGCACCTCGAGGTCCTCGTTGGTGGCGGCCAGGATCCGGACGTCGACCTTGACCGGTTTGACCGAACCGAGCGGGAGGAACTCCTTCTCCTGCAGGACCCGGAGCAGCTTGGACTGGACCTCGGGGGGGAGCGTGCTGATCTCGTCGAAGAACAGGGTCCCGCCGTCCGCCGCCTCGAAGAGCCCGCGGTGGCCGGAAGTCGCCCCGGTGAAGGCCCCGCGCAGGTGGCCGAACAGGTGCGACTCGATCAGGTCGGCCGGGAGGTTCGAGCTGTTGACCACCAGGAACGGTGCATCGCCCCGCACGCCGTGCTGGTGGATCGCCTCGGCGACCAGTTCCTTCCCGGTCCCGCTCTCCCCCTGGATCAGCACCGTGGTCCGCGCTGCCGCGACCTGCTCGATCATCCGGTAGACCGCTTCCATCCCGGCCGAGCGGCCGACCAGCTTCCCGACCCGCCGGCCGTCGGCCAGCGCGCGCCGCAGATCGGCGTTCTCCTCGCGCAGCCGGCGCTGGGTCAGCGCCGTCTCGACCAGCAGCACGACCTCCTCGTTCTGGAACGGCTTGGTCAGGAAGTGGAACGCCCCGCCCTGCATCGCCTCGACCGCGGTCTCGACCGAGCCGTGCGCGGTGACCATGATCACCTCGACCAGGGGATGGCCGGCGCGCATGGCGCGCAGCAACTCGAGCCCGCTCGTGTCGGGCAGAAAGAGGTCGAGCAGGACGACGTCGATCGGCTCCGCGGCCAGCGCGCGCTCGGCCTCGGCGGCGTTGCGGGCGGTCACGATCCGGTGGCCGCGGCGCGCCATCAGCGTGGAGAGGACGTCGAGAATGACCTCTTCGTCGTCGACCGCCAGGATCGTGCCCCGGCTCGGCCGGGTCGGCGCCTCAGCCCGCAAGGCTGCCACGCCGCTCCTCCGCCCGGCTGCCGGACGCCGCCGCCGCGATCGCGGCCGGGAGCACGACGCGCATCACCGTTCCCCGGCCGGCCTCGCTCTCGGCGAGCAGCGCGCCCTGGTGCTCCTGCACGATGGCGTAGCTGATCGAGAGCCCGAGGCCGGTCCCCTGGCCCGGCTTCTTGGTCGTGAAGAACGGGTCGAAGATTCGGGTCTTGACGCTCTCGGGGATCCCGACGCCGTCGTCCTCGACCTCGAAGAAGACGCGCCCGCCCGGCCCGTCGCCGACGCGCACCCGCACGTGCCCGCCGGGCCGCACCGCGTCCAGCGCGTTGAGCAGCAGGTTCAGCACGACCTGCTGCAGCCGCGAGCGGTCGCCCAGCGCCAGGACCCGGGACCGCTCGCAGGCGGTCAGCACGGTGGCTCCGGCCTGGCGGACCTGATGCGCCAGCAGCCCGACCGTCTCGTCGACCAGCTCGCCCAGGTCGACCGGCCCCAGCGCCAGCTCCGGCGCCGCCTTCGGCCGCGAGAGACGGAGCAGCCCGCGGGCGATCCCCGAAGCGCGGTCCGCCTGCTGGACGATCTTCTCGAGCAGCGGCCGGCGCGGGTCCTCGCCCACGGTCTCTTCGAGCAGGATCTGCGCGAACGACGAGATCCCGGTCAGGGGCGTGTTGACCTCGTGCGCCACCCCGGCCGCCAGCAGCCCGACCGAGGCCAGCCGGTCCTGCTGGATCAGCTGCTCTTCCATCTGCACCCGGTCGGTGACGTCGTCGATCGTGAAAAGCACGCCGTCGCTGCCGTCGGCGGAGGCGAGCCGGCAGGCTGCGAGGTTCGCCTGCCGCGCCCCCGCGCCGCGGCGGAGCTTGACGCGGTAGGCCCGGGCCTGCCCGTGGAGTTCGACGCGCCGCAGCATGTCGGCCACCAGCGCCGCCAGCGTCGGGTCGAGCGCCTCGGCGTAGGGCTGTCCCAGCACCGCGAGCCGCGCCCGCCCCGACATCTGCTCGAGCGCCGGGTTGAAGTGGCGGATCATCCCGTCGCCGTCGATCACCGCCATCCCGATCGGGCTGCCCTCGATCAGCGCCTCGCTGCGCGCCTGCAGCCGCTGGACCAGCGCGACCTGCTCCTCCAGCCGTGCGAGGTGCTGGGCCCCGGCCACCGCGGCCGCGGCGTGGTGGGCCACCGAGCGCAGCAGGTCGAGGTCGTCCGAGTCGAGCAGCCGCGCGGTGCGGCGGGGGCCGACCGCCAGCACCGCGATCAGCCGGTCCTCGACCGACAGCGGGACCAGCACCTGGATCCGCGCGCCGTGCAGCGACGGCAGACACTCGGGCGCGGCCGGCAGCATCGCGAGCGAGACGACCTCGCCGCGGTCGAGGCGGCGTGAAGCGTCGGCGGGGAGCGCGTCGGGCAGCGCGGTCTGCGTCACCGGATCGACCAGCCGGCCGGCGGGCGAGACGATCAGCAGCCGCACCGCGCCGGCGTCGAGGGCCTCGGAGATGCGCCGCTCGAGCGTGCTGGCCAGGCGCGGCAGGTCGAACTCCGCGTTCAGGTCGCGGGCCACGCGTTCGAGCGCGCGGCGGAAGCTGTAGTGGCGGCGGTAGTAGATCCGGCTGACCAGGTCGCGCGTCACGGCGCGGATCGCCGGCGCCAGCAGCGCGGTGATCATCGCCGCGATCAGCGCCGGGGCCAGGCCCGCCGGCTGCAGCAGCGGCACCAGGGCCCAGCGCGTCAGGCTGAGCACCCCCAGGAAGAGCGTCAGCGTGAAGGCCAGCGTCGCGGTCGCGGTGGTCAGCCGCCGGCCGAACAGCGCCAGGTCCATCAGCCGGTACTCGAGCACGGCGCCGGTGAAGGCCAGCGGGACCAGCACCAGCGGCGGGAGCGCGAGCCAGCTCCAGGCGGGCTCGCTCCCGCTCATCCACTGCGGGTAGGCCGAAAGCAGGAGGTAGGGCGCGAGGCCGGCGGTCGTGCCGGCCAGGATCCAGCGCGCCTTGGCACGCGCCGCCGCGTCGCGCGCGCGCAGCGCGGCGGCGGCCAGCAGCAGCAGACCGAGCGACAGCCCGCCGGCCACCCAGAACAGCTCGGCGCGCGACTGCAGCAGGTCGAGCAGCCCGACCGGCTCGGCCGCCAGCCGGGCCTTGCCCAGGCCGACGAGCTGCAACTCGACGAACAGCAGCGCGACTGCCGGCGCGTAGAGCACCGGGACCGCGGGCCGCAGCCGCCGGAAGCCGGGCTCGAGCGCGACGACGAGGTGCAAGAACAGCGCCGGGAAGAAGAGCCGCGCGATCCGGTCGGCCCAGAACAGCGGCCAGTCGGCCGTCGCTCCGAGCGGCGACCACGAGACGCCGATCAGCACACCGCCCGCCAGGCACCACAGCGCGTAGATCCGGTCGGCCACCCCGCCCCGAGGCCGGAGCATCACGGCCAGCGCGCCGGCCAGGAAAGCCAGCCCGACCAGGCTCCCGACGATCCGGTCGGGGCGCCAGCGCACGAGCGCGGCGGGAGTGACGCGCAGCGGAACCGTCTCGCCATCGCGCAGGACGAGCACCCCGAGCCGCGCCCCCGCGGCGTGCCCGGTCAGGATCGCCTGCGCCGCCACCTCGGTCTCGACCGGGCGCCCGCCGAGCCGCAGGACCCGATCCCCCGCGCGCAGACCGGCGTCCGCCGCCGGCCCCCCCGCCGCGACCGCCGCGACCGCGACACCGAACTCGCCCCGCGCGAGCTGCATCCCGTACCAGGGCGTCGACTCGCGCCAGGTCCGCAGTGCCGAGACCGCGAGCAGCCCGACCGCCGCGGCCAGGGCCGCGACGGCGGCGGCGGTCGTGATGCGGCGGGCGGTCACGGCGTCGTCCCGGTGGCCTAGAACTGCACGGCGAGGCCGCCGGTGAACCGGCTGCGCTCGGTGAGGGCGGCCCGCACGGTCGGCGCCGGCTGGCCCTGGTACTGCGCCGACTCGTACGCGACGAGCACCGAGGCGGTCGCGCCCCAGGCGTCGGAGGCGAGCACGCGCTGCCGGACCCGCACGGCGCCCTGCTGCCAGCCCTCCGCGCCGGACACCAGCAGGCCGGCCCCGCCCGCGTCGGCCAGCCGGTTCCAGCTGAGTTCCATCGCGCTGCCGAAGCGGGCCCAGTTCACCACGATCAGCGCCTGGTCGCCCGCGAGCGCCGCCTCGCCCACGACCGGCACGAGCAGCAGGTCGCAGGGCAGGACGGTGGCGAGCGTCCCCTCGACGCGGAAGCGGTCGAAGCCGACCTCGACCGACAGCCCGTCGTACCCGGGCACCCACGACCCGCGCGCCGACCAGCGCTCCGTGGAGGCGTCGCCCTGTGAGACGACGACGCGCGCGGCGGCGCCCTGCGTCCCGCCCGACCAGGGGGCGAAGCCGG
The DNA here is from genome assembly GCA_963702545.1 of uncultured Acidobacteriota bacterium. Lineage (GTDB taxonomy): Bacteria > Acidobacteriota > Polarisedimenticolia > J045 > J045 > JALOKP01. The sequence continues at coordinate 127,677 of CAVPDB010000020.1, read as the reverse complement.
TCTCGACCGAGCGCCCGATCGACCAGGCGAAGCCATTCCCCCCGCCCTCGATCCCGACCAGGTAGATCGGCCGGGTCGGCCCCGACGCGTTGAGCGCGGCCCCGCCCTCGGCGCGCAGCGCGATCCCGGGGACGAATTCCCAGCGGATCCCGGCGGTGGCGCCGCCCACGCTCGCGCCCCAGGGCCCGTTGCTGGTGGAGGCCGCCATCCGGCCTGCGAGCACGACCGTCTCGCCGGCGCGCACGCGATCGACCAGCAGCAACGTGCCGCCGGTGGCGCCGATCGCCTGCAGGGCCGCGACGCGCGCGGTCCGGGCCAGCGGCGTCGCGAGCTGCCCCGTGGCCGCGGTCCAGCCGGTGTCGGCAGCCTGCGCCCCGGCCAGCAGCTCGACCTCGTGCCGCCCGCGGGCCGTGCTCCAGCTCAGGCCGAACGAGGCGCGCCAGGCCCGGAACGGGTCGGCCGGCGTGGCCGGCGCCCAGCCCGCGGTCTCGCTCCCGGAGACGCTCTCCGCGTCGAGCACGAGCGCGAGGATTCCGGACTCGCCCGCGCGCTGCGAACTGGCGTGCAGCCGCTCGCCGTCGAACGCGCTCGAGAGCGGCCCGGCGCCCGGGACCTGGCCGTCCCGCTCGTCGCGCGCGCCGCCCAGCTCGGCCTTGATCGAGCCGAGCGCGGTCTCGAAGGGGGCGATCCACGAGAGCTGCAGCGCGTCGGCCGTCCCCTCCACGCCGGGCGACGAGCCGTCCGAGACGCGGACGAAGTCGAGGCCGAACGGCCCGGCGGCGCCGAGGTCGAGCCAGGCGCCGAGGTGCGCCGCGAGGCTGGCCCCGTCCCCCGCGCCGTTCTCGGCCGGGCCGCCCGCCACCTCGACGAGCACCGCCTGCTCGCGGCGGGCCCCGGTGTCGGGGACCTGCGAGAGGACCGCCGGCACGCTCTGGTCGACGTCCTCGAGCAGGTCCCGCGCGGGCAGGCGCATCGCCCAGCGGCGCCCCTCGGGCGCGACGCCGGGCTCGCCCGCCGCGCCGCTCGGCCGCAGGATCAGCTGGAGCGTCTCGCGGGCGAGGGTGCTGACCTTGCCGACCAGCAGGGCGTAGCCCCCCTTGACGGCGATCAGGCGGTAGTCGCCGGCCGGCAGGTCTTCGAATGCGAAGCGGCCGTCGGCGTCGGTCTTCGTCAGGGCCAGTACGGCGGGACCGCCCGCGGCCGCGGCCCAGGGCGCAAGCCGGATTTCGACCCCCGCCAGCGCCAGCCCGCTCTCGTCGACGGCGACGCCGGCGAGGGCACGCGAGGCGGCGGAGGGGGCGCTGGCCCGGGACGGGCTCCCGAGCGGCAGGACCGCCAGGATCCCGGCGAGCAGCAGCCCGGCCACGAAGGGGGAGGCGCCCGGGCGCCCGGCGGAAGGTCTCTTGCCGGTTCGATCGGCCATGAGTCGACTCCCTCGCCCCGCGGGGTCCCACAGGCAGGCTGCCCGGGCGAAGCTCCCGCCGCCTGCCGGGGATCCTCTGCGCACCGCCGGGCCTTACACTTATTATGGCACCGGCGCCCCGGGGCAGTACTGCCGGGGAGTGCCGGTGCGGTGCGGATGCCGAGGTGACAAGAATCCGTATTTGTTCTCATCTTTCCGAATCGCACTTCTTTGGTGTGATTCTCCTCGCGGCATCCGTCGCCGCATCGGGCTTGCCCGCCCGCGCCGAGGGGGGACTCCCCCCGATCCGGCTGGTCCAGGACACCGTCGTTTCGCTCCGGGTCCAACTCACCCTGCGCAGCCCCGAGGGGGTGCTCGGCAGCGTCGAAGAAACGCTGCGTGGGCTGGCCGGCGAGACGATGGTGCTCGAACGCGCCCTCGGGGATGGGCCGCGGCCGGTCGCCGTGGTCCTGACGATCGTCCCGCTGGCCGACGAGGCCGGAACCTGCCGGCTCGACGTGCGTTCGGAGGTCTCTCGCGGCCAGCCCGTGCCGGTTGTCGCGAATCGCAGCCTCGCGACCTCCGCCGACCGGCTCAACCTGGTCGACATCTGGACCGACCGCGCCGACCGGTTGCGGCTCGTCGCCGCCTTCACGGCGAACTGGGAGATCGTCCCGCGGCTGACCACGCTCGCGCCCGAGAGCGAACCGGTCGACCTGCTGTTCGAGCTCGTCGACGCGACCGACGCGTCCGGCACCGAGGCCGTGCTCGAGCGCCATCGCCTCGGCGGGATCGTCGGTGCGAAGACGCGCTACACCTTCGCCCGCGCCCCCGGCCGCCTCGTCTCGAGCAGCGGTCGCGCCGCCGCGGCCGGCGACGCGCCCACCGCGCGGCTGGTGCTCGAAGCGCTGCCGGAGTCGATCGAGGGCGGCCTGCTCGGCCTGTCGCTGCGGCTGCAGCTCGAGTCGCAGGACCCCGCCGCGCCGGCCCCGCCGCTCGACCTGTCGGCTTCGGACCGCGTGCCGCCGGGCAGCGGCGTCGAGATCGCGCTGCCGCGCAAGCCGGGCGAGCCGGCGCTGCTGTTCAGGGTCACGCCCTACTTCTGACGGTAACATGGGCGCATGGGCCGGGACGTGATCGCCGCCGCCGAGGTGCGCCGGATCGCCGCGCTGGCGCGGCTCGCGCTGACCGAGGACGAGGTTCCGCGCCTCGCGCGCGAGCTCTCGGCGATCCTCGACTACGTCGCGCGGCTCGACGCGCTGGAGCTTCCGGAGGCCGCGCCGGGCCCCCCTTCCGGCCTCCCCGTCACGCGCGCCGACGAGCCCGCCCCGTCGCTCGACGGCGACACCGTGCTGGCCGGCGCGCCCCAGGCTGCACGCGGCCACTTCGTCGTCCCGCGGGTCATCGCCCCGTGAGTGGTGCGCCGACGACGACGGCGCGCGCGATCGCGGCCGCGGTGCAGGCCGGGGAACTGTCGGCCGAGTCGTCGATCGAGCGGGCGCTGGAGGCGATCGCGCGGCGCGGCGGGCTGGGGGCCTTCCTGCGGGTCGATCGCGAGCGCGCGCTGGTGGCCGCCCGCGCTCAGGACCGCGGGCGCGCCGCCGGACGCGACCCGGGGCCGCTGGCCGGCGTGCCGCTGGCGGTCAAGGACAATCTCTGCACCCGCGGGCTCGCGACGACCTGCGGCTCGCGGATCCTCGAGGGCTGGGTGCCGCCCTACGACGCAACCGCGGTCGAGCGGCTGGCCGCCGCGGGGGCGATCGTCGTCGGCAAGACGAACTGCGACGAGTTCGGCATGGGTTCGTCCAACGAGAACTCGGCCTTCGGTCCGGTCGCGCACCCGGAGGACCCGGAGCGCGTGCCCGGCGGCTCGTCGGGCGGCTCGGCGGCGGCGGTCGCGGCCGGGCTGGTGCCGCTCGCGCTGGGCAGCGACACCGGCGGCTCGGTCCGCCAGCCCGCGAGCTTCTGCGGGATCGTCGGGCTGAAGCCGACCTACGGCCGGGTGTCGCGCTGGGGGCTGATCGCCTTCGCTTCGTCGCTCGACCAGGTCGGACCGCTGGCCCGCGACGTGCGCGACGCGGCGCTGGCGCTCGAACTGATGGCCGGCCCGGACGGCCGCGACGCGACGGCGGCGGCGGTCCCGGTACCCGGCGGGCTGGCCGCGCTCGAGGGCGACCCGCGCGGCCTCCGGATCGGGTTCCTGCGGGACCTGTCCGAGAGCGAGGGGACCGAGCCCGCGGTGCGCGCGGCGGTGTGCGGCGCGGCCGAGGCGCTCGCCGCGGGCGGTGCTGCGGTCGACGAGACCACGCTGGAGCTGGCGGGGTACGCGCTCCCGATCTACGCGCTGCTGGCGACGGCCGAGGCCTCGTCGAACCTGGCGCGCTACGACGGCGTGCGCTTCGGGCGGCGCGCGGAAGGGGGCGCCGGCCCGCGCGGCATGATGGAGGCGACGCGCGGCGCCGGGTTCGGGCCGGAGGTCAAGCGGCGGATCATGCTCGGGACCTTCGCCCTGTCCGCCGGCTATCACGACGCCTACTACGGCCGCGCGCTGCGGGCCCGCGCGCGGCTGGCGGCCGAACTCGACGCGCGGCTCGCGCGCTACGACGCACTGCTGCTGCCGACCAGTCCCGGCGTGGCCTTCCGCCGCGGCGAGCGCGCCGGCGACCCGCTGGCGATGTACCTGTCGGACGTCTTCACCGTCGCCGCCAGCCTCGGCGGCCACCCCGCGATCTCGCTCCCCGCGCCGCGGGCCGCGGGCGCGCTCCCGGTCGGCGTGCAGCTGATCGGGCCGCGCTTCGGCGAGCCGCTGCTCCTGCGCGCCGCGCTGGCGCTGGAAGAGCGGGGCTTCGCCGCCGCCGGCGTGGCCTGAGTGAGGCCCGCGGCCGCGCTCGCGCTGCTGCTCGCGGTGGCCCTCGCGGTCGCCGTACCGGGGGCGTCCCGCGCCGCGCCGCCGGCCCCCACACCCACCGCGCCGGCCGGGGACGAGGAGCCGGGCCGCGATGATGCGGGCAACGGCGTCGACGACGAGGAGGACGAGATCCAGCGCGGCCTGGTGGAGGCGCTGGAGATCGAGCCCGGCGTCCGCGTGCTGGTCGAGGGGGGACGCGACCTCGCGCTTTCGGTCGAGGCGGACGAGGGGGACGACTACGGCTCGCTCGCCGCGCGCTTCGGCGGCGCGGCCGGTCTCGCGTCGGCGCTGCGCGAGGCCAACGGCGACCGTCCGGTCGATCCCGGGCGCGAGCTGGAGATCCCCTGGAAGCTGCTGCGCAACGAGTACCGCTTCCTGGCGCTGCGCACGCTCTTCCCGCGCGACGCCTTCCGCGACGGGACCTGGGAGCACGATCCGGCCCAGGCCCGCGCGCTGGTCTACCACGTCGGGCTGTGGCAGGTCGCGGAGTGGTTCACCGGCCGGGGCGAGAACTGGCAGGAGATCGCGAAGCTCAACGGGATCGAGGGGCCCGACGTGCCGGTCGGCCGCACGGTGCGGATCCCCGCCGCGATGCTGCTCGCGCCGTTCCGCCCGGTGGCCGGCCAGGCGAACGGCGTGCTGCTCTACGGCGAGGACGCCGAGGGGCCGTACGCCGAGTACACGCTGCAGAAGGGCGAGGCGCTCTATTCCGCTGTGATCACCCGCTTCACCGGGCTGCTGCACCCGACCGCCGTGCTGGAGGCGGCCGAGCTGGTCGCGAAGCGCAGCGGGATCGCGGACGTCACGAAGATGCCGACCGGGCAGAGGCTGCGGATCCCGATCGAGATGCTGTCCACCCCCTGGCTGCCGGAGAACGACCCACGGCGCGTCGCGGCCGCGCTCGAGGAGCGCGAGCTGGAGGCGGCCCCGCTGCCGGCGCTGCCCCGCTCGCTCAAGGGGGCGCACGTGCTGATCGACCCGGGCCACGGCGGGGCCGACATCGGCGCGCGCAGCGGCCGGAACGGGGTCTGGGAGAGCGACTACGTCCACGACGTCGCCTGCCGCCTCGGCCGGCTGCTCGCGAAGGAGCCGGGGGTCACGGTCCACTACCTCGTGCGCGAGGGGAAGGCCGGCTGCCGCGTGCAGGACGCGAAGAAGCTGCCGATGAACAAGAAGCGGGTCATCGCCACCCGGCCGCCGCACCTCAACCAGCCCGGCGCTTCGACCCGGGCCGGGGTCAACCTGCGCTGGTACCTCGCCAACTCGATCTACCGCAGGCTGATCGACCAGGGGGTGCGCCCGGAGAGCATCGTGCTGCTCAGCCTGCACGCCGACTCGCTGCACCGCGACCTGTCGGGCGCGATGGTCTACGTGCCGGGCGAGCGCTACCGCCGCGGCGCGTACGGCGTGCGGGGCGAGTCCTACGCGCGCTACGCCGAGTACCGCGAGGCGCCGCGCGTCAGCTTCTCGCGCGCCGAGCGGCTGCGCGACGAGAAGCTCTCGACGCGCCTGGCGAAGTCGATCCTGGAGGGCTACCGCGCCGAGAAGCTGCCGGTCCACGACGACCAGCCGATCCGCGACCACATCGTGCGCGGCGTGCGCGGCCGGCGCGCGGTCTTCGTGCCGGCCGTGCTGCGAGGCGCTGCGGTCCCCGCCAAGGTCCTGCTCGAGACGGTCAACATCAACAACGCGAAGGACGCCGCGCTGCTGGCCGACCCGCAGGGGCGCGAGCGGATCGCGCGGGCCGTCGCGCGCGGGATCCGCGGCTACTACTCGGGCACGCGGTAATCCGGGGACAGGGCCCTCTTTCCGGGTAGACCGGGGACAGCGACCCATCTCCGGAGGGGCCGCCCCGGCGGGGCCAGGTCCCGGCCGGTCCATCGCGTGCGGCGCGGCCCGCCGGGCCCGCCGGGCAAAGCGCGGGGCGGCGTGGCATCCTTCCCCGCTTCACGGCGCGCCCCGCCGTGCCCGACGGAACGAGGCCCTCGATGACCGCTTTCGCGAGCCGCCGCGCGCGGCCGCTCTTCCTGCGCCGCCTGGCCCGGCTCGCGGTGCCGCTGGTCCTGCTCGCCGGCGGCCTCGCCCCGCACGCCGCGGCCGCCCCGGCTGCAACGGCCGCCCCGGCCACCGCGGCCGCCCCGGCCTGCTTCGAGGTCTGGTGGCGGGCCCGGCTGGCGGCCGCCGGCCGCGCCGCCGACTCGACCGAGCGGGCGCCGGATGCGCTCTTCGCGGCCCGCCTCGTCAATGACCTCGCCCGCACCGCGTCCGACCTCGAGCCGGTGCTCGCCGAGATGGACCGGCTCCGCGCGACGGTCGCGCCGCACGACGCGCTGGTCGCCGCCGAGATCGACGCGGTCCTGCTGCAGGGCGACCTCGCGGCGGGCCGGCGCGACGCGGCCGCCGTCCGCGCCGCGCGCCTGGGCCTGGTCAGCGGCTGGCGGCTCGCCGGCCCGTTCGCCGCCGGCGACGAGCCGGGCGCGGACGATACGCGGCTGCGCGACGCCGCGGGACCCGCCTGGCGCCACTTCGCGGCCGGGCCGGACGGCGCTGTTCCGCTTGCGCTGCTGATGGACCCCGCCGAGAAGACGACCGCCTTCGCCTCGTTCTACCTGCGCGCGGCGGGGCCGGTCGAGCTGGCGATCCGGTTCGGCGCCGACGACCGCGCCGAGCTGTCGATCGACGGCAGCGCGGTGCTTCGGCCGGAAGGGCGCCACGACCTCGCCTTCGACCAGCACGCCGCGTTCGTGCGGCTCGCCGCGGGCTGGCACCGCGCGACCTTCCGCGTCGAGCAGGAGACCGGCGCGTGGGGCCTCGTGGCGCGCGTCACGGCGCCGGACGGCGGCCCCCTCCCTGCCGGCGTCACGATCGCCCTGCCCGACGATCTCGCCGCGGCCGAGCGCGAGATCGCGGCGCGCTCCGCCGCGCCCCGGCTCGCGAGCGGGCGGACGCTCCCCGCAACGCTCGAGGCGCGGGCCCGCCGCGGCGGGCCGGCTCTGGCGCAGCAGGCGCTCGACCTGTTCCAGCGGCACCTCCCCGATCGCCAGAGCGACCGTGCGCTGACGCTGGCGCGCCAGGCGGCCGCCACGAGCCCCGGCGACCTCGAAACCCTGCTGGTGCTGCACGACGTCGAGCGCGACCCGGCGCGGCAGCGCGAGGCGCTCGACCGCGCGCTGGCGATCGACCCGTCGCACCCGTCGGCCCTGCGGCAACTGGCGCAGTACTACCTCGGCTTCGGCCAGGACGACGTCTCGCGCGCCACCGCCGAGCGCTCGATGGCGGCCTGCGGGTGGCCCGACCCGTACCTGCTGGGGTGGGTCACCGTGGCCGAGAACGCGCGCGGCTTTCCCGGCGGCGCGCTGGCCGACCTCGAGCGGCTGACGCAGCGGTTCCCGGCCCAGCAGATCCTGCTCGACCGCCAGGGCTCGCTGGCGCGCCGCACCGGCCGCCCGGAGAGCGCGCGCCGCGCCTGGCAGCAGTACCTGGCGCTGCAGCCGGCCCACGACGATGTGCGGATGGCGCTGATCCAGCTCGAGCTCGAGTCGGGCCGCGCCGCCCGCGCGCTCGAGCTGACCGACGCGGCGATCGCGCTCGACCCGGTCGGCGTCCCCTGGTACGCGCAGCGGGCGCGGCTGCTGCTCGCCGACGGCCGGCCCGAGGAGGCGCTGGAAGCGGCCGCGCGCGGGCTGGCGGTCGGCCCCACCGACCCGGAGCTGCTGATCCTGAAGGGCGAGGCGCTGCTGGCGCTGGGCGACGGCCCGGGTGCGGCCGCGGCCTGGCAGGCCGCGTCGCGCGCGCTCGACCAGGACCTGGGGCTCGCCGAGCGGATCGCCGCGGTCACGGGCGTCGACGAGAGCTTCGGCTCGGAGTGGACGCAGACGCTCGAGCAGGCCCAGGCGCTGGAGCGCGAGCGCCCCGTCGCCGGCGACCCGGCGCTGGTCGTGCTGGCCTCGACCAGCGCCTACCGCCTGCGCGAGGACGGCCAGTCGATCCGCTTCCACCAGGAGATCCTGCGGGTCCGCCACCCCGAGCAGGCGCAGTCGGCGCGCCAGCACCAGTTCGCCTACTCGCCGATGCTGCAGCGCGCGACGGTGCTCGAGGCGCGGCTCGTGCGGCGCGACGGCTCGGTGCTGGTCGCCTCGCGCTCCGAGCAGCCGCTGCTGCCCGATCCCGAGACGCGGATGTGGTACGACACCCGCGTGATCACGCTCTCCCTGCCGCGGCTGGAGGAGGGGGACCTGATCGAGTTCCGCTACCGGGTCGCCGACCGCGGCACCGCCAACCCGATCGGCACCGGCTACTTCGGCGAGATCGAGTTCCTCGGCCAGTCGGTCCCGGTGCTGGCTTCGCGGCTGGTGATCGACACCGCGCCGAGCCTGCCGGTCCGGCACCGCCTGCTCCACCTGCCGGCCGAGCCGCGCGTGGCGACCGAAACGCGGGACGGCCGCGAGCTGACGGTGATCGACCTGCCGCCGCTTCCCGCCTACCTGTCGCTGGCCGCGTCCCCGCCGCCGGTGACGCGCGTCCCCTACGCCGTGCTCGGCACGGCGGCCGACTGGAACGCGCTCGGCCGGATGTACGCCCGGCTGATCGAGAAGCAGGCGGTGCCCGACGCCGACGTCCGCGCCGCCGCGGCCCAGGCCACCGCGGGCGCGCGGACCCGGCGCGCCAAGATCGACGCGATCTACGCCTGGGTGATCGAGAACACGCGCTACGTCGCGCTCGAGTTCGGGATCCACGCGCTCAAGCCCTACGACGTGCCGTCGGTCTTCCGGCGCCGCTTCGGCGACTGCAAGGACAAGGCGACGCTGATGGTCGCGATGCTGCGCGAGGTCGGGATCCCGGCCCGGGTGGTCGCGATCCGGACCTCCGACCTGGGGATTCCCGACACGACCGTCCCGACCTTCGCGCACTTCAATCACGCGATCGTCTACGTGCCGGAGGCCGACCTGTACCTCGACGGCACGGTGCTGCACCACGGGCCGGCCGAGACGCCGCGGATGGACCTGGGCGCGCTGGCGCTGATCGTCGACGACGCCGACGGCGGGAGCGGCCGGCTGGTGACGACACCCGCGGCGCAGGTCACGAGCGCGGCGACGGACTACGTCCAGACGGTCACGGTCTCCGCCTCGGGTTCGGCCACGGTGCGGGCCCAGGTCTCGGCCCGCGGCGAGAGCGCCGCCGAGGAGCGCACCTACCTGCGCTTCGCCGACGACCGCGGCGCCATCCTCTCCTCGCGGCTGCGCCGGATCTACCCCGAGATCTCGATCACCGACGCGACCTTCGGGCCGCTGGGCCTGTTCGAGAGCCCGGTGACCTACGAGTTCGAGGCCCGCGCCGGCCGCTTCGCGCTGCGCGAGGGGAGCGTGCTGCGCGCGCCGCTCTCGTTCTTCCCGATCGTCCTGCCCGTCGAGCCGGTCTCGGCCGGGCGCGAGGTCCCGCTGCAGCTGCCGCAGCCGTACCGGATGTCGAGCGACACGACCTTCGAGCTCCCCGCCGGCTTCGCGCTGCAGGACGCGCCGCGCGCCGGGCGGATCGACTCGGCGTGGGGCACGGTCTCGCTGGAGTCCGACCGGGTGCGCGGCGCGCTGCGCGTCCGCGCGCTGCTGGAATGGCGCGGCGGCGAGGTCCCGGTCGCGGAGCTGGCCGCCTTCTCCAGCTTCGTCGAGCAGGCGCGGCAGCTGCTCTCGCAGCCGGTCGTGCTGGAGGTGGCGCCGTGACCGCCCGCGCGATCGTCCCGCTGCTGGCCGCGGTCCTGCTGGGCCTGGGCGCGGCCCCCGCGAAGCCGGGCGCGGCGCCGGCCCGGCCGGCACCCTCGCGGCCGGCCGCCCCCGACGGCTGGGCGCTGCTGCTCGCCGGGCAGGACGCCGCGGCCGAGGAGGCGTTCGCCAGCCGCCTCGCGGCCGACCCGGCGCAGCTCGAGAGCGCGATCGGCCTGGCGGCGCTGCTGGAGGGGCGTGGCGACCCGGGCGGCGCGATGGCGGTGCTGGAGCGCGCGCTGGCCCGCGCCCCGTCCGCGCCGCTCGCCCCGGGCGCGTTCGCGCGGCTGATGGGGCTCGGGGCGCGGGCGCCCGACGGCGGCGCCAGCGCGATCCCGCTGCTCTCGGGCGTGGTTTCGGGCGAGGTCCCGGTCGCCGACCCGGAGGTCCGTTCGCTCGCCGTGCTGGCGCTGGCCGACGTGCTCGCGCGCGGCGGCGAGGTCGTCCCCGGCCAGGAGGTGCTGCAGGGCTACGGCGGGCGGCTGGCCCGCTGGACGCTGCTCGGGCCCTACGGGAAGTTCGAGCGGCTCGACCTCTACCGCGAATTCCCGCCCGACGCGGGGGCGATCGATCCGGCGCACGCCCCGCCCGGCGCCGACGGGCGCCCGCCGATCCGGGTCGACGCCACCTTCCCGGACGGACGGGTGATCGTCCCCGACTCGTTCGGCGAGGACGGCGTCGTCTTCGCGCTCGCCGACGTGCAGTTCGACCGGCCCGCGACGCTGCGGCTCCGCGTGCTGGCGCCGGGGTCGGTCGCGGTCGCCGTCGACGGCCGCCGCGCGCTGGTCGCGGACCGCGTGCGCGAGCGGCAACCGATCGCCCTCGCGGCCCGGGTCGCCTTCCCGGCCGGTCGGCACCGGATCGCCGTGAAGGTCGCGCTCGACGCCAGCGCCTCGTTCGCGCTCAGCCTCGAGCCGCTCGACTCCGCCGCGGCACGGCCGGCGCAGGCGCCGTGGCGCGAGGTCCCGGTCGAGGGGCAGCCGGCCGCCGGGGTGCGGATCGAGCCGCTCGTCGTGGCGCCCGACGCGCTCCCGGCCGACCTGGCGACGCTCCGCCCGCCCGAGCTGCTGGCCGGCGCCTGGTGGATGCGCGCGCGCCGGCTCGAGCGCAGCGCGGGGGCGCTGCTGGAGTCGGCCTCGGCGCGCTGGCCGGACGCGCGGCTCTTCACGGTCCTGCTGGCCGACCATCTGCGGGCGGCGGAAACCGGCGCGGACCCGGCCAAGGACCTGGCGCGCTCGCGCGCGCTGCTCGAAAAGGCGGTCTCGGGCGACGGCTCGCGCTGGATCGCGGCGCGCGTCTGGCTGGCCCGTCACGACGAGGACGCGAACCGCCTGACCGAGGCCTGGACGGCCTCGGAGGCGATCGTCGCCGAGGCCCCGAACGATCCCGACGCGCTCTTCCTGCAGTACCGGATCGCCGCGCGGCGCAACTGGCGCGCCGAGGCCGACGACCGGATCGAGCGCGCCCGGGCCGCCGCGCCGGGGCGGAACGACCTGCTCGACGCGTCGATCGAGTGGTACCGGCGCAGCGGCGCCGCGGCGCGCCTGGTTCCGGCGGTCGAGGAGCGGAGCCGCCGCGACCCCGCCGACGAGCAGTGGCCGGAACTGCTCGCGGCCTCGGACCAGCCAGAGGCCGCACGCGCGGCGTGGGAGCGCGCGCTCGCGGCCCGGCCGGCCTCGACCAGCGCGTGGCTGGGCCGGGCGCGGCTGGAGTCCGACGCGGGGCAGCCCGCCGCGGCGCTGGCGGTGCTCGACCGCGCGATGGCCGCCCTGCCGCACGAGGCCGCGCTGGTCGAGGAGCGCGCCGCACTGCTGGCGCAGCTCGGCCGCGAGGCCGAGGCGACGGCGGCGCTGCAGGACCTGCTCGACCTGCAGCCCGGCCGGCTCGAGGTGCGCGAGGCGCTGCGGCAGCGCGGCGTGACGGACCCGCTCTCCCCCTGGCTGATCGACGCCCGCGAGGTGATCCGCACCGCCGAGAAGCCCGGCCCCGGCGTCGACGCCGCGCTGCTGGGCGACCTCGCCACCGTGCTGATCGACCGCGAGGCGGGCCAGACCGAGCTGTACCAGGGGATCCACGGCATCTACACCCGGGCCGGCGTCGAGCGCGAGGGGGAACTCGAGGTCCTCCCGGGCGCCTGGATCCAGGGGCTGCGCGAGCACAAGCCCGACGGCCGGGTGGTCGACGTCGATCCCGGGACCAAGCGGCCGATCAGCCTGCCGGGGCTCGAGCCGGGCGACTTCGTCGAGTACGCGTGGCGGCGCTACACCCCCCCCTCGGGGCTGATCCCGGGCTCGCTCGACAGCCGCTCGGTCTTCGTCTTCCAGGGCCAGGACCGCGACTTCGTCCTGTCGCGCTACGTCGTGATGCACGACCCTGCGCTGCCGGTGCAGATCTGCGGCCAGCAGGAGGGGCTGGCCACCACCGACGAGGTCCGGGACGGGCTGCGCGTGCGGACCTGGACCGCGCGCGAGGTGCCGCAGTTGCGGCCCGAGCCGCACATCGCGGACCCGAGCGCGGTGATCCCCAACGTCAAGCTGGGGCTGAATGCCAGCTGGGCCGACGTCGGCGACCTGGTGAAGAGCGCGATCGCCGGCTCGATGCTGCCCGACGCGCCGCTGCCGGAGATGGCGGCCGAGATCCGGCGGCGCGCCGCGGGGACGGACCCCGAGGCGCTGGCGCGCGCGCTGCACGCGGTCGTCAACGAGCGGATCAAGCCCGGAGCCTCGCCGCTGGCGTTGGGGACCGCGGCCTCGATGTCGGCCTCGGCCGGCGAGGGGAACCGCGTCACGGTGGCGCTGACCCTCTCGCGGATGGTCGGACTCGAGGCGCGGCTGCTCCTGGCCCGACCGCTCGAGCTGCGCGGCACCTCGATGGAATGCCCGTCGCCCGACCTCTTCCCCTACGCGCTGGTCGAGATCCCGCTGAAGGATCGGACCGTCTACCTCGACTACACCGACGCCGACTACCCGTTCGACGCGCTGCCGCTGCGGATGGCCGGTTCCGACGGGCTGTCGATCCCGCTCGACCCCGAGGCGCCGGCCCGCCTGGTCGAGATCGGGCGGCGCGACCCGGGGATCCTGCAGGAGTCGGACGCCGAGCTGGTGCTCGAAGCGGACGGCCGCGTCACCGGGAACCTGACGCTGACGCTGCGCGGCGTGCTGTCGGGGATCGTCCGGCGCGTGATGTCGGAGGTGCCGCCGGACCGCAAGGACACCGCCTACCGCACCTTCGTCGGCAACTACTTCGCCGGCGCGCAGGTGATCTCGGCCCGGGCCGAGGGGCTGGACCGGCAGGACGGGGACGTGACGCTGTCGTTCGCCTTCACCGGGGGCGGGCTCGGCCGGCGTCTGCCGGCCGGGTTCGCCGTGCCGGTGGTGGCGCAGCGGCTCGACCTGCTGTCCGATTTCGGGTCGCTCCCCGCGCGCAAGTACCCGCTGCTGCTCGACGCGCAGGAGTTCCGGCGCGACCGGGTCCGGGTGCGAATCCCCGAGGGGCTGCGCGTCGGTGCACTCCCCTCCCCGACGGAGCTGGAGGGGGCCTACGGCCGCTACGGCCTCGTGGCGACGATCGACGGCGACCGGCTGCAGCTCGTGCGCACGGTCGCGATCCCGCCGCGGCGGGTCGAGGTCGCGGAGTACCCGGACCTGCGGCGCTTCCTCCAGGCGATCGACGACGCCGAGCGGGCCGAGGTCGAGCTCTCCGCGCCGTCGCCCGCGCTGGCGAAGTAGCGGCCCGGGAACCGCGGGCGACGCCCCTGGTGCAGCAGCGGCCCGGGAACCGCGGGCGATTCCGGCGAAGCACCAGGCGGGGAACCGCTGGCGACGCGAGGCGTTGCTTCGACGAGATCGTTTTGCGCCGCCGCTGCGGCCCACGCGGCTCGGGTGGGACGGCGCGTGCTTCCGCTGCACGCGGCGGCGGTCCATGATGGGCGCACTCTTCCCCGCGCCCGGCCCGCCGGTCGAGGAGGCCCCCGTGATCCCGAGCCCGTACCGCTCCGTCGCCGCGTCCCGTCGTGCCTTCCGATTCGCCCTCCCTCTGGTGCTTGTGTTCGCCGCGTCGACCGTAGGGGCCGGCCTCCGTGCCGGCCCGCCCGTCGACTCCGCGGCGACCGGGAGCGTCGAGGGCCGCGTCCTCGACCGCGCCGGCGCTCCCGTCTCCGGCGCGACAGTGCGCATCGGCTGCGCAGATCCGGCCGCGAGTGCGACGACCGACGAGCGCGGCTGGTTCCACGCGGAGGGGCTCGCACCGGCACGCGTCTGCCTCGAGGCGACGCGCGAGGGGTTCGCGCCCGCCCGGCTGGAGGACGTCGTCGTCACGGCGGGAGCGGCACGCAGCGTGACGCTGGTCGTCGAGCGCGGGGTCGCGCTGCGCGGCACGGTGAAGGGGGCGGGCGCGCCGGGCCCGGCCGTCGCCGGCGCGGAGGTCGCGCTGCGCTGCGGCGCCGGGGACGAGGTCCTGGCGAAGACGAAGTCGTCGGAGGAAGGCCGCTACGACCTTGGCGTCGTCCCCGCGCGCGGCGCCTGCCGGCTGACCGTCGCTCACGCCGACCACCCGCCCGTCGTGAAGGCGCTCGAGCTGGCACCGCGCGAGACGCCGCTGGTGGTCGATCTCGCGTTCGATCCCTCGGCCGCGCTGACCGGCCGCGTCGTCGACGGCGACGGGAAGCCGGTGAAGGGGGCGGAGGTCCGCGTCACGGACCAGCTGCGCGGCGGCGACGCCGCGGCCGAGCGGAGCGCGGCGAGCGACGACAAGGGGGCGTTCCGCGTCGGTGGCCTGGCGGCCTCGCGTTACCGGGTCGAGGTCCGCCCACCCGACGCGCTGGTCGAGCGGCGCGAGGCGGTCGAGCTGGCGCGCGGCCGGACGCACGACCTGGGCACCTTCCGCGCGCGCCCCGGGCTGGCGCTCTCCGGCACCGTCACCGGCGACGACGGCGAGCCGGCCGAGGGGATCACGCTGCGCGCGTTCCGGCGCCTCGGACAGGGGCGTGCGCTGGAGCGCCGGGGGACCTCCGACGCGGAGGGGCGGTTCCGGCTCGGCGGCCTCGCCGAGGGGCGCTACGACCTGGACGTCGACCCCAGGTCGGCGGGCGGCTGGCTGCCCGCGGAGCGCGAGGACCTCGCCGTACCCGGCCCGCCGGTCGACCTGCAGCTCGAGCGCGGGGCGGTCGTGCGCGGCACGGCGACCGGGCCCGACGGCACGGCGCCCGAGGGGCTCGCGGTCTGGGCGCTCGCCGGCGGCGAATCGAGGCGGCGCGCGGTCCGCCACGCGACGATCGAGGACCGCGCGGCGGGGACCTTCCGGATCGAGGGGCTGCCGGCCGGCCCGGCGGTCGTGCGCGCCGCGGCGCGCGGGCTCGCGCCGGCCGCCTCGGAGCCGCTGGAGCTGAACGCGGGCGAGGAGCGGAGCGGCCTCGCGCTGCGCCTGGCGCGCGGGCTGCGGCTCACCGGGAGCGTGGTCTCCAAGGACGGCGGCGCGCCGCTCGGGGGCGCGACGGTCGAGGTCGAAGGGGCGTCGGCGCCGCCGGGAGACGAGGGGGCGCTCGCTGCGGCGCTCGACGGCGTGACCGTCAGCGGGACGGACGGCCGCTTCGCGCTCGACGGGCTGGCCGCGGGGCAGGTCGCGCTGACGGCCCGCCACACCGACTTCGCGCCGGCGACGCAGGTCGTGGTGGTCGGCGAGGAGGACCCGGAGCCGGTGCGGATCGCGCTCGGCGCGGGCGCCACGGTCGAGGGAACGGTAACGAAGGCGGGCGGCGAGCCCGCGCCCGGGATCCGGGTCGAGGCCCACGGCGAGTCGCCGGGCGGGCGCGACGAGCCGCTGGCCGGGACGCTCACCGGCGCCGACGGCGGCTATCGCCTGCCGCACCTGCCCGCCGGCGCGGGGACGGTCGTGCGCCGCGGGGGGACGAGCGAGCTCGACGACCAGGAGCGGCGCTCGGTCGCGCTGGCCGACGGCGCGACGGTGCGGATCGACTTCGTGCTGGGGAACCGTGTCGAGGGGACGGTGCGGCGCGGCGGGCTGCCGGTACCCGGCGCGCGGATCGCACTGAGCGAGTTGGCGATGCCGGGCAAGGGCGAAGGGAACCGCCCCTCGTTCGACTTCCAGGTCCAGGCCGGCTTCACCGACGCCGACGGCCGCTACGCGATCGGCGGCGTGCGGGCCGGCGAGAAGCTGCTCGTGGTCGGCGCCGGACGGCAGCAGACGCGGCGCGTCGTGACGGTGTCCGACCAGCCGGTGACGACGCTCGACGTGGCGCTCCCCTCGCGGCTGGTCACCGGGACCGTGTTGGCGAAAGAGGACGGCCAGCCGATTGCCGGCGCGCAGATCTCCTCGCAGCCGCCGGGCGAGCGGCGCGGGAACACGAGCGCGATGATCCGCATGACGAACAGCGACGACGCGACCGGCGAGACGGCCGACATGACGGCCGGCGGCGGCGAGGAGGACGAGGCCGCAAGCGACGCGGCGGGGCGCTTCGAGCTGTTCGTCGAGGACGGGCCGGGCGTGCGCGTCGCCGCCTGGGCCGAAGGGCGGCGTTCGGCCGCCGTCGAGTTGGCGGCCGGGTCGAACGAGCCGGTGCGGCTCGAGCTGGGCCTCGAGAAGCGCCTGGTGGTGACGATCCTCGGGCCCGACGGCCGGTCGCCGTCGCCGTGGGCGGTCTGCCTGATGGGCCCAAGGAGCCAGATGTGCAACATGGGGGGCAGCGATCGCTTCGAGTACGAACTGACCGACTGGCTCGCCGGCGCCGAGCTGGCGGTGTCGAGCCCCGGCCTGGCGCTGGCGGTCGAGAAGCTCGGCACGCTGGAGCCCGACGCCGACGGCAACGTCGTGCGCGAGGTGCGACTCGTCCCCGCCGGCGCCCTGGTGGTGCGGCTTCCCGCCCCGAAGACCTTTGCACTGGCCGAGCTGCGCCCCGCCGGAAGCCTCACCAACTGGCTCGGCTACTTCAACGCCACCGGCCAGGTTTCGATCGTCCGCGGCGAGACCGAGAAGGAGGTCCGCGTCGCCGGCCTCGCGCCCGGGCGCTGGGCCGCGGTGCTGGCGCGCGGCGAGGAGCGGGTGCCGGTGGAGGTGGAGGTCGCGGCCGGGCAGGAGGCGGCGGTGTCGCTCCCGTAGCCCGCCCCCTTCGCGGGGAGCCGGCCGCACCGCGGATCCGGCCGTCGTGGCAGACTGGGACGGCCGTTCGCAGGCAGGGACGGCGACCGCCGGGGCCGGGACGGCCGCGCGGCGGAACGAAGGGACGCGCCATGACCGAGACGCATGCCACGGGCCGCGGACAGGAGATCAAGCGGCGCGCGCGCGAGGAACTCCGCAAGTTCCTCCTCGTCAGCGCCTACCTGTTCGTCTGCCTCCTGACCCTCCTCACTTTCAAGGCGGTGCTGCTGGGACAGAAAGGGCTGCACGCGGTGCCGCTCGGCTTCGCCGTCGGCAAGGCGCTGATCCTGGGGAAGTTCCTGCTGATCGGCGAGGCGGCGCGGATCGGCAGCCGGGTCCGGAGCGGAACGCTGCTGCAGCGGATCGGGGTGCGCGTGCTGTCCATGACGGTCCTGCTGATCGTGCTGACGGTGCTGGAGGAGATCGTCGTCGGCTGGTTCCATGGGCACCCGGTCGGCCAGACTCTCGCCGAGATGCTGTCCCGTTCCCTCCCCCTGCTGCTCGTGCAGTGCCTGCTGATGACGCTGATCCTCGTGCCCCTGATCACCTTCTTCGAGATCGACCGCTCGCTGGGCGCCGGTACGCTGCGGCGGCTCCTGCTGGCGCCGGCGGCGGGCGCCGACGGAGCCCGCGGAGACCGGCCGGGGACGGGGGCCGCATAGCGGCCGCACGGCGCACCGGAAGCCGCAACGGGTCGTCCGCCGGGCCGCCGCGCGAGTTGGACTAGTATCCGCGCGGAGGGTCCCCCGTGCCGTCGGTCCGGCGAGTCCGCCTCGCCCTGGTCGCGCTGTTCGTGGTCCTGGCCGGTCTGCCGCCGGCCGCCGCACAGCTCCCGATCCCCGGGCTGGGGACGCGGAGCGCCGACCCGGCTCCCTCCGCGCCGTCCGGGAGCGCCTCGGACCCGGCCGCCCGGGACGACGCGGCGGCAACGCCCGCTCCGGCACCCTTCCCGCCGGGCTCGCTCTCGACCGCGCTGCTCGAGTCGCGGCAGGCGCTGCGGGGCGCGGAGCGCACGCTCCGCCGGCCGCTCCACCTGGAGGACTGGCAGCGGGAAATCGAGCGGCGACTGGTCCACTCACAGGAGCTCATCGCGTCCGCGCGGGCGCTGCCGGAGAGCCAGCGCACCTTCCGCGGGCTGTTCAGCGCGGCCAACGAGTGGCGGGTCCTGCGGCTGCGGTCCGAGCTGGCGGCCGAGACCTTCCAGCGCCGCCTCGCGGCGCTGCAGGCGCTCGACGCGCAGCTCTCGCGCCTGGAAGCGCGCTGGACGCTGACCCGGGAGCAGTTCGCCGCAAAAGCCCCCGAAGGGGTGCCGAAGGGGGCGATCGACGAGCTGGTCGCGTCGATCGCGTCGGTGGACGCCCGGGCGCGGGCCGAGCTGGAGCACGGGCTCTCGCTCCAGTCGAACCTGACCGAGCTGCTGCTCGCCGTCGACGAGGGGACGGCCTGGGTCGAAGAGACCGCGCGCGCCGAGCGGGCCAGGCTGTTCGAGATCGACAGCCCCCCGCTCTGGACGGCGCTGCGCGACCGCGCCGGGGAGCCCGCGGCGGCCGCTCGGGCCCCGGGGCGGGAGGGCCTGCAGCTGCTCGCGCAGGCGCTGGCGTCTCCGCGGCGGATCGCGCTCAGCGTGGCCGCGCTGGCAGCGCTCTACCTGCTCATCAGCGCGGTGAGGCGCGGGCTCGCCGGCCTCGAACCGCCGGACCGGCTGGCCGCCGTCGGCCTGGCCCTGGTGCGGCGGCCGTTCCGCTCGGCGCTGCTCTGCGTCCTGACGCTGCAGCTGCTGCTCTTCCCGCGCGCTCCGGCCGTCTTCTACGACCTGCTCGCGATCGCCGTGATCGCCGTGATCGCCTCGCTCGGCAGACCGGTCGTGCGGCCCGCGCTGCGTCCTTACCTCGCGGGACTGCTCGTCCTCTCGCTCGCCGAGCGGCTGCGGACGCTGTTCCTCGCCCCCTCGCTCGGCTCGCGCCTGCTCCTGCTGCTGATCGCGCTGCTGGCCTTCGCCGGGCTCGCCTGGGGTATCCGGCCCGGCCGCCCCGAGCGCTCGGCACTGGCGGGACGCTGGTGGGACACCGTGCTGGTGCTCGCGCTCGCCGCCGCCGCGCTCTTCGGCGGCGCGATCGTGTCCAACGTCGCCGGCAACCTGTCGCTGGCCGAGCTGCTCACCTCGTCGACGCTCGCCTCCGGCCTCGCCGCGCTGTTCCTCTACCTGCTGGTCGCGCTGGGGGCGATCCTCCTGCGCTGGTGGGCGAGCCGCCCCGACCCGCGCCTGGTCTGCGTCCGATCGCACGGCCCGGAGCTGATCGCCGGGGGGACCCGGCTGATGGTCGCGCTCGCGGCCGCCGGCTGGGTGTTCGTCACGCTGAACCTCTTCACCCTCGCCCAGGCCTTCTCGGGCTGGATCGTCGAGGCGCTCTCGCACCGTTTCGTGTTCGGCGCGCTCGACCTCTCCCTGGGCGACATCGCGGCCTTCCTGCTGGGGCTGGTGGCGGCGGTCGCCGTCGCGCGCGCCGTCTCGTTCCTGCTGGCGGAGGAGGTGCTGCCGCGCACCGCGGTCCCGCGGGGGCGGGCCAACGCGATCGTCACGATCGTTCGCTACCTGCTCCTGGCGGCCGGCTTCGTCGCGGCCGTCGCGATCTCGGGGTTCGAGCTGAACCGCCTGACGCTCCTGGTGAGCGCCTTCGGGATCGGCGTCGGCTTCGGGCTGCAGAACGTGATCAGTAACTTCGTCGCCGGGCTGATCCTGATCCTGGAGCGGCCGATCGAGGTCGGCGACGTCGTCGAGCTGGGGACCCTGACCGGGACGGTCGCGCGGATCGGGATCCGTTCGAGCGTCGTGAGGACCTTCGACGGGGCCTCGGTGATCGTCCCCAACAGCAACCTGATCTCGGACCGGGTCGTCAACTGGACCCACAGCGACAAGCTGCGCCGGATCGAGGTCCGCGTCGGCGTGGCCTACGGCAGCGAGCCGGCCCGGGTGCTCGAGCTGCTTCGCGGCGCGGCGGCCGGGCATGCCGGGGTCCTGCGCCACCCGCCGCCGGTCCCGCTGTTCGTCGGCTTCGGGGACAGCACGCTCGACTTCTCGCTGCGCTTCTGGACCGCCGACTTCGACCACTGGCTGGTCGTCCAGAGCGACGTGCTCGCGGCGGTCGAGGCGGCGCTGCGGGGGGCGGGGATCGAGATCCCGTTCCCGCAGCGCGACCTCCACCTGCGCTCGGTCGACCCGGCGGCGCGGGAGGCGCTGCGGGACGCGCCGCAGCCGCCCCCGGGGCCCTGACTCAGAACTTCCAGGTCGCGTTGACGTTCGCGAAGGCCATCCAGGTGTCGGCGTACTCGCCGGCGAGCCGGCCGGCCAGCGGGCCGCGGTCGACGTCCAGCCGCGGGCTGCCGCCCCAGACCAGCTCGGTGGCGAACTGGATCGACAGGCTCTCGCGCACCTTGTACCCGGCCCCCACGCCGAAGCGCCAGGCCGCGCCGAGCGGCAGCGCCGGGGAGCGGTCGGCGTCGTCGGCCAGGCTGCTGTCGTAGGCCACGCCGAAGTTCAGCGTCCAGGGGTCGCAGATCTCATGCTGCGCGCCGAGTGCGGCGTGCCAGGTGTCCTCGTAGGGGATGTCGACCGTGAGGCTCCGCGGATCGGTCGTCGCCAGTCCGACGTCGATCCGCCCGAAGGCCGACCAGTCCTGCCAGCCGACATTTCCAAGGACCGCCCAGTCGTCCCGCACCTGCTGGTAGAAGCTGGCCATCGCCCCCTGCGGGACGGTCACGCCCAGGTCGAGCTGGGCGCCGAGCAGGCCGCGCCGCGCCAGGATCTCCCTGACCACGGGGCCGAGCCCCGACAACTCGGGCGTATCCTTGAAGTCGAGCTTGAGCGGGGAGTTGTAGGTCACGCCGAGGCGGGTCCGGGCGGACGGCTCCCAGAGCAGCCCGGCGTTCCCGCCGAACCCCCAGCTCTCGTCCTTCAGCTCGAGCTGGCCGTCCTTCAGCGTCGGATTGACGTTGTTGATCGCGACGGTGTCGGTGAGGAAGCCGTACATCGCGTTGAGCGCCACGCCGAGCGAGACCGTGTCGCTGACCTTGAAGGCGATCGCCGGCATCGCCGACATCCCGATCAGCGCCGCCTTCTGGGCGTAGTAGCGCCCGGCCCAGTCCTCGTCGTATTCCAGCCCCAGCCCGAAGTTGGAGAAGACGCCGAAGCCGAAGGTGACCTTCGGCGAGAGCTGGTGCGTGTAGAACAGGCTGGCCGCTGGCAGGAAGCCGACCGCGTTCCCCCCACTGCCGCCGGAGGTCGTGGTCCGGCCGTCGTCCGCGAACTCGAGCGAGCCGTAGAGCAACTGGCCGCCGACCAGGAGCTGCGAGCCGGCCAGGCGCGTCATGCCGGCGGGGTTGGTCAGGACCGTTCCCGGATCCTGCGCGCGGGCGGCCCAACCGGCCGCGGCCAGCCCCGTGTCCGGGGTGCCGACCTCGTACAGGGTGAGGCCGCCGGCGAGCGAAGGCCCGGCGCCGGCGAGGACGATCAGGACCGCGAGGCAGAGCGAACGGCGGACCCGGGTCGTGTGACGGGACATGGGCGGACTCCTCGTTTCGGGGTTCGTGCCGGCGGCACCCGCGCGCCGGCCGAGCGCTGCGCGGCGGGAGTATAGGCCAGGACCGGCGGCGGCGCGGACGCCCCGGAAAACGGCCGGGAGGCGGGTTAACATGCCGGTTTCTCGCCCTCCCCGGCCGCGCCGGGGGCTCCAGGAGACCTCGCCATGGCCGACCGGCTCGACCCCTTCCGCTCCCGCGCCACGCTCTCGACTCCACACGGCGCCTACGCCTGCTACGACCTCCACGCGCTCGAGCGCGCGGGACTGGGCCGGCTGGAGCGGCTTCCCTACTCGCTGCGCGTCCTGCTCGAGGCGCTGGTCCGCCACCTCGACGAGTTCATCGTGCACAAGGGCGACGTCGAAGCGCTGATGGCGTGGAAGGCGAAGTCGCCGGGACAGGCCGAGCTGCCGTTCTTCCCCGGCCGCGTCGTGCTGCAGGACTTCACCGGCGTCCCCTGCATGGTCGACCTGGCGGCGATGCGCGACGCGATGAAGGCGCTGGGCGGGGACCCGAAGGCGATCAACCCCGCCGTGCCGTGCGACCTGGTCATCGACCACTCGGTGCAGGTCGACTGGTTCGGCAGCGCCGACGCGCTGCGGCTGAACGTCGAGAAGGAGTTCGAGCGCAATCGCGAGCGCTACGAGTTCCTGAAGTGGGGGCAGAAGTCGCTCGACAACTTCCGCGTCGTCCCGCCGGCGACCGGGATCATCCACCAGGTCAACCTCGAGTACCTTTCCCCCGGCGTACTGACCCGGCGCGACGGCGAGGGGCCGCTGGTCGCCTTCCCCGACTCGCTGGTCGGGACCGACTCGCACACCACGATGATCAACGGGCTGGGCGTCGTCGGCTGGGGCGTCGGCGGGATCGAGGCCGAGGCGGTGATGCTCGGCCAGCCGGTCTACATGGTCACGCCGGAGGTGATCGGCGTGCGACTCACCGGCCGGCTGGCGCCGGGCGCGACCGCGACCGACCTCGTGCTGACCGTGACCGAGATCCTGAGGAAGCGCGGCGTGGTCGAGAAGTTCGTCGAGTTCACCGGCCCGGGAATGGCCGACCTGTCGCTGACCGACCGCGCGACGATCGCCAACATGGCCCCCGAGTACGGCGCGACGATGGGCTTCTTCCCGGTCGATGCGCGGACGCTCGAGTACCTGACCTTCACGGGGCGCGATCCGAAGACGGTCGAACTGGTCGAGGCCTACACCCGCGCCAACGGGATGTTCTGGACCGCCGACGCCGAGGAGCCCGAGTTCACCGACCTGCTGCACCTTGACCTCTCGAAGGTCGTCCCGTCGCTCGCCGGGCCGAAGCGCCCGCAGGACCGGATCGACCTGGGCGACGTCAAGCAGGGGTTCCGGGAGGCGCTCACGCAGCCGCCGTCGACGCGCGGTCTCGGCGTCGCTCCGGACAAGGTGGACAGCCGGGCGGTCGTGGCGATCGGCCCCGGCGTCTCGCCCGAGATCGGCCACGGCGCGGTCGTGATCGCGGCCATCACCTCCTGCACCAACACCAGCAACCCCGACCTGATGATCGCGGCCGGCCTGGTGGCGCGGAAGGCGTTCGCGCTCGGCCTCAACCGCAAGCCGTGGGTCAAGACCTCGCTCGCGCCGGGGAGCCGCGTCGTCACCGACTACCTCGACAAGGCGGGGCTGACGAAGGACCTCGACGCGCTGGGCTTCCAGACCGTCGGCTACGGCTGCACGACCTGCATCGGCAACTCCGGCCCGCTGCCCGACGAGGTCGCCGCGGCGGTAAAGGACGGCGACCTGGTCGTGGCGTCGGTCCTCTCCGGCAACCGCAACTTCGAGGGGCGGGTCCACGCGCAGGTCAAGGCCAACTACCTCGCCAGCCCGCCGCTCTGCGTTGCCTACGCGCTGGCCGGGACGATCGACCGCGACCTCCTGACCGAGCCGATCGGCGTCGGGAGCGACGGCCGCGAGGTCTTCCTGAAGGAGATCTGGCCGACCACGGCCGAGGTCGCCGCGGTGCGCGAGCGGGCCCTCTCCCCCGAGCAGTTCCGGACGCAGTACGGGAAGGTCTTCGAGGGGACCGAGGCCTGGCGGAAGATCCCGGTCGCGGAGGGCGAACTCTACGCCTGGGACGAAGCCAGCACCTACATCCAGAACCCGCCCTTCTTCATCGGGATGAAGCCGGCGCCCCCGGGCGTGATTCCGGTCCAGGGAGCGCGCGTGCTGGCGGTCCTGGGCGATTCCGTGACGACCGATCACATCTCCCCCGCCGGCTCGATCGCCAAGGACAGCCCGGCGGCGAAGTACCTCGTCGCGCACGGCGTGCAGCCGCCCGACTTCAACAGCTACGGCTCGCGGCGCGGCAACGATCGCGTGATGACGCGCGGCACCTTCGCCAACATCCGGGTCCGCAACAAGCTCGCCGGCGGAAAGGAAGGCGGCTACACCCGGGACATGAGCCGCACCGGCGGCGGCGCGATGGTGGCGATCTTCGACGCCGCGCAGAACTACAAGGCCGAGGGGACGCCGCTCGTCGTGCTGGCCGGCAAGGACTACGGGATGGGCAGCTCGCGCGACTGGGCGGCCAAGGGGACCTTCCTGCTCGGGGTGCGGGCGGTGATCGCCGAGAGCTTCGAGCGGATCCACCGCAGCAACCTGGTCGGGATGGGGGTGCTGCCCCTGACCTTCCCGGCTGGCAAGACGGCGGAATCGCTCGGGCTCGACGGGACGGAGACCTTCGACCTCAGCCTGCCGAGCCCGCTCACGCCGCGCTGCACGGCCGGCGTGACCGCGACGAAGGCCGACGGCACGAAGGTGCAGTTCGACGCGACCTGCCGGCTCGACACGCCGGTCGAGATCGTCTACTACGGCAACGGCGGGATCCTGCCGACGGTGCTGCGCAAGAAGCTCGACGCCCAGCGCGCCGCGGCTCGCTGAGGGGGGCGGAGGCGACGGGTCCGGCGATGCGCCCGGGGAGCCGACCCGCAGCCTGACGGCTCCGGATCCGAACGCCGGCCGGCGCGCGCGACGAAGAACGGACGGGCGCGCGCCAGCCGGGGGCCTCGCTCCCCGGACCGAGGCGTGACCTGAATGTGCCGCGAGGGGAGCCGGCGCGCACGGCGAAATCGGCGCCCGGAAAGACCGCGGGCGGCCGGGGTCCGGCCGCCCGCGCGGAAGGTCGATCGCGGCCCGGGCTAGAAGCCCACGACCAGCGCCGTGGTGAAGATCGTGTCGAGCTTGTCGGCTTCCACTGCCACCGTGTTGCCAGTCTCGCCCCCGTAGCGGCCGAAGATCGGGAAATCGAGGGTCGCGGGCTCGTTGTCGTAGAGGAGGGTGAGTCCGACCTTGAGCGCGAGCAGCTTGTTCATCTGGACGGTCAGCGCGTTGTTCGAGTTGATCCGCCAGTCGCCCATCTCGAAGAAGTTCAGGAAGAGGGTGTCGACGGTCTGGAACGAGGCATTCGGGCTGAACTTCCAGTACCAGTCGGCGGTCACGGTGCCACCCAGGTAGTCGTCGCTGGTGTCGTCGGTGAAGCTCTCCCAGGTGTAGTTGAGCCCGTAGCTGGTCTTGAAGTGGCCGCGGTCGTTCTCGTACCAGATGTTGCCGAGGCCGCCGCCGGCCAGGAGTCGCGAACTGAGCCCGGACGGCTCGTTGCGCTCCCAGCCGACCGTCCCGAACCAGTACATGCGCGCGCTGATCTTGTCCTCGAAACTGAGGGCCAGGACGTAGCGCTCGGCGTTCACGGTCGTGAACGATCCTCGACGATCGCCCCGGGGATCGGGCTCCCCCGTGTCGTCGAAGACCTGGAAGTACCGCGTCTCGTCCGAGCGCGACCGGATCCCGAAGGCGTAGAACTTGAGCAGCGAGTCGGGCCAGCGGTACTCGAGCGTGTTGGCGAGGCTGATCGTGCTGGAGTCGGCGTTGCCGGCGGTCAGGGTCCAGCGCCAACTCGCCCTTGTTGGACCAGCCGAGCTTCGGCTTCTCCGCGCTCCTGGGCCACGCCGGGCGCGAAAACGGCGGCCGCGAGCAGCGCGGCGACGGCGAGGTGGATCAGGCGGGTGCGCATGTCGGTCGTTCCTTTCTAGGGAGGGTCAGCGCTTGTCGTCGTGCTCGAACAGCGCCTTGAATAGGAACCCGCCGAGCAGGCCGCCGACGATCGGCGCGACCCAGAACAACCAGAGCTGGGAGAGGGCCCAGCCGCCGACGAAGAGCGCCGGCCCGGTGCTGCGGGCGGGGTTCACGGAAGTGTTGGTCACGGGGATGCTGATCAGGTGGATCAGGGTCAGCGCCAGGCCGATCGCCAGCGGCGCGAAACCGGCCGGGGCCCGCTTGTGCGTCGAGCCCAGGATGATCAGCAGGAAGAAGAGGGTCAGGACGATCTCGGCGATCAGCGCCGAGCCCATCGTGTAGCCGCCCGGCGAGTGAGCCCCGTAGCCGTTGGCGGCGAAACCGCTGGCCGCGGCGTCGAACCCCGCCTTGCCGGAGGCGATCATGTAGAGCACGCCGGAGGCGGCGATCGCGCCCAGCACCTGGGCCACGACGTAGGGAAGGATCTCCCCCGCCGGGAAGCGCTTCCCGGCCCACAGCCCGAAGGTCACGGCCGGGTTGAAGTGGCCGCCGGAGATCCCGCCGACGGTGTAGGCCATCGTCAGGACCGTGAGGCCGAAGGCAAAAGAGACCCCCAGGAGCCCGATCCCGAGCGCGTTGACGGAGTCGGGGAACGCGGCGGCGAGCACGGCGCTGCCGCAGCCGCCGAAGACCAGCCAGAAAGTGCCGAAGAACTCTGCCGCACAGCGCTTGGACAGCGTCATGGATCCTCCCCTTCGCGGGCGGGCGGGGAGCGGGTTCGCTGCTCCCGATCCCCTCCGCGGCGCGCGATTACATGGCGCTCGCGGGCCCGTTGTCAAGGCTTCGGCGGACGCGGCGGATCCGGGCGGGACCGCGCAGAGCCGGAGCCGTACCCCGGCGGCGTTTGACCTCCGAGCGGCGGGCGGGCGAAGATCCGCGCGGCGCATGCCCTTCCGGAGGCTTACTCGCATGTCACAGCTCGTCGGTAAGGCTGTCGTGGCCCAGGGCGGCGGCCCGACCGCCGTCATCAACCAGACCCTCGCGGGGGTCGCGCTCGAGGCCGCGAAGCACCCGCAGATCACCCGCCTCTACGGCGCGGTCCACGGGGTCCGCGGGGTCCTGAACGAGGAGTTCCTCGACCTCACCCAGGAGTCCCCGGCGAACCTGCTGCGGGTCGCGGGCGCGCCCAGTGCGGCCCTGCTGTCCACCCGCGACAAGCCGGACGAGGAGTACTGCCGGAAGCTGTTCCGGACGCTCAAGGCGCACGACGTGCGCTTCTTCTTCTACATCGGCGGCAACGACTCGTCGGACACCGTGCGGATCGTCGCCGAGCAGGCCGCGAAGGACGGCTACGAGCTGCGCGCGATCCACCTGCCGAAGACGATCGACAACGACCTGGAGGAGAACGACCACACGCCGGGCTTCCCCTCCGCGGCCCGCTTCGTGGCCCAGGCCTTCATGGGGGCGAACCTCGACAACCGCTCGCTGCCGGGCGTCTACATCGCCGTCGTGATGGGGCGGCACGCGGGCTTCCTGACCGCCGCCGGGGCCGCCGGCCGGACCTTCGAGGACGACGGGCCGCACCTGGTCTACCTGCCCGAGCGCCCCTTCTCGAAGGACCGCTTCCTGGCCGACGTCGACGGCGTGATGAAGCGGCTCGGCCGCTGCATCGTGGCCGTCAGCGAAGGGGTCGCCGACGAGCAGCACCGGCCGATCGCCACGCTGCTCGCAGAAGCCGTCGAGCGCGACGCCCACGGCAACGTCCAGCTCTCGGGCTCGGGCGAGCTGGGCGACCGGCTCAAGGACCTCGTGAAGACGGAGCTGAAGATCAGCCGCGCCCGGGCCGACACCTTCGGCTACCTGCAGCGGTCCTACATGGGCGTGGTCTCCGATGTCGACCAGCGCGAAGCCCGCGAGGCGGGCGAGCGCGGCGTGCAGTTCGCGCTCTGGGGCGGGACGAGCGGCTCGGTCGCGATCCGCCGCGTCGGGAACTACGCCGTCGACTACGCGCTGGTCCCGCTCGAGGCGGTCGCGGCCAGGACCCGCACGATGCCCGACGCCTTCATCGCGCCCGCCGCCAACGACGTGACGCCCGCGTTCCAGGACTACCTGCGGCCGCTGCTCGGCTCCGGCTTCCCGGAGACCGCGCGGCTGCGCGCGCCGCGCGTCGCCAAGCTGCTCGGCCCGTGACGCGCGCGCTGTTCTGGGACAACGACGGCGTCCTGGTCGACACCGAGCGGATCTACTTCGAGGCCACGCGCGACACGCTGGCGCGCCTGGGCGTCGAGCTGACCCGCGAGCAGTACTACGACCTGTTCCTGGTCCAGGCGAAGGGGGCCTGGCACCTCGTGCGCGATGGAGCCCTGACGCCGGAGGAGGTCGCGCGCCACCGCGCGGAGCGCGACGAGCTGTACGCCTGGAGGCTGGCGCAGGAGTCGGCCGCCGTGCCGGAGGCGGAAGCGGTCCTGCTGGCCCTCCACGGCCGCCTCCCGATGGGGGTCGTCACGAGCAGCCGGCGCGCCCACTTCGAGATCATCCACCGCCGCACGGGGTTCCTCCGCTACCTCGAATTCGCGATCACGATCGACGAGTGCGCGCGCTGCAAGCCCGACCCCGAGCCCTACCGGCGGGCGGCCGAGCGGGTCGGCCTGCCGCCCGGCGAGTGCCTGGCGATCGAGGACTCCGAGCGCGGGCTGGCCGCGGCGCACGCCGCCGGCGTCCCCTGCTGGATCATCCCGACCGCGCTGACCGCGCACGGCGACTTCGCTCGCGCCGAGGCCGTGCTGGGCTCGATCGCCGAGGTGCCGGAGCGGCTGGCGGCACGGCGCTGAGCCGGGCCCGGCCCCGGCCTCGCCCGCTACAGCCGGGCCTCGATCGACCGGATCACCGTCTCGACGACCTTGACCCGCGCCCACAGCTTGTCGGTTGCCTCGACCACCGTCCACGGCGCGTGGGTCGTGCTGGTCTGGCGCAGCATGTCGCTCACCGCCGCGAGGTAGGGCGGCCACTTGCCGCGGTTGCGCCAGTCCTCCGCGGTGATCTTGTGGCGCCGGAGGGGCGACTGTTCGCGCCGCCGGAAGCGGGCCAGCTGTTCCTCGGGCGAGATGTGCAGCCAGAACTTGACCACCACGGTCCCGTGCGTGACCAGCGCCCGCTCGAACTCGTTGATCTCCTGGTAGGCGCGCTGCCACTCGGCTTCGCTGGCGAACCCCTCGACCCGCTCGACCAGCACCCGCCCGTACCAGGAACGGTCGAAGATCGTCCAGTGGCCGTCCTTCGGGATCTCGTTCCAGAAGCGCCACAGGTAGTGGTGCGCCTTCTCCGCCGCCGTCGGTGCCGCGATCGGGACCACGGCGTAGCCGCGCGGGTCGAGCGACTCGGTCAGGCGGCGGATCGCACCCCCCTTCCCCGCCGCGTCCCAGCCCTCGAAGACGACCACCGCAGGCAGCCGCCGCGTGTAGCAGAGGAATTCCAGCTCGCGCAGCCGGGCCTGGGCCTTCTTCAGCCGCTTCGCGTACTCCTCGCGCTCGAGCCGGCGGGAGAGATCGACCCGCGCCAGGGGCGAGTCCTGCGGGATCGGAGGCGGCGCCTGCAGCGGGTCGGCCGCAACGATCGGCTCCAGCGGATGCCCGGCCTCCGCGGCGTCGGGCAGCAGTTCCGGCGTCGGGACCGGGATCCCGCGCTGCTCGAGCGCGCGGCGCATCGTCTCGGCCACCGCGGCGAGCACCCGCACCCGCCGGTGGTTCTCGTCCTCGGCCTCGACCAGCGTCCACGGGGCGCGGTGGGTGTGGGTTCGGGCCAGCATCTCCTCGGCCAGCGCGAGGCGCCGGGGGTAGGCGCGGTGCCGCTTCCAGTCCTCGTCGGAGACGCGCCAGCGCTGCGTCTCGTCCTTCGCCCAGGCCTTGAGCCGCCGCTTCTGCTCGCCGGGGCCGATGTGCAGCCAGCACTTCAACAGCGCCGTCCCGTCGTCGACGAGCTGGCGCTCGAACTCGTCCACCGCCTGCAGCTCGCGTTCCCAGCGCGCGGCGTCGAGCATCCCCTCGTCGCGCTGGTTCCAGAGCAGGTAGTACCAGGAGCGGTCGAAGACCTCGATCCGGCCGCGGGCCGGCGTGCGGCGCCAGAAGCGCCACGGCCAGGGCCGGCGCCGGTCCTCCTCGGACGAGGCGTGGGTGACGTGGACCCGCGTCGCCCGCGGGTCGAGGTGGTGGACCAGCTGGCCGATCGAGTCGCCGCGCCCCGAGGAGAACCAGCCCTCGAACAGGACCAGGACCGGGATCCCGTGATCGAGGAGCGCCCGGTGCAGGATCGGCAGCTCGAGCTCGAGGTGGTCCATCGCCTCGCGGTAGGCCTTGTTCCCCAGCCGGGCCTTGAGGTCCAGGGTCTCGAGCATCGGCCGCGCCCTCCGGGGCCGGCGGCCCCGCCGTGGACAATGTAGTGGAGATCCCCGCCCGCGTGGGGACGGCCCGGGGCGGGCGCGGTAGACTGCGGAAGCCATATTCGGATGCAGGGGATCGGACGAGCCGTGAATCTCGCATATCGACCCGCCGCGCAGCCGGGCACGGCCGGCGCGGCGTTGGCGCTGCTGCTGGCGGCGGTCGTCTGCCCTGCCTGCTCGATCCAGAAGATGGCCGCCGACCGGCTGGGGTCCGCCCTCGCGTCGGGGCAACTCGGTCTACGCCACCGACGACGACCCGGAACTGGTCGGCGACGCGCTGCCGTTCGCGCTGAAGACGATCGAGAGCCTGCTGGCGGTCTCGCCCGAGAACCCCGACCTGCTGCTCTCGGCAACCAGCGGTTTCACCCAGTACGCGTACGCCTACCTGCAGTGCGAGGCCGACTACGCCGAGGCCGCCGACCTGGCGCGGGCGACCCACCTGCGCCGGCGGGCGACCCGGATGTACCGGCGGGCGCTGGGCTACGGCCTCCGCGGGCTCGACGCCCGGCACCCCGGCTTCTCCGCCGCGCTGCGCCGCGACCCCGCCGCCGCGCTGGCCGGATGACCGCCCGCGACGTCCCCCTGCTCTACTGGACCGGCGCGGCCTGGGCCGCGGCGATCGCGAGCGCCAAGGACGACTCGGAGCTGTCGGCCGACCTGCCGACGGTCGAGGCGATCATGACCCGCGCGCGCGCGCTCGACCCCGGCTACGGCGACGGCGCGATCTGGGACTTCTTCATCAGCTACGACGGCGGCCGCCCGGCCGCGGCCGGCGGCTCGCCGGCGAAGGCGCGCGAAGCCTTCGACAAGGCGGTGGCCGCGTCCGGCGGGAAGCGCGCCGCGCCGTACGTGAGCTACGCCGAGACCGTCTCGGTCTCCGCCCAGGACCGCAGGGAGTTCGCGACGCTGCTCGAGACCGCGCTGGCGATCGACCCCGACGCCGCCCCCGAGCAGCGGCTGGCCAACCTGATCGCCCAGAAGCGCGCGCGCTGGCTGCTCGCGCGCCAGGACGAGCTCTTCCTCGAGTGACCCACCCAAGGAACGACCCGATGCTGCCGCTCTCCGCCAGGTCCGCCGCCCGCACCGCCGCGCTGCTCGCGGCGCTGCTCGCGCTTCCCGTCGCCTCCGCCCAGACCGTGATCAAGATGGCGACGCTCGTCCCGCAGGGCTCGTCCTGGCACCAGGCGCTGCAGGAGATGGCCGCCGAGTGGCAGAAGATCTCCGGCGGCAAGGTCACGCTGCGGCTCTACCCCGGCGGCGTCGCCGGCGACGACAGCGACGTCGTGCGCAAGATGCGGCTGGGGACCCTCAACGGCGCTCTCGTCACCGGCACCGGGCTGCAGGACATCGACCGCAGCGTGCTCGCGCTGCAGATCCCGCTGGCCTACGCCGACTACGCCGAGTTCGACTGCGCGCTGGAGAAGATCGGCCCGTCGATCGAGCAGACGCTCGAGGCGCGCGGTTTCGTGCTGCTCGGCTGGACCGACGGCGGCTTCGTCCACTTCTTCGCCAAGTCGCCGGTGCGCGTCCCGGACGACCTGAAGAAGCAGAAGCTGTTCGTCTGGGCCGGCGACGACCTGCTGGTCGAGCTCTGGAAGAAGGCGGGCTTCAACCCGATCCCGCTCCCCTCGACCGAGATCTCGACCGCGCTCCAGACCGGGCTGGTCACCGTGGTCCCGGCTCCGCCGCAGGCCGCGGTCCTGCTGCAGTGGTACAACCAGGCGAAGAACATGACCGACATCAACTGGGGGATCCTCATCGGCGGCATCGTCGTCTCCAAGGACACCTGGGAGAAGATCCCGGCCGAGTTCCGCCCCGCGCTGAAGGAGTCGGCCCGCAGGACCGCGCGGCGGCTGGCCGAGCTGACGCGGGAGACGGAGCCGAAGGACATCGAGGCGATGACCAAGCGCGGGCTCACCGTGGTGAAGCTCGACGCGGCCGCGCTGCAGCAGTGGCGCGCCATCGCCGAGGGGGTCTACCCGACGATCCGCGGGAAGTTCATCCCGGCGGAGGCGTTCGACGCCGGGCTCAAGGCCCGCGACGCCTGCCGCGCGGCCGCCAAGGCCACCGACCCGTTGAGCGTACGGCACGCCATCGCGCGCTCCGGGGAGTGGCTGCTCGCCGCGCTCTTCCTGCTGCTCGCGCTGCTGCCGCTGATCGACATGCTCGGCCGGCCGCTGGCCGGCTTCCACGTCCCCGGCTCGTCGAGCTACGTTCACCAGCTGACCTTCTACCTGACCTTCCTCGGCGGCCTCGTCGCGACCTGGGCCCGCAAGCACCTGACGCTCTCGACCGCCGAGCTGCTGCCCGAAGGGAACGCGCGCGGCGCGGCGCACGTGCTCGCGGGCGCGGCCGCGGCGATCGTCTGCGCCGTCCTGACCTACGGCAGCGTCGGGGTCGTGCTGGCGGAGCGCGAGCTCGGGAACACGCTGTCGTTCGGACTGCCGCAGTGGGTCGGCGAGCTGGTGATGCCGTTCGGCTTCGGGGCGATGGCGCTGTCGTTCGCCTGGATGGCGGCGCCCCGCTGGCGCGGCCGCCTCGTCGCCTTCGGCGCGGCCGGCGCGGTCTTCCTGCTGGCCTTCGTCCAGCCGGCGGCGCCGATCGTCTGGCTGCTGGGGGCGATGCTGCTCGCCGCGCTGCTGCTCGGGATGCCGGTCTTCGCCGCGATGGCCGGCTTCGCGGCGCTCTTCTTCTGGAAGGACCAGGTCCCCGTCTCGGCGGTGACGGCCGAGATCTACCGCCTGGTTGCCTCGCCGACCCTCCCCGCGATCCCGCTCCTGACCGCCACCGGCTTCGTGCTCGCGGAGACGAAGGCGGCCGAGCGGCTGGTGCGCTTCTTCCGCGCGCTGTTCGGCTGGATGCCGGGAGGCGTGGCGGTGCTGGTCGCCGCGGTCTGCGCGCTGTTCACCGCCTTCACCGGCGGCTCCGGCGTGACGATCATCGCGCTCGGCGGCCTGGTGCTGCCGATCCTGCTCAAGGACGGCTACCCCGAGCGCTTCTCGCTGGGCCTCGTCACCGCGTCGGGGAGCCTGGGGCTGCTGTTCCCACCGTCGCTGCCGGTGATCCTCTACAGCGTCGTGGCCAAGGTCCCGGCCGACCAGCTCTTCATCGGCGGGCTGATCCCCGGCTTCCTGCTGCTGGTGCTGGTCGCGGCCTACGGGCTCTTCGTGGGCGGTCGGGTCGGCGCAGAGCGCCAGAGCTTCTCGGCGCGGGAGCTGCTCGCGGCGACCGCGCAGGCCGGGTGGGAGCTGTCCGTCCCGGTCCTGATGATCGTCCTGTTCGCGACCGGCATCGCCTCCCTGCTCGAGACGGCGGCCTTCGCCTTCGCCTACACCGTCCTCTTCGCCTGCTTCGTGCAGCGCGACCTGACCTTCCTCGGCGAACTGCCGAAGGTCCTGACCAAGGCCGCGGCGCTGGTCGGCGCGGTGCTGATCCTGCTGGCCAGCGCGCTCGGGCTGACCTCCTGGCTGGTCGACGCGCAGATCCCCGACGCGCTGCTGGCCTGGGTGCAGGCGCACGTCTCCTCGCCGCTCGTCTTCCTGCTGGTGCTGAACGTCGTGCTGCTGGTGCTGGGGAGCGTGCTCGAGATCTTCTCGGCGATCGTCGTCCTGACCCCGCTCGTCGTGCCGCTCGGGGTGGCGTTCGGGATCCACCCGATCCACCTCGGCGTGATCTTCCTCGCCAACCTCGAGCTGGGGTTCCTCTTCCCGCCGGTGGGTCTGAACCTGTTCCTGTCGTCGTCGCGCTTCAACAAGCCGATGACGGTGCTCTACCGCGCGGTGGTGCCCTTCCTGCTGATCCTCGGGCTGGGGGTGCTGCTGATCACCTACATCCCCTGGATGTCGCTCGGGCTGCTCGAACTGATGGGGCGCGGCTAGGGCACGGATCCTGGTTCGTTACGGGTCGTCGTCGGCCAGCTCGAATCCCCTGTTCCTGAGCTGCTCGCGGATCCTGGCTTCGGTTTCCTCCTGCCAAGCCCAGGAGGCGAAAGCGACGTCATGCGCAAGGGCGCGATCGGCATCCCGAAGGCGCCGGCCGGCGGATGAGTCATAGAACCCGATCGCCGCATCGACATCGGAAGCTGTCAGTCGCCAGCGAAGGATGTCGGTGACCCGCGCAAGGAGCTGGTCGAAGGAAACCCCCTCGAGCGCCGCGAGAATCTCGGTTTCAGGCATTCCAACGCAGCGGCGACTGATTCCCGCCGCGAAGGTCGACATACCCTCACGAAGCCGGCGCTCGACGTCGAGGACCCGGAGCAACTCGCGTAGCCGCGCTTCGGAGGGCCTGTCGGCCGCGACGGCGGGAGGGGGAGCAGGCGCCCCGGCATGGACGATGACGTCGTCGCCGACGCGTGGCGCCAGCCCGCCCGCCCCTTCGGCCCGGAAGCTGCACACGGCGTTTTCGTAGCGACGATCGACGATGTCGACAGCCCCGATCACAACCTGCCGTTCACCGGCGGACCGCCTCATGAGTGTCGCTCGACGCGGGAGCTCCAATGCTTCGGCTCCATCGAAAGTGACGAGGATTCCTCTCTCGTCGATCGAAGTGACTTCGCCCCGCATCACCTGCCGGAAGGGAACGAGGACGGTGAAGTAGACACTGACCGGCTTTCCGTCGAGCCGCGCAGGTTCGTACTTCCATTGGCGAACCGCTTCGAGGGCTGCTTCATCGAACATCGGATCGGAGTGGAGGATGCGCGCCTCGACGACGTTCCCATCGCGGTCGATCATGAGCTGGAACGAGACCCACCCCTCCCACAGCGCGGCAAGCGGGAGGCTCGGGTATCGCGGCGCCACTCGCTTCCGCAGTATGGGCGCTTCGACGGGTTCCAGAAGAAGGTAGGGCTCACTCGCGCCGATGAGATCGCGATCACCCGCGGGAAGCAGCGGTCTCGGCAGGGAAGGCCCTTCGCTGGAACAGATTGCGTCGGGGCTTTCGGCGCCCGCCAAGGCGAGCACGAGCAGGACGGCACCGAAGCGGCACGCGCGCTTCATCGGTCGTGAATCCTCAGGATGCCGATCTTACACCTCGTGCTCCGCGTATTCGAGCGCAACTCCCGACCGCCCGATCCCGCGAGCGGGACGGTCGGCCCGTCGCCTGATTTCGCGGTATTCTCTTGCGACGTAGTCTCTTCGATGGAAGGAGCGACCGATGTCGATTCCGGGAGCGGACGCACCGCGCGGCCGGCTGACCTATGCCGACTACGTGAGCCTCCCCGACGACGGGCGTCGCTACCAGCTCGTCGAGGGGGAACTGGTCGTGATGGCCTCGCCGAACACCCGGCACCAGCTGGTCGTCGGGGAGATCTACTACCGCCTGCGGCAGCACGTCGATCACCTCCGGCTCGGCCGGGTCATGGTCTCGCCGCTCGACGTGGTCCTGGACGACCACAACGTGCTGCAGCCCGACGTGATCTTCGTCTCCGACGCCCGCGCGGGGATCGTCGCGCCGAAGAACCTCCAGGGGGCGCCCGACCTCTGCGTCGAGGTCCTGTCGCCGGGCACCGAGCGGGTCGACCGGGTACGCAAGCTGGAGCTTTATGCGCGCTTCGGCGTGCCGCACTACTGGATCGTAGATCTCGAGGCGCGGACGATCGAGGAATACCTGCTCGAGCGGGACGTCTACCGCGTGCGGAGCGTCACCGCGCTCGACGAGGCGTTCCGTCCCGCGCTCTTCCCGTCCTGGAGCCTGGCGATCGCGACCGTGCTTCCCGCATAGCGCGCCGCCTCAGGACCCGGCGGGGGCGGCCATCAGCAGGTCGAGCGCCAGTTGCCAGCCGCCGCCCGGCTCGCGGCGCCAGGCCCGCAGGAACCAGCCGCTGGCCGGCTTCTCACCCGCCGCGACCCACGCGCCCCACGTGTAGCCCAGGTCGTTGCTGGCGGCGACGCCGCTCTTCTGCACGGTCCAGCCGGCCGGAACCGGCTGCGTGGCGGCGGCCGCGACGATCTGGTCGCGGCCCGAGAGCAGGCCCCGCTCGCCGCGCAGCGCGCGCGCCTCGGGGTCGAGCAGCTCGCCGTACGCCGCCGCCAGCCCCTGCTGCTGCGCCAGCGCGAGGAACCGCGCCTCCATCGCCTCGAGCGACATGACGCGCACCGAGTCGTCCTTCGCCGGATCGGCCTGCGCCGGAGGGAAGGACTCGCGCGCCGCGACCGTCGCCAGGTCGGGCGCCGGCCCGCCGGCGCCGATCCCGCCATCGGCGGCGAAGCGGTAGGTCCCGTCGGCCTGGCGCTGCCAGATCGTCGCGAACCAGCCGTGCGCCGGCGGGGGCAGCGGCGCCCCCTCGCGTGGCGGGACCTCGAAGAGCCAGGGGCCGGTCGTGAAGCCCAGCTCGCCGTCGCGCGCCACCGCCGCGAAGGCGGGGCGCCAGCGCAGCGCGCCCGGCTGCTTCGGCCGGTCCTTCCACCAGCTCCTGCCGTTCACCGGGCCGGGCTGGAAGACCACGCCGTCGTCGGCGAGGAAGGCCAGGAACGCCTCCTTCGTGCCACGCGCCTCGGCTTCGCGCGCGAAGGCCAGTTCGGTCGCCACAACCGCGCGCCAGGCCGCCTCGCGCCCGGCCGTCGCCGGCGCCGGGCCGGCCGCCTCGGCCACATCGGCCGCGCCGGCACCCCCCAGCAGCAGCGCCAGCACGGCGCCCGACGCACCCGCCGCGTCGGCCACCGCCGCGCGCTTGCCGCGACGGAACCAGCCGGCGATCCGCCCCCGCACGCGGTCCGCCACGACGTAGAACGCGGGCACCACGAGCAGGCTGAGCGTCGTCGAGAGCAGCAGCCCGCCGATCACCGCGATCGCCATCGGGGTGCGGATCTCGGCGCCCGCCCCCAGCCCCAGCGCGGGAGGGAGCGCCGCCATGAAGGTCGTCGTCGTCGTCATCAGGATCGGCCTCAGGCGAACGGGGCCCGCCATCAGCATCGCCTCGAGCGCCCCCGCGCCGCGCGCCCGGGCCTGGTTGGCGTAGTCGACCAGGATGATCGAGTTCTTCTTGACGATCCCCATCAGCAGCAGCAGCCCGATCATCGAGAAGATGTTGAGGCTGCGGCCGGAGAGCCAGAGCGCGTAGGCCGCCCCCGCGACCGACAGCGGCAGGATCGTCAGGACCGTCACCGGGTGCAGGAACGAGTTGAACTGCGCGCCGAGCACCATGTAGGCCACCGCGATCCCCAGCACCAGCGCGAAGATCAGGCTCCCCATCGACTCGCGGAAGGCCTGCGACGCGCCGCCGAGCACCGCGCGGTAGCCGGTCGGCAGGCCGGCCCCCAGTTTCTCGACCTGCTCCAGCACCGTCTTCTGGTCGAATCCGGGGGCGACGTTGGCGAAGACCGAGATCGCCCGCTCGCGGTCGCGCCGCGTCACGGCCTGCAGTGCCGGGACCTCCTCGTAAGTCACCAGCGACGAGAGCGGGACCAGTTCGCCCGAGCGCGCCCGGACCTTGATCCGCGCCAGGTCCTCGGGCTTGCTGCGCTGGCTGGCCAGGAGGCGGGCCCGGATGTCGATCCGGCGGCCGCCGGTCTCGTACTTGCCCGCCCGTACCCCGCCGACCAGCGCGCTGATCCCGGTCGCGACGTCCTCGACCGGGACGCCCAGGTCGGCCGCGCGCGCGCGGTTCGGCGTGATCCGCAGCTCGGGGACGCCGATCCGGTAGTCGGTGTCGACGTCGACCACCATCTGCGTCGCCTGCAGGTCGCGCGTCATCTGGTCGGCGATCTCGACCAGCCGGTCCCAGTCCGGGCCGCGGACGGAGAACTCGACCGGGAAACCGCGCTGGGCGGTGAACCCCTGCTGCGACAGGTCCTGCACGATCGCCTTGAGCCCGGGGATGGCGTTGAGGTCCTTCCGCAGCTGGGCCTGGAACTGCTGCTGCGTGATCGGCCGCGCCTCGGGCGGGACCATCGTGACGAAGATCACGCCGCCGTTGACGCCCGCGCCGCCGAAGCCGCCGACGACGACGAAGCTGCGCCGGACGACCGGGCTGCCGTTGACGATCGCCTCGGCCTTGCGGAACAGCGCGTCGGTCTCCTCGAGGTCCGAGCCGACCGCGGTCTGCAGCCGGACCATCAGCCGGCTCTGGTCCTGCGAGGGCACGAACTCCGCCGGCAGCACCGTGAAGACCCAGGCCGCCAGGACGGTCAGCGCGGCGGCGACGACGAGCGCCGTGACCGGGTAGAACAGGATCCGCGCCAGCAGCCAGCGGTAGCCGATCGCCAGCCGGTCGAAGACCCGGTCGACCCAGCCGCCCAGCCCCCTCCGCTCGCGCCCGGCCTGGAGCATCTGCGCCGAGCGGGCCGGCGTCAGCGTGATCGCCTCGAGGTACGAGAACATCACGGCGACCGAGAGCGTGACGCCGAACTGCAGGAAGAACTTGCCGATGATCCCCTCCATGAAGATCACCGGCGAGAAGATCGCGACGACCGCGATCGTCGCCGCCAGCGCGGCGAAGGCGATCTCCGCCGTCCCCTCGCGCGCGGCGCGCACCCGGTCCTTCCCCATCTCGACGTGGCGGTAGATGTTCTCCATCACCATGATCGCGTCGTCGACGACGATCCCGACCGCGAGCGCCAGGCCGAGCAGGGTGAAGGTGTTGAGCGTGAAGCCCAGGAAGTAGATCACGGCGACCGTGCCGAGCAGCGACATCGGGATCGCCAGGATCACGTTCAGGGTGGAGCCGATCGAACCGAGGAAGAGCCAGCAGACCAGCGCCGTGAGGATCACCGACAGCACCAGCTCGAACTGGATCTCGGAGACCGCCTCCTCGACGAAGCGGGTCGAGTCGAAGTTGACCCCCAGGACCATCCCCTCGGGCAGCCCCTTGCGGATCCGGTCCAGCTCGGCGTGCACCGCCTTGGCCACGGCGACGGCGTTGGAGCCGCGCTGCTTCTTGATCCCGATCCCCTGGGCCGGGGCGCCGTCGACCCGTGCCAGCCGCCGCACGTCCTCGAAGCCGTCCTCGACCAGCGCCACGTCCTCGAGGTAGACCGGCCGTCCCGAGCTCCCGCCGACCACGATCCGCCGGAAGCTCGCCAGGTCGAGCGCTTCGCCCAGCACGCGGACGTTGATCTCGCGCCCCTCGGTGTCGAGCCGGCCGGCCGGCAGCTCGAGGTGCCCGCGCTGCAGCGCCCGCAGCACGTCGCCCACGACCAGCCCGCGCTGGTCGAGCGCCGAGGCGTCGATCCAGATCCGGACGTTTCGCTCGAGGTAACCCCCCATCACGATCTCGCCGACGCCGGGGATCGTCTGCAGCCGCTCCTTGATCCGGTAGCGGACGTAGTCGGCCAGCACCTGCTGCGGGAACGGCCCCGAGAGCCCGAGCCACATGATCGGGTTGTCCTCGGGGTTGCTCTTGGAGATCGTCGGCGGCTCCATGTCGCGCGGCAGGTCGCTGCGGGCCTGGTAGACCTTGGCCTGCACGTCCTGCAGCGCCAGGTCGACGTCACGCGCCAGGTCCAGCTCGACCGTGACCGAGGCGCTCCCCTGCCGCGCCACCGAGGTCAGCGAGCGGATCCCCTCGATCTGGATCAGCTCCTCCTCGAGCGGCTCGACGACGTCGTTCTCCATGATCTCGGGCGCTGCGCCCTCGAACTCGGCCGAGACGGAGATCGTCGGGAAGTCGACGTCCGGGAACTGGCTGATCCCGATCTTGCTCAGCGCGACCGCGCCGAAGACGACCAGCGCGGCCATGATCATCCAGGCCAGGACGGGGCGTTCGATGCTGGCCTCGGTCAGCTTCACGGGGCCCGTCCTCCGACGGCCCGCACGGCGGCCCCGTCGCGCAGCGCCTCGGCGCCGCGCACGACGAGCGTCTCACCCGGGGCCAGTCCGTCCCGCACCTCGACCCGCCCATCGGCGGTGCGCATCCCGAGCTTCAGGACCCGCACCTTCGCCGTGTCCGCCTCGACGACGTAGGCCAGGAAGCCGCGCTCGCTCGGCCGGATCGCCGTCTCCGGCACGACCGGGCGGTCGGCGCGCCCGACCGGGACCGCGACCTCGGCGAACTGGCCCGGCCGCAGCAGCGCGCGCTCGGGGTCGTCGATCCGCGCGGTCACCGCGACCATCCGCGAGGACTCCTCGGCCGCGCCGCCGACCAGCGTGATCGTGGCGCGGAAGGTCCGCGGCGAGTCCTGCACGGTGAACTGCGCCTGCATCCCGTCGCGCAGGCTCGAGGCGTCCGACTCGGCGACCTTGAAGCGCAGCAGCAGCGGCTCGCGCCGCAGGAGGGTCGCAATCACGCTCCCCGGCTGCACGTACTGGCCGGTCTCCACCCGACGCGTCTCGATCGTGCCGGAGGTCGGCGCCCGCACGATCGCATCGCGCTGGTTGAGCAGCGCCAGGTCGAGGGCGGAGCGGGCCTGCGCCACGTCGGCCTCCGCGACGCGCACGCGGGTCCGGAAGGTCTCGAGGTCCTCCTCCTTGACCAGCCCCGGCGTCCGCGTGTTGACCTGCTCGCGCCGCCGCAGCCCGGCCTGCGCGTCGGCCAGGCTGGCCTCGGCGCGGGCCAGCGTCGCCTTGGCCGAGTCGACCTGCACGCGGTAGCGGTCGGGCTCGATCTCGGCCAGCTTCCGCCCGGTCGCGACGGTGATCCCCTCCGCGAAGTCGACCTTGTCGACCACCCCGGCGACGCGCGCGGTGACCTGGACCGTCTCGAAGGCCTCGACCGAGCCGACGGCCGCGACGCGGTACTCGACCGACTGCACGGCGACGGGGGCCACCTCGACGGGGAAGACGATCGCCGGCGCCCCGCCGCCCGCGGCGCCATCCGCCGCGGGGGCCGGACCGCCGCTGCCCCTCCCGCAGCCGCCCAGCGCGGCCGCGGCGGCCACGAGCGCCAGCGCGCTCCAGCCCCGTCCCGGCATCTCCACTGTCATTCCGCGTTCTCCCGGACCGCCCAGTCGTCCCGCCCCAGCGGCCATGCGCCGAGCGCACGCTGCAGCGCCTGCTCGGCCAGCCAGCGCGCGAACCCCTGGCGCGCCAGGTTGGCCTCGGACTCGAACAGCGAGACGTTGGCGTCGGCCTGCTCGAGCGCGGTCGCCAGGCCGCTGGCGAAGCGCTCGGCGACCTCTTCCTCGTTCTGCCGCGCCACCCGGGCCTGGACTTCGGCCTGCGCGTAGCCCGCCTGGGCCGTCAGCAGGTCCTGCTGCGCGACCCGCAGCTCGTTCCCGATCCGACGGCGCAGCGCCTCGGTCTCGAACAGCTCGACGCTGCGCTGGGCGTCGAAGGTCGCCGCGCGCGCGGTGCGGCCGCGGTCGAAGATCGACCAGCCGAGCGTCGCGGCCAGGTTCCAGTCGGTGTCGTTCCCCGAGAGGCCGGACTCGTTGGTCAGCCGCGCGGTCCCGAGGAAGCCCAGGTCCGGGATGAATCCCTGGCGCTCGGCCCGGGCCCGCAGCCGCGTGCCCTCGGCAAGCGCCTGCAGGGCCTTCAGGTCGGGCCGTCGTGCGAGCGCGATCCGGTCCAGCTCGTCGGTCGAGCGCACCTCGGGCGGGGCCGCCGGCGGCTCCACCAGCGACCGGTCGACCGGCGCACCCAGCAGGTACTCCAGCCGCAGCCGCGCCTTGACCACGGTGCTCTCGGCCTGCGTCAGCGCGAGCTGCGCGGTCGCCTGCTCCAGCTCGATCCGGGTGACCTCGTTGCGCGCCGCGAGCCCGGCGTCGAAGCGGGCCCGCGCGTCGTCGACGGTGGCCGTCGCGACCTCGAGTCGGCGCCGCGCCGCCTCGGCCAGCTTCTGCGCCGAGAGCACGGCGAAGTAGATGTCGGCCACGTCGAAGGCCAGCAGCCGGTCCTGGTCCAGCGAGATCTCCTGCCGCGCGACGACGTCCTGGTCGGCGGCCTTGATCCGCGTCAGCGTCTGGGCGTCGAACAGCACGCTGTCGAGCGTCGCGACGCCCGAGTAGGCGTTCTTCGCCTGGACCGTGATCGACTCGCCCTCGAAGGTCCGGGAAACTTCGTTGGCGCGACGGGTCGCGGTGGCGCCGGCGTTGAGCGCCGGCCAGAGCTCCGCGACGACCACCTCGCGCAGCGCGCGGGCGCGCTCGACCTGGGCCGCGCCGATCCGCGGGATCTCGTTGTAGCGCAGCGCCAACTCGATCGCCTCGTCGACCGTCAGCGGCGGCAGGTCGGCCGGCTCGGACCGGGCCGGCGCGACACCCGCGGCCAGGCAGGCGGCTGCCGCAAGCGCGAGCGCGACCGGGTGACGGGAAGACATCTGCGCATGGTAGCGCGGGGTCGGGGAGGAGCGAATTGCCTGCGGGTCAATTCGGATCGATGCCGCCGCAGAACTCCCCGGGCCTGCGCTGGGCCCGGGGAGCGGACGGTTCAGTCGGCGTGGCGCGGAGGCGACGATGCCGAAGCGTGCAGTTCAACGAAACCGCTGCGCCGGTAAACGTACTCCGACGCACCCCCGGTCGTGCCCGCCACCTGCGCCCCGCGCAGGTGGAGCAGCCCGGCCTCGTCGCGGTACAGGACGAAGCCGGCGCCGCCGGCGGTCGTCTCGCGGAAGACCATGGCGATCCGGCGACCGTCGAGCATCACGGCCCACAGTTTCCCGGACCCGGCGAGCTTCTCCAGCTCGAGCAGGCCCGCGGGGTGGACGCACCCGCCGATCGCGATCGGGCCGTCGGTGCGGACGGCCTGGTGACCCCCGCCCGCGAGCGCCGTGCCGCCCAGCGCGAGTGCCGCGGCGATCAGGATCGCCGGCACCGCGGGCGTCCATGCCTGGCGTGCGGTCTGGCAGATGCTGCGGTTCATGGGTCCCCCCTTCGGGCCCGAGCCGCGCCTGGTGTCTCGCGCGGCGGAGCCCGCCCGCACCGGTGCAATCGAGGTGCCACCGTGCGTCGCCCGGAGACAGCCTCGATGGGAAGATCCCGTCTCCTGCCGCGCCCGGTGAGAAGGAACGGTCCCGTCGCGCGGCGCTACCAGGCCCCGCGCCGCGGATCGCCCGGCAGGTCGGCCAGCAGCACCTCGACCGCCCGGGCGAGCTGGGCGTCGTCTGCCGCCGCCATGTCCTGCGGCGGC
Organism: uncultured Acidobacteriota bacterium; assembly: GCA_963702545.1. GTDB lineage: Bacteria > Acidobacteriota > Polarisedimenticolia > J045 > J045 > JALOKP01. The sequence goes on along the minus strand of CAVPDB010000020.1, from coordinate 84,410 downwards.
GGCTGCTCGACCGCTACGTCCGGGACGGCGCCGTTGTTCTCCATGTTCACGCCCGTCCCGGCGACGAACCAGCCGCGCATCGGCAGCCGCACCAGCGCGCCGTCGAGGACCTGCGTGCCGCCGGTCGAGATCACGGCGCCGAAGGTCGGCCACCCGACCAGCCTGCCGCGCCCGAGGGTCTTGAAGGCGTGGGAGAAGATCTCGGCGTTGGAGTAGGACTCCTCGTTGCAGAGCGTGACCGCCGGCCGGGTCCAGGCCGCCAGCGGAAGCCGCTCCTGGGCATAGGCCTTGACCTCCTTCGAGGCGCCGCGCTCGACGGTCCAGGCGTGGCGCCGGACGTTGAGCACCGCCATCAGGTAGTCCGTGGTCCAGCCCCCGCCGTTGTTCCGGACGTCGATCACCAGCCCCTCGCGGCCGTGCGCCGCGGCGTAGAGATCGCGCTCGAACTCCTCGAACGACGGCATGTCCATCGCCGGGATGTGCAGGTAGCCCAGCCGGCCGCCGGAGAGCCGGTCGACCAGTTCGCGCCGCTGCCGGACCCAGGCCTCGCGGCGCCAGTCCTGCTGCTGGGCGAAGGGCGCCGGGATCACGACCACCGTCCGCTCCTTGCCGTCCGCGCCCTGGATCGTCAGCGGGACGCGCTGCCCTGCCGTGTCGGCAAAGAGGGCGTAGACGTCCTGGTCGGCGCGCACCTGTTGGCCGCCGACCGCGAGGATCCGCTCGCCGGCCTCGAGCCCGACGTCGACCCGCGCCGCGGGAGAGCCGGGCAGGACCTCGCGCACGCGGATCCCGGGCCCGCCCGCCGCGGGGTCGAACAGCGCGCCGATGAAGCCGGTCGTCTCGCCGCCGGCCGCGCCTGCACCGCCCGGTCCGCCGCCGCCCTGCGGCCGGTAGCCCATGTGCGAGGCGTTCAGTTCGTCGAGCATCAGGTTCATCACGTCGGCGAAGTCCTCGGGGCTCGAGGCGGCCAGCGCCCAGGGGCGGTACTTCAGCCGCTGGGCGGGCCAGTCCACTCCGTGGAACTGCGGGTCGTAGAAGTTCTCGTCGAGCGCGCGCCAGGCCTCGTCGACGACCGCGCCGCGCAGCGCCGGCAGGTCGGTCTCGGTGCGGGCCGCGAACGGCAGCGGGTCGCCCGCCTTGCCGTCGAGGCCGACGCGGCCCAGCGTCCCCTTGCCGTCGAGGAAGAAGAGCGTGGTCCCCTTCTCGTCCGGCTCGACCGCCGAGGGCGCGCGCCCGCCGGTCGTCAGCCGCTTCTGGTCCTTGCCGTCCCAGCGGACCGCGTAGAGGTCGCGTTCCCCATCGACCTCGGCGGTGAAGACGATCCGCTTGCCGCCGTCGGCGAAGCCGGGGGCACCTTCGTCCCCCTTCAGCTCGGTCACCGGCCGGACCCGCTCCCAGAGCCGCTCGAAGTCGATCGTGACCACGGGAAGCTTCTTCTCGGCCGCGGCCTCGTCGTCCGCCTTCGCCACCTTCGCCGCCTTCGCCGTCTTCGACTCCTTCGCTGCTCCCTTCTCCCCCTTCTTCGCGTCCTTCTTCTCCGCTTTCGCCGCCTCGTCCTTCTTCGGCTCCGGCTTGTCGCTCCAGACCTTGAGCCAATCCTCGGGGGTCCTTTCGTCGTCGGCCCGCGTCAGCCAGACCGACCAGACGTCCTGCGTGTTGGCGTGGCGGCGCGACAGCCAGATCAGCCTCCGCCCGTCGGGCGACCAGGCCGGCGCGAGGTCGTTGTCGGGGTGGCGGCTGAGGTTGTACGGCTCGCCCCCGGCCAGCGGCAGGATGAAGACCTCGCTGTTGGCGTTCTCGTCCTCCTGGGCGTAGGCGATGAACTTCCCGTCGGGCGACCAGGCGACTTCGGGAGCGCTGAAGTGCGTGAACAGCACGCGGGCGTTCGCGCCGCCGGCGTCCATCACCGCCAGGTCGCCGCGGCCGCGCTGGTAGAGGATCTGCTTGCCGTCGGGCGAGAACTGCGGCGCGCGCTCGTTCTGCGGGGTCGCCGTCAGCGCCGTGACGGGGAACTCGAAGCTCTCGGTCCAGTCCTTCGCCTCGTCGGCGCGGCGCGCCGCGTACAGGTCGAGGTTCCCGCCGCGGGCCGAGGCGAAGACCAGCGTCTTGCCGTCCCGGCTCCAGACCGGGTCCTGCTCGCGCTCCGGGGTGGCGGTGACGCGCACCGTCGGCGGGGGGGCGATCTCCTGGTCGTCCTTGGAGCGGACGGCGGTGACGAAGACATCTCCCGCCGCCACGAACGCGATCCGCTTGCCGTCGGGCGAGAGCGCCATGTCCGAGGCCCCGTCGCGCAGCGTTTTCCGCTCGAGCGTGTTGATGCGAGCGTCGGCCGGCAGGTCGATCGTCAGCCGCTTCGGCGTGCCGCCGGCAGGACTCACCGTCCAGATCGCGTCCTCGAACTCGTAGGCGACGAGCATCCCGTGGGCCGCGGCGCGCGGGAAGCGGACGTCCGAACCGTCGTGTGCGGTCAGCGCGCGCGGCGCGGCGCTCCCGTCGGCCGGGACGGCGAAGACGTTCTTGCGGCCGCTGCGGGCCGAGAGGAAGACGACCTGGTCGCCGGCGGTCCAGCTGGGCGCGTCGTCGTCGCCGTCGAACGCGGCCAGCCGGCGATACGATCCGTCCGCTTCGCGCACCCACAGCTCGCGGTTCGCGGCGCCGCGGTAGCCGCGCCGCGTCCAGGGGGTCCCGCCGCGCACGAAGACGGCGCGCGCACCGTCCGGCGCGAGCGACGCGGTGTGCCCCAGCGCCGACTGCCAGACCGCGGCGGTGCCGCCGGTCACCGGCACCGCATACAGGACAGGGGTGCGCGAAACCGACTCGTCGCGGCGCGAGGCGAAGATCACCGAGCTCCCGTCGGGGGTGAAGTCGACCGGCGTGTCGCCGGTCGAGGCGAAGGTCAGCCGCACCGGCGCGCTCGAGCCGTCGGCGGCGATCACGAAGACGTCGGGATTGCCGTGGCGGTCGGAGGCGAACGCGATCGTCTTTCCATCGCGCGACCAGACCGGGTAGCGGTCGGCCGCCGGGTGGACCGTCAACCGCCGCGCCGTCCCGCCGGCCGCCGGCACGATCCAGACGTCCCCCTGCCAGGAGAAGGCGATCGCCGAGCCGTCCGGCGCGGGGGCCGGGTGGCGCGGGAGCTTCGCCTCGACCGCAAGGGCCGGGAGCGTGGCGAGCGCGGACAGGACGACGAGCGCGGACAGGGCGGCGAGCGGAAGCGGGGCGCGACGCATGGCGAGGTCCTCGGGTGGGGCCCGCGGCGGGGCCGCGGGCCGGCGGGGGCGAGTAGCCTACCTCACGGCGCCCGTGGGAGACTCACCGTTCGGAGGACCTGCATGACCATGAAAGACCTGGTGCGCGCCGCCGCCCCCGCGCTGATCGCCGGAGCGGTCGGCCCGGGCCACGCCCTCGCCTTCAACGCCGAGACCTACACCCTGCCCAACGGGATGACGGTGATCCTGCACCAGGACAAGCGGCTGCCCCAGGTCGCGGTCAACATCTGGTACGCCGTCGGCTCCAAGGACGAGGCGCCCGGGCGCAGCGGTTTCGCGCACCTGTTCGAACACCTGATGTTCATGGGGACGCACCGTGTCCCGGGCAACCAGTTCGACGTGCTGATGGAGTCGCAGGGCGGGGCCAACAACGCCTCGACCAGCAACGACAAGACCAACTACTACTCGTGGGGCCCGTCGTCGGTGCTGCCGACGCTGCTCTGGCTCGACGCCGACCGGCTCGATCAGCTGGGCGACGCGATGACGGAGGAGAAGCTCGGCCTGCAGCGCGACGTCGTGCGCAACGAGCGGCGCCAGACGGTCGAGAACGCGCCCTACGGGATCGCCGAGCTGATCCTGCCCGAAGCGCTCTACCCCAAGGGCCACCCCTACCACCACCCCGTGATCGGCAGCCACGAGGACCTTCAGGCGGCGACGCTGCAGGACGTCAAGGACTTCTTCGCGGCGTACTACGTCCCGGGCAACGCCAGCCTGGTCGTCGCCGGCGACTTCGACCCGGCGGCGATGAAGGAACTGATCGCGAAGACCTTCGGCGCGATCCCGGCCAGGCCGCTGCCGGAGCACCGCGAGGCGCCGCCGGTGGCGCTCGAGCGCGAGGTCCGGCGGCTGGCGACCGACAAGGTCGAGAACGGCAAGCTCTTCCTGGTCTGGCCCGGTCCGAAGCCGATGACCGCCGAGGCCGCGAACCTCGACCTGGTGGCGCGGATCCTGGCCGACGGCAGCTCGAGCCGGCTGGTCAAGCGCCTGGTGCTCGACCTCAAGCTGGCCCAGAACGTCGAGGTCTACTTCGACGAGCTGGAGCTGGGCGGGGAGTTCCACATCCACGCCCTGGCCGTACCCGGCGCCGACCTCGCGGCGATCAAGCGCGAGACGCTGGCGGTGCTGGCCGGGCTGCAGCAGGACGGCCCGACGCCGGCCGAGCTGCAGCGCGCGAAGGCGATGGAAGAGACCGCGTTCCGGCGGCGCTCGGAGGACCTCAACCGCCGCGCCGACCTGCTCAACCGCTACTACTACTTCTTCGGCACGCCCGACGGCTTCGAGCGCGACCTGGCGCGCTTCCGCTCGGCGACCGCGGAGAGCGTGAAGGCCGCGGCACGCTCGCTGGGCGAGGGGCGCGTCGACCTGCGGATCGTGCCGGCCGGCGCGGCGTCGGCCGAGAAGGCGCTCGACACGCGCCCCGGTCCGGCGCCGGCGGGCGACTTCACCCCGCCCGCGGCGCGGCAGTTCAAGCTGTCGAACGGCGCGGAGGTCGCCTTCGTGCCGGTCCCCGGCGCCGGCCTCTTCACCGGCCGCGCGATCTTCGAGGGCGGCGAGCGCGCGGTCCCGCCCGGCGAGACCGGGCTGACACCGCTCCTGGCGACGCTGCTCACCTCCGGCGCCGGCGGCAAGGACGCCGCGCAGTTCGCCGACGCGGTCCAGACGCTGGGGGCCTCGATGGTGGCCGAAGGGAGCCGGCACGTGCTGGTCGCCGGCGTCTCGGGCCTCTCCGCGAACCTCGATCCGACACTCGACCTGTTCGCCGACGCGCTCTTGCGCCCGGCGCTGGCCGAGTCCGACTTCGCGCGCGAAAAGTCGCTGGCGCTGGCGCGGATCGCCGCGCGCGCCGAGCGCCCGACGCAGGTCGCGCAGCTCGTCGCGCTGGCCGGGCTGTTCGGCCCGGACGACCTGCGCGGGCGCGCGGCCGACGGGAGCGAGAAGTCGGTCTCCGGGCTGACGCTGGCCCAGGTGAAGGCCGCCTACCCGAAGCTGCTCGACCCGGCGCGGGCGCGCTTCGTCTTCGCGGGCGACCTGGACCCGGCGGCGCTGCAGGCGGCGCTCGAGGCGCGCTTCGGCAAGGCCAGGCCGGCCGCGGGAGCGGCGGCCCCGCCGCCGCGCCCGGCCCCGGTCCCCTCGGCCCCCGGCGGCAAGATCCTGCTGGTCGACCGCCCCGGCGCGCCGCAGACGGTGATCCTGCTGGCCCGCCCGGTGGCGCCCGCCGACGAGAGCGGCCGCGGCCGCCGCGCGATCCTGAACACCCTCTTCGGCGGCAGTTTCACGTCGCGCCTCAACCAGAACCTGCGCGAGGACAAGGGCTACACCTACGGCGCGCGCAGCCAGTTCTCGCAGGACGGGGCTCAGCCGCTGCTGGTCGCGTCGGCGTCGGTCCAGACCGAGGTGACCGCCGCGGCGCTGGGGGAGTTCCGCAAGGAGTTCGCCGCGCTGGCCTCCGGCGACGTGACGGCGGAGGAGCTGGCGAAGGCCCGCGAGACCGCCAAGCACGATCTGGTCGAGGCGGTGGCCACGACCAGCTCGACGGCCGAGGTCATCGCCGGCTTCGTGGTCCAGGAGCGGCCGCTCGACGCGCTCGCGAAGCAGCTCGCGGCGCTCGACGCGGCGACGCTGGCGGCGGTCAACGCCGACGCCAAGTCCGGGCTGTACGACTGGGGCGCGCTGACGGTCGTGCTGGTCGGGGACGCGGTCCAGCTCGTCCCGCAACTCGAGAAGGCGGGGTTCCCTGCGCCGGAGCGGGTCGACCTGGAGGGACGGCCGAAGTAGCGCGCGTCAGTCCTTCATGATGTAGGCCAGCCGGACGAACGGCGGGAGCGCTTCCGTCTCGGCCACGCTGACCGCGTGGCCGTGCCCGGCCGGCGCGGCCCAGGCGTCGTTGTCGGTGTCGACCCCGACGAGCCCGCCGTCGGCCTTTCCGGCCGACGCGCGATGCGCGTGGCGCGCCGAGCCGCCCTCCTGTCCCGCCGCCTCGCCGGGCACCCCGCCCATAACGAAGCGCTCGCGCAGGTCAGGGGTCTTGCGGCCCGTCGGCGTCGCGCGGCCGTCGCAGATCGTCCAGCCCGCCGGGACCTCGCTGCCGGCGAAGGCGACGATCGCGCCGCTCGGGACGGCGGGCGGCAGCTCCTTGGCCGGGGGCGGCGAGCACCCGGCCGCGCCAAGCAGCGCCGCGAGGGCTGCGAACGGGATACTCCGCAACGGATGACTGGACATCGCACCTCCCTGGCCCCGCCCGGCGGGGGGGCGAATCGAGGCTACACCCCGGGGAGGCCTCCGGGGGCCGCGGTCCCAGCCCACCGGCCCGGGGCGCGCGCAGAGCCGGTTCGGGTTATCATCCGCTGGTCGACCGCGTTCGATTTTTGTCGCCGCGGCCCAGTTGTTCGGCTCGACTCTGGCCCAGGACGGACCGTCCCCATGACCCCTTCCCCGCTGAAACGCCTGCGCCTGAAGGGGAAGTCGCTCCTCCCGATCGTCCAGGGGGGGATGGGGGTCGGCGTCTCCTCGCACCGCCTGGCCGGGGCCGTGGCCCGCGAGGGGGCGGTCGGGACGATCGCCAGCATCGACCTGCGGCACCACCACCCCGACCTCCTGGCCCGCACGCGGGACTGCCGCGACCAGGCCCGGATCGACGCCGCGAACTGCGAGGCCCTGGACCGCGAGATCCGCGCCGCGCACGCGGTCGCGGAGGGCGAGGGGCTGGTCGCGGTCAACGTGATGAAGGCCGTCACCTGCCACGCCGAGCTGGTCCGGCAGTCGTGCGAGAGCGGCGCCGACGCGATCGTGATGGGGGCGGGCCTCCCGCTCGACCTGCCCGAACTGACCGCCGGCTACCCCGGGGTCGCGCTGATCCCGATCCTCTCCGAGGCCCGCGGGATCGGCGTGCTGGTCCGGCGCTGGATGCGCAAGAACCGCCTCCCGGACGCGATCGTGATCGAGCACCCGCGCTACGCCGGCGGCCACCTGGGGGTGGCGCGGGCCGAAGATGTGGGCGAGGAGCGCTTCGACTTCCGGCGCGTGCTCGAGTCGGCCTTCGAGCTATGGCGGGAATACGGGATCGAGCGGGAGGCGATTCCGCTGATCCCGGCGGGGGGGATCAACTCGCACGAGAAGGTCGCCGAACTGCTCGCGATGGGGGCGGCCGCGGTCCAGGTCGGGACCCCGTTCGCGGTCACCTGTGAGTCGGACGCGCACCCCAACTTCAAGCGCGTGCTGGCCCGCGCGCGGCCGGAGCAGATCATCACCTTCATGAGCGCCGCGGGGCTGCCGGCCCGCGCCGTGCTGACGCCGTGGCTGAAGCGCTACCTGGAGATGGAGTCGCGGCTGCAGGAACGCGCCGGCCGATTCCGGGACCGCTGCGCCTCGGCCTTCAACTGCCTGTCTCACTGCGGCCTCCGCGACGGGATCGCGAAGATGGGGCAGTTCTGCATCGACGCCCAGCTGGCCGCCGCGCTGAAGGGCGACGTCGAGCGCGGCCTCTTCTTCCGCGGCTCCGAGAGCCTGCCGTTCGGCGAGCAGATCCGCCCGGTGCGCGAGTTGCTCGACTACCTGCTCAACGGGACGAAGCCGGTGCCTTCCCGCGCCTGACGAGCGAGCGCCGCGCGGGCATCAGACGCGCGCCTGATCGACGGCCTTCTCCAGCAGCCGCTCCAGCCCGCGCGCGATCGCCTGTGCGTTCAGGTAGCCGAGGTCGAGCGTTTCCTGCTGGATCCGAATCACGCCGACGACGTCGGACCACTGGCGGTCCGACACCTCGCCACCGAGCCGGAACCAGTCGAGCTTGGCCAGGATCGTGTCCTCGGCGCTCGCCACCCGCAGCGCATCGGTCCCCGCACCGGTGACTCGCGACCGGCGCAGTTCCTGTGCAAATCGGACCCGGTCGACGGGCAGGAAGACGTATACCTTCAGCATCGAATCGAGCTGCACCACGTTGAAGTGCCCGCGGTGCAGGACCGCCCGCGCGACGGTCTCGCGATCGACGTAGAAGTCGTCGCCCAGCGCGCGGCAGCAGGGATCGACCTGCGCTGTCGAGATGTCCGCGACGACGTCGATGTCGCGCGTGGCCCGCGGCACGCCGTGGATCGAGGAGGCCAGGGAGCCGGCCAGGTAGTACGGGATGCCGAGCTGCTCGAACAGGTGCGCGATTTCGATCGCCGTTTCGGCCGGCCGGGTCACCTGCTCACCCCTGGCGTGCGGCCGCGGCGGCTGCCGCCGCGCGGGCGAGCTCGCGGCCAAGCCGGATCTCGGCCAGCCGCCGCATCAACTCCGCCTCCCCGGCCTCGGATGCCGCGTCCGAAGCCCGGCGAGCACCAGTTCGTCGAGGGCCTCGCACATCTCCCCGGCCAGCTCGAGACGTCGCTCGGGGGTCATGCGCCGGTACCCCTCGGCGATCAGCCGCGCGGCGGGCGCGTGGGTGTCGGTGAGTTCTGGATCCATGGCCGGTAGATGCCACGATCAGCGCCGCGAGTCAACGGACGGCGCGGACCGGGACGGAGCGGTCACCTCCGTCGGGCAACCTGTCGCAGGCGACGGCCGGGTCGGTGTCGCTGAGGCCTCGATCCATGCCGGGTTGATGCCACGGGTGAAGGCCCACGTCAACGGTGAACGTGCGTACGGTTCCGCCCATCCCCCCGCCGGACGCCGTTGACCCTCCCCAGGCTGGAGAATCAGCCTGACGTGGCGAGCGGGGCACCTGCGGCGTCCTCTCGGTACGGCCCCACGGTGGGCCGCGTCGATCCGGACAGCGACTGCCGGTGAACGGCGCCTACTCCGGACACTCGGCCTTCGGGGATCTCGGCTCCGGCGGGATGGGGGTGGTCCACGGCGCCGAGAAGCTGACCCTCGAACGGCCGGGGCGCGCCGACTTCCCTGAGCGGCGGGGGCCCGACGTCCCCACGGCTGGTGATGAGCTGTCCGCTCTCGTCATCCGTTTCACACATGCAATCGGAGCCGATCCGCTCTCCCTGCGCGCTATCGACTGACCAGACGATCGCGAGAGCCACGAGCGAGGCCATGATCATTGCCGACAGGGTCCGCTGACTTCGTTTCATCTCGTGTCATCCCCTGCAGTCACTCGGTAGCTTCTCTCATGGAACAAGCCGACTTGGATCAGAGCCACGCGGCCTGACCGGTCGAAGACGAACAGCGTAGGGAACGACGCCAGGTAGATCATCTCTCCCTGCATCGGGGTTTCGACAAACAGCACCTGCTCCGGGGCACTGCGGAGCAGGTGCTCGTGACTCGCCGTGAATCGGGTTCCTTTCGGAAGGACTGGATAAACCGGCTTCCCTTCGAATCTCCATCCCTTTTCCACAACCTCGCGCTTCCACGCCTCCGGGATCTCGCCATGGAGGAACAGCAGGCCGATGCCGTCTCGGTCGCCGATCAAGTCACGAACGGAGGTCGAGGAGCCGCCCTCGGCGAGCAGGCCGGGCACGACCCCTTCTCGGCCGACCATCGCCCCGAGTTTCTCCTTCTCCAACCGCAATCTCCCTTCGGGGTCGCGTGCCGCAATGACCGCCTCGAGGTCCGGAGGGAATCGTGGGCCGCTCGGCCTCTCGCGCACACGCACCGACGAGAAGGCAGCCGGGATAGAGGAGGAGCAGCAGCGCGGCGTGTCGGCTGGCACCTATCGTGCGCGCGGCGCGGAACCGCCACGGCCAAGTGACGCCGGTTCTTGCGCGAGAGTCACGATCCACGGAGCGAGCCTCACTTCTCAGCATGCCCCCCCCCCCCGGTGCCTTGTCAAGGGGATCTTCGGCAGTGGTCCCAGCAGGAGCGCTTACTTCTCGCCGTACCCGAGTTTCTCGCCGTCATGCCGGCCGCGACGCCGCGGTGCCGGCACGTCGGAGCCGTTCATGATCTCGGTTCCGCTCGCGACGCGCTCGAGCACGCCATCGGCGACCGCGTGAGAACACGGAGAATCCCGTAGCTGTAGCTCGCGATCGCCAGTCCCGACGCCATCGTCACGCGCGCGGCTCCGAATTGACGACCCAGCCAGAAGAAGTCGCTCCCACTCGACGCCAGGCCTCCCACGCTGTTGTAGGCGGTATTGATGAGGGGAGACAGCATCATGACGACGAACACATTCACGAAGAGCCACCGCCGAGTCGGCGCAATCCGGAATGCCCAGACATACCCGGCGGCGAAGACGAGCGCGTCGCCGAGGTAGGGCGCGGCGAAGGTGAGCCCGTCGATCTGACCGCCTTGGAACTGGACGAACCCCCACCCTCGGTCTGATGGCACGATGGAGAACTCGCCGATCCGTCCTCCTTGCGCGAGGCCCACGAGGAGATGGGTGCCTTCGTGGCGGAGCGTCCCCAGCACGAGGTAGACGGGACTCGCAAGGACCCACCACAGATCCCCGGCACGAAGCGCCCACCCCCAAGTCAGGGGGGCACACACTCACCCGCGGCCCGCGGCCCGCGGGGCCGAGCGGCGCGTTCGCGGCGGCTCGGCGGCTGTTTCGCCCCTCCCCACCGCCAGCGTCCGCCGCAGGTACTCCCCGTCGCCGACCCCGCCGTCCGCGCGACTGCCTCCGGCGCCCCCTCGGCGATGATCCGGCCCCCCTCGTTCCCGCCCTCGGGGCCGAGGTCGACGATCCAGTCGGCGGTCTTGATCACGTCGAGGTTGTGCTCGATCACGACGATCGTGTTCCCCTCGTCGCGCAGCCGCAGCAGCATGTCGAGCAGTTTCTTCACATCCTCGAAGTGCAGGCCGGTCGTCGGCTCGTCCAGGATGTAGAGCGTGCGGCCGGTCGAGCGGCGCGACAGCTCCTTGGCCAGCTTGACGCGCTGGGCCTCGCCGCCGGAGAGCGTCGTCGCCGACTGCCCCAGCCGGACGTAGCCCAGGCCGACGTCGCAGACCGTCTGCAGCTTGTGCGCCACGACCGGGACGTTCTGGAAGAACTCGAGCGCCTGGTGGACGGTCATGTCGAGCACGTCGGCGATCGACTTCCCCTTCCAGAGGATCTCCAGCGTCTCGCGGTTGTAGCGCTTCCCCTTGCAGATGTCGCAGGTCACGAAGACGTCGGGCAGGAAGTGCATCTCGATCCGGATCACGCCGCAGCCCTCGCAGGCCTCGCAGCGCCCCCGCTTGACGTTGAACGAGAAGCGCCCCGGCGTGTAGCCGCGGGCCCGCGCCTCGGGGACCTGCGCGAACAACTCGCGCAGCGGCGCGAACAGCCCGATGTAGGTCGCGGGGTTGCTGCGCGGCGTCCGGCCGATCGGCGACTGGTCGATGTCGATCACCTTGTCGAAGTGGTCGAGGCCGGCGATCGCGTCGTGCGCCCCCGGTTTCTCGGCGCCGAAGCCGAAGTGCTTGACCAGCGCCGGGAAGAGCGTGTGGTTGACCAGCGTCGACTTGCCGGAGCCGGAGACCCCCGTGACGCAGGTAAAGAGCCCGACCGGGAAGCGCGCCTCGACCGACTTGAGGTTGTGCTGGCGCGCCCCCGTCACCGTCAGCCAGCGCCCGTCGGGCTGCAGCCGCTCGGGCGGCACCTCGATCCGCCGCCGGCCGGAGAGGTACTGCCCGGTCAGCGAGCGCCGGCTGGCCGCGATCGCCTCCGGCGTCCCTTCCGCGACGACCTCGCCGCCCAGCTCGCCCGCCCCCGGCCCGAGGTCGACGACGTGGTCCGCGGCGCGGATCGTCTCCTCGTCGTGCTCGACCACGATCACCGTGTTGCCCAGGTCGCGCATCGCGCAGAGCGTGTCGAGCAGCTTGCGGTTGTCGCGCTGGTGCAGCCCGATCGACGGCTCGTCCAGCACGTACATCACGCCGGTCAGGCGCGAGCCGATCTGAGTCGCCAGCCGGATCCGCTGCCCCTCCCCGCCCGACAGCGTCGCCGCCGAGCGGTCGAGCGTCAGGTAGCCCAGGCCGACGTTGACCAGGAACCCCAGCCGCTCCTGGATCTCCTTCAGCACCAGCCGCGCGATCTCGCGCTCGCGCGGGGTCAGCGCCAGCTCGTCGAACCAGCGCTGCGCGTCGCGCACGGTGAAGCCGGTGACCTCGGCGACATTCCTGCCGCCGATCGTGACCGCCAGCGTCTCCTTCTTCAGGCGCGCCCCGCCGCAGGCCTGGCAGGGGGAGGAGGACATGTACTCCTCCAGCTCCTCGCGCACCTGGTCGGAGCTGGTCTCCTTCAGCTTGCGGTCGAGCCGCGGGATGATCCCCTCGAAGCTCTTGCGGATCGTGTACTTCGAGCGGTCCCCCTCGAACACGAACTCGTACTCGTGCCCGCCCGAGCCGTACATGATGACCCGCCGCACCTTGAGCGGGATGTCGCGCCAGGCGGAGCTGGTCGGGACGCGGTGGGCGCGCAGCACCGAGGCCAGCATCTCCTTCATGTACGACGACTCGATCCCGCCCCAGACGTCGGTCGCGCCGCCGGTGATCGGCGCATCCGGCTCGCGGATGATCTTGTCGGGATCGAACTCGCGGTGGACGCCGAGGCCGCCGCAGGTCTCGCAGGCGCCGTAGGGGGAGTTGAAGGAGAAGGCCCGGGGGGCCAGCTCGGGGAGCGAGATCCCGCAGTCGACACAGGCGTAGTGCTCGGAGTAGAGCCGCTCGTCGCCCTTCTCGGGCACGATCCGGACCAGCCCCTCGGCGTGCTTCAGCGCGATCTCGACCGAGTCGGTCAGCCGCTGGCGCAGGTCCTCGCGCGCCGCCAGCCGGTCGACCACGACCTCGATCGTGTGGGCCTTCTTCTTGTCGAGATCCGGCGGCTGGTCCAGGTCGACCATCTCGCCGTCGACCCGGGCCCGCACGAACCCCTGCGCGGCGAAGCGCTCGAGGTCCTTCTTGTAGTGCCCCTTCCGGCCGCGCACGACCGGCGAGAGGATCGAGACCCGCGTCTCCTCCCCCAGCGCCAGCACGTCGTCGACGATCTGCTGCACCGTCTGGCGCTCGATCGCCTTGCCGCAGCCCGGGCAGTGCGGCGTGCCGACCCGCGAGAAGAGCAGTCGCAGGTAATCGTAGATCTCGGTCACGGTGCCGACCGTCGAGCGCGGGTTGCGGGAGGTCGTCTTCTGCTCGATCGAGATCGCCGGCGACAGCCCCTCGATCGACTCGACCTCGGGCTTCTGCATCAGCTCGAGGAACTGCCGCGCGTAGGCCGAGAGCGATTCCACGTAACGCCGCTGCCCCTCGGCGTAGATCGTGTCGAAGGCCAGGGAGGACTTGCCCGAGCCCGAGACGCCGGTGATCACGACCAGCCTGTGGCGCGGGATCTCGACGTCGATCTTCTTGAGGTTGTGCTCCGCGGCGCCGCGGACGACGATGCAGTCGGATATCAAGAGCCGATCCTCCGGCGGAAGCCGGCCAGTGTATCCCGCGCCCTGCGGAAAGGCACGGATCAGGGTGCCGCGCGCCGCCCCGGCGCGGGGTAAACTCCCCGGCCCGGAGGAGCCCGATGAACCCCGATTCCCCCCGGCGCGCGCGGCCGGCCGCGCCGCCCGCCGCCGCTCGCCTCGCCGCCCTGCTGCTGCCCGCGGCGCTGCTGGCGGCGGCAGGCTGCGCCAGCCTCGCGCCGCCGACCGGCCCGTGGACGCTGCAGGCGACCGACCCCGCCGGCACGCCCCTGCCGGGCGGCGTGCAGACCTACCGCGCCGAAGGGATCGCGCTCGAGATCCGGCCCCTCACCGACGCCGAGCGCACTGCCTTCTTGACCCAGCGCGCCGGCGCGGCGGGCGACGTCTTCGACGGCGGCGTCAAGAGCTTTCTCACCTTCCGCCTGACGGTCGCCGCCACCGGCAACGTCCCGGCCCACCTCGAGACGCAGTCGATCCGCCTGCTCCCCAACGGCGGCAGCGCGATGCTCCCGCCGCTCGACTACACCCGGGCCTTCGAGCTGCTGCGCCCCGAGCGCGGCACGCTCCCGTCCGAGGGGATGGTCGAAACCCTGATGCGCGGCGTCTTCGACGGGCCGATCGATCTCGCGGCCGGGCAGTCGCTCGAAGGGCTCCTGATCTTCGTCGAGCCGGAGGGGACCTGGGACATCCTTTTCCTCGACGTCCCGTTCATCCAGGCCGGCGCCGACACCGGCCGCAGCCGCTTCTACTTCCAGAAGAAGTACGAGGGCGAGGCGACCCCGCAATGAGCGCGAAGATCCTCGACGGCAACGCCCTGGCGAAGACGATCCGGGCCCGCCTGGCCCAGGACGCGGCGGCGTTCCGGGCCGCGGCCGGCCGGCCGCCCGGGCTCTCGGTGATCCTGGTCGGGGAGGACCCGGCCAGCGCGGTCTACGTCGGGCACAAGGAGAAAGCCGCGCGCGAGGCCGGCTTCGCCTCCGCGGTCGTGCGCCTGCCGGCGACGGCCTCCGAGGCCGAGGTGATGGACCTGATCGCGGCGATGGCGGCCGACCGCGCGGTCGACGGGATGCTGGTCCAGCTGCCGCTGCCGAAGCAGGTCGACCCGCTCGCGGTGCAGCGCGCGATCCCGCCCGCCAAGGACGTCGACGGCTTCCACCCGGTGAACGCCGGGATGCTGCTCCTGGGCCAGAAGGGCGGCTTCGTCCCCTGCACGCCGCTGGGCGTGATGGCGCTCCTGGACGAGGCCGAGATCCCGCTGAAGGGGGCCGAGGCGGTCGTCGTCGGCCGCTCGACGATCGTCGGCAAGCCGGTCGCGCAGCTGCTGCTCGACCGCCACGCGACCGTGACGATCGCCCACTCGCGGACGCGGGACCTGGCCGCGGTCTGCCGCCGCGCCGACGTGCTGGTCGCGGCGGTCGGCGTGCCGGGCCTCGTGCGCGGCGCGTTCGTCAAGCCGGGCGCGGCGGTGATCGACGTCGGGATCAACCGGATCACCGACCCGGCGCAGGCCGAGGACCTGCTGGCCGGGCAACCCGAGCGGCTCGAGAAGTTCCGCAAGAACGGCCACGCGCTGGTCGGCGACGTCCACTTCGGCGAGGCCTCTGCGGCCGCGGGCTGGATCAGCCCCGTCCCGGGCGGGGTCGGCCCGCTGACCGTTGCGCTGCTGCTGCGCAATACGCTGGAGGGGGCGCGCCGGACCGAGGGGCTGCCGGCGTGAGTCGATTCTTTCTCGACGACGAAGGGCTGCCGCACCTGCTGCTGGTCGGGCTGACCGGCGGGATCGGCACCGGCAAGTCGACCGTCGCGGGGATGCTGCGCGAGGCCGGCTGCCCCGTCGTCGACGCCGACGCGATCGTCCACCGCCTGCTCGACCCGGATGGCGCCGCGGCGCCGGCGGTGCTCGAGGCTTTCGGCAGCGGGATCGCCGAGGCGGGCGGCGGGATCGACCGGGCCGCGCTGGCCGAGATCGTCTTCAAGAACGAGGCCCAGCGGAAGCGGCTGGAGGCGATCGTCCACCCGCTGGTCGTGGCCGAGAGCCGCGAGCGGCTGATCGCCGCCGCGCGCGAGACGGGGGCCGAGATGGTCGTCTACGACGCCGCGCTGCTGATCGAGACCGAGCGTTACCGCCAGTTCCACCGGCTGGTCGTCGTCTACACCCGCCCCTCGATCCAGCTCCAGCGGATCATGGAGCGCGACAAGACCGGCCCCGACCGGGCCGGCGCGCGGATCCGCTCGCAGATGCCGATCGAGCGCAAGGCCGCGCTGGCCGACTACCTGGTCGACAACTCCGGCCACTGGCAGGAGACCCGCAAGCAGGTCTCGACGCTGATCGACCAGCTGGCCGAAGACGCGCGGCTGCTGCGGCAGGGGCTGCCGCTGCCGATCCGGCGCGTCTCCCCCTTCCTGCCGTGACCGCGTGACCGGCCGCCGCCGCGGCCTGCGAGGACCCCGATGATCCCGACCCCCACCTCCGCCCCGTCCCGAATGCGCGCGCGCGCCGCCGGCTCCGCGCTCGTCCTGATCGCCGCGGGGACCGCGCTGCTGGTCGCAGGGTGCCGCAAGGCCGAGCGCACCGGCCCGCCGGTCAAGCCCTACCCGCCGATCGTGGCCCCGCTCCCGCCGATCGCGACCGTGGCCGACGAGGGTTTCCCCGGGAAGTGGGAACCCCTCGAGGGGATCGAGCCGGGGATCCGCGCCTTCGTCGTCGGCCCCGCGACCGGCGACCCGGCGAGTGGCGTCGTGGTCGTGCCCTCGGTCTGGGGGATCTCGCGCGAGGTCCGCGACCTGGCCCGCGCGCTGGCCGCGCGCGGCTTCGCGGTGGTCATGCCCGACCCGCTCGAAGGGGTCGAGGCGACCAGCCGGCTGGGGATGAAGGAGCTCTCCGCAGGGATCGTTCCCGAGCGCGTCCAGGAGGCGATCCTCGCCGGGCTGGCACGCCTGCGGCGCGACCTGCCGGGCAGGCCGGTCGCGCTGCTCGCGCTCGGCCAGGCCTCGCCGTGGGCGATCGGGCTGGGCGAGCGGGCACGGCCTTTCTCGGCGCTGGCCTTCGACACCGCCGCGATGGGCGAGCGTGAGGTCGCCCTGCTGGCCGCCGCCGGACGGCCGGTGCTGGCGCTGTTCGGCGACAACAGCTCGACCTATGCGATGGATCGGCGACTGGCGCTGGACGAGGCCGCCCGGAAGGCCGGGCTGGCGCTCCAGCTCTACCCGGTACCGGGCGCGGGGACGGAACTCTTCGACGCCCGGGCCAGCGCGTTCTACGCGCCGGCCTACGACGAGGGGCTGGCCCGCCTCGAGGCCTTCCTGCGGGAGCCGGCCCCCTGAAGCGGGGGCCTCAGGCCATGGACGACTCGATCTCCTTCTCGATCAGCGAGAACTCGGGGACCCGGCTGTGGAGCGCGGCCGCCAGCGGCGAACCGCAGCGGCTGGCCAGGTGGCGGACCACCTCGACGATGAAGGGTCCCGCGACCTCGTAGGGGACACCCGCCTCGGCGACGCGCCGCTTGATCGCTTCGGCGCCGCGAGCCGCTGCCAACCCCCGTGCCCCGGCCTGGCCGCCGACGACGCTCCAGGCCTCCGGGACCCAGGAGGCCAGCGAGATCTCGACCGGCCGGGGCAGGCGCCCGCGGATCGACGCGACCAGCGCGACCAGCCCCCGGCTGACGACCTGATCGCTCAGCCCGAAGTGCTCGGCAAGATCGCTGCGGAGCTGCTGTGCTCGGAACGAACCCGTGATCTTCATGGCCTTCCCCCCTGGAGCCGGCCGGCGTCAGTACTCGGCGTAGCGCAGGCCCGGTTCCGGGCGCGCGCCGAGGCCCAGCCTGGCCTGCTCCGGCACGTACTTCAGCTCGAACTTAGGGCCCCACGCCGCGATCGAAGTCCAGGCCTCGGCGCCGTAGCGCCGGCGAACGTGGTCGTCGATCACCGCGAAGGCCGTGAACACCTCTTCCACCGTCAGCCCGGCCGAGAGCGTGGCGCTCCAGAGGTTCCTGAGCGCGGGGCTGTGGGGCGCGATCGATTGCCACGCGGTCATCGGGAACGCCGCCAGGGTCCGGACGGTCTCCTCATCGACCTCGCGCAGCAGCACCTTGAGGAGCCGCGAGAAGGCGTCCCGAACGACCGGGGCCGGCCGGCCCACGAGCCGGGTGAGTTCTTCGAGCAGGTCTTCGTGAAGCGGCTGGCCGACCATGGGTGGCTCCTCGGGCCCGGCTCCGGAGCGGGGACTCCTTCGCGGGCTGGCGAGCCACCCTCATGCAAGGCGCGTGCTGTGCTCTAAACTGTTGAAAAGAATAGGAATGACGAACGACCCCGGGGAAGGGGTCGTCCGTTGGCGTCCGGTTGCCGGACAGGGTGTCTCGGGTTGTCCGGCCGATTCGGGGGAACGCTAGCCCGACGCGAGCAGCTCCTTGGCGGTGAAGAGCGCCTCGACCGCCAGGCCCGCACCCTCCAGGTTCTCCCGTCCCCCTTCCTGGCGGTCCACGATCGCCACCAGCCCGGCCACGGGCAGCCCGGCCTCCTTGCAGGCCTCGACCGCGACCAGCGAACTGCCCCCGGTGGTGATCACGTCCTCGACGATCACCACCGCGGACCCGGTGGGCGGGGCCCCCTCGATCCGCTGGCCGGTGCCGTGGGCCTTGGCCTCCTTGCGGACCAGGAAGGCTGCCACCGGGGTCCCCTGGAGGTGGGAGACCACCGCGGTCGCGGCGGCGATCGGGTCGGCGCCAAGGCTGAGGCCCCCGACCGCCACGGGCTTCCAGCCCCGGCGGGCGATCGCCGCCAGGACCTCGACCCCGACCAGGTAGGCTCCCTCCGGGTGGAGGGTGGTCCGGCGGCAGTCCAGGTAGTAATCCGAGGTCCGGCCCGAGGCGAGCACGAAATGCCCCCTCTTGATCGACTCCCGGCGCAGGATTCCGGCCAGCCGGGCCCTCGATTCGTCGTGATTCGTCATCGTTTCCCCTTTGCCAGCACGTACCGTTTCGGTGTAATCGTTACGCGGGTTTGCAGCAGCATAGCGCTCCGAAACGGGAAGCCGTACGGGGACCGGCGGTGTATCTTCGCCCGCGGGGCTAGCCGGTTTTCGAACGGGTTGGGGACTGCCTAGAAGCAGGCGGCCGGAGGCCGTGCTGCCGCACGGAGGAAGTCGATCTCATGAGGACTGTCCATCGCAGCATGCTGGCTCTGGCGCTCGCCTGTGCGCTCGCCGTGGCCCCGTCGCTGGCGCTCGCCGCGCCGGCACTCTCGAGCGCCGTGTCGGGGCGGATCGTGGCCGCCGACCTCAGGACCCCGGCTGTGGGCCTCTCGGTGCGGGCGGTCCCGGACGGAGCGAAGGAACCGCTCGCCCAGGCCACCACCGACGCCCGGGGCCGGTTCCAACTCCAGGGGATCCCGGCGGGCCGCTACCTGCTCGTGCTCTACGACGCGCAGGGCGCGCCGCTGGCCGCCGCCCCGATCGTCGCGGAGAAGGCCACGATGACCGTGACGCTCGCGCTCCCGGCGCCCGGCACGCTCGCTCCCGGCCAGACCGAGGGCGAGCAGAAGGACGACGAGAAGAAGGACGAGGCGGCGGTCGCGACCAAGTCCGGCTTCTCCGCCTGGGTCTCGAGCCCGACCGGCGCGACGATCGTCCTGCTGGCCTCGGCGGTGCTGGTCGCGGTCGGCGCCGACCAGCTGACCGACGACGACACCGACACCGACGAGATCTCGGCCAGCCCGGCGACGCCGTCACGCTGACGCCAACCGCCGGCGCGATCGCTCCCTCCCGCTTCCGGTCCACCCGCCGCGCCACGGTGCGGCGGGCGACCCGGGAGCTTCGACCGGCCCGCGGGCCGGTGTGGCCGCGGCCTTCCCGGGCCTGCGGCGCGGAGTCCTGAAGGATGTCTCCCCGCGCCTGCGCGCGCGCCGCCCTGCTGGCCGCGCTGGTCCTGGCGGCCATCGCTCCGGCGGCGCTGGCCCAGGTCCCGACGCGCGAGGAGCCGTTCCCGGTGCTGATCTCGCCGCGCCGCTGGGGGCCGCTGCTGATCCAGCCGCAGCTGGTGCTGGAGAGCATCGGCTTCGAGGGAAACGTCTTCCTGACCGCGCCGACCGAGATCAGCGGCCAGGACCCGGTCTCGTCGTTCTACGCGCGGGCCGGCGCCGACCTGACGGGGCAAGTCCAGTTCGGCCCCAACATCGCCCTGACCTTCCACGACCGCGCGATCGGCGAGCTCTACGCCAAGTCCGAGCTGTCGGCGCTGAACCACCTCGACAACGAGGCCGACGGCCAGTTCGACGTGCTGCTCGGCCCGGTCCTGGTGACCGCGGGCTGGGAGTACTCCTCGATCCAGGACACGCCGACGCTCGACGCGGTCGACAACCTGCCCGACCAGCAGACGCGCATCCGGACCAACACTCCGAAGGCCGCGCTGCGCCTGTTCCTCTCGCCGCTGTGGGACGTCTCGGCCTCGGCCCGAGAGGTGCGGATCCGCTACAGCAACCCGCAGCGGGTCTACACCGTGCTCGTCCCGCGGGACGGCGACCCGAACGTGGTGCTGGCGGCCCCGGTCCCGGTCGATCAGGCGCTGGACCGCGACCGGCTGTCCGGCCGCGGCGAGATCGGCTGGCGGCCGCGTGGCTCGATCCGCTTCTACCTGGCCTACGAGCGCGCCGACCTGGACTTCACCTTCAACCAGTTGACCGGAACCTCCTCGGGCGAGGCATTCGACATCGCGGCGCCACGCGACGCGACCGGCCGGCGCTGGCTGCTCGGCATCAACTTCAACCCGCTGTCCCGGCTCTCCGGCACCCTGGAGGTCGGCAAGGCGACGATCAACCCGGTCGATCCCGACTCGGGCTACCAGCCGTTCGACGGGCCGGTCGGAGCCGGGACCCTGACCTGGCGCCCGAGCGGGGCCTCCCGGGTCACCTTCTCCTACGAGCGCGACGCCACAGTCTCGATCTTCGAGAACAACCTCTACTACGAGTCGACGGCCCGGAGCCTCGACCTCGAGTACTTCTTCGGCCAACGCTGGGGGGTCCAGGGGGGGGTCGGCCGCGACCGGCTGTTCTTCCCCGAGGAGAGCCCGGAGCTGATCCTCTATCCCGACGGCTCGACCGGGGAGGGATTCGACCCCGGGGTCCGCCGCCGGGACACGATCGACAACGTCTACATCGGCTTCATGACCCGGATCGTCGGCAACTTCCAGATCGGGTTACGCTACGGGGTGCGGGACCGGACCTCGAACGACCCCTTCGCCGAGGATCGCCAGCCCTACCTCGTCACGATCGGCAGCATCGTGTACTGAAACGGACCGCATCGCCCCAGGAGCACCGCCATGAGCCCCTCCTTCCGCCGCCTCCCCGTCCCCGCGATCGCGATCGCGCTGGCGCTGTCCTGCGCCTCGGCCACGCCGCAGTCGGCGCCGTCCCGGCCCGCGGCCCCGGCCGCCCCGCCGGCGGTTCCGGCGGCGAGGGCCCTCCCCTCGCCCTTCGCGATGCCGCCGACCTCGGACCAGGACTACTCGATCGGCGCGCAGGACGTGCTCGAGATCCGCGAGTACCAGCTGAAGGAGCTCGACGTCACCCGCCGGGTCGACAACGACGGCTCGGTCACGCTGCCGCTGCTCGGGAAGGTCTTGGTCGGCGGGCTGAACCCGCAGCAGGCGGAGGACGCGATCGCGCAGCTGCTCCGGGAGCGCGAACTCGTCAAGATCCCGCAGGTCACGGTGAACATCAAGGAGTACGTGTCGCGGCGCGTGAGCATCCAGGGGGCGGTGGACAAGCCGGGGCTGTACCCGATGTTCGGCCCCAAGACGCTGCTCGAGATGGTCGGCGAGGCGGGCGGCCTGAACGACCGGGCCGGCAAGAAGATCATCGTCCAGCGCCCCTACGCGGCCTCGGGCCAGGACCGCGTCGAGATCGACATCGAGGAGCTGGTCTACGATGGGAACCCGCTGCTCAACATCCCGCTCCAGCCGGGCGACATCGTGCTGGTCCCCTACCTGCAGGAGGTCCGGATCTACGTCAACGGCGCGGTCCGCAACCCCGGGATGTACAAGTTCCCGGTCGACCAGGAGGCCACCGTGCTGCAGGCCGTGACGGCCGCCGGGGGGGCCACCGACCGGGCCAACGAGAGCCGGGTCAACGTCGTCCGGCGGAACACGGATGGCACGCGGCAGGTCTTCAAGGTAAACCTGAACCGCGTGAAGAAGGGTAAAGAGGAGGATATCCTCCTCGAAGAGAACGACACCGTGGTGGTTCCGGAGTCCTTCTTCTGATCGGTCCGGGCAGGCGCGAACGCGTCCGGCGGGGTGCGCGATGACTTCAGCGACGAACCAGCAGGAATTCAACCTCCGGGACTACTGGCAGATCCTGGTCCGGCGGCGCTGGCTGATCTACACCTTCCTGCTGGTGACGACCGTCGCCGCCTTCGTCTCGAGCATGGTCGCGACCCGGGTCTACAAGGCCACGACGACGATTTCGATCGAGCGCCAGGGGGTGCGGATCCTGCGCCAGGACCTGACCTCGGCCGAGCCGAGCTGGATCGACTACCAGAACTTCTACAACACGCAGTACAAGATCCTGCAGTCCGACGCCGTGCTGACCAATGCGGTCGAGGCGCTCGAGCGCAAGGCGGTCCTCTTCCCCAGCCAGGACCCGAAGCTGCGCGGGAAGTTCTCGCTGCCCACGATCAGCGACCTGACGGGCGCGATGTCGCGGGCGATCGGCCGCAAGCCGGCCGGTGCGGGCATCCCGGAAGATCCCAAGTACCCGCTGATCCGCGAGCTGCGCGGGGGCCTCTCGATCGAGCCGGTGCGCGACAGCCACCTCGTGAACATCTCGTTCGTCTCGGCCTCCCCCGCCTTCGCCGCGGAAGCGGCCAACGCGATCGCCAACGGCTACATCCTGTTCACGATGAGCGGGCGCAAGGACATCGCCGACCAGTCGGAGGTGTTCTTCACGAACCAGCTGGAGGAACTGCAGAACGAGATTACGCGCCGGGACATCGATCTCCAGAAGTACGCCGCCGAGAAGGGGATCATCACCGGCACCGGCGACCTGAACGAGCTGACCGTCAAGAACCTCGACGAGTTGCGCGGGAAGATGACCGAGGCCCAGGCCGAGGTCGCGAACACCCGGGCCCGGCTGCAGTCGCTGGAACGGACCCCGCCGGCGGCGATCGAGGAGGTTCGGAACAACGAGCTGATCCAGCGGCTCTCCAGCACCGTCGCCGAGCAGGACACCAAGTACCGCGAGCAGCTCACGACCTACGGCCCGAACCTCCCGGCCGTGCGCCAGCTCAAGGAGGCGCTCGACAGCTCGCGCGAGCAGCTCGAGACCGCGACCGCCGCCCTGGCGCAGAAGGCGATCGCCGGCGCGCGCGCCGACTATGAGCGCGCCCAGCGCGTGTTCACGGGGCTGGTGGGGCTGCAGGCCGAGTCCGCCTCGCAGGTCACGCAGCTGAAGGAGGACTACGTCGACTTCCTGGCGAAGAAGGCCCAGCTCGACCGTGCGCGCCAGACCTACAACGACTTCCTGAGCAAGCAGACCGACATGCGGATGTCGCGCCTGATGCTCGACGGCGGGGAGAAGGGACAGAACGTCCGGGTGATCGACGCGGCCCAGCCGCCGCGCGTGGTCCACAAGCCCAAGGTCAAGCTCAACACCCTGCTCGGGCTGCTCTTCGGCCTGTTCCTGGGGGTGGCCGTCGCGTTTTTGATGGAGTACATCGACAACACGCTCAAGACGCCCGAGGACGTCCGCTCCACGCTCAACATGGCAGTGCTGGGGATGATCCCGGCCCAGGAGTTCGACCCGAAGCACCGCTCCGGCCGCTCGCGCGGGCCGGAGGTCCCCGAGCACGCGACGGGCGCCGCCGATCCCGCGCTGATCACCGCCCAGCAGCCGCTCTCGCCGATCTCCGAGGCTTACCGCGAGCTGCGCACCTCGGTCCTGCTGGCGACCGCCGGCCACCCGCCGCGCGACATCGCCGTGACCTCCTGCCAGCCCAGCGAGGGCAAGACCACGACCGCCGTCAACCTGGCGATCGCGCTGGCCCAGCTCGGCCGCCGGGTGCTGGTCGTCGACACCGACCTGCGCCGGCCGCGCTGCCACCTCGTGCTCAAGGCCTCCCCGTCGCGCGGCGTGAGCACCTTCCTGACCGGGATGAGCGGGCTCGACGCGCTGATCCAGCCGACGACGATCGAGCGGGTCTCGCTGGTCGCCGCCGGCCCGATCCCGCCCAACCCTGCCGAACTGCTCGACTCCGACCGTTTCCGCGAGATGATCGCACTGCTGCGGGGGCACGAGGAGTTCGACCACATCATCTACGACTCGCCGCCGGTCCTGTCGGTCGTCGACCCGCTGCTGATCGGGCGGCACACCGACGGCACGATCCTGGTGATCAAGTCGGGCTTCACGACGCGCGACGCGGGGCGGCTGGGCAAAGAGAAGCTGGATTCCGGCCGCCTGAACGTGCTGGGGATCGTGCTCAACGCGGTCCGGACCGAGAACGTCCCCTACCAGTACCGCTACTACCGCTACGGCTACGCGCGGGACAACAAGGACGAGGCCGACCGGGTCGAGCGCGAGCGGAGCGACGAAGTGCCGGCGGGCGACACGAAGCGCAGCTGAGCCCACGGGACGCCGCTTGGACCGCGAGACCCTTTCCCGCCGGCTGGCGTGGGCCCTCCTGGGCCTGATCCTGCTCGGCGCCGTCTGGTTCGGCGCCGTCGAGCCGGCCGTCAAGCCGCTGTTCGCCGCCGCCGCACTGGCGCTGGCGGGCAGCGCGCTGCTGCTGACCCCGGCGCGCCACCGCCCCGGCCTTGGCTGGACGCTCGCCGCGCTCGCCTTCCCGGCCTGGCTGGCGGCCCAGCTCGTGCCGCTCCCGGCCGGGGTGGTCTCCCTGCTCAGCCCGCGGGCCGCGGCCTGGTCGCGCGAGTTCTGGCCCGGCCCGTTGTCGGGCTGCGGCGGCGAGGCGCTGCTCGCGGCCCAGGCCCCCGCACTGATCCCGCTCACAGTCGACCGCTTCTCGACCTGGTTCTTCCTGTTCGTGGTGGCAGCCGGGCTGGCGACCTTCCTCGCCGCCCGCAGCGTGCTGGGCGGCGACCGCGCGGGGCGCCGCGCCGCGATCGCGACCGTCGCGTTCTTCACCGCGGCCGAGGCGCTGTACGGCCTGTTTCAGTGGACCTCCAGCTCGCCGATGGTCCTCTGGCTGGAGAAGGACGCCTACCTCGACAGCGCCACCGGGACGCTGATCAACCGCAACCACTTCGCGCTGATGCTCTACGTCGGCCTGGGCTGCACGCTGGCGCTGCTCCTGGAGCGGACGGCCCGGAACGAGTGGCAGCGCGAGGCCCCGGGCCGCGCCACCGCCCGCACCGCGACGCTGGCCCTGCTCGCGGGGCTGCAGATCTTCGGGGTGATCGCCAGCAAGTCGCGCGCCGGCCTGGCGGGGATGCTGCTCGTGGTGATCGTCGGCGCCGTGCTGGTCGTCGGCCGCCCGGACCGGCGCAGCGCGCGCGCGGTCGGGCTCCTGATGCTCGCGCTGCTGGTGATCCCCGCGCTGCTGCTGGCCGGTCCGGCGCTGATGGAGCGGCAGGCCGCGCTGCAAGAGGAGTGGACGGCGGAGGCCGGGCGCGGCGCCGTCTGGCGGGCCAGCCTGGGGATGGTCTCCGACTTTCCGCTGACCGGCTCGGGCGGCGGGACGTTCGAGGAGGCCTTCCGGCTCTACCGTCCGCCCGAGATCCAGGCCTTCTACGACTACGCCCACAACGACTACCTCCAGCTGCTGGTCGAGACCGGCGCCCCGGGCCTGCTGCTGGCGCTGCTGCCGGTCGCGCTGGTGGCGACTCCCGGTCGTGCGCGGGATGCTGGCCCGCCGGCGGCGCGGCGACCGCGACCCGACCGGCACCTTCCCCTCGACCACGACCTGGCCGCTCTGGGCCGCGCTGCTCGCGGTCGCGCTGCACGAGCTGGTCGACTTCGGCCTGCAGATCCCCTCCAACCTGCTGCTGGTCGCCTTCCTGGCCGGGATTCTGTCGGGCCCATGGCCGCCCGGAGGGCGCCTGGCGCGGCCGGCGCCGCGGCTGGCCGGCGGGTATGCCCTGGGGGCGATCGCGCTCGCCGTCCCCGCGCTGCTGTTCGCCGCCGCCCAGTGGAGCGCCTTCGCCGGGACGCTGCGCGTGCCCGACCTGCCGACGGTGCGCCAGACCGAGGCCTCCGAGCTGATGCGCACCTGGCGCGGCAACCGCAAGGACACGGGGCCGCTGTGCCGCGCGCTGCCGCTCCAGGCGCGGGCCCAGGCCCTGCGCCCGCTGGCTGCGGGGTACGCCGTCCAGCACGCGACGCAGCTGGTCGCCGCGATCGAGTCCGGCGCGATCGACCGGGCCCGGCAGGGGGCGGCGCTCGACGAGGCCTCGCTCGCGGCCGGCCGGGTGCGCCGGATCGACCCCTGGAATGCCGCCAACCGGCGCAGCCTGATCGCGATCGACCTGGCCGTCGGCCAGCTCAGCGACGCCTTCGAGGACGCCTCGGTCGCGGCGCGGCTGGCCCCCGACAACGTGGGGCAGGTCGTACGGACCTTGCTCAACGCGGGCGTCCCGGCGCCGCTCGTCGGCGAGAAGCTGGGGAGCGACGGGCGGGTGCTCAACCAGCTGCTCTCCGAACTGAGCCGGCGCGGCGACCGGACCGGCGCCGGGCTGGTGGTCGCGAAGGACGTCGCCGCCACGGCCGAAACCTGCCGCGCCGGCGGCGAGATCCGGAACGTCCTCCGGACGGTCCACGGCGTCGACGGCGAGCCGTTCCTGCGGGCCTGCCTGGCGCTGTTCGAGCGCGCCGGGGACGCCATGTACACCGAGTACGCGCGGGCCTGGCTGGTCAACGACCTGATCGAATCGGGCCAGCTCCAAGAGGCCCGCAGGCTGTTCGAGAAGATGGAGCAGGCCCCGACGCGCTGGTGGGCGGAACACCGCTTCGCGGTCGCGACGGAGGACTGGGACCGCCTGGTCCGCGTGTCGCGCAACCTGCTGCGCGAGCCGGGGCTCGACCCGGAGTCGGAACGCTACCTGCGCATCACGCTGGCACAGGGGTATACCCACAAGCGTGACTTCGAGCTGGCGATCGACGAGATGGAGCGCGTGGTGGCGGCGAGCCCGGAGAACGACGATCAGCGCGACCAGCTCGACGCGCTGCGCGCGGGAAAGAACCCCTGGGCTGCGAAACCCCGCCGGTGAAGGGACGCGAACCCGTCACCCGCGCCGGGGTCCGGGGCGCGCCCGTCCGGCCGGGAGTCGCCGCCGGGGAGGCCCGGTCGGGTCCGCGCGGGAAGGCGCCCCGGATTTCGGGTAGCATCTCGGCGCGATGACCCTCCCCCCGCTGCGCCGCGCCCTGGCCGCCCTGCTCGTTCCGGCCCTCCTCTTCGCCCCGTTCCCTGCGGCCGCGGCGCAGTCCGAGCCGCCGGCCCCGGCGGCCGGCGCGCCGGCGGCGGCCCCGGCCCCGCAGGGGAAATCGTCGGTCGTGGCCTGGATCCGCGACAGGCAGGGGAAGGACCTCTCCGGCGCGCGCCTCCTGCTGGCGCCGATGGAGGGGAAGTCGACGGCGCTGGTCTCGAACGACACCGACCGGTTCGGCGAGTGCCGGCTCAAGAACGTCAGCTACGGCTACTACCGCTACGGCATCGAAACGGCCGAGGGGACCTTCCTCGGGAACCGGATCCTGCTCGTCGCGCCGGAGCGCGAGCTGGCGATCGAGATCGACCTGACCGACTTCCTGCCGGAGGACGAGAAGCTGGGCCTGTCGAAGACGGATCCCGTCCCGGGGACGGACAAGGTCCCGGTCGGCGTGGCGCGGCTGAAGGAAGAATCCGGCGCGAAGGGGCTGGCCTGGTTCCGAACCGGCAAGGGGGTCGCGGTGGTCGTCGGCGGCGGGATCCTGATCGTGGCCGGCCTCATCCTGCTCACCGATCCGGACGACACGGAAACCTCGGTCAGCCCGTCCACGCCGTCAGCTCGCTGACGGCACCTTCCACATCTCGCGCCAGCGGGTGTTCGTCGCGTGCCGGTAGGTCTCGCGCGCCCGCAGGTCGACCCACAGCTGGTCCGTCTCCGGGCGCCCGGCGGCGACGCAGCTGGCGCAGAGCGGAAGCACCTCCCCTTCGTCGAGCACGGCTCGCGTGTCGGTGCCGCGCGCGTCGCAGACGGCGCAGTAGTAGGTGCCACCCGCCGTGCTGCGCTCCCCGACCTTGAACGCCTCCTGCTGGCTCCGCATTCCGCTGTCCCCTTTCCCGCCGCTATTCGTCCCCGACCTCGACCTGGCCCGCGACCACCACCGGGCGCTCGACCGGTGGCGAGACCGGGAGGGCCGCGGCGGTGACGTTTTCGCCCAGCGCCTCACGGATCACCTGGTCGAGGTCGTCGACGAACACGAACTCGAGGTTCTTCCGCAGCTCCGGCTGGATGTCCTCGAGGTCCTTCTCGTTGTGCCTGGGCAGCAGCACGCGGGTCACGCCGGCCCGCCGCGCCGCCAGCACCTTCTCCTTGATCCCGCCGACCGGCAGCACCTTGCCGCGCAGGGTGATCTCGCCGGTCATCGCCAGCTGCGGCCGCACCGGGCGCCCGGTCATCAGCGAGACCAGAGCGACGTCGATCGTGACGCCGGCCGAGGGCCCGTCCTTGGGGATCGCGCCGGCCGGCACGTGGACGTGCAGATCGGTCTTCTCGAAGACCTCGGGCGCGATCCCGAAGCGATCCGCGTTGGAGCGGATCCAGGACAGCGCGGCCTGGGCCGACTCCTTCATCACCTCGCCCAGCCGGCCGGTGATCATCAGCTTGCCGCGGCCCGGCATCTTGGTGGCCTCGATGAAGAGGATGTCGCCCCCGGCCTGGGTCCAGGCCAGGCCGATCGCCACGCCCGGCCGGTCGGGCCGCTCGGCCAGCTCGCGGTAGAAGTGCGGCGGCCCCAGGTAGCCGGGAATGTCGTCGGCGCCGACCACCAGCGGCTGCTCGGGCTCGCCCTCCTCGACCAGCTTGCGCGCAATCTTGCGGCACAGGCTGGCGAACTCGCGCTCGAGGTTGCGCAGCCCCGCCTCGCGCGTGTAGTCGGCGATGACGCGCCGGATCGTGTCGTCGGTGAATTCCAGCTTGGCGCCGGCCAGGCCGTTCTCGGCGACCTGGCGCGGGATCAGGTGCCGGCGCGCGATCTCGACCTTTTCTTCCTCGGTGTAGCCCGGGAGGTCGAGCACCTCCATCCGGTCGCGCAGCGCCGGCGGGACCGTGTCGAGCACGTTCGCGGTGCAGATGAAGAAGACCTGGGACAGGTCGAACGGCACCTCGAGGTAGTGGTCCGAGAAGCTGTTGTTCTGCTCCGGGTCGAGGACCTCGAGCAGCGCGCTGGCGGGGTCGCCGCGGAAGTCCGCGCCGAGCTTGTCGATCTCGTCGAGCACGAAGACCGGGTTCCGGGTCCCGGCGCGCTTGAGCCCCTGGATGATCCGGCCCGGCAGCGCCGCGACGTAGGTCCGGCGGTGCCCGCGGATTTCGGCCTCGTCGCGCACCCCGCCCAGCGAGACACGCACGAACTTGCGCCCCATGGCGCGGGCGATCGAGCGGCCGAGCGAGGTCTTGCCGGTCCCCGGGGGGCCGACCAGGCAGAGGATCGGGCCCTTGAGCTCCGGCCGCCGCTTGCGCACGGCGAGGTACTCCAGGATCCGGTCCTTGATCTTCTCGAGGTCGTAGTGGTCCTCGTCGAGGATCTCGCGGGCGTGCTTGAGGTCGATGTGATCCTCGGTGGCCTTGCTCCAGGGGAGGTTGGTCAGCCAGTCGAGGTAGGTGCGCGAGACGGTGTACTCGGCCGAAGCGGGCGACATCTGCGCCAGCCGGTCCAGTTCGCGGTCGGCGATCTCCCGGGCCTCGGGCGTGAGCCCGGCCTCCTCGACCTTCTTGCGGAACTCCTCGACCTCACGCGCGCGGTCGTCGCCCTCGCCCAGCTCGCGCTGGATCGCCTTCATCTGCTCGCGCAGGTAGAACTGCTTCTGGGTCTTGCCGACCTCGTCCATCACCCGCGACTGGATCTGCGAGCCGAGTTCGGTGACCTGGATCTCGCGCGCCACCCGCATCGTGAGCTGCGTCAGCCGCTCGCCCAGCGAGACGATCGGCAGCAGGTCCATCTTGTCCGAGACCGGGATCGGCAAGACGGACGCGATGATGTCGGCCAGCCGGTCGGGCTCGTCCTCGGGCAGCGACAGCTCGACCTCGCCCGAGAGGTTGGGGTGGATCTCGACCAGCTTGCGGAACTGCAGCCCCAGGTTGCGGGCCTGGGCCTCGACCTCGATCCCGCCCTCCTGCTGGTTCGGCAGGCGCTCGATCTCGGCGGCGAGGAACGGCTCCAACTGCGTGAACGACTGGATCCGGATCCGCTCCTGGCCCTGGATGATCAGGTTGATGTTGCCGCCGCCGACCCGGATCGCCTTGAGGATCCGCGCCAGGGTGCCGTACTCGTAGAGGTCGTCCGCGCCCGGATCGTCGACCGCGGCGTCCTTCTGGCTGACGACCACGACCGGCAGGTCCTTCTCGAGCGCGCTCTCGATCAGCGCCAGAGTCTTGCGGCGGCCGACCGAAATCGGCATGACCGCGTGCGGGAAGAGCACGCTGTTGCGCAGCGGCAGCACGCCGAGCACGTGGTCGCCCGCGCCGTCGCGTTCGGCGGCGCCGCCGGCACCGAGAGTGCCGGGATCGTCGCCGCGTTCCCGTTCCTTCGTCATGGGTTCCTCGAGATTGCACGACCGGAGACGGGGCGAGTCTGCCACCGTCCCCTCCATCGTGCCATACGGTCCCGCAACCGTCGGCCGTGTTCGATCGAAAGGGGGCGGAGGGGGACGGGACGCGGGCCCGGCCCCCTCGTCGAAGCCGCTTCGCAGCGCCGGCTACGCGATGCGGATCTCGATCTTGCGCGGCTTGGCTTCCTCGGCCTTGGGCAGCGTGACCGTCAGGATGCCGTCCCGGACCTCGGCCCCGATCTTTGCAACGTCGACCGTCACCGGCAGCGCGAAGACGCGGCTGAAGCGGCCGGTGCTGCGCTCGGCGCGGAAGACCGCCGCGTCCTGGTGGGCCAGATCGGCCTTGCGCTCGCCGGAGAGCGTGAGGGTCCGGTTCTCGACCGAGACCTCGATATCCTCGTTGCGGAAACCGGGCAGGTCGGCGACGAGCAGCAGCGTGTCGCCCTTCTCGAGGATGTCCACGGGGGGCACGAACGGACGGCTGTACCCGGCGTCCGCGCCGTCGAAGGCCTCGCGCACGAGGTGTGCCATCTCTTCCTGAAGCGCCTGAACCGACTGCAGGGGCTGCCATCTGACCAGCGTCATGGTGTCGTCCTCCTCGGTTGACGCCGGGGAATTAGGATCGGCCTGG
This sequence comes from uncultured Acidobacteriota bacterium, assembly GCA_963702545.1. GTDB lineage: Bacteria > Acidobacteriota > Polarisedimenticolia > J045 > J045 > JALOKP01. The sequence continues at coordinate 53,456 of CAVPDB010000020.1, read as the reverse complement.
GAGGTTGTCAAGGCGCGTGGCCGACGAGCGCCGCGCCCGTTACAGCAGCGTGTGGTCCCGGGCCGCGATGTGGTCCGGCACCGGCTGGTAGTCGAACGGCTCGAGCGAGAACGAGCCCCGCCCCTGCGTCAGCGATCGGACGTCGGTCGAGTAGCCGAACATCGTCGACAGCGGCACCAGCCCCCGCACCAGCGCGACGGGCCCGGCGAGACCCGTGTCGCGGATCTCGGCCCGCCGCGCACCGAGGTCCTTGACCACCACCCCCAGGAAGTCCTCGGGGGCGCGGACCTCGAACTTCATCACCGGCTCCAGCACGATGGTCACCGCGTCGGCCAGCGCGTGGCGCAGCGCGGTCGAGAGCGACGCACCGAGCGGCAGCAGCGGGTCGGGCGCGTCGCCCAGCTGCACCGTCTCCAGCGTGGCCTTGACGTCGACCACCGGGTAGCCGTACGCGCCGCCCGCCTCGAGGCCGGAGCGCAGGATGTCGGCCGCCTCGGCCTGGAGCGCGGCGGGCAGCAGCTTCGCGTTGCCGGCCAGCACGACCTCGACCGGCGCGATCCCGAGGTCGCCCCGCTCGCGCGGCCGCGGCTCGACCAGCACGCGCGCGGAGGCGTGGATCGCGACCTCGCCGATTCGCTTCTCGAAGGTCCCCTCGCCGCGCCCCGGCGAGCCGACCGTCTCGCGGTACGAAACGCGCGGCCGGCCGAAGCGGGCCGCGACGTTGAACTCGCGCTGCATCCGGTTGCGGATCACGTCGAGGTGCAGTTCTCCCATCCCGGAGAGCAGCAGCTGGCCGGTCTCGGCGTCGGTGTGGAAGCGGAAGGTCGGGTCCTCGCGCGTGAGCCGCGCCACGACCTCGAGCAGCCGCTCGCGCTCGGCGTTGGTCCGGGCCTCGACCGCAACCGAGACGACCGTCGGCGGGAAGTGGATCGGTTCGAAAGTGATCGGCGCGTCCGGATCGCACAGGGTGTCGCCGGTGACCACGTCCTTCAGCCCCTGGACGGCGAGGATGTCGCCGACCTCGGCGAACTTGACCGGCTCGCTGCGGTCGGCGTAGAGCCGGACCAGGTTGCGCAGCCGCAGCCGGACCTTGGTGCGCGGGTTGTAGACCCGCTGGTCGCCGTCGATCTGGCCGGAGTAGACGCGGAGCCAGGTGAAATCGGTCTCGCGCGTCGCCACGACCTTGAAGACCAGCGCGGAGAAGGGCGCGTCCGGCGACGGCGCGCGTTCCAGCCGCTCGCCGGTGGAAGGATCGTGCCCCTCGGCCGGCGGCCGCTCGACCGGCGACGGCAGGTAGTCGCAGACCGCGTCGAGCACCGGCCGGATTCCGAGGTCCTTGAGCGCGGCCCCGCAGAGCACCGGGACCAGCCGCCCGGCGAGCGTGGCGTCGCGGATCGCCCGCTTGAGGTCGACCGAGGAGATCGGCTCCTCCATCAGGAACATGTCGCCGAGCCAGTCGACGACCTCGGCCACCCCCTCGACCAGGCGGGTGCGGGCGGCCTCGGCGGCCTCCCGGGCGTCGGCCGGGACTTCGCGCTCCGCCAGCTCGCGGCCGCGCGTGTCGGGATCGAACACCAGCCACTTCATCCGCAGCAGGTCGATCACGCCGTCGAGCTTGTCTTCGAGGCCGTGCGGCAGGTTGACGAACAGGGCGTGCGCGCCCAGCTTGCCGCGAATCTCTTCGAGCACCCGCTCGTGGTCGGCACCGACCCGGTCCAGCTTGTTGATGAAGGCGAAGCGCGGCACGCCGTAGCGGTCGGCCTGGTGCCAGACCGTCTCGCTCTGCGGCTCGACCCCCTCGACCCCGGAGAAGACGACGACCGCGCCGTCGAGCACGCGCAGGCTGCGCTCGACCTCGGCCGTGAAGTCGACGTGACCCGGCGTGTCGACCAGGTTGATCGTGACCTCGCGCCAGATCAGCGTGCTCGAGGCGGCGGAGATCGTGATCCCGCGCTCGCGCTCGTCGGGGCGGAAGTCCATCACCGCCTCGCCGTCGTGGACCTCGCCGATCTTGTGGGTCAGGCCGGTGTAGTAGAGGAAGCGCTCGCTGACGGTCGTCTTGCCGGCGTCGATGTGCGCGATGACCCCGATGTTGCGCACATGTTCGAAGCTCTTGTGCGTCATCGGGGCACCTCGTGGCGGGCGCGGTCCGCGCCGCGCGGCCCGGCGGGTCGTTACGGCGGCAGGAAGGGGGGGGAGCCGCCGGAAGGTAGCAGCGGGGTTCGGGAGCGTCAACGCGCCGCGTTCCGTCCCGCGCGAGGGCCCAAAACAACAGCCCCCGCGGCTGAGGGCCGCGGGGGACGATCGTTGAATCGGCGGAGGGTTGGAGGCTTCCGAATCCGGTCCGACGGGCCGTTCCCCACCCGTTGTCCGTGGACCCGTTCTCGGTTTCCCGGGCTCCGGCAAGTCTCTCCAGGGCCCCCCGGGTGCCAAGGCCGGGGATCACGATGACCTCCGGTCCGGGCGTCTAAATAGTAAGCAATTCGGATGCCGCGAACAAGACCTTCCAAACTACTGCAGCAGGCCCCCTCCACCGAATTTCGATCGTGGATTTGCGCGAAAACCCGCACGGAGTGGGTAAGATCCCCCACCCTCGCGAAGCGATTTCCACAGCTGTGGACGGGCTGGTGGAAATCGGCGCCCGCCGAGGCTCAGCCGGCGCCCGACGGGCCGACCTCGACCAGCGCGATGGCCGCGCCGCCGGCCCCACCCGCCCCCCCGCCGGAGGCCGGGTCCGGAAAGAGCCGGCCCATTTCGGACGGCGGCTCGTGGCCCCCGGGAAGCACCGCCACCACCCCTTCCGGCTGCCCCGCCTCGCGGCGCACCCGGACCGCCATCCGCCCCCGCTCGTTGGCCACGACCGCCGGGGCGCCGTCGGCCAGGCCGCGCGCGGCCGCGTCCTTCGGCGCCACGAGAAGCGCCGGCGGCCCGTCCTCCGGCGCCAGCGGGGAGCGCCCCTCGTCCTGGCGGCCGACGACCAGCGCCAGCGGGAAGCGCTCGAAGAGCGCGGGAGTGGTCCGCGGCCCCTCCCCGACCTCGCGCAGCACCGCCGCCGCGCTCGAGGGCGTCACCGCGGGCGGCGCGGCGGCGCGGCCGGCGGCCTCGGCGACCCACGCCTCCGGCTCGGCGGGAAACCACCGCTCGGGCCAGCCCAGCCGGCGTGCCACCGCGCGCAGCACCGCCGCCACCGGCAGCACGCCGCGGGGAACCGGCCGCACCGCCTCGCCGCTCCAGGCGCCACCGTCGAGCCCCGCGAGATCCGCCTGCTCGAGGTGCCCGGCGACCGGCAGGAAGAGCGACGCCTCGCGCGCCAGGGCGCCGGGGTGCTGCCCCAGCACGACCGAGAGCCGCGCGGTGCGGGCGAGGCGCTCGAGCGCTCCCCAGCCGCCGCGGCCGGCCAGCAGCTCGGCGTCCTCCACGACCAGCACGACGCCGCGCGCGTCGTCGCGTAGCGCGGGGGCGCCCCAGGCCGGCCCGTCCCCCTCGTCGACCGGAGGAGCGCCGAGCGGGAGCGGCAGGAGCTGGGCCGGGTCGGGATCGAGCGCCGGGACCAGCAGGCGGGCCCCGGTCGCGCGCGCCAGCGCGACGATCGCTGCCGCCGCAGCGGGTCCCTCGCCGTGGCGGGCGACCCCGCCGCCGACCGCGATCACCGCGCGCTGCGCCCGCCCCAGGCTGGCTGCGGCGGCGGCCAGTTCGGGTGGACGGACCCGCGCGACCTCCGCGACCCGGTCCGGCGTCCAGCGTTCGAGTTCCGGGTGGAGAGCCGCGGGCGGGGCGCGCCGTGCCCCGCCCGCGCCAGCCAGCGCTCGCAGCAGCGCGAGTGCGAGCGCGACATCGGTCCCGGGCCACACGCCGAGCTGGACCGCCGCGCCGCCCTCCGCGGCGGCGCAGGGGTCGACGAACAGCCGCCCGGCGCCGCGCTCCGCGGCGCGCCGCCAGCCCCGCGCGGCCGCGCGCGGCAGCCGCGCCGGATCGACCCCCCACGCCGCCAGCAGGTCGGCCGCTTCCAGTTCCTCCGCCGCCGCGCGCTCGCCCGGCTCGAGCCGCCCGGCGAAGGCGCGGGCCGCAGCCGCGCGGGCGCCGGCCGCGCGCACGAGACGCGTACCGGGGACGAAGTGCGCCACGCGGCGCGCCACGGCGTGCGACAGCCGGGGGTGCCGGGCCGCGGAGATCCAGACCAGCTGCACCCGCCCGGCGGCGGCCTCGGCGAGCGCGGCCGCCAGCCGGTCGCAGGCCTCGTCCCACCGCACGGGCGCGAGCGGCCCGCCTGCCCCGCGCGAGCGGACCAGCGGCGCGGCGGGCCGCGCCGGGTCGTCCAGCGCGCGCGCCGCGGCGATGCAGTCGTCGCACGCCGGCAGGCCGCCGTCCCCCTCCAGGCCCAGCAGGCGCCCGCCGGGGGCGACCCAGGCGCGCGCGCGGCAGGCACCGCGGCAGGAAGGCGCCGGCAGGACCGGCAGCGCTCGGACGCCGTCCCCCGTCACCGCGCGCGCCGGCCACTCACGGCGCCGCCTCCCCCGCGGCCGGCTCGATCGACGGCCCGCGCTCCCCCGCCCCCGCCTCGTCGATCGCCGGGAACACCACGCGGAAGGTCGTGCCCCGCCCGGGCTGCGAGTCGACCTGCAGCCGGCCGCCGTGCTGCCGCACCAGGCCGTAGGTGACGAACAGGCCGAGGCCGGTGCGCGAGCGGTCCCCGCCCGTGAAGAACGGGTCGAAGATCTGCGGCAGGAGGTTCTCGGGGATCCCCGGCCCGGTGTCGCCGATGTCGATCTCGATCTCCCCCGCGGCGAAGAGGAAGCGGGTGCGGACCGTCAGCTGGCCGCCGCCGCGCATCGCGTCGAGCGCGTTGAGGACCAGGTTGAGCACGACCTGGTAGACGTGACGCTCGACCGCCCAGACTCGCGGCAGCTCGGGCGCCAGGTCGCGCAGCACCCGCACGCCACCGTGGCGCAGCGGGGTCTGGGCCAGGCCCAGCGCCTCTTCCAGCACCGCGTGGACGTCGACCGACTGGCGCTGCTGCTCGCCGCCGCGGTGCAGGTCGAGCAGCGCGGCGACGATCTGCCGGATCCGGCGCACCCCCTCGCGCACGCGTTCGAAGGCGTCGCGCTCGGCGAAGTCCTCCGGGAGCGCGGCCTCGATCAGCGCCATGTGCAGCAGGATCGCCTGCAGCGGGTTGTTGATCTCGTGGGCGACGCCGGCGGCCAGGCGCCCGGTCGCGACCAGCCGGTCGGCCTGGTGGAGCTGGTGCTGCAGCGCCAGCCGGCTGGTGATGTCACGGATCACCGCGTGCGCGCCGACCAGCCGTCCCGACTCGTCGCGCACCGCCGCCGCGTTGACGATCGCGTCGATCGGGGAGCCGTCGCGGCGCCGGATCGGGAGTTCCAGGTTCTCGACGCGGCCGGACTCGACGAACGCGGGGAGCGCGGCCCAGAGCCTGCGGCGCGCCTCGGCCACGATCAGGGTCGGCGCGCGGCGCCCCAGCAGCTCCTCGTAGCGGTAGCCGGTCGCGCGCAGCAGGGTCCGGTTGACCTCCGCGATCCGGCCGCGGGCGTCGACGACCAGGTAGAGGTCCGGGCTGGCGTCGAACAGCTCGTGGTACTTGGCCTCGGAGCGGGCCAGCTCCCGGGTCCGGCTGACCAGTTCGGTCTGCAGTGCGGCGGCGCGCTGCTCGGCGCGCGCCAGCGCGTCGGCGGCGGGCGCTTCGAAGCGGGCCGCCCCGTCAGTCACCGAGGAGGTCGCCGATGTGGGTGATCAGCGTCTCGACGTCCTGCGGCTTGGTCAGGAACAGGTCGGCGCCGGACAGCAGCGAGCGCTCGCTGTTGCCCGAGCCGGAGTAGCCGGTGAGTACGACGATCTTCAGCCGCTCCACCCCGGCGAGCCGGCGCATCCGCTCACAGACCTCGAGCCCGCCCATCCCCGGCATGACCAGGTCGAGGATCACCAGGTCGGGGCGCTGACGGGCGAACTGGTAGCCGGCCTCGAAGGCGTCCGCCGCCGCGGCGACCTGGTAGCCGCCGCGCAGCGTCAAGGCGCGCGCGAGCCCGTTGCGGACGTCGGCGTCGTCGTCGACGACGAGAATGCGGCGCGGGCCCGAAGGCGTGCGCGCGAGGTCCATCATCATGGGGCCATCCCGAACCGTCCTCAGGCGTCGGCAGCGGGGATGCTACGCCGCTCGACGCGTGGCGGCCAAGACGGAAGCGTCAGCGGGCGAAGCCGGCGGTCGAGCCGCCGTCGACCGCGAGCACCGCCCCGGTCGCGAACAGGCAGACCGGGGAGAGCAGGAAGGCCACCGCCGCCGCCACCTCCTGGGGCTCGGCGATCCGGCCGACCGGGTGGGCGCGCGCCAGTTCCTCGACCAGCTCGCGCGCCCCGGTCCCGTCGCCGCGGTCGGCGAGCAGCATCGGCGTCGCGACCGCGCCCGGGCAGACGGCGTTGACGCGGATCCCCTCGCCGGCGTGGTCGAGCGCCATCGCGCGGGTCAGGTTGACGAGCCCGGCCTTGGCCGCGCAGTAGGCCGCCGCGTTCTTCAGCGCGACCAGCCCCAGGTTGCTCGCGACGTGGACGATCGCCGGCGCCACGCCTTGGCGCAGCAACGGGAGCGCGACGCGCGAGACGAGGTAGGGGCCGGTCAGGTTGACCTCCAGCACGTGGCGCCAGTCCTCCGGGAGCGTCGTCTCGACGGTCCCGAAGTGCGCCACGCCGGCGTTGTTGACCAGCCCGTCGAGCCCGCCCCACCCCGCGTGGAGCGAGCCCGCGACCGACGCCAGCCGGCGCTCGTCGGTCACGTCGCCGGGCAGGGCCAGCGCCTCGGCCCCGCGCGCGCGGCAGAGCGCCGCGGTCTCGTCGAGCGTGTCAGGCCGGCGGCCGTAGAGCGCGAGCCGGGCCCCCGGGACCGCGAGTTCCAGCGCGATCGCGCGCCCGATCCCCTGCCCCGCGCCCGTGATCAGGGTCCGCCGCGAAACCGGTGCGTCGTGCTGGGAGGGAGGGTTCAAGCGAGGCCTCCGGGCGCCGCTAGATTGGAGCGGGAAACGGGACTCGAACCCGCGACCCCGACCTTGGCAAGGTCGTGCTCTACCAACTGAGCTATTCCCGCGCCGGGCGTTGCGACCGGATGGTCAAGCGAGCGCGCATTCTAGCACCCGCCCCGGGCCCGTCAACCGGGCCCCCGGGGTCAGAGGAGCTGCTCCCCCGTCGGTCCGTTCTCGTCCGCCAGGGCCTCGCGCGCCTGCCGCCAGAGCGTCAGCAGAATGGCCAGGAAGACCGGCCCCAGGACCAGTCCGATCAGGCCGAAGGCGAGCAGGCCGCCGATGATCCCGAAGAAAACGAGGATGTAGGGGACGCGCGCCGCCCCGGAGATCAGGTAGGGGCGCAGGAAGTTGTCGATCGTCGAGACCAGACCGATCGACCAGAGCGCGATGAAGAGCGCCTTGCCCCACGAGCCGGCCGCGAACAGGCCGAGCCCGACCGGGACCCAGACCAGCGCCACCCCGAACGGCAGGATCGCGGCCAGGCCGGTGGCGGCCCCCAGCAGCACCGGCGCGCGCAGCCCCGCGATCCAGTAGCCCAGCATCGCGCACAGCCCCTGCGCCGCGGCGGTCAGGACCCAGCCGTAGAAGACCGCCCCGACCGTGTCGCGGACGTGCGAGAGCAGCAGCCGACCGCGGCCGCCGGCGATCCGGTCGAGCAGCGCACGCATCTCGTCGGCCGCGCGCTCGCCGTCGCGGTAGACGAAGAACAGGGTGAAGACCGCCAGGAACGCATCGACCAGGTAGTGCAGGATGCTCTTGCCGAGGTTCACCGTGCGCTGGGTCGGCGCCAGCACGAGCTGCCGCAGCCAGTTGCGGCGCAGTTCGGAGTTGGTGACCTCCCGGGCCCAGGAGCGGACCGCGTCCTCGAGCGCGGGGACTTCCTTGATCCAGGACGGCAGTTCCAGCGTGTCGGCCGTGACCCAGTCCTTGACCCGGACGATCTCCGGCTCCAGCTCGCGCACCATCGCCAGCCCGAGGAAGATCGCGGGGGCGATGACCACCACCAGCAGCAGCAGCGTCATCACGACCGCCGCGAGGTCGTGCCAGCGGCCGAACGCCGGCCGCAGGCGGCGGTAGATCGGCCAGGTCGCGGTGGCGAGCACGATCGCCCAGACGATCGGCCGCGCGAACGGGGCCAGGACCTTGTAGGTCCCCCAGAGCAGCAGGCCGAGCCCGAGCAGGCCAAGGGCGATCCGCACCGCTTCGGTGCCCTGGGGAAGCCGGTACCGCGTGCCCTCCGTGCCGCTCATGTTGCCTCGTCCATCATCTCACCCCTCGCCAGCGCGTCGAAGTGCCCCTCGATCAGGTCCAGGAAGGCCTCGGGCGCCGGGACCGACGCGATCGCCTGCCGCAGCCGCCGGCCGCCCGGAATGCCGTGGGTGTAGCGGCCGGTGAAGGTGCGCAGCTTCTGCATCGCGGGACCCCGCTCCTCCTGCTCGATGATCCAGCGGTAGTGGGTGACGATCGCCTCGCGCCGCGCGGCCAGCGTCGTCTCCGGCACCGGCCCGCCGGCCAGCGCGGCCGCGGTCTTGCGGAAGAGCCAGGGGTCGGTCAGCACGCCGCGCCCGACCATCACCGCATCGCAGCCGGTCTCGCGGAACAGCGCCAGCGCCTCGTCCGGCGTCGTGACGTCGCCGTTACCGATCACCGGGATCGAGACGCTCTGCTTGAGCCGTGCGATCGCGCTCCAGTCGGCGCGACCCGTGTACATCTGTTTCGCGGTCCGGCCGTGCAGGGTGATCGCGTCGACGCCGAGGTCCTGGCAGATCCGTCCCAGCTCGACGAAGTTGGTGGGGTCGGAGCCACGCCCGGTGCCGATCCGGAACTTGACGGTCAGCGGGATCGTCAGCCGCGCGCGGCAGGCGGCGATGATCGCGGCGGCGTGCTTCAGGTCGGCCATCAGGTTGGCGCCGGCGCATCCGTTGAGGATCTTGTTGGCCGGACAGCCCATGTTGATGTCGCAGACCTCGGGCGCCAGTTCCTCGACGCGCGCCGCGCACTCGGCCATCCGCGCCGCGTCCTTGCCGTAGATCTGGATCGCCAGCGGCCGCTCCTCGTCGGAAAAGCGCAGCTTTCTCAGCGCGCCGCGGTGGCCGCGGACGACCTCCTCCGACGAGATGAACTCCATCGAGACCAGTCCGACCCCGCCGATCCGCCGCACCAGCAGGCGGAAGTGGCGGTCGCACAGGCCGGCCATCGGGGCCAGGACCAGCGGCGGGTCGACCGCGAGCCGGCCGATCCGGAGCGGGGGGATCACGGCGCCGGGACCCCGGGCAGCGGGCCGGCCCCGGGCGGCGGGCGCAGGATCCCGAGGAAGCCAAAGGCCAGCACGACCAGCGCGTGGCGGATCGTGCCCTCGGCGATGAGCCTCGGGATCTCGGCCAGCGGCCGGGTCTCGACCTCGATGCTCTCGAAGGGGTCGGGCTCGGGCGCGCCCGCCTGGCGGCAGTCGAGCGCCAGGTACGTACCGCAGGCGTTGGTCTGGAACGCCGGGTTGGGCCAGACCGAGCCGAGCCGCACGATCCGCCCGGCCACGTACCCGGTCTCCTCGCGCAACTCGCGCGCGGCGGCGGCGGCCGGGTCCTCACCCGGGTCGACCATCCCGCCCGGGATCTCGAGCGTCACCTCGCGCACGCCGTGGCGGTACTGCCGGATCAGCACGACCTCCCCTTCCGGCGTGAGCGGGATCACGTTGATCCAGTCCGGCCCCTCGAGCACGACGAACGGGCGCTCGACGCCGCTCGGCTCGAAGCGGTAGTGGTCGTTCACGACGCGGAAGATCCGCTGGTCGGTGACCGGCGCGCGGCGCAGGAAGGTCCAGTGGCGGCGGGGCACGGGCGCGTCGCGCTCAGACGCCCGGCAGCGCCAGTTGCAGCACGGCCCGGATGATCGGGCCGGCGAGGTAGTTGAAGACCCGCCAGGCGACGAGCAGGCCGAGGATCCCGGCCATCGGCATCCGCTGGATCGAGCCCATCACGCGCGCCGCTCCCTGGCCCCCCAGCCCGGCGACGACCGACGCGCCGTCCAGCGGCGGGACCGGGATCAGGTTGAACACTCCGAGCAGGGCGTTGAGCACGGCGAGGATCGAGAGGAAGGAGGCGAGCGGGGCGAGCGCGGAGCCCGGGTCGGCGGGCTGGAAGAGCTGGCTCAGCGATGGGGCCTGCGGGAAGGTCCCCCAGCCCGAGACGATCAGCGCGTAGATCGCGGCGATCGCCAGCCCGGAGAGCGCGAGGTTGGCGAGCGGGCCGGCCAGCGCCATCAGCCCGGCCCGCCGCGGGTGGCGCTCGGCCCAGTACGGGTCGTACGGAGCCGAGGCCCAGCCGATCATCCAGCCCGCGAACAGGAAGGAGAGGATCGGCATCACGACCATCCCGAAGGGCTCGCGCGCCATGTGCGGCAGCGGGTTGAGCGAGGCCTGGCCGGCCTCGTACGCGGTCCGGTCGCCGCCGCGCAGCGCCGCGACGGCGTGGGCCGCCTCGTGGACGGTCGTCGAGAGCAGGAAGGCCGCGTACCACAGCGCCATCAGGGCCGGGTCGAGTTGTTCGAACAGGCCCATGCCGGCCCTCTCCCTCGCGTCGCGCCCCGCGCCGTCAGAGCGTCGGGGCGGGCGGATCGACCTTGTAGTCGTAGAAGCCGCGGCCGCACGGCGGCCGGGACTGGCGCGCGGTCGGAATGTGGCAGTATATCCGCCCTCCGAGGTGCGTCATGGCGGCTCCACGGTCCCGGATCGTCGTCCAGATCAACGCTTTCTCGCCTTACCGGCTCTGGAGCCTCAGCGAGTCCGTGCCCGACCGGATCGCCCGGGCCTTCCCCACCGTCCGGGTGGTCCAGTCGCGCGACGGCGAGGCCTTCGTCAAGCTGCTCCCCGAGGCGACCGTCCTCTACACCTGGTCGATGCCGCGCCGGCACCTCGCCCGGGCGGCCAAGCTGAAGTGGCTCCACACCGCCGAGGGCGGGGTCGACCGGCTGCTGAGCCCCGAGCTGGTCAAGTCGAAGGTCGTGGTCACGAACTGTGCCGGCGTGACGCACGACAGCGTCGCCGACCACGCCACCGGGATGGTCCTCTCGCTCTCGCGGCGGCTGGCCGAGTCGCGCGACCTGCAGCGCCAGCGGGTCTGGGGGCGCGACCTGCTCTGGTCGGGCGACCGGGTGCCGTTCGCGCTGACCGGCAAGACCGCGCTGGTCGTCGGCTTCGGCTCGATCGGGGCCGCGATCGGGCGGCGCCTGAAGGCCTGCGGGATGACGGTCGTCGGCCTGCGGGCCAAGGACGCCGACAAGACGCCGCCGCCGGAGGCCGACGAGATCCACGGGCCGGAGGAGCTCGAAGCGCAGCTGGCCCGGGCCGAGGTCGTGGTGCTGGCGCTGCCGCTGACGCGCGAGACGCGGCGGCTGTTCGACGCGGAGCGCTTCGGGGCCTTCAAGCCGGGCGCGCTGTTCGTCAACATCGGGCGCGGCGAGGTCGTGGACGACGCGGCGCTGGCCGAGGCGCTGGCCTCGGGCCGCGTCGGCGGGGCGGGGCTGGACGTCTTCAACGAGGAGCCGCTGCCGCGCGAGAGCCCGCTCTGGGGACACCCGCGGGTGGTCATCACGCCGCACGTCGCGGGGACCGATCCGGGCCACATGGAACGGGCGACCGAGCTGTTCGAGCGCAACCTCGAGCGGTTCCTGAACGACGAGCCGCTGCTCAACGTGGTCGACAAGAACCTGGGCTACTGAGCCCGCGGTACCGGGGCCGCTACCGCGCCCCCAGGAAGCGGATCGCATGGGCCCGGGACTCGAGGTCGTAGACCTTGATCCCCAGCGCCGGCGCGCGCCCGGCGCGGCGGGCCGCGGCGACGGCGGCGTCGACCTCCGGCGCGACGCGTCGCAGGTCGGCGAGCGACGCCACCGGAAAGGCCTGAAGCCGCTCGCCGTCGCGCACGAGCAGTTCCTCGATCACCTGGTACGGTGCCAGCTCGGCCTCGGCCGCGGGCGTTCCCGGCCGGACCGCGCCGACCAGCGCGCCGCGTCCGGAGTAGTCGTCCTCGTACCGCATGTCCCAGGGGATCTCTTCGAAGATCGCGCCCCAGGCCTCGAAATAGAGCGCCGGTGTCATCGCGTTGAGGTCCAGCGGCGCCAGCGGGACCGGGACGACGAGCCGCTCGCCGCGCCGCCAGACGGTCAGCGCCGCGGGCGCCCCCGGCTCCAGGTCGAACAGCGCCTCGGAGAGCGGCGCGCCGCCCCCTTCGACCGCGATCGCGACCAGTCCCCCGCCGGCCTCGGCCTGCCGCGGGCCGCGCACCTCGAGCACGACGTCGAGCGGCTCGAGCGGGACGGGCCGCTCGACCAGCCGGTCGAGCCGGCGCACGACGACCGCGCCGCGCTGCTCGTCCAGCCCCAGCGCCTCCGCCACCCGCGCGTCGACCGGCTCGGTCACGACCGGGATCGTCGCGTGGCGCACCCCGCCGCCGCAGAGCGCGGCGCGCAGGAAGGTGCGCACGCGCTGCGCGGGGACGGCGAAGCCGATGTTGTCGACGTCGCTCTCGCGCAGCGTGCTGACGCCGACGACCTCGCCCGTGCGCGCCAGCACCAGCGGGCCGCCGCTGTTGCCGGGGTTGATCGCGGCGTCGGTCTGGACCAGCCGGAACGGGCTCTCCTCGACCGGCTGCAGCGCGACGCTGACGATCCCGCGGGTGATCGTGCGCTTGAGGCCCAGCGGGCTGCCTTCGGCCAGGACCTCCTCGCCCGGCGGCAGCTCGGACGCCGGGCCCGACGCCAGGCGCAGCCGGCGGACCGACGCCGTCGACGCGCCGCGCGCGGCGAGCGCGTCCGGCGCGACCGCGAGCAGCGCCAGGTCGGCCCGGTCGTCGGCCGCGAGGATCGTCGCGGGGAGCGTCAGCTCCGCCGCCGTCTCGCCGGAGCCGGCCTCGAACAGCGTCACGCGCAGGTCGTTGGCCGAGCGCACGACGTGCGCGTTGGTGACCAGCAGCAGCGTCGCCTCGGGCGCCGCGCAGCCCGGCGCCAGCGACGGGACGGGGTCGATCGCGAAGGCCGAGCCCGAGACGCTCGCCCCCAGCGAGCCGTCGCCGGCCAGGCCCTGGTAGCCCAGCGCGGCGTCGACGAAGGCGACGGCGCCGAGGCTGGCCGGGGGCACCGCGAGCGGCGCGGACGGGGCGCGCGAGGTCGACCCGAACGCGGGCGGCGTGAGCGCGGCCGCGAACAGGGCGGCCGCAAGCGGGACGGCTGTCGCGCGCCATGCCGCGGCGCGCCACGCCCCCGCGCGCCACGCCCCGGCGCGGCGGCCGCGACTCACCGCGCCTCCGGCGCGCCGAGCAGCACGACGCGGATCCCGGCAAAGAGGTTGGGCGAGGTCGGGTCGGTGACGCGCAGGCCGACCAGTCCGGCGAAGCCGGGCGACTCGCGCACCGCCTTCACCGCGCGCTCCAGCTCTGCCGCGTCCGCGACCGGCAGGAACCGGCCCCCGCCGAAGACCTCCTGCACCAGGTCGAGCGCCTGCAGCCCCGCCGCCTCGGCCGCGCTCCCCTCCGCCACGAACGCGACCAGCGCGCCGCGCCGCTCGTCACCGCGCGCGAAGAAGGGATCGGCCGAGTCCTGGAACCAGGCGCCGGCCCACTCGACCGCGCGCACCGTGCCGGCGCGCTCGGGGCGCGCAGCGGCGACCGGGACCGCGCCGGACCAGGGCTGCCCCCCGCGAAGCCCGCGGACCTCCAGCGGGCGCCCGGGCGGCGCGTCGTGCGCGAGTTGCGCCAGCGGGAAGCCGCCCGCCCCCAGCGGCCGGCCGCCGGCCTCGAGCAGGACGTCCCCTTCGCGCAGCACCACGCTCCCGTCGACGGTCCAGTCCTCCAGCACGAGGAAGCCGCCGGGCTGCCCGAGCCCCAGCAGGGCGGCGAGCCGGCCGTCGACCGGCGCCAGCTCGGGACCGGGCCAGGTCAGGGCGCCGTGCGCCGGCTCCCGGCCTTCGCGCGCGGCAGCGAGGAACGACGCGAGCTGCGGCGCCGGGATCGCGTACTGCGGTCCCGCCGCGCGGCGCCGCTCGCCCTGGATCCCGGTCCGTTCGGCGTTGGCGATCAGCGCGACGAGCGTCATCGTCGCCGGGTCGAGCAGCGCGCCGCCGGAGGCGTCGCGCTCGATCGGCTGGTCGAGGAAGAGCGCGGGCAGTGCCGCCAGGCGCAGCGGGTCGCCCGCGCCGGTCAGCCCCTCGGCGGCGATCGTCACCCGGCGCGCGTCGACCCGTCCGCCCGTCACCGCCAGCCGCAGAACCTCCGAGCCCGGCGGCGGAACGGCGGCCGCGAGCGCCACCCCGGCCGACAGGCCGTCGGCGCGCAGCAGCGCGAGGTTGAGCGTCGGGTCGGCCGCCACCAGCTCGGCGCGCAGCTCGCGCACCCGCGGGATCGTGCCGGAACCGCGCTCGAAGGCGCGCAGCGTGATGCTGGTGGCGCCGTCGACGCCGCGCAGCGTCGTGAGGACGAACTGGCCGCCGGCCTCGACCACGACCCCCGTCGTGACGAGCGGCCCGCCGAGCGCGGCGTCGGGGGCCGGCTCGCTGGCCTCGCGCGGCTGCTCGAACAGGCCCTGGAAGCCGCGCACCGCGCGCACGGCGACGACCGCGTCGAGCGGCACCGCGGGATCCGCGGCGGGCGCCGGAACGGCACCCGCCGCCAGGACGAGCAGCGCGAGCAGGGCGGGGCGGAGCCGGGACCGGCAGTTCATCGCCCCCGGATGGTAGCGCGATTCCCGCCCCGCCCGCCGCGCCCTACTGCACCGGGAAGGCGAAGGCCGGGGCCGCGTTCCCCGCCTTGTCCGTGAGGATCAGCGGCTGAGCGCCGGACGTCGCCTTGGTCGGCACCTTGAAGGTCGCCGTGCTGACCCCCGTCGCGGCGTCCATCGACCAGCGGGTCAGCGCGCAGCTCTTGCCGCCCAGCGTGATCTTCCCCTTGAGCTTGCCGAAGTGGAGCCCCTGCAATGTCACCGAGGCCCCCTTCCCCGCGCTCGCGGGAGTCGCCGACAGCACCTCCGGCCGCATCACCTCGAAGGCCTGCGCCAGCGTGATCGGCGCCCCGCCCGGAGGCTTGAGGGTCACGTTGTAGCGGCCGGCGCGCAGCGCCTTGTTCACCGTGCACGAGACGCTCGTCGCCGACCAGGACGAGACGGTGCAGGGGGCGGTGCCGATCTTCACCGTGCCGCGCTTCGTCCCGAAGCCGGTCCCGGTAATCAGGATCCGCGTGCCGACGCTCCCCTGCGGCGGGGTGACCGGCATGACGTCGCAGGCGTCGCCCAGCCCGTCCCCGTCGCCGTCCGCCTGGGAGGGATTGGGGACCGCAGGGCAGTTGTCGCAGGCGTCGCCGATCGTGTCGGCATCGCCGTCCGCCTGGGTGGGGTTGGCGGCCGCGGGGCAGTTGTCGCAGACATCGCCGAGCGCATCGGCGTCGCCGTCTGCCTGGGTCGGGTTGGCGACCGCGGGGCAGTTGTCGCAGGCGTCGCCGAGCGCGTCGGTGTCGGAGTTCTGCTGGGCCGGGTTGGCGACCGCGGGGCAGTTGTCACAGGCGTCGCCGACCGCGTCGGCGTCGCCGTCCGCCTGGGTCGGGTTGGCGACCATGGGGCAGTTGTCGCAGGCATCGCCAGGGCCGTCCCCGTCCGTGTCCTGCTGGCCGGGGTTGGTCCGGGACGGGCAGTTGTCGCAGGCGTCGCCGCGCTGGTCCGCGTCGGCGTCGGCCTGGTCCGGGTTCGCGATCACGGGGCAGTTGTCGCGGAAGCCGAGGATTCCGTCGCCGTCACCGTCCTCGTTGTCGAAGTCGACGATGAAGACCCCTTCCTCCCCGTCCGCGACGAGGACCTGGCGCCCCGACACGGTGACCCCGTGCGCGTAGCCGACCGTGTCGTAGTAGCCCACCTCCAGCAGCGCGGCCGGGTTCGAGATGTCGAAGATCCGCAGACCCGAATAGGCCGCCGCGACGTAGGCCAGCGGGCCCGACACCGCGATGCGCTCTCCGGCCGACGGGAGCCTGACGCTCGCGATCTCGACCGGCGACGCCGGGTTGGCGACGTCGAAGACGCGCAGGTAGCTCCAGTTGGAGACCGCGAAGGCGTTGGTCCCAGAGACTGCGACGTCAATGAGCGGATCGCTCGTCGTCGCCACGCCGAGCTGGACCGGGGCGGCGGGGCTGGAGAGATCGACCACGCGCAGGCTCTTGTTCTCGTCGGCCACGTAGGCCAGGTTGCCGGAGACGTCGAGCCCGCGCGCCGAGACGGGCGCGTCCAGCGTGCCGATCCGGACCGGGTGGTACGGGTCGCCGAGGTCGAACACCTCGAGAGTGTCCTGGGCCGCAACGACTGCGAGATTCCCCCGGAGGACGACCTCGCGGATCCACTGCTGGGTGGACGTCTGGACGGCTCCCAGGGGGACCGGGCTCGCCGGGCTCGAGACGTCGTAGAGCCGGAGCCAGGAGCCGTCGGCGACGGCGACGTAACCGGGCCCGGGGGCGCTGTCGAGGATGTTGCTCTGGCGCGCGATTGTCCCGAGCAGCGTCGGCAGCGTCGGATCGGCGACGTCCAGGATCAGCAGCCCGCCGTCGGTCTCGGCGACGAAGGCCACGTCCTGCTGGCGGGCGATGCTCCACGAGCTGCCCTTCGTGTAGAGGTACGCGAGACGGACGGGGTGGGCGGGATCCGCAGACGTCCACGATCCCCGCGCCGCTCCAGTTGGACGCCGTGAAGGCAACCGACCCGGACACGGTGATGTCCGCGACACTGTTGTAGCCCACATCGGCCGTCCCGAGCACGACCGGCGCCGTCGGGACCGCCAGGTCGACGACCCGCACGTCCGCCTGCGTGTCGCCGGCGTAGGCGTAGTGCCCGGACACCACCACGCTCGCGGGGGAGACCGTGAGCGGCGCGAAGCCGAGCACCGGCGGCGCCGTGGCGTTCGACAGATCGAGCACGCGCAACCCGGACGACGGGCCCTTGACGGCCAGGACCGCGAGCGAACCGGCGATCGCGACGTCCTCGACCGACTCGTCCGGGTTGTCGATGAACCCGGCCTCGACCGGCGCCGTTGGGATCGAGACGTCGACGATCCGCAGCCCGCCGTTGCCGTCGGCAACGTAGGTCAGGCTGCCGGCACCGCCACGCCGACCGCGTAGCCGGGCGTGTCGAGACGCCCGATCCGGCTCGGAGCCGCGGGGTTGGAGACGTCGAAGACAAGCAGCCCTCCCGCCCCCGCGGCCACGAAGGCGCGCGTCCCGTCGACGACGATGTCGAAGGCGATGGCGGGGGTCGATCCGAGCACCGCGGGGTGCGCCGGGTCGAGCACGTCGACGACGAAGAGCGTATCGACATCGGACACGTAGGCGTAGCTGCCGGAGACCGCGATCGAACGGATCTCCGTCGGGAGCGCAAGCGCACCCAGGGCCGACGGCGCCGCCGGGTTCGTGAGGTCCGCGAGCTTCAGGTGGCGTCCTTCGGAGTAGTAGAAGACGTTCCCCTGCACGGCGACGGCCTCGCAGCGACCGCGGCCGACGGCAGGAGTCCACTTCCCCAGCAGCGTTGTCTTCAGCGCGGAGTCCGCGAGAGCGGCGTCACTCCGAGCGCGAGGCAGACGAACGACACGAGCAGAACGCCCAGACCTCTCCGCAGAGCGGCGCGCTTCGACATGACCGACCCCCTCTCCCGGCCGGCGAGACGGGGCGTGCGGCGCCTTCACGCGAAGGCCCGCGGCGTGCTCCGCTCTCCGGTCTGACCGAACGGAACCCTGGCAGGGCTGCGTGACGGAGAAAGAGTACGCGTAATCGCGCGGCTTCCTCGCGGACGAGAATCGCAGTGAGCCGCGCGCGTAAGGCCGCGCGCGGAGAGCGTGGTATCGTTCCGATCGACGACGCGTAGAGGAGGCGCACGATGCGCGAGATCAAGATCGAGCGCGCCGCATCCGCGAGCCGGATCGCGGAAGTCGGCTGCGCCGGCTGGCCGATCTGGACCAAGGAGATCTCGGTCTTCCCCTGGACCTACGACCAGGACGAGACCTGCCTGTTCCTGGAAGGCGACGTGACCGTCACGCCCGACGGCGGGACGCCGGTTCGCGTCGGCAAGGGAGACCTGGTCACCTTCCCGGCCGGGATGTCGTGCACCTGGGACGTAAAGGCCCCGGTCCGCAAGCACTACCGGTTCGGTTAGCCGCCGTTGAGCGCGCCCCTTCCACCGCCCGTGAGGCGCTTGGCCGCCTCCGGCAAACTAGATCGGCTGAACGTGTAAGATCCCCCCATGTCCCGCTGCCCGAGCTGCTCGGCGGTCACCGCCCCCGACGCCCGCTTCTGCGGCCGCTGCGGGATCTCGCTCGAGGACCCCTCGCAGCTCGAAACGGCCTACCGGGCCCCCGCCTCCCCGTCCCCGCCGCGCTCCGGCAGCAGCCCCGGCCCGGCGGACGACCCGGGCTTCGCCCCGGGCCAGGTCCTGCTCGAGCGCTACCGGATCGTCGCCCCGCTCGGCCGCGGCGGAATGGGTGACGTCTACCGCGCCGACGACCTGAAGCTGGGCCAGCCGGTTGCGCTGAAGTTCCTGCCGCGCCGCTTCGGCGACGACCCGGCGCGGCTCGAGCGCTTCCACGCCGAGGTGCGCCACGCGCGGCAGGTCAGCCACCCGCACGTCTGCCGCGTGTACGACATCGGCGAGTTCGAGGGGCAGCTCTTCCTCTCGATGGAGTACGTCGACGGCGAGGACCTGGCGACGCTGCTGCGGCGGATCGGGCGGTTGCCGCAGGGCAAGGGGGTCGAGATCGCGCGCCAGGTCTGCGCCGGCCTCGCCGCCGCGCACGACCGCGGGGTGCTGCACCGCGACCTGAAGCCGTCCAACGTGATGATCGACGGCCACGGCCGGGCGCGGATCACCGACTTCGGCCTCGCCGTGCGCGAGGACGAAGCGGCCGGGGGCGAGAGCGCGGGGACCCCGGCCTACATGGCGCCCGAGCGGCTGGCCGGGCGGCCGGCCACGGTGCAGAGCGACCTCTACGCGCTGGGGCTGGTGCTCTACGAGATCTTCACCGGCCACCGCGCCTTCGAGGCCACCACGCTGGCCGGCTGGCGCAGCGCGCACTCGACCGCGCTGCCGACGCAGCCCAGCACGCACATCGCGGAACTCGACCCGGCGGTCGAGCGGGTGATCCTGCGCTGCCTCGAGAAGGACGAAGCGGCCCGGCCGAAGAGCGCCACGCAGGTCGCGCTGGCGCTGCCGGGGGGCGACCCGCTGGCGGCCGCGATCGCGGCCGGCGAGACGCCGTCGCCGGAGATGGTCGCCGCGACCGGGGGCGAAGGGACGCTCTCGCGCGGCGCGGCGTGGGGGCTGCTGGCCGCGACCGTCGCCACCGTGCTGGCCTGCGCGTGGCTGGCCGGGTACGCCACGCTGCTGGGGATCGAGCGCGAGCTCAAGCCGCCCGCGGCGATCCGCGAGCGCGCACTCGAGATGGTCCGGAAGCTGGGCTACGGCGAGAATCCCGCCGACGTCGCGCTGTGGGTTCTGCCTGACAACCTGATGCTGATCAACTACGTCCGCGAGAACCCCTCGCCGGCGCGCGTGGAGCGGCTGCCGACGCTGCAGCCCAACCCGCTTCAGCACTTCTTCCGGATCAGCCCGCGGCTGCTCGTGCCACAGCGCGAAGACGGACGCGTGGACTGGCGCGACCCGCCCGAGTACTACTTCGGCGAGGTCAAGGCCAGCTTCGGCCCGACCGGCCTGGTGCAGGCCTTCCGCGCGATCGCGCCGCCCGCGGCGGAGCCGGGCGCGGCGGCCGCCGAGTCGGCGTGGGACACGCTGTTCGAGTACGCGGGGCTGCAGCGCGGGGATTTCCGCGAGGTCCCGGCCTCGATCACACCGTTCAACGGGGCCGACCGGACCTACACCTGGGAGGGCGCGCCGGGCGGCGTGCGGCTGCGGATCGAGGCCGCGTCCCTGGGCGGGCGCGTCACGCAGTTCAACGTCACCGGGCCGCACGACTGGGACCACCGGCAGGTCGAAGACCTCGTCACCCCCTCGGCCCGGATCGTCTTCGGGCTGATGGCGGCGCTCACGACGCTGGCGCTGGTCGGCGTGATGGTCTTCGCGCGCCGCAACCTGCGCCTGGGGCGCGGCGACACGCGCGGCGCGCTGCGGGTCGCGAGTTTCGTCGGGATCTCGGCCGCGCTGTCGTGGCTCTTCGGCGCCGACCACGTGCTCGCGCCCGGGGCCGAGCAGCAGATGTTCCTGACCGGCCTCGGCCGGGCTGCCGTCGCCGCGCTCGCGGTCTTCGCCGGTTACCTGGCGATCGAGCCGACGCTCCGCCGACGCTGGCCGGGGCTGCTGGTCGCCTGGACGCGGCTCTTGGCGGGCGACTGGCGTGATCCGCTGGTCGGGCGGAGCGTGCTGGCCGGCTTCCTGGGGGGCTCGCTCGCCGCGCTGCTGCTGCTGGCCGCCTACGCGCTCCCCTCGATCCGGCCGGTCGACGGGCTGATCCCGCTGCCGGACTCCGCCATCGTCACCTCGAGTGCGCGCTACTACGTCTCGCGGCTGCTGGGCGAGGCGGTCTTCCCGGCGCTGATCGGGCTGGGCGCGACGGTCGTCGTGGCGCTGGGGCTGACGCTCTTCCGGAAGCGCTGGGCCGCGGCGGCGGCGCTCTTCGTGGTGGCCGCGCTGGGGAACTACTACGGGTTCAACGCGTGGATCGACGTGCCGCTGTCGCTGGCGATCGCGGCAATCGCGGTCTTCGTCTACGTCCGCTTCGGGCTGCTGGCTTTCGTCGCGATGCTGATGGCGCAGGCGGTGCTGATCTTCATGCCGCTGGGGCTCGACCCGGGGCGCTGGTGGGCGGCCTACGGCTACGCCTCGATCCTGGCGGTGCTGGTCCCGGCCGCGGCCGCCTTCCGGATCGCGCTGGGGCGGCAGCCGGTGCTGGGCGGGCTCGACGGTTAGACAGCCCGCCGCCCCCGCGCGCTCACGCTTCGGGCGCGCAGAGGTCCGTGACGACCAGCGCCGCGCCGAGCACGGCCACGATTGCCAGCAGCGCCAGTCCCATGGCCGAGGGCGCGTTCGCCGGGGCCAGCGCCCCGGTCAGCTGCTGGCCCGCCGGGAGCAGCGCGGACGCGGACCACGCCGCCACCGCTGCCCCGCATGCCAGCGCGGCGCGGCGCGCCCACGCGATCGGTCGCGCGGCGCGGGCGGCGCACGCCTGGAGCTCGCGGTGCCGGGCCCGGAAGAGCAGGGCGCCGGGCGTGGCGAGGCGCACACCGGACGCGGCTTCGGACGCCAGCGGGTCCGCCACGGCGCGCAGCGCGGCCTCGATCGCGAGGGCCTGGTCGCAGGCGGCGCACGAGGCGGCGTGCCGCGCGAGGTCCGCGGGTGCGGCTCCGTGCGGGCCGCGGCGAGCAGGGTCTCGGTCCGGTCGCAGGGGCGGTCGCTCATCGTGCACTCCTTCGCGCAGCGGGGTCGAGGAGGGCGGCCAGCTTGCGCCGCGCGCGGAACAGCAGCACGCGCACGCTGGGCGCGGCAAGGCCGGTCGCCGCGGCAATCTCGGCGTGGCTGGCCTCCTCGACGTGCGCCAGCCACAGCAGCTGGCGCTCGCGGGGGGCGAGCTGCATCAGGTGCCGGAGAAGTCCGTCGCCGGAACGGGTGGCGTGCCGCGGCGCCCCGGGCGCCGCGGCTTCTGGCGGGACCCATCCGGCGGGCGGGTCGACGAACCGCCGCGTCGCCCGGCGGTGATCGTGGAGCAGGTTGGTCGCGATCCGGAAGAGGTAGCGGCGCCGGTCCTCGTCGCCCGCTGGCAGTCCATCGGCGCGCAGCAGGCGCAGGAAGCTCTCCTGGAGCAGGTCGTCGGCCAGCGCCGCGCTGCCGGAAGCGGCGCGCAGGTAGCCCCAGAGCGGCCGCGCGGTCTGCGCGTGGAAGGCCGCGAAGGCAGCGTCGTCGAGCGCGAGGCGACCGGGCGCGGAGGCGTCCCGTGCCGGGGCGCCGGAGGCCACGGCCGGGGCCGGGGCGGCCAGTGCGTCGCTCATCGCATTCACCCGCGCGATCTCTCGCCCGGCCGCCGCGACCGGCCGCTCAGGCCTCGTGCGATCCGGCCTGCCGCAGCAGCCCGAAGCGGCGCGAGAGCAGGTAGGAGGCCGCGGCCGAGGCGAGGAACCCGAGGCCCAGCATCAGCACCACGACCCCCAGCACCTGCAGCGCCGGGTCGCCGTGAGCGCCCAGGATCCCCTGCACGAGGAACAGCCCGATGGCGACCGCGGTGAGCAGGATCCCGGCCTGGACCGAGCCGAAGATCTGGCGGAACGGGTTGGTGCGCTCGAGCGACGCCGACTCGACGAACTTCCGGCCGGCCTCGCTGTCGAGGTAGCGCAGCAGTTCCTCGGGGCTGCCGAAGCGGTCGATCAGCTTGAGCTGCATCTCGGTCTGGAGCCGGGCCGTCTCCTTGCGGCGCCGGTTGTCCGAGATCGTGCGGATGATCCAGCCGACGACGAGCGTCAGGACGGACAGGCCGAGCAGCGGGGCGATGTCTTGCATGGACGGTCTCCTCCGGGGCGTCGCCCCTCGCCTCGAACAACGGCGCGGGGGGGCCGGAGGTTAACCGGCCGGAGAACCGAAGGGGCCGCGGGGGGCGACCGCTCGCTCAGCCCCGTGCGCCACTGAAGATCGCCGTGACGCGCAGGCTGAGCCAGCTGGCGAGCAGGACGACCGTGGAGAGCAGCGCGGGGCTCAGCCAGGCGGCGTCGCGGAGCGTTCCGGGGACGGCCATCGACGGGACGGCCGGGCCGGGGGCGGGGGGAAGCGCGGCGAGGCCCGCCAGCAGCAGCGCGGCGGCGAGGCCGAGGCCGACTGCGAGGCGCGGCCAGGGGAACGGGATCGGGGGCGGGGCGGCGGCCTCGCGCCGGACCTGCGCCATGACCTTCCAGGTGAAGGCAGGCCCCGGGTCGGGCAGCGGCGTGCCCGAGAGCAGGCGGTCGAGGTCCTCGTCCTTCATCGTCCCTCCGCTGGGGCCGGGGCGCCGAATCGCCCGGCCAGCCGCTGGCGCAGCATCTCGCGGCCGCGCGAAAGCCGCGCCTTGATCGTCCCCTCCGGCACGCCGAGGCTCTTCGAGGCCGCCGGGATGTCCATCTCGTGGAAGTAGAACAGCAGCAGGGCCTCGCGGTAGCGGGCTGGCAGCGCGGAAAGCGCGCGGCGCACCGCGGCCTGTTCGTCGCGGGCCACCGCATCGCGCTCGAGGTCGTCCTCGGCGGGGAGGCGTTCGGCCAATTCGTCGGGGAGCGGAAGCGCGGGGGCGCGGCGCAGCGCCGAACGGTAGACGTTGGTCGCGACCGCGAAGAGCCAGGTCGAGAAGGTCCCCTCCCCGCGCCAGCGCGAGAGGTTGCGGAAAGCCTTCAGGAAGGCCTCCTGGGCCAGCTCCTCGGCCCGGCCGCGGTCGTGCGTGAAGCGCCAGGCGAGGTTCACGAGCGGCCCTTGCCAGCGGCGGACGATCCCCGTGAACGCCTCGACGTCCCCCTCCAGCACGCGTCGCACGTCGTCACGGTCGGCCTCGTCGCCCATCCGGGTCCTTCCGAAGGGTGGGACGCCCACGGTCGTCACCCGGTTGCATTGTCTCGCGGGGGGGCCGGCGGGGGGCGGGGGGCCGAATCGCGATCCGGGCTCGAAAGAGCGCAACTGGCCCCGCGGCCCCGGCGTCTGACCCTGCGAGGACACGCTCCCGGAGGCTGCCATGCAGAATGTCGGAACCGTTGCCATCCTGATCCCGATCGTCACGATGGTCGCGATCTTCACCTTCCTCTCGATCGCCGTGTGGGCCGAAGAGCGGCGCAAGGAGCGCGAGGCCTTCTACCGCAGCGAGTTGCTGAAGAAGATGCTCGAGCAGCCGGGCGACGCGGCCGAGCAGATCTTCCAGTTGATGCGCGAGGAGGAAGCTCGCGCCGTGACCCAGAAGCGTGAGGGGCGCCGCCTGGGCGGCCTGGTCACGATCGCGGTCGGCCTCGGCGTCGGGCTGTTCTTCTACGCGCTCGAGCCGGGCAAGCTCCTCTGGGTGATCGGCGTCATCCCGCTGCTGATCGGCGTCGTGATCTTCGGCTACTCGCTGGTCCGGGGAGAGCGGTAAACCGGGGACAGCTACCGGGAGACCAGTAAACCGGGGACAGCTACCGTAAGTCGTTAAGTCGTGAATTACGGGGACAGCTTCGACGGGTCAGTCAGTGCGCGGCATCGGCATCGGTCGATCGCCATCGCGCGCAAGTTGCTGATGGCGGGCATGGTGTCCCCGGATAGTCCGGCTTACCGAATTACGGTAGCTGTCCCCGGTTAGTGGTAGCTGCCCCCGGTTAGGCGGTGCGCTAATCTGGCGGGCCCCTCGCGGAGGCCCGATGCGCGCGACCGCCCCGATCGTCCTCGCCTGCCTGCTCGCCCTGCCCGCCCTGGCCGGGGCCCCCGACCGGCCCGTGCCGCTGGCCAACCCCGGCTTCGAGGCGACCGCGGCGGGGCCGCTGCCGGCGGGCTGGTCGCTCGACGTCCCGCCCTGCGCCGGGACGCAGGTCCGGCGCGCGGCGCCAGGCCGCAGCGGCGAGGCCGCGCTGGAGTTGTCGGCCCCCGTCGCCGCCTCGCTGGTCGTCGCGTCGGAGCCGGTGGCGCTGCAGGTCGGCCACCTCTACCGGCTCTCGGCGTGGATCCGGACCGAGCGCGCCGTTTCCGACCCGCTGGCCCGCTACCCGACCGCCGTCCCCGCCGCGCTGACGATGGCCTCCTTCCCGTTCACCAACCACTCGCCGTCCGTCGGCGACACCCGCGACTGGACCTTCGTCGAGACGACCTTCGTCGCGACGGCGGCCCAGGACCGCGTCCAGCTCCATCTCGGCCTCAACGGCACCGCCACCGGCCGCGCGCTGTTCGACGACGTCCAACTGGCCGAGGTCGGCGACATCACCACCGTGATCCCGCTCGAACGGGTGCGCTGGGAGGGCCCGGCCTACCGCTACGACGACCGCGGCTGGATCGTCGTCCACGTCGAGGGGGCCCCCTACGCCCGCGGCCGGCAGTTCGGCGCGCTGGTCGCCGCGGAGCTCGCCGCCTACGCCACGAAGCTCTCGATTCAGCGCGACGCCAAGGATCCGGCCGCGGGCTGGACCACGCTGCGCACGATGGCCGACGCGCTGATGCTGCGGCGCTTCGAGCCCGAGTTCCTGGAGGAGATGAAGGGGATCGCGGCCGGCGCGGCGAAGGCCGGCGCGGAGATCCACGGCCGCAAGCCGGACCTGCTGGACATCGTCACGCTCAACGCCTTCATCGACCTCGACCAGATGGAGGACGCGCTCCCGGTCACGCCCAACGCGACCAGCGGGCGGACTTTCCTCACCGCCGAGGACGAGCTGAACGTCCCGGACCGGACCCACAAGTGCTCGTCGCTCTCGGCGACCGGGCCGGCGACCGCCGACGGCCGCGTCGTCTTCTTCCAGCTCTTCATGTGGGCCGGCTACACCGGCGTCCACTTCAACGTCATCCTGGACGTGCAGCCGGAGCAGGGGCACCGCTTCGTGATGCAGACCTTCCCCGGCGGGATCCACTCCGGCACCGACTTCTACATGAACGACGCCGGGATCCTGATCGGCGAGACGACGACGCTGCAGACCCCCTTCAACCAGGACGGGACGCCGCAGAGCAACCGGGTCCGCAAGGCGATCCAGTACGCGGGGACGATCGACGAGCTGGTCGCGATCATGACCGAGAAGAACAACGGGATGTACACCAACGACTGGACGCTGGCCGATGTCGACGCCAACGAGTCCGCGATCCTGCTGCTGGGAACGGACCGCTGGAAGCTCTGGCGCTCGACCGACCAGCCCGCGCCATTCGGCACGCCGGGCTACCTGTGGGCCAACAACAACGCCCGCGACGCCGCCGTCCGGCGCGAGGTCGCGGCCCAGCCGGAAGACGCCCCGTTCGACTCCACCTTCACCCCCTGGAACCGCGACGTCGCCTTCTGGCGGTTCTACGAGCAGCAGAAGGGGAAGATCGACGTCGAGAGCGCGGTCGGCCTGATGGCCTCCTCCCCGACCAACCGCCCGCACGCCTGCGACGGCAAGGTCACCGACGCGGCGATGGCGGAGAAGCTGGTCTTCATGGCCCACCAGGGGAAGGTCACGCTGCGCGAGAAGTTCCCCGCCGCCGGCAGCCGCCGGATGCCCGACCTCCCCGGCGCGATCCCGCACCTGACCTACGGCTACGCGACCTTCAGCCCGGTCGTGATCGGCGAGCAGCTCAAGGCCGCGCGCGCGGCCCGCGGGAAGGACGCGCCCGCCGCGGCGCCGCGCGAGCTGGACGCCGCCGCGGTCAAGGACCGCTACGCCTTCACGAAGGACGACCTCTGGCGCGGCACGATCTTCCCGGCCAGCGAGGCCGACAACTGGCTCGTCGCCGGCAGCGCCGCCTACTGGCAGATCCTCAACGGCCTGCCGGAGAAGGAGTCCGAGCGCCCCGACGCGCTGGGCCGCCAGCTCGCCGCGCTGCAGAGCCGTCTCAACTACGTCCAGGCGCGCGAGCCGGACCTGCCGGCGAAGGACGGGGGCGTCGCCTACGACCGCTTCGCGCCCTACCTGGTCCCGCGGATCAAGGGGACCTTTGCGCTGCACCAGCTCCGCCTGCTCGCCGGGAACGAGCCGTACTTCAAGTTCATGAAGGCGTTCTTCGAGCGCCATCGCGGGCGGGAGGTGACGACCGCGCAGTTCCTCGCCGAGGCCGGCGAGGCGCTGAAGCGCGATGCGGCGGCGGACCTGGCGCCGTGGCTGGAGCGGACCGGCCTGCCCGATCCGGGGGTGGCGCTCGAGACCGCGGCCCCGCGCGGCGGCAAGGCGGGCGGCTGGCGCGTAACCGTCAAAGCCACGCAGCCGGCGCCGCCGTACCGCCTGGCCGGCACGGTAGCCGTCGAGACCGCGACGAAGCGGCTGCTCTTCCCGATCGCGCTCGATGGCCCGGCGGCGGCGGCGACCTTCACCGTTCCGGACAAGCCCGAGCGCGTCATCTTTGACGCGCTGACCGACTTCCCGGTCCGGACCGAGCGCCACCACGCCTTCGGCAGCTTCGCCGAGGACTTCGACGACACGATCATCGTCTACGGCACGGCCCGCCAGCTCGAGGCGAATCACACGCTGGCGCTGCGCTTCCAGGCGGTGCTGGCCGACGCCTTCTCCGAGACGCTGCCGCCGGTCTTCAAGGACGCCGAGGTGACCGACGCGCAGCTCGCGGCAAGCGACCTGTTCGTGCTGGGCGACCCGCGCGACAACGCGCTGCTGGCGCGGCTGCTGCCGCAGTTGCCGCTGGAGGCCGGGCCGGGGTGGTTCCGCTTCGAGGGGACGCTCCACAACGCCGCGGACGACGGGCTCTACCTGGCTCTGCCGAACCCCTTCGCCCCGGAGCGCGTGCTCCACGTCGTGCTGGCCAACAGCCCGCTCCAGCTGCACGAGATGACGAAGGTCTACAAGGGCGGTCTGCCGGCCTGGGCCGTCTTCAAGGGGGACAAGGTCGAACGGGAGGGGCACTTCCCCGTCGAGCGGTTCGTCGTCGCCGTGAAGTGAACCACCCGGGAGAACCGGGACAGCGACCGATTCCCTACTCCGCGGAGTACCGCACGAACGCCGCGTCGGCGTTGTGGATGTGGCCGACGAGCCAGCCGTTGAGTGCGCCCGAGCACATCGAACACCGCCTGCACGTCTCCCGCCGCGCAGCGCTCCTTCAGCCGATACAGCAGCTCGATCGCCTGGTCGTGCTCCGCGACGTGCGCGTCGTAGCCGGGGTAGCCCCGCTCGCGCATCGCGATCAACTCGGACATGAAGTGCACGTCGAGGTAGCCGGCCAGCCGGCCGACCTCGGGCGCGACGGCCGCCGGCGCGGCGCCGGCCGCGATCGCGGCGCCGACGCGGTTCATCAGTTCGATCTGGCCGCGGTGCTCCGCGTCCAGCGCGGGCTGGCCCAGGTCGGCGGCGTGGGGGTCGAACGGCGTGAAGTCCAAGGGTCCCTCCGGGTCGCGGATTGTAGCCCCGGGGCGCCCGGCCCGGGATCGGGGCATAATTCCCTTGGCCCGCACCCCCGGGCGAAGAGGAGGCGGCGATGAAGTGGTTCCTGATCGGGCTCGTCCTCGCGGCGCTGATCGGCCTCGCGATCTTCGTCGGGCTGTCGTTCGCCTCGGGCGGCGGCACGGAACTGAAGGCCGGGATGCCAGCCCCCGACTTCTCGCTGGCCGGGTCGGACGGCAAGACCTACAAGCTGTCCGACTTCAAGGGCAAGCAGGCAGTCGTCGTGGCCTGGTTCCCCAAGGCCTTCACCGGCGGCTGAACCGCCGAGTGCAAGTCGCTCCGTGAGAGCGGCGACGCGATCCGGGCCTTCGACGTGGCCTACTTCGCAGCCAGCACCGACGACGCCGAGACCAACCGCAAGTTCGCCGAGTCGCTGGGCCTCGACTACCCGATCCTGAGCGATCCGACCAAGGACGACCGCCAAGGCCTACGGCGCGCTGATGGCGATGGGCTTCGCCTCGCGCTGGACCTTCTACATCGGCAAGGACGGCAACCTGCTGTTCGTCGACCGCGAGGTCAGCACCAAGAGCGCGGGGGCGGACATCGCGAAGAAGCTGGGCGAGCTGGGGGTCGCGAAGCGCTAGCGATCGCCTCCCGGCAGATCCTCCACGCGGCTGCGCAGGTCGTGGAGGAACTGCCGGAAGTCCATGTACTCGGCGCCCGACTTGCGCGGCACCGGAACCCCCAGGCTGGCCTGGTCGATCTCGCCGAGGCGCGCCAGGAGAGCGGCCCGGTCGGGACCCGGCCCGGCCGCGGCGCGCTCCACCTCCGCCATCGCGCGGTAGGCCCGGTTCAGGCTCAGGGCGAAGTAGGTCCTGGTCAGCGCGGGCAGGACCTTGACCAGGCCGAAGAGCGACGCCGCGATCGCGGCCAGCAGGATCCCCCAGCGGTCGATCCACCGCGCGGCGCGGTAGGGCAGGAATCGGAACACCAGGGCCTTCGGGTCGCGATCGTCGCGCTTCTCGTAGTAGGCCAGTGCGGCGGCGTTGATCGGCAGCGTCGCGTACTCCGGCGTCGGCAGGCCGAAGCGCTCGGCGATCATCTTCTGCGGCTGCTGGGTCCCCCCGCGGGCGGCCTCGCGCGCGGCCTCGAGCAGGACCTTGACCGCGGCGGGGTGCATCCGCTTCGGGACGACGACGTTCACGCCGGTCGCCAGCAGCTGCAGGTCGGCCGGCGGGCGATCCGCGGCCAGGTCGAAGGCGCCGCGCGGCACGGTCATCGGCAGCAGCCACGGGTGGCGCACGCGGATGGCCGTCGCGCGCTCGAACGACAGCGGCCGCGCGGCGGGGGACTCGAGCAGCGGGCGCACGGCCGGCGAGCCCGGCAGCCCGGCGACGAAGACCGCGTCGAGCCGGCCCGCGGCGAGCGCCGCGGCCGCATCCTCGCCCCGCTCGGCGGGGAAGCGCACGATCGCCGCCGGATCGGCTCCGGTGTCCTGGAAGTAGAGCGTCGAGAGCAGCCCGCTCGGGCTCTCCGCCGGCCCGCTGCCGACGCGCCAGGCGGCCAGCTCCGGCGCAGCGGCCGCAGGGACCGACGGCCCCGCGAACAGCCAGATCGGTGCGATCGCCACCGTCCCGAGCGAAGTCAACGGCTTCCCGCCCGGCGCGTCGCCCAGCAGCTGCTCCGCGCCGCCGGCGACCAGCGACACGGCGTCCCCGGGCGACTCGGCGACCAGACGCAGGCAGTCCTGGATCCTCGGGTTGGCGACGACCTCCGCACCCAGCCCGCGCGCGCGTATCGCGGCCGCGAGCTGTTCCGCGGGCGACGATTCGACCGTGCCGGCCGGCCCCGTGCAGAGCCGGATCGCGCGCGGCGCCGCGGGGCGGGCCCACAGCACCGCGATCGCAAGGGCAAGGGGCGGCAGCGTCAGCGCCGCGGCGAGCCAGCGGAGGCGGCGCTTCCTGCGGGCCGTGAGCTCGAGCGACGAGTCCCTCATGGCGTGGATTCTACTCGCCTGCCGGGGCCCGGTGGCCCGCCTCCGCCTCAGCAGACGTCCACTCGCCCGATCTCGACGAAGTGCTCCAGCGGATCGACGATCACCTGCTCGAACCGTCGCCTCTCCAGCTCGTAGAACCCCTCGTCCGGGGCGGGGACCGGGTCGCCGAGCGGGTCGAAGACGTGGTTCCCCGCCCCCGCGAACCGCTCGTCGTCGTCCTCCGAGCCCGCCACGCAGCACCCCAGGCAGAAGGCCGCGTTCTCGATCGCCCGCGCGCGCAGCAGGGCCGACCAGACGTGGTCGCGTCGCCACGGCCACCAGGCGACGGTCACGAACAGGTCCGCCTTGGCCTGCAGCCGCAGGGCCCGGGCCTGCTCCGGGAACCGGATGTCGTTGCAGTTGATCAGGCCCAGCGTCCAGTCGTCCAGGCGCAAAGCGGTGTAGCGGTCGCCGGGATCCCAGATCTCCAGCTCGCCGTTGGGCGGGAAGAGATGGACCTTGTCGTAGCGCGCGAGCTCGCGCCCGTCCTGCCAGACCGTCATCCGGTTGTGCCGCTCCTCCGAGAACGAGCCGAAGACGAACGCGATCTCGGGGTACCGCGCCGAGGTCTCGCCGAAGACGCCGCGCACCCGCGCCGGCTCGACGATCCGCGAGTAGCCGTGAAGGAAGCTTTCCGGGAAGACCGCCAGGCGCGCCCCCCCGTCGGCCGCCACGCGGGCCTCGCGGGGGACGCGCGCCAGGTTCGAGGCGACGTCGAGACAGGTCCAGCGGGAAAGGAAGACGCGCATCTCAGGCTCCCGCCGCCGGCCGCGGGGCTGCAGGCGGCGCGGCCACGTTCTCGAACGTGAGCTTCCCGTTCTTCAACCCGACCCGCACGGTGTCCCCTTCCCCGACCCGCCCGGCCAGGACCTCGCGCGAAAGCGGGGTCTCGACCAGCCGCTGGATCGCGCGCTTGAGCGGCCGCGCGCCCCAGGCCCGGTCGTACCCCTCGCCGACGAGGAACTCCTCGGCCTCCGGCGTCAGCTCGATCGCGATCCGCTGCTCGGCCAGCCGCCGCCGCACGCGGTCGACCTGCAGCCGGACGATCTGGACCAGGTCCTCGCGCGTCAGCGGCGCGAAGAGCACGATCTCGTCGATCCGGTTCAGGAACTCCGGGCGGAAGCGCTGGCGCAGTTGCGCCATCACCTGCTCGCGCACGTGATCGAGGCTCCAGTCGGCGGCCGGGCCCGACAGCTCCTCCAGGATGAGATCGCTCCCGACGTTCGACGTCATGATCAGGATCACGTTCTTGAAGCTCACCGTCCGTCCCTGCCCGTCGGTCAGGCGCCCGTCGTCCAGCACCTGCAGCAGGACGTTGAACACCTCCGGGTGCGCCTTCTCGATCTCGTCGAGCAGCACGACGCAGTAGGGGCGCCGCCGCACCGCCTCGGTGAGCTGGCCGCCTTCCTCGAAGCCGATGTACCCCGGGGGCGCGCCGATCAGCCGCGAGACGGTGTGCCGCTCCTGGTACTCCGACATGTCGATCCGGACCATCGCCCGCTCGTCGTCGAACAGCGTCTCGGCCAGCGCGCGCGCCAGCTCGGTCTTGCCGACGCCGGTCGGGCCGAGGAACAGGAACGAACCGATCGGCCGGTTGGGGTCCGACAGCCCGGCCCGCGAGCGCATCACGGCGTCGGCCACGGCGCGGACCGCCTCGTCCTGGCCGATCACCCGGTGGTGGAGCTGCGCGGGCAGCTCGAGCAGGCGCTGCTTCTCCGAGGCCAGCAGCTTCGAGACCGGCACCCCGGTCCAGCGCGCTACGACCTGCGCGATGTCCTCGGGCGTGACCTCCTCGCGCACCAGCCGCGCGGTGTCGCTCCGCATCGACTGCTCGGCCGCGGCCAGCTCGCGCTCGGACGCCGGCAGCGCGCCGTACTTCAGCTCGGCCGCGCGCGACAGGTCCCCCTTGCGCTCGGCCTCGACCATCTCCTGCTTGACGCGGTCGATCCGCTCGGCCAGCTCGGACATCCGCCGCGTCGCGTCGCGCTCCGCCTCCCAGCGGGCGTGGAGCGCGTCGCGCTCGCCCTTGACGTCGGCCAGCTCCTTCTCCAGGTCGGCCAGCCGCTGCCGGCTGGCGTCGTCCTTCTCCTTGCGCAGCGCCTCGCGCTCGATCTCCAGCTGCATCATCCGGCGGTTCAGCTCGTCCAGCGCGGTCGGCATCGACTCCAGCTGGGTCTTCAGCCGGGCCGCGGCCTCGTCCATCAGGTCGATCGCCTTGTCGGGCAGGAAGCGGTCGGCGATGTAGCGGTCCGACAGCGTCGCCGCCGCGACCAGCGCGGCGTCCTGGATCCGCACCTTGTGGTGCAGCTCGTAGCGCTCCTTGAGGCCGCGCAGGATCGAGATCGTGTCCTCGACCGACGGCGGCTGGACGAAGACCGGCTGGAAGCGGCGCTCCAGCGCCGGGTCCTTCTCGATGTGCTCGCGGTACTCGTCCAGCGTCGTCGCGCCGATCGCGTGCAGCTCGCCGCGGGCCAGCATCGGCTTGAGCAGGTTGGCGGCGTCCATCGCGCCGTCGGCCTTGCCGGCGCCGACGACGGTGTGGATCTCGTCGATGAACAGGATGATCCGCCCCGCGGCGTCGGCGACCTCCTTGAGCACCGCCTTCAGCCGCTCCTCGAACTCGCCGCGGTACTTCGCCCCGGCGACCAGGCTCCCCAGGTCGAGCGCGATGACGCGCTTGTCCTTGAGGCTCTCCGGGACGTCCCCCTTGGCGATCCGCTGGGCCAGCCCCTCGACGATCGCGGTCTTGCCGACGCCCGGCTCGCCGATCAGCACCGGGTTGTTCTTGGTGCGGCGCGAGAGGATCTCGATCACGCGGCGGATCTCGTCGTCGCGGCCGATCACCGGGTCGAGCTTCCCCTGCTCGGCCAGCGTGGTCAGGTCGCGGCCGTAGCGCTCCAGCGCCTGATAGGTCGCCTCGGGGTTCTGCGAGGTGACGCGCTGGCTGCCGCGGACCTCCTTCATCGCGGCGAGCAGGGCGTCGGGGCCGACCCCGGCGTTGCGCAGCACGCGGGCGGCGTCGCCGCCGACCTTCATCAGCGCCAGGAGCAGGTGCTCGACCGAGACGTACTCGTCCTTGAGCCCCTTGGCCTGCTCCTCGGCGTCGAGCAGGACCCGCTGGAGGCGCGGTCCGGCGCCCAGCGCAACGCTGCCGGCGCCGTCGCCGGTGACGGCGGGGATGCGGGAGAGCGCCTGGTCGGCCTGGCGCTCGAGCATGGCGGGCGTGGCGCCGGCCTTCTGCAGCAGCGGCGCGGCCAGGCCCCCCTCCTGCCGGAGCAGCGCGGCCAGCAGGTGCAGGTCGTCCAGCTGCTGGTGGTGGCGGCGCAGCGCCTCCTTCTGGGCGTCCTGCAGCGCCTCCTGGGCCTTCTCCGTGAACTTGTCTGGTGAGATCGGCATGCGGCGTCACCATCGGGGACCTTCGTCCCCGGCCTTTCCGTGGGCGGTCTCCAGTATCTGCGATCGTCTCTCCGATGCGCCCCCGGCGCGCGCGGCAACCCGCCTTCTCGCGACAGCGGACCTCAGGGCAGCCGCGCCAGTTCCTCGTAGAGGCGCTTCTGCTCGGGCGTGGGATGCTCCGGGACGACCAGGCGGACCCTCGCCCGGAGGTCGCCCCGCGCGCCGTCGCGGCGCGCCAGCCCCCGCTCCTTGACCCGCAATACGGTCCCGGCCTGCGTCCCCGGCGCGATCCGCAGCGTGACCGGCCCCTCGGCCGTCTGGACCCGGGCCGTGCCCCCCACGACCGCCACCGGCGCCGGGACGTCGATCGTGGCCACCAGGTCGTCCCCCTCGACCTGCAACTCCCCCCCGGCCGCAGGTGGACCCGCAGGAACAGGTCGCCGTTCGGGGCGCCGCCGGCCCCCGGCCCGCCCTGCCCCGCCAGCCGGATCGTCTGCCCCGGGCGGATCCCCCGCGGCAGGTTGATCGTCAGGTCGCGGACCTCCGGTCGGCCGTCCTCCCCGGGGACCTCCATCGTGAACTTGCGCTGGCCCCCGACGGCGAGGTCGGCCACCTCGAGCCGGATCTCCCCCTCGACGTCGTGCCCCCGCCGCCCGCGGGCACGGCCCCGGCCCCGGCCCCGGCCGCCGCCGGCCGGTTCGCCGGCCACGCCACCCCCGAACCCGGCCCCGAACAGGGCCTCGAAGAAGTCGGAGAAGCCGCTGCCGGCGCCCGGCTGGCCGCCTCCGCTGCGCCCTCCGGCCCCCCGCTGCTGGGCCTGGCGCAGGAACTCCTCGAACCCCCCGGCCCCGCCCCCGAAGTCGAATTCCTCGAACCCGGGGGGCGGCCCGGCCCCCGGCGGGGCCTCGCGGTAGGCCGTCCCAAAGCGGTCGTAGCGGCGGCGCTTGTCGGGGTCTCCCAGGACCTCGTAAGCCTCGTTGACGTCCCGGAACCGCTCCCCGGCGTCCTTGGACTTGTTGACGTCCGGGTGCAGCTCCCGCGCCTTCCGGCGGTAGGCCTTCTTGATCTCGTCCTGGGAGGCGTCCCGGGCGACGCCGAGGATCGCGTAGTAGTCCTTGAAAGCCACGCTCACGGGGGTTCTCCGGGACCGGAGATCTTACCGCGCCCGGCTCAAGCCCCCGGCCATCCCGGCCGATACGCCTGCCCGGGGGCGTGCGCCCCAGGGAGGCTTCCGTCCCATGCAGTTCAGCACCGCGGACCGGACGCTGTTCGTGAAGATCGTCTATTACGGGCCGGGCCTGTCCGGGAAGACCTCCAACCTCGAGTCGATCCACCGGCTGACCGACCCCGCGCAGCGCCAGCCGATGGTGTCGCTGAAGACCTCCGGCGACCGCACGCTGTTCTTCGACCTGCTGCCGTTCGAACTGGGCCGGCTCTACGGCCTCGACCTGCGCCTGAAGCTCTACACCGTCCCCGGCCAGATCCAGTACGACCTGACGCGCAAGCAGGTCCTGGCCGGCGCCGACGGCGTCGTCTTCGTCGCCGACTCGCAGGCCTCGCAGCGTGAGGCCAATAACTGGATGCTGCGTTTCCTGAAGAACAACCTCCAGGACAATGGGATCGACCCCGAGACCGTGCCGCTGGTCTTCCAGTGGAACAAGCGCGACCTGACCCATCTCCTGCCGGTCGAGGAATTGGAGCGCGAACTGAACTGGCGCCACGCCCCGGCCTTCGAGGCGGTGGCGCCGAGCGGGGCCGGCGTGCTCGAGACACTCGGCGCGATCAGCGCCGAGACGATCGAAGGCCTGGCGCGGCGCTCGCCGACGCTGAACGACCGGACGCGCTCCGGCGAGGCGCGGGCGATGGTCGAGAAGATGTTCGCGCAGATCCACGAGACGGCGCGGCGGATCCAGCCGGCCGGGCCGTCCCAGCTCGAGCGGCACGACATCCAGCTCGGCGCACAGCCCGCCGCCGGCGAGGCGGCGCACTCGCCACGCGGGTCGCTTGGCCTGGGCGAGTTGCTCAACGAGGCGGTCGCGGCCAACCTGCGGATGAGCGACCGGCTGGTCGCGGCCCCCGCTGCCGACGAGCAGGCCAACCGCACGCGGCGCGAGCGGCGGGCGCTGGCCCGGCTGGTCCAGGTCGCGAACACCGCGGGGGCCTCGGGCCCGATGCTGCGCATGGCGCTGACCGCGGCGATGGCCGGGATGGGGGCGTCGATGGGGTCGGTCGTGGTCTCGCAGGGCCGCGGGCGGCCGCTGCGCGAGATCGTGCTGGCCGGGCGCCCGGCCGACCCACTCAACGCCATCGACGTCGCGGGGATGGGGTCGCTGGCCGGCTCGCTGCTGGAGCGGGGCGAACCGCGGCTGGTGACCGACCCGGCGGGCGAGCTGCTGTTCGGCCGCACGCACGACGCGCTGGCCGGAGTCCGCGGGCTGGTCGCCGTCCCGTTCGAGATCGAGCTGGGACCTCCGGCGATGCTGATCGTCTACAACGACAGCCCGGCGCTGGAACTCGCGCCGGAGGACCTGGAGTTCGCACAGCTCGTGGCCGGCGTCGCTTCGCTGGCACTGCGCGGGCTGGCCGCGCGCCGCGGTGTGGGGTTGACCGGCCCGGCCTGACGGCAGCCTGCGGCGATCCGCGCGGCGTTTGCATTCCTCACGACCCGGGGTGAACCTGCGCCCGTCCCGCAGGAGGACGCCCGTGGCTCCCCGTGCCCTGCTGTCCCCGGCGATCGCGATCGCCGCCCTGATCCTCGCGTCGGCCCCGATCCCGCTGCGCGCCGATGCGCTGTGCGCACCGCCCGGCGCCGGCGGGGCGTTCATGGCGCGCGGCGCGGCGCTGCTGGCGTGGCCGGGCGGCGAGGCGCTCTGGAGCGCGCCGGCCGACGCCGGCACGGTCTTCTCGCTGGCCTGCGACGGCGCGCGCGTCGTGGCCGGCCTTGCGCGCGAGGACGGGCGCGGGCGGGCCGTCGTGCTGGAGCGCGGGGCGTCGGGCTGGACGCCGGCCGCGGAAATCGCGCTGCGCGGCGTGCCGGCGGCGCTCGCGCTGGCGGGCGACCGGGTGGCGATCGTCGTCCGCGAGCGCAAGCGCACCGTGCTCGGCTTCGCCGGCGCGACGGGAGGCCGGCTCGACGAGCGCGAGCTGCCGGCGATGCCGCAGGCGCTCGCCGCCAGTCCCGACGGGGAGTCGTTCCTGGTCGCGCTCGACGACGGGCTCAGGACCTTCCGCGCGGCCGACGGCGGGACCTGGCTGGTCTACGACCTTCCGGGCGCGGCCACCGCGCTGGCGGCGCGGCGCGGCGTGCCGCGCGTGCTGCTGGCGCGCGCGGGGGCGCTCGAGGCGCTCGACCTGCGCGACATCCCGGTGCGCGGGGTCCTGCCGGTGCGCGCCACGGCGGAGCTGGACTCGGTCGCGCTGTGGCTCGCCTGGGCCGACGACGCGGGGCGGGTCGCGGCCGCGCTGCTGGCGCAGGGACCCGCGCTCGTCTTCTACGCCGGGCAGGACCTGCGCGAGCTGGAGCGGGTCGGACTGCCGGAGATGCCGACCGCGCTGGCGGGCCTCGACGGCGGCCGCGTGCTCTGGCTCGACACGCGGGGCGAGGCGCACGTTGCGGAGCCGGGCGCCGGCGCGCTGGCGACCGCGCGGGCACCGCGGTTCGAGCCGCTGCCGGTCGTGAAGGACGAGGAGCCCCAGGCGCCGCCGGCGGCAGCAAGAGCGGAGCCGGTCCCCGCCATCGCCACCCGTCGCGAAGCTCGAGCCGCCGCCGGTCGCCGCCGCCCGCCCCCCGTCGCGAAGGCCGAGCCGCCGCCCCGCCGCCGCCGCGAACGCCGAGCCGCCCCCGCCGCCCCCGCACTGCCGCCGCCGGTTGAGAAGCGCCGCGCCGCCGCCCCGCTCGTCGTCGAAGACGCCCCCGCGGCCGGCACGATCGCGGGCGTGCTGCGCGGGCAGGCGGCGCTGGTCGCGGAGGTCGTGATCGCCGGCCCGGACAACATCACGCGGATCGCGGCGCGCGTGACGCCCGACCGCGGCACCTTCCGCGCCACGGGACTTGCGCCCGGAACCTACCGCGTCACGCCGATGGGCGCAAAGGGTGCAACGCTGCGCACCGCACCCGGCTTCGCCACCGTGAAGCTGGCGGCCGGCAACGGCGCGCGCGTCGACTTCCAGGTCGTCGGAGCGTGGTGAAGCGGCGGACCCTCCTCGACGCCGCCCGCCGCCCTGCCCCGGTATCGGCCCTGCTACTCCACCACGGTCCAGGTGGGATCGGGGTTGAACTCCTTCATCTCCGTGGACAGCTCAGCGGTCTTCGGACCGAGATCCTTCTGGTAGACGATCCCGTTCGCGCCGACGATGAAGGTCATCACGCCGCTCTGGCGGTATTCCGCCGGGAACGCGACGAGCGCGAAACCCCCGACCAAGCCGCCGTCGACCAGGTAGCTCTTCGCGCCACCCGGGGCCGCCGGTCCCTGCGCGGTCAGCAGGCGGTAGAAGTAGCCGTGGTACGGGGTCGACTGGCCGGCTTGAACATGTAGCTCTCGGCGGAAGCCTTGGCGAGAAACGGACCGGCCGGGCTCGCCGGCTCGCCGGCCGCAGGCCCCAGTAGAGGCCGTTGTGGCGGCCCGTGTCGCTCAGCAGCTTCTGCGCGTAGATCCCGGCCGGCTGTCCGTCGTGCCCCTCCGCAGCGTAGTCCTGCTGAGCGGCGACGACGCCGTGGCAGACGTCGATCGCGCCCAGCTCGTTGCGGCCGATGCGGCGATAGACGATTTCCTCCGCGCCGGCCGCGGTGTCGAAGAACCAGCGCCCGTTCCGCCGGACGACGGGGATCGGCAGCGGCCACTCGTCCGTCCCGACCTCCAGCACCATCGTGTCGGCGTCGTCCGGAACGAGCGAGTTCTTCGCGGCGTAGTCGGCAAGGAACGCCGCCTTCTCCGCCTTGTCGGCGACCGGGTCACCCGACGAAATGACGGGGTCGGCGCCGGCACCGAGGACCGCGAGCAGCTTGGCGCTGTCGCCGGTCTTGAGCGCGGCGACCAGCGCGTTCACCGCCTCTTCGGCGGAGGCGAAGGTCTGCTGGCCCGCGGCCTGCGCCGACGCCGGAACGGCGAGTGTGAGGCGAGCAGAAACGGAACGATCGCTTGGCGTGTCGTCATGGGATCCTCCCTTCCCTACTTCGCCTTCTTCTGCGGCGCCTTGCCGCCACTCTTTGCACCGCCCCCGCCGCCGCCCTTCATGCTCTGCTGGCCGCGGGTGCTCGCAGCGCGATCGCTCGCTCCGCCGCCCTTGGGCTTGGAGAACCCGTCGCCCTTCGCGGCGCCGCCGCTCGGCTTGGCCGGGCGCGGGCCGGGCGGCTTCCGGCTTCTCATAGCCGCGATCGCCGCCGCCCTGCGGCTGCGGCGCTCGGCTTCGCGTCGCGCGTCGGGCTTGCGTGGCGGGCGCGGCCTGCGTCCCGCGTCGCCGGCCGCGGGCGCTCGGCTGGGCGCCGGCTTGGCCTCGCGCGTCGCGGACGCGGGCGCTCGGTGCGCCGGCTTGGCCTCCCGCGTCGTCGGGCGCTGGGCGCTCGGCCGGGCGTCGCGCGTCGACGGACGCTGGGCGCTCGGCTGGGCGCTCGGCTGGGCGTCGCGCGTCGACGGGCGCTGGGCGTCCGGCCTGGCGTCGCGCGTCCCCGGACGCTGCGCGCTGGCCACGTCGCGCGTCCCGGGACGATCGGGCCGTTCCGCCTCGCGCGTCCCGGGGCGCTGCGCGCTGGCCACGTCGCGCGTCGCCGGCCGCTGCGTCGCTCGCGGCGGCGCCGGGCGGTTCGGGTTCGGCCGGGTGACCGGCTGCGGGTTTCGGAGCCCTGCCCGCGGCCGATTCGAGTTGTTCAGGTTCCACTGGTTCAAGTAGTTGTTGTTCTGGTTGATGTTGATGTTGTTGTCGTTGCCGTACCGGTTGCCGTAGCCCGGCGGCGGCCGGTAGTACGGCGTCGGGCGGTAACCGGCGTAGTACGGCGGCCGGTAAACCGGCGGCGGGTACCAGGGACGGCCGCCGTAGTACATCCCGCCGTAGCCGTAGTTCGGGTAGTAGTAGTCGTTGTGATCGTCGAAGATCGCCGCCCCCAGGATCATCCCAAGGCCGAAGCTGATCAGCCCGGTCGCCACGAGCGTCCCGGTGCTGTAGCCCTTCCTTCACGACGGTCGTCGTCGGGGCCGCGGCGGTCGCCGTGGTTCCGCCCCCGACCACGGTCGTGGTTGTCGTGCCATCGGGCGCCGTCGACGTCACCGTCGTTCCCGCCGGCGCCTGGAAGATCGTCGCCGGGTCGTACTGCGGCACGTAGACCATCTTGGGATCCTGCGGCTCGATCGTGATGATCTCCGCCGGTGCGGCCGGCGCGGTCGCGGTGCGCGGCCGCCGCCGGCGGCGGCGCCGGCGCCTCTGCGTGACCACCCTCTGCTGCGGGTTCGTCTTGCAGCGCGCCCGACTTCTTTGCCTCGCCGCGCAGGTACTGGATCGAGTCCAGCACCGCTTTCTGGTCGGCCGCGAAGGCCGCGCCCAGTTGCTTCGTCCAGTCGATGTTCGTCGCCATCATGTCGAGCACCGGCGGGAACTGCATCAACCCGCGCGCCGAGGACGAGAAGCCGGCCTTTTCCGCGGCGGCGTCGCGCGCCTTCGGGTCGAGCTGGTCGTTCTGCGCCAGCCAGGTCGCGGCGTCCAGCACTTCCTGCGGCTGGGCCGCGCCGGCCAGCATCTGCCCGACGAGCGATGTCGGGATAGAGCGCGATCGGCGCGACCAGCGCGTCGATCTCCTCCCACGACAACTGGGCGGGCGCGGTCTCGGCGGCGGGCATCGCCTCCGGCGGCGGCGCCTGCGCCGGCGGTGCGGCGGGAGCCGGCGCCTGCGCGGGGGGAGCGGCCGTGCCGCTGTCCTGCTTCGAGCCGCAGCCGGCAAAGACCATCGCGAACGCGACGACGACGACGAGCGCCCGATGGGCGGAACTTCTGCTCCTGGCCATGCTTCCCTCCCGGGCCGGAACGACGGCCCGCCCGCGCCGGCCAGAGCCGGACAGCGTCTCTGTATTCTGCCCGATCCCGGCGCGGCCGGGTAGCGGGGAGCCCCCAGGCCCCGGCTTACAGCCTGCTTTCGGTGTACGGCCGGAGCGCCGCCGGGATCGTCGAACGACCCGTCCGCCCGCTGGTAATTCTCGACGATCGCGATCAGCGTGCGCCCGACCGCCAGCCCCGAGCCGTTGAGCGTGTGCGCCAGGCGCACCTTTCCGCCGTCCGCGGGACGGTAGCGGATCTGCGCCCGGCGGGCCTGGTAGTCCTCGAAGTTCGAGCAGGAGGAGATTTCCCGGTAAGTGTTCTGCGACGGCAGCCAGACCTCCAGGTCGTAGGTCTTGGCGGACGAGAAGCCGGTGTCGCCGGTGCAGAGCGTGACGCGCCGGTAAGGCAGCTCGAGCCGCTCCAGCACCGCCTCGGCGTAGCCGGTCAGCTGCTCGTGGACCTCGTAGCTGGTCTCCGGCGTCGCGAAGGCGACAAGTTCGACCTTGTCGAACTGGTGCTGCCGGATCAGGCCGCGCGTGTCCTTGCCGTACGAGCCGGCCTCCGAGCGGAAGCACGGCGTGTAGGCGCAGTACCAGAGCGGCAGGTCCTTCCCGTCGAGGATCTCGTCGCGGTGCAGGTTCGTGACCGGGACCTCGGCGGTGGGGATCAG
Source organism: uncultured Acidobacteriota bacterium (assembly GCA_963702545.1). Taxonomy (GTDB): domain Bacteria; phylum Acidobacteriota; class Polarisedimenticolia; order J045; family J045; genus JALOKP01. The sequence goes on along the minus strand of CAVPDB010000020.1, from coordinate 12,317 downwards.
GTACCAGCTCTCCTCGCCGACCAGCTTGAACAGGTCGGCCTCGAACTTGGGGAGCTGCCCCGTGCCGAACATCGACTCCCTGTTGACGATGAACGGCGGCAGGACCTCGCGGCAGCCGTGCTTCGTGGTGTGCAGGTCGAGCATGAAGTTGATCAGCGCCCGCTCGAGCCGCGCCGCCTCGCCCGACAGCACGGCGAACCGCGCGCCAGAGATCTTGGCCGCGCGCGGAAAGTCGATCGTGCCGGTGATCTCGCCGATGTCGACGTGGTCGCGCGCCGGGAAGTCGAACGCCCGCGGCGTGCCCCAGGTCTTCTCGACCCGGTTGGCCGTCTCGTCGGCGCCGACCGGGACGGAGGCGTGCGGGACGTTCGGGATCTGCAGCATGAGTTCGTTCAGGTCGTGCTCGATCGCGGAGACCTTGTCGTCGAGGACCTTGATCGTCTCGCCGACCACGCGGACCCGCTCGCGCAGCTCGGCCGCGTCGCCGCCGCTCTTGATCACGGCGCCGATCCGCTTGCTGGCCTCGTTCCGGTCGGCCTTGAGGCGCTCGGCCTCGGTGATCGCGGCGCGGCGCTCGCGGTCAAGGGTCTCGATCTCGTCCAGTCCGACCGGCGAGCGGCGGTTCCTGAGCGACTGGCGGACCTCGTCGAGGTGGGCCAGGACCCACTTGGCGTCGAGCATCGGGGGCGTCCCCTGCGCGCCGTGGGGCGCGGAAAGGCGCAGTCTAGCCCGATTCCGGGGCGCCGGTGATATCATCCCGGCCTCGTTGAGGCGGCCGGCCCAGGTCGCCCCGCCGGAGAGTCCCCGTGGCCGATACGCTGTCCTCGTCCTCGTCGTCGTTCTCGTCGTCGCGCGTGCGCAAGGCGGTCTTCCCGGCCGCCGGCCTCGGCACGCGGTTCCTGCCCGCCTCCAAGGCGATGCCCAAGGAGATGCTGCCGATCGTCGACAAGCCGGTGATCCAGTACGCGGTGGAGGAGGCGATCGCCTCCGGCATCGAGGACGTGATCATCATCACCGGCCGCGGCAAGCACGCGATCGAGGACCACTTCGACCACTCGGTCGAGCTGGAGTCGCTGCTGGAGGACCGCGGGCAGCAGGGGCTGCTGTCCCTGGTCCGGCAGGTGGCGGACCTCTGCCGCTTCACCTACACCCGGCAGAAGCGGGCGCTGGGGCTGGGGCACGCGGTGCTGTGCGCGCGCGACCTGGTCGGCGACGAGTTCTTCGCCGTGTTCCTGGCCGACGACCTGATCGTCGCCAAGGACCCGGCGATCAAGCAGCTGATCGACGTCCACCGGAAGACCGGTGCCTCGGTCGTCGCGGTCCTGCGCGTGCCGCCGGAGAAGACCTCGAGCTACGGCGTCGTCAAGGTCGGCGCGTCGGACGGGCGGATCCACGAAGTCGTCGACATGGTCGAGAAGCCGCGGCCCGAGAAGGCCCCCTCGAACCTGGCGGTGATCGGACGCTACGTCCTGTCGCCGCGGATCTTCCCGCTGCTGGAGGAGACCGCCCCCGGCGCCAAGGGGGAGATCCAGCTGACCGATGCGCTGCGCGTGCTGGCCCAGCAGGAGAAGGTGCTGGCGGTCGAGTTCGAGGGGACGCGCTACGACACCGGCGACAAGCTGGGGTTCGTGCAGGCCACGCTGGAGGTCGCGCTCTCGCGCGAGGACCTGGGACCGGGACTGCGGGAGTGGCTCAAGCGCAGGTGCGCCGAGCTGGGCTGATCGCCCGGTCGCGCGAAGCGGCAGGAAAGGCAGCACGCGATGGATCGTTTGCGGATCGAGGGCGGCCGCTCGCTGGCCGGCGCGGTGCGCGTGTCGGGCGCGAAGAACGCGGCGCTGCCGGCGCTCGCGGCCTGCCTGCTGACGGGCAGCGAGGTCCGGCTGGACAACGTCCCCGACGTCTGGGACGTCGGCACGCTGGTCAAGCTGATGGACGGGCTGGGGGCGCGGGCCGAGCGGCTGGGGCACCACCGCTGGGCCGTTTCGACGCCGGAGATCGCCAGCCCCGAGGCGCCGTACGACCTGGTGCGCAAGATGCGCGCCTCGGTGCTGGTGCTGGGACCGCTGGTGGCGCGGGCCGGGCGGGCGCGGGTCTCGCTGCCGGGCGGCTGCGCGATCGGCGCGCGCCCGATCGACCGGCACCTCGAGGGGCTGCGGCAGCTCGGCGCCGAGATCCGCCTGGAGCACGGCTACGTCGAGGCGCGCGCGGAGCGTTTGACCGGGGCGCTGGTCGATTTCCCGGACGTCACGGTCACCGGGACCGAAAACCTGATGATGGCGGCGACGCTGGCCCGCGGCACCACGGTACTGACCAATGCTGCGCGCGAGCCGGAGGTCGTCGACCTGGCCCGGCTGCTCAGAGGGATGGGAGCCCGGATCGACGGCGCGGGAACCTCGGTGATCACGATCGAGGGGGTCGAGGCGCTGGGCCCGTGCGAGCACCGCGTGATCGCGGACCGGATCGAGGCCGGGACCTACCTGATCGCGGCCGCGATCACCGGCGGCAAGGTCACGCTGGAGGACTGCGAGCCGGGGCACCTCGGTGCGGTCCTGGAGGCGCTCACCAAGGTCGGGCTGCGCATCGAGACCGGGCCCAACTGGATCCGGATCGGCAACGGCCGGCCGCTGCGCGCGATCGACCTGGCGACCCAGCCCTACCCCGGCTTCCCGACCGATCTGCAGGCCCAGTTCATGGTGCTCATGACGCAGGCCGGCGGCTCGTCGACGATCGACGAGACGATCTTCGAGAGCCGCTTCATGCACGTGCCGGAGCTGCGCCGGATGGGGGCGTCGATCGACCTCGCCGGGCACTCGGCGCGGGTGGAAGGCCCGACGCCGCTGACCGGGGCCGAGGTGACGGCGTCGGACCTGCGGGCCTCGGCCTGCCTGGTGCTGGCCGCGCTGGCGGCGCGCGGCGAGACGACGGTGCACCGCGTCTACCACCTCGACCGCGGCTACGAGGCGATCGAGAAAAAGCTGGCCGGGCTGGGGGCGCGGGTCGAGCGCCTCTCGGACCGCTGAGCCGGCCGCAAGGGGGACCGCGATGAACGATCCGAACTGCCTGTTCTGCAAGATCGTCGACGGCCAGATTCCCGCGAAGATCGTCCACGACGACGCGCTGTGCGTGGCGTTCGAGGATCTCAACCCACAGGCTCCGGTGCACGTGCTGGTCGTGCCAAAAAAGCACGTCGCAACCACCAACGACCTGCTGCCCGAGGACGAGCCGATGGTGGGACACCTCGTCACGGTCGCGGCGGAGATCGCGAAGGCGCGCGGCGTCGACGGCTCGGGCTATCGCACGGCACTCAACTGCAACCGGGGCGCCGGGCAGTCGGTGTTCCACTTGCACCTGCACCTGCTGGGCGGCCGCTCGTTCGCCTGGCCGCCGGGGTAACCCTAACGGGGCCGGGCACAGGACGTGTGGCCCGACACCGCGACTCGGCAGGGGCCGCCCTCTGTGGCGGCCCGCGTCACGGTACTCAGGGACAGGCGTTCGGCGACGCCGCGATCCCCGCGTCGCGCAACCCGACCTGCCCACCTGGCGGCTCATCATAGGACCCAGCGCCGCCGCAGTTCCTCGGCCGCACCAGGTACCAGAAGCTCTCCCCCGAATTCGGTGAATCCGTCTCGATGTAGGCCGTCGCCGCCTGATCGCTCGCAAGGCACCGCTGCGTCGATACCGCGTAGTCGCCGGCGCTGCTCGAGAGCTGCGTCGAAAGGCCTCGCACCAGGTCGTACCCCGTGGCGCCGGATACCGGATACCACTCAACGAACGTCACCGTGACTCCGCGATCGACCAGTAACTGCGTCGGTCCGGCCGGCACCGGCGGGTTGTCGACGATCGTGTCGCAGTCGTCGTCAACTCCGTTGCAGATTTCTGGAGTCGGCAATCCCGGCACGGCGTCGCACACGGCGGAGAGTCCATCGACCGCGCAGACGGTCGTACCGGCGCGCTCGCAGGCACCGGCCCCGCGGGTGCACGCGGCGCCGACATTGAACCCATCGTCGATGACCGTGTCGCAGTCGTCATCCAGCAGGTTGCAGAGTTCGACGCTGTCGCCCGTTGCGTCGTCGCAACTCACGGCTCCGGCCGCACAGACGCTCGTCCCCTCGAGGCACAGGTCGCCGTCGGGACCGTCGCACGCGACGCCGACCCCCGTGTCCTCCGACCCGTCTGCGCTCGCCGCGTCGCAGTCGTCATCCAGGCCGTTGCAGATGTCCGGCGTATCGCCCGTTGCGTCGCTGCACTCCAGCGCGCCCGTGATGCAGACCGTGGCTCCCTCCACGCACAGATCGCCGTCCGCACCGTCGCACGCGATCCCGATCCCCGGATCCTCCGACCCGTCCGCGCTCGCCGCGTCGCAGTCGTCGTCCAGGCCATTGCAGATGTCCGGCGTGTCGCCCGTCGCGTCGCTGCACTCCAGCGCGCCCGTGATGCAGACCGTGGCTCCCTCCACGCACAGATCGCCGTCGGCACCGTCGCACGCGATCCCGACGCCCGGATCCTCCGACCCATCCGCGCTCGCCGCGTCGCAGTCGTCGTCGACTCCGTTGCAGATGTCCGGCGTGTCGCCCGTTTCGTCGCTGCACTCCAGCGCGCCTGTGGTGCAGACCGTCGCTCCCTCCACGCACAGATCGCCGTCGGCACCGTCGCACGCGATGCCCGATCCCCGGATCCTCCGATCCGTCTGCGCTCGCCGCGTCGCAGTCGTCATCTAGGGCATTACAGATGTCCGGCGTGTCGCCCGTCGCATCGTCGCAGCTCACCGACCCGGCCGCGCAGACGCTCGACCCCTCCACGCACAGATCGCCGTCGGCACCGTCGCACGCGATCCCGATCCCCGGATCCTCCGACCCGTCCGTGCTCGCCGCGTCGCAGTCGTCGTCCAGGCCATTGCAGATGTCCGGCGTGTCGCCCGTCGCGTCGCTGCACTCCAGCGCGCCCGTGGTGCAGACCGTCGCTCCTTCAGCGCAAAGATCGCCGTCGGGACCGTCGCAGGCGGCGCCAACCCCCGGGTCCTCCGACCCGTCTGCGCTCGCCGCGTCGCAGTCGTCATCCAGGCCGTTGCAGATGTCCGGCGTATCGCCCGTTGCGTCGCTGCACTCCAGCGCGCCCGTGATGCAGACCGTGGCTCCCTCCACGCACAGATCGCCGTCGGCACCGTCGCACGCGATCCCGATCCCCGGATCCTCCGATCCGTCTGCGCTCGCCGCGTCGCAGTCGTCATCCAGGCCGTTACAGATGTCCGGCGTGTCGCCTGTCGCGTCGCTGCACTCCAGCGCGCCTGTGGTGCAGACCGTCGCTCCTTCAGCGCAAAGATCGCCGTCGGGACCGTCGCAGGCGGCGCCAACCCCCGGGTCCTCCGACCCGTCCGCGCTCGCCGCGTCGCAGTCGTCGTCGACTCCGTTGCAGATGTCCGGCGTGTCGCCCGTTGCGTCGCTGCACTCCAGCGCGCCTGTGGTGCAGACCGTCGCTCCCTCCACGCACAGATCGCCGTCGGCACCGTCGCACGCGATCCCGATCCCCGGATCCTCCGATCCGTCTGCGCTCGCCGCGTCGCAGTCGTCGTCCAGGCCATTGCAGATGTCCGGCGTGTCGCCCGTCGCGTCGCTGCACTCCAGCGCGCCCGTGGTGCAGACCGTCGCTCCTTCAGCGCAAAGATCGCCGTCGGGACCGTCGCAGGCGACGCCAACCCCCGGGTCCTCCGACCCGTCCGCGCTCGCCGCGTCGCAGTCGTCGTCCAGGCCGTTGCAGATGTCCGGCGTGTCGCCCGTCGCGTCGCTGCACTCCAGCGCGCCTGCGGTGCAGACCGTGGCTCCCTCCACGCACAGATCGCCATCGGGACCGTCGCACGCCACGCCCGCGCCCGGATCCTCCGATCCGTCCGCGCTCGCTGCGTCGCAGTCGTCGTCCAAGCCGTTACAGATGTCCGGCGTGTCGCTCGTCGCGTCGCTGCACTCCAGCGCGCCTGTGGTGCAGACCGTCGCTCCCTTCAGCGCAAAGATCGCCGTCGGGACCGTCGCAGACGGCGCCAACCCCCGGGTCCTCCGACCCGTCCGCGCTCGCCGCGTCGCAGTCGTCGTCCAGGCCGTTGCAGATGTCCGGCGTGTCGCCCGTCGCGTCGCTGCACTCCAGCGCGCCTGCTGGTGCAGACCGTCGCTCCTTCCACGCACAGGTCGCCGTCGGCGCCGTCGCACGCCACGCCGATCCCCGGATCCTCCGACCCGTCCGCGCTCGCCGCATCGCAGTCGTCGTCCAGGCCGTTGCAGATGTCCGGGGTGTCGCCCGTCGCGTCGCTGCACTCCACCGCGCCCGCGGTGCAGACCGTCGCTCCCTCCACGCACAGGTCGCCGTCGGGACCGTCGCACGCCACGCCCACCCCGGGTCCTCCGACCCGTCCGCGCTCGCCGCGTCGCAGTCGTCGTCCACGCCGTTGCAGATGTCCAGGTGTCGCCCGTCGCGTCGCTCGCACTCACCGCGCCGGTGTGCAGACGCGCTCCCTCCGAGCACAGGTCGCCGTCCGGACCGTCGCACGCCACGCCCACGCCCGGATCCTCCGACCCGTCCGCGCTCGCCGCGTCGCAGTCGTCGTCCAGCGCCGTTGCAGATGTCCGGCGTGTCGCCCGTCGCGTCGCCGCACTCCACCGCGCCCGCCGTGCAGACCGTCGCTCCCCCCACGCACAGGTCGCCGTCGGGACCGTCGCACGCCACGCCGATCCCCGGGTCCTCCGACCCGTCCGCGCTCGCCGCGTCGCAGTCGTCGTCCAGGCCGTTGCAGATGTCCGGCGTGTCGCCCGTCGCGTCGCCGCACTCACCGCGCCCGCCGTGCAGACCCTCGTCCCCTCCACGCACAGATCGCCGTCCGCACCGTCGCACGCCACGCCCATCCCCGGATCCTCCGACCCGTCCGCGCTCGCCGCATCGCAGTCGTCGTCCAGGCCGTTGCAGATGTCCGGCGTGTCGCCCGTCGCGTCGCTGCAGTCCAGCGCGCCGCGGTGCAGACCGTCGCTCCTTCAGCGCACAGATCCCCGTCCGGACCGTCGCACGCGACGCCCAGCCCGGGTCCTCCGACCCGTCCGCGCTCGCCGCGTCGCAGTCGTCGTCCAGGCCGTCGCAGATGTCCGGCGTGTCGCCCGTCGCGTCGCTGCACGCCAGCGCGCCTGCCGTGCAGGACCGTCGCCCCCTCCAGGCACAGGTCCCCGTCCGAACCGTCGCAGGCCATCCCGACCCGGCTCCTCCGACCCGTCCGCGCTCGCCGCGTCGCAGTCGTCGTCCAGGCCGTTGCAGATTTCGACATTCGTCGGTATCTTCGCGCGTCCTCGTCGTCGCAGTCGTCACCCGACCGTGTGGCTCCATCCCCCGTCCGGCGGCAGGGCATCCAGCACGCGCTCAGGCACCAGCGCCGGCCTCGTCGCACGCCGTCCGACCGCCGCCGCGCGCTCGTCGCCGTCCGCGTCGCAATCCGCGTCCAGACCTGCCGCGGAAGACTCCGCCGGATCCTCGTCGTCGCAGATCGCCTGCCCGCCGCGTGGCTCCATCCCCGTCCGGGGGCAGGGCATCCGCACGGGCTCTGCGCGTCGGCGCCAGCCTGGTCGCACGCCGTCACCGCACCCGAGCGCTCGTACACCGTCCGCATCGCAGTCCGCGTACCAGACCTGGCCGGGGAACTCGGTCGGATCGCCGTCATCGCAGTCCCCGCCGACCATCCGCCAGTCCGGGGGCGGCGCGGGGGGGTGCAGGCCTCGATCGAGCCCGTCGCGATACCGTAGCCGTCGCCGTCGCCGTCGGGGAAGTACGTGGTTCCCACCAGGTCCGGATCGGCATCGTCGGCCGAACCGTCGCAGTCGTTGTCCTTGCCGTCGCAGATCTCGGCCGCGCCCGGATACACCGCGCCGTCATTCGGCGCGCAGTCTCCGCGCACTCGGCCAGGCCGTCCGCGTCGCGGTCGACGGGGTCGCAGACCGAGACCCCCCCGTCGTCGAGGTTGGTCGGGATCGTCCCCTCGTTGATCGTCCCCTGCGTCAGGTCGAGTGGCGCCGTCTCTGCCGATCACATCGGACGCGTGAAAGCCACCTCGACGATGGGACCGGATCCCGAGAGCGGCGCGGTACCGTAGAGCGAGATCCTGACCGCGCCGGGAATCCCCAGGTTGGTGGTCAGCGACATGCCGCTCGTAAGGGACGTCTTGTTCACGGCGACGGCCGTGAGCACGGCCGGGTTGTACTCGAGCGTGATGTCGATCCCCACGGCTCCCGTCGCTGGAACGAGCGAAATGGGGACGATGAGCGACGCGGCCGGGGCGGCCACGAGATCGTCCGGTACGCTCATCGTGGCGGCCCGGCTCACGACGCTGATCGCACCGTCCACGCAGTCCGACGGGATGGCGCCGGCATTCAGCGTGCAGTTCAACCAGGTGAGCGACGACGACGTCCCCGTGGCCCCGAGCACGCGGAAGACCACCCAGGCGACCTCGCCCGATCCGGCCAGCGGTCCGCCGAACGACAGCGACGCGCCCACCTGGCCGGGCGTCGCGAGATCCGAGACCAGCGTGAACCCGTCGGTGTAGGCGGTGAGGAACACGCCCGTCGCCTGCAGCACCAGCGGGTCGTAGGTAAAAGACGAAGTCCATCGCGGACACACCGTCCGCGGGATCGACCACGATCGGGACGACCAGATCGTGCCCGGTGCCTCCTTGCTGTGCCGGTAGCAGCGTCACCGTGGCGCTGGACGCGGCGAAGCCGCTGCAGAGCCAGAGCACTGCCGAAGCCAGCCAAGTCCTGGCAAGGACGCGAGCTGGGCTCATTTTCCCCCCTTCACCGTGTCAGGACGCGGTGGAGGCGACACGATCGGCGGGCGTCGACCCTGTCTCCGGGGGAAAGCTACGGGGAGGGCGCGATGGGCACAATGAAGGAAACGCGCCCGAACGACCGGCCTCAGGCGCGGTCGTCGAGAAGCTCTGCGCATTACAAATCTGTTAGCTGGGCGTTTCTCCAGCCGACCTGGTATTCGATGCCGAGTCGATCGGCGGAACGGCCCGGCAGGACTCGCATCGCGCGTCTCGAAGCGGGCCTCGGTCACGGGGGCGCCGCCGGGCACCGGTGGACGGCTGCACGGGGCAGAGGTGCGTGGTCCGCGCACGGCCTGGCGCGCGGGCCGCGCGCCGGCAGAGCCGCCCAGCCAGGGGAAGCGGCCCGCTCGCCGATGACTTTGTCAAGCAAAGCACTTGACAGGGCGCTTTCCCCGACCGTACCTTCCCCCCCGATGACCGCTCCGCCCCCGTCCGCCCCCCCCACCCCGAGCCGGCCCCCCCGACCGCCCTCCACGAGCACGCGCTGGACAACCTGCGCTTCATCCGGCGGGCGATGGAGCGGGCCTCGGCCTTCACCGCCGTCCCCGGCTGGGGCACGGTCCTGGTCGGGTTCACCGCGATCGTCGCGGCCGTCGTCGCCTCGCGCGCCCCCGGCCGGACCGAGTGGGTCGCGGTCTGGCTGCTGGAGGCCGCGGTCGCGCTGGCGATCGCCGTGCCGCGATCGTCCACAAGGCCCGGCGCGCCCAGGTCGCGCTCCTCTCCGGCCCGGGGCTGAAGTTCGCGTGCGGCTTCGCGCCGCCGATGATCGCCGGCGGCTTCCTGACGCTGGCGCTGTGGCGCGCCGCGGCTTCGTGCTGCTGGCCGGGAGCTGGCTGCTGCTCTACGGCACCGCGGTCGTGACCGGCGGGGCCTTTTCGGTACGAATCGTCCCGGTGATGGGGCTGTCGTTCATGGCGCTCGGCGCGGCCGCGCTGTTCGCGCCGGCGTCGCTGGGCGACCTGCTCCTGGCTTGGGATTCGGCGGCCTGCACATCCTGTTCGGCGTGCTGATCGCGAGGAGGTACGGTGGCTAGATCGTCGTCGGCCCGGGTGCGGCGCAAGGGCGCCGCGGCCGAGGAGACCCCTCCATGACCGCCGTACGAGGCGGCGCGTCCGGCGTCGGAACCGGCGCCCCGACCGGGCACGGAGCCGGCGCGGATGCCGCCGCCGCCGCCGCGGAGCTGGACCGCATCATCCACGAGCGGATCCGCCTCGGGATCCTCTCCGCCCTCGCCGTGACCGAGACGCTCTCCTTCAACGACCTCAAGCAGATGCTCGAGACGACCGACGGCAACCTCTCCGTGCACGCCCGCAAGCTGGAAGAGGCGGGCTACGTGCTGTGCGAGAAGTCGTTCGCCGGCCAGATCCGCGCACCGAGTCCCGGATCACCCCCGGCGGCCGGCGGGCCCTGCAGCGCTACCTGGACCACATGGAAGCGCTGATCCACGCCGTCGCGACCGCTGACCCCGACGACCCCGACCAGACCCCGACCCGACGACACCCTCCCCCGGATCGCTGGCCCGAGACACCCCGCGACCAATCTTCGCCCTGGACGGAGCGCCCGACTTCATGAGCCAAAGTCCTCTCCCGATGCCCGACGCCGCTCCCGCGGAGCAACCGCGCGGCGCCCCTCGCCACGTCGCGATCATCATGGACGGCAACGGCCGCTGGGCAACCCAGCGCGGCCTGCCGCGCACCGAAGGGCACCGCCTCGGCGCCGACGCCGTGCGCCGCACGGTCGAGGCCGCGGCGCGCGCGGGCGTCGGCACGCTGACGCTCTACGCCTTCTCGTCCGACAACTGGAAGCGGCCCCAGTTCGAGGTCGCGACGCTGATGCGCCTGCTGCTGCGCTACCTGCGCAGCGAGACGCCGCGCTGTCTCGAGCACGGGATCCGGATGTCGCTTGATCGGGCGGCGCGACCGCCTGCCGGCCACGCTGCGGGCCGCGGTCGCGGCGGCGGAGAGCGCCACGGCACAGGGGCCACGGCCTGCACCTGCGGCTGGCGGTGGACTACTCCGCGCGCGACGTCCTGCTGCGCGCGGTCGGGCGCGTCAACGGCGAGGCCGCGACGCTGACCCGCGAGCGCTTCGCCGCGCTGATCGACGAGGCCCAGGGGGGCCGCGACCCGGTCCCCGACATCGACCTCCTGATCCGCACCGGCGGCGAGCAGCGTCTTTCGGACTTCCTGCTCTGGGAGTCGGCTTATGCCGAGCTGTGCTTCACCCCCGTAATGTGGCCCGACTTCGCCGAGGGGGACCTGGCCGCGGCGATGGGCGACTTCGCCCGGCGGGAGCGGCGGTTCGGGACGGTGGGGGCGTCGGGGCGGTCAACCGAGGCTCGAGAGCTAACGCCCACACGTCCCCGGTTGCCGGTAAGCCGATCCGCCGGGCATTCTCCGGCTCCGCGTAACCGTCCGCGGCGCGGCTCATCTAAGGATGAGCGCGCCGCCCCGGGCGGCCGCATGGCCCCGGTTCCCCCTGGAGTGCGACATGAGCTTCCGTTCGATGAGCCTTGGTGCGATCGCGGTCTGCCTCGCGGTCGGTGTCCCCTTTGCCTTGGCCAGCGTCGAGTGCGACGCCGAGCGCGGCATCTGCCGCAAATCGGGAGTCGCGGCGCCGGCGGCCGCTCCCCGTTGCCGCTCCCGCAGAGGCACCGCCGCCGGCTGCCCGAAGGCGGCCGGCAAGGGGCACGGCCAGGGGAAGGGCGCCGGGCACGGAAAGGGCGCCGGGTGCGGGAAGTGCGCCGGGCACGGCCAGGCCGCCGGCGGTCACCGGCCGCCGGACCGCGAGGCGATCCACGGGCTTGCTCTCGCAGCACGAGAAGATCCAGCGCTCGGTCAAGGACATCGACGGCGGGATCGTCTCCGACACGACGAGCCAGGACCCCGAGGTCGCGGCGATGATCAAGAAGCACACCGCCGAGATGCAGACCCGCCTCGAGCAGGGCCAGCCCACGCGGATGTGGGACCCGCTCTTCGCCGCGCTCCACGAGCACCACGCCGAGATCGCGATGTCGATCGTCGAGATCGAGGGCGGGGTGCGCGTCACCGAGACTTCGAAGAACCCGGAGGTCGTCGCGCTGATCCGGCAGCACGCCCACCAAGGGGGTCAGCGAGTTCGTGGCCCAGGGGTTCGAGCGGGCGCACAAGGCGACGCCGCTGCCGGAGACGGCGGGGGTGGCGAAGCCGGCGGCCGCGGCTCCCGGCACGCCGGCCTCGGCCCCGAGGCCCTGAGCCCGGACGCCGCTGTCGCGGCGTCTTGGGGGGGCCGGATGCTTCCGCCCCGCATGCGCCGCCCTTATCGCGCTCGTGGCTCGGTGACTTCCGCGCCGTCCGCCAAGCGCCCGCTTCCCCCCGCTCGCCCCCCTCCTGCATCATCCGCACCGGGCCGCCAGCGCCTCCGCCACCGCGCCGCCCCCCGGAGCCGACCCCATGCCTGAATCCTCCCGCCTCTCCCGCCGCCGCTTCGTC
>CAVPDB010000019.1:0-246652 GCA_963702545.1 uncultured Acidobacteriota bacterium | reverse complement strand
CTCGCTGCGCGCCGCCTCGACGGTCTCCGCGTTTGGTGGCCATAAGGGTATGCGAAGACCCGGCACGGCCGCCCCGTACTCCTCGACCGCCGCCCGGGAAAGCCGCATCTCCTCGGCCGCCGCGCCCGCGGACAGCCCGTCCAGGTGGGGATGGCTCGCGGTGTGGGCGCCGAACTCGACGCCGGCGGCCGCCAGTTCTGCGACCTCCTGAGGGCGCAGGAACTCGCCGGTCGGGGTGCTCCCCTGCCGTACCCAGTCGCGGACGAGGAAGATCGTCGGCCGGATCCCCAGCTCCCGCATGATCGGCCGGCCACCGCCAGGTTGTCGCGCCAGCCTCGTCGAAGGTCACGACGGCGGTGACCCCGGCGGCCGCTTGTGGCGCGCCTCCCTGAGCGGGACGACGTGCCACCGGGCCGCGAGCCACTCCATTTGACCCGGAACGTGGAGGCCCGGCGAACATCCCTGGCTTGATCCCGGCGGCCGGCGCATTGTCGGGAAGGACACGGTGGTACATCAGCACCGCGATCCCGCGCGGTCGAGTGAGGCGCGCTCCGTATCGCCGGTAGAGCTCCGCGGCGTGCGCTTCCAGGCCGTGATCGCGATCGCCGCACGGTCGCGTAAGCCGCTCATCGACCGGTACCTCACCGCGGCCGTGACAAACGCTGTCCCGATGCGCTCGACGTCGGCGTCGCTGAGCGTCGGGTAGACGGGGAGCGCAAGCAGCCGGTCGGCGATCTGGCGCGCGCCGAACATGCTTTCGGGCGGCTGGGTATGTGGGACGCAGCTCGGGAATGTCGAGCAGCGTCCCGGGATAAAGCGCGCTCGCCGTCACGCCGAGCCCGCGCAACCGGCCATGTCGCGTCGCGCGTCGTCCGATCGGGCGCGCAGACCGGCAGGCGGATCGGTCCGACCGTCCACGGCGCGACCGACCAGCCCCGGCATTCCGCGACGACCGCGCGAGCCGCGCGGCGTGACCCGCACGCACGCCTGCAGCGCATCCATCCGCGGAGCAGGCGTGCGCCGAGGCGCTCCTGCCAGCGGCGGAACGGGCTGCTTCAGGTCGATCGATGGTCGTAGACCGTGGCCCCGATCCCCAGCGCAGGGATCGACGCGGGCAGCCGGAACAGCAGCGGATGGCCCAGTGCGGCCGCGACCGCGAGCGCGGTCGCCCCCCGCCGCCGCCCGCGGCTCGGGCAGGTCCAGCGGGAGGATCCTCCGTGGCGGGTCAGGAGCGCCCCGCCGTGGCCGAGCGGCAGGGGCTTGCCGCGACCGAACGAGAGCAGTGTCACGCCGGACGAGGGGCCGCGCCGGCCACGACTGCGCGCGATCCTCGACCAGCAGGCACTCCGGACAGCGGTTCCGCGACCGCGCGCGCTGTGTCCTCGAAGCCCCTTCGCCTCGCTCAGCAGGTCGGCCAGCACGATGGCCGTCGTTTCCGCGCCCGCCTGGCTCCCGAGATCCTCCGCCGGCAGGAAGGTCGCGGGATCGAGTCGTAGAGCCTCACCCGATATCCCGCGCGCACGGCGGCCGCTGGAACGCTCCAGCAGGTGTAGCCCGGCACGAGCACCTCGCCGCCGTCCGCCCGCCGCACCGCGGAGAGGTCGCGGCGAGCGCGGCACGCCCGCTTCCCGCCAGCAGCGCCCCCGCTGCGCCTGGAAGCGCCGGCGAGCTGCGCCGAGAAGCTCGCTCGTCCGCCAGCGGCGGACCGACGAGGCTCGCCGCGATCGCCTGGGGGCCGAAGGGAACGGCCACGGGCGGGATCAGCCGGATCACGCCGCGCCCTCCGATGACGTCGCATCGACCGACGCGAGGAGACCGACCAGAACCCAGATGACGGGATAGTAGATGACCGTCAGGAATGCCCCGTCACGAGCAGCGCGACCATTCCCGCCATCACCGCAGACGCCATGGCGCCCGCTTCGTGGGCGTGAGGATCGTCCGGCGCGCGCGCCGCCAGCCGGATCCGCCAGATCGCCCGCGACGGCCCAGGCCAGCATCAGGCGAAGACGCGACGCCGATCGTCCCTGCTCGGCGAGCAGCGTGTAGTACAGGGAATGCGCGGCACGCCCCCATACGTGTGCACCGGTCGTTCGGCGCGCCACTTGTCCTCGTACTCCGGGGCGCGGATCCCGTAGTTCCCCGTCCCCACACCGACCATCGGGTGGTCGAAGAACATCCGTCTTGGCTATCCCCCAGAAGTAGATCCGGGTCTCGCCGGTGTCCCCCTTCTGGTTCGCGTCCGGATCGAGCGGACCTCTTCCCAGTAGCTCGCAGGCGCGAAAAGCGCCAGCCCGATCGCCGCGACGACGACGGCCGACATGATCCGCGACCGCTTCGGGCCGGCGAGGACCATGTAGGCCCCCAGCGCCGCCAGGCCGACGAACCCCCCGCGGGAGTTCGACATCACGACCCCGGCGACGTTCAGCGCCATCCCGGCGAGCATCAGCAGCCTCATGCCCGGGCGCTGGAGCGGCAGCAGGTAGTAGCCCACTCCCAGTGCGACGTTGAGGGCCAGGGCGACGTCGTTCTCGTCCCCCATCCAGCCGCCGTCCCCTTCCCCTTGTAGAGGATCGCGTGGATCGCCGTCGGGATGTGAAGAGACGTACGCGTTGAGCAGGACGCGTGTCGCCTCCTGCGTCCTCGGCAGCGTGGCGAGCGGGATCACATACCCGACCACGAGCGTCGCGAATTCCACGAAGCCCCAGAACGCCTGGAAGTTGTTCACGCGCAAGGGGACGTGAAACGCCATCAGCAGGCAGAGCCCGAGCATGTACCACATCGGGCGCGGGATCGGCCGCCGCCCGGGCCGGAGCAGGCTGTAGGTCCCCCAGAGCGCCGCGATCACTCCCGGGCGCACCAGCCCGATCGCCGGGACCCAATCGGCCGGACGGGCCACCTCGACCAGGAGGTAGAGAAAGCACGGCCCGAGTTCCCGCAGCGACTGCCCGGTCGTCGCGGTCCGCCGCGTCATCGCGCTCGAGCTGCCGCGCCGGCGCTCACCGCGCCCCCCCGCCCAGCGCCGCGGCCCATTCCCTCAGTTCGAACAGGAACGGCTTCGGGTCGTCCAGGGCCAGCGTGTCGAGCGAGAGCCGGTGGCCGGCCCGCGTCCGCAAGCAGCATGTCCCCCAGCACCGCGGAACCTCCCGGACTCCGCGCCCGCTTCAGCCGGATCAGGAACTGGTCCAGGTCGCCGAGGAGCCACCAGCATGCGCACGCGCGGGTCGGCGTCGACCGGCCCCGGCGCGGCGCCGGTCAGCGCCTGCCGCACGTAGAGCCACGGGAAGTCGACGCCGGCGGCGATCGCGAGTTGGATCGACCCCCAGAAGCGTCCGTTGATCTCCATCAGCCAGGAGCGCCCCGTCGCCGGGTCGTGCTTGAACTCGACCATCGCGACGCCGGTCCAGCGCAGCGCTTCCATCAGCCGCCGGGCGTGCTCGACGAGCGCCGGATCGGGGGGCGCCACCTCGCACAGGGTGCTGACGCCGCCCCACGGCGGCTTCTCGCGCACCCGCCGGTGCGGAAGACGCACTGCACCTGTCCCCTCCTGCGCGAGCACGAACACCCCGCGCCCCTCCCCGGGGACCTTCTGCTGCACGAGAAACCGCCGCCCGGGCGCGAATTCGGGCGCGGAGCGACAGCGCCCTCTCCAGCGCCGCGCGGTCCGGGATCGACCCGCACCGCGCCCCGTGCCAGCCCCCGCCCTCGAGGTAGCGCGACGCGGCCGGCTTGAGCACCAGCGGAAAGCCGATCCGGCCAGGCGAGGATCCCGCGCGAGGTCGGGTCCGGCGGGAAACCCGTCCGGTACGGGGACGCCCAGCGAGGCCGCAAGTTCCATCAGCCGGATCTTATCGTGGGCGACGGCAAGCGCCTCCAGCGGCGGCACGAGCAGCCGCGCGCCGGCCGGCAGCGCGTCCCGGTGCTCGATCAGCGCGTAGGCCGGGATGTCGGCGGTCGGCAGGATGTTCGGCGCGTCCTGCTCGCTCCACCGACCGGCGACGCGCCGCACGAACCCTCCGGATCGACTGCCGGATCGGGGTGGTCGTAGACGGCGCTCGCGAAGCGCGAGGCCGCCCCCAGCGCCGTCCCCTTCGGCCGCCCGACGACGACGCGGCACCCGTGCCGCCCGAGCGAGCGGACGACCGCCAGCGCGGCGCGGTTCGTCGCGTCGGGAACGTTGACCCGCAGCGCCGCCTACCGCGCCGACGGGTTCCACGTCACCACCCGCTGGCCGCCGAGGTAGCGCAGCCAGGCGACGAGGATCGACAGGTTGACGACGACGAAGTAGTGGGCCGTCCGCCCCAGCGCATTCGAGTCGAGCCGCGGGAAGACCTCGAGCCAGCGCCGAGTAGAGGTAGACGGCCGCCTGGAGCCCGAACGTGACGCAGAAGAACGACCGACCCCAGGGCGAGCAGCCCGCTGGTGACGAGCGCGACGAGCATCGCGAACGGCACCGTCCAGCGCACGAACTTGTGCGACACGAACTGCCACGCGAAGAGCGGGTGGCGCAACGGGTTCAGGAGGTCGCGCGCCGCGAAGAACGCCGCCATGCCGCGCAGCACGGTACGCACCTTGCGCCCGAACTCGTCCGCCACGGTTCGCGACGTCGGCGTAGTAGCCGTGCGCGTCCTCGTCGGCGACGCCGCGCAGGCCTGCGCGGATCGAACCAAGCAGCGTGCAGAAGTCACTCGGCAGCCGGTCCGAGAACTCCCCCAGCACGCGCCGCCGCGCGGCAAAGAACGACCCCGACAGCCCGACGAGCGAGTTCACGTCGCTCTCGAGCCGGCGCAGCAGCATCTCGTAGCGAACATAGAGCCCCTCGCCGGCGGGCTGGCCCTGTTCATCCAGGAAGCGGTCGCTCGAGCTGACGCAGCCGACGCTCGGATCGGCGAACGAGCGCACGATCGTCGACAGCCCGTCGGGCGCCATGCTCGTGCCGACGTCGGTGAAGGCGACGATCTCCCCGGTCGCGTGGCCGAGCGCCTCGCGCTGGGCGCGCTCCTTGCCGCCGCGCTGCGCGAGCCCGACCCGGACGACGCCGCGGTCCGCGTACTCCGCGACAATCTCCGCCGTCCCGTCGGTCGAGGCGTCGTCCGCCACGATGAACTGGAGCGCGATCGGCGGGGTAGTCCTGTGCCAGCAGGTTGTCGAGCTTCGCCCGGATGAAGCGCGCGCCGTTGTGGACGGCGACGATCACCGTAAGCGGGGGTTCATGGGCGCGCGGACCGGCGCCGGAAGCTCCGCAACAGCGCGAGCAGGATCGGGTAACCGACGTAGCCGTAGAACACCCACCCCACGGCGAGCCAGAAGAGGACGAGGGCATGGTCACGGTCGTCGGGTGGAGGGTCATCCAGGCTCTCGGACGAGAAGATACGTCCAGCGGGCGGCCCGATCGCCGCGCTCCCCGCCTTCCCTCGCGGCCGGCGCCGGACTCCTGGCGAAGCATAGGCACCCCCGGAGCGATTCGGCAAATGCCTCCTGCGCGGCGGTTTAGGACCGTTCGGCGACCCGGGTTCCGCGGTCGAATCGGCTCGCCCCTGCATAAGCTCCGCCGCGACGCGGCCCTGGACGGCGCCCGGCAGGCAGACGACCTTTCCCGGTGACCCTGTGACACGGCACTCGGTGACCTTGCTGACGACCAACGACGCCCCGGCCTGGGACGCCTTCGTCGGGACGCTGCCCGGGCGCCCCCTCCTACGTGCGGTGGCCCTGGCTCGACCTCCTCTCCGAGGCTTCGGCCTGCCCCGCGTCGCGCTCGCGTCGCGGCACGGGCCGGAGATCCGCGGGCGTCCTCCCCCTCCTCGTCCAGTCGAACCCGGTCCACGGCGTGTTCCTGACCTCGCTGCCGTTCGTCAACTACGGCGGGCTCGTCGCGGAGGACGGGAGGCGACCGTCAGCGACTGGTCGCCGCCTGCGCCGAGGAGGCCCGCCGCCGCGGCGCCGTCCACGCCGAGCTGCGGCACCTCCCCGGCTCCGCCTCGATCTTCCGGCCTCCACGCACAAGGTCCGCCCCGTCCTCGACCTTCCGCCCGACCCCGCCCCGCTCTGGGACGGCCTCTGCGCGAAGCTGCGCAGCCAGGTCCGGCGGCCGACCAAGGAGGGGATCCAGGCGCAGGCCGGCGGTGCAGAGCTGCTGGACGACTTCTACCGCGTCCTGCAACCTCGCTGGCGGCAGCTCGGCTCGCCGATCTACCGGCGCTCCTTCTTCGAGCGGATCCTCGCGACCTTCCCGGCGGAGCACGCGATCGTCACGGTCCGCAAGGGCGACACCGTGGTCGGCGCCGCGTGGCTCCACCTCCACCGCGAGACCTGCGAGATCCCCTGGGCCGCGACGCTGGTCGAGTGGAACCGCTTCAGCCCCAACATGCTGCTCTACTGGCACGCCATCGAGACGGCGATCGCCCGCGGCTGCTCGCGTCTTCGACTTCGGCCGCTCGACGGAGGGGGCGCCGACCCACGCCTTCAAGATGCAGTGGGACCCGCGCTGCGAGCCGCTCCCCTGGTACTACGTCCTCGGGAAGGCGGCGCCGTCCCCGGCCCGGCCGGCGGCGGCGGTGCGGCGCGACGCGTTCCGCAGCGCGTGGGCGAGGCTGCCGCTCTCCTGGACGATCCGGCTCGGCCACGCCTTCGCCCGCCGCCTGCCGTTCTAGCGGGCCGGCCCGCGCGTCAGAAACGACGCACCGCCGCGCCCAGCTCGACGACACTCGCCGCCCCGAGCATCGCGCCGGCGACCTTCCAGCGCGCGGGCGGGGTCGGCGGCGCGCCCACGGAGAGCGCTCCCGGTCGCGCGCCGCCTTTGCGAGCAGCTGTCCGGAGTCCGCCTCGCCCGGGAGCTGCAGGCTCCACGCAGCCGAGTTCCTCGATCGCCCACCAGCTCGGGGACGGCAGCCCGAGGACGCGGTGCGGCGCGTAGATGTGACGCGCCAGCGAAGAGTGGGCCGTCCGCACGCTGAGCGCGTAGTCCTCGAGTCCCCAGTACGCGTGGGCCAGTCCGCACGCGGTCGCCACGTAGCCCAGCGCGCGCGCCTGCCCGGCACGCTCGATCATCGCGCGCGCGTCCTCCGGCGACGCCTTGGCCCAGAGCCCGGCCACGTCTCCGAGGTCGCGCAGCCGCGGCATCCCGCGGCACGTCGCGTGGTAGGCGACGTACGCGAACTCGTCGGCGGGCGGCGGGACGAGGGCCTCGCCCGCCCGCAGGCTGACCGGCCGCGGGTCTCGCCACCACTCGTCGATCGGGAACCGCACGGAGGCCCCGGGAAGGTGACATCCCAGTGCAGCTCGACGCGCTCGGCCAGCACGCGCGAGCCGTGGACCCAGGTGTGATGAAAGTGGTTGGCCTCGTAGTAGGCACGATCGCGGCAGGTGAAGCCGCGCGCCGACAGGATCTCTCCGGCCGCCGCCCGATCCGCGAGCCGGACCAGGAGGTCGATGTCCTTGCCGATTCGCACGGCGGGGCGCCGAGTGCAGCAGTTCGGCGATCCGCGCCCCCTTGAGGACCATCACCGGCAGGCCGCGTGCGGCGAAGGCATCGAGCAGGTCGCCCAGGACCGCGACGTGGAGCCGGTCGAGAGCGACGGCCTCCTCGCGCACCCGGGCCAGCCGCTTCGCGCGCGCCTCGGGCACGCCCTCGGCGTCGCCGAGGCGAAAGGCGCACCCGGGCAAAGTGTTGTGCGCCTCGGCCGGCGCGAGGACGGTCGTCCATGTGGCCGGGCCGGCGCGGAGCGGGCCGACCGGCTCGCCGACTCCGGCCGCGCCGTCTCGAGCAGCAGCCCCTCGACGTGCGGATCGAGCGGACGCGCCGCCAGGTAGTCGAGCGCTTCGCGAAGTCCGCTCACCGCCGCGCTCCCGCGCCGGCCAGGCGCCGCGATCAGGCCTCCCACGCCTCGCGAAAGCGCTCCTCGGTCCAGCGCTTCCCGCACCATGCGTGCCCGGTCTCCCCGAGACGCTGCGCGAGGTCCCGGTCGTCAGCACGCGACGCAGCTGCTGCGCCAGGTCATCCACGTTCCCGCTCTCGAAGAGCAGGCCGTTCTGCTCGTGGGTCACGTAGTGCGGAATGCCGTCCACCCGCGACGCGACGACCGGCTTGCCGGCCGCCCGCCTCGAGCAGCACCCGCCCCATCGCCTCGGTCCGCGAAGGGAGCACGAGCACGCTGCAGCGCGAGATCAGGTCCAGCGCTTCGGGCGCCTTGACCGCCTTCTCGATCGAGATCCGCGGGTGCCCTGCGGCGCGCCGCTCGAGCTCCTCCCGGTCGGGAAGTAGCCGACGACGCGCAGCCGGACGTCGGGCACCTCGTCCGCGATCCTGCGGAAGGCCTCGATCAGCAGGTCGACCCCCTTCAGGTACCAGGGGAAGCCGAGGAACAGCACGAAGCGCTCGTCCGTCTCGGACCGGGGGATCCGGCTGACCGGAACGAAGTCGTGGAAGACGCTCCGCGCCGGGACGCGCTCCGCGGCTCCTCGGGAATCTGTTCCGGGTAGAGCGGGTGCACCCCCGCCGCGCGATTCAGGACCGCGGGGAGCAGGGCTTTGCTATCGCCGCCGCAGGCGGTTCGTGCCGCGGTCGCGGGCTGTCGAGCATGAACGCCTTGCTCGGCACGCCGGGAATCTCGGCGATCAGCGGCGCCCCCAGCCGCCGCGCGAGGACGATCGCGCCGATCCCGACCGCGTTCGTGCCGTAGCAGACCACCGCGTCGATCGGCGTCCCCTGGCGGCCCAGCTCGCCCCTTGCGCAGGAAGAACGCGATCCGGGCGAGCGCGAAGCGGCTCGGGGTAGCGGTACTCCAGGTGGAAGTGATAGGTCACCGACCGATCCGCACGGTGGGGAAATCGCTCCCGGGTAGTGCTTGAGCCCTTCCTCCTCCGTCCTCCACCAGACCGGGCAGAGCACGTCGACTCGTGTGCTCCGCGGCTCCCGAGGTGGAGGTACTCGACCGATCCGGGTCTGCGGAGGGCGGGACCGGCCCCGGGGTCAGGTAGAGAAGCCGCGCCATCAGCTCGCCAGCGTCGAAACGGACGCGAAAGGAGGGGTCAGAGGAACTTGACTCATCCGGCCTAGGGGGAGTCAAGCCGCGCCCGAGGATACGCCTTGCGGCGGCCCCCCCCCCCCTCCCCCCTTTGCGCCGCA
Organism: uncultured Acidobacteriota bacterium; assembly: GCA_963702545.1. Lineage (GTDB taxonomy): Bacteria > Acidobacteriota > Polarisedimenticolia > J045 > J045 > JALOKP01. The sequence continues at coordinate 237,531 of CAVPDB010000019.1, read as the reverse complement.
ACCCCTTCCGGGACAATCTTCGACCCTGCCCCGGGCCGCGCCCCGGGCCAAGGAGCCCTTCTTGAGCCGCAGCCCCGGGTCGGTCGCCATCTTCGAGCTCCTCGAGCGGCTGGCGCGGTGGTGGGGGCTCCCGGTCCTGGGGCTCTGCCTCGGCCTCGGCGGGGGGCCTCCTGACCTACCACCGGCTCCCGAAGCTCTACGAGGCCTCCAGCAAGATCCTGATCACCCCCCCGCAGATCCCCCTCAACTACATGCGCTCGGCCGTCCCTGAGGGAACAGGGGCCTCCGTGATCGCCATGAGCGAGCCCTCGCTGGGCGAGTCGCTGGTCCAGCGGGTGGCCCAGGAGATCTACGGCCTGCCCCCCGATCCCGCGGGCCCAGAAGGCCCTGTTCGGGCAGATCCGGGGGAGCTTCCGCTCCCCGCTGCTCCAGTACAGCGAGCGCGACGGGACCGCCCTCTTCGCGCTGACCTACACCGACACCGATCCCGGAGCGGGCGGCGCGGGTCGCGAACTACCTGGCCGACCTCTACGTCGACGACAACGCCCGGCTGCGGGCCGACCAGGCCGGCTCCACGGCGAGCACGATCCAGGGGCTGGCGAACGCCACCAAGGCGGAGCTGGAGGCCCAGGAGAAGGCGATCTCCGCCTTCCGCGCCCGCCACGTCTACGAGCTGTCGGACCACCTCAACGCCAACATGACGATGCTCGCCTCGCGGCAGGCCGCGCTCGACACCACCGACCGCGAGATCGGCGCGGCCGAGGACCGTGCGCAGGTCCTCAGGACGCAGCTCGCGGCCTACGCGGCCGCGCCCGCGGGCTCGGTCGTCGTCCCGCCCGAGCCGGAGGACTCCCCGGCGCGCCGCCTCTCGCAGGCTCGCCGGGAGCTGGCCGTGCTGAAGGACCGCTACACCGAAGAGCACCCGGTGGTCCGCGCCAAGGAGCGCGACATCGCGCGCCTGCAGGCCGAAGTCGCCGCCCAGCCGCCGCCGGACACCAGCACCCCCCCGGCACCCGTGCTGCCCGCCGGCGTCACCCCCGAGCAGCTGCGGATGGAGCTCGAGGCCACCGAGCGCGAGCTCGGCCGGCTGCGGGTCGAGCGGGACAAGATCGCGGGAGAGATCCAGGGCTACGAGTACCGGATCGAGGCCGCGCCGCGCGTCGAGCAGCAGATGGCCGAGCTGACCCGCGGCTACGACGTGCTGGCCGCCCGCTACCGCGACCTGCAGGGCAAGGCCGAGGAGGCCAAGGGCTCGGTCAAGGTCGAGGAGGCGCGGAAGACCTCGCAGTTCGAGATCATCGAGCGCGCGACGGCACCCTTCCGCCCGGTCAGTCCGAACCAGCAGCGGATCCTCCTCGGCGGGCTGGCGCTGGGGCTGCTGGCGCTGGTCGGCCCGCTGCTGCTGGCCGGGCTGCTCGCGCCGCGGGTCGCCTCGTCGGCCGGCATCGAGCTGCTCGACGACACGCCGGTGCTGGCCTCGATCAGCGTCGCGCCGACCCGCGAGGCCGGCCAGGCGCGCCGGCGCTTCCTCACGATCAACGCCGCGACGTCGATCGCCGGGATCGCCGCGCTCGCCGCCGTCGCGCTCTTCACCATGGGATCGTGAGGCCGCCGTGTCCGAGACCGAGCTGACCTTCCGCAAGTCCGAGGCCTCGAACGGCACCGTCCACTGGCGCTCGACCGAGCCGCTGGTCGCGCTCGGCGGCGCGCGCTCGATCTGGGCCGAGCAGTTCCGCCGGCTCAAGAACGTGCTCTCCGACCGGCGAGCACGCCGCCGCCCGCGTGATCGTCGTGACCAGCCCCGTCCCCGGCGACGGCAAGACCTTCGTCGCCGCGAACCTCGCGCTGGCGCTCTCCGCCACGCCGGGCACGCGGGTGCTGCTGGTCGACTCCGACCTGCGCCGCCCGACGATCGACCGGATGCTCCTCCCCCGGCCGCGGGCCGGCCTGGCGCAGGTCGTGGAGCGCGGCGAGCCGGTCGGGAACGTGCTCGTGCGGCCCGAGGGGTGCGCGCTCGACATCCTGCCCTCCGGCGCCCCGGTCGACGATCCGCTGCGGATCCTCTCCGCGGCCGCCTGCCCGGAGCTGTTCAAGTCGCTGCGCGTGCGCTACGACCGGATCATCGTCGACACCTCGCCGATCGGGCCGTTCACCGACGCGGACGTGCTGGGCGGGATGTCGGACGGGATCCTGATGGTCGTCCGCGCGCACTGCACGCCGAAGGCGATGTACAAGGCGGCGCTGGAGCACGTCCACTCGACGCGCGTGCTGGGGACCGTGCTCAACGCGGCGACGAAGAGCGTGCTCGACACGGAGTCGTACTACGGGAGCTACTACCGCGGATACGACAAGCCGGCGCCGGCCGATCCCCCGGGCGACGGCACCGCCCGCTGACGACGATCAGGACGCGCTGAACACCCCCGCCTGCGTCCAGCTCCTCGATCACCCGCTCGACGTCCGCCCGCGCCTTCTCCGGCGGCACGTCGTAGGTCGCGCGCAGCGCGTCGGCGATCTGGGCCAGGGTCCGGGTCCCGTCGCAGAGCAGGTAGATCTCGCGCGCGGTGTCGTTGAGCACGTGGATCCGGTCGCCCGCGCTGCCGAGCAGCACGTACTCGTCCCGGAGGTCGCGGCCGGTCACCTGCGGGTTGGGCTTCGGCCGGTAGTCGTCGCCGTGCGTCGCGCTCATCGGGCGCCCTCGGCATCGAGCCCGGCGATCAGCTCCACCGTCTGGTCGAGCGGGCCCGGCCTCAGGAGCCAACATGAGGCGCTCGCCAGCCCGCCGGCAAGATCGAAGACCAGGCCCACCAGGCCGCCCGGGCGCCCGGCCAGCGCGCGGTCCCCGCCGCGCCGGTTGAGCAGTTCCCGGCCCAGGAGGAGGGCGGCCTCGTGGCGCCGGATCGACCGCGCCTCCGGGGGGCGGGTGAAGTCCGGCCGCTGGCCCCGGTCGCGCTCGATGAAGCGGATGGCCGGGTCGTCGAGGACCTCGGACAGCGCGGCCGCCGTCCCCAGCCCGTAGTCGACGTCCAGCGCCCAGCTGGCCAGGTCGGAGCCCTCGACGCGGCCGATCACCCGGACCCCCGGCACCTCGACCAGCCGCCCCTCGAGCCGGTCGGCCTCCGCCAGCGGGGCGCCGATGGTCATCCGCTCCGGGGGCGGGGCGCCCAGCGGGTCGGCCCGGTCGAGGTCGGCCGCGATCAGCACCACGCGCCCGAGGGGCCGCGGCTCCTTCACGACCGCCTGCTCCCCCAGCGCCTCGCCGAAGTCGATCAGCGCCTTCCCGAACAGCCGCGGCCGCCCCGGCTCGTCGGCCAGCCGCCGGAAGGCCTCGGGCAGCCGTGCGCCCCCCTGCGACGCCACGGCGGCCGTGCGCGGGTAGGGGTGGATCAGCCCCGTGCGCAGCTCCAGCGGCGAGTAGTCGTCCGACAGCACGCCCCAGCCGCGGGCGGCCAGCGCGAGCGTCAGGGTCGTCTTGCCGTGGCCGCCCGGGGCGGAGATCAGCGTGACGCGGCCGTCCGGTCCGACCAGGCTGGCGCCGTGCAGCAGCGCGTAGCCGCGGATCTCGCGCTGGATCGTCGCCAGGAACTCCTGGTAGACCTGCGTCAGGCGGTCGGCGCTCGGAACGAGCGGGACCGCGCGGCCGTTGATCGTGGGACGGAGCCCGCATCGCGCTCAGGAACCGCAGGCTTGCGGATCGGCAAGGAAGCGCCGATAGGCAAAAGAAACGGGCCCGACGAGGTCGTCGGGCCCGTCCAGTTCGACGTTGGTGTCGAGAATCCGAAAACGCAGTGGCGTGAAGCCTAGCCGCGGCCGCGGATCACGATGTTCCCGTTGGGCCTGCCGCTGCCACCCGGAAGCGGCATCAGCTCGTTCGGTCCGCCCGGCTCCGTCGGGCCGTAGCCGCAATGGGCCGGGCCGAGGGCTTCGAGAAGCTGGCGGGCGTCCAGGGTCTCAACACGCGGATCGGTGTACGTCTTCATTGAGGTCATCTCCCTTGCTGACGGACGGGAGTGTACCGCGAAAGGCCCGCCGCGCAAGGGGGTTTCACGGAAATTTGATGCGAGCGGGGGGGCCGATGCCGGCGCGACGGAGTCCGCGTCCCGCCGGGCGTTCGCCCCTGTTCGACCCCGGTCGGAAGCCGGTTCGGGCGGCCGCCTCCCGGCACCCCTTCCCGCGCCCGTGCGCTATCCTCCCCGGACCGTGAACCCGCCGCAGCCATCCCGCCGGACCCTCTCCCCGCTCCGCCGCCCCCTCGGCCGGCCCTCCGGCTGCGGCCCGGTCGCCGACCCGGTCGCCGCGGCGCCTGCAGGCGATCGGCCACCTGGTCGGGAACACCCCGCTGCTCGAGATCGCGCTCCGCTTCCGCGGCCGGACCCGGCGGATCTTCGCCAAGGCCGAGCACCTCAACATGACCGGCAGCATCAAGGACCGGATGGCGCTCCACATCCTGCGCCGGGCCTACGCCGACGGCTGCCTCGCCCCGGGCGAGCGGATCGTCGAGGCCACCTCCGGCAACACCGGCATCTCCTTCGCCGCGATCGGGCGCGCGCTGGGCCACCCGGTGACGATCTTCATGCCCGACTGGATGAGCCGCGAGCGGGTCGAACTGATCCGCAGCCTCGGCGCCGCGATCCGCCCGGTGACGCGCGAGGAGGGGGGCTTCCTCGGCAGCATCCGGATGGCCGAGGAGCTGGCCGCGGACGGCGGCTGCTTCCTGCCGCGCCAGTTCGCCAACGAGCACAACTGCGAGGCCCACGAGACCGCCACGGCGCCCGAGATCTGGTGGCAGCTGCGCGCCAACGGCGTGACGCCCGACGCCTTCGTCGCCGGCGTCGGCACCGGCGGGACGATCATGGGCGTCGGCGCCTACCTGAAGCAGCAGCACCCCGCGATCAGGATCCACCCGATGGAACCCGCCAGCTCGCCCACGCTGCGCACCGGCCACAAGGTCGGCCACCACCGGATCCAGGGGATCTCCGACGAGTTCATCCCGGCGATCGTCAGGCTCGACGCGCTCGACCCGGTCGTCGACGTCTGCGACGGCGACGCGATCCTGATGGCCCAGAAGCTGGCGCGCGAGCTGGGGCTGGCGGTCGGGATCTCGTCCGGCGCCAACTTCGTCGCGCGCGCTCGAGGTCCAGGAGGAACTCGGCCCCGACGCGGTCGTGGTCACCGTCTTCCCGGACGACAACAAGAAGTACCTCTCCACCGACCTGCTGCGCGAGGAGCCGGAACAGCCCGACCAGCTCACGCCGGCGGTCGAGCTGCTCTCCTTCACCGCCTACAAGCGCGTCTGCCACACCTGCTGCGACTATCCCGACTGCACGCAGCGCCTCGGCGAGCAGCTGTAGCGCGGCGGGCCGGCCGGTTCGAGACACGTCGATGGGCTGGCCCCGGAAGCAGCGATCTCGTCTACTGGGCGATCGTCTACGGGACGGTCGCCGCGGCCTTCACCGCCGTGCACGCCTGGAAGGTGGACGTCCCGCGGATCGAGGAGCAGAAGCGCTGGCACGCCGACGTGCTCGCGGGCCGGGCGCCCCACCCGTACAACGCGCGCGTGCTCCAGCCCCTGGTCGTCGAGGCGGTCTGCGACGCGGTCCCGGAGCGGCTGCGGGACGACGTCTTCACCGCGAGCTACGCCGCCATCCGCTTGGTCAGCATCTTCATCACGCTGATCGCCTTCGAGCTGTTCCTGCTGGCGTTCGTCGCGACTCGACCCGGCGCGGCTGGTGGTCCTGTTCCTGTCCGGGATCTTCGCGCTGGGCTATCACGGCTACCACTACCAGCCGTCGAGCGTGCTCGACCTGGCCCTCTTCACGGTGGCCCTGCTGGCGATCGTGCGCGATCGCGACCCGCTGCTCGTGCCGCTGATGGTGGTCGCGACCCTCAACCGGAACACCTCGATCTTCATCCTCGCGACCTACGTGCTGTGGCACTCGCCGGCACTCCGCGGCGGGCTCCGGGTCGGCGCGCCGGGAGTGGACCGTCAGCCTCGGGATGGCGGCCGCCTGGGGGCTCTCGGTGCTCGCGATCGAGCGCTCTTCCCGGGCGACGGGTGGGTCGGCTCGCCGGGAGGGTTCCTCGTCTACAACCTCTCGCAGTGGCGGGTCTGGCTGCTGTCGGGGGTGATCGCGCTGCCGCTGGTGACGGGGGTTATCTACGGCTGGCGCCGGGCCCCCGCCCCGCTGCGGCGGGCCGCGCTGGTCGCGATCCCCTACGTCGGGCTGCACCTCGCGATGGCCAAGTGCGAGGAGGTCCGCTACTGGCTCAACCTCGTCGTGCTCCTCGGGCCGTTCCTCGGGCTCAGCTACGAGATCCTCACGGCCCGCCCTGTGGAGCGGTAACCAGGTCCCCGGCGCCCGCATCTCTCCGGCATGGACATCACGATCGAGTTCCCCGGCGGCGATCGCGTCGACGCGGTGATGGACGGCCTCCGCCTCGTCACCGACCAGGACGGCAGCGCCCCCTCCCCCTTCCAGCTCTTCCTGGCGTCGATCGGCACCTGCGCCGGGATCTACGTCTCGAGCTTCCTGCGCCAGCGCGGGCTCCCGACCGAGGGGCTGGTGATCCGGCAGCGGATGGTCCCCGACCCGGCCTCCAAGCTGATCGGAAAGATCGAGTTGACGATCGAGCTGCCGCCCGGCGTGCCGGAGCGGTACCGCGAGGCGGCCGTCCGTTCGGCCCAGCTCTGCGCGGTCAAGAAGCACCTGGAACGGCCGCCGCAGATCGAGGTCCGGACGGCCTGACGGGCAACCGGTTCCCCCGGGGACTAAATCGCGGTAAATAGGGCACGGTTTCCCCCGCGGAGTCCCCCATGCGCGCCCGTTCCCGGTTTGTCGTGTCCTTCCTGTCCGCCGTCTGCCCGCTCCTCGCTCGCCGCCGTCGCGGCCCCGGACCTGGTCGCCCCGCCCGTGCCGGCGCAGGAGGCGTCGGCCGGGGCGCCGGTGACGCCCGCCAGCCCGACGGTCCGGCTGCGGATCCGCTTCGAGCAGGAGCCGCGCCAGCTGCTCGACGAGCTCAAGCTGCGCGGCCTCGACGTCACCTACGTCAACGCCAAGCGCGGCACGCTCGACGTGATGGGGGGCGAGGCGGAGGTCGCGCTGCTGCGGACGCTGGGGTTCGATCCCCAGCCCGCGGATGGCCCGCTCGCCCCGGAAGCGCTGTCGGACTACCTGTCGCCCTCGGAGATCGAGGCCCGTCTCGCGCAGTTCGAGTCGGCCTATCCCTCGCTCGCCAAGCGCGTCGCCTACGCCACCGACCACGAGGGCCGGACTGCCTGGGCGATGAAGATCTCGGACAACGTCACAGTGGAGGAGGACGAGCCGGCGGTGCTGTACGTCGCGCAGCACCACGCGCGCGAGGTGATGACGCCGGAGGTCGCGATCGACACGATCGACCAGCTGCTCTCGCAGTACGGCACCGACCCGACGATCGCCCGCTGGGTGGACGGGAGCGAGATCTGGGTCCTGCCGTCCCACAACCCGGATGGCGCCAGCTACGTCTTCACCAACGAGCCGAACTGGCGCAAGAACCGCCGCAACAACGGCGACGGCAGCTTCGGCGTCGACCTCAACCGCAACTACCCGCAGACCTGGAACGCCTGCGGCGGCTCGTCGGGCAGCCCCGGCTCCGACACCTACCGCGGCCCGAGCCCCGGCTCGGAGCCGACGAACATCGGGCTGATCAACCTCGCCCGGCAGCAGCGTCCCGTCTACTACATCTCGTACCACACCTACGGCGGGTACACGCTCCATCCCTACGGCTGCGAGAGCTCCTCCGTGGCGCAGCCCGACTTCCGGCTGTTCCGTGAGCTGGCCAACGTCGCGGCCTCGCGGATGCAGGGGGACGTCGCCGGGACCTGGTTCCAGTTCGGCACTCCCTGGGAGCTGCTCTACTCGGTCGACGGCGACACCGACGGCTGGATGTACGGCGATCTGGGCGCGGTCGGCGTGACCTACGAGCTGAATTCCGACAGCCAGGGGTTCCAGCCCGACTACGCGACCTGGCGCGAAACGACCGTGCAGCGCGCGCGCGCCGGCTGGCGCTACACGCTCGAGCTGCTCGACGCGCCGCGACTGACGGGACACGTGAAGGACGCCTGCACCGGGGCGGCCCTGCCCGGGACGACGATCGCGCTGGTCGAGCAGGTCTTCACCAACGGCGAGCTGCCGCGCACGACGACCCCCGACTTCGCGCGCTACGACTGGCCGGTGCTCCCCGGGAACTACACGCTGCAGGCCTCGAAGAGCGGCTACGCGGCGCAGAGCTGGCCATCCGAGGTCGGCTCCGCGCCGCTCGCGCGCGAGGTCTTCCTGGTCCCCACCGGCGCGGCCGACGCGGCGGTGCGGAGCGCGCGGGTCGTCGAGAGCGGCGGGGACGGCGACGGCCGGATCGACCCGGGCGAGACGGTCGACCTGTTCCTGTCGGCCTACGCGACCGGTGGCGCGCTGGCCGACCTGACCGCGACCGTCACGACCTCCGACCCCTACCTGACGGTACCGGACGGCGCGACCGCCTTTGGCGCGCTGGCCGCGGGCGAGACCCGCGAGGCGCTGGCCGGCGACCCGGTGCGCGTCGCCTTCGCGGCCGAGACCCCGGACGGCTACGAGGCCGAGATTCTGGTCGACTTCGGCGGCAGCCCGGAGCCGTGCGGGGCGCCGCGCCGCGTGACGCTGCGCGTCACGACCGGCAGCCCGTCCTGTCCCTCGATCGAGGAGAACCTCGACGGCGATCCGGGCTGGCAGATCGACAACGGCACCTTCAGCAACGGCTGGGAGTTCGGGCCGCCCAGCCTCGCCGGGCCGGGGCCGACCGCGGCCTTCACCGGCACCAACGTCTATGGCACGAACCTCGACGGCAACTACTCCGACGGCGCGGCCTACTTTCTGACCGCCGGGCCGTACGACCTGTCGACGCTGCGCCACGCCGAGCTGCGCTTCGCGCGCTGGCTGCAGAGCGAGACCGGCTTCGACATCGCGCGGGTCGAGATCCAGACCGGCGGGTCGGGGGCCTGGCAGCCGGTCTGGGAGGGGTTCGGACGCGACACGGCCTGGGTCCCTGTGCGCTACGACATCTCGGCGCTGGCCGACGGCGAGGCCGAGGTCTACGTGCGGTTCTCGCTCTCGTCCGACGGCGGCTCGACCGGCCCCGGCTTCTATCTCGACGACCTGACGATCTGCGGCGAGCAGCTCCCCAACTCGACGCCGCGGGTCAAGTACCGGAGCCACGTCCTCGACGACTCGAACCCGGCCTACGGCAACGGCAACGGCCTGCTCGATCCGGGCGAGACCGCGGTCCTGCGGATCGAGACCGTCAACAGCGGCGGCGCCCCGGCCACGCTGGTCAGCGCCGTGCTCACACCGGTCAGCCCCGGGGTGGTCGTCCACGACGCGGTGGCGGACTACCCCGACATGCCGGCCGGGACGACGGCCTTCTCGCTCTCGCCGCACTTCTCGGTCCGGCTGACCGGCCCCTGCGGGCCGGACGTGGTGTTCAAGCTGACGACCCGCTGGGCCGGCGGCGGGACGACCAGCACCAACTTCACGGTCGTGATCGGCGACCCGGTCGAGGCCACGCTGATCGACGACACCTTCCAGACCGACAAGGGGTGGTCGGTCGGCGGGACGACCACCGCCGGCCGCTTCGAGCGGCTCGACCCGAACGGCTACACCGACCCGACGGCCGGGCCGGTCCAGCCGGAGGACGACCGCACCCCCGCGCCGGGCACGCTCTGCTGGATCACCGGCAACGCCTTCGTCGGCCCGGGCTTCGATCCCCGCACCGGCGACGTCGACCGCGGCCGGGTCCACATCACCTCGCCGGTCTTCAACGGGCTGGGCGAGGGCCGGCTGATCCTGAGCTTCTCGCGCTTCTACCACCGCAGCGGCGTCGGGTTCCTGCAGGCCTCCAACGCGCGGGCCAAGGTCAGCACCGACGGCGGTACGACTTACGCCACGATCGAGGACCTCTCGAGCAACGCCGCGGCCTGGACCGACGTGACGCTCGACCTGGGGAGCTTCGTGACGCGGACCGCGAGCATGCGGGTCCGCTTCGAGGCCGAGGAGACCTCGCAGATCAGCGCCGACCCGCTGACCGAGCTGCTGATCGACGACGTGCGCGTGGTGCGGCAGTACGACGGCTGCTTCCCGTTCGCGCCCTCGGAGACGCGGCCGCCCAACCCGGTCGGAGCGACGCTGCGCGCCGAGCGGCTCGCCAGCGACGTCGCGCTGGCGTGGACCGCGCCGGCGGCGGACGCGCAGCACGACGCGGCCCGCTTCTACCCCGTGTACCGCTCGGCGACGGCGGTCGGCGGGTACGGCGCGTCGGGCGAGCCGACCTCGACTGCCTGGCGCGACACGAACGGCGGCGCGGCGGGCGGGACGGCGTTCTACCTGGTCGCCGCGAAGAACGCGGCCGGAACCTCGGGGGAGGAGCCGACGCCCTGAGGCGAGGCCCGGGGCCCAGCCACCGGCGCGCCGCGTGCGGCGGCCGCGGGGGCGTGGCTCCCCGGACCGCCGGTCGCGGCAAACCCGTTCCCAGGCGGGCATAATTCCCGCCCCGGAGAGCTCGCGGATGCCCGCTCGGCGCCTCGCGATCGCCCTGCTCTCGGCGGGCCTCGTGGCCGCGCCGGGGGCACGGGCTGCCGGATCGGCCGCCTCTGCCGCCTCTGCCGCATCCGCCGCCTCGCTGCTCCGCCGCCTCCGCCGCCTCCGCCGCATCCGCCGCCTCGCCCGGCGTCGCCCGCGAGACGCGCCCCTTTCCCGTCACCGGCGAGCCGGTCCCCGGCCTGGCCAGCTTCGATCGCGAGGTCCTGGCGCTGATGGAGCGCTGGGGAGTCCCGGGCGGCGCCCTCGCCGTGACCCGGGACGACCGCCTGGTCTACGCGCGCGGCTTCGGCTACGCCGACCTCGAGCGCGGGCGGCCGGTCGGCCCGGACTCCCTGTTCCGGGTCGGCAGCGTTTCCAAGACGCTGACCGCGACGGCGATCCTCAAGCTGGTCGAGACCGGGAGGCTCCGGCTGGAGGACCGCGTCTTCCCGATGTTCCCCGAGCTGACGCCGCCGGCCGGCACGCAACCCGACCCGCGGCTGGCGCGGATCACGGTGCGCGACCTGCTCAATCACTCGGCGGGCTGGGACCGGCTGGCCTCGCTCGATCCGATGTTCGCGCCGCGCCTCACGGCGCAGGCGGTCGACGCGCGCATCCCCGCCGACGCCCGCACCGTGATCCGCTTCATGCGTGGCCGGCCGCTGGAATTCACGCCGGGCGGACGGTTCGCCTACTCCAACTTCGGCTACGCGCTGCTCGGACGGGTGGTCGAGCGGGCCTCCGGGATGGGTTACGAGGAGTACGTGCGGAGCGAGGTACTCGCCCCGCTCGGGATCACGCGGATGCGGATCGGGCGCTCGCGGCCCGCCGACCGGGCGCCGGAGGAAGTCCGGTACTACGACGCGCCGGGGCGCTCACCGGTGCGGTCGGTCTTCCCGTCGGACGAGGAACTCGTCGCCTGGCCGGACGGTGGCTTTTTCGTCGAGGCGCTCGACAGCGCGGGGGGCTGGACCGCATCGGCGATCGACCTGGTGCGCTTCATGGCCGCGGTCGACGGCCTGCCTGAGCGGCCCGACCTGCTCGCGCACGACACGCTGCGGCTGATGTGGCTGCGCCCGCAGCTCTCGACCTGGATGCTGAGCAACGTCTGGTACGGCCTGGGCTGGTACGTGCGGCCGGACGGGCCGCGCGCCGCGGTCTGGCACGGCGGGACGCTGTTCGGCACGACGGCGCTGCTGATGCGGATCACCGACGGGCGGGCTTTCGCCGCGGTGTTCAACACCAAGCCGGACGAGGCCGAGGCGTTCCTGTGGGAGGTCGAGGCGGTCCTGCGGCGCGCCGCGGCCCGCGCCGACGCCTGGCCGCGCGGCGACCTGTTCCCCCGCTGGTACCCGGGCGACGCGGTCCCGCGGCCGGTCGCTCCGGAGGCGGAGCGCGCCCAGGAGAGCGCGCCGCCGGCGTTCGCCTGGGACCCGGCGGGGATGGAGGAGTGCCGGGTCGTTTTCAGCGCCGACCCGCTCGCCGCGGGGCGCGTCATCACCTCCGGCAGGTGGTTGCAGAGCGACCGCTGGACGCCCGACGAGGCGCTCTGGCGCCGCGCGACGGCGCTGTCCGGCGACGGCGGCTCGCTCTACTGGCGGGTCGAAGGACGCCGCGGCGACGAGCGGCGCGTCGGGCCGCCGGCGGTGCTCCGCGTGACCGCTGGCGCGCCGGAGCGCGCGGCAGCGGCGGGCGGCGCAGTCGATGGCCGGCCACGGTAGGGACGGTGTCGCGCGGAGAGCCGGTGTCGCGCGGAGAGCCGGTGTCGCGCGCAGGGGCGCCGACACGCGCAGGGGAGCCGTCGCGCGCAAACTGGACCGCGCGAGTCCACCGGCCCCGCGGTGCAAGGCGGCGTCGAGGCGATGGGCGCGGCGACTCTCCCGCAGCGGTAGAGAGCAGTGCCGAACGCACTTTCGTCGAAACGGAGCCGCCTTCTTCGCACGGGTACCTGGTTCGAGAGCGGGCCGGCGCCCGCAGGCGGGGCAGAACCGGATCGCCGTGAACAAACCCGGACCTCCCAGCACCCCTGCTGCGCCGTGAGGCGGGCCGAGTGCTTCGGATCTGTGCGACCGAGGCGGCTCTCTTCCGAAGAAAGTGCGTTCGGACCGGCTCTCCCCCCGAGGCGGCAGGTGGCGGCCCCAGCCGAACGACGCCGACCCCGGACCGACAGCGACAACCACCCTCGCGACACCGACCCCGCACCGACGGCAGCAACTCCCCTCGCGACGCCGACCCCGGACCGACAGCGACAACCACCCTCGCGACACCGACCCCGCACCGACGGCAGCAACTCCCCTCGCGACGCCAACCCCGGACCTACGCCCAGTGCACGCCTGCCCATTGCCGCCGCAGGCTCCGGGAGTAGCTGACCGCGGGGTGGCCCAGGATCAGCGCCAGCCCGAGCTTGTTCTCCGCCGGGATGCCGTACTTCCGCTTCAGCGCGCGGTCGTGGTCAAAGCCGGCCGTCGTGCCGATCATGCAGCTCCCCAGGCCCAGCGCTTGAGCAGCGAGCATCGCGTAGGTGGCGGCGATCGCGGCGTCGGCGCCGTCGGCGAACGGCCCGCGGTGGAACAGCAGCGCCGCCGGAGCGTCGTAGAAGAGCACGTCGTGACCCTCGTCCCAGCGCGCGCAGATCAGCGCCAGCAGGGGTCGCACGAACCCCTTGATGCCGTGGTATCCGGCGGCGCTCATGAAGGGGCGCATCACCCCCAGCGCCAGCGGATGGAACATCTTCAGGGCGCGGCGGAAGGCGACGACGGCGTCGGCGGCGAGCGCATGGACCTTCTCGGGCGAGTCGAAGACGACGACCCCGACCTCGGTCGGCGGGATCCCCATCGGAGCCGTCGAGGCCAGCGAGAGGATCCGCTCCAGCAGCTCGCGCTCGACGGGGCGGGGCGCGAAGCGCCGCACGCTGCGGCGGGCGAGCGCGATCGTGTCGAGCGCCTCCCAGGCGTCGCGCTCGGGAGCCGGCGCCGGCAGCGAGACCAGGTCGGAGGGATCGAGCCGGCGCCCGGTGACGCGGACCGCGTCGGCAGCGCATACGGCCATGCACTGGCCGCAGCCGATGCAGCCCATGAACGACCGCGCGGCGATCCGGACCCGGCCCTGCTCGAGCGCGAGCGTTCCGGTCGGGCAGACCTCGGTGCAGAGCGCGCAGGCGGTGCACAGCGCATCGTCGATGCGCGGAACGGCCGATGGTTGCAGTTCGAATCCCATGGTCGGGCGCGGGCAGGGGGCCGTGGGGGGACGGCGGCCGCACGTCTGCCGGCCCGTTCACTCTACACCTCCGCCCGCTCGGCGCGTATCGCGATCCCGTCACGCGGGGCCTCTCCGCTATCATCGCGCCTTGCCCCGATCCCCCGGAGGCCCGATGTCGCGCCCTGTCCCGCCCGCCTGCCGACCGCTTCCCACGGTCGCGGTCCTTCCCCTCCTCTCGGTCCTTCCCCTCCTCGCCCTCGGTCCTCGCCCTCCTCGCCCTCCTCGCCGGCTTCGCGCTCCCCGGCGCGGCCGCCGGGCCGGCCGCCGCCCCGGGACCGGCCGCCGTCCCGCTCGGCTACTACCGCCAGCCGGCCCTTCGCGGCGACACGATCGTCTTCGTCTCCGAAGGGGACCTCTGGAAGGTCTCGACGCGGGGCGGGGTGGCGTCGCGGCTGACCACCGACGCCGCGGGCGAGGGCTCCCCCGCGATCTCGCCCGACGGCACCACCGTGGCCTTCGTCGGCCGCTACGACGGCCCGGCGGAGGTCTACACGATGCCGCTCGCGGGCGGGACGCCGGTTCGCCACACCTGGCAGGCCTCCTCCGGCCGCGGCACGCCGATCGTCTCGGGCTGGACCAGCGACGGGCAGGTGATCTACGCGACGAGCGCGCGCTCGACGCTGCCGTCCGCCCAGCTCGAGGCGCTCGACCCGGCGACCGGCGCCTCGCGCGCGGTCCCGCTGGCCGAGGCCTCCGACGGCGCGTGGAACGAGGCGGGCACGGCGCTCTTCTTCGTGCGCCTTCCCTTCCAGGGGAGCCACACCAAGCGCTACCGCGGCGGGACCGTCCAGCAGATCTGGCGCTGGGACGGGGGCGTCGCCGAAGCGGTCCCGCTGACCGCCGACTACCCCGGCACCAGCCGCAATCCGATGGCCTGGAACGGCCGCGTCTACTTCCTTTCCGACCGCGACGGCACGATGAACCTGTGGTCGATGACCGGCGACGGGAAGGACCCGCGCCAGCACACGGCACGCCCGTGGGACATCGCCGAGGCCTCGCTCGACGCGGGGCGGATCGCCTTCCGCTCCGGCGCGGACCTGTTCCTCTTCGACCTCGCGACGGGGACGGAGACGCCGCTCGCGATCACGCTGGGCTCGGACCTCGACCAGACCCGCGAGCGTACGGTCAAGGACCCGCTGAGCTGGACCACCTCCGCCCACCTCGCACCCGACGGCACGCGCGTCGTGCTCACCGCGCGCGGGCAGGTCTTCGTCGCGCCGGTCGGGCCCGGCCGGTTCGTCGAGGCCTCGCGCCGGCCCGGCGCGCGCTTCCGCGACGCGCGCTTCCTGCCCGACGGGAAGGCGCTGCTCTCGCTCTCGGACGAGTCGGGGGAGATCGAGCTCTGGACGCTGCCGGCCAACGGCGTCGGCGACGCCCGCCAGGTCACCCGGGACGGCGAGGTGCTGCGCTGGCTCGCGATCCCCTCCCCCGACGGCGTGCGGGCCGCGCACACCGACAAGAACCAGCGGCTGTGGCTGACCGAGCTGGCCACGGGCGCCACCCGCAAGCTGGACGAGAGCGCGATCGGCGACGTCGAGGAGCCTGCCTGGTCGCCCGACGGCCGCTGGCTGGCCGCTGCGGTGCCCGGCGACAACCTCAACCGGCGCGTCCGGCTCTACGCGGCCGAGGCCGGCGCGCGGACGGCGGACGGCGCCCCGGCCGCCGCGCTGTACGCGACGACCGATCGCTACGACAGCTCGAACCCCGTCTTCTCGGCCGACGGGAAGTGGCTCGTCTTCCTGTCCGAGCGGCACCTCGAGTCGCTCGTCCCCGGGCCGTGGGGCCTGATGCAGCCCGAGCCGTTCTTCGACAAGACGACGCGGATCTACCTGCTGCCGCTGACTCCCGGGCCTGCGCTCGCCGTTCGAGCCTCCGGACGAGCTGCACCCGGCGGACGCGAAGAAGGACGAGGGCGCCGCGGACGCGAAGAAGAAGAACGGCGCCGCCGCGGACGGCGCGAAGAAGAAGGACGGCGCCGCGGACGAAGCCGGCAAGAAGGCTGCGCCGGCGACGGCGGTCACCGCCGCGGGCCTCGAGGCCCGGCTGGTCGAGGTCCCGGTTCCGCCCGGCAACTACCGCGGCCTGTTCGTCACCGAGAAGTCGCTCTTCTGGCTCTCGTCCGCCACCGGAGAGCGCGGCAAGGCCGACCTCCAGGCGCTCGAGATCACCAGCGAGAAGCCGGAGGTCAAGACGGTGCTGGCCGGCGTGACCTGGGCCGAGCCCAGCGCCGACGGCAAGAAGATCCTGGCCCGCAAGGACGACGCGCTCTACGTCTTCGACGCCGCCGCCGCGCCGGTTTCCGACCTCGACAAGAAGAAGGTCGACCTCTCGGCCTTCACGCTGACCGTCGACCCGCGCGAGGAGTGGCGCCAGATGTTCAACGAAGCCTGGCGCCTGGAGCGCGACTACTTCTACGACCGCGCGATGCACGGCGTCGACTGGAACGCGATGCGCGCGCGCTACCTGCCGCTGGTCGAGCGCGTGCGGAGCCGCGGCGAGCTGTCCGACCTGCTGGCCCAGATGGTGAGCGAGGTCGAGGCGCTGCACACCTTCGTCTACGGCGGCGACGCGCGGAAGGGGGACGGCGAGCCGGATCCCGCCTTCCTGGGCGCGCGGCTGGCGCGCGACGCGGCGGCCGGCGGCCTGCGCGTCCTGTCGATCTACCGCTCCGATCCCGACCGGCCGGAGCTGGCTGCCCCGCTGGCGCGCCCCGGCGTCGACGTGAAGCCGGGCGACGTGATCCTGGCGATCGACGGCGTCGCGGCGCTCTCGGCCCCCGACCCCGGCGCGCTGCTGCGCGCCAAGGCCGGCCGGCAGGTGCTGCTCTCCGTGAAGCCGGCCGCCGGCGGCGCGCCGCGCGAGGCGATCGTCCGGCCGCTCACCCCCGACGAGGACGCCGACCGCCGCTACCACGAGTGGGAGTACACCCGGCGCCTCCGGACCGACGAGGCCAGCGGCGGCTCGATCGGCTACGTCCACCTGCGCGCGATGGGGGGCGAGGACTACTCCTCGTGGGCCCGCGACTACTACCCGGTGTTCACGCGCCAGGGCCTGATCGTCGACGTCCGCCACAACCGCGGCGGCAACATCGACAGCTGGATCCTCTCGCGCCTGCTGCGCCGGGCCTGGTTCTACTGGAGCCAGCGCGTCGGCCGCGCGCCGTCCTGGAACATGCAGTACGCCTTCCGCGGCCACGTCGTGGTGCTGGTCGACCAGTTCACCGCCTCGGACGGCGAGGCCTTCGCCGAGGGGTTCCGGCGGCTCGGGCTCGGCCCGGTCGTCGGGATGCGGACCTGGGGCGGCGAGATCTGGCTCTCGTCGAGCAACGTGCTGGTCGACCGCGGGATCGCGACCGCGGCCGAGTTCGGCGTCTTCGGTCCCGAGGGGACCTGGCTGATCGAGGGGCACGGCGTCGAGCCCGACATCGTCGTCGACAACCTGCCGCGCGCCACCTTCGACGGCCAGGACGCGCAGCTCGAAGCGGCGATCCGCCTGCTGCAGGAGAAGATCGCCCAGGACCCGCGGCCGCTCCCGCCGGTCCCGCCGCTGCCGCGCAAGGGGCCGCCCGCGCGCTGAGCGGCCGGCTACGCCTGGTCTTCCGCTTCGGCTTCGGCTTCGGCCCCGGCCGGCCCGCGGGTCGGCGTGCCGAAACGCGTCCAGATCCAGTAGGCCGGGACGCCGCTCAGCACGATCACCAGCCCCGGCCAGGTGGTCTCGCTGCGGTAGGCCACCAGCACCGCCATGATCACCAGCGCCGCGGCGATGTAGAGCAGCGGCACCACCGGGTAGCCCCAGGCCCGGTACGGCCGCTCGGCGTCGGGCCGGGTGCGGCGCAGGACGAAGATCGCGGCGATCGTCAGGACGTAGAAGATCAGCACCGCGAAGACGACGTAGTCGAGCAGGTTGCCGTAGAGGTTGCCGTAGCGCTCCGCCGGCCGCCGGGCACCGGCGCCGCAGCCGCGTGCGCGGCAGGACCAGCAGCGACGCCCAGATCCCCTGCAGCACCAGCCCGACCGCCGGGACGCGCTGCGCGTTCAGTCGGCCGCGCCGCGGAAGAACAGCCCGTCCCGGGCCATCGCGTAGTAGACGCGGGCCCCGGCCAGGATCAGCCCGTTGTTGCAGCCGAAGGTCGAGATGGCGATCGCGACCGCCATGATCGTCGCGCCGGCCGGGCCGAAGATCACGCCCAGCATCGCGGTCCCGACCCGGTCGTCCGGCGCGTGCTGGATCCCCGCCAGCGGCAGCACCAGCAGATACGCGACGTTGGCCAGCAGGTAGAGCCCGATCACCAGCGCGGTCCCCGCGGCCAGGGAGAGCGGAACGTTGCGGCGCGGGTCCTTCACCTCGCCGGCCGCGAAGGTGATGTTGTTCCAGGCGTCGGACGAGAAGAGCGAGCCGACCTGCGCCACGCAGAACGCGACCAGCAGGCCCAGCAGGCCGTCGCCGGCCGAGAGCGGCGGCAGGAACGCGAAGCGCGAGGTGACCGTCGTCTCCGCCCCGGCCGTGTCCCAGAAGCCGGCGAAGTTGGCGGCGATCGCCTCGGCGTTCCGCCCGACCAGCAGCCCCAGCACGATCAGCGCGACCAGCGCCAGCGTCTTGGCCGAAGTGAACGCTGTTCTGCATCAGCTTGCCGAGGTGGAGGCCGCGGGTGTTGATCGCCGTCAGCAGCGCGATCGAGCAGGATCCCGACCAGTTGCTGCGTCGACAGGCTGACGGCGTAGCGCTCGGAGAGGTGGATCGGCGCGACGATCCAGGCCGTCGGCGAGATCGCCGGGAAGAGCACCCCGAGGAAGCGCGCGAAGGCCACCGCCACCGCGGCGATCGTCCCGGTCTGGATCACCAGGAAGAGCGTCCAGCCGTAGAGGAAGCCCCAGAGCGGAGAGTACGCCTCGCGCAGGTAGACGTACTGGCCGCCGGCCTGCGGCATCATCGACGCCAGCTCGCCGTAGGACAGCGCGGCGGCGACGGTCAGCAGCCCGGTCACGACCCAGGCGGCGAGCAGCCAGCCCCCCGAGCCCACCAGCCGCGCGATGTCGGCCGAGACGATGAAGATCCCCGAGCCGATCATCGAGCCGGCCACGATCATCGTGGAATCGAGCAGGCTCAGATCGCGCCGGAAACTGCGCTCGCCCGCCGCGCCGTCGCGCTCCGCGCCCACCCCGATTCCTCCGCCCGCGGCGGCCCCGGTCTCACTCGTACCGGAGGGCCTCGATCGGGTCGAGCTTACTAGCCTTCCAGGCCGGATAGAAGCCGAAGACGATCCCGATCAGCGCGGCCGTGCCGAAGGCCATCGCGATCGACCCGGGAGTGACCACGACCGGCCAGCCGGCGTTCTCGGCGATGATCCGGCCGACCAGAATCCCGCAGCCGATCCCGAGCGCGCCGCCGACGATCGACAGCACGATCGCCTCGATCAGAAACTGCGACAGCACGTCGCGCCCCTTGGCCCCGACCGCCATCCGCACGCCGATCTCGCGCGTCCTCTCGGTCACCGAGACGAGCATGATGTTCATCATGCCGATCCCGCCGACGAGCAGGGAGATCACGCGCCGCCCAGCCGAGCAGCATCGAGATCGTGCCCGCGCTCTGGTTGGCGAACGCGGCGATCTCCTCCTGCGATCGCATCATGAAGTCGTTGTCCTGGCCGGGCTGCAGCGGCGGCGCTGGCGCAGCAGAGACTCCATCTCGGACATCGCCTGCGGGACCAGCGCCGGGTCCGCGGCCGCGACGAGGATGGCGCCCAGCCGGTTCCTCCCCTCCAGCCGCTTGAGGACCGTGGTGTAGGGGGCGACGATCGTGTCGTCCTGGTCCTGTCCCACCTGGGAGCCGCCCTTGGCCTCGAGCACGCCGACCACGCGGAACGGCACGTTCTTGATCCGGACCGTCTGGCCCACGGCGCCGCCCTGCGGGAAGAGCGCGTCGGCGACCGTCTTGCCCAGCACGGCCACCTTCGCGGCCCCCTTGACGTCGCCCTCGGTGAAGAAGCTGCCCTCCGAGACGTTCCAGGCCCGGATGAACGGCCACTCCACGCCGGCCCCCTGGATCTGCGTCCCCCAGTTCTGCTCGCCGGCCACGACCTGCGCCGCGATCCGCGAGCTGGGCGAGACGTAGGCCACGGAGGGGCACTCGGCCTTGATGGCCTCGGCATCCTCCTCGGTCAGGGTCGACTGCCCGGTGTGGATGCGAGCGCCCGACTGGGTCACGGCGCCGGGGAAGATCATGATGAAGTTCGAACCCATCGCGGCGATCGAGGACTCGATCGACTTCGCGGCACCGGCCCCGATCGCCACCATCGCGATCACGCATCCCACCCCGAACACGATCCCCAGCACCGTGAGGGTGGAACGCATCTTGTGGCGCAGGATCGCCCGCAGCCCGATCCACACGATCGATCCGACGCGCTGCAGCCCGGTCACGGGCGCGCCGCCTGCGCCCGGCGGCGGCGCTCGACGGGGCCGTCCTGCACGATCTTCCCGTCGCGGAAGGCCACGGTCCGCCTGGCGTACTCCGCGATGTCGTGCTCGTGGGTGATGATGATCACCGTCTTCCCCTCGTCGTTGAGCCGCTCGAAGATCCCCATCACGTCCTGCGAGGTGCGCGTGTCGAGATTGCCGGTCGGCTCGTCGGCCAGGATCACGGGCGGATCGGTGATCAGCGCGCGCGCGATCGCGACGCGCTGCTGCTGCCCGCCCGAGAGCTGGGCCGGCGTGTGCTTCTCGCGCCCGTCGAGGCCGACCCGGTGGATGATCTCGCGGGCCCGCTCGCGGCGCTCGCGCACCGACATCGGCGCCTGGCCGTAGATCAGCGGCAGCTCGACGTTCTCCAGTGCGGTGGTGCGCGAGAGCAGGTTGAAGTTCTGGTAGACGAAGCCCAGGCGCGAGTTGCGGATCTCGGCGCGCTGGTTGGCGCTCATCTGCGAGACGTCGACCCCGTCGAGCCGGTAGACCCCGTCGGTCGGCCGGTCGAGGCAGCCGAGGATGTTCATCAGCGTCGACTTGCCGGAGCCGGACGGCCCCATCACGGCGAGGAACTCGCCGGCCTCGATCGCCAGGTCGATCCCGTCGAGCGCGCGGACCTCGTTCTCGCCCGAGGCATAGATCTTGACGATCTTCTGCATGTCGACCAGCGGCATGATGGCGGTTCGCTCCGGCCCGCGGCGCGGGGCCTACATCCGGCCCATGCCGGGCGGGCGGCCGGTCCCCTCGACCTTGGTCGTCGGGGACCCGACCACGACCTGGTCCCCTTCCTTCAGGTCGCCCCTGGCGACGACCGTGAAGCGGCCGTCGGTGATCCCGGTCCTGAGCGTCATCGGCTTGAGCGTGCCGTCGGCCTCGAGCAGGTAGACCGTCAGTTCGCGCTGGCCGCCGCCGGGCTTCCCGCCGCCCCGCGGCGGTCCGCCGGAGCCGACGCCGGGCGGGGGGGCCCCCGAACCGGAGGGCGGGCCGGACGGGGCGCCGCCGGGAGGGCCCGGCGCCGAGGCGGGAGGGCCCGGCGCCGAGGCGGAAGCTCCCGCGGCCGCGCTGGCGGTCCCCCCGGCGGTGGGCGGGCCGCCGGCCGCCGAGCCGTCCCCCTCCGCCGCGCCCGCGATCTTCGCGGTTTCCGGCGGCCGGAAGCGGAGCGCGGCGTTGGGGATCCGCAGCGCGTCCTTGACCGTCTCGATGTCGATCGTCACGTCCGCGGTCATCTTCGGGCGGAGTTTCTCGCCGGGATTCGGCACCTCGATCATCACCGGGTAGGTGATCACGTTCTGCTGCACGGTGGCGTTGAGCCGGATCTGCGTGATCGCGCCCAGGAACTCCTGCTCGGGGTAGGCGTCGACGGTGAAGTGGACCGGCAGCCCGATCCGGATCTTCCCGATGTCGGACTGGTCGACGTCGGCCTGCACCTGCATCCGCGTCAGGTCCTGCGCGATCGTGAAGAGCGTGGGCGCCTGGAACGACGCGGCGACGGTCTGGCCGACATCGTACTGCCGGTCGACGACGACGCCGTCGATCGGCGAGAGGATCTTCGTGTAGCGCAGGTTGGTCTCGGACTGGCTCAGCGCGGCCTCGAGCTGCCGCACGACCGCCTCGTCCACCTGGTACGCCGCTCGCGCGGCGTCGTACTCCGTCGCCGCCGAGAGCCCCTCCTCGGAGAGCCGCTTCTGCCGCTCGTAGGTGACCTTGCTGTTGCGGGCGTTGACCTCGGCCCGGGCGAGATCGGCGCGGCGTTGTTCGACCTGCGCGAGGAACGGCGTGGGATCGAGCTCCGCGAGCAGCTGGTCCTTCTGCACCCGGCTGTTGAAGTCGGCGTACAACCGCTGAATGATCCCCGAGACCTGGCTTCCGACCTGCACGGTGGTGACCGCCGACAGCGTGCCCGTGGCGGTCACGGTCGAGGTCGACGTTCCCCCGGCCCAGCGCCTCGGTGCGGTACTCCGGGGCCTCCTCCTCCTTCTCGCGGAGCAGAAAGAACCAGGCCGCGCTGCCGAGCAGCGCGAGGATGACGATCCAGGTCAGGGCGGAGCGCAGAGTCCGGGCGGGCAGGCATGAGGCCGATCCGTGGGAGGGCGCGCGCGACGCGGGCCGGAGCGTGGCGGGAGAGGGTAGTCCGGGCCGCCCGGCCCCACAACCCGGGGTTCGCTATCCTTGAGCGCGATGCGACGCGGCTTCCGGATCGCGCTCCCCAACGGCCTGGTCGGCGATCCGCTGGTCGTCGTGCGCGTTCCCTGGCTGCCGCGCGTGCTCCTGTTGGACGCGGGAGACGCCGCCGGGTTGACTCCGCGCACGCTGCTCGACGCCGCCGACGTGCTGATCTCGCACCCCCACGTCGACCACGTCTTCGGTCTGGCGCGGCTGCTGCGCGTCCGGCTGGGCCGGCCCGAGCGCCCGCTGCGGCTGCTGGGGCCGCCGGGCCTGGCGGCGCGCGTACGCAGCCACCTCGGCGGCTACGCCTGGAACCTGGTCGAGGCCTTCCCGCTCGACCTGACGGTGGTCGAGATCCACCCCGACCGGACCGAGACCTGGCGCTTTCCCACCTCGGCGGGATTCGAGCCGTACGCCGTCGGCCGCGGCCCCGCGCCGGACCGCGCGCCGGTGCTGGCCGACGAACTGCTCGAGGTGCGGGCCGCGCCGCTCGACCACGGCGGCATTCCGTCGATCGCCTACCGGGTCGAGGAACGGCGCGGACTGCAGGTCGACCCGGCCGAGGTCGGGCGGATGGGCCTCGTGCCCGGGCCGTGGCTGGGCGAGCTGAAGGCCGCGGTGCGGCGCGGCGCGCTCGAGGACGAGCCGCTCGCGCTGCCGGACGGCGGCACGGCCGCGGTGGGCGCGCTGCGCGACCGGCTGCTGCGCGTCATCGAGGGGGACACGCTGGCTTACGCCTGCGACGCGACCCCCTCCGAGTCGAATGTCGCCGCGATCGTCGCGCTGGCGCGCGGCGCGCGGCGGCTGGTGATCGAGGCCCACTACCTCGACGCCGACCTCGATCTGGCGCGACGCAACGCCCACCTGACCGCCGCGATCGCGGGCCGGATCGCGCGCGAGGCGGGAGTGGACGCGGTGGTGCCGCTGCACGTCTCGCCGCGTTACGAGGAGCGGGTCGACGCGGTGCTGGCCGAGCTGGCGGCGGCCGCGGCGCCGGCCGCGGTGGAGACGCCCTGAGGGGGCACCCGCAGGGGCCACAAGCCTGTTGGTGGCTCCCGGCGGCCCCGCCCCGGAGCCGCGGTCACTGCCGGCGAGGCGGCAACCGGCCGGGCACCTGCCGCCGTACACCGAGAATGGCCGGAAATCCGCGCCGGGAGCGGCTTTCCTGCGGGACCAGCAACGGCTCGCGGCCACCGGGGGCGGGCTCGCGGCCGCCCCTCCCGCGCCCCTCCCGGTCCCCCCCACGGCCGGACGGGACAGCGGGGCCGTCGCTCCCTAGATTTGCCCGGGGGGGGGACGGAGGGCGGCTATGAACCCGACGCTCACGCCGGCCCGGCTCGGCATGGTGGTACTGCGCTTCCTGGACGGCCGGATGGTCAAGGGCACGACGCAGGACTTCTTTCCCGACCGGACCGAGATCCACGTGCACGAGGACGGCGACGAGAGCCGGCCCGCGCTCAAGGTCGCACTTGCCGGGCTCAAGGCGGTCTTCTTCGTCCGCACCTTCGAGGGCGATTCGGCCCACGAAGTGGACGACGAACTGGCCACCGCGCGGGGGCAGGGGCGCAAGGTCCTGGTGCACTTCCGCGACGGCGAGGTCCTGCGCGGCTTCACCGTCGGCTACAACCCGGCCAAGCGCGGCTTCTTCGTCATCCCCTCGGACCCCGGCTGCAACAACATGCGGGTCTACGTCTTCAACGAGGCGGTCGAGCGGATCGAATGGTGGCAGCCGTAGCGCGGCGCCGCGCGCGCCCGGGTCAGTCGCCCGCGGCGCGGACTGCCACCGGCCAGTCGTACAGCGGCGTCTCGCCGTCGGACGCGAGCACGCGCAGGCGGTAGGTCCCGCTGCCCCACGCGTCCGGCGGCCGGATGGCCAGCTGGAACGCGGCGTTGACGCGGGAGACCGCCAGCCGCTCGCGCACCAGCGGCCGGCCCGCCGCGTCGTCCAGCTCGACGACGACCACCTGGACCGCCGGCGCCAGCTCCGGCACGCGCACGAACAGCGGCTCCCGGCCGGCCAGCACGACCGGGGGCGGCGGCGACGCGGGCAGCCGGCGCCGGCCCGCCAGCACCAGGTGCGGGGTGCCGATCGGCTCGACGGCCGCGGCGGCGACGGGCGGCTGCCCCGTGGGGGCCGGCCCGAAATCCCCTGGCGCCGCGGATCGCAGCAGCAGCGCACCGAGCACGGCCGCGGCCGCCGTGGCCGCGACCGCCCAGCCCAGGAGCGCGAGTTCCCGCCGCGCGGCGCGCCGGGTGCGCCGCCCCGCCGCCGGGCCCCCGGCCTCGAGCGCGCGCCCGTCGAGCCCCAGCGCGGCCAGGTCCTCGCGGCAGTCGGCGCACTCGGCGAAGTGCTCGCGCACCGCGCGCGCCTCGGCCGGCCCCAGCGCCTGCGGAGCCTCCGCCCAGCGCACGAGCACGGGGGGCGGAACGTGCCCCGCGAGGTCCGCGGGCTCGCCTGCCCCTCGGCGAACGGCGCGAAGGCGAGCCGGCAGTGCGCGTCGCGGTCGCCGAACTCGCGGAACAGGGCGTCCTCGGTCGGGCGCAGCAGCCCGGCCAGGAACGGCAGGATCCGCGCCCCGAACCAGGCGTGAGCGGCAATCTCGTCGGCGGGCACGCCGGACTCGGCCGCGCGCGCAGTCCACGAGGCGAGCGGCGCGAAGACCGGCTCGTGGACCAGCGCGCGCGCGAAGCGCCGGGCCAGCTGCTGCGCTTCCGGCTGCGACGCGGCGGCCGCGGGCGTGCCGGGCGGCCGCGGGTGATTCTCGATCGCCTGCCGCACCCGCTCGCGCAGCTCGGCGCCCCCCTCGGTCCGCACGGTGGCCGCCAGGGCCAGGAAGCGGAAGCGCTCGAGCGGGTCGCCGACCGGCTCGGGACCGGTCCCGCCTCCCGGGGCGGCCCGCGCCGCGCCGGCGAGCCCGTGAAGCGCGGCCCAGCGGCGCCGGCCGCGCAGTCTGCTCGAGCAGCGAGCGCGCCGCGGCCCCCGCCATCGCCTCCTCGACCGCCGGGACCGGCTCGACCCGCAGCCGACGCGCCAGCCGGACCAGCGCGTCGTCGGTCCGCTCGTCCAGCTCCGGCTCGGCCGCGGCCGGCCACTGGCGCTGGATCCGGCCGCGCACGAAAGCGCGCGCCGCCGACCAGTCGATCTGCGGCGGGGCGAACGGGTGGCGCTCGGGGTGGTCGCTCATCGTCGTTCCGGGGACGATTGAATGTACGCAGTCCGACCCGCTCGCGCCGGTCACGGTACACTTCCCGCCGCCATGGGCTGCTGTTCGCCGCGTTGCGCCGCCGTTCCGGCCCGGACGATCGCTCCGGCGGCGCTCGTTCTTGCCGCGCTGCTGGCGGGGGCCTGCGGCCCCCCGGCCCCCACCGACGCGGACCTGCCGCGGGTCGCGCTGTTCACCCGCAACTGGATGACCCCGATCTACGAGGAGACGGTCCCTGCCTCGGACGAGCTGGGCGGCACCGTGCGGCTCGCCCTGACCCCGGACGAGTACGAGCCCGCGGCCGTCGCGCTCCGGCTGCGCGACGGCCTCTCCGGGCTGCGGCTCGTCCCGTCCGCGCTCTCCGGGCCCGGCGGCGCGACGATCCCGGCCGCGGCCTTCGACGTTCGCGTGGTGCGGATGATCGAGCCGCGCGAGCGCTGGCCAAAGCTCGAGGAGCATCCGCTTCACCCGGGCACGCTCGACCCGCTGCCGGCCGCCGGCGTCGACCTCCCCGCGGCCACGACGCGCACGTTCTGGATCACGCTCCACGCCCCCGCCGACGCCGCGGCCGGCAGCTACCGCGGCGCGCTGGCGCTGCTCGCCGCGGACGGCGCCGAGCTGGCCGCGCTGCCGCTGGAGGTCGAGGTCTGGCCCTTCCGGCTGGCCGAGGCGCGCCCCGCGCTCTGGGTCTACGGCGACAACTGGCCGCTCTCCGCCGAGTCCTTCGCCGACAGCCGCGCGCACGGGATGAACACGATCTGCGTCAACCCGGGCTGGCCCAAGCTGTCGATCCCGAAACTGGTGGGAACGGGGTTCGTGTTCGAGGACGGCTTCGCGCCGACGGTGGCCGCGGTCGAGCTGGCTCGCAAGTCCGGGCTGGGCCTGACCCACCCGGTCGGGATCATGCTCTACCAGTACATGGTCCGCTCCACCGTAGCGGGACTGAAGATGTCGGGCGTGCCGGTCCCGGAAAAGGCCCAGGGCGGCCTGGACTACAACGCCGGCTTCATGTTCCTGTACGAGGGGGGCGAGCCGGTCGAGGGGGTCGAGCGCTGGAAGGGCCCCTACCGCCCGTCGAAGGACCCCTACGCCCCGCCCGACACCGCCTTCGGCCGCTTCGTCTTCGAGGGCTGGGTGGCGGGGATGAAGACGCTCGACGCCGAGGCCGCGCGGCGCGGCTGGCAGCCCTTCTTCTACTACCTGGCGGACGAGCCACACCAGACGCGCGGCTCGTTCCGGCTGGCGATGGCGATGGTGCGTGCGGCGGCCGAGGCCGGTGCCGATTCCTTCATCACCTGCAACGAGCCGACCGTCTCCGAGCCCGACGAGGACGAGCTGTGGTTCAAGCCGGTCGGCGGCGAGCCGGCGCTGCGGCTGGAGCCGCACCTGAAGACGCGCTCGTATCACAACCGCTACCTCGGCCCCGAGACGCGCGAGCGCACGCGTGCCGCCGGCGACCGCTACGGGACCTACATCAACATCTACGGCAACCGCCCGGAGGGGGTGCGCTACCAGGCCGGCTTCCTGACCTGGAAGCTGGGGCTCGACAACGTGATGTTCTGGGCCTGGGAGCCGGCTTCGGCGGCGTGCGGCGAGTCGCGCTGCTTCCTGCGCGACTGGGAAGCGTCGCGCGAGGGGATCGACGATCTGAAGTACCTCGAGGCGCTGGAGCGGGCGCTGGCGGCCGGCGGCGGCCCCCCCGCCGCACGCGAGGCGGCGCAGCGCACGCTCGACCGGCTGCGCGGCGAGATCGCCGATCGGGTTCGCGACATCGGTCGGGTCGACGGCGGCTCGGGGCGCTGGATCGACGGGCCGAAGTCCTGGCCCCTGGCGCGCTACGACGAAGCGCGGCGCGAACTGGCGCAGGCGATCGCGTCTCTCGGCCCCTGACCCGCCGCGGAACCCCAGATCGGCGTATATCTCGGTGCCCTCAGGGAGGCTGAATGCTGGGATTCTGTCCGCCAAGCCGTGCCGTGCGCGGGGTACTGGCCGCCACTTTGCTGCTTTGGCCGCTTCTCGCGTGGGCCCAGGCCCCGCCGGAGGTCGGCCCGACGCTGCGCTTCGACGCCGACGGCGTGACGCTGCGCTGGGACGGCGTCTCCGGCGCGGCGGCCTACGACCTGTACCGCGGCACGCGCGCCGACGGCAGCGACCTGGCGTGCCTCGTGTTCCGCGAGCCGGGGCTCTCGGCCTCCGACCCTGACGCACCGGGGCTCCTCTTCACCTACCTCGTCGCGGCCTGGAACCTCGCCGGCGAGGGGCCGCTGGGCGCGGCTTCCGACGGCACCCCGCGGGCCGCCGCCGTGCGCTGCGCCGACGACGACGGCGACCTGGTGCGCGACGACCGCGACAACTGCCCCGCCGCGGCCAACCCGTCGCAGGCCGACCAGAACGCCGACGGGCTGGGCGACGCCTGCGACCCGAAGACCTACCCCTTCGACGGGGACCTGCCGGGCCTGCGGCCGGCGGAGATGACGCAGTACGGCGCCGCCAACGGCGGCTTCCTGGTGCGCGACGCGGCGGGCGACCTCGCGGTGTCGTACGACGGCCCGGGGCAGGGCTGCGTCGACGCCTTCGACCGCCTGCCGCAGGACGGCCCGCAGCAGGGCCAGGCGGTCTACCTCGACACGACCGCGCTCTCCGACTCGCTCGAGGTGAATCTCTGGAACGAGGGGAGCTACGCCGAGAATGCGGGTGGCGGCGTGCTCTTCCGGATCGACGCGTCCGGTACCGCTTTCGCCTGGGTCCGGCGCGGCCGCGAATTCACCGCGCTCGGCCAGGCCGCGCTCGGCGGGGCGACGCGTCTGCGCCTGCGGCTGGCGAAGGACTTCGGGACGCAGTCGACGCTGCGGCTGGATCGCTGGAGCGGCTCGGCCTGGGACCTCGACGCCGGCGTCTTCCCGATCGCCGACGACCGCCGGCTGTTCGGGCGCGGGCTCGGACTGTCCGACCTGGTCGACGGGCGGCGGCCGCTGCTGCGCCTGACGGCGGAGGCGACGCTTCCCGCGGCGCCGCTGGCGCTGTTCCGCACGCACGACGGGCTCGCGGACTGGAAGCTGTTCCAGCGCGGCCCCGACGGGGCACGCGCCGATCCCGGTGCCGGTCGCTTACCGCGCCGCGGGCGCGGCGCGGCTGGAGCTGCGGCTGGTCGAGAGCGCGAACGGCGCGCCGCTGCCCGGCTTCGACTGGGCGGACCACGGGTTCCCGCTCTCGCCGGCCCCGGCCGGCGCCGCCGTTTCGTTCGTGCTGGATGAGGTCCCGGCGGGCGGCAACTACGACCTCGAGGCGCGGCTGGTCGACGCCGCGACGAACCAGGTGCTGGGCGCCGATACGGTCGCCGAGATTGCGGTCGGCGACGTCTTCCTGGCGATTGGCCAGTCGAACATGTCGGGCTACTCCGGGACGCTGGACCCGGCCGAGCCGCCGATCGACCGCGTCCACCTGTTCGGGAACGACTACGCCTGGAAGCGCGCCCGCGAGCCGATGGACGACGGGACCGACCAGGTCGACCGGGTCAGCGAGGAGGCGCCGGCCCACACGCTCATGCTGCGCTTCGCCAAGGAGATCGAGAGCACAGTCGGCGTGCCGGTCGCGATCATCCCGGCCCCGCTGGGCGGGACCAACCTCTACAGCCAGTGGCAGCGCAACGCGGCCGACCCGGCAAATCGCGGCACGCTCTACGGCTCGGCGATCGCGCGGGTGCTGGCCCAGGGCTACGCCCACCCGATCCGCGGCGCGCTCTGGTACCAGGGCGAGTCGGACGCCGGCCGCGGCACCGACCTGTACCTGGCCGACCTCCGCGCGCTGGTCTCGAACCTGCGGACCGACCTTGGCGCGCCGAGTCTCTTCTTCGGCAACTGCCAGCTCGCGACCTTCCTCACCGCCGACTTCGAGACCTGGCTGCCGATCCAGGAAGCGCAGCGCCGCCAGGGACTCGACCCGCTGTCGGGCGTGATTCCGCTCGTCGACCAGCCACGCTCGGACACGATCCACCTCAGCGTCGATGGCTACAAGACGGCCGGCGTGCGGCTGTCGCGGGTCGTGCGAGCCGGCTCGTACGGGCAGCCGGCGGTCCAGGTGCCGAAACTGGTCTCCGCGAAGTTCGCCAACGGCGCCCGGACCGAGATCGAGGTCAGATGGGACAGGAACGTGACCGGCGGGCTCCCCGGGCTGTTCCGCGCCCAGGACGGCGCGACCCCGCTGCAGCCGATTTCGGGCACGACCAGCGGCGCCACCGTCCGGCTGCTGTTCTCGCGCGCGCTGGCGTCGAACGCCACGGTCTCGTACGGCTACAGCCGCAACCCGACCGCGGCCTGGGTCGTCGGCGCGGACGGCTCGGGGCCGGTGCTGGCCTTCTACCGCATCGCGGTGGGGGCCTTCTAGAAACCGGGGACAGCTACCGTAAGCCGGTAAGCCAGTCTATCCGGGGACAGCGACCCGGTTTGCTAATACTCGACGACTTTGTCGACTCGCAGCACCCACCCCGCCTCGCCCGGCGCCAGCTTGTACTGGAGCTGGCGCATCTTCCCGCTCGGCTGGGCGTTCTTGTCCCCTTCCCCGTAGAGCGGGAAGCGCTGCACCAAAGTCGATTCGACGACCGCGAACTCGTCGTGGCCCAGGTAGCCCTTCGAAGCCATCGGGTCGTCGGCTACCGGCGGCAGGTAGATCTCGCTCAGGGACTTCTTCCGGTTGGCCGAGAAGGCGATCAGCGATCCGTACGATCCGCTGCCGGCGGATTGCACGTAAACGTAGACCTCCGGCGAGCCGTCGACATTGAGGTCGGCGACCTCGGCTCCGACGACGGTCCCATCCGCCTCACGCTCCACCGGCGCGTTGTCGACCTCGAGACCGCTGGGGGTAACCGTCACCTTGTTGAGCGACGACGCGTTGGGGCAGGTCACGCGGAAGGTGATCCCCTGCAGCTCGAGCGTTCTGTCGAAACCCGCCGGCGCGTCGGGCGCGGAAGGCGGGCTGGACGACGCCGGGCCGGAGGCTCCGGCGACGGTCGGCGCGGCGGCCGGGACGGCAGGGCGCGACTCTTCCCGCGGGCCGCACGCCGCGGCGGCAAGGGCCACGCCCAGCAGGGCAACGCTCGAGATCCGATCCATCACCGCTTCCCCCGGACGCCGGTTTCGGCCCCGTCTCCGCCAGCAGCTTGTCGCGCCGCTTCAGGATCGCGCCGAGCTGCGCGTTGCTCAGGAGGCCGCCCAGCGCCTGCTTGAGCTGCGCCTCGTTCAGCGCGGCCAGCTTCTCGCGCAGGCCGGGCGCGATCTCCAGCGGCACGTCGACCAGGCCGGGCGGGCGCCCGGTGCCGAGCCGGAAGGCCCGGGTGTGGTCGATCAGATGGAGCTTCCAGTCGCCGGGGGTGTAGAGGATGTTCCCCTGGTTGCGGTCGGCGTTGTAGATCAGCGCGTCGAAGACCCGCATCACCTGGGTCTGCCGCTTGAAGGACTCGGCGTCGTAGGACTCGAGCTTCTCGGTCACGCGCCGACCCTCGTCGATCGCGTTCTCGATCCAGTCCTGCACCGCGCCGGCGGTCCCGTCGACGGTCCGCTCGACCGCCACCGGCACCATGTTCATGTCGAGCAGCCGATCGAGCTTGTAGGCTGCGATGTCATAGACGTAGCGGTCGTTGAACTGCATCTCGAGCTTTCCCGCGATCCGAACCGTCGAGTCGTGCGTCTCGTCGACGTACTTGAACGCGGCGCGGCGGGTCAGCCCGTCCTTCTGCAGCGTCAGCCGCTTGGGGCGCGTGATCCCGGTGCCGATGTCCTCGACCTTCGTGACCTGGGCCGTCTTCAGGAACGCTTCGAGCGCCGGGTCGGGCATCCCCTGGGCCACGACCGGGCGGATCGCGTCCCGGGTCTCGGCCACGGCCGTCGTGTCCCCCGGCTCGGCCGGGTAGAAGACCTTGATCGCTCCCCCCTGCGCGATCACCGCAGCGCTGCGGCCGCGGTAGACCGCGCTGAGCATCCCGGTGTCGGCGCGCAGCAGGCGCCCGCCGAAGCGCGAGGTGACGCGGCCGCCCGGCGTCGTCGTGTGGCCGACGACCGCGGCCTTGGCGCCCAGCTTCGCCAGCGCGGCCTCGAAGGTCGGCAGCTCCTGCGGCTCCGGGTTGAGTGAGCTCCCGCGGTACCAGAACGGGTTCTCGTTGTTGAAGGCGTAGGCGCCGGCGCTGGCCAGCAGGGCCTCGGCCGCCTTGGCCGACGCCCCCGGAAGTGGCTTCCCCGCGGCCTCGGCCTGCTCCACCTTCTGCCCGACCTTCTGGAACGACTCGACGAAGCTGGTCTCCGGGTCGAGCAGACCGGCGTCGACCAATGTCTGCCGGGCCTCGATGAAGGCCCGGATCTCCCCCATCAATTGCCGGTTGAGCGCCTCCGCCTCCTCCGAGGCCACGCTCGCCGGCAGCCCGCCGTGCACGTAGGCGACGTCGTCGATCACCAGGATGAAGGACTTGGACAGCAGCCAGCGGCCGTACACGCCGTCCGGCGCAAAGGCCCGGCGGCGCTCGAAGTAGCCGGGCGGGTAGTTCTCGTCGAACTGCAGCAGTACCCCTTCCGGGCCGGACTCCGCACCGCTGTTGCGCATGAAGCGCGCCAGCGCCTGCTCACGCTCCTTCGGGGGCGAGGCCTCGGCGAAGGCGGCGTAGCCGGCCTTCGGGACGTAGCGCAGGTCGCCGACCAGGTTCATCACCTCGTGGTTGCCGAGCAGCACGTGGACCTGCCCGCCGGCCTGCGGCGCCTCGCGCTCGAGCCGCATGATCAGGTCGAGCACCTCGCGCTCCTGCGGCCCGCGGTCGAGCAGATCGCCCAGCATGACGAGGTGCGCTTTCCCGCCGCTCCAGGCCAGCTCGTCGTCGACGAGGCCGGAGGCGCGCAGCAGCTCGACCAAGGGCTCGTAGGCCCCGTGCACGTCGCCGACCGCAACGACCCGCTCGGCGCCGGTGACGCGCGACGGCGCGGCCTCGGCCGGGGCCGCGGCCCAGGCCGACGGAAGCGTGACCAGGGCGGCCGCGAGCAGGGCCAGCGCGGCGAGGAGCTGCGGAGCGCGTCGGGGCGGACGGTTCATGGCGGTCCCTCGATCGGCAGCGTGATGCGGAAGGTGGCGCCGCGCCCGGGCGCGCTGCGGGCCTCGATCTCGCCGCCGTGCTCGCGCACGATGCGCCGGCAGATCGCGAGGCCCCAGCCGGTCCCCTCGCCGCGGGGCTTGGTCGTGAAGCCGGCCTCGAAGATCCGCTCCCGGTCCTCTTCGGGTATCGCCGGCCCGGTGTTCTCGATCTCGACCACGGCCATGCCCTCTTCCGCGGCACTGCGGACGGTGATGGTGCCCTGTCCGCGGATCGCCTGCACGCCGTTCCGCAGGATGTTGAGGAAGACCTGGTTGACCTCGTCCGGCCGGCAACGGACCTTCGGGAGCGGGCCGTAGGCCCGTTCCACCGCCACCCGCGGGTGCATCTCGTGCGCCAGCAGGGCCAGCGACGACTCGATCCCCTCCTTCAGATCGACCCACTCGACCGGGGCCGCGTCGAGCCGCGAGAAGGCGCGCAGCGTCTGGACGACCTTACGGATCCGTTCGCTGGCCTCCTGCAGCAGGTCGACCAGCTCGTCCAGGTCGTCCGTCCGGCCCGCGGCGAGCCGGGCCCGGACCATCTCCAGCGTCGAGAGGATCGCCCCCAGCGGGGTGTGGATCTCGTGCGCAACGCCAGCCACGATCCGCCCCAGCGCCGCCATCCGCTCGGTGCGCAGCAGGTCGGCCTGCTCCTCCCGCAGCCGCTCGATCGCCGCCTGCAGCTCGCGCGCGCGCCCGGCCAGCTCCCCGGCCTCCGCGGTCCGCCGCGCGATCTCGAGGTCGAGCCCGCGGGCCAGCTCGATCAGGTGCCGCTCGAGGCCCAGCGTCAGCGTCACGTCGCGCAGCAGCTCGACCAGGTGCGTGACCCGTCCCGCGGCGTCGCGGACCGGGACCAGCGTCACCTCCCAGACGCCGGGCGGCGCCGCCGGCCCGGCGGGATCGGCCCGCTCCATCATCCAGCGCAGCGGGGCCCCCTCCTGCAGCACCTCGCCCGCGCGACAGGGGGGGCACGGCGTCTCGCGGCCGAAGTGGACGGCCCAGCAGGGCCGGCCGGCAGCCTCACCGAACAGCGCACGGGCCGCGGCGTTGTGCTCGCGGATCGTGCGCGTCGGGTCGAGCACCGCGGCGGGGTCGGCGTGGGCGCTGAAGAGCGCGCGGCAGGGATCGGGGATCCCGGGCGCGTCGGTCACAGCAGGGCCCGGAACAGCTTCTCGCGGAACGCCGCCATGTCCTCGGTCCGCCGCGCCAGCTCGGCCAGCAGCAGGGCCCGCTCGCCGGCGCGGCGCAGCACCAGCAGCAGCTCCTCGTTGCGCCAGGGCTTCTCCAGGAAGTGATAGAGCCCGACCTCGTTGATCGCGCGGATCGCGGCGTCCTTGTCGGCGTATCCGGTGAGCACGATCCGGCTCGACTCGGGATGCAGCTCGCGGACCTTCGACAGGAACTGCAGCCCGTCCATCCCCGGCATCAGGTAGTCGGCCACGACGACGTGCGCCGGGTGCTGCTCGAGGTAGCTCAGCGCGGCGGCCGGATCGTTGAAAAGCCGCACGGAGAAGGCGTCCTCGCCCGCGAACAGGAACGACAGCGTGCGCGTCACCAGCGCGTCGTCGTCCACCAGGACAACCTCGATCTTCGCGTTCCCCGGCCCGCCCATCGTCTCCCCTTGCCGCCGCTCAGCCGGCCAGCGTGCGCAGCCGCCCGACCAGGTCGCGCATCAGGCTGCGGCTGATCTCGCTGTGCTCGGCGAGCACGTCGAAGAAGTCCTCGCGGTCGATCGCCAGCACCCGGACCGGGCCGGCCGCGAGGGCACGCGCCGAGCGCGGCTCGTCGTCCAAGAGCGACCAGGTGCCCAGTGCCTCGCCTCCGCCCACCGTCCCCATCGGCGCACCGCCGCGGCTCAGCGCCACGCTGCCGTCGAGCACCACGAACAGGCTGTCGGGCGGCGCGCCCTCGTCGAACAGCAGGCTCCCCTCCGGCAGCACGCGCTCGTGAGCGATCGCGGCGATCAGCGCCAGCTGGTCGGTGGTGACGCCGCGGAAGGCGTCGACGCCGCGCAGCGCGACGGCCCGGTCGAGCAGCGACATCGTCACGCGCCGGTTCCCCTCGCCCGCACCGTCCCTCCGCACGATCCGGCGGGCCTCCTCGCGCAGGACCTCGTCGTCGTGGTCCCAGCGGCGCGAGGCCGCCTCCTCCGCCCACGCCAGGCCTCCCGCCGCCCCGACCCGCAGCGCAGCGGCGGCGGTCCACGGGTCGGCGCCCAGCGCCAACTCCCGCAGCTCCTGGCCGCGGCGGGGGGAAGGGTAACCGATCGGCTCCCCGTGCCGCATCTCGATCACGTGTGCCGGCTCGTCCTCGAGCATCGGCACCACCGCGGCCCGGAGCGGTCGCGGCAGCGCCGAGTCGAGCAGTTCGAGGGCGTTGTCGCGCAGGTCCTTGCGCCCCGACTCGAGCCCGCGCGCGACCGCCTGGGCGGCCTTGGGACCGAGCCGCAGGCGCAGCAGCGAGAGCACCCGGCGCCGCGTCCGCTCCAGCTCGTCGCGCAGCCGGGCCGCCAGAAATCCCGCGACCGTCCCCGGCTCCGCTGCGACCGCGCCGAAGGCCGCGAGGGCCAGGGCGTGCCGCTCGCCGTCGGCGGCGATCTGCGGGTCGACCAACTCGGGACCGGCCAGGAGGTTCTCGGGGTCGCGCTGGCGCAGCCGCTCGATCGCGTGGATCGCCGCCTCGCGCACGTCCTCGTCCGGGTGGCCGAGGTGCTCGACCAGCAGCGCGATCGCTCCCGACGAGCCGAGCGCGCGCAGCACCGACGGGACGTGCTTCAGCGCCGCGGCCGCGGCGCGGCGCACCGCGCGGGTCCCGTCCGGCGGGGCCTCGAGCGCCGTCCGCAGCGGGTCGATCGCCTCGGCCCCCAGCGCGACCAGCGCGCGGTGCGCGGCCGGCCGCGTGCGGTGCGAGCCGAGCATCGCGATCAGGAGCGGCGCCAGGTCGACGCGCCCCAGCCGACCTGCGCTCTCGGCGGCGTCGGAGCGGACCTCGGGGTCGGGGTCGTCGAGCAGCTCGTCGAGCTGCCCGGCCAGCGCCGAGTCGCACGGCAGCAGGCCGATCGCGCGGGTCGCCGCGCGGCGCAGCGGCGCCGGCGCGTCCGCGGCCAGCATCCCGGTGAGTACGTGGGCCGCGACCGGCGTGAACTCGGGGCCGAGCCGCCGCACCAGCAGCGCGAGCATCACCCCCTGGGTGTCGGGCGTCTTGTTTCCGATCAGGGCCAGCGCCCGCTCGCGGCGCTCCTCGGGCGTCTGGGCCAGCACCAGGTCCAGCCCCTTGGCCAGCAGGTCGTGGTCGGCCTCCTCCAGCCGGTCGAGCAGCTCGGGCGGCATCCCCGAGGCCCCGGGGGCGAGGAACACCCCCAGCACGCGCGCGCGGACCTCGGGGCTCGCGTGGCGCGCCAGCGCGGCCAGCTCGGGCTCGAGGTCCGGCCCCGGCGCGAGCGCCGCCATCTCGAGCGCGATCCCGATCGTCTGCGGATCCGCCGCGGCCAGCGCGCGGCGCACGCCGGCCCGCGCGTCGGCGTCGATCAGCGAGGCGTCCAGCTCGTAGCTGGCGCGGGCGCTCTTTGCTCCCAGCGACGTCGCCAGCTCGTCGATGTAGGACTGCCGCAACCGGCGCGCCAGCAGCAGCCAGAGCGCCAGCAGCACCAGGTTGACCCAGCCGATCACCCCGATCGAGAGGTTCAGCCAGGTCGCGAGCACGAGCAGCACCAACCCGCCGGTGGCGTCGCCCAGCCGGTCCAGCACCATGTCGATCGTCGACTTGACCTGGACCTTGATATCCATCGGGACCGGCAGGTAGGCCAGCTCCTTGCTGGAGCGGTCGATCGAGTGCTTGAAAGCCCCGTCGCTGGCCTTCATGAAGACCGCGGCCCACAGTCCGCCGGCCACGATCAGCGTCGTCTCGCCCGCCAGCAGCGAGAGCGGCAGCACCAGGATCGCCGCGCCCAGGCCCAGCGAGCGCAGGACCGGCCGCACGACCCCGAGCTGGACCACCAGGCCGACCGCCGACATTATGGACAGCGCGGCCGCGAAGAAGGCGGTCAGCTCGTCGCGGTCGAACCCCGCCCCGGCCGCTGCCGCCTTGAACTGGAAGTCGACGATCGTCGTCGCCAGCGCACCGACGAAGACCAGCGAGGCCAGCATCTTGAGGTGCGGCGAGGCGGCGATCTTCTGCGCGCTGACCGCCAGGCTCCAGGGCAGGACCTCGTCACGGCGGGTTCGCAGCACCGGCAGGCGATGGCGCGTGATCCGCCACACCAGCACGATCGCCAGCACCAGCAGCCCGGCCACCACCAGCAGCAACTGCTCGGTCCCGACCCTCAGCGCCAGCACGCTGGCCAAGGCGCCGCCGACGATCGCCCCCGCGATCCCGCCGCCGCCGACCAGCCCGAACACGCGCTTGGCCTCGCGCGTGGTGAAGACCTCGTTGGCCAGGGTCCAGACCTGGACCGGCGCCGCGATCCCGAAGAAGCCGACCCAGATGTAGAGCACCGGGTAGAGCCAGCGCAGCCCCATCCCGGCCAGGAACCAGAACACCAGCAGATTCGAGATGAAGAAGGCCAGCGTCCAGGTCGTCAGCCGGGCCGCCGAGATCCGCCGCGAGAGCCGGATGTAGCCGTCGACGAAGACCCCGACCAGCAGCGCGATCCCGAAGATCACGTACGGGAGCTTCATCGCGCTGAAGGCCGAGATGAACAGCGCGTCGCGGACGGCCTTGAGGATCAGGTAGGACGCGATGACGACGCCCAGGTAGAGCGTCAGCAGCAGAGCCCGCCGCCCCTCGCCGCGGCGCAGCGCGAAGGTCCGGTGGAGCCAGGCCACGATCCGGTTCGGGGGGACCATCGCGCCCTGCCGCGCCGCCTCCCGCGCGCGCTCAGGCGCCGAGGATGTTCATGCCGCAGTCGACGAACAGCGTGGCCCCGGTCACCCCGGACGACAGCTCCGAGGCCAGGTAGACCGCCGTGCCGCCGACGTCGACCCCCTCGACCCCGCGCCGCAGCGGCGAGCGCCGCTCGGACTCCGAGAGCATCGACTTGAGCCCGCCGATCCCCGACGCGGCCAGCGTCTTGAACGCACCGCCGGAGATCGCGTTGACGCGGATCTTCTCGGGCCCCAGCTCCTCGGCCAGGTAGCGCACGCTGGCCTCGAGCGCGGCCTTGCAGGCCCCCATCGCGTTGTAGCCGGGAAAGACCTTGTCGCCGCCGTAGTGGCTCATCGTCATGATCGAGCCGCCGCCGGCCGCGGCCAGCAGCGGCCGCGCGCCGCGCGCGACGGCGATCAGCGAGTAGACCGAGATGTCCATCGCCATCAGGAACGAGGCCCGCGGGGTCTCGACGAACTTGCCGGGCTGCAGGTACTCGCGGTCGGCGAAGGCGATCGAGTGGACGACGAAGTCGAGCCGCGGGAAGTCCTTCGCGTAGAGCTCGAACAGCCGGACGACGTCCTGGTCCCGGCAGACGTCGCAGGGCGCGATCCAGGGGTCGGAGATGTTCAGCGCGTCGACCGCGAAGCGCGTGCGGGCCTCGTTCTTCTCGCCGGGCAGCGCGTTGAAGGCCAGTTCCGCCCCGGCCTCCTCCAGCGCCTTGGCGATGTGCCAGGCGTAGGAGCGCTCGTTCGCGATCCCGAGGATCAGCCCGTACTTGCCGTCGAGCAGCGCCATGCGGCCTCCTCCGGTTCCGGACTAGGTGAAAAGGGGCGTGGGATAGCGCCCCTCGATCGCCAGCAGGCCCGCAATCTCGTCGTCCAGCCCGTCGCGGGCGCCGTCGACCACGTCCAGCTCGTGCCGGGCGCGCCGGCAGGCCTCGTCCACGAAGCGGCGCGCCAGCAGGATCTCGCGCCGCGCGCCGTCCTCGCCCTTGTCGCGGGCCAGCGTGCTGGCGCGCGAGAGCGCGGCCGACGCGGCGTAGAGCTGGATCGCGGCGTCGGCCAGCCGGCGGATCGTGTACTGCGCGCTTAGGATCGCGCGGCGGTGCTTGCGCAGCGTGGCGCGCACGGTCTCGCCGAACAGCGCGAGCGTCGCGCCGAACTGCGCGGCCTCGGCCGACAGTGCGGGGGTGACCCAGCGCGGGACGGTCGCCCCGGCGGTGGTGCGGGCCGGCATCCCCTCGACCGCCAGCGCGGCCGCCAGCCCCTGCGCCCCCAGCTCGGCCTTCTCGGCCTTGATCGTCTCCGTCACGCGGCGGCCCGGCTCCTTGAGCGCCTCGAGCGTGCCGGACAACCGCAGGATCTCGTTCGTCCCCTCGAAGATCAGGTTGATCCGGCTGTCGCGCAGGTGGCGCTCGTAGGGGTACTCGGTCATGTAGCCGATCCCGCCGGTGACCTGGATCGTGTCGTTGACCGCCTGCCAGAGCGTCTCGGAGCCCAGCACCTTGCAGTAGCCGGCCTCGACCCCGACGTCGGCGCGCCCGGCGTCGTAGAGCCCGGCCGCCAGGTAGACCGCCGACTCCGCGCCATAGGCCGACGCCGCCATCCGCCCCAGCTTCTCGCGGATCATCCCGAACTCGATGATCGGGTGGCGGAACTGCCGCCGCTCGCGCGCGTGCTCGACCGCCAGCCGGACCATCTCCTTGGCCGCGCCGGTGCAGCCGGCGCCCAGCGAGAGCCGGCCGGTCTCGAGCGACTGCAGCGCGATCTTGAACCCTTCGCCCCAGGGCCCGACGCGGTCCTCCGGCGGGACCTCGACGTCGACGAAGGCCAGCTCGGTGGTCGAGGTGCCGCGGATCCCCAGCTTGTGCTCGGACGGGCCGTTGCTGAAGCCGGGCGTGCCGCGCCGCACCAGGAAGGCCGAGAACCCCTCGCCCTCCCCGGCCGGCCCGCCCGAGCCGCGCGCGAAGACGGTGAAGAGGTCGGCGTAGCCGCCGTTGGTGATCCAGATCTTGTTGCCGTTGATCCGGTAGACACCCTTGGCCGGGTCCCACTCCGCGCGCGTGCGCATCGAGCCGGCGTCGGAGCCGGCCCCCGGCTCGGTCAGCGCGAAGGCGCAGAGCGTCTCGCCGGTGGCGACCTGCGGCAGGATCTTCGCCTGCTGCTCCGGCGTCCCGTAGAGGATGATCGGCCGCCCGCCGATCGAGAGGTGCGCGCCGACGTAGACCGAGAGCGACGCGTCGTGCCGGGTCAGCTCCTCGACCATCCGGCAGTAGGCGATCATGCCGAAGCCGTAGCCGCCGTGCTGCTCGGGGACCGTCATCCCCATGATCCCCAGCTCGGCCATCCCGTCGCGGACCTCCTTCGGGATCTCCTGGGCGGCGTCGATCGCCCGTGCGTCGACGTTGTCGCGGGCCCACTCGCGGAAGGCGTCGACCGCCTGGTCGGTCGTCTCGCGCTGCTCGGAATCCTGCTCGGGGAAGGGGTAGATCAGCTCGTCGGCCAGTTGGCCCAGGAACAGGCCATGGACCGGGGAGGTGAGAGAGGCGTCGCTGCTCATCGTCGGGAGGTCCTCGGGCGCTGGGCGGAGGGCCGCTCCGGCGGCCCAAAGACGGCCATTCTTGAGCTAAACGGGGATCCCGGCCAAGGGGTCGCCGAAGCCGCGCAGGTCGGGCGCGATCCCCCGGACGAAGCCGGCGACCTCGAACCGGGTGCCGCCGCCCGCCCCCGGCATGATCAGGGCGCGCGCCGCCAGCCGGCGGGCCTGCTCGGCGGGCGGCATCGCGGCCGGATCGGGGTCGAAGAGCAGGTCCTCGAGCAGCCCGAGGGCCAGCAGGAAGCGCTCCTGCCGGGCCCGGCCGCAGGGGACCAGCCCCTCCGCCGCCGCCAGGTCGGCCAGGTGGTCCCAGTTGACGTGGGCGGTCAGGTCCTGCTCCCCCGGCCGCGCCAGCAGGTCGAAGACGACGCGGTGCCCGCGGTAGGCGACGAGCGTGCCGTCGGCGTGGTCCTCGTCGGCGAGCCGTGCGGCCGGGTGGCCATAGTCGATGAAGAGCAGCGCGCCGCGGCCCAGCGCGCGCGCGGCCGCGGCGACGAAGTCCTCCATCGCCAGGCCGACCTCGGCGTCGTCCCCGTCGCGCGCCAGGAGGCCGTAGCGCACGGCGCGCTCGGCCAGGCGCGGGTCCGAGAGCGGGCCGTCGGCCAGCGCGAGCGCCCCTCCGCCGTCGACGGTCACGTAGCGCTCGACGAGGCCCTCGGCGCGCCGCGTCAGCCAGTGGGTCGGGAGCGCGTCGAGGACCTCGTTGCCGAGGATCACGCCCTGGATCGAGGCCGGAGCGAGTTCGGCAGGGGACGCGGCCCAGCGCAGCGCCAGGCCGGGGTGCGCGGCGGCGAGCCGCTCCGCCTGCGCGGCGCGCAGCGCGTCGCTGGTCTCGACCAGCACCAGTTCCGCCAGCGCGGCGCGCGCGGCGGGGGCGTGGCGGGCCAGCCCGTCGAGCAGGTCGCCGGCCAGCAGCCCGCGCCCGGGGCCCAGCTCGACCAGCTGCCACGGCCCGCCTCCCAGCCGCTCGCAGACCTCGGCCGCCTGGACTGCCAGCCGGCGGCCGAAGTCGGGCGAGACGTCGGAGGAGGTCGAGAAGTCGCCGGCTCGGCCGGTCGTGGCGCCGGGACGGGCGTAGTAGCCGGCGCCCGGCAGGTAGAGCGCCAGTTCCATGAACTGCCGGAAGGTCAGGGATGCGCCGGCGGCCAGCCGGCGGCGCACTTCGCGCTCGACCGGGGTGACGGCGTCGCTCAACTGCGGCTCAGTAGCGGCCGAACTTCTCGGCGGTGCGGGCCGGGTCGGCCGGGAGCGCGGGGCGCGGGTAGACCGCCGAGGCGTAGGTCACCGGGTTCTGCGCGGTCTCGCCGGGCGGACCCAGCTCGACCGGCTTCGCGCCGCCCGCGGCCTGGGTCGCCTTCCAGCGCTCGTGGGCCGAGGGCTCGCCGCGCATGATCTTGGCCTGCAGCATGATCAGTGCGTCGAGGATCGCCTCCGGGCGCGGCGGGCAGCCCGAGACGTAGAAGTCGACCGGGATCACCTCGTCCACGCCCTGCACGGTGGCGTACGAGTTCATCATCCCGCCCGACGAAGCGCAGGCGCCGATCGCGATCGCCCACTTGGGCTCCGGCATCTGCGCGTAGAGCTTCTGCACCGCCGGAGCCATCTTCTTGGAGACGGTGCCGGCGACCAGCATCATGTCGGCCTGGCGGGGCGAGAAGCGCAGCGCCTCGGCGCCGAAGCGCGCCAGGTCGAAGCGCGAGGCGACCGCGCCCATCATCTCGATCGCGCAGCAGGCCAGCCCCATCGGGAATGGCCACAACGAGTTCTTGCGGCCCCAGTCGACGATCGCGGACAGGCGCGTGGTGATCGCGCTCTCCCCCAGCGCCTGCTCGGTGTAGGGGTTGACCCAGGGCTTCGTCTCGCCCGGCACGATCCAGAGCTTCTTGTCCATGGCGGAAGGGTATCGGGGGGGGCGGAGGGGTGTCAAACCCGGCGAACGGAGCGGCCGCGGACCGCTCCCCGGCCGTGCTGCCGGAGACGCCGCAGCCGGGCGGGTGACGCCCCCTTGCTACAATCGCGCGCGTGTCCACGAGCGATCCCTCCGCACCCGACCGGCCCGGCCATCGTCAGACGGAGGCTGACCTCGACCACCACCTCCACCGCCAGCACGCCCTCGGGCTGCTCTTCGCGCTGCTCGCCTACGGCTCGTGGGGCGTCTTCCCCATCTACTTCAAGGCGCTGGCCGGCGTCTCGGCCGTCGAGGTCCTGGCCCACCGCGTGACGTGGGCCTTTCCGATGCTGGCCGCGCTGGTGCTGCGCGAGCGGCACGGCCGCGACATCGTGCGGGCCCTCAAGACGCCCCGAACGCTGCTCACGCTGCTGGCCACGACCGCGCTCATCGCGGTCAACTGGCTGGTCTACATCTACTCGGTCGCGACCGACCGGATCCTGGAATCGAGCCTGGGCTACTTCATCAACCCGATGGTCAACGTCGCGCTGGGAGTGGTGCTGCTGCGCGAGCGGTTGTCCTTGCCGAAGCGGATCGCGGTGGCGCTGGCCGCGGCCGGCGTGCTGTGGCTGACGCTGCGCGTCGGGTCGCTGCCCTGGATCTCGCTGACGCTGGCCTTCTCGTTCGGGATGTATGGGCTGCTGCGCAAGCTGGTGCCGGTCGGCGCGCTGGTCGGGCTGACGATCGAGACGATGCTGCTCTTCCCGTTCGCGGTCGCCTGGCTGGTCTGGGCGGAGGCGAGCGGCCGCGCGGTGTTCCTGCAACGCGGCCGGCTGACGGACCTGCTGCTCCTCCTGGCCGGCCCCTTGACCGCGATCCCGCTGCTCTGGTTCACGGGGGCCGCGCGCCGGCTGCCGCTCTCGACGCTGGGCTTCCTGCAGTACATCGCCCCGTCGCTGCAGTTCCTGCTGGCGGTCTTCGTCTACGGGGAGCCGCTGCACGGGGCCCGGCTCGTCGCCTTCGGGCTGATCTGGGCCGCGCTCGCGGTGTTCGCGTTTGCGACGCTGCGCGAGAATCGGGGACAGCCACCGGAGAACCGGTAGCTGTCCCCGGTGCCTCAGCCCTGGGCGGGCTTCGCCGGCTGCGCCGGCGCAGGCGTCACGCCCAGCTCCGCGTCGATGATCGGCTTGAAGGCCTCGAAC
Source organism: uncultured Acidobacteriota bacterium (assembly GCA_963702545.1). Lineage (GTDB taxonomy): Bacteria > Acidobacteriota > Polarisedimenticolia > J045 > J045 > JALOKP01. Next base: position 194,205 of record CAVPDB010000019.1, on the reverse strand, counting down.
GGCTGCGCGCCGACGAGCGGAAGGCCGTTGATGAAGAAGGCCGGGGTGCCGCTCACGCCGGCCTCGCGGCCCGCCTCGGTGTTCTTCGTGACCGCCTCGGCCATCTTCCCGCCGTCGAGACAGGCGTCGAACGCCGCGGCATCCAGGCCGACCGCGACCGCGGCGGCCTTCAGGTCCGCGACCTCGAGCTTGCCCTGGTTGGCGAACAGGTAGTCGTGGAAGGCCCAGAACTTCCCCTGCGCGTCGGCGCAGTGCCCGGCCTCGCCGGCCTTGGGCGCCTTGGCGTGGAACGGCAGCGGGTAGTCGCGGAAGACGATCCGGACCTTCTCGCCGTAGGTGCTCGCAATCTGGTCGAGCACCGGCTTGCTCTGCGCACAGTAGGGGCACTCGAAGTCGGAGAAGACGACGACCGTGACCGGCGCGTCGGCCGGGCCACGGGACGGCCCGGTGGCGGCGACCTCGACCCGCGGCATCTCGGGCTCGGGGAGCGTCATCGTGACCTGCGAAGCGGCGCGGAGCTGCCCGATGTACTCCATCAGCCGGGCCTGGGCCTTCTGGTTGCGCAGGTAAGGGCCGAGCTGGTCCTTCATCTGCTCGTAGGGGCCCGGCATGCGGGCCTGGTTGTTGGCGTAGAACTCGCGCATCTCGGCCTCGGTCGGGGGCGGCGTCTTCTCCTCGATCTCGACCTTGAGCAGCGCCTCCTCGCTGACCCCGCGCTTCTTGGACTCGGCTTCCACCAGCCGCTTCGCGACCATCGCTTCGAGCGCGCCCTGGCGCAGCGCGTGCTCCTGTTCGATCGCCTGGCGGCGGAGCTGGCGGAGCTGGGCCGCGGCCTCCTTGTCGAGGTCGGCCAGCGTGATGTTCTCGCCGTTGACGACCGCGACGATCGTCGTCGGGCCGAGCGGGACCTTGCCCGCGGCGGGGGCCGGCTTGGCGGCAGCGTCGGCGGCGGGCGCCTTCTCGGCGCCGCCCTGGCAGGCGATGGTAAGGAGCGCGGCGAGGCACAGCAGCGCGAGCGCGAACGGGGAGCGGGTCGACGATTTCATGCGGTCTCCGGGACCCGGCAGAGGGCCGGGCGAACGCGGGAGTCTCGCCCCAAAGGCGCCGGGGGTCAAAACGCGGGGCAGGAAAAGGAAGAGCGGGGCCGACGGGCGGCCCCGCTCACGGATGGGATTCCGGCCCGGATCGGCCGGCGGGCCAGGGATCGGCCGGCGTGGATCGGGCCGGCACGGAGGCCGGCGTGGATCGGGCCGGCACGGAGGCCGGCGTGGAGGCCGGCGTGGATCGGGCCGGCGTGGACCGGGCCGGCACGGAGGCCGGCCCCTACGGGCAGATCTGGAATGGCCCCGGGATCGGCACCGGGGACGGCTTGTTCGGCGACGGCGTGCACGAGCGGGCGCACGCGGCCCCCGCAGTGTTGGCGAGGTTGATGCAGCGACGGTACTCGGCGCTGGTCTTGGTCCGCGAACCGGAGGCCCGCTTGACGCAGGCGCGGTACGCGGCCGACTGCGCCGGATGCTCCAGCGCGCAGGCCTGGACCTTGCGCTCGACCTCGGCCCGCTGCTGCTCGAGCAGGTCCTCGCAGGCCTCGCGGTCGGCGCAGACCTGCTGGCGGCAGGCCTCGATGCATTCGCTGACGTCCGCGGCCGCCGGCAGCGCGGTCCACACGACGAGGACGCCCGCGACCAGCGCGCAGCGCCCGACAAGGGTCTTGATCGACACCATCGGTCCTTCCTCCCGGGGCAGGTACTCGGGCTCGGTGGCGCCCCGCCGAGTGGAGATTGTCGGCCGGTCGGGGGCCGGCGACAAGGCTCAGGCGCGTGTCAGCTCTCGCGCCGGGTCCCCAGCGGCACGGCGGCCAGGACCCGGGCGCCCTTCCCTCCGGGGTAGACCAGGACGCAGATCGCCCAGCCGTCGAGGGTGAGGTCGTAGAGGCCGGGGCGGCGGACGTCGGGCCGCACCGCCGGGGAGAGGTCGGTCGCCGACCCGCTCAGGACGGAGCCCAGACGCGTGAGAAGCGGCGCGGGGCAGGCCACCCGGGACTCCAGCCAGGCGCCGGGAGCCAGCAGCGGCGGGCGCCGGCCCGACGGGCCGCTTCCGGAAGGGGACGCTCGGAAGGCGACGGTCGGGGCTGCGCTCATGGGGTCCTCCGGGATCATCGGGTCAGTTGCCTCGTGGGCACTCTGTACAACGCACCGCACCCCCCGGGAGTTGCACCGTTCGCCGGGATCATGCGCACGTGCCGGAACTGCCCGACCTCGAGCGCTATCTCGCCAGCCTGGAGCGGCGCGTTCCCGGGGCGCCGCTGGAACGCCTGCGGCTTACCAGTTCGTTTCTCCTGCGGACGGTCGATCCCGCTCCGGCCGAGCTGGCTGACGGAAGGTCGTGCCGCTGGCTCGGATCGGCAAGCGGATTGTGATCGGGTTCGAAGGCGAGCTGTTCGCGGTGCTGCACCTGATGATCGCGGGCCGGCTTCGCTGGCGGCCCCGCGGGGCGGCCGTCCCGGGGCGGATCGGGCTCGCCGCGTTCGACTTCGACCGCGGCACGCTGCTCGTCACGGAGGCCGGCCCGGGCGTTCGCGGGGGCGCGCCGGGTCGGAGCCGCTCGTCATCCCCGGCCGACCACCGGGCGGACCGGCGCTTTGCGGAATGCGCGCCCCGAGGCCAGTCTTGGCTGCTTTTCCTCCGGAGGAACCCCGTCATGAATCGCCGTTCCGCTCTCCTCACCGTCCTGGTCCTCCTGGCCCTGGCGGCCGCCCCGGCCGCGCTGGCCCAGGCCGCCGGCAAGCCCGCCGCCTCGTCCCCTGCCGCCGCCACCCCCCCCTCCCCCGCCGCCCGGTCGGTCCTGGCCGCGATGGATCCCAAGGCCGACCCCTGCGTCGACTTCTACCGCTACGCCTGCGGCGGCTGGCTCGACACGACGAAGATCCCGGCCGACCAGTCGCGCTGGGGCCGCGGCTTCACCGAGATCGCGGAGCGGAACCGGCTGGTGCTCAGGGACATCCTCGAGGCGGCTGCCAAGGCGCCGAAGAACGACGACGAGCGCAAGGTCGGCGCCTTCTACGCCTCCTGCATGGACGAGGCGAAGATCGAGGAGCTGGGCGTCAAGCCGCTCGAGCCGATGCTCAAGGAGATCGCGACGGTCAAGGACGGCGCGTCGCTGATGACGGTCGCCGGGAAGATGCAGGCCCTGACCTACGGCCCGCTGTTCGGCCTGGGCGTCGAGGCCGACTTCAAGAACCCCAACGTCAACATGGCGATGCTGATCCAGGGCGGCATCGGGCTTCCGGACCGCGACTACTACCTGAAGGACGACGAACGCAGCGTCGGCCTGCGGGCCGCGTACGAGCAGACCGTCGCCAAGATGCTCCAGCTCGCTGGCGATACGCCCGAGGCCGCCACCGCCGCGGCCAAGTCGATCGTCGGCTTCGAGACCGAGCTGGCGAAGTTCTCACGCGAGCGTGCCGCGCTGCGCGACGTCGAGAAGCTGTACAACAAGACCGACATGGCGGGCCTGCAGAAGATGACGCCGGGCCTGCCGTGGAACGACTTCCTCGCCGCCGCCACCGTGACGACCCCGAAGGACGTCAACGTCGCGACGCCCGAGTTCTTCGAGGGGCTCGCCAAGCTGGCCGCGGCGACCCCGCCGGCCACGCTGCAGAACTACCTGCGCTGGAACCTCGTGCGCGGCGCCGCGCCGCGGCTGCCGAAGGCCTTCGTCGACCAGAACTTCGAGTTCTACGGCAAGACCCTGGCCGGCCAGAAGGAGCTGCAGGCCCGCTGGAAGCGCTGCGTGCAGGGGACGGACGGCGCGATGCCGGAGATCCTGGGCAAGCTGTTCGTGGAAAAGCAGTTCCCCGGCGCGAGCAAGAAGACCGCCAAGGAGATGATCCACGCGATCGAGGAGTCGTTCGGCGTGGGGCTCGGCCAGCTCTCCTGGATGGATGAGGCCACCAGCAAGCGCGCCGCCGGGAAGCTGGCGACGCTGGTCAACAAGGTCGGCTACCCCGACAAGTGGATCGACTACGGCAAGCTCGAGGTGAAGGCCGGCGACTACTTCGGCAACGCTCAGCGCGCCGACGTCTTCGAGTTCCGGCGCGCCGCCGACAAGATCGGCAAGCCGGTCGACCGTACCGAGTGGGGCATGTCGGCCCCGACCGTCAACGCCTACTACAACCCGCTCTGGAACGAGATGGTCTTCCCGGCCGGCATCCTGCAGCCCCCCTTCTTCGACGCCTCGTTCCCGATGGCGATGAACTTCGGCGGGATCGGGATGGTCGTCGCGCACGAGTTGACGCACGGCTACGACGACGAGGGCCGGAAGTTCGCGCCGGACGGCCAGCTCAAGGAATGGTGGGAGCCGGCGGTCAGCGAGAAGTTCGAGAAGCACGCCGCCTGCATCGAGGACCTCTACGGGACGTTCGAGGTCCAGCCCGGCGTGAAGCTCAACGGCAAGCTGACGCTGGGCGAGAACATCGCCGACTTCGGCGGAATCAAGTACTCCCACAAGGCGTACCGCGAGTGGGCGAAGAAGAACCCGTCCACGACGCCGGCCGTCCCGGGCCTGACCGACGACCAGCTCTTCTTCGTCGGCTTCGCGCAGACCTGGTGCATGCTGGCCACCCCGGAGATCGAGCGCGTGCTGGCCAACGTCGACCCGCACTCGCCGCCCCGGTTCCGGGTCAACGGTCCGGTCTCGAACCTGCCGGAGTTCGCGGCGGCGTTCCAGTGCAAGGCCGGCACCCCGATGAACCCGGAGAAGACCTGCGCCGTCTGGTGATCCGATTGTTGTAGGATCGTTGCGCGGGGCCGAGGGCGGCGCAGCCCCCCCGGCCCTGTCTTCTTTTCGTGGGAGAACCTGATGCCCGAGGTGCTCTCGCCCGGTCGCGGCCACCGCCGCGTGCGTGACCGCGCTGACCGTCGTGCCGGCGGCGGCACAGAAGTCGGCGGAGGAACTGGCCAAGGCGGCCCAGAACCCGGTCGCCGACATGATCAGCCTGCCGTTCCAGAACAACACCAACTTCGGCTACGGCCCGGACGACGACGTCCAGAACATCCTCAACATCCAGCCGGTCTGGCCCTTCAGGATCTCGCCCGAGTGGAACCTGATCACGCGAACGATCCTGCCTGTGGTCTACCAGCCGGACCTGACGCTGCCGGTCAAGGTAGCGCCGGGGGTCGTCGAGGACGTGAACGTAGACGGAGCCTTCGGACTGGGAGACCTCAACGAGACGCTGTACTTCTCGCCGGCCAAGCCGGGCAAGCTGATCTGGGGCGTCGGCCCGACCTTCTCCTTTCCGACCGCCACCGACAACGTGCTGGGCACGGGCAAGTGGAGCGCCGGCCCGGCGTTCGTGGTCCTGACGATGCCGGGGCACTGGGTGCTCGGCGCGCTGATCAACAACCAGTGGTCTTTCGCCGGCGATTCGGACCGCGCCGACGTCAACGCGATGCTGCTGCAGTACTTCATCAACTACAACTTCGCGAAGGGCTGGTACGTCACCTCCGCGCCGATCAATACCGCCAACTGGGAGGCCTCGAGCGATGACCGCTGGACGATCCCGGTCGGCGGAGGCTTGGGGAGGATCTTCCACGCCGGCAAGCAGCCAATGAACGCGCAGGTCGGCGCCTACTACAACGTCGTCAAGCCGGACACAGTCCCGGTCGCCGACTGGCAGCTGCGGATCCAGATCCAGCTGCTCTTCCCCAAGTAGCCCCCGCGGACCGCCATGACCGATCCGACCGCCGCCGGCCCGCCCTTGCCGGACGCTCCATTGCCGGAGTCGGTGACGACCATCCGCTCGGGCGGCAAGACGATCCACATCGTCGGCACCGCGCACGTTTCCCCGGAGAGCGTGCGCGAGGTGCGCGAGGTCATCCAGCGTGTGCGGCCCGACTCGGTCGCGGTCGAGCTGGACGAGAACCGCCTGGCCGCGATGACCGACGAGGAGCGCTGGAAGAAGCTCGACATCTTCCAGATCATCAAGCAGGGGAAGGTCCCCTTCCTGATGGCCTCGCTCGCCCTCTCCACCTGGCAGGCGAAGATGGGCGAGCGCTTCGGGGTCAAGCCGGGGGCCGAGCTGCTGGCCGCCGTGAACACGGCGAGGGAAACCGGCGCGACGCTGGTGCTGGCCGACCGCGACATCCAGGTGACGCTGAAGCGGGTCTGGGGCGGGCTGTCGCTCTGGGACCGGGCCAAGCTGCTCGGCGCGCTGGTCGAGGGGTTCTTCAAGCACGAGGAGATCACGGAAGAGCAGCTCGAGGAGCTGCGCCGCGGCGAGGCGCTCTCGACGATGCTGAAGGAGTTCGCCGAGGAGCTGCCGCAGATCAAGGCCCCGCTGATCGACGAACGGGACGCCTGGCTGGCGGGGCGCGCGGCCGAGGCGCCGGGCGAGACGGTCGTCGCGGTCGTGGGCGCGGCGCACGTGCCGGGGATGGTGCAGCGCATGGGGCACCCGGTCGACTTCGCCGCGCTCTCGACGATCCCGCCGCCGTCGCGCTGGATGACGGTCGTCAAGTGGGCGATCCCGGCCTTGATCCTGGCGGCGTTCGCGTTCGGGTACCGCGAGCACTCGGGCCAGGGCCTGATGGAGCTGGTCATGGCGTGGGGCGTGCCGGTCGCGGTCGGCACGACGGTCTTCTCGCTGCTCGGCGGCTCGCGGATCCTGACCGCGCTGTCGGGCCTGGTGCTCGGTCCGGCGGCGGCGCTCAACCCGACGCTGGCCTCGGGGATGCTGGTCGGGCTGGTCGAGGCCTGGCTGCGCAAGCCGACCGTCGCCGACTGCGAGACGGTGCGCGAGGACTTCAAGTCGCTGCGCGGGATCTACCGCAACCGTTTCCTGCGCGTGCTGCTGGTCAGCGTGATGGCGACGCTCGGGACGGCGATCGGGCAATGGATCGGGATCACCTGGCTGCTGGCGGCGCTGCGGCGGGGATAGCGCGACCGCGCCTCGCAGCCCCGCCCAGGCGGGCCCCTGCTGCGTATGCCCGGCTGGTACGGGGGGGTGTACGATGCTTGCAGTTGCGGAAGCGGGACGGTCTTCCTGCCGGACGCCGCCCGCGCCGGACGCTGCGCGCTACTCTCCCCGCGAGGAGTGACCCCGATGTCGGAACCGGGCCGCGATCGTCTGCTGACCTACGCGGATTACGCCGCGCTCCCCGACGACGGGCATCGCTACCAGCTCCTCGAGGGGGAACTGGTCATGACGCCGTCGCCTAAAGCGTGGCACCAGCAGGTCTCGCGCGAACTCGAAGTCAGGTTGGTGGCTCATGTCCAGGAGAATGGCCTCGGCGAAGTGTTCGACGCCCCCCTCGACGTCACTCTGGACGACCACAATGTGGTCCAGCCGGACCTTTTCTTCATCTCGAAGGAAAGGGCGAGCATCCTGCAGGACGGGCGGATCCTCGGCGCGCCCGACCTGTGCGTCGAGATCCTGTCGCCCGGCACGGAGCGGATCGATCGGGTGCGCAAGCTCGAGTTGTACGCGCGCTTCGACGTCACGCACTACTGGATCGTCGATCTCGCGGCACGGACGATCGAGGAGTACCTCCTCTTCGGCGACGTCTATCGCGTGCGCAGCATCGCCGGCTACGACGAGTGGTTTCGACCCGCCGCGTTTCCCGGATTCGAGTTCAGGCTGAGCGTAGTGCCGCTGCCGGAAGGGCTCTGACGGGACGACATCGCGGAAGCGGTAGCGGTCCCGGCGCAAGCGCGAGTTCGTGCCTCTCGACCTACCAGGTCCGCACCCAGTAGAGCGCGAAGACCCCGCGCCCGGGATCGATGTCGGGCCGCCACGCCTGCACCGCGCGCAACGCCCGGCCGGCGTTCGGCTCGCCACGGGCCCGGGCCACGGTGAAGCGCCCGATGCTCGCGCCGAGCATCCCGCCCACGATCACGTCGCTCGGGAAGTGGCGCCCCAGCGCGACGCGGCCGAGCGAGATCGCCGACGCCGTGCCGTAGGCGAGCCATGCGACCCACGGATCGTCCCAGTAGACCGTGGCGTAGACGGCTGCGATGGTGAAGGCGATCTGGGCGTGACCGGACGGGAATGAGCCGACCTGCTGCCCGGGCGGCGCGCCGCCGTAGTTCCAGAAGGAGCCGAGCGAATCGCCGGGCGGACGCACGCGCGCGGTCAGCTGCTTGAGCGCCTCGTTCCAAAGGCCCGACGTCGCAAGGGCCTCGAGCCCAAGGCTCGAGGCCTCGGCCAGGCGCTCGTTGCCCGCGCGCGCCCCGGCCCACCAGGCGATCCCCATCCCCGCGGCGAGCACCGGCCAGTTGCCGAGCGTCGTCAGCGCGTCGCTCGCGTTCGTGCAGCCGGTCCCGCACGCGTCGTGGAGCCAACGCTCCAGGTGGACGTCGGCCCCGCCGGTCTCGCCCCAGTCCGAGGTCAGCGCGACGGCGGTCGTGGCGGCCAGCGGGCCGGAGAAGTTCGGCCGCGCGAGTTCCGCGGGCCACCAGTAAAGGACGAGGGGACGCTGATCGAACCAGATCCGGCGGAAGAGGCTCTGGCGCCAGTACGGGCGGAGCACGGCCGGTGCGGCCTGCGACGCAGCCGCCTCCGCGGCAGGCTGCGCGGCGAACGCCACACCACCCGGTGGCAGCACCGCCAGGAGGGTCCCAACCAGCGTCCTCGCGACCGACTGGACCGCTTGCATTGGTAGATCCTATCGCGTCTCGCCGGGTTGCCCCGGCGGACGTGCAAGACCCCCTTTCAAACCGTGCGTGCGGATTTCCCGCACACGGCTTACCGGTGGTCTCTCGGGGCGCCGCATTACACGGCCTGCCAGAAGGGCCGTTCGGGGCACTGGATCGTGCCCCGCAGCCGGTGCCATCCCAGGTTCCAGAAGGACTCGCGCGTCCATCGGGCCGCCTCGCCAGGCTTGAGCGACCGGCCCTTGCGCTGGATCCGCAAGCGCCGAAGCCGCTGCCAGACGTAGCTGTCGACCTGATTGAAACGCTTCGAGGCATTCCCGGTGCGGAAGTAGGCCCCCCACCCGCGCAAGACGGGGTTCAGGACGGCGATCACCGCTCGCAGATCGGCGTGGCATCGCCCCCGCGGGGTCAGCTCCTTCACGCGCTGCCGGATCCGCTTCATCGCCCGCTGAGACGGCCAGCGCTGCAGGAAGTACAGAGGCTGTCCCCTCTCGCTCCAGAATCGTGCCGCTCAGGCGCTTGTGCAGATGGCAGCCGAGGAAGTCGAAACCCTCCTTCCCATTCCAGAGTTCGACCCGCCTCGTCTTTTCCGGGTGCAACTCCAGACCGAGCCGCCCGAGGATCGCCCGTATCCGCTCCTCGGCCCGCTCGCACGCCACCTTCGTGCGACAGATCACCACGAAGTCGTCACAGTAACGCACCAGCGTCCCCAGGGGAGCGCTGTGTCGCGTCCACAGGACATCCAGCACGTGCAGGTAGATGTTCGACAGCAGCGGTGAAATCACCCCGCCCTGCGGTGTCCCCGCCATCGTCGGGGTCACCGTGCCATCCTCCATCACCCCAGCCTCGAGCCACTGCCGCAGCAGCTTGAGCACCCGCCGATCCGAGACGCGTCGCCCGACGAGTTTCATCAACTTGTCGTGATCGATGCTCCCAAAGTAGTTGCGGATGTCCGCGTCGAGCACGTGATGATGCCCCTTCGCGCCAAGCTTCCTCAGCGTCTCCAGCGCACCCTGCGCGCTCCGCTTGGGGCGGAAGCCATACGAGACCGGCAGAAAGTCGGCCTCGAAGATCGGCTCCAGCACCAGCTTCGCCGCCATCTGCACCACCCGGTCCCGGACCGTCGGGATGCCCAGAGGCCGCTGCCTTCCGTCAGCCTTCGGGATGTACCGGCGCAGCACCACCCCGGCCCGGTACTCCTTCGCACGCAGGGCGCAGCCGAGCTCATCCAACATCCGCTCGACCCCATACCGCTCGACCTCGGCGATCGTCTCCTTGTCCACGCCCGCCGCGCCGCGGTTCGCCCGCACTCGCCTCCACGCTTCCCGCAGGACGTCACCCCTGTGGAGGTGGTCGTACAACGCGTGAAAACGCCTCCCAGCCGACCGTTTGGCCGCACTCCACAGCCGTCGTTGCAGTCGTCGCACTTTCTCGCGCGCCTCGCCGGCGCCGGGGTCGTTAGGTCCGCTCGCGGCGGCCATTCCCTCGCGCTTACCTGCTCCGACGACCTGACCACCGCAGGGACCCTTCCCTCCCGTCGCGTTCTTCGTCGCGACGATCCTCGGTACTACGATCCCCTCGGACTCCCGCTGCGCAGCGGCCGACTTCGCCTCCGGCTTATACGACGCGCCTTGCCCCGACGTGGGCCGCGCAGACGGGTCTCTCGTGTTCCGCACCGCTCCTTGCACGCGTGCTGCGCCCCCTACCCCGCCGGGACCACCCGCGCGCTCCGGTTCTGACGCGGGCGGTGTTGCCTTCGCCGTGACATGAGCGGCTCGGCCCCCGGATTGTTCCTCTGTCGAGGCTGCAGGCTTCACTTCATGTTGCGGCCCGCGTGCTCGCTCCCCGCGGCACGGCTTCCGCCGCCTCGCAGGCTTTCGATGCCCCGCTCGGGCAAGGCGGTCTCCCACCCTCGCCCGGGGCCTGCTACCCGGCGCTCCGGCGCCTACCGGGGCGGGACTTCCACCCGCTGGATCGGTGCAGCACGAAACCGGCCCCATCGCCGTCTGCTGGCCCTGGCCACCGGCTTCTTCACGACGCACCACGGCCCGAGACTACTCCCGCTGGACGCGGACGACCACGCCGTCATGGTCGATGAAGTTGACCGTCGGCGAGGAGTTGGGCAACCCCGACGACGACGACCAGATCAGTTTGTCGGTCGTCTCGTTGATGCAGTAGAGCCTGGAGTTCGCGCCGGTCACGTAGACTCGCCCTCGCGCGATGGTCGGGCTGGTCGGAAGTGCGCCGTCGGCGGTGAACGTCCGGACGACGGCACCCGTCGCCGCGTCGAGCGCGTAGACCTTCCCGTCCTTCGACCCGAAGTAGGCGATTCCGGCCACCACGGCGCACCGGCAGGGCCGCCACCGACACGTCGCCGCGCAAATCCGCGCTCAATGTCGCGATGACCCGTCGCGCGCTCGGGGGCCTGCATGACGACCGGGGTCTCGTCCTCCGCCGCGGGGACGTCGGGGACCTGCCGTTCCAGTTCCGCACTCGCCACGGACCCGCAAACCAGCGCCAAGCCGACGCAGCCAAGCACCGCGGCGATCCCGCCCTCGTGTTCCATGGCATGACCAAACCCTCCTCGCCGCTTCGGGCCGCGGCCTTCGCTCTCCTCCGATCCCACGTAGGTTGCAAGTCCCATGCCGCACGATCGCGGAGCCGGGCACGTCGCGGCCCGCGTGCTTCCGTGACAAGATCCCTCCCCTCGCCGGGAGCGCGGTCGGGAGGCTGCGCACGGCGGCCGATCGTTGCCCCCCACGGAGCACCCCCGCGTGACCGACAGCTCCGCGTTCCAGCGCTTCCGGCGGCAGGAGTCGGCGCTCGCTCTGCTCACACTCTCTGCGGTGGCGGCTCTCGTCGGAGCCCACGTCCTGTTCGAGCCGGTGCTCGGCTTCCCTTCGGGCCGCGTGCTGATCGTCCTGGCGAGCTTCTTCCTGCTCGAGGTGGTCGCCCTGGCCTGGCTGCGCTCCCTGCGCCAGCCGCTGGGCCCGCGCGCGATGCGCTTCTATTCGATCGCTTCGGCGTGGAGCACGATCGCGTTCGCCCAACTCGCGTCTTCCCTGCGCGAGACCGTGGACAGCCCCTACCCGATCCTGATGGTTCCGGCGGTGATCGCGGCCGGGTTCCGATTCTCGCTGACCGGCCTGATCGGCGTTCTGCTGGTCGTCTCCGCGCTGGTGGTCTACCAGCCGTGGGACTTCGACCTCGCGCAGGGCCCGATCATGCCGGGCGAGTACTTCGAGGCCGCCACGATCGCGATGATCTTCATCCTCGTCGGGCTGGTGGTCTGGTTTCTCGCCGGCCAGCTGCACCGCGAGGAGTTGAAGCTCACCGCGAGCCTGGAGGAGCTGCACCGGACGCGCGACCGGCTGGTCGCCGAGGAGAAGCTCGCCGCCGTCGGCCGCCTGTCCAGCTCGATCGCGCACGAGATCCGCAACCCGGTCGGGATGATCGCCAGCTCGGTCGCGGCGGCCCAGCGCGGAGAGCTGGGCGAGGCCGACCGGGAGAAGCTGTTCGCGATCGCCGGGGCCGAGGCGGCGCGGCTCGAGAAGCTGACGGACGACTTCCTGGCCTACGCCCGCGCCCGGCCGCCGGACAGGCAGGTCTGCGCGATCGAGCCGATTCTCCTGTACGTTGCCGGAATTGCGCGCGCGCGGGCCGCGGAGCTGGGGGTGACGCTCGAGGTCCAGTGCCCGGATGGTCTCTCCGCGGGCCTCGACCTCTTTCAGCTGCAGCAGGCGCTGCTCAACCTCGTGCTCAACGCGATCGAGGCGGCGGGAAGCGGCGGACGGGTGGTCCTCGGCGCGCGCGAGGAGCCGCAGGGGGCCGCCTCCCCGCGCGTGGCGCTGACGGTGCTCAACAGCGGCACACCCATCCCGGAGAGCGCGGTGAACCGGATCTTCGAGCCGTTCTTCACCACCAGGCGCACCGGCACCGGCCTCGGGCTCGCGATCTCGCGCAACATCGCGCGCGCGCACGGAGGCGACCTCACCCTCTCACGGAACGAGGCGGACGGCGTGCAGTTCACCTTCTGGGTCCCCGCGGACTGAGATCCCGGGCGTCCCTCCGAGGAGCGCGCATGGCACGGATCCTGGTGGTCGACGACGAAATCCACATGCGGCAGATCCTGGCGATGATCCTCGCCCAGGAGCGGCACGAGGTCACCGAGGCCGAGGGGGTCGCGCAGGCGCTCCAGATCGTCGGCTCCGCCGCGTTCGACATCGTCCTGACCGACTACAAGCTGCCCGACGGGGACGGCCTCGCGGTCCTCGACGCCTGCCACGATGCCGATCCCGCGCTGCCCGTGGTGGTCCTGACGGCGTTCGCCACGGTGGACCTGGCGGTCGAGGCGATGCGGCGCGGCGCGTTCGACTTCATCACCAAGCCCTTCATGCCGGAAGTCGTGAAGGCCGTCGTCCACCGCGCGGCGGAGCGGGCGCACCTGGTCCGCGAGAACGATCGGCTGCACCTCGAGGTGCGGCGCCTGGGCTCCGCCGGCGAGATCCTGGGCACGAGCGCGGCGATCGGGGCCGTGCGGGAAAGGATCGCGCGAGTGGCGCCGACCGGGGCAACCGTCCTGATCACCGGCGAGACCGGAACCGGGAAGGAGCTGGTCGCCCGCGCGATCCACGACGGGAGCGCGCGCCGCGCCGGCCCCTTCGTCGCGATCAACTGTGCCGCCTTTCCCGAAAGCCTGCTCGAAAGCGAGCTCTTCGGCCACGAGAAGGGCGCATTCACGGGGGCCGACCGGAGCCGCCAGGGCCTCTTCGAAGCGGCCCACTCCGGAACCCTGTTCCTCGACGAAGCGGGCGAGATGCCGCTCGCGTTGCAGGCCAAGCTGCTGCGGGTGCTGACCGACGGGCAGGTTCTGCGCCTGGGCGCGCGCAAGCCGGTCAAGGTCGACGTCCGGATCCTCTCGGCGACCCACCGCGACCTCGCGGCCCGCATCGCCGCGGGGGCCTTTCGCGAGGACCTGTACTACCGTCTGGCGGTCGTGCCGCTCCCGGTCCCGCCGCTGCGCGAACACATCGAGGACCTGCCGGAACTCATCGAGCACTTCATCCGCCAGTTCTCGCACGCGATGAGCGCCGCCCCGCGCCGCGTCGCTCCTGCGGCGCTCCACGCCCTCTCGGGGTATGCGTTCCCCGGGAACATCCGCGAGCTGCGCAACATCGTCGAGCGGGCGCTGATCCTCGCGACGGGAGAGGAGATCGGGCTCGAGGACATCGGGCCGGTGGCCGTCCGCGGGACGGCGACGGCCGTTCCCGGGGCGGGACCGGCGTCCGTGGACTGGGACGCGGCGTTCCCGGCCCCGATCGACATCCGCGCCACCCTGGAGTCGATCGAGAAGCAACTGGTCGGACGCGCGCTGCGCGTGGCAGGCGGCGTCCAGGCCGAGGCCGCCCGGCAGCTCGGCCTCTCGCGCAGCGACATCGCCTACAAGATCAAGAGGCTCGGGCTCGAAGTCGGCGGCCGTCCCTGAGGGAGATCCTGTCCGAAGTTTCGAGCACCGGCCGAGCCGCGTCGTAATCTTCGTACGCCGGCGGGGCCACCCGGCGTTCCCGACCCCGCGCGGAGGCGCCGTTTCCGCGGCTCGTCCCTTGTCGATGCGATGGCATTCGTATTGCAGTAGCAACCTGGCAACCCCCTCAGAGGACCGAGGAATTACACAAGGACCGCCGCCTGTCGCCCTCTTCCCCCCCCTATGCGACAGGCGGCGGTCCAACTCTCGACGGAGGAGTCGACCATGGCCGCTCGCCGCAGATGGACCGGATCCCGCGCGACGATCCTCGTCGCGTGCCTCGTGGCGGCGCTGCTCGCCCCGGTGTGCCTCGCCGGGGCCCCCGGCACCTGGTCCGAGACCGGCGCGATGCTCAAGCCCCGTAACGAGTTCCCGCTGGCCGCGCTGCCGGGAAACCGGGCGCTGGCCATCGGGGGCCTCAGCATCGTGCCCGTGCCGCACGGCAACAAGACGGTCTACCTCGCCGAGGCGGAGCTGTACGACGCCGCGACCGGCACGTGGACCCCGGCCGGTTCGATGAGCCGGGCGCGCGCCTACCACCAGGCGGTCACGCTCCGCGACGGCCGCGTCCTCGTCATGGGGGGGATCGCCGACGCTGCGGGCCTCACGGCGACGGCCGAGCTCTGGAACCCCGCAACGAAGCTCTGGTCCCCCGCGGCGAGCATGGCGTCGCCGCGCTACTACTTCACCGCAAATCTGTTGAAGGACGGACGCGTCCTCGTGGTCGGAGGGTGCAACGCCGTGGGCTGCGCCGCGGCGGCTCCGAACGGAGAAATCTACGATCCCGCGACCGGCGCGTGGTCGGTCACCGGCCCGATGCTGCAGGCGCGAGCCTCCCACGCGGCGGCGCTCCTCCCCGACGGGCGCGTGATGGCGGTCGGCGGCGACTCGATCGGCTGGGACACCACCGAGATCTTCGACCCCCGGACCAACCAGTGGACCGACGGCGGCCTGCTGACGCTCGGCCGCTCCAGCCACGCCGCGGCGACCCTCTCGTCCGGGCAGGTGCTCACGGCCGGGGGCATGGACATGTGGGGCGCGATCAACGGTTCCGGCGACGTCGGCGATCCCGCGACGGCGACCTGGACCCCGGTTCCCGACATGTTCGATGCGCGGATGTACTTCCCCCTGGTCGCCCTCGAGGACGGCCGCGCGCTGGCGATCGGCGGCCAGCAGGTCCAGCTCCACTCGTTCGTCGACATCCCGCGCTGCGAGATCTTCGACCCGCAGGCCGGCACCTGGTCGCGCACGGGCTCGATGGCGGTCGCGCGCGAGTCGCACTCGGCCGCGGCCCTGTCCAACGGACAAGTGCTGGTGGCCGGCGGCATCGACGGCTCGTCGGGGCTCTTCACCGCGCGGGTCGAGGCCTACACGCCCACCATCGTGCCGAGGAGCTTCACCGAGACGTTCGACGGGCAGGCCGACGACGCCTCGACCCTCGCGACGGGCTGGGGGGCCGTCGCCGGCACCGTGAATCCCAGCGGGCCTTCCGCCGAGTTCGCCCTGAACGACGGCGTGAACGCCGCCAAGCTGACCTCGCAGGACGATGCCGGCTCGCAGTTCGGGTCCGGGCACCTGTTCCTGGAGAACGACTTCCTCGCCGCCGACCCCGCCACGCAGGGGCGAGGCGACGCGCTGCTTTTCACCAACGAGTTCCTGGCCTCGAACAACGCGTCCAGCATCGATCTCAACGGCGCGTCGGTGTCCGTCGACTACTCCAACGGCGACGCGGCCAGCGCCGGTCCCGCGCTGCAGTTCGCCTTCCAGCTCTCGACCGGGCAGTGGTTCGTCCATGGCCAGGCGCTGGCGGGCAACACCACGCAGTCGGTGACCCACGGCGTGATGGGCACCGGGCCGATCGGGCCCACCATGACCTTCGTCCCGCTGGCGGTCGATCCGGGCGCCGTCTGTGACGCGCGGCTGGTCCCGAACCCGGCCGCGTCGCGGTCGCTCAGCGCGGCGGAGTTGTCGAAGGTGATCGCCGCGGGGATCTACTCGAGCCCCTCCCCGGCCGACCCCGCGCCGACGCGCATCGACAACTACCAGATCGCCGGATTCTCCGTGGGCTGCCGGCCGGGGCTCGTCGCCGACCTCCGCCTCTCCCCGCTGCCCGGCAGGGTCGCGCGCCTCGCGTGGGCCTCCGCGGCCCGCGGCGCCTCGTTCGATGTCGTACGCGGGTCGCTGCCCACGCTCGTCGCCACGCGCGGGAACTTCGCGGCCGCGGTGGACTCCTGTCTCGCGAACAACATCGCCGCGAGCACGCTCGACGACGGCGCGGTCCCGGCTGCGGCGGCGGGGTTCTTCTACGTGGTGCGCGCGAGCGGCTGCGAGGGCGGAAGCTACGACTCCGGCAGCCCCTCGCAGGTCGGATCGCGCGACGCGGGGATCGCGGCCGCGCCGGCAACGTGTCCGTAAAGCGGCGGGCGCTGCGCGCCCGTCGCCCGGGCACTACCCGACCGGACTGGGCCGCCCGGGCCCGTCCGGCGCCGGAGGGGTGATCCGAAGTCGAAACGCTGGAACCGAAACCGCTCGACCGAATCTGTTATTTCCCTCGCTTCGCACCCCGCCGGGCCCCTTTCCGTAAGCACGCCCCCCCATCGCGGGAGGGCACGAAAGAACGCGCAGCCCAAGGAAAGGGCCGCAAAGCGTCGGTGTGGCATCGCGCTTGCTTGCCGGGTCCTACCCTCTCGAGGAGCGCGCAGCGCCATGAGCACCGCCAGACGTCCGATGAACACCTTGGAACCGCCGCCCCGCCAGCTGCTTTACCCGGCGGCCGCGCCCCTGCGTTCCGCGCAATGGTCCTCCCGCCCTGCGACCGGCCGCCGCCCCGCCCCCCACCCTCGCTCCATCCGACGAGGCCGGCGGGGTGCAAGCGGCCGCCGCGACGGCAGCCCCGGCCCCGGCGGCCGTGCCGGCGCCAGCGCCGCGTCCCGCGCGGATCCTGCGGTTCCACGAGTCCGAGCGACTCATGCACTGGGCGATCGCGGTCCCCTTCATGCTCTGCGTCGTCACCGCGCTGATCCTCGTGACCGTCTATAACCCCGCGCCGCGCCGGCCGTACCGCGCCGTTTTCTCCTGGATCCACCGGCTCTCCGGCCTGGCGCTCGCGATCCTCCCGCTGTTCTCGGCGTACCGGCGGCGGCGGGACTGGGCCCTGCACGTCGCGAACGTGAACGAGGCCTGGACCTGGACCCTCGACGACCTGCGCTGGCTGGGGCGGATGGGGCTCGCCGCCGTCTCGCCGCGCGTGAAGCTCCCGGAAGCCGGCAAGTTCAACGCCGCCGAGAAGCTCAACTTCATGATGGTCATGACGGTGACGCCGCTGCTGGCGGTCTCCGGGCTGCTGATCTGGATGCCGGGGATCGCGTTCTTCTCCTGGATGCTGCACTTCGCGATCGCTGTCGCCGCCGTGCCGCTGATGCTCGGACACGTCTTCATGGCCACGATCAACCCGGGCACGCGCGTCGGCCTCTCCGGAATGGTCAACGGCTACGTCGACCGCGCGCTGGGCCGAGCACCACTACACCCGCTGGTACCGCGAGCACTTCGGCGGCCGCGGAGAATCGTCGCAGGCCACGCCGCGCCCCGTGCCGGGCCCCGCGCCGCGCCCCGTATCGAACCCCGCGAAACGGACCTCCCTCCCTCCCGGATAGACGCCGGCCTGCCCCTTCGCACATCCTTGGGGCATGCGCCCGACCCTCCGCCTGCTCGACGACCCCCTCGCCGACCGGATCCTCTCCGAGGCGCGCGACGTCCTCGCGACGCTGGGGGTCGAGGTCCACCACGACGGCGTGCTGGACCTGCTCGCCGGCCACGGCGCCCAGGTCGACCGCGCGTCGCGCCGCGCCCGGCTGCCGGCGGCGCTGGTCGACCGCGCGCTGGCCTCCGTACCGCGCACCTTCCGCCTGTTCGACGTGACGGGCGAGCCGACCCACGAGTTCTCCGGCTGGAACGTCCACTTCACCCCGGGCTCCGCCGCGATCCGGCTGCTCGACGGCGCCACCGGCGCGCTGCGGGCGCCGGTCACCGCCGACTACGTCCGCTACGCGAAGCTCGTCGCCGGGCTGCCGCACTACGCCGCGCAGAGCACCGCTTTCGTGCCGTCCGACGTGCCGGCCGCGATCTCCGACAGCTACCGACTCTTCCTGAGCCTGCTCTACGGCGAGAAGCCGGTGATCACCGGGGCCTTCACGGCCGAGGCCTTCGCAGTCATGCGCGACCTGCTGCTCGCCGCGCGCGGCAGCGACGCCGCGCTGCGCGAGCGGCCGCTCGCGCTCTTTACCTGCTGCCCGACCTCCCCCCTGCAGTGGAGCGAGGCGACCGTCTCGAACCTCGTCGACTGCGCGCGCGCCGGGATCCCGGTCGAGGTCGTGGCGGTCCCCTTCGCCGGTTTCCTGTCGCCGGTGACGCTGGCCGGAACGCTGGTCCAGCACGCCGCCGAGAACCTGAGCGGGGTCGTCATCGCGCAGCTCGCCGCGCCGGGCGCGCGGCTGCTCTGGGGCTGCTCCGCCGCGATCTTCGACATCCGGAACGAGACCGCCCCGCTGGGCGCGGTCGAGACGATGATGCTGGCCTGCGGCGCGAACGAGGTCGGACGCCGGCTGGGGCTGCCGACCCAGGGCTACATCGCGCTCAGCGACGCCAAGGCGCTCGACGCGCAGGCCGGTCTCGAGACCGGTGCGGGAGCCGTGCTGGCGGCCCTCGCCGGGATCAACTCGGTCTCCGGCCCCGGGATGCTCGACCTCGAGAACGCGCAGAGCCTGGAGAAGCTGGTGGTCGACCACGAGGCCTGCGGGATGGCGCTGCGGCTGGTCGCCGGGATCGAGCCGCGCGACGACTTCCCGGCCCGCCCGCTGCTGGAGGAGCTGCTGCGCGAGAAGCACCTGCTGATCGCCGCGCACACGCGCCGCCACCTGGCGAGCCAGATCCGTTTCCCGGGGCCGGTGATCGACCGCGCCCCGGAGGCCCGCTGGCAGGAGGAGGGCGCGCTCACGCTTGGCGCCCGCGCGACGCGCGAGGTCGAGCGGATCGTCGCGGCGTGGCAGCCGCCGCGGCTGGGCGACGACGCGAAGCGGGCGCTGGTCCGGCGGATGGAGGCGGCGGCGCGGGCGGCGGGGCTGGACGCGCTGCCGGCGCGGGCGGAGGTCTGAGCCGCCGCGGCCGGTGCTACCCTGCGCGCGCCGAGGCCCGGGATAGCTCCCGCGGCCCCCCGGAGGACGAGAGCGTGAGAGGGATCGCCTGCTTCGCGCCCGCGCCGTGGCACCCGACCCGGCGGCGGTCCTGCTGCGGGCCGGGATCCCTCCCGGCGTGACCCCGTCCGCGCACACGCGGCGCCTGCTCGACGACGCGGAGTGCCTCTTCGACGGGCTGGCAGACCCGCGCGGCGTCGTTGCCGAGCTGCCGGCCGCGGCGTTCGCCGCCGTCTACCGCGGCGACGGCGAGCTCGACGAGCGGACCGCGCTCGACGGCGTGCTGCCGCGGGCCCAGGCGGTCGCGCTCTTCGCAGCGACGCTGGGCGAGCCGCTCTGCGCGCGGATCGGCGCGCTGGTCGCGGGCGAGGACCCACCGCTGGGTTTCGTGCTCGACGCGCTGGCCTCGGAGGCGGCCGACGGCCTGTCGTGGCGGCTCGGCGCGGCGTGGCGCACGCGCCTGGAAGCGCTGGGCGACGCCGGCGGCGCGACGCTGGTCGTCCCCTACAGCCCCGGCTACTGCGGCTGGCCCGTCCGCGGCCAGCGAGCGCTGTTCCGCGCGCTGGCGCCGGACACCGCCGGGATCGCGCTCAACGAGAGCTGCCTGATGACGCCGCTCAAGTCGGTCTCGGGCGCGCTCGTCGCCGCGGCGCCCGAGGCGCACCGGATCCAGCCCGACTTCCCCGCCTGCGCGGCCTGCGCCACCCACGACTGCCGCGCGCGGGCGCTCGACTGGCCGGCGCCATCCGCCGCGGCGGACGCGGCCCGCGAAGGAGAGATCGCGTGGATGCCCTGAAGCGGCTGGCAGACGAGGTGCGGGCCGGCGAGCCCGACGCCGTGCGGGCGCTCGTGGCTGAAGCGCTGGCGGCCGGCGCCGCGCCGGCCGAGGTGCTGCGCGGCGGCCTGATCGCCGGGATGACCGCCGTCGGCGAGGCCTTCCGCCTGCGCGAGATCTTCCTGCCCGACGTGCTGCTGGCGGCGCGGGCGATGCAGGCCGGGGTCGACCTGCTGCGCCCGCATCTCGCGGCGGATGGAGTGCCGGCGGCGGGGTGCGTCGTGCTGGGCACGGTGCGCGGCGACCTGCACGACATCGGCAAGAACCTGGTCGGGATCCTGCTCGGCGGAGCGGGGTTCGAGGTCGTGGATCTCGGCGTCGATGTCTCGGCCGAGCGGTTCGTCGACGCGGCGATCGAGCGCGGGGCTGGTGTGATCGGGGTCTCGGCGTTACTGACGACGACGATGGCCGGGATGCGGGATGTCGTCGCGCTCGTGCGCGAGCGAGGTCTCGCCGACCGCGTCAAGGTGATCATCGGCGGGGCGCCCGTGAGCGAGGCCTTCGCGCGCGAGATCGGGGCGGACGGCTGGGCCTACGACGCGGCCAGCGCGGTGGCGCGGGTGAGGCAGCTCGCGGGCGCGGCGTGAGCGGCGCGGCGCTGCTGGACCGGCTGCGCCGCGGCGAGGTCGTGGTCGGCGACGGCGCCTGGGGGACCGTGCTGATCGCCGAGGCCGGGCTGCCGCCCGGCGCGCCGCCGGAGCGCGTGACGCTCGAGGCGCCGGAGCTGGTCGAAGCGCTGGCGCGCCGCTACGCCGAGGCGGGCGCGGAGGTCCTGACGACCAACACCTTCGGCGGCACGCCGCTGCGCCTCGCGGCGCACGGCCTGGCTGAGCGCTGCGAGGAGGTCAACCGGCGCGCGGTGGAGCTGGCGCACGCGGCGGCCGGCGGGCGCGCGGCGGTCGCCGGCTCGGTGGGGCCGACCGGGATACTGCTGGCACCGCTCGGCACGGCACTCGCGGGAGAAGTCGAGGACGCCTTCGCGCGGCAGATCGCGGCGCTGGCGGCGGCCGGCGCCGACCTGCTCTGCGTCGAGACGATGACCGACCTGGCCGAGGCCCGGCTCGCGC
The DNA here is from genome assembly GCA_963702545.1 of uncultured Acidobacteriota bacterium. Lineage (GTDB taxonomy): Bacteria > Acidobacteriota > Polarisedimenticolia > J045 > J045 > JALOKP01. The sequence goes on along the minus strand of CAVPDB010000019.1, from coordinate 172,938 downwards.
TGCGCGCCGCCGCGCGCGAGGCGCCCGGCCTGCCGGTGATCGCGACGATGACGTTCGAGGTCGCACCGCGCGGGATCTTCACGGTGATGGGGGTCACGCCCGAGCGCGCCGCGACGGAGCTGGCCGAGGCCGGAGCGGCCGCCGTCGGCGCGAACTGCGGCCACGGGATCGAGGCGATGGCGGCCGTCGTCGCCGCGCTGGCCCGGCACGCCACCGTGCCGATCGCGGTCCGGCCCAACGCCGGGCTGCCGCAGCTCGTCGGCGGCGCGCTGGCCTGGCCCGAGACGCCGGAGCAGTTCGCGGCGCGCGCGCCGGCGCTGGTCGCCGCCGGGGCGCGGCTGGTCGGCGGGTGCTGCGGGACGACGCCGGCGCACATCGGTGCGCTGCGCGACGTCCTCGCCACCTGACTCCCGCTCAGTACCGGTAGTGGTCCGGCTTGTACGGCCCGTCCGGCGCGACGCCGATGTACGAGGCCTGTTCCGGCGTCAGCGCGGTCAGCCGGACGCCGATCTTCTCGAGGTGCAGCCGCGCCACCATCTCGTCGAGGTGCTTGGGCAGGGTGTAGACCTTGCGCTCGTAGCGCTCGGGGTGCAGCGCCAGCTCGATCTGCGCCAGGGTCTGATTGGTGAAGCTGTTGGACATCACGAAGCTGGGATGACCCGTGGCGCAGCCCAGATTGAGGAGCCGCCCCTCGGCCAGGATCAGCACGCTGTGGCCGTCGGCGAAGGTCCACTTGTCATACTGCGGCTTGATGTTGGTCCGGACGATCCCCGGGACTGCCTTCAGCCCGGCCATGTCGATCTCGTTGTCGAAGTGGCCGATGTTCCCGACGATCGCGCCGTCCTTCATCCGGGCCATGTGGGCGGCGGTGATCACGTCACGGTTGCCGGTGGCGGTGATGAACAGGTCGGCCGTCCCCAGCACGTCCTCGACCGGAGCGACCTGGTAGCCTTCCATCGCGGCCTGCAGCGCGCAGATCGGGTCGATCTCGGTCACGACGATGCGGGCGCCCTGGCCGCGCAGCGACTGGGCGCAGCCCTTGCCGACGTCGCCGTAGCCGCAGACCACGACGACCTTCCCCGCCAGCATGACGTCCGAGGCCCGCATGATCCCGTCGACGCAGGAGTGGCGGCAGCCGTAGAGGTTGTCGAACTTGCTCTTGGTCACGCTGTCGTTGACGTTGATCGCCGGGAAGAGCAGGGTGCCGGCCTTCATCCGGTCGTAGAGCCGGTGCACGCCGGTGGTCGTCTCCTCGGTCACGCCTTTGCACTCGGCGGCGACCTTCTGCCAGTGCTTCGGGTGGGTGCGGTGCAGCTCGCGCAGCACGTCGAGGATGATCCGGTACTCCTCGCTGTCGTCGGCCTTCGGCTGCGGGACGGCGCCGGCCTGCTCGAACTCTTTCCCGAGGTGGATCAGCAGCGTCGCGTCGCCGCCGTCGTCGACGATCTGCGTCGGGCCGCGCCCGCCGCCGAAGTCGAGCGCGCGCAGCGTGCACCACCAGTACTCCTCGAGCGTCTCCTCCTTCCAGGCGAAGACCGGGACGCCCTTCGGCGACTCCGGCGTGCCGGTCGGGCCGACGACCACCGCCGCCGCGGCGTGGTCCTGGGTCGAGAAGATGTTGCACGACGCCCAGCGCACCTGGGCGCCCAGCGCGGCGAGCGTCTCGATCAGCACGGCGGTCTGGATCGTCATGTGCAGCGAGCCGGTGACGCGGTGCCCCTTGAGCGGCTGCGCGGCGAGGTACTTCGCGCGGACCGCCATCAGGCCGGGCATCTCCTTCTCGGCCAGCTCGATCTCCTTGCGGCCCCAGTCGGCCAGCACCAGGTCGCGGACCTTGAACTCGAGGGTGCCGGTGGACTCGGCGAGGGTGTGGCTCATCTCATCGTCTCCTTTTGGGCTCAGCGGGCCGCCGCGGAGGGCGGCCCCGTCGTCTTCCGTTGGGCGGTGGCCAGGAACAGCGCCGGGCCCCGGGCTTCCGGGGCCGGCGGCAGGGTCGTCACGTGCACTCCGTTCAGGCCGGCGCGGTGGGCGAGGGCGCGCAGCGAGGCCGGCGCGAAGCCCATCCCGGCCTGCCCCAGGCGGCGGCGCGCGTCGTCGCTGTCGTGCGGCAGCAGGTCGACGATCACGGCCCGCCCGCCCGGCTTGAGCACGCGCGCCAGCTCGGCGAGCGCGGCGCCCGGCTGGGGCGCGTAGGCCAGCGAGAGCAGCATGAGCGCGGCGTCGCAGCAGGCGTCGGCCAGCGGCAGCGCGCCGAGGTCGCCTTCGTGCAGTTCCACGTTCGAGAGCCCCGCGGCGCGCTCGCGCGCGGCGGCCAGCATCTCGGCCGACTGGTCGACGCCGACGACGCGGCGCACCGCGCCGGCCAGTTCGGCGACCAGCGCGCCGGTGCCGCAGCCGAGATCGGCCACAGTCCAGTCGGGCGGCAGCAGCGCGAGCAGCGCGGCCCGCGCGAAACCGTCGCCGAACAGCTCGGCCCGCAGCGCGTCCCACGAGGCCGCCGCGCCCGCGAAGAAAGACAGCGACTCCTGCCGCCGCTGCTCGAGCCGCCGCTCCAGGCGCAGGTCGTCCTGCCGCGACGACGGCCAGCGCGCGGCCTCCTCGCGCACCACGCCCCAGAGCGCGCGCGGCGCATGGTCCAGCTCGTCCCCGGCGAGGCGGTAGAGGTTGCTGGTCCCCTCCCGGTGGCTCGCCACCCAGCCCTGGTCGGCCAGCAGCTTGAGGTGCCGGCTGACCGTCGACTGCGGGAGCTGGACGATCGCACACAGTTCCGCGACGCCGAGCTCGTGGCGCTCGAGCAGGCGCAGCAGCCGCAGCCGGACGGGGTCCGCGAGGGCCTCCATCCGGCCGACGAGCTGGCGGGGCGCGGCGATGGAATTCATCAGTTCATCCGGATGGAAGGATGAACTGATTCTCGGGGCGCGTCAAGTGCCGGGCCGGGAGCCCGCCCGCGGCCCGCGTTTTCTCTGAACTTTCGCTCTCTAACAAACCAGTTGGCCGCCCCGGCCGAGCGGCGTACCCTTCCGCCGGTTCTAGCCGGGGCGGACCGCTGCATGGGGAGGTCAGGGGCCAGTCCGACTTCTGGGGCTCTTCTACTCTCGTCCACGATCATGGCGAGAGCGGGGGTCCTTCTCCGCACCCGGTTCGTCCTGCCGCACCAGTCATCGGGTTCCGCCCGCTCCCGTCTCGCACGCGGCGGCGCCCGGGGTTCGCGTCCCGCCTGAGACGTCCCGAGGAGAAGCCATGAGCTGCCAGAGAGCCGTCCGCACCTGCATCGTCGTCCTCTTCCTCGCCGCCGCCGCGTGGGTCACGCCGGCTGTCGCCGCACTGGGAGTCTGCGACACCGCCGGGCCGATCGAGGTCGAGGCGACGGCCGGCACCGTCGGGCCGACCGCGTACGCCTCGCTCAAGGCCGCCTTCGACGCGGTCAATGCCGGAACCCACCTCGGGACCATCGACATCGAAGTGTGCGGCGACTCCCTGGCCGAGAACACGACCGCCACGCTGAACGCGAGCGGCTCGGGGTCCGCCTCGTACAGCTCGATCGCAATCAAGCCCGCGGGCGGGGCCGCGCGCACGATCTCCGGCGCGCCCCCCGCCGGCAGCGCGCTGATCAACTTCAACGGCGCGGACAGCGTGACGATCGACGGCCTGAACGTCAGCAACAACGCGCTGACGATTTCCAACACGACCGCCAGCGGAACGCTGGGCACGGCCACGATCGTGTTCCAGAACGACGCCACCTTCAACACCATCACCAACGCGACGCTGCTCGGCTCGGCAACCGTCGCGGTCGGCAGCAACGGCGGCGTGGTCTGGTTCGGAGCCGGCGCGGTGACCACCGGCAACGACACCAACACGATCTCCAATTGCAACATCGGCCCGGCCGGCGCGAACCTGCCGACCAAGGCGATCTACCTCAACGGCACCTCGACGACGAGCGCGCTGAACAACAGCGGCATCGTCATCACCAACAACAACATCTACGATTACTTCAGCGCCTCGCTGTCGTCCGCCGGGATCGACCTGATCAGCGGCAACACCGACTGCACGATCAGCAACAACCGGTTCTTCCAGACCGCGGCGCGCACCATGACGTCGACCGGCCTGGCGCATTCGGCCGTCCGGATCAGCAACAGCTCCGGCAACAACTTCCAGGTCACCGGCAACACGATCGGCTTCTCCGCCGCCAACGGGACCGGGACCTACTCCCTGGTCTTCCCCAGCACGACCTCGGGCAGCTTCGTGCCGATTACCATGTCGGTCGGCTCCACCACCGCGAGCAGCGTGCAGGGCAACACGATCACCGCGCTGGCGATCTCGGGCGCGCAGAGCGGCACCAGCTCCAGCGCGCCCTTCCGCGGGATCTACATCGGCGCCGGTCGGTCAACCTCGGGCACCGTCACCGGGAACACGATCGGCAGCCTCGACGGGAGCAGCAGCATCACCTACTCCACGACCTCCTCGTCGACGAACGACTTCTACGGCATCTACAACTTCGGCATCAAGCCAACCAGCGTCTCGAACAACCGCGTCGGCAACATCACCGTGACGGCCGGCACCGCCTCCGCGGTTCTGGTCGGCGTGCGCGTCAACACCAGTTCCAGCACGACCTCCGACCTTCGCGAACAACCTGATCGGCAGCGCCGCGGCCCCGCTGACGAACACCGCGACAGGAACCTCCTCGCGGATCATCGGCATCTGGAACGAAGCGGCCGCGCCCACGATCACCGGCAACACGATCCGCAACCTGACGATGTCCGCGGCCAACATCGGCACCGGCACCTCGGCCTCCACGATCGGCATCTTCCAGACCGCGAGTTCCAGCACCAGCTCCGGCTACACCGTGTCGCTGAACACGATCCACTCGCTCAGCAACACGAACGCCACGGCCGCCGTCTGGGTGACGGGCATCCAGTACGCCGGAGTCGGCTCCGGGACGAACGTCGTCGCGCGGAACTTCATCCACTCGCTCTCGACCCCCAGCACCAGCGCCTCCGCGACGGTCGCCGGGATCAACATCAACAGCGGCACGACGACGTACCAGAACAACATGATCGACCTGGGCAACGGGCTGACGAACGGGATCCAGGTCATCGGCATCAACGAGGTCTCGGCCGGGACCGACAACCTCTACCACAACAGCGTCTTCATCGGCGGCGCCGACGTGACGGGAACCGCCAACACCTTCGCCTTCCAGAGCGCGATCACGTTCAACACCCGGAACTACCGGGACAACATCTTCTTCAACGCCCGGAGCAACGGGTCCGGCACGGGCAAGCACTACGCCATCCGCGTCGGCGGCACCGCGCCGAACCCGAGCGGCCTGACCAGCAACAACAACGTGCTGTACGTGACCGGCATCGGCGGCGTCACCGGACTCTTCAACCTGGTCGATCAGCTGACGCTGACGGCCTGGCAGACCGCCACCGGCCAGGACCTGAACAGCTTCGCGAGCAACCCCCAGTACCTCGACCCCACGGGTGCCGTCGCGATCGACCTCCACATCAATCCGACGCTGACCACCGTAGTCGAGGGGAACGGCGCCTTGATCGCCAGCGTGACGGACGACTTCGACGGCGAGCTGCGTGCCGGCCTGACGCCGACCGACATCGGCGCCGACGCCGGCAACTTCCTCGGCGTCGACCTCTCGCCGCCGGTCATCGGCTACACGCCGCTCGCTGAACTCGGGCGACACGACGAGCCGCACTCTGACGACCTCGGTCGCCGACGCTTCCGGCGTCCCGACGGCCGGGATCGGGCTGCCCCAGCTCTACTTCCGCAAGGGGACGTCGGCGGCTACACCGCCTCGCAGTGCACCTACGTCAGCGGCACCAACTACGATTGCGTCTTCACCTACAGCGCGGTCGGAGGCGTCGTCGTCGGGGACACCATCCAGTACTATGTGGCGGCGCAGGACAACGCACCCACCCCGAACGTGACGACCAATCCGCAGCTCGGCGCGTCTGGCTTCACGCCGAATCCGCCGGCCGCCAGCACGCCCCCCAGTACGCCGAACGGCTACACCATCGTCGGGACGCTCTCCGGCACCAAGACGGTCTGCGGCTCGGGGTGCGACTACACGACGCTGACCGGCGCCGGCGGCGCCTTCGCCACGGTCAACGCCAGCGTGCTCAACGCCAACCTGGATCTTCAGATCGCGGGCGACCTGACCGAGGACGGCTCGGTCGCGCTGAATGCGATCGCCGAGGAACCGACCGGAAGCAACTTCGTCGTCCGCATCTACCCCACCGGCGTGACCCTTGCGCCGCGGACGATCACCAGCACGACGGCTCCCACGGGCGGGTTCATCCGCCTGAACGCCGCGGACCGCGTCGTGATCGACGGCTCGAATGGAGGCACCGGAACGGACCGGAGCATGACGGTGACCCTCACCGCCACCGGCTCCTCGACGGCGGTGATCTGGCTGAGCAGCAGCGGCACGGACGGCGCGACGTCCAACACCGTCAAGAACCTCACGGTCGTCGGCAACAGCAACACCACGACCCTTTACGGGATCGGAATGGGCGGTCCCACCGTCTCGTCGGGGAGCCTCGGCACCGGCAACGGCGGCAACACGATTCGGAACAACGCGATCAGCAAGGTCCAGTACGGCATCTACTCCCAGGGCGCCTCGGCCGCCAACAAGAACAGCGGCAACGTGATCGCGCAGAACCGGATGACCACGGCGTCGCCCGACCACGTCTCGCGCGGCGGAATCTGGCTGGGCTTCGAGAACGCCGTCCAGGTGACCGACAACCGGATCGACGGCGTGACCCTGGCGAGTTCGCCCGACGTCTTCGGCATCGCGCTGGGCCTGACCTCGTTCTCGACCACCACCTTCACCGGCAACGAGGTCACCAACGCGACGGTGCTGCGCAACGCGATCGGAAAGGTGACCAATACGGGCACCTTCTCCGCGGCCGGCATCAGCCTGGCGGCGGCGACCAGCGGGACCACGCTGATCGCGAACAACGAGATCTACGGGGTCGGCGCCAACGGGACCAGCGGCGACTTCGGGGCCGGGATCTTCCTCGGCGGCGGGACGGGGTCGACCACGCAGGTCTACTACAACTCCGTCTCGATGACCGGCACCTTCACCGGCGGAAGCTACCCCAACTACGCCCTGGCGATCGGCGGCGTCGATCCGATCGTCGACGTGCGCGACAACGCGCTCTACGCCACGACCGTCAACGGCACCGGCTTCGGCTATGCCATCGGCACGGCGTCGTCCACCTTCGCCAACATGATCTCGGACTTCAACGACCTCTTCACCGCCACCGGGTCGACCTTCGCCGTCGGCAAGACCGGCAGCCTGAGCCAGGGCACCGGCACGAACCAGCTCACCCTCGCCAACTGGCAGGCGGCGACCGGCAAGGATGCCAGCTCGCTCTCGGCCGATCCGCTCTTCAACTCCACGGTCAACCTCCAGCCGCAGCCCGGCTCGCCGCTGCTCGGCGCGGGGGTCCCGCTCAGCGTCACGACCGACATCCTGGGCACGCTGCGCAGCGCGACCAACCCGACGATCGGAGCCTACGAGGCGGTGCTCGACCTGAGCGGCCCGGTCATCGTCTACACGCCGCTGGTGAACACCTCGAGCACGGCGAACCGCATACTCTCGGCGACGATCACCGACACTTCGGGCGTCCCGACCTCGGGGATCGGCCTCCCGGTGATCTACTTCCGCAAGGGGGCGGTCGATCCGTACGTCTCCACCCAGTGCTCGCACGTCAGCGGGAGCAGCTACACCTGCCTGATCGACTACAGCCTGGTGAACGGCGGCAGCGTCTCGCCGGGGGACTCCGTCCAGTACTTCGTGATGGCGCAGGACGGGGCCTCCCCACCAAACGTCTCGGCCAATCCGTCCGCCGGCGCGGGCGGGTTTACCGCCGATCCGCCGGCGGCCGCCACGCCGCCGAGCGCGCCGGCCACCTACCTGATCGCGATCACCTTCTCCGGCTCGTACGCCGTCGGCAGCGGTGAGACCTACACCTCGCTGACGAATCCGGGCGGCCTGTTCGCGGCGCTCAACAGCGGCGTCGTCACGGGCAACATCACGATCAACATCACCAGCGACCTGACCGGCGAGACCGGCACCGTCCCGCTGAACCAGCTGGCCGAGGAGGCCAAGGCGCTCTACTCCGTCGTGATCCGGCCCTCGGGCGCGCCGCGCACGATCACCGGAACGGGATCGAACGTCACCGTGATCAAGCTCAACGGCGCCGACAACGTCACGATCGACGGCTCGCTCACGGGCAGTACCGACCGCAGCCTGACGATCGTGAACCCGAACACCGCGTCCGGCACGACCGTGGTGTGGATCGGCAGCCTCGGGGTCGGCGCGGGCGCCACCAACGACACGGTGAAGAACTGCATCATCCGGGCCGGCACGATCGGCAACTCGTCGGTGACGACGTTCGCCTTGTTCGTCGGTGACACCGGCGGGGCGGCCAACGGCGCCGACAACGACAACCTGACGCTCTTCAACAACCTGATCCAGAAGGCCACGATCGGCGTGCAGGCGATCGGCGCGGTGGCGGGCCCCAACGACAACCTGCTGATCGCCGGCAACGAGCTGGGCGACGCGGCGACGAACGCGAACTCGATCGGCCGGATCGGGATGAACGTCGGCGAATCGACGGGCGCATCGATCACGCTCAACACCATCACCAACGTCGTGACCAGCGACAGCGCGGTCAGCACCAACAACAACCCGTTCGGCTTGATCCTCAGCTCGGGCCTGGTCAACTCCAGCGTGACCCGCAACAAGATCAGCGACGTCCGATACACCAGCACGGGCGGCTACGGTGGCAAGGGGATCGACGTCAGCACCGGCAACGCCAGCAGCAACCTGCTGATCGCCAACAACTTCGTCTCCAACATCAAGGGCGACGGCTGGAACCTCCTGGGCGGTGACTCGATCGTCGGCCTGCGGCTGCGGGGCACGACCGGCGGCGTCAAGGTCTACGCCAACTCGATCAACCTGGGCTCCGGCGACTTCGCGGGGAACGGCTCCGGCACCGCCAGCGCGGCCTTCTACGCCGAGTCCGGCGTCACCGGCCTGGACCTGCGCGACAACATCTTCGGGACCAACCTGAACAACACCGCAGTCGTGACCGACAAGACCTACGCGATCGCGACTGCGGCCACGACCGGCGCCCAGTTCACGGCGATCGACTACAACGACTACTTCCCCTCCGGGACTCCCGGCTTCGTCGGCCTGCTCAACGGCGTCGACCGGCTGACGCTGGCGGACTGGCAGACGGCCAGCGGCCAGGACGCGGCCTCGCTCTCGGTCGACCCGCTGTTCGTCTCGGCGACCGACCTGCACCTGACCAGCCCGTCGCCGGTCGAGAACGTGGGGACGCCGCTGGCCGTGATCACCGTGGACATCGACGGGGACACGCGCGGGACGCCACCGGAGATCGGGGCGGACGAGGTCGTCGACCTGTGCACCGGCGTGACCTGCGACCCGGCCACCGCCTGCGCGAGCTTCGCCTGCGATCCCGCGGACGGCGCTCTGCAAGCCCGACGTACGAGCCGCCGACCACGATCTGCCGGCTCGCGGCGGGGTCCTGCGACCTGGACGAAACCTGCACCGGCAGCAGCGCCGACTGCCCGGCCGACCTCATCGCACCGGTCAGCACGCTCTGCCGCGCGGCGGCAGGGGACTGCGACCTGGACGAGGTCTGTGACGGCGTCAGCGCGGTCTGCCCGGCGGACGCCTTCCAGCCCTCGACCCTCGAGTGCCGTGGCGCGGCCGGAACCTGCGACCTGGCCGAAACCTGCACCGGAGCCGGCGCCACCTGCCCGACGGACTCCAAGAGCACGGCCGAGTGCCGGGTCGCCGCCGGGACCTGCGACGTCGCGGAGTCGTGCGACGGTGCCAGCAACGACTGCCCGGCCGACGCGTTCGAGCCGGCCAGCACCGAGTGCCGCGCGGAGGCCGGCGTGTGCGACGTGGCGGAGTCCTGCACCGGGACCGGCCCGGCCTGCCCGACGGACGCCTTCGAGCCGGCGACACTGGAGTGCCGCGCCTCGACCGCGACCTGCGATCCGGCCGAGAACTGCACCGGGCTCGGCCCGAACTGTCCGGCCGACACCGCCGGTCAGAGCGCGCCGGTCGGCGCGACGGTCGCGCTGACCCACGACGGCGGCACCGCCACCACCACGATCGCCTGGACCGAGGTCGAACTCGGTCCCTTCAACGTCTACCGCGGCTCGCGCCGGCCGGGGCTGGCCTGGAGCTACAACCAGAGCTGCCTGGTCAGCGGCGTGGTCGGCTCCAGCGCGACCGACACCGTGACGCCGGTCCCGCTCACGATGTTCTACTACCTCGTCTCCCGGGTCGCGCCGCCGTGCAGCGAGTCGAGCCTGGGCCAGGACAGCGCCAACACCGAGCGCCCCAACGCGCAGCCCTGCTCCGGCTCGCCCGGTGACGTGGACGGCGACGGGGTGATCGACGCCCTCGACAACTGCCCCAGCCTGTCGAACCCGTTCCAGCTGGACACGGACTTCGACTCGCACGGCAACGAGTGCGACAACTGCCCGGCGGTCTTCAACCCGAACCAGAACCCCGGGGACTGCTGATCCCAGGGGGCGGGCGGTCTCCGGCCTCGGCCGGCGGCCGCCCGCCCCGACCGGCACGGGCGCGACGGGGCCGCCCTGAGCTAGCTTATCCGGCGTGACCTCCCCGAATGCGACCCCGCCCCAAGCGCACCCCGCCCGCCCGCGCCGCCGCTGGCCGCGCCGGTTGGGCGTCACCCTGCTGCTCCTCGTCGCCGTCGCGCTGACCGCCCCGCTGCTGCTCCCGCTGCGCTCGACCGCGGGGATCCTCCCCCCACGCGAGCTGGCCGGGAAGGACGCGACCTTCGTCGCGGTGAAGGGCCTCGATGTCCACGTCGTGTCGCGCGGCCGGAGCGAACCGGCTGTCGTGCTGCTGCACGGCTTCGGGGCGTCGACCTTCTCGTGGCGCGACGTGGTCGACGGGCTGGGTCGCACCCGCCGCACGCTGGCCTTCGATCGCCCCGCATTCGGTCTGACCGAGCGACCGATGCCGGAGAGCTGGGAGGGCGAGAACCCCTATACGCCCGAGTTCGCAGCCGACCTGACGATCGGCCTGCTCGACGCGCTGGGGATCTCGCGGGCGGTCCTGGTCGGCCACTCCGCGGGCGCGGCGGTCGCGGTGCTCGCCGCCGCACGCCACCCCGGCCGCGTGGCCGGACTCGTGCTGGAAGCGCCGGCGCTCGGCGGCCCGACCGGCCCGACCGGTTCGCCGCTGCCCGGTTGGCTGCTGCGCTCGCCCCAGTTGCGGCGGGTCGGCCCGCGCCTGGTGCGCAGCATCGCGGACCGCGGCCCCGAGCTGATCCGCCGGGCCTGGCATGACGAGTGGCGCGTCACGCCGGGCGTGATCGACGGTTACCGGCTGCCGCTCCGGGCCCTCGACTGGGACCGCGCGTTGTGGGAGTTCACCGCCGCCGGGAGACGCTCCGACGCGGCCGAGCTGCTGCGGCAGCTCGACCTGCCCGTGCTGGTCGTGACCGGCGACGACGACCGGCTCGTGCCGCCCGAGGCCAGCCGCCGGGTCGCCGCCCTGCGGCCTGGGATCGAGCTGATCGAGATCGAGGACACCGGCCACATCCCGCACGAGGAGCGGCCCGCCGAGTTCCTCGCCGCGATCGCGCCCTTCCTGGACCAGGTGGCTCCCGCGGCCGTGAACTGAAACGGGCGGGGCCGCGGCCCCGCCCGTCGTCCTGCCACAGCGTTGCGCGCTACTTCTTCAGCAGGTCGCGGATCTCCTTCAGCAGCAGGACGTCGTCCGGCACGGCCGGCGCCGGTGGGGCGGGAGCCGGGGCGCGCAGCTTGTTCATCGCCTTGATCACCATGAACAGCGCGAAGGCGATGATCGCGAAGTCGATGACCGTCTGGACGAAGGCGCCCACCCTCCACGTGACGCTTTCGGACAGCTTGATCCCCCACGTCGAGAAGTCGACGCCGCCCATCACCAGCCCGATCGGCGGCATCAGGACGTTGTCGACGAACGAGGAGACGAGCTTGCCGAAGGCGCCGCCGATGACGATGCCGACCGCCATGTCGACGACGTTCCCTTTCATGGCGAAGTCCTTGAATTCCTGCATCAGGCCCATGGGCGTCCTTTCTCTGGCTCCGTGCGCGGGAGCGGGAGTGGCACGGCGCGGACGGCTCGGTGAGGTCGCACGCCAAGCCGGCTGACGATACCAGATGCGCCCTCGGGAGTCGTGGGGGCCGGCCTCCGTGCCGGCCCGAACCCGCGCACGCATCCCGTAGGGGCCGGCCTCCGTGCCGGCCCTTTCACGAGATCGCGGCATGCGGGCCGCCACGGAGGGCGGCCCCTACACATCGCGCGGCAGCGGTTCTAACATGCGGCAAGCTTTCGATTCCCTTCCGGAGAACCCCATGTCGCCGCGCCGTTTCGCCGTGCTCGCCGCCCTGCTCGCCCTTTGCGCCGTCCCGCTCGCCGCCGGGAAGCCCCCCGCTCCCGCCGCGTCCGGCAAGCCGGCGGCCGAAGTCGGGCCCTGGAAGAGCGAGACCTTCTCCGGCCTGGCCTGGCGCGGAATCGGCCCGGCGCTGATGTCGGGCCGCGTGGGCGACATCGCGGTCCACCCGACCGACCGCGCGACCTGGGTGATCGCGGTCGCCTCGGGCGGCCTCTGGCGCACCGAGAACTCGGGCACGACCTGGACGCCGGTCGCCGACGATGCCGGGTCGTACTCGTGGGGCTGCGTCACCTTCGACCCGAAGAACCCGCAGACCGTCTGGGCCGGCTCGGGCGAGAACAACAGCCAGCGCAGCGTCGGCTACGGCGACGGCGTGTACCGGTCGGTCGACGGCGGCCGCAGCTTCAAGAACGTCGGGCTGAAGGAGTCGGAGCACATCGGGAAGATCCTGGTCGACCCGCGCGACTCCAACGTCGTCTACGTCGCGGCGCAGGGCCCGCTCTGGAAGGACGGCGGCGAGCGCGGCCTCTACAAGACGACCGACGGCGGCAAGAGCTGGAAGGCCGTGCTGACGATCTCCGAGCGGACCGGCGTCACCGACGCCGTCTTCGACCCGCGCAACCCCGACGTGCTCTACGCCGCGGCCTACCAGCGCCGCCGCCACGTCTGGACGCTGATCAACGGCGGGCCGGAAGGGGCGATCTACAAGTCGACCGACGCAGGCGCGACCTGGGCGAAGCTGGAGAAGGGGCTCCCCGCGGGCGACATCGGCCGGATCGGCCTGGCGATCTCGGAGACGAACCCCGACCTGGTCTACGCCACGATCGAGGCCGCCGGCGACGGCTCCGGCTTCTATCGCACGACCGACGCAGGGGCGAACTGGGAGAAGCGCAGCGCCACGATCGCCGGCAGCCCCCAGTACTACCAGGAGATCTTCGTCGACCCGAAGAACGACCAGCGGGTCTACCTGATGGACGTCTTCATGCTGGTCACCGAGGACGGCGGGAAGACCTTCCGCCGCGCCGGTGAGAAGGACAAGCACGTCGACAACCACGCGCTCTGGATCGACCCGGAGGACAGCGACCACCTGGTCAACGGCAACGACGGCGGCGTCTACGAGAGCTGGGACCGGGCCGCCACCTGGCAGTACAAGGCCAACCTGCCGGTGACGCAGTTCTACAAGCTGGGGCTGGACAACGACGCGCCCTTCTACCACGTCTACGGCGGAACCCAGGACAACGCCACGCAGGGCGGGCCGGCGCGCACGACCTCCGCCGCGGGCATCCCCAACTCCGAGTGGTTCGTCACGCTGGGCGGGGACGGCTTCAAGCCCGCCGTCGACCCGACCGACCCGGCGATCGTCTACTCGCAGTACCAGCACGGCGAACTCTACCGATACGACCGCCGGACCGGCGAGCGGATCGACATCCAGCCGCAGACCGCGCCGGCCGAGGACCCGTCGCGCTGGAACTGGGACTCGCCGCTGATCATCAGCCCGCACGCGCACACCCGGCTCTACTTCGCCTCGCAGCGGGTCTACCGCTCGGACGACCGGGGCGACAGCTGGCGCGCGGTGAGCGGCGACCTGACGCGGCAGATCGACCGCAACCAGCTGCCCGTGATGGGACGGGTCTACGGCATCGACGCCGTGGCCAAGAACAACTCGACCTCCTTCTACGGCAACATCGTCGCGCTGGCCGAATCGCCGAAGAGCGAGGGGCTGCTCTACGCCGGCACCGACGACGGGCTGATCCAGGTCACGGACGACGCCGGCGGCAGCTGGCGGAAGATCGACTCCTTCCCCGGCGTCCCGGAGAAGAGCTACGTCTCCGACATCGAGACCTCGCCGTTCGACGCCGACACGGTCTTCGCGGCCTTCGACAACCACAAGATGGGCGACTTCAAGCCCTACCTGCTGAAGAGCACGAACCGCGGCCGGAGCTGGGAGTCGGTGGCGGGGAATCTGCCGGCCCGCGGCACGGTCTACTCGATCGCGCTGGACCACGTCGATCGCGACCTGCTCTTCGCCGGGACCGAGTTCGGCGCCTTCTTCAGCCGCGACGGCGGGAAGACCTGGATCCAGCTCAAGGCCGGCCTGCCGCCGATCGCGGTGCGCGACATCGAGATCCAGCGGCGCGAGAACGACGTCGCGCTGGCGACCTTCGGGCGCGGCTTCTACGTGCTGGACGACTACACCCCGCTGCGCGGCCTCGAGCCGCAGGCGCTGGAGCAGCCGGCGGTGCTGTTCCCGGCCGAGGACGCCTGGGTCTACGTGCCGCGCGAGCCGCTCGGCGACTCGGGCAAGGCGACGCAGGGGGCGGGCTTCTTCCTGGCCCCCAACCCGCCCTTCGGCGCGGTCTTCACCTATTACCTGAAGGACGAGCTGAAGACCAAGAAGGCGCTGCGCCAGGAGTCCGAGAAGACGCTGCAGAAGGAGGGCAAGGACACCCCCTATCCCAGCTGGGACGCGCTGCGGGCCGAGGACCGCGAGGAGGCGCCCGCGATCGTGCTGACGGTCCGCGACCAGGCGGGCCAGGTCGTGCGCCGCCTGACCGGGCCTGTCGCCGCCGGGACGCACCGCGTGGCGTGGGACCTGCGCTTCCCCGCTGCCGACCCGACAAAGCTCGAAACGGCGGGCGAAGGGACGCCCTGGGACTTCCAGCCGACCGGACCGCTGGCGGCCCCCGGCCGCTATACGGTCGAGCTGGCGCGCCGCGCGGACGGCGTGCTGACGCCGCTCGCCGGGCCGGTCCCGTTCGAGGCGAAGACGCTGGGCTCGGGCTCGCTGCCGGCGGCGGACCGCACGGCGCTGCTGGCGTTCCAGCGCGACGTGGCGCGGCTGCAGGGGGCGGTGCTCGGCGCCGGCGAGGCGGCGGGTGAGTCGCAGCGCCGGATCGACCACCTGAAGAAGGCGCTGTTCGAGGCGCCCGGCGCGGATCCCGCGCTGCGCGACCGGGCGCGGGCGCTGGACGCCGACCTGCGCGCGATCAAGCAGGAGCTCTACGGCGACCCGGTCCGGCAGCGCGAGCAGGAGCCCGCGAGCCCGGGGATCGTCGACCGGGTGCAGCGCATCGTCTACGGCACCTGGGGCTCGACCTCGGCGCCGACCGGCACCCAGCGCGCGATGTTCGACACCGCCGGGACGTTGTTCGAGTCGACGCTGAAGAAGCTGCAGCAACTGGCCGAAGTCGACCTGCCGGCGCTGGAACGGGCGGCCGACGCGGCCGGGGCCCCCTGGACCCCGGGGCGCGTGCCGCGCTGGAGCCGTTGAGGCCGGGGCGGGACGGGGCGGAGCGCGGGGCGCGGAGGAGGCGTTGGAGAGCCTGCTGGATCGGGGCTGGCACCGCGTCCGCGATTTCGCGCGCGACGTGGCAAGGGAGTCGTCGCGCGCCCAGCTCACGACCCACGCCGCCGCGATCTCGGCCTTTGCGCTGCTCTCCGTCGTCCCGCTGCTGCTCTTCGCGCTCGAGACGATCGCGGCCTTCTTCCCCAACCCGGCCGCGGCGCATGAGTTCCTGGCCGGCGTACGATCGTTCGCCGGGACGGAAGCGGAGAGGCTGGCCTCCTGGGTGCTGCAACTCAAGGCCGCGGGCAATCCGGCCTCGATCTCGTGGTGGGCCGAGCTGGCGATCCTGGCCGGCGCCGGGATGTCGATCTTCCTGCAGAACCGCCGCTCGCTGGCCGAGATCTTCGGGCAGCCGGCCCGCGAGTCCAGGCCCCCCGTGCTCTGGCGGGTGGTCAGCACCTACCTGCTGGCGTTCGCGATGGTCGTGATCACCGCCGGGTTGTTCGTCGCGCTGCTGTTCGCCGACGCCGGGATCACCTTCGTGGAGGAGCGCGTGCTGCCGGCGGCCGAGGCCTACTTTGCCCCGCCCTCGCTGCGGCGCGTGCACTTCCTGGTGTCGCTGGGCCTGGTGACGTTGATGATCGGGATCTCGTGGCGGCTGCTCGCGCCGCGCCGCCCGCCGCGCGTTTACACCTACCCGGCCGCCTTCGTGACCGCGGTGCTGCTCGCCTTCGGCAACGGCGTGGTCGGGGAGTTGGTCGGCCGCTCGATCCTGGCTTCGGTGTACGGAACCGCCTGGTCGATCATCGCGCTCATGCTCTGGGTGCAGTACTCGGCGCTGGTCTACCTGCTGGGCGCGGTGGTCACGAAGGTTCTGTGGGATCGAGCGTCGCCCGCATCCGCCCCACGGCCGTCCCCAGCCGCTTGATCGCGGCCTCCTGGGGCGCGATCCGCCCGAGCCCGGTCGGCGGCATGTTGGTGTAGACCGTCTCGTAGCGCCCGGGCCCGACGACGTAGGTCTCGTGCCAGATCCCGACCGTCCCCGCGGCCGCGAGGCGGCGCGTGTATTCGGTCCAGACGGTGCGGTGCGCCCCCTTGGGGACGCGCGACCAGCGGACCAGGTCCTCGAACGAACGCCAGTACTGCACGACCGTCAGAAAACGCGTCCCGCTCCACTCGGTCGAGCCCAGCAGGCCCGACGCCGGGTCGGACGCGAGGTCCCGCATCAGCCCGCGCATCGCGCGCCGCGCCCAGAGCCAGTGGTCGAGCCGCCACCAGCAGTTGAGCCGGATCCCGACCACCACCACGGTGAACTCCCCCGGAAGGCGCGCCGTGACCGCGTCGTGGGCCGCTTCGTCCATGCGCCCATGGTAGCCGAAAGCGCGGCTAGAATCGGGCGATGGGACGCTTGGGAACGCTGCTTCTGGGGGCGCTGCTGGTCGCGGCCGCCTACTACGCGCTGGCCTGGTCGCTGCAGCGTACGATCCTCTTCCCGCGCTACCTGCCGCGCTTCTCGAGAGAGCCCGCGCCGCCCCCGGGGGCCGAACTGCTGCGGCTGGAGAGCCCCGAGGGGCCGGTCGAGGCCTGGTTCTTTCCCGCGGCCGGCGCCGCGGGCGGCCCGCCCGGCCCGGCCGTGATCTGCGCCCACGGCAACGCCGAGGTGATCGACCGCTGGTTCGAGGAGGCGCGCCGCCTCCAGGCGATGGGGCTGCACGTCCTGCTGCCGGAGTACCGCGGCTACGGCCGCTCGGCCGGCACGCCGTCGCGGGCGGCGATTGCCGAGGACTTCGTCCGCTTCCACGACGCGCTGGCCGCGCGGCCGGAGGTGGACGCCGGACGGATCGCGTACTACGGCCGCTCGCTCGGCGTCGCGGCGGTGCTCGAACTGGCCGTGGCCCGGCCACCGCGCGCGCTGATCCTGCAGTCGGGCTTCACCAGCGTGGCCGCGATGGCGCGCGGCTACCTGCTGCCGCGGGCGCTGGTCCGCGACCCGTTCGACAACCTCGCGGCGCTCGGCGCGACCACCGCGCCGGTGCTGATCCTGCACGGCGAGCGCGACACGATCGTCCCCCCCGAGCACGCGCGCGAGCTGGCCGCCGCCGCCGGGTCGCGCGCCCGGCTGGTGCTGATGGACTGCGATCACAACGACTGCCCGCCGGTGGAGTCGCTCGACGCGTTCTGGGAAGGGATCGAGCGCTTCCTGGGGGACGCGGGCGTGCGCTGAGCGGCGGCGGGCCGGTCAGCCCGGGTACGGGTAGCCCCGCTTCAGCGCCGCGTCGAGCTTCGCGTCGTGCCCATACACGTCGCGGTAGAAGTGGACGGTCCCCTGCTCGTCCACGAACGCGGTGCCGTAGAGGATGAAGACCCAGATCGGCCGCTTCAGGTTCACGGTCCGCGGCTCGCCGGCGTTCATCGCCGCCTCGATCGCGGCGCGGTTCCACGCCGGGTCGTCCTTCAGCACGAACTCGGCCAGCTCGACCGGCCGCTCCACCCGCACGCAGCCGTGCGACAGCGCCCGCTCCTCGCGCGAGAACGCGGCCTGGGACGGCGTGCTGTGCAGGTAGACGTTGAACTCGTTGGGGAACATGAACTTCACCAGCCCCAACGCGTTGTGCCTGCCCGGTGTCTGGCGGACCCGGGCCTTGCCGGCGCGAACGGCGGCGATCGACGACGCGTCGACCGGCAGCCGCCCCCCCGCCCCCTCGATCACGTAATGGTTGCGCGCCGCGTAGCCGGGGTCCCGCGCCATCTTCGGCAGGATCTCGTTGCGGGCGATGCTGGGCGGGACCTCCCAGTAGGGGCTGAAGACCAGGTACTTCATCTGGCGCGCGAAGATCGGCGTCTGCGCCCCCTGGTACTCCTTGCCGACGACGACGTTCATCGTCAGCTCCGGCCGGACGGCGTCCGCCTCGCGCGCGAAGGCCCGCAGCTGGAACGACGGGATGTTGACCACGATCGGCGGCTCGCCGAACTCGTGCGACATCCAGCGCCAGCGCTCGAGCGTCAGCTCGATCTGGCGCAGCCGCGCCGCGGGCGGCGTGTTCAGCGCGCGGAAGGTGGCGGGGCCCGCGACCCCGTCGGGGGTCAGCCCGTGGCGCTCCTGGAACCGCTTCACGGCCGCGACCATCGGTGCGCCGTAGCTCGCGGCCGAGGCCGCGGCCTGCTCGGCAGCCGGGAGGTCGCCCAGCAGGACCAGCAGCTCGGCCAGCGTCGGCATCGCGTCGTAGATCGCGCCCACTTCGAGCGGCTTTGCCGGCACCGGCAGCGGCTGCATCGCCCCGATTCGCGGCGCCAGCTCGCGGCTAGCGCGCCAGTGCGGCCTGCAGCGCGCGGTAGTACTCGTACTGCGGCTCGACCGCGTCCAAGCGCGCCGCCACGTCGTCGGCTGCGACCAGTTCCTCGAGCAGCGCCGACAGGTCGTACTTTTTGTGCTCGACGTCGAAGTGGAACCCCAGCCGCTCGGGGTTGATCCGGCCGATGTGCAGGTCCGAGACGTAGCGCATCGCCGAGACGGTCAGCGCAACGTCGAAGTCCGCCAGCGGCTGCGCCGAGGCGGCCCCCCGCTCGAGCGCGGCAAGCCGCGCGGCCCAGCGGCCTCCGTCGTAGTCGCCGGCGTGCAGCCCCTTGGAGTCGGCCGCCTCGAGCTTTGCGATCACCGCCTTCGCCTGCGGCGTCGGCCGGCCGGCCGCGGTCCAGGCCAGCGCGCCGCCCCGCGCGTCGTAAAACCCTGCGACCCACTTCGTGTAGTCGGAGAAGTCGGGCCAGCGCAGCGCCGACAGACGCCCGGCGTCGATCGCGGCGGACGCGGCCGGCGGGAGCGCCGCCTGCGCCGGCTCGGTGGCGCGCGCCGCAGGCGCGGCCAGCGCCGCAGCCGCCAGCAGCGCGCCCCAGGCCAGCCCGCC
Source organism: uncultured Acidobacteriota bacterium (assembly GCA_963702545.1). Taxonomy (GTDB): domain Bacteria; phylum Acidobacteriota; class Polarisedimenticolia; order J045; family J045; genus JALOKP01. The sequence continues at coordinate 153,277 of CAVPDB010000019.1, read as the reverse complement.
CCGCACGGTACGCACGTTCGTCGTCACGCTCGTCATCGGAGTGCTCCTCGGCTCCGCGTCACGCCCCGCGCCGGCGGCGGAGGAACGCGATCAAGTCGTCCAGTTCCGGGACCCGCATCAGCTTGCAGAGCGCGCCGTAAGCCAGGATTCCGACCCCCACGGGAACCAGCGCGCCGAGCCCGTTGCGCGCCAGGTCGCCGCTGCCGATCGAGGCCTCGAGCCCGCGCCACGCGCCCCACGCGACCAGCGCCATCCCCGCGGACGCGGCCGTCACCTTGGCCACCGCGAGCCACAGCCCGCGCTCCCCGAGCCCGCCGACGCCGCGCTGGAATGCCGCCGCCAGCACCAGGAAGTTGACGATCGCCGCGACCGCCGTGCCCAGCGCCAGCCCGCGGTAGCCCAGGACCGGGTAGAGCGCGACGTTCAGCACCAGGTTGGCGGCGACCGCGCTGACCGAGGCGGCGAGCGGCACCTTCGCCCGGCCCAGCGAGTAGAAGGCCGGCGCCAGCACCTTGACCGACGAGTAGGCAAACAGTCCGATCACGTAGAACAGCAGCGCGGCCGCGGTCGCCACCGTGTCGGTCGCGCCGAACTGGCCGCGCTCGTAGATCAGCCGGATGATCGGCTTGGCGAGCACGGCCAGCCCGAACGACGCCGGGATCGTCAGGAAGGCGACCAGCCGCAGCGCCTGGCGCGTCGTCTCGCCCATCCCCGCGCGGTCGTTCGCCGCAGCGCGCCGCGCCAGCGCCGCCGTGGCGATCGTCCCGACCGCGACGCCGAACAGCCCCAGCGGCAGCTGCATCAGTCGGAAGGCGTACTGCAGCCACGAGGCCGCCCCCGTCTGCTGGCTGGCGAAGATGCTGTTGACGAAGATGTTGACCTGTGTCGCCGCCAGCCCGGCCGTGGCCGGCCCCATCAGCGTCGCGATCCGCCGCATCGCCGGGTCCCGGAACCGCGCGTCCAGCTCGGGCGCGTAGCGCCAGCCCTCGCGCCGCAGCGGCGGGAGCTGCACCACCGCCTGCGCCGCCCCGCCCAGCAGCGTCCCGAGCGCCCAGCCGTAGGCCGCCGTCACCGGGCTGAAGCCAAGGAGCCACAGCCCGATCCCGGCCGCGATCGCGACGATGTTGAAACAGGCCGGCGCGAAGGCGGGGAGGAAGAAGTGGTCGAGCGCGTTGAGCATCCCCATCATCACCGCCGCGAACGAGACCAGCGGCAGGAACCACAGCATCACGCGCGTCAGCGAGACGGTCAGCTCGCTCTTCCCCGGGATCGCGTCGAAGCCGGGGGCGATCAGCGCCACGAGCTGCGGCGCGAGCAGTTCCCCCGCCAGCACGATCCCGACCAGCAGCACGGCCAGCGTCGTCATCAGCCGGTTGGCCAGCCGGAACGCCTCCTCCCGCGAGCGGTTGTGCAGGGCGTGGGTGAAGGTCGGGATGAAGGCCGCGGAGAGCGCCCCTTCGGCGAACAGGTCGCGCAGCAGGTTGGGGATCCGGAAGGCGATGACGAAGGCGTCGGCCACGTTGGTCGCGCCGAAGAGCAGCGCGAAGAACTGGTCCCTGACCAGCCCGAGGATCCGCGAGAGCAGGGTCGCGGTGGAGACCAGGCCGGCATGGCGGGCCAGGCGCCGCCCGCCGGGGACGACCTTGGGGGACGGATCCTGCGGGGAGGCGGGGCTCAAGGGAGCGCGAGGATCGCGCCTCGCGGAGGGCCGGTCAACACCGCGCCGTCAGTGACTTACTTGCTCAATAGAATAAGTAATGCCCCCCGCGGCGGGAATTCCCGAACCCGCGCGAATCCCGCCCGGTTCCGGCCGATGGCGCGGCGCCCTCCCGGGCACCAACTTCCCTGTGGGCCGGCCCGCGCACCGCGGGGCCGGACGCTGGAGGTCCCGTGTCGAACCCGCGCCTTCCCGTGCTGCTCGCCACCGTCGATCCGAGTCTCGCCTTCCTGGTCCAGCAGGCGCTGGAGCAGCTTCCCGCGCTCGATCTGCCGGTGACCCGGGTGAACGGGCTCGAGGCGGCGATCGAGGAGGTGTCGGGCGCCGCGTACGGCGTCGCGATCGTCGAGCACGGGCTGCTCGACGGTGAGCCCGCCGCAGCCCTGGCGCGGCTGCGGGCCGCGGCCCCGACCGTGCCGCTGGTGATCGCGGGCGGCGGCGTGGAGCCGCTGCTCTCGTCGTGGACCCACGGCGACCCTCAGGTCGAACATCTGTCCGCCGACGAACTGGCCCCGCGGGCCCTGGCGCGGCTGGTGCGCAGCGCCGCACAGGCCGCCGCGGCCGCCGCCTCGCGCCGGCTCCACGAAACGGCGCTGCATGACGCGCGCCTGCGCTACCGCTCGCTGCTGTCGCACTCGGCGGCCCCGACCTGGGAGCTCGACCTCTCCGGCGTCGCGCGCTTTCTGGAGGCGCGGCGGCGCGAGGGGGTGACCGACCTGCGCGCCTGGCTGGACGAGAACCCCGAGGCGATTCCGCTCTGCGCCGGCGAGATCCAGCCGGTCGCGGTCAACGACGCCGCCCTCTCCTTCTACGGCAGCGGTTCGGCCGACGAGTTGACCGAGGCCTTCGGGCCGTGGACCGCGTTCGGCGAGCGGGAGACCTTCGCCGCCGCGCTGGCCCAGTTCGCCACGGGCGACGCCGGCTTCGAGCTGGAAGCCCGGCAGCGGACGCTCGCGGGCGAGCCCCGCCCCAGCCGGCTGCGGATCACGACCCCCGCCGGCTACAACGGATCGTTGGCCCGCGTCTTCGTCGCGGTCGAGGACCTGCGGCCGGTGCAGCGCGCAGAGGAGCGGGTGCGCGAGGCCGAGGACCGCGCCGCCGCGGCCCGCGCCGAGACGGCCCAGGCCACTTCGCGCGCCGACAGGACCGAGATCCGGCTGGGCGAGACGGACGAGCAGCTGCGGCGGAACGAGCAGGATCTGCACGCGCTCCAAACGCGCCAGCACGAGACGCGGCAGGAGGCCGAGCGGCTGCAGTCTCAGTTGGCCGAGGTGGAGCAGGGGCTCGAGGAGTCGGCCCAGCGCGTCGAGGAGACCGAACGGCGCTGCGCGGAGGAGGCGCGGCGCGCCACGCTGGCCGCGCAGGACCGCGAGGACGCCGAGGAGCGGCTCGAGGCGGCGACCCGCCGCGCCCTCGAGCTGACCGCCGCCTACCAGGCGCTGGTCCGCAGCATCCCGATCCCGGTGATCGCCTGCGACGCGACCGGCACCGTCACCGCCTGGAACGCCGCCGCCGAGAAGCTGTTCGGCTGGAGCGCCGAAGACGCGATCGGGAACTTCAACCCGACCGTCGCCAAGGAGCAGTGCGACGAGTACCGCCGCGAACTGCGGGCCCGGATCGAGTCCGGCGCCGCACGCGAGGTCGAGGCCGCTGGCCGGCAACTCCGGTCGGGGGCGCGGGTCGACCTGAAGCTCTCCTGCGTGCCGTTGGTCGGCCCGGCGGGAGAGACGGTCGGCGAGGTGACCTCGGTGCTGGCGGCGCGGCCGGCCCGGGCGGCGGTCGCCGTGCTGGCATAGCGCGCCGGGCGGCCCCGGCCCACCACCCCCCTTACCCCCCCGGCCCGGGCGTTCGCCCCGAGCCCCAGCCAAGCGCGTCATAATCGCGCGGCGCAGGGGGACTGCATGATCGAATCGGGGTTCTTGGTCCTGATCGGCCTCGTTGCCCTGGGGCTACCGGTTCTCGTCTTGGTGCTGGCGTTCTCGGCGTTCGTCCGGACCGGACGCCTTCAGCAAGAACAACGCGCATTGCTGGACCAGGTGGCCGCGCTGCGCGGCGAACTGCGCACCCTGCGCGAGCGGGGCCTGCCGGTCCCCTCGCCGGCACCCGGGGCCGTCCCGACCACTCCCGCTGAAGCTCCGGTCGATGCCGCGCAGCCCCCGCGGGCCGCGCCCGCCCCGTATGCGCCGCCCGCGCCGCCCGTCTCCCGCACGCCCTCGCCGTCACCGGCCGCGCCCGCCCCGTACGCGCCGCCCGCGCCGCCCGTGCCGCCCGTGCCGCCGATCCCCGTGGCGCGTCCCGCGGCGCCCCCGCCCCCCCCGCCGCCCGCCGCCCCCGCGCCGGGCCTGGAGGAGCGGCTCGGCACGCGCCTGTTCACCTGGCTCGGCTCGATCGCGCTCTTCCTGGCCGGCGCCTACCTGGTGAAGTTCACCTTCGACCGCGGCCTGCTCGGCCCGACCGCGCGCGTCGTGCTGGGACTGGTCTTCGGCGTCGCCCTGCTCGCCGGCGGCGAGCTGCTGCGGCGGCGCTCGGCGCTGGTCGCGACCGGCCTGTCGGCCGCCGGGATCGCCGACCTCTACGCGTCGCTCTACGCCGGGACCTCGCTCTACCACCTCGTGCCGGCACCGGTCGGCTTTGGGCTGATGGCGCTGGTGACGGCGACGGCGGTCCTGCTGTCGCTGCGGTACGGCGTGCTGATCGCGGTGATCGGGCTGATCGGCGGCTTCCTCACGCCCGCGCTGGTGGGCGAGACCGAGCCCAGCGCGGGGGTGCTGTTCTTCTACCTCTTCCTGCTGCAGGCCGGTCTCGTCGCGGCTGCGCGGCCGCGGCGCTGGTGGGGGCTGGCGCTGGCGACGGTCGGCGGCGGTGCGCTCTGGGCCGCGGCCTGGCTCGCGTGGTGGTTCAAGCCGGGCGACGAGCTCGTGCTGGGGCTGTTCGTGCTGGCCTCGGCCGCGCTGTTCGGCCTGGCCGCGACGCTGCGCGCCGACTGGCGCGAGCCGCAGGCGGGGAACGCGATCGTCGTCTCCTCCGTGCTCTCCAGCCTGGCGCTGCTGGCCGCCATCGTGGTCGTCGGCGACTACGGCGCAAGCGAGTGGCTGCTTCTCGGGCTGCTCGCCGCGGGCTGCCTGGCCGCGGCGCGGCTGCGCCCGGCGCTGCTGCCGCTGGCGGCCGTGGCCGCCGCGGTGGGGCTGGGGCTGATCGCGCGCTGGGTCGGAATGCCCGAGCCGCCGCCGATCCTGCGCTGGGCCGCGCTCGGCTACGGCGGGCTGATCGTCCTCGGGTCGTACCTCGCGATGCGCGGCGCCCCCCGGGCCGACCTCTGGGCCGCGCTCGGCGCCGGCTCGGCGGTCGCCTACTTCGTCGCCGCGTGGAGCGCGCTGCGGATCCCGACCGCGCTCGACCCGGCAAGCTTCCCGGCCTGGCGCGACATCCCGTGGAGCCTGCTGTCGATCGCGTTGGGCGCGCTGTTCGTCGGGCTCGCGGCGCCGTGGCTGAAGGGCCGCGGCGAGCGCCCGGGGGCGGAGGGGGTGCTCGGCGCGCTGGCCGCGGCCGCGACCTTCTTTGCCGGCGCGGCGGTGCCGTTCGAGATCGGGCGCTTCTCGCTGACGGCCGCCTGGGCGATCGAGGCCGCGGCGCTGGCCTGGCTGGCCGGCCGACTGGCGCTGCCCGTGCTGCGCCACCTGGCGCTGGCGCTGGGCGCGATCGTGCTGGTCCGGCTGTTCGCCAACCCGGAGCTGCTGGGCTACGACACGGGCGGGACGCCGGTCTTCAACTGGATCCTGTTCGGCTACGGGGTGCCGCTCGCGGCCTTCGCGCTGGCGGCCTTCCTCTTCCGCCGCGACGGCGCGGAGCGGCACGCACTCGCCTTCGAGTGGGGAACGATCGCGCTGGCGCTGGGGCTCGGTGCGCTCGAGGTGCGGCACTACTTCCACTGGAGCCCCGGGGGGCCCGACCGCCCGATGGGCGAATTCGGGCGCCTGCTCTTCGGCGGCGACCCGTTCCTCTACGTCGCGGAGGCCGGTGCGATCGCCGTGCTCTGGCTCGCACTTGGGCTGGGGCTCGCCGCGTGGAGCCGGCGCGCGCCGCAGCCCGGCCGCCAGGACGAGGCGCGCGCCGTGCTGGCGCTGGGGATCGGCGCGGCCGTCGCGCTGCCGGGGTTCGTTGCCAACCCGTTGTTCCAGCCGCTCGAGGTCGGAACCACGCCGGTCTTCAACGCGCTGCTCTTCGCCTACGGCGTGACGGCGCTCGGCGTCGCGCTGGCGGGCCGTGCGCTGGCGCGGCTGGGCGACGAGGCCGGCGCGCGGATCGCGGGGGTGGTGGCGCTGCTCGGCGCGTGGGCACTGGTCACGCTCGAGGTGCGGCAGGCCTTCCACGGCTCGCGGCTGGTCCCGGGCGAGACCGGGAGCGCGGAGCTCTACGCCTACTCCGCCGGCTGGATCGTGCTGGGCGTGGCGCTGCTCGTGGCGGGGCTCGCCACGCGCAGCCTGACGCTGCGCTGGGCCTCGCTGGTCGTGATGCTGGCGGCGGTGCTGAAGGTCTTCCTGTGGGACCTGTCGGAGCTGCGGGACCTCTACCGCGTCTTCTCGCTGCTGGGTCTGGGGGCGAGCCTGCTGCTGCTGGCCTTCCTCTACCAGAAGGTCGTCTTCCGCCGGCCCGAGCCGCCGCTGCCGGGCGGCCCCGGGGGGGCGGCGTGAGCGCCCCGCGGCGGGGATCGTGGGCCTGCTGCGCCGCAGCGCTCGCCGTGGCGCCCGGGGCGGGAGCCGCGCCCGACGCGAGCGCGGTCGCGCTGCGCCCGCGCGCGGCGGCGACGGTCGAGGCCCGCGAGCTGGAGGTTTCCGGCCCCGGCTGGGTCCGGGTGGCGCTGGACGGCGAGACGCAGGCGGCGATCCCGCCGGATGGCGGCCTCGCGGTGCTCGACCCGGACGGCCGCGCGGTCCCGTCGCGGCTGGTGACCGCGCCGCGCGGCACCCTCCCGATCGCGCTGGCGGCGACCGGGGAGACGGCGGACGGCTGGACGGTGGACTTCGACACCGGCCCGCTGCCGCTCGCGTACGGGCGCCTCGTCGTTACGCCCTCGCGCGAGACGGCCGCCGCGGTCCGCGTCTCCGGCAGCGACGACCGCGCGGCGTGGACCCCGCTCGGGAGCGGCTCGTTCGTGCGGCTCGGCGACGAGGCGGGCCTGGCCCGCCCGGCGTTCGACCTGCCGTCTTCGTCGTTCCGCTACCTGCGCCTCGAATGGCCGCGGTCCGCCGGCTTCCCGGCGCTGGAGGGGGCGGCGGTGGTGCTGCGCGAGGGGGCTCTCCCCGGCGCGCCGTCGCTGGCCGCGCAGGTCCGGACCGCGTCCGAGCCGGGGTCGTGGCGCATCGAGTTGCCCGCCACAGGGCTGCGGGGCGTGCGGCTCGCACTGCGCGGCGCCGGCCTCGAGGGCGCGCCGCTGCGGCTGCTCGCGGCGCGCGACGGGCGGTGGGAGCCGCTCGCCGACGTCGGCGCGTGCGCGGTCCCGTGCGCGATCGCGCTGGCCGGCGCGCCGCTCCCGTCCGCGGTGCTGCGGCTCGAGGGCGAGACCGGCGGCGGGCTCGCGATCGACGGGGCGGCACTCGAGCTGGAGCGGGCCTGGCTGCTCTTCGAAGCGGACTCGCGCGGCAGCTACCGCCTGGTGCCGTCGCCCGGGGGCGACGGCGGCGGGCCGCCCCCCGGCCCGATCGAGGGCCTCGTGGCCGCGGTCGCCCCCGGGGCCCCGCTCGCCGCTGCGCTCCCCCCGCTCGACGCCGACGCGACCGAACTCGCGCCGGCGGGGCGGATGCCGCGCGGCTGGCTGTCGTGGCCGCTGGTCGTGCCGCCGGGCGTCGTGCCCGGCGACGTCGTCCGGGTCGAGATCGGCGACACGCTGCTCGCCCAGCCGGGCGTCCTGGCCGACGGCCTGCGGCCGATGGTCGGCGACCGGGTCGTGCCCTTCGTGCTCGACAGCGTGGCCGAGCCCGAGCCCGGGGCCGCAGTGGCCGCGACGGGAGGCCGCGTCACGCTGCCGGTGGGCCCCGCGGACCGCGGCGGCGTGCAGGTCGAACTGCGCGCGGCGCGGGGCGTGCGCTGCGAGGGCGAGATCGAGGCGACCTGGGTCCGGCAGCCGCGTCCGGGCGTGTTCGATCGCGGCCCGGCCGGCACCGGCGCGTGGGCCCGCGGCGCCGCCGGCGCGGGACCGTGCCTCGCGTTCGTCGCGCTCGACCTGCCCGAGTTCGCGACGGCGGTCGAACTCGCGCCGCGCCCGGGCGCCTCGCCGCCGGCCGCCGCACGAAGCTGGCGCGCGCGTCGCGCCCTGCGGTTTGCCTGGCCCGACCTCGCGCCGCAGCCCGAGCAGGACCGGTTGGTGCGGCTGGCCACCGGCTTCGACCCGCTCGTCGCGATCGCGCCGCGGGTCCTGAGCGTGCGGCGCCAGCTCGAGCTGCGGCCAGTCATCCCCGTTGCGGTCGACCTGGTGCCGACGAGCGCGGAGATCGAGCGGATGGCCCGCCTGACGCGCTGGGCGCTCTGGGGGGCGCTCGCCGTGGCGGCCGTCGTGCTGTTCGTGGTCCTCGGCCGCGGCCTGTCGCGCGGGTCCGCAGCGACCTGAGTGCCGCCACCCTGGCGTAGTCACTAGAATCGAGGGATGAGCGAGCCCCGGTTCGTCCCCTATCGCCCGTCCCGCCTTCCCGAGGACGAGATGCTGCGCCGCGCCCGCGCCTTCTACGCAGAGATGGACGCGCGCCGCAGCGTGCGCGACTTCGCCCCCGACCCGGTGCCGCGCGAGCTGATCGAGCTGGCGATCCGGACCGCGTCGACCGCGCCGTCGGGCGCGCATCGCCAGCCCTGGCGCTTCGTCGCGGTCGACGACCCCGATATCAAGAGCGCGATCCGCGCCGCGGCCGAGGCCGAGGAGCGCGCGTCCTACGAGGGCGGCCGGATGCCGAAGGAGTGGCGCGACGCGCTCGAGCCGCTCGGCACCTCGTGGCAGAAGCCCTACCTCGAGATCGCGCCCTGGCTGGTGGTCGTCTTCGAGGAGGTCCACGGCGTCGACCCGGACGGCGCGCCGCGCAAGAACTACTACGTCAAGGAGAGCGTCGGGATCGCCTGCGGGCTGTTCGTCGCCGCGATCCACGCGATGGGGCTGGCGACGCTGACCCACACCCCCAGCCCGATGGGCTTCCTGTCGCGGATCCTCGGCCGTCCGCCGCACGAGAAGCCGTTCGTCCTCTTCCCGATCGGCTACCCGGCGCCGGGCGCGGCGGTCCCCGACCTCAGGCGGAAGGGGCTCGACGAGATCGCCGCTTGGAACCCCCGGCCGTGAGCGCGCCGTAGAGCGTCGGCTGCCGGATCGCCCCCTCCAACTCGAGCAGGTACTGCTTGGCCGCCAGCCCGCCGCCGAAGCCGGTGAGCGAGCCGTCCGAGCCGATCACGCGGTGGCAGGGGACGACGATCGCGATCGGGTTGCGGGCCACCGCCTGCGCCACCGCCCGCGCCGCGCGCGGGTCGCCGAAGCGCCCGGCCAGCTCGAGGTAGGTGATCGTGCTGCCGTACGGGATCTTCAGCAGCTCGGCCCAGATCCGGAGCTGGAACTCGGTCCCTTCCGGCGCCAGCTTCAGCTCGAACTTCTGCCGCTTGCGCCGGAAGTAGGCCGAGAGCTGGTGCATCACGACGTTGTTCTTCGCCCGGTTCCACTCGATCCCGGGCGTCCCCTCGACGATGTCGGCCGCGCGCGGGCCCGCGAACTCCAGCCGCCGCAGCCCGCCCCGCGCGTCGACCACCGAGATCAGCTCCCCGACGGGGCTCTCGAAGCGGTGGGCATACAGGGGCACGGGATCACTCCTCCGCGCGGTCGGCCCGCTGGTCCTCGCCGCACTCGGGCCGCCACGGAGGGCGGCCCCTACGACCCGCGGTCGGCCCGCTGGCCGCGTAGGGGCCGGCCTCTGTGCCGGCCCGCCCTTCCTCGTCGCAATCGGGCCGCCACGGAGGGCGGCCCCTACGATTCGCGGTCGGTTCGCGGGCGCAGGTAGTCTATCGCCGTCCGGCGCCGGAAGTAGCCCATCACGTCGCTGGCCTCCAGCACGGCCACGAAAGCCTGCGGATCGGCGGCCCGGATCACGTCCCGCAGCTCGCGCATCTCGACCCGCTGGACCACGATCAGCAGGATCTTGAGCGGGGTCCCGGTGTGCCCCCCCTCCCCGTCCAGCACCGTCACCCCGCGCCGCATCTGCGCCAGCACCCGGCGCCGGATCTCGTCGCTCTTCCGGCTGACGATCAGGAAGGCCTTGCGCGGGCGGGCGGCCATCAGCGCGTCCATCGCGCGGGCCGAGGTCCAGATCGCGACCAGCGTGTACATCGCCAGCTCGGGCGTCCCGAGCAGCCCCTTGGCCACGATCAGCCCGCCGTTGAGGAAGAGCAGGACCTCGCTCACCCCCAGCCCGAAGCGCCGGTTGAGCACGACCCCCAGGATGTCGAAGCCGCCGGTCGAGCCGCCGGCCCGCAGCGCCAGGCCCGCCGCCGATCCCGACCACCACCCCGCCGAAGATCGAGGCCAGGAGCGGGTCGTCGGTCAGCGGCCGGACCGGCAGGAAGTCGGTCAGGACCGCGAGCGCCACGACCCCCAGCCCCGAGAGCGCTGCGAAGCGCGCGCCGATGTCGCGGAACCCCAGCAGAAAGATCGGGACGTTGAGCAGTGCGATCGAGAGTCCGACCGGGAAGCCGAACAGGTCGCGTCCCAGCAGCGCAATCCCGGTCACCCCCCCGGCCAGCAGCTTGGTCGGGACGTAGAAGGCGTTGAGCGACCAGGCGATCAGGAAGGCCCCGGCCGCCACCCCCAGCGCCGCCCGGGCCAGCACCAGCGGCCGGCCGAAGCGCACCAGGAAGGAGCGCCGCGCGCTGCGCGGGTTGTCGCGCAGCGTGCGGGTGACCGGGAAGGGGGGCGGCTCGGGCATCGGGCGGCCCGATTATGCGGCTGGTCCGGGTCATTCATGAAGGGCCGGGCTTCGGTCGCCAGACCAGCGAGAGCCTCCATTCCCGGGGTTCCATCGGGTGGAAGTGGACGTCGCCGATCCCCTCCGCCGGCTCGCCGGGCAGTCTTGACTCGTAGAAGTACTCGATGTCGCTGTCCTGCGCGTCGAGCAGGTTGAAGACCTCGACCACGACGGCAAACTCGGGGCTGAAGGCGTACTCGGTCCGCAGGTTGATCAGCGAGGTCGAGGCCGAGCGGACGCTGTCGTCCTCGATCAGCGGGCGCCCGCTGAAGTAGCGCCAGCGGATCGATCCCGCCCAGCCGTGCCAGCCGCTGACCGTGACTCCCGCGGTGACGACCGACTCGAGCGCCCCCGGGATCCGGTCGCCGGCCGGGTCGTCGTCGGTGAAGCGCGCCTTGGTCCAGGCCAGGTCGAGGTCGAAGGCCAGCCAGGGGAGCGCGCGCCAGAAATTCGCCAGCTCGATCCCGGTGCGGCGACTCGGCCGGCTGGCCTCGGTGATCCCGGCGTCGCCGACGAACAGCAGCTCCGAGTCCAGCTCCAGCGCGAACAGCGAGAGGGTCGACTGCAGCCCGCGCAGCGCCGCCGTGCGCACGCCAAGGTCGACCCCCTTCGCCCGGACCAGCGGGTCGACGGGCGCGGCCTCCGCGCCCGTCACCGGGTCGCGGGCGATCGTCGCGCCGCGCGCGTCGTTGCTGTGGTGGCCGTAGCCCAGGTTGAGGTAGAGCTCCCAGTCGTTCCACGGGCCGAAGGCGAAGTTGGCCTTGGGGCTGAGCAGCGCCTCCCGCTCCGAGCCGGAGTTGGCCGGCAGGCTGCTCGTCACCCGGGTGCCGTAACCGTCGACGCGCAGCGCGAACTGCGCCCGCACCTTCGGCCCGAACGCCAGGTCGACCTCGCCCCAGCCGCCGGCCCGCAGCAGGTCGACGTCGTCGCCGCGAACCAGCTCCCGGAACGAGCCGTCGGTGGTGCGGGCCAGCGCGACGTCGATCCGGTCGAAGCGAGCCTCGATGCCGGCGCGCCACCCGCCCGGCTTGGCGCCCAGCCGCAGCGCTCCCTGCCAGGTGGCGTCTCCCCCGGCGACCCAGCGCTGGTCGCGCTGCTCGAATTCGTCCCCCGCGACCGGGTCGTCGAGGAAGTAGGTGAAGTTCGAGAGCAGCGAGAAGTCGTACCAGGCGGCAAAGCCGCGGTAGCGCTGTGCGAGCCGCGGGCTGGCCTCGCTCCAGCGCGCCCCCAGGCTGACCCAGTTGGTGAATCCGCCCAGGTCGGGGTCGAGCTGGCCGAAGCGGCCGATCTCCCCGTTTTCGACGGCGCGGAGCGGGATCTGGTCGCTGGCGTCCCACCGGCCGCGGTAGCCCAGCGCGAAGACGCGCCCATCCCCCTTGCCCCGCGTCCAGTCGTAGAGTCCGGTCGCGTTGAGGCGGCGGTAGTCGTCCGGTTCGTCCCACGGCCCGTCGTAGTGGTAGGCCTCGAGCGCGCCGGTCAGCGCGCCGGGTCCGGCCGACGCCGTCCCGGCCGCCAGCAGTCGGGCATAGCCGTCGCTGCCGCCGCTGAGCTGGATCAACGGGCGATCGAACTTGGAGACCAACGTGAAGTCGGCGCTGCCGGCGGCCGCGAAGTCGCCGGTGTCGGCGTAGTACGGCCCCTTGCGGTAGTGGACCCGGTCGACCAGCTCGGGGATCAGGATGTTCATGTCGGTGTAGCCCTGCCCGTGGCCGTGCGTCGGCATGTTGAGCGGCATCCCCTCGACCCGCGCCAGGAAGTCGGTCCCGTGGTCGAGGTTGAAGCCGCGCAGGAAGTACTGGTTGGCCTTGCCGCCGCCGCTGTGCTGCGTCGCGATCATCCCGGGCACCGTTTCGAGCAGTTCGCCCGGCCGCAGCTTCGGCCGCTGCTCCAGGTCGGCTCCGCCGATCACCCCTTCCGCCGCCGAGGTGGCCGAGCCGATCATGTCGTCCGCCCGCGCCCGCACGTCGACCTCTTCGGTCAGCGAGGGCTCCTCGTCGCGCGTCCTCACGCTCTCCTTCCCTCGCTCGTCCTCGGCCGTCACCGGCTCGGCCGCGAACCCCGCACCCGGGACCGCGAGGGCGAGCGCAAGCCCGAGCACACCGCGGGTGTGCCGGCGCGCCGCTCGCCGGTTCGTCGTCACCTTCATCGAACGTCCTCCGCGCCGGGGGCCGGGTCGCAGCAGGAGTTCCCCTGCCGGGCCGGATCGCCCCGCGCCGTCGTCGTGCGCCTGGACGGAACGCGGCCGCGGCGCCGCCCTGCGGGCGGTGCGGTCCGCGTCGCGCTGCGACTCAGGCGGGCGGGGCGCGGGGGGCCGCGCTCGGCGCGAGGAGGGCCGGGCGGTGGCGCGGGCGTGCCGCGTCGAGCAGCGCGGCGGCCAGCCGCTGCGGGCGCGGCAGGTCGAGCACGGGCGCGGCGGCAAGCGCAGGTGCGGGGGCGGCGTGCAGGTAGGCGTGGCTCTCGCGGCGCGAACCGTGCCCGCGGTCGGGGACCGGGGCGCGGTCGTGGTCGGTACCGTGGTCGTGATCGGCCGCGTGGTCGTCGAGCGGCTCGTGGTCGTGATCGGCCGCGTGGTCGTCGAGCGGCTCGTGGTCGTGCGCCGCGAGGTGGTCGTGGGTGTGGCGGTAGGCCTCGCTCCCCTGCCAGTGGATGTGCGCGTCGGGGTCGTCCAGCAGCGGCCCGCCCGCGAAGGCCAGCGCCGCGAGGAGGGCCGCGAGCCGCGCGAGACCCACGTCCTACCGCACCGGCGCCGCATACGGCACGAACCAGGTCAGGAGCCAGCAGAGCAGGTAGACCAGCGGGAGGTGGACGATCAGCTGCAGCATCCCGTAGCCGACCAGGTCGCGCGCCCGGAGCTTGAGGATCGCGAGCAGCGGCAGCATCCAGAACGGATTGATCAGGTTGGGAAGCGCCTCGGAGGCGTTGTAGATCTGGACCACCCAGCCCAGGTGGACCTGGTGGACGTTGGCCGCCTCCAGCACGTAGGGCGCCTCGATCACCCAGCGGCTGCCGGCCGACGGGAGGCCCCACGACACGAGCGAGGTCAGCATCGAGAGCAGCGCGAGGGAGCCGGCTCGCCTACACCGTCATCGTCTTCAGGTCGGGGGCCACGCGCAGCGGCGGCTCGGTCAGCTTCTGCACGGTTTCGACCGTCACCCCGGAAGCCAGCTCGCGCAGCACGAGGCCGTCCTTCGTGACGTCGATCCAGGCCAGGTCGGTGCAGACCGCCGAGACGCAGCGCACCCCGGTGATCGGCAGCGTGCACTGATTCAGCAGCTTCGGCTTCCCGTCCTTGCTGGCGTGGTCCATGATCACGATCACGCGCTTGGCCCCGACCACGAGGTCCATCGCGCCCCCCATCCCCTTGACCATCTTGCCGGGGATGACCCAGTTGGCGAGGTCGCCGAACTCCGAGACCTCGAACGCGCCGAGGATCGCCAGGTCGATCTGGCCGCCGCGGATCATCGCGAACGACTCGGCCGAGTTGAAGTAGGCCGTGCCCGGGATCTCGGTCACGGTCTCCTTGCCGGCGTTGATCAGGTCGGGGTCGACCTGGTCCTCGTACGGGTAGGGGCCGAGCCCCAGCATCCCGTTCTCGGACTGCAGCACGACCTCGACGCCGGGCGGGACGTAGTTGGCGACCAGCGTCGGCATCCCGATCCCGAGGTTGACGTAGAACCCGTCGCGCAGCTCCTGGGCCGCGCGCTGGGCGATCTGCTCGCGCGTCAACGGCATCTCACGACCTCGGCCGCGTGGTGCGGCGCTCGATGGGCTTCACGTAGTCCTTCCCCAGGACCAGGCGCTGGACGTAGATCGACGGCACGTGGATCGCGTCGGGATCGAGCGCGCCGACCGGCACGATCTCCTCGACCTCGGCGATCGTGACCGGCGCCGCCCCGGCCATGCAGCCGTTGAAATTGCGCGCGGTGCGGCGGAAGACCAGGTTCCCCAGGGCGTCGGCCTTCCAGGCCTTGATCAGCGCGAAGTCGCCGCGAATCGGCAGCTCCAGCAGGTAGTCGCGCCCGCCGAGCGTGCGCGTCTCCTTCCCCTTGGCGACCTCGGTCCCAACGCCGGTCGGGGTGTAGAAGCCACCGATTCCGGCGGCCCCCGCGCGGCAGCGCTCGGCCAGCGTCCCCTGCGGCGCCAGCTCGACCTCCAGCTCGCCCGACAGGTACTGCTGCTCGAAGATCTTGTTTTCGCCGACGTAGCTCGAGACCATCTTGCGGACCTGGTGCGCAGCGAGCAGGATCCCCAGCCCCTGGTCGGTCGTCCCGCAGTTGTTGGAGACGATCGTCAGCTGTTTCACGCCCTTGCGGTGCAGCGCGGCAATCAGGTTCTCGGGGTTGCCGCACAACCCGAAGCCGCCCACGACCAGCGTCGCGCCGTCCTTCACGTCAGCGATGGCCGCGTCGGCCGACTCGCAGAGCTTTCTCATCCAGCCTCCCGCGGCGCTTCAGCGCTCGACGACCATCGCCACGGCCTCGCCGCCGCCGATGCAGAGCGACGCGACGCCGTGCTTCTTCCCCAGGTCCTTCATCGCGTAGAGCAGCGTCACCAGGATCCGGGCGCCGCTGGCGCCGATCGGGTGGCCCAGCGTCACCGCGCCGCCGCGGACGTTGACGTTGCTGCCGTCCAGGCCCAGCAGCTGGTTGTTGGCGATCGAGACGACCGAGAACGCCTCGTTGATCTCCCACAGGTCGACGTCGCCGACCTGCAGCTGGGCGCGCTCCAGCGCCCGGTGGATCGCGTCGGCGGGGGCGATCGTGAACTCGCCCGGCTTGCGCGCCGCGCCGCCCCAGGCGGTGATCGTCGCCAGCACGGTCTTCCCTTCAGCCTGGGCCTGCTCGGCGCTCATCAGCACCAGCGCCGCCGCGCCGTCGTTGATGCTCGAGGCGTTGGCGGCCGTGATCGTGCCGTCCTTCTTGAAGACCGGCTTGAGCGTCGGGACCTTGTCCGGCTTGGCGGCCTTCGGCCCCTCGTCCTCGGTCACGACCGTCTTCTCGCCCTTCCTCCCCTCGATCTCGACCGGCACGATCTCGGCGGCGAACAGGCCGTTCTTCTGGGCCTCGATCGCGCGCCGCGTCGACTCCAGCGCGAAGGCGTCCTGCATCTCGCGCGTGATGCCGCGCGCGGTGGCGGTCTCCTCGGCCCACTCGCCCATGTGCCGCCCGTCGTAGGCGTCGGTCAGGCCGTCGAAGACCATCCCGTCGACCAGCGTGATCGGGCCCATCTTGGTGCCGCCGCGCCCGGTGCGCAGGTAGTGCGGCGCGTTCGACATCGACTCCATCCCGCCGGCGACGACCACCTCGGCGTCCCCCAGCGCGATCGCCTGCGCGCCGCTGATCACGGCCTTGAGGCCGGAGCCGCAGACCTTGTGCATCGTCCAGCACGGCGTGGACTCGGGCAGGCCCGCGAACAGCGCGGCCTGCCGCGCGGGGGCCTGCCCCACGCCGGCCTGCAGCACGTTGCCCAGGATCACTTCGTCGACCTCGGCGGGGGCCACGCCGGCGCGCTCGAGCGCGGCCTTGATCGCGATGGCGCCCAGGCGCGGGGCGGGGACGGCGGCGAGGGAACCGAGGAACGAGCCGATCGGCGTCCTGGCGGCACCGACGATGACGACCTCACGACCGGACATGCGGCACCTCGTTTTTCTGTGCGGGAAAACGCCCGTGCGACGCGGGTTCATACTACCAGCCGACCCCGCCGGGATACCCGTGAACGCCTACCGGTACTTTCGTGCTAATTTCGCTTCCGGCCCCGACCGGGCCTTTCTGGAGTGGGACGGGTGGGGGTATCAGGGACACCCAGCCGGATCGTAATTGACGCGTTCGATTCCCTCGGAATCGACACCCCACGTTCCCGGACCGCCACACCCGTTGTCGACCCCCCGTACCAGGTAGAAGAACGAGCCCCCGAGCGCGGGAGACTCACTGTCGAGAAACACCCCGTCGGTGGGATCGGGATCTCGCGAGGTCTCGCACTGCCCGAACGAACCGGCGACAAGCTCCGAGACGAGCCCGCGACTGACATCGAAGCGATCGGCGCTGCTCGGCAAGGGCCAGGTCATCTGCGTGATCCCAAGCTGACGATCGTGAGTCAGCAGAACCGGGCCAACCGCCGCTGGGCGTCCTGCGGTTCGGTCGGAGGGCGCGCAGTCGCTGGCGTCTGGCTGAGAGTCACCGTCCCAGTCGATCGCGCACACATCGCCGCGGCCATCGCCGTCGCCATCGCGCTGATCGGCGTTGGCGGTGAGCGGGCAGTTGTCGGCAAGCTGGACGAATCCGTCGCCATCGAGGTCGTATGGGGAGACGAGTCTTACCTCCGGGAGCGCTGTATCTGAGTCCACGTTGAATGCTACGAGCAGCTCGAGGATACCGTCGTTGTTCAGGTCCACAAGAGTCTGTCCACTCGCCCCACCTTGAGGAACTGGACCGACGACGAGCACGTCCTGCTCGAGAGCCGAGAGATCCAGTCTGGCGTTCAGGCTAGGCTTTCCGTGAACGACAGAGATTTCTCCTGCGTCAGCCCGCAGCTCCTGCAAGCCATCCCCATACCGAGCGGAGAAGACGACGTCCAGGCTCCCATCTCCGTTCACATCGCCGCAGAGCGTGTATGTTCCGGCCTGGTCGGAGACCGTACTGCCCCAGACGATTGAAGACGCCGCAGTGGCCAAGTCGATTTCGGCTGGCAGGTTGGAGTGGCTCGTGACGTAGCGAACCTCCCCCGCGAGGTTTCTGAGATTCTGCTTGCTCTTCGACAAACGTATTCCTACCATGAGGTCGGTGAGGCCGTCTTGGTTCACATCGCCAAGACACATCCCGCGGACGCTTCCTGCCTGGTCGTCCGGGTCTGGCCCCCAGATCATCGTCTCGGCCAGCGTACTGCTGTAGTCGAGCGTCTCGGGCCACAGGGCCCGTCCGCGAACCACGTACGTATCGCCTGAGTTCGATCGGGTGTCGTTCTTGCCGTCGCCGAGTCGCGCCAGGATCAGCAGTTCCGCCATCCCGTCGCCGTTCCAATCGCCTGCAGCGAGCGTGCTGCTGGCGAAGGCGTCCGCCTCGGAACCGACGACCGTCACGTCAGCGGCCTGCTGCCGCAGGTCGATCTCCGCCGGCCAGACCGCGCGATTGAAGAACATGTAGACCTTGCCGGGCCGCGAATTCCCGGGTCCCAACGCGTTGTCGTCATCGACAACGAGGTCCTTGCGGCCGTCGCCGTCGAAATCGGCGATCACCGGATTCAAGCACAGTCTCCCGCCCCACACCGTTCCCCGGATCACGGTTCCGGGACTCGTCACGAGATCGATCACAGGTGGGGGAGACTCGCTGCCGAACACGATGTGCACCTGCCCGGTAGTGACCGTTCCATCCCGATCGCGGTCGGCGTATGGCGCGCACAACACCAAGTCGTCGAATCCGTCGTGATTGAGATCGCCGCAGGACACGGCGGCGCCAAGGTCGTCGGTCGATTGCTGGCCGACGACCCGTACATCGGCGCTTTGCACGATCCCCGAGCTTCCCGCCCAACGGCGTCGCTCGCCGAGTACGACGTACGCTTCGCCGCAGTTATTCTTGAGTCCCGTCAGGCCGTTGGCCTCGTCCGCGCCAACCAGGAGATCGTCGATTCCGTCGCCGTTGAAATCGCAGTGTGAGGCTCGAATGCCGGTCCCATCTCCGAGTTGATTGCCGATGAACGCCACGGTTCCACTTGCATCAGTCAAGTCGACAACCGTCGCAGCTCTCGCGATCGAGAAAGCCGCCACCGCCGCGACGAGCGCGGCGGTAGCGGTCGAACCCAGCACGAACGAACGAATCGTCGACATCGACCTGGTCCGGATCACGGTGCGACGCCGTCGGCGCCGATGACCTACTGCGCGCCCGTCGTCGGATTCGGTTCGCCGTCCTTGTGACTCCGTGGCGCCGAGAAACAGGGCCGGCCTATACGTTTCTCAGCGTGCGGGAGGGTCGCAGCGCCGCAGCGAGAACGGGTGGGGTGTACGCTGACCGAAGTCGGTTGTCAATACACGATTCCGACGGAGGCTTCAGGGAGGGCGGTCCCGCCCGCGCAACGCTCAGCCGGTCAGGAGGATCGGGCGGCGTGAGGCGCAAGAGCTCTCCCCCGCGCCTACGCGCTGCCGGGCGTCGCCGAGTCGGCCGTCTACCGAATCCCGGATCTCGACCTGGGCGAGGTCGTGGCGGCCGCCGTCGTGCCGCGCCTCGGGGCCCCGCTCGACGCCGCCGGGGTCATCGCCGCGCTGCGCCCGCGGATCGCGCACTTCAAGGTCCCGCGCCGGGTGGTCTTCCTCGACGAGCTGCCGCGCAATGCGATGGGGAAGGTGCGGAAGGGGGAGCTGCGATAGCTGCGCAAGGTGGCGGCAGTGCGCATCGAGCGCTCGGGCCGCACGATCCCGCAGCTTGCAGAGAAGTAACTGGGAACGGGTCTATCCACCGCGATTTTACTCACCCTGCGCGCCGGTAATGAGCCCACTCGCCATGGCGCTTGGCGTACATTTCTCCCGCCACCGGCCTCCCCCGGCCGGTGTCCGTCTCGGAGCAGGGGAGATGGGCAGGCTCGAAGATCTCGGGCTAGCTCGGGGGGACGGCGGCGCGTTCCGCGCCGGCGTTCGTCTGTGGAACCCCGTCTATCGTGAGTTGCGGCGCTGCTCTCGACTGCTGCTCGCTCTCGACGCGGCTGCTCCTTGTCGTCTCACCGACGCGGCACCCGCCCGCGTGCTTGTCCCGCCCCGGCCCGTGGAGGTCCAACCATGCGCGCCCGCCTGTCCATCCTCGCCCTCTTCGCGAGTTCCGTGTCCCTGGCGGCCGCACCGCCGCAACTTCCAGCCGGCACGCCGGCGTCGTGGTGGGCGACGGTCCAGTCCACGATCTGCGACAGCGAGTACCACGTGACGTGGCAGGGCCGCACCGCGCTCGCAGATCTCGACGGCGCGTGGCACGCGCCGAACCGGGCGCACGGCTTCCGGACGTACTTCACCCCCGAAGGGATCCGCGTCGTCCCGCGGCGCACCGAGGGTCCCGCCTGGGAGTGGGCGCTCGCTCTCTCGCACTTCGGCCGAGGGGGCCTGCGGTGCACCTTGGGCCCGGCGCGTCTCGTGCCGCGGGAGGAGCGCATCGACTACCTGCGGGGCGACGTCACCGAGTGGTACGTCAACACGCCGCGTGGCCTGGAGCAGGGCTTCGACCTGGCGCGGCCGCCCGAGGACGCTGGGTGTTCCCCCTCGTCGATGTCGCGCTCTGCCGACGCGGCTGCCGTCCACCTCGACCTCGTCCTGTCGGGCGACCTCGTCCCGGCGATCGCCAGCGACGGTCAGGCGATCGACTTCCGCTCGCCCGAGCACGGGGTGGTCCTGCACTACGCTGCGCTGGTCGTGACCGACGCCGGGGGCCGGCGGCTGCCGGCGCGGATGGAGGGCTACGCGCGCGCGGGCGAGCGCGGCATTCGGATCCTCTTCGACGACGCGGACGCCGTGTACCCCGTGACCGTGGACCCGCTGGCCACCACTCCTGCGTGGACGGTCTACGGCGGCGCGTCCTTGGCACGGTTCGGGTGGTCGCTCGGGACCGCCGGAGACGTCAACGGCGACGGCTACTCCGACGTCATCGTCGGCGCGCCGGAGTTCGACACCGGCTTCTCCAAGGCCGGCCGGGCGTACATCTACGCCGGCTCGGCGAGCGGCCTCGCGATCGAGCCCTACTGGCAGACGGAGGGCCTGAACGAGGACTCGCTGCTCGGCAAGTCGGTCGGCACCGCCGGCGACGTGAACCGCGACGGCTACGCAGACGTCATCATCGGAGAGCCCGGGCGCAGGTTGGGGGTGTCCAACGAGGGGCAAGCGCTCGTGTACTACGGATCGCCAAGCGTTCCTTCGGCCCTGCACGTGCTTCTCGCTACCGACCTCACCCGGAACGAGAGCTTCGGCTTCACCGTGTCCGCGGCCGGCGACGTCGACGGTGACGGCTACGGCGACGTGCTCGTCGGCGACGATCCCGGCTTCGGCTACACGGGCGGCAACAGCCGCGCGTTCCTGTTCCGCGGGTCCGCTACCGGGATCGTCCGGCCTGCCTCGTGGGTGGTCGAGAGCGACCAGGCCGACGACGACTACGGCAAGGTCGCGACGGCGGGCGATGTCAACGGCGACGGCTACTCGGACATCCTGGTCGGGGCGCCGAGTTACGACCACGACGGTACGGCCAGCGAAGGGGCCGTGTTCGCGTACTACGGCTCCGCGTCGGGACCGCCGCTCGTCCCGAACTGGAGCGTCTACAGCCACGACCCGCAGACGGCGTTCGCGCTGTTGCCCTCGACCGCCGGGGACGTCAACGGCGATGGCTACGCCGACGTCATCATCGGGGACACCTACGGCGGGGACAACGGCCGCGCGTGGGTCTACTACGGTTCGAGCGCCGGCCTCTCGACGACGGCCGGCTGGCAGGTTGACGCACCCGAGCCGGGCAGGGCCTGGTTCGCGTGGGCCGTCGGGACGGCCGGCGACGTGAATGGAGACGGCTACGCGGACGTGGTCATCGGCGACCACGGCGCCACCGTCGGCGACCTCTTCTTCAACGGCGCGGTATATGTCTACAACGGTTCGCCCGCGGGCCCGAGCCTCACGCCGACCTCGACCCTCGCGGGCGATTCCAACAACGCCGGTCTCGGATGGGCAGTCGGCCCTGCCGGCGACGTCAACGGGGACGGCTTCGCGGATCTGATCGTCGGAGCGTCCTACTACGAGAATACTTTCGGCTTCGAGGGGATGGCGTCGGTCTACCTCGGCTCGCCGTCGGGCTTGAAGGGCTCAGGCTGGTCCGTGACGGGGAAGCAGTCCGGTGCGGGCTTCGGCTTCGTGGTGGCGGGCGCCGGTGACGTGAACGGCGACGGCTACGGCGACGTCGCGGTCGCGGCCAACAAGTACGACGCCGGCCAGCCCGACGAGGGGCGCGTGCTGGTGTTCCACGGTGGCGCTGCGGGACTGCGCACGACGGCGTCGTGGTCCGGCGAGGGGGACCAGGCGTCTGCATGCTACGGGTGCGCGATGGGTGCGGCCGGCGACGTCAACGGCGACGGCTATGGCGACCTCGTGGTCGGCGTGCCGTCCTACGACGGCGTAACGTACACGAATGAGGGACGGGTGCTCCTCTACCACGGTTCGCACTCGGGCCTCGCGACCGGTGCCGCCTGGAGCCGCACGGGCGGCCAGACCGGCATGGGTTACGGCAACGCCGCCGCCACGGCCGGTGACGTGAACGGCGACGGCTACGCGGACGTCGTCATCGGCGCTGACCTGTACGACAACGGCGTGTACACGGACGCGGGCCGCGCCTTCGTGCACCACGGGTCGATCTCGGGGCTCGGTGCCTCGCCGGCGTGGATGACCGACGTCAAGCAGGTCGGGGCCACGCTCGGACACGCGGTCGCGACGGCGGGCGACGTGAACCGCGACGGCTACTCCGACGTGATCGTCGGGATCGAGTTGTACGACAGCGACGGGTGGATCGACCGCGGCCGCGCGGTCGTCTACAACGGATCGGCGACGGGGCTCGGGGGCACGCCGTGGACCGTCGACGGGCAGGGCAGCAACGACCACCGGGGAACCGCGGTCGCGGGCGCGGGCGACGTCAACGGCGACGGCTACTCCGACGTGCTGGTCGGCGAGCCCGGCGACGACTACACGGCGATGACGGACCGCGGCCGCGTGTTCGCGTACTACGGCTCGTCCGCGGGCCTCTCCACGCACGAGGACTGGACCCTCACGGGAACGCAGGAGAACGAGTTTCTTGGCGAGGCACTCGCCTCGGCCGGAGACGTGGACGGCGACGGTTACGCCGACGTCGTCGTCGGAGCGCGGCTGTACGACGGGCTCGCGACCGACGAGGGGCGCGCGTGGGTCTACCACGGCTCTGCCGCGGGGCTCGGCGGCGCGGCGGGCTGGTCCATCTCCGGCGGCCAGGCGAGCACCTACTACGGGGCGAGCGTGGCCTCCGCGGGCGACGTGAACGGCGACGGCTACGCCGACCTGCTCGTCGGCGCGCCGGGCTACAACGGCACGCTCACGGACGAGGGGATCGCGGTCCTGTACCACGGAAACGGCGGACGGGGCCTTGCGCTCGCCCCGCAGCAGCGCGGCTACACCGACGCCCGCCCCGTCGCGCACCTCGGCGCTTCGGACAGTCCGCTTGGCTTCCGGCTCGCGTTCGTCCTGCGGACCCCGTTCGGTCGCGGCCGTATCGCCGTGGAGCGCGAGGTGAAGCCGCTGAGCGCGCTCCTCGACGGCCGCGCGACCGAGGTCGCGGTCGAGTACCGCGACACCGGCCCCACCGGCACGCAGATCAGCCTGCTCGAGAGCGACTTGATCGACGAGAAGCCGTACCACTGGCGGGCGCGATTCCGGTACGACAGCGTGACCACGCCTTTCGCCCAGCGGAGTCGCTGGTTCACGATCCCGACCGGCGGATGGCAGGAGGCGCACCTGCGGACCGGTGATCCCGCGGCCGCGGGACGCGTTCCCGAAACGGGCACACCACTGCTCGTGACGAGAGCCGCCGCAGGGAAGCTCACGCTGACGTGGACCGAGTCGTGCATGCCGACCGACGCCGACTACGCGATCTACGAGGGTACGGCGGGCGAGTACTACAGCCACGAGATGCGGTACTGCAGTACGGGCGGCGCCACGACCCGGACGCTGACGCCGCTCTCCGGCCAGACCTACTACCTCGTCGTGCCGCTGAACGGAACGCGCGAAGGCTCGTACGGCAGGGACTCGCAGGGGGACGAGCGACCGGTCGGCATCCTGACCTGCCTGCCCCAGCAGGTCGGGGTGTGCCCGTAGCTCGCTGGACTCGCGGGACTTCTGCTGCGGGTGTTGCAGGCCAGCGATCCCGGCTCGCGGGCGGGGCAGCTGCGCGAGGCGTCCGCGGCCGGCGTGGCCTTCGGACGCCGGAGCGGCGTCCGCGATGCCGCCCTACCACGCCGTCTCTGGCCGGGTCGGGTCGATCGACTCCTTGTATCGCCAGGCCTCCGGGAGCTCACGCTCGGGCCCGCACTCTCCGCCCGCCTCCCCCACGGAGGAGATCTGGAAGTCGTGCGCGTCCCCACGGACCGAAATCGTCACGCGATCCCGGCCGTGGTCGCGATACATGGACACCAGCGTCTCGTCGATTCCGTCTCGGAGGCACGATCTCTCGGTAACACGGTCTACAGCCTCCATGACGTGCCTCTGCAGCTTCTCGTGTACGGCCCGGGCGCGCTCGTCGCCTCCGGACGAGACCAGGCGACGAGCCTCCTCCCAGGGCATCTCCGCCCACTCCTCGACGAAATCGGCCGGGAACAGCGCGATCGGCGCGACGCGAGCGACCCGCCCGCCGGCGATTTCGCCGCACCAGACGACCAACCGAGAGTCGCTCCGGGGAAGGGACGCCCCGGCCCAATGAGCACAGAAGCCCAAGGGCGTCCGGCGGACTCCCCGCGGCAGGTCCGTCTTCACCAGGTCCTCCCGATCCCAAGCCCGTATCGGGCGCGCCGGGTCGCTCCAGTCGATCACGCGCAACTCCTGCGTGGCCCAGCTGCTGATGCACCTCCACTGGTCGCCCATGAGAAGGACCCATGTCGCGCCGCTCTGGTCCACCGGGATGGGAACGATCTCGAGTGGCGTCGGCGGCGAGCCGGGTGCGTCGATGATTTCGGCTCCGCCCCGCCCTTCCCTGGCCCGCCGGCAGATCCCCTCCGACAGCAGCCACAGCCGTTCCGCGGGCCCACAGTCCGATGCGATCCGGACCTTCATTGCCACGCGGCCTCTCGAGACCTCCGAGAACCGCACTCCGGCGTCGATCGAGCTCGGGTCTGGAGGCTCTGAGCCGCGCCATCGATCCAGCATGAACCGCGAGAAGGCGTCCGTGGCCTCGTCTGCGGCTAGGGGCTGCCCGGTGGCGCACCACCACGCCTGTCCGGCACGACCCAGGGCATCCAGCAGCTTCATCGCGCGTGGGTCGGTGACGGGCCATTCCTCCATCCCCGCGTCCGGATCGTCCCGGACCATCTTGGCCCGATCCGCGTCCAGCGCCGCCAGCAGTCGGTGCGCCTCGTCTGCCGATTCCAGCCCCTCGGTGGGCACGGAGGCACACCCCGTGGCGGCGACGATGGTCAAGAGGAGCAGTCGAATGGGGAAGGTAGGCGGGGGCACGGCCGTGCTCGCCGTGATGATAACCCCCTCGCCCCAGCGAGAGAACGCCGGCCCGGCGCTCCTCGATGGGCGCCGCCACCCCAATTGGGGCAGAATACCCCGCAGGAGGACGATTCATGACCCGCTTCGCCACCCGCATGGCTCTGATCGGCGTTCTGTTCTGCCTGCCCCTGTGCGCGCTCGCCCAGGAGGAGAAGAGCGCCCCGGAAGCCCAGGATCCAGTCGACTCGGTGCTCTCGCAGCTGGGGCTGACCCCCGAGCAGGACGCCAAGATCGACAAGCTCGTCGCCGCGTTCAAGGAAAAGCAGAAGACGCTACCCGGCCCGGGCGACGTGTTGCTCAAGGACCGGGAGCTGGCCAAACAGCTGATCACCGTCGCGCCGTTCGACCGCGTCAAGGCCGACCAGTTGACCAAGGCCGCCGGCTCGGCGGTCCAGGCGCGGATGCTCAACCGGATGGAACTGCGCAACCAGATCTACCAGGTGCTGACGCCGCAGCAGCGCGAGCAGTTCATGAAGAAGGTGATGCAGGCGATGGGCAAGGGGCAGTAGCCCGGCCCCGCGTCCGTTCCGCGCGCGGGAGGGCGAGGGACCGCCCTCCCGGCGTGTGTTCCGATCGGCTCCGCGACCGTCGCGGGGCCGCCCCTCAGCCGACTGAGCCGCGCGCCGCGCCTCAGGCCTTCGCGCCCTTGAAGGCTGCCGCCCGCTTCATCGCGCGCTGGGTCCCCGCCAGGATCCGCTTGCGAAGGCGGATCGACTTGGGCGTGACCTCGACCATCTCGTCGGGGTTGATGAACTCCAGCGCCTGCTCC
The DNA here is from genome assembly GCA_963702545.1 of uncultured Acidobacteriota bacterium. Classification (GTDB taxonomy): domain Bacteria; phylum Acidobacteriota; class Polarisedimenticolia; order J045; family J045; genus JALOKP01. The sequence goes on along the minus strand of CAVPDB010000019.1, from coordinate 127,574 downwards.
AGATTCAGCGCGCGGTGCGGCGTCAGCCGGATCCCCTCGTCGGCCGACGAGGCCCGCATGTTGGTCAACTTCTTCTGCTTGGTGACGTTGATGTCCATGTCCTCGGAGCGGGCGTTCTCGCCGACGATCATCCCCTCGTAGACCGCCGTCCCGGGACCGACGAACATCTCGCCCCGGTCCTCGAGGTTGGACAGCGCGTAGGCCGTCGTCTCGCCCGAGCGGTCGGCGACCAGCACCCCGGTCTGACGGCGCAGGATCTCCCCCTGCCAGGCGACGTGACCCTCGAGGATCCGGTTCATCACCGCCGTGCCGCGGGTGTCGGTCAGCATCTCGGAGCGGATCCCCAGGAGGCCCCGCGTCGGGACGTGGAACTCCAGCCGCACGCGGCCCGAGCCGTGATTGACCATCTTGGTCATCTTCCCCTTGCGCAACGCGAGCTTCTCCATCGCCACGCCCATGTAGGCCTCGGGCAGGTCGACCACGAACAGCTCCAGCGGCTCGACCCGCTTCCCGTCCACCAGCTTGGTGATCACCTCGGGGTTCCCGACCGTCAGCTCGAAACCCTCGCGCCGCATCGTCTCGATCAATATCGCCAGCTGCAGCTCGCCGCGGCCGAGCACGCTGAACGAGTCGGTGGACTCGGTGGTGTCCACGCGGATCGAGACGTTGGTCAGCAGCTCCTTCTCCAGCCGGTCCTTGATCGCGCGCGAGGTGACCCAGCGCCCTTCCTTCCCGGCGAAGACGGAGTTGTTGATCGAGAAGACCATCGACAGCGTCGGCTCGTCGATGTGCAGCCGTGGCAGCGGACGCGGATCGACCGCCGAGGTCACCGTGTCGCCGATCGTGATCCCCTCGATCCCGGCCAGCGCGACGACCTCCCCGCACGGCGCCAGCTCGGTATCGACCCGCTCCAGCCCGTCGAAGGTGTACAACTTGGTCACCTTCGCGGTCACGAGCGCACCGCCCTGCCGCGCGATCGCGACCTGCTCGCCGACCTTCGCCTCGCCCTGGAAGATCCGGCCGATCCCCAGGCGCCCCAGGTAGTCGCTGTAGTCGAGGTTGGCGATCAGCAACTGCAGCGGCGCGGTCGAGTCTCCGCCCGGGGGCGGAATCCGCTTGACCAGCGCCTCGAAGAGCGGGCGCAGGGTGTCGTCCGGGCCGTCCGGGTCGGTGCGGCAGATCCCCTTCCGGGCGTCGGTGTAGAGCACCGGGAAGTCCAGCTGCTCCTCGGTCGCGTCGAGGTCGATGAACAGGTCGTAGACCTCGTTCAGGACGTCCTGCGGCCGCGCGTCCTGGCGGTCGATCTTGTTGATCACGACGACCAGCGGCAGCTTCGCCTCCAGCGCCTTGCGCAGCACATAGCGCGTCTGCGGCAGCGGCCCCTCGGCCGCGTCGACCAGCAGCATCGCACCGTCGACCATCACCAGCGCCCGCTCCACCTCCCCGCCGAAGTCGCTGTGGCCGGGAGTGTCGACGATGTTGATCTTGTACTGCTCGTAGTGGACCGCGGTGTTCTTGGCCAGGATCGTGATCCCGCGCTCGCGCTCGATGTCGTTGCTGTCCATCACGCGCACGCGCACGTCCTGGTTGGCCCGGAAGACGCCGCTCTGCCAGAGCAGGGCGTCGACCAGCGTGGTCTTGCCGTGGTCGACGTGGGCGATGATGGCGACGTTGCGGAGCGGGGCCGTCATGGGGGGTCCTCGGTTGTCCGTGAGGCCGGGCGGACCCGGCGCGGGAGCGAGGATCCTAGCGCGGGGCGGAACGGGGGGCCAGTACTGGCCCCCCCTCCTATGGCTGCTTCAGCTCCGCCGGAACGGCCAGCAGAACGAGAGTCAGTGCGGCCCATCGTCCGGGCCGTTCCGTCACGCTCACAGCGTCTTTTCCCCCCGCGCCGGGCTCACTTCAGGATTCGAAGCACCTTCAGCAGGCCGATCAGGATCGCGGCGCCCGCGACCGCGATGAGGTAGGAGACGATCGTCCCGGCCTCTGCGATCTTGAGCAGGCCGGCCAGCCAGAAGCCCAGCGATGAGCCAACGATGCCGACCAGGACGTTGGCGATCAGGCCCATCTGCGCATTGGTCTTCATGATCATGCTGGCGATCCAGCCGATGATGCCGCCGATGACGAGCGAGATGATCCAACCCATGGGATTCCCTCCCCGCGCCCCGGACTCCGGCCGGAGGCGCTCGCCTCGCGGACCGGCGCCTCTCCCGCGTGTGCCTGCCGGACTTCCGGGTCACGTGGGCGCTTCGGGAGAGGGGACTTGAATTCTATAGCAGGCCGCAGCATGGAGGGGCGCCCTCTGAACCGGGCCGCCACGTGCCTGACATTTCGCAATTAGCGTGCCAGTTAGTCCGTCGCCGCCCCTTGACTCGAGCCCGGCACCGGGTGCCGGGCGTATGCTGGTCGCTATCGGAGTCCGGAATGGACACACGGCCCGTGGACCGGACGCGGCGGCGCATCACCGCAACGCTGCTCCTCGGCGCAGCCACCGCGCCGGTGGCGGGCCTCTCGCTCACCGGCTGCGGGAACGGCGGCGGCGCGGATGGACCCGCCCCCGGCCCCTCCGACGCCGTGCCCGGGCCGCTCCCGGGGCCCAGGTCGGCCCCCTCCCCGGCGGTCGTCTATCGCAGCCGGCGCACGGGGATCCTGCCGGCCGGCGGCGGGCCGGCCGATCCCGCGCTGCTGGACGACGCGCTCGGCAGCGCGGTCGCCCGCGCGGCCGGGGAGGTCACGGCCGTCGACGGCTTTCGCCGGCTCTTCAGCCCGCGCGACGTCGTCGGGATCAAGATCAACGCGCTCGCCGGGCGGGCGATGTCGGCGCGCCCCGAGGTCGTCTCGCGGATCACGCGCTGGCTCCAGGCGGCCGGCCTGCCGGCCCGCCAGATCGTGATCTTCGAGCGCGACGAGCGCGAGCTGCGGCGGGCCGGCTTTCCGCCGAACCACGGCGGCAGCGGCGTGCGCGTGATCGGCGCCGACGGTGACTACACGTTCTGGCGGCGCGACTGGGGCCCCAACTCGTCGCGCTTCACGCGGATCCTGGCGGACGAGATGACCGCGCTGATCAACGTCGGCGTGCTGAAGGACGGCGGCGAGGCGGGCGTCGCGATCGGGATGAAGAACTGGTACGGGGTGATCCACAACCCGCAGCAGTGCCACGACGACGGCTGCCACCCCTTCATCGCGCACCTCGCCGCGTACCCGCTGATCCGCGACAAGCTGCGCCTGACGATCGTCGACGGCCTGACCGCGCAGTGCCACGCCGGCCCGATGCTGAGCCCGCGCTGGACCTGGACCTGGGGCGGGTTCCTGGCCTCGACCGACCCGGTCGCGCTCGACGCGGTCGCCTGGCAGGCGCTCGAAGCGCGCCGGCAGGAGGTTGGGCTTCCGACGCTCGCCGCCGAGGGACGGACCCCGAAGTGGATCGCGGAAGGGGCGCGAATCGGCCTGGGCCAGGCCGATCTCGCGAAGGTCGCGATCGAGGAGGTGTAGGGGCCGGCTCCGCCCCTTCCCCTACCCCGCCTCGAGCGTCACCGGGACGGGCCGCACCTGCCAGATCCGCTCCGCATAGTCGCGGATCGAGCGGTCGGACGAGAAGTACCCCACGCGGGCCGTGTTGAGGATCGACATCCGCGTCCAGCGCTCCGTGTCCCGGAACGCCTCCCCCACCCGGGCCTGCGCCTCGACGTAGGCCCGGTAGTCGGCCAGGACCATGTACTCGTCGCGGCCCAGCAGCGCGTCGACGACGGGACGGAACAGGGCAGCGTCCCCGCCCGAGAAGGCTCCCGACGCGATCGCGTCGAGCGCCGCGCGCAGTTCCGGGTCCCGCTCGTACTCGGCGCGCGGGTCGTATCCCCGCGCCCGGCGCTCCGCCACCTCGTCCGCCGTCAGCCCGAACAGGAAGAAGTTCTCCGGCCCGACCGCATCCCGGATCTCGACGTTGGCGCCGTCCAGGGTGCCGATCGTCAGCGCCCCGTTGAACGCGAACTTCATGTTCCCCGTCCCCGACGCCTCCTTGCCAGCGGTCGAGATCTGCTCGGACAGGTCGGCGGCGGGGTAGATCCGCTGCGCGTTCTTGACGTTGAAGTCCGGGAAGTAGGCGACCGTCAGCCGCCCGGCCACCTCCGGGTCGGCGTTGACCACCGCCCCCACGGCGTTGATCAGGCGGATGATCAGCTTGGCCATGGCGTAGCCGGGAGCGGCCTTGCCGCCGAAGATCACGGTGCGCGGCAGGGCCAGGGCCTGCGGGTCGGCCTTGATCCGCTGGTAGAGCGTCACGACGTGCAGCAGGTTCAGGTGCTGCCGCTTGTACTCGTGGATCCGCTTGACCTGGACGTCGAACAGCGAGTCGGGGTCGGCCTCGACCCCGGCCCGCTCCGCGAGCAGCCGCGCCAGGGCCCGCTTGTCGTCCCGCTTGACCTCGCGCCAGCGCTCGCGGAAGGCGGCGTCGGTGGCTGCCGATTCCAGCCGCTTCAGCTCGTGCTCGGCGTCGTGCAGCCAGTCGCCGCCGATCCGCTCGGTGATCAGCGCGGCCAGCCCGGGGTTGGCCAGCGCCACCCAGCGCCGCGGCGTGACGCCGTTCGTCACGTTGAAGAAGCGCTCCGGGGCCAGTTCGTGGAAGTCCTTCATCACCGTCGTCTTCAGCAGCCCGGTGTGCATCGCGGCCACGCCGTTGATCGCGTGGCTGCCGGCCGCCGCGAGGTGGGCCATCCGCACCGACTTCTCGCCGTGCTCGTCGATCAGCGAGAGCCGCGCGGCGCGGGCCTCGTCCCCGGGGAAGCGCGCCCGGACCTCGTCCAGGAAGCGCCGGTTGATCTCGAGGATGATCTCGAGATGGCGCGGCAGGACGCGCCGGAACAGCGGCAGCGGCCAGCGCTCGAGCGCCTCCGGCAGCAGCGTGTGGTTGGTGTAGGCGACGCTCTTCCGGGTGATCTCCCAGGCCGGCTCCCAGTCCAGGCCCTGCTCGTCGACCAGGAGGCGCATCAGTTCGGCGACCGCGATCGACGGGTGGGTGTCGTTCAGTTGGACCGCGAAGCCGTCGGCGAAGCGCTCGACCGGCTCGCCGCTCTGGGCCAGCAACTGCAGCATGTTCTGCAGCGAGCAGGAGACGAAGAAGAACTGCTGTTGCAGCCGCAGTTCCTTCCCCTGCGCCGGCTCGTCGTTGGGATACAGGACCTTGGTGATGTTCTCCGAGACCAGCTTCTCGTCGACGGCGCCCAGGTAGTCCCCCTGGTTGAAGGCCTCGAAGTCGAACGACTCGCAGGCCTCGGCCCGCCACAGCCGCAGCAGGTTGGCGGTGTGGACGCGGTAGCCGACCACGGGCGTGTCGTAGGGCACCCCCTTGACCATCCGCTCCGGCACCCAGCGCGCGCGGAGCCGGCCGTCGCGGTCGGTGCTCCACTCGGTGTGGCCGCCGAAGCCGACGTACTGCGCCAGCTCGGGTCGGCCGATCTCCCAGGGGTTCCCGTTGCGCAGCCACTTGTCGGTGATCTCGACCTGCCGGCCGTCCCGGATCTCCTGGTCGAAGATCCCGAACTCGTAGCGGATCCCGTAGCCGATCGCCGGGATCTCCAGCGTCGCCAGCGACTCCAGGAAACAGGCCGCCAGCCGCCCCAGCCCGCCGTTGCCGAGCCCGGGCTCCTCCTCGAGCGCCATCACCTCGTCCAGCGTCAGGCCGATCCCCAGCCGCGCGATCGCGGCCCGGGCCGGCTCCAGCGCGCCGAGGTTGACCAGGTTGTTGCCCAGGTGCGGGCCCATCAGGAACTCGGCCGAGAGGTACGAGACGACCTTGACCTCGCGCCGATGCAGCGTGTCGATCGTCGCAATCCAGCGCTGGAGCAGGCGGTCGCGCACCGCGTGGGCCGTGGCCATGTACCAGTCGTGGGGGGTTGCGATCCGCGGCGGCCGGCCCTGCGTGAACTCGACATGGTCCAGGATCGCCTCGGCCAGCGCGTCCGGGTCGAGCGCCGTCCGCACGTCGAGGCGCGGGGCCCGCGCCGTCGGCCGGGCCGTGGTTCGCCGGGGTTTCGACATGCCGTCCTCCGTTCGTTCCGCCCGCCTCATGCTAGCGCGCGCCCTCCGGTGCCGGAAGCGCTAGAATCGCCGCCCGACCGGGACACCAGGAGGCCACGATGGCAGCACCAAGAAGGCGATCGAGCGTGCATCGAAGTTCGCGGCGCGCTACCGCGTCGACAAGCCCGGGAAGTTCCGCCTGAAGGACTGCGACGCCGACAACACGATGGGCCTGGGCAAGGAGGCCAAAGGGCGCGCCGCCGAGCTGCTGCAGGCCGGGGTCGGCCACCTGGCCACGCTGCAGGAGAAGCTCTACGCCCAGGACCGCTGGGGCGTGCTGCTGGTCTTCCAGGCGATGGACGCCGCGGGCAAGGACGGGACGATCAAGCACGTCATGTCGGGGATCAACCCGCAGGGCTGCCAGGTCCACTCCTTCAAGTCCCCCTCGGCCGAGGAGCTGGACCACGACTTCCTGTGGCGCACCAACTGCCGGCTGCCCGAGCGCGGCCGGATCGGGATTTTCAACCGTTCCTACTACGAAGAAGTCCTGGTCGTCCGCGTCCACCCCGAGTTCCTGGAGCGGCAGAAGCTGCCACCGAAGCTGGTGACGAAGAAGGTCTGGGACGAGCGCTACGAGGACATCAACGCCTACGAGCGCTACCTGGCGCGCAACGGCTTCGTGATCCGCAAGTTCTTCCTGAACGTTTCGAAGGAGGAGCAGAAGAGGCGCTTTCTCGAACGGCTGGACAACCCCGCCAAGAACTGGAAGTTCTCGCTGGCCGACGCCCAGGAGCGGGGCTTCTGGAACGACTACATGGACGCCTACCAGTCGATGATCCGGGCGACCAGCCAGCCTCACGCGCCCTGGTACGTGGTCCCGGCCGACAACAAGTGGTTTGCCCGAACGGTCGTCGCGGCGGCGGTCATCGACGCGCTGGAGGAGCTGAACCTCGCCTTCCCGAAGGTGGACGACGCCAAGCGCAAGGAACTGGCCGAGGCCCGGAAGGCCCTGCTGTCCGGCAAGTAGGCCGGTCCTGCCGGGTCCGGGCGGGCCGGCGCGGCCCGCCCGGCTGGCGTCACTCGTTCCGCACTGCCGGCTCGGCCGGTTCGGCGGCGGGCCCCTGCTCGGCCATCCACTCCGGGACCGGCAGGACCCGCGGAAGCGCCTGCGGATCCTCCGGGTTCCAGCCGCCGCCCAGCGCCAGGTAGAGGTCGATCACGGCCTGAAACTGTTGCCGCAGCGTCTCGGTCGACTGGAGCTGGGCCTGGAACAGCGAGCGCTCGATGTCGAGCACCTCGAGATAGCTGGTGACGCCGCCGTCGTAGCGCGCCCGCGACAGCGTCGCCGCGACGGTCGCCGACTCGACCTGCCCCTGACGGATCGCGCTCTCGTCGCGCAGCGTGCGGATCGCGGCCAGCGCGTCGGCGACCTCGCGGAAGGCGTTGTGCGCGACCTTCTCGTAGTTGAGCAGGAGCTGCTGGGTGCGGGCCTCTTCGACTTCGACCCGCCGCTTGTTCTTACCGAACTCGAAGAGCGGGCCGAACAGGTTGGCGCCGATGTTCCAGAACGAGGCGTTGCTCGTGATCAGATCGGAGAGGTCGGGGCTCTCGAGGCCGCCCGCCGCGGTCAGGCCGAGGGCCGGCCAGCGTAGCGCCTCGGCCACGCCGATCCGCGCGGTCTGGGCCTGGAGCTGGGCGGCCGCCGTCAGGACGTCGGGCCGCCGCTCCAGCAGCTCGGACGGCAGGCCGGCCGGGACGTCGACGGGCAGCAGGTTCTCGGACAGTTCCCGGCCCCGCGGGATCGCCTGAGGGTTGCGGCCGAGCAGGAACGACAGCGCGTTCTCGGTCTGTGCGATCAGCCGCTCGAACCGGGTCACGGCCGCGGCGGCGTCCGCCTCTTCGATTTCGGCCTGGCGCAGGTCGAGCTCGGAGACGATCCCGCCGCGGAAGCGCTCGCCGATCAGGCGGGTCGAGTCCTGGCGCGCGGCCAGCGTCTGCTGGCTGATCGCCAGCTCGGCGTCGAGGCTGCGCAGCAGCAGGTACTGGCGTGCGACCTCGGCGACCAGGGAGATCGTCACCGCGCGGCGATTCTCCTCCTCGGCCAGCAGGTCGGCGCGGGCCGACTCCGTGAGGCGCCGGAACTTGCCCCACAGGTCGACCTCCCATGAGACGCCAAGGCCCAGCGCGAAGTCGCTCCTGGGGCCGACTTCGCCGGGCTGGAACTGGTTGCTCGGGTTCAATCTCCTGGCGTCGGCTCCGTAGGTAAACGACGGGAACTGGTCGGCCCGCGTGACCCCGTACCGCGCGCGGGCTTCCTCGATCCGCCAGATCGCAATCCCGAGGTCCTGGTTCTCGGCGATCGCGATCCGGATCAACTCGTGCAACTTCGGATCCTGGTAGACCTCCCACCACGGCCAGGTTCGCGATCGCGGCACCGGTCGTGGCCGGCTGCGGGTAGCTCGCCGGAGCCTCGAGCCGGGGCGTCTCGTAGTTCGGCCCGAGCAGGCAACCGCCCGCGGGCAGGAGGACCGGCAGCAGGGCGAGCGCGAGAAGGCGCCTCATCTCAGTGCCCTCCCCCGTGCGCCGGCGCGGCCGCGTGCGAGCCCTCGGGGGGAGCGCCCCCCGGCGCGTGCTCCGGCCGCTTTCCGCCGGTCAGTCGCTCCACCGCGACGAACAGGGCCGGCACCAGGAAGACGCCGACGATCGTCGCGATCAGCATCCCCGCGAAAACGGCCATCCCCATCACCTTGCGCGCCTCGGCGCCGGCTCCCGACGCCCGGACCAGCGGGAGCACGCCGAGGATGAAGGCGAAGGCGGTCATCAGGATCGGGCGGAAGCGCAGCCGCGCCCCTTCGAGCGCCGCATCGACCAGCGGCATCCCCTCGTGGTACTTGGCACGCGCGAATTCGACGATCAGGATCGCGTTCTTGGCGGCGAGGCCGATCAGCATCACGAGGCCGATCTGCGCGAAGACGTTGTTGACGTAGCTCGGGCTGACGAAGCGCATCGCCCACAGCCCGAAGAACGCGCCGAACGCCGCGAACGGCGTGCCGAGCAGCACGCTGAACGGCAGCGACCAGCTCTCGTACTGCGCCGCGAGGATCAGGAACACGACGACGATCGCGAAGACGAAGACGACCGCACCCGTCCCGGCGGCGGCGACTTCCTGGAACGACATCGCGTTCCAGGCGTAGCCCATGCCGGACGGCAGCGTCTCGGCGGCCACCTGCTCCAGCGCGGCCAGCGCCTGCGTGGAGCTGTAGCCCGGGGCCGGCCCGCCGGTCACCTCCGCGGCGCGGAACAGGTTGAAGCGGTTCGTGTAGCTCGGGCCGCTCATCGGGTCGAGCGTCACCAGGGTCGACAGCGGTACCATGCCGCCGTCCCGGTTGCGCACGAAGAACTGCCCGATTGCACTCGGCGTCGCGCGGTACTCCGGCTCGGCCTGCAGGTAGACCTTGTAGAGCCGCCCGAAGCGGTTGAAGTCGTTGATGTAGCGAGCCGCCCAGGCTCGCTCCCAGCGTCGTGTTGACGTCGCTGAGCTGCACCCCCAGCTTGAGCACCTTGTTGCGGTCGATGTCGGCGAAGATCTGCGGCACGCGCGCGCTGTAGGTCGTGAACGCGTTGCCGATCTCGGGGCGCTTCTTCGCCTCGGCGATGAACTTCTGCGCCTGCTCCTGGAGGTAGTCGGGCGAGCCGCCCGCCATGTCCTGCAGCATGATGCTGAAACCGGACCCCGTTCCGAGGCCCGGGATCGCCGGCGGGCCGAAGGCGTAGACGACCGCCCCGGGGATCTCGCGGGCAAAGCGGCCGTTGAGCTTCCGGAGCAGCGCGAAGACGTGCTCGTCGGGGCCGCGGCGGCTCCATTCCTCGAGCGACACGAAGAAGAAGGCGTTGTCCGGCGCGCTCGACGACGACAGCAGCGAGTAGCCGACGATCGTCGTGTAGCTTTCGATCCCCTTGGTCTCGCCGAGGATCTGCTCGGCCTGGCGGCAGATCGCGTCGGTCCGCTGCTGCGAGGCCGCCTCGGGCAGCTGGACGTTGATCAGGAAGTAGCCCTGGTCCTCCTCCGGCACGAACCCGCCCGGAATCGCGCGCGCCAGCAGCACGACGGCCACGATCAGCGCGGCGACGATCCCGAGCGCAAGAGGCAGGTGGGTGACGAGCTGCCGCGTGACCGCGATGTAACCGTTCGTCACGGCCTCGAAGACGCGGTTGAACCCGCGGTAGAACGGCTCGAGGAAGCTCTTCTTCTCCCCCTTGGCCTTGAGCAGCATGCCCGAGAGCGCGGGGCTGAGCGTCAGCGCGCTGACCACGGAGAAGAGCACCGAGATCGCGATCGTCACCGCGAACTGCTGGTAGAGCCGGCCGGTGATCCCGCCGATGAAGGCCACAGGCACGAACACCGCCGACAGCACCAGCCCGATCGCGATGACCGGCCCGGAGACCTCCTCCATCGCCTTGAGGGTCGCCTCCTTGGGCGAGAGGCCCTGCTCGATGTGGTGCATCACCGCCTCGACCACGACGATCGCGTCGTCGACCACGATCCCGATCGCCAGCACCAGGCCGAGCAGGGAGAGCGTGTTGATCGAGAAGCCGAGCATCGGGAAGACGATGAAGGTCGCGACCAGCGAGACCGGGACCGTGAGCAGCGGGATCAGCGTCGCGCGCCAGTTCTGCAGGAAGACGAAGACGACCAGCAGGACCAGGATCACGGCCTCGACCAGGGTGTGCAGGATCTCGGAGATCCCCTCGGTCACCGACAGCGTCGTGTCCAGCGAGATCTCGTATTTCAGGTCCTCGGGAAAGCGCTGCGACAACCCGGCCATCGTCGTCTTGATCGTCTCGGCGACCTCGAGCGCGTTCGACCCCGGCGTCTGGTAGATCGCGAGCACGGCCGCCGGCTTCCCGTTCAGCCGGCCGACCATGGTGTAGGTCATTGCGCCCAGCTCGATCCGCGCGACGTCCTTCAGCCGCACCTCGGAGCCGTCCGGGTTCGAGCGCAGTACGACCTCGCCGAACTCCTCGGGGGTCGCAAGCCGCCCGGCGGTCTTGACGGTGTATGTGAAATCGGTCCCCTTCGGCGCCGGCGGCCCGCCGATCTGCCCGGCGGCGGCGATGACGCTCTGCTGCTTCAATGCGTTCGAGATGTCGGGGATCGTCAGGCCGAGCTGGGCCAGCCGGTCGGGCCGGACCCAGATCCGCATCGCGTAGTCGCTGCCGCCGAACTGGTTGATCAGTCCGACGCCGCGGGTCCGGGCCAGCGCGTCGATGATGTTGATGCTGGCGTAGTTGCTCAGGAAGCCGCTGTCGTAGCTCCCGTTCGGCGAGGTCAGCGTAACCAGCAGCAGCGGGAAGGAGAGCGACTTCTTGACCGAGACGCCGAGCCGCTTCACTTCCTCCGGCAGGCTCGGGTTGGCCTGCGAGACGCGGTTCTGGGTCAGGACGTTGGCGATGTCGAGGTCGGTTCCGACGTCGAACGACACCCGCAGCTGCATCTTGCCGTCGGCCGAGTTGGTCGACTTCATGTAGATCATGTTCTCGACGCCGTTGACCTGCTGCTCGACCGGCGTCGCCACCGACTGCTCGACGTCGACCGCGCTGGCGCCGGTGTAGGTGGCCTCGACGAGGACCTCGGGCGGGGTGATCTCCGGGTACTGGGAGATCGGCAGCCGCTGCAGCGCCACCGCCCCGAGCAGGACCAGCAGGATCGACAGCACCATCGCCACGATCGGGCGATTGACGAAGAAGCTGGCCATGGGTCAGCGCCCCGCGTCGGCGGGCGGGGCCGGCTTGGGAGCGACCTTGATCCCGCTGCGCACCTTCTGGAGCCCCTCGACGATCACGCGGTCCCCGGCCGCCAGGCCCTGGCTCATGACCCAGCCGTCACCGAAGCGCGGCCCGGGAGTGACGGGGCGGATGGCAACCGTATCGTCCGGACCCACGAGATAGACCTGGTACTGCCCCTGCAGCTCGACGACCGAGCGCTGCGGGACGACGAGCGCCGCCGCCAACGTCTCGACCACGGCCCGGACCTTCGCGTACTGGCCGGGGCGGACCCAGCCCTCCGGATTCGGGAAGACCGCCTCGAGCATCAGCGAGCCGGTCCCGGCGTCGACTTCGCGGTTGGCGATGTCGACGTATCCCTTGTGGGCGATGAACCGTCCCGTCGGCGAGGATCATCTCGATCTCCGACCGCGGCTGGTTGCTCCCCTCGAGCGCCGCGCTGCCGCGCCGGCGGGCATACTTCAGGAACTCGCGCTCGGTGATCGAGAAGCGCACGCGGATCGGGTCGACGCGGGAGATCGTGTTGAGCACCGCGGTCCCGAGGCCCTGGCCGACGAAATCGCCGACCTTGGCCTTCGAGATCCCGATCAGCCCGGCCAGCGGCGCGGTGATCCGCGAGTACGACAGGTTGATCTCGGCGAGCGCCTTCGAGGCCTTCGCGGCCTGCACCTCCGCCCGCGCGGACTCCTCCTTCGCCACCGCCGCGTCGAGGTCGCGCTTGCTGACCGCGTTGATCTCCGCCAGCGGCCGGTAACGCGCGACGTCGGAGACGGCGTAGGCCAGGGTCGTCTCGGCCCGGGCCACCTCGGCCTTGGCCTGGGCCAGCGCCTCCTTCAACTCGCTCGGATCGATCGAGTAGAGCAGCTGCCCTTTCTTGACCGGCCCCCCCTCGGTGAAGTGAATCGCCTCGAGGAAGCCCGGGACGCGCGCGCGGATCTCGACGTCCGGGTCTCCGAGCGCCTCGCCGACCCACTCCTGCACGATCGGGACGTCGCGCTGCACGACGTCGATCACGAGGACCTCCGGCGGGGGGGGCGGCGGCGCCTCGGCCTTCTTCGAGCAGCCGGGAGCGCCGACCAGCAGCGCGGCCAGCAACCCGGGGCCGAGCAGGAAACCGACGAGATGGGGGTGGGACGGGGTGCGCTTCACGGCTCCTCCGCGATGGGTCGGATCGTTCGGCCGGCCAGGCGGCCCTGGCCGGGATTCAGCTTCCTCGAGCCTTGCGTCGCGCCTCTGGGAACGGCGGCCGGGGGCGCTCTGCCCGCTCGGCCGGCGTCCCCGGACCGGCATCGCCCCGTTACTTCTCGTCCAGCGTGACGAGCCAGCCTTCGCCCGGGTCGTAGCGCGTCATGGCGGCGGCGAGTGCCGCGGTGTCGGGCCCGAGGTCCTTCTGGTAGACCTTCCCCTGGTGATTGACCTGGAAGGTCTGGATCCCGGTGACATCGTAGCGCGCGGGCCAGGCAATCATCGCGAAGCCGCCGATCATCGAGCCGTTGACGACGTAGTTGCGCTCGCCGAGCGGGGCATGGGGGCCCTGCGCCGTGAGGATCCGGAAGTAGTAGCCGTTGTACGGCTCGGTCTTCGAGGATTGTCCCTCGGCCAGCGCCTTCGCGATGAATTCGCCGATCGGTCCGCCGATGCTCCCGTCCTCGTTTCGCCAGCTCAGCCCGTCGCGCTTGCCCGGCGTGCTGATCGCTCTCTGCGCGTACTGGAGGATCCCGGTCCCTTGGCGATCTTCGGTCGCGTACTCGAACTGGGCCTCGACGTAGCCGCGCAGGATCGCGATCGCGTCCAGTTCGTTCCCGCCGATCCTGCGGGCCAGGATCTCGTCCCGACCGGCCTCCGTGTCGAACATCCAGCGGCCGCTTCGCTCGACGATCGGTACGGGATAGGGCCACCCGTCGCTGCCCAGTACGAGACGCGCGGCCTTCGGGTTGCCGAAGTCGAACCGGATCTCGGTCTTCTGGCGCGCCATCTCGACGAAGCGGGCCCGGTTCTCCTTGTCGTCGACGGCGTCCCCCGACTCGATCAGGTCCTTTCCGTCGGGACCGAACATCGCCAGCAGCGCGGGGATGTCGCCCGCCGCCGCCGCGGCTACCAGCGCGTCCGCCGCCTGCCGCGGCGTGTCGAAGTTCGACAGCCGGCCGGCCGGGGCAGCGGGCGGCGCCGCGCCGGCCGCGCCCACGGGCAGCCAGGCCGCGAGAACCGCCACCAGTCCCGCGGCCAGCAGGCGACCGTTGATCTTCCGCGTCTCGATCTTCCGCGCGCCCATCGTCGTTCCTCCCGCGCCGCGCATCACCGCCTCCCCCCGCGCCCGCCGCCGCCGCCGCGCGACATCCCGCCGCCGCGCGACATGCTCGACGCCCCGCGGGAACTGGAGGAACTGGCGCGGCTGGCGCTGTGGGAACCACCGAAGGAACTGCTGCTCGTCGCACGGGAGCTCGACGGCACATTGCGGCTACCGACGTTGGAGCTGCCGCGGCTCGCGCTGCTGGCGCTGCGGTCCATCGTGCCGGCGCTGGCGCCACCGCGGTTCGCGCCGCTGGCGCTGCGGTCCATCGTGCCGGCGCTGGCGCCGCCGCTGGCGCCACCGCGGCTCGCGCTGCCGGCGCCGCGGTCCATCGTGCCGGCGCTGGCGCCGCCGCGACCGGAGCTGCCGCGGTCGGAGCCGCCATACTTGCTGGCGGTCGCCTTGTCCTTGTAGGGCACCCCTCCGCGTTGCTGGGCGTTGTGCTCCCACTTGCCGTTGCCGCTGCGGTTGACGTTGTTCTGCCTGTTGTTGTTATTGACGAAGTTGTTGTTGTTGTTGATGTCGATGTCGACGTCGTTCCAGCCACAGCCCCAGCCCCAGCCGCCGCTGACCCCGATTCCGACCGCGACTCCCACCCCGAACCCGAGCCACGCGCCACCGTAGTAGGGCGGCGGGTAGTAGAGCGGCGGGTAGGGGTAGTACGGGGCGGCGCCCCAGACCACCGTCGGGTTGTAGGTCGGGACGTAGATCACCTCGGGATTCGAGGGCTGGATCACGACCACGGTCTGGCCCGCGTCGGTCCTCGTCTCCTCCACCTTCTGCTGTTCGCTGGACTCCAGCTTGCCGTCGGCCTTGGCCTTGCGGCGCAACTCCTGCACGGCGTTCATCACGTCCTTCTGCTGCGCCAGGACGACGTCCCCCAGGTCCTTCGTCCACTTGATGTTCTCGGAGAGCAGCTTGAGGGCGTCGGGCACCAGGACCAGCGCCTGGACACTGGGGTCCCACGGCTGCTTCTCGGCGGCCTTCGACAGCTCCTCACCCTTGAGCTTGTCGTTCTTGGAGAGCCACTGCTGCGCCTCGACGATGTCGAGCGGGTAGGTCGACGCCACCAGGACTTGCGCCAGCAGCGGGTCCGGGTAGAGCGCAATCGGCGCGACCAGCGCCTGGAGCTGATCGGCGGAGAGCGTTGCGGCCTCCGGCACGGCCGCTGGCGTGGGGGCGGCGGCCGGCGCGGCCGGGGCAGCCCCCGCGGACGGGGCCGGGCTCGGCGGCGTCTGCTGGGCCAGGAGCGTCGTGTGGGCCGGGATCAGCAGGAGGCCCAGGAAGGCAGCGAGGATTCTCGCGTACCCCGGTCGGCATCCCGCGCGTGGCGACAATTTGGTCATCTGGACCTCCTCGATCGAGGGATCGTTCTCGTCCCGGGTCTCCGAACCGGCCCGGGGCCCCGTCCTGCGGGGCGCTAGAAAGCACCCGGTGATTCTACGGCATCGGCCCCATTCTTCTTCCCGCGGTGGACGCTGCGAGGCGCCGCGACGAGAATGACTCCAGATTGGCCCTCCCGTCCGCTCGCGCGCTGCCCCTGCGGTGGGGCCGTCTGGCCCTCGCGGGCCTGTTCCTGCTCGCCGCCTCCGGCGCCGCGGGGGTCGCACCGACCCGCAACGTGCTCCTCCTCCAGTCCTCGCAACGGGGAGCGGAGCCCTTCGAGTCGATCGCGATCGGGTTCCGGGCCGCACTGGCCGCCGGCTCGCCGGCTCCGGTCGAGATCCACGAGCTTTCCCTGGCGACGGCCCTCTATCCCGGCGGCGACAGCGAGGAGTCGTTCGTCCGCTACCTTGCCTCCTTCGATGCGCAGCGGCGATTCGACCTGATCGTGGCGATCGGCGGAACCGCGACGCGGTTCGCCCAGCAGCACCGCGAGCGGGTCTTTCCGTCCACGCCGCTGCTGATCGCCGGCGCCGATCGCCGTCTCGTGGCGCCGCAGGCCCTGGCCCCGGCGATGTCGCGGTCTCCGTGCAGATGGATCTCGAGGGGGCGTTCACGAACATCTTCAGGCTGCTCCCCGAGACCAGCGAGGTCGTGGTGATCGTGGGCCGGACGCCCCTCGAGCAGTTCTGGTCCGCGGAACTCCTTCGCGAGTTCCAGCCGTTCGCGGGACGCGCCCGGCTGACCTTCTGGGACGACCTGCCCTACTCTGAGATCCTGCAGCGATCGGCGGCGTTGCCCGAGCGGACCGCGATCCTCTACACCTTCTTCGTGGGGGACGCGGGGGGCCTTTCCCACCTGGAGGACTCCGCGCTCGACGCGCTCCACTCGGCGGCGTCGGCGCCGATCTTCGGCCTGTTCGACTCGCAGCTCGGCCGTGGGATCGTCGGGGGCCCCCTGATCCCGTTCGGGGACCTGGCGCGCGAGGCGGCAGACGCCGCGAACCGGCTGCTGGCCGGCGAGCCCCCGTCCCGCGTCCGGCGGCCCCCCGATCGCCCCGGCCGCCCCGACCTTCGACGGGCGGGAAATCGATCGCTGGAAGATCGGCGCCGATCGCCTGCCGCCGGGGAGCGTGCTCCGCTTCCGGGAGCCGACGCTCTGGCAGGCCCACAGGGGAGGTCCTCGGGATCGCCGCGATCGTCGGTTTGGAGGCGGCACTGATCGTGGCGCTCTCCGTCAGCCTCGTCGGCCGGCGGCGTGCGGATCGTGATTGCGGAGAAGCCGCGAGCAGTACGCGCTGGCCGTCGAGGGGACCGCCGACGGCCTGTGGGACTGGAACGTGCGCACCGGGGCGATCGAGTTCACGCGGCGCGGCCGGACCCTGCTCGGCATCGCTCCCGAGGACCCGGCCGAGCGGATCGCCGCCTGGGAGGAGCGGATCCACCCCGACGACCGCGCGCAGGTGCTGGGGGCGCTGCGGGCCCACCTGGAGCAAGCAACTCCGGCGTTCCGCGCCGAGTATCGCCTCTGGCCGGATCGCGAGGGCACCCGCTGGATCCTCGCCCACGGCAGGGCGCTGCGGGACCCCGCGGGCCGGGCGGTCCGGCTGGTGGGGGCGCTGACGGACGTCACCGAGCGACGACTGGCCGAGGAGGCCATCCGCGACCTGAGCCGCCGTCTGATCCAGGCCCAGGAGGACGAGCGCGCGCGGCTGGCGCGCGAGCTGCACGACGACCTGACGCAGCGGCTGGCGCGCCTCGCGATCGACGCCGGCCGCGCCGAGCAGGAGGGTGGCGGCTCGCGCGCCGAAGCGACGATGCGCCTCGTGCGCGAGGGCCTGGTCCGCCTGAGCGAAGACGTCCACGCTCTCTCCTACCGGCTGCATCCGTCGCTCCTGGAGGATCTCGGCCTCGCCGACGCCCTGCAGGTCGAGTGCGACCGCTTCGGCAGCCTGTCGGGGATCGCGGTCGATCTGGCGTTGCGCGACGTCCCCCAGCCGGTCTCCCGCGGCGCGGCGCTCTGCCTGTTCCGCGTCGCCCAGGAGGCGCTGCGCAACGTCGACCGCCACGCCCGCGCGCGGGCGGTCGAGGTGCGCCTGCAGGGACTGGACGGGGGCCTGCAGCTGGCCGTGCAGGACGACGGCGTCGGCTTCGACCCCGCGGCCGTGCGGGAACGCCGCAGCCTGGGGCATGCGAGCATGAGGGAGCGGGTCCACCTGGCCGGAGGCGAGCTGGACATCGAGAGCGCCCCGGGCCAGGGCACGACAATCGTGGCCTGGGTCCCGCTGGGGGAGGAACGGGGATGAGCCGGCCGCGCGTGCTGCTCGCCGACGATCACCGGATCGTGGCCGAAGGGTTGAGCCACCTGCTGGGCGCCGAGTTCGACCTGGTGGGGATCGTCGAGGACGGGCGGGCGCTGGTCGAGGCCGCCAGGACGCTGCGTCCCGACGTGATCGTGGCGGACATCGCGATGCCGCACATGGGTGGGCTCGAGGCGCTGGCCGAGCTCAAGAAGGAGGACCCGGGGGTCCGGGTCGTGTTCCTGACGATGCACACCGAGACGGCTTACGCGCGCCGGGCGCTGGCTGAGGGGGCCCTGGGGTTCGTGGTCAAGCACTCCGCCCCGGCGGAGCTGGTCCTCGCCGTGAGGTGCGCCCTGGCGGGCCGGACCTACGTCACCCCCGCCCTGGCCGGCGAACTGCTCCGGCCCGCCGGACGCGAGGCGCCGCGGGAGCCGGGGGGGACGCTGACGCTGCGACAACGGGAGATCCTCCAGTTGCTGGTCGCGGGCCGCTCGGCGAAGGAGATCGCGGCGGTGCTCGGCATCTCGTCCCGCACGGTCGAGTTTCACAAGTACCGCATGATGGAGAGCCTCGGCCTCCACAGCAGCGCCGAGCTGATCCACTTCGCGATCACGCACGGGATCGTCCCGGGCTGAGCCGCGTCCGCGGCCGCGAACCCCATCAGACCGCGCAGTGGGTCCGATGTAAACTGGAAAATTTCCCTGCTGCAGCCAGTAATTTCACTAGGCCCGCGCCGTCCCGAGCGGGGACTATCCTCGCGGCGACCCCCATGGCGGAGAAGAATTCAGGCGTCCGGTGCGTCCTCCTCGCGGATCGGCACCACGGTCTCAGCGAGGGCGTGTGCATGCTGCTCCGATCGATGTTCGAGGTCGTCGTCATGGTCGCCGACGGCACTTCGCTGATCGAGAGCGCGTCCCAGCTGCACCCCGCGCTTGCCGTCGTGGATCTCTCGCTCGACGCCAGGGAGGCCTCCGGTGGTTGTCGGACCTTCGCGCCGGCAGTCCCGGCCTCAAGGTGATCGTGATCAGCGTCCACGACGAGGCCGGCGTGGAGCGCGCCGCGATGGCTGCCGGGGCGGACGCCTTCGTCCTGAAGCGCGCGATCGCCACCGACCTGCTTCCCGCCGCCGAGGCCGTCCTGACGGGACGGTCCCACCCCCTGTGAGGAACGCCATGACCAACTCCCTTCGAGTTCTCGCCGCCGCGACCCTGCTTCTTCCCGCGTCCGCCCTCCTGTCCGTGGCCGCGGACGCTCCTTCCGCGGCCACGACGACCGTCACCTGCGCCTCCGCGACCGGGAAGCGCCAGCATTGTCCGTGCGATACCTCGGCCGGCGTGACCCTGTTCGCTCCTCGAGCGGAGAGAAGGCGTGCCTGCTGGGAAGAACCTGGGGATACGACGACACCGGGATCTGGGTGACCGACGGCTGCGCCGGAGACTTCGTCGTCGCCCGGTCCGCAGCCGCGGGCGCGGCGGAGCCCGCACCGCCGACGTCCGGAGGGGCGCCGGATCCGGAGGGCACGCCGGAGGAGGAGCCGGCCGAGCGGACGCCGACCCCCCAGCTCGTCGAGAGCTGGGGCGAGTTCGAGCCCGGACACGGGCTTCCTCGTCGGCAGGAGCAGTTCCGGCGAACTGTCGATCAGCGCCTACGCCCTGGTTCGCTACATCAACCAGCTACCCTCCGACCAGACCTTCACCGACCACCTCGGGAACGAGCACCCGGTCGACAACCGGCAGGACTTCTTTCCGCACCGCGCCATGGTCTTCCTGAAGGGCTGGCTCGGCGATCCGCGGCTGATCTACACGATCATCCTCTGGACCGTGAACACGACGGACCAGGACGCGATCTTCGGCACGATCGGCTACCAGTTCAGCCGGCACTTCAGCCTGTACGGCGGCCTCAACGGGCTCCCGGGGACGCGCTCGCTGCAGGGCTCTCACCCCTACTGGCTCGGCCACGACCGCGTGATGGCCGACGAGTTCTTCCGGCCGTACTTCGGGTTCGGCCTCTGGGCTCAGGGCGAGATCGTGCCCGGCCTCTGGTACAACGCGATGGCCGGCAACAACCTGAGCTCGCTCGGGATCAAGGCCAGCCAGCTCGATCGCGATCTTTCGGGCGGCGCCTCGGTCTGGTGGATGCCGACGACTCGCGAATTCGGTCCGCGAGGTGCATACGGCGACTGGGAGATGCACGAGAAGCTCGCCACGCGCTTCGGCGTCTCCGCGGTCTACAGCCCCGAGGAGCGCTTTACCGACGCGAGCGACGGGAGCACGGGCAACACCACGATCAAGCTCGCCGACAGCCTCAACGTCTTCGATACGGGCGCCCTGGCGCCGGGCGTCACCGTCCAGAACGTCGACTACCGGATCCTCGCCGTCGACGCCGGGTTCAAGTACCGCGGCCTCTTCTTCCAAACGGAGCTCTACTCGCGCTGGCTCGACGGGTTCGTGGCCGACGGCCCGCTGCCGGTCGAAGAGATCAATGACAAGGGCTTCTACGTGCAGGTGGCCTTCTACCCGATCCCGAGGTGGCTCGAGCTCTACGCCGCCACCTCGCAGATCTACGGCGACGACGCCGCCGGCTTCGACGACAGCTCGGAGTACATCCTCGGCCTGAACTTCTACCCCGCGAAGACCCGCAATCACCGGCTCAACGTTCAAGTCATCGACGTCAACCGCTCGCCGGTCAGCAGCACCTTCGGCTACTACGTGGGCGGCCAGGACGGCACGACGGTCTCGGCCGCCTTCTCGGTGTTCTTCTGATGGCTGCTGGTAGCGGCGCCCTGGCGCTGATGAGGAGGCAAGAACCCATGTCGACGATCGCCCGCTGGATCCTGCCGGTAGCGCTGCTCCTCGCCGCGGTCGGGGGCTCTGCCCCGGCTGTCGCGTACGACCTGCACGACGCGCACCTCCACCTCACCAACTACATCCAGGAAGGGACCGACATCCACGACATGCTGAAGATCATGGGAACGAAGGTCGGCCGGGTCGCGCTCTTCGGGCTCCCTCTGCAGCAGACCTGGTCCTACGGGAACTCCGGGGATTTCGCCCCGACGTACTACCTGCAGACGGACGCTCCCCTGTACTACTATTCGTTCACCGATGCGTGGATCGCCATGGCCTACAAGTCGCTTTCCAAGGAAGATCAGGCGCGGTTCGACCCGATGATCACCGGGTTCAACCCGGCCGACATGTACGCCGCCGACCACATCCGCCGCGTGCTGACGACCTTCCCGGGTGTCTTCACGGGGATCGGCGAGTTCACGATCCACAAGGAGTTCGTGTCGGCCAAGGTCGCCGGCGAGATCGCGAGCCTCACCAATCCCGCCCTGGACCGCATCCTCGACTTCGCCAGGGAGACCGGTCTCCTGGTCCTCCTGCACAACGACGTCAACATGCCCTTCCCCAAGCCCGGGCAGGAGCCGTACCCGGTCGCACAACTCCGGCAGCTCGTGCTGCGACACCCGGGAACCAGGATCATCTGGGCCCACTGCGGCGTCGGGCGGATCGTGCGCCCGCTCAAGGACCAGCTGTGGATGATGGAGCGCATGCTCGCCGATCCGCAGTTCGATCACATCTTCCTCGACATCTCGTGGGACGAGGTCGCGAAGTACGTCATCGCCACGCCGGAGACGCTCCAGGCGATGGCCGATCTCATCAATCGCTTCCCGGACCGCGTCCTGTTCGGAACCGACGAGGTCGCACCCTCCGGTCAGGAGGGCTATCTGAAGGTCTACAACCTCTATGCGCCGCTTCTCGAGAAGCTCACCCCGGAAGCGAAGGAGAAGCTGCTGAAGGGAAACTACGAGCGGCTGTTCGACGAGGCGCGGCGGAGAGTCAGGGCCTGGGAGAAAGCGAACGTCCAGTGAAGAAACGATACAGGGAGGCTCCATGGGCACGACTATGAAACGGAGACGGTTCGGAACGATCCGGCGGGGGGTCGCCGTGGCGATCGTCCTGCTGGCATGTGCAGCGAGCGCGTGGGCCGAGGAGGGCGACGCGTCGAAGACGCGGGTCGACCTCTACGGCTTCGCGATGCTCGACATGGGCTACAACGCCGGGCAGATCGACCCGGACTGGTTCGACGTCGTACGTCCGACCAAGCTGCCCTCCTACGAGGATGAATTCGGCGAGGACGGCAACTTCTTCGCCGGCGTCCGGCAGAGCCGGTTCGGCGTCAAGACCTTCATCGCCGACGGGCTGGGGCGAGCTGAAGACGATCTTCGAGTTCGAGCTGTTCGGCACGGGGGTCGACGCCGGCCAGACGACCTTCCGCCTGCGGCACGCCTGGGGCGAGCTGGGACAGATCGGCGCCGGCCAGACCTGGAGCCCGTTCATGGACCCCGACGTCTTCCCGAACTCGATCGAGTACTGGGGGCCGAACGGGATGGTCTTCTTCCGCAACGTCCAGCTGCGCTGGACGCCGATCCAGGGCGAGAACGAGTTCATGATCGCCGCCGAGCGGCCGGGCGCCTCGGCGGACGCCGGCGCCTACTCGGACCGCGTCGAGATCCAGAACATCAAGGGGCACTTCCCCTACCCCGACCTGACGGCGCACTTCCGCATGACGCGCGACTGGGGACACCTGCAGATCGCCGGGATCGTGCGCTACATCGGGTGGTCCGACACGCTCGACGACGAGTTCGACCTCGACGGCGAGGACATGGGCTGGGGAATCAACGTCAGCACCAATCTGAAGGCCGGCAAGGGGGTCTTCCGCGGCTCGGTCGTCTACGGCGCGGGGATCCAGAACTACATGAACGACGCCCCGGTGGACATCGGCCTGAGCGACAACATCGGCCAGATCGGCGAGGCCCTGCCGATCCTGGGCGTCGTCGCCTTCTACGACATGAACTGGAGCGAGAAGTGGTCGAGCACCATCGGGTACTCGCGGGTCGACATCGACAACAGCGCCGGCCAGGAGCCCGACGCCTTCGCGACGGGCCAGTACGCCCTCGCCAACCTGCTCTACTACCCCGTCAAGAACGTGATGCTGGGCCCCGAGCTGCAGTGGGGTTACCGCGAGAACAACTCCGACGGGTGGGACTACAACGACTTCCGCGTCCAGTTCTCGGCCAAGTACAGCTTCGGTCATTCATTCGGAGGGAAGTAGCCATGCTCGGATTCCTGCGCTCGTCGGCCCGGCGGCCCGCCGCCCTGGTGCTCGCCGTCTTCGTCCTCGCGTCCTTCGCGTCCGTCTCGTGGGCCCAGACGCCCGACGAGATCAACGCGGCCCTCAAGGCCGCCTTCGAGAAGTACAAGGGGCTCAAGGAGGGCGCAAACGCCGACTACATCCCGGCGCTCGCCAAGGTCGACTCCGACCATCTACGGCATCGCGCTCGTCACGACCGACGGCAAGGTCTACACGATGGGCGACGTCAAGTCCGAGGTCTCGATCCAGTCGATCTCCAAGGTCTTCACCATGGCGCTGGTCATGGAGGAGCAGGGCGTCGAGGCGATCGAGAAGAACATGGGGGTCGACGCGACCGGCCAGGTCTTCAACTCGATCGTCGCGGTGGAGCAGTACAAGGGCGCCGAGATGAACCCCATGGTCAACCCGGGCGCGATCACGGCGACCAGCATGGTCTCCGGCAAGGACCGGGCCGAGATCTGGAACAAGATCCTGGCCTGGCACGGGGCGTTCGCCGGCCGGACGCTGTCGGTGAACCAGGAGGTCTTCAAGTCCGAAGCCGACACCAACCAGCGGAACCAGGCGATCTCGATGCTGATGTACGCCTACGGCCACATCAAGGACAACCCGCTCCAGGCGACCGACATCTACACGGAGCAGTGCTCGATCAGCGTCAACGCGAAGGATCTCGCGACGATGGCGGCGACGCTGGCCAACGGCGGGAAGAACCCGGTGACCGGCAAGCAGGTGATGAAGTCCGAGAACGTCCCCGAGGTCCTCGCCGTGATGGCCACGGCCGGTCTCTACGACGACTCGGGCAAGTGGCTCTACGCGACCGGCCTGCCGGCCAAGAGCGGGGTCGGCGGCGGCATCATCGCCGTCTCGCCGGGCAAGTTCGGGATCGCGGTGATCTCGCCGCCGCTCGACAAGGCCGGCAACAGCGTGCGCGCCGCAGAAGGCGATCGCCGACATCTCCAAGGCGCTCGGCGGCAATCCCTACGAGGCGCGCTCGAAGTAACCGGATCGACCACGGCGGGACAGACCGCAGGAGGCCCCAACATGACCGCACACGCCACCCGAACCGAACACGATCTCCTGGGCCCCAAGGATGTTCCGGCCGACGCCTACTACGGCGTCCAGACCGCCCGCGCGCCTCGAGAACTTCCACATCTCGGGCGTCAAGCTGCGGCCTCTACCCCGACCTGATCAAGGCCTTTGCGATGGTCAAGCTGGCCGCCGCCCGCGCCAACTTCGACTGCGGCCAGTTCGGCCCCGAGATCCTGGCGGGGATCGAAGGGGCCTGCCGGGAGCTGATCGACGGCAAGCTCCACGACCAGTTCGCGCTCGACGTCTTCCAGGGCGGCGCCGGCACCTCGACCAACATGGACGCCAACGAGGTGATCGCCAACCGCGCGCTCGAGCTGATGGGGCGACGTCAAGGGCGAGTACGCGCACTGCAGCCCGCACGACCACGTCAACTGCTCGCAGTCGACCAACGACGCCTACCCGTCCGCGCTCCACCTCGGCATGGCGCTCGGAAACATCCGAGCTGGTGGCCGCGATGAAGGAGCTGATCGGCGGCTTTCCGCGCCAAGGGGAAGGAGTTCGGCGCGGTGCTCAAGATGGGGCGCACCCAGCTCCAGGACGCGGTGCCGATGACGCTGGGCCAGGAGTTCAACGCCTTCGCCGAGACGCTCGCCGGCGAGGTCCTGGCGCTCGAGCGCGATCGCAGAACGTCCTGTGCGAGATCAACATGGGGGCGACGGCGATCGGCACGGGCCTCAACGCGCCGGCCGGCTACGCGGAGAAGTGCGCCGCGCACCTGGCGAGGCTCACCGGGCTCCCGATCCGCCTCGCGCGCCGACCTGATCGAGGCGACCCAGGACACCCAGGCCTTCGTCCTCTACTCGTCCTGCATGAAGAGCCTGGCGATCAAGCTGTCGAAGGTCTGCAACGACCTGCGGCTGCTCTCGTCCGGGCCGCGCTGCGGCCTGCGCGAGATCAACCTGCCGCCCAAGCAGCCCGGCTCGTCGATCATGCCGGGCAAGGTCAACCCGGTCATCCCCGAGGTCGTCAACATGGTCTGCTTCCGGGTCATCGGCAGCGACCTGACGGTCTCGCTGGCGGCCGAGGGCGGGCAGCTCCAGCTCAACGTCTTCGAGCCGGTGATCGCGGCCTGCATCTTCGAGGCCCAGACGATGTTCATGAACGCCGCCCGCACCCTGCGCGTCCACTGCGTCGACGGGATCACCGCCAACCCGGAGATCTGCCGCCACTACGTCGACTACAGCATCGGCACCGTGACCGCGCTCAATCCCGTGATCGGCTACGACAAGGCCACCGAGCTGGCGGCCGAGGCGATGAAGACCGGGCGCGGCATCCTGGATCTGATCCGCGAGAAGAAGATCCTGACCGAGGAGCAGATCGCCAAGGTCCTCGACCCCGAGGCGATGACGGGAGCGAGGACGGCCCGCATGAGGAGGCGTCGTGGCCGCGGCCCTCGCCGGCGGCCTGCGCGCTCGTCCTCTGGCGCGGCGCACCGCGGCCGTGCCGGCCGGATCCCTCCGCCGGCCGCGCGGCCGGGTGGAGGTCGCTTCGAGGGGACCTGGCCGGTCGCGGGCCGGCGCAGCGTCCGCTCGAGGCGGAAGGCGGAGCCGGCCGGCCGCGATCGTCGACTCGCCGGCGCCGTCGTCCTGACCGCCGGCGAGGGGCTGAGCCGCGGGTTCCTGGGCGAGGCGATCGGGTACGACGACGGCCAGGGAGCTCAGCCGTCGGCCGCTGCGTCTGGACCGACGAGCGCGGCGACCGGATCTTCGGCCGGGCTCGCGGGGCGAGCCGATGGAGACGGGCAGGCGGCTGGTCGGCACGATCACCGGCGGCACCGGCGCTACGCGGGGATCGACGGGCGAGTTCTCGCTCGTCTGGCAGTACGTCGTCCGCGGGCGAGGACGGCGCGATCCAGGCCCGGGCCGTCGCGCCTGAAGGGCGGTTCCGCCGCGCCGGGGACCGCGCCCGTGAGCGGCGCGTGCTCGCGGCGCGCCGGACCTGCGATCCTCGCGCGGGCCGCGGTCCTCGCGCTGGCGCTCGGCGCTCTGGTTCTCGCCGGTGCCGGAGGGGCTCGCCCCGCGGCCTGGCACCTCTTCGCGCTCTTCCTCGCCGCGATCGTCTCGGTCGTGATCGGCGCCCTCCCGATCCTGACCGCCTCGGTGCTCGCGCGTCGCCGCGGCGGTCCTCACCGGCACGCTCGCCCCGGCCAAGGCCTACGCCGGCTTCGCCAACGGGACGATCCTGCTGATCGTCGTCGCCTTCCTCGTCGCGCGGGCGGTCGTGAAGTGCGGCCTCGGCCAGCGCCTCGGCCACCTGGTGGTGAGCCTCTTCGGGCGCTCCACGCTGGGCCTCGGCTACAGCATCTTCCTCGTCGACGGCGTCATCGCGCCCGCCTTCCCGAGCAACACCGCGCGGGGCGGCGTGCTCTACCCGCTGGCGCTTCTCCCTGGCCGAGGCGGCCGGCGCGAAGCCCGACGGCCGGACCGGCGGCGCATCGGCAGCTTCCTGATGTTCTCCGGGATGGCGAGCCTGACCGTCTCGTCGGCGCTCTGGTTCACGGCCATGGCCGCCAACCCGCTCGGGGCCGAGATCGCCCGCGGCTACGGCCTCGAGATCGGGTTCGGGTCCTGGCTCGTCGCCTCGTCGGTGCCGACGCTCGCGGCGATGGCGCTGCTGCCGCTCGTCCTCTACAAGGTCGATCCCGCCCGAGGTCAAGGCGACGCCGGAGGCCCCGGCGGCGGCGCGCCAGGCGCTGGCCGCGATGGGCCCGCTGAGCCGCGACGAGAAGGTCGTCGCGGCGACCTTCGTCGGCATGGTGGCGCTGTGGGCCTCGGCGGCGACGCTCGGTCTCGACTCGACCGCGATCGCCTTCCTCGGCCTCGGCGTCCTCCTCGCCGACCGGCGTGCTGACGCTCGAGGACATCGCCAAGGAGGGGGACGTCCTCGCGACCTTCATCTGGTTCGCGGTCCTCTTCACGCTGAGCGGCCAGCTCAACGAGCTGGGCTTCATGGGCTACCTCGGCCAGCGGCTGGCGGGGGCGCTCGGCGGGCTCTCGCCGCTGGTGCCGGCCTGGTCCTGGTGGTCGCGTACGTCCTGCTCCACTACCTGTTCGTCAGCCAGACCGCGCACCTGCTGGCGCTCTTCGGCGTCTTCCTCGACGTCGGCGTCAAGCTCGGCGTCCCGGTCGCGCCGCTCGCGTTCCCCCTGCTCTTCGCCACCAACTACTTCTCCGTGATCACGCCGCAGGGCTCGAGCGCGAACCTGCTGTTCGCCGGGAGCGGCTACCTGACGCAGGGCGAGCTGTACCGGCTGGGGGCCCTCACGACCGTCTTCAACCTGCTCGTCTACCTGCTGGTCGGGACGACCCTGGCTGCTGCTCGTGGCGCGCTGACGACCGAGAGCGGGAGCGGATGGACTGGTTCGTCGACGCCGCTCCGCGAGAATCCGGAGCTCGCGATCTTCCTGACGCTGGCGATCGGCTTCGTGCTCGGGCGGATCCGGATCGGGACCTTCAAGCTGGGGAACGTCGTCGGGACGCTGCTCGCCGGGCGTGCTCGTCGGCCAGCTCGAGATCCCGTCGACGCCGCTCGTCAAGATCGTCTTCTTCGACCTCTTCCTC
This sequence comes from uncultured Acidobacteriota bacterium, assembly GCA_963702545.1. GTDB lineage: Bacteria > Acidobacteriota > Polarisedimenticolia > J045 > J045 > JALOKP01. Next base: position 100,006 of record CAVPDB010000019.1, on the reverse strand, counting down.
TTCGCCACCGGCTACAAGGTCGGACCCCAGTTCTTCCGCGGGCTCAAGAAGGACGCGCTGCCGCAGGTGTCGCTGACCGTCGTCCTCTGCGTCACGAGCCTGATCGTGACCGTGATCGCGGCGAAGCTGTTGGGCTACGACGTCGGGACCGCCGCGGGCCTCATCGCCGGCGCCTTCACCGAGTCGACGGTCATCGGCACGGCCGGGCAACACGATCGACCGGCTGAACCTGCCCGAGGCCCAGAAGACCGCGCTCCTGAACAACATCCCGGTGGCCTACGCGGTCAGCTACCTGGTCGGCACCGGCTTCGTCGTCTGGTTCCTTTCCAGCCTCGCGCCGCGGCTGCTGAAGGTCGACCTGAAGGCGGAGAGCAGGAAGCTCGAGGCGGAGTCGGGCTTGCTCTCCGGCCCCGAGAACGGCGTGCAGTCGGCCTACCGGGAGTGGGTGATCCGGGCCTTCCGGCTGCCCGACGCGTTGGCGGGGTGCAGCGTCGCGGAAGCTCGAGGCCTCGTTCGCGCCGGCCCGCGTATTCGTGCAGCGCGTCCGCCGCGGAAGCGAGATCCTCGAGGCAGCGCCGGACCTCGTACTGCGACTCGGGCGACGTCGTGGCCCTGGGCGCCCGGCGCCAGGTGCTGCTGGCCGCGGGCGCCGCTTCGACCGAGGAGGTCGAGGACCGCGAGCTGCTCGACTTCCCGGTCGTGGCCTACGACGTCGTCGTCACGAATCGCGGCGCCGCCGAGCGGACGCTGCTCTCGCTGGCCGAGCAACACGGGCGCGGCGTCGCGCTGTTGAGGCTCGTCCGCGGCGGCGAGGAGATCCCGTTCGGTCCCGGCACGACCGTGAACCGGGGCGACATCCTGCGGATCGCCGGGCGCACAGTGGGACGTGGAGCGCGCCGGAAAGGAACTGGGCTACATCGAGCGGCCGTCGAGCGAAACCGACGTCGTCTTCGTCGGCCTCGGCATCCTGCTCGGCGGGTTGGTCGGCCGCCTGACGCTGATGGTCGGCGACCTGCCCCTCAGCCTCACCGCCAGCGGCGGGGCGCTGATCATGGGGCTGGTCTTCGGCTGGCTGCGTTCGGTCCGCCCGACCTTCGGGCGGATCCCCGAGCCGGCGCTCTGGGTCTTCGACACGGTCGGGCTGGCGGTCTTCATCGGCGTCGTGGGGATCGGCGCCGGGCCCGAGCTTCGTCGCCGGCGTGCGCGCGACCGGGTCCCAGCCTGCTGGTCGTCGGGTTCCTCGTCGCCCTGACGCCGCACGTCGTCGCGGTCCTGTTCGGGCGCTACGTCCTGAAGATGAACCCGGTGATCCTGCTCGGCGCCTGCGCCGGGCGCCGGGACCGCCACCGCCGCGCTCCGCGCGATCCAGGACGAGGCGCAGAGCAAGCTCCCCGTTCTCGGATACACCGTTCCCTACGCCGTCGGCAACATCCTGCTGACGGCGTGGGGGCCGGTCATCGTCCTTCTGATGCAATAGGAGAAACGTCGATGAAGACGAAGCGTTCCGCCCTGATCGCAGCGCTCGTGCTCCTCGCCTTCGTCACCGCGGCCCAGGCCGCCCTGCCGAAGGTCGTCATCCTCGCCACCGGCGGCACGATCGCCGGCGTCCAGCCCAAGGAAGGCGATCCCGGCTACAAGTCCGGCAGCCTCTCGATCGAATCCCTGATCGGCGCGGCGCCCGGCGTCGACAAGCTGGCCGTCCTGGAGGGCGAGCAGATCGCCAGCATCGGCAGCCAGGACATGAACGACGCCGTCTGGCTCAAGCTGGCGCGGCGCGTCAACGAGGTCCTGGCCCAGCCCGACGTCGCCGGGATCGTCATCACCCACGGCACCGACACGCTGGAGGAGACCGGGTTCTTCCTGGGCCTCGTGACGAAGAGCGACAAGCCGGTCGTCCTGGTCGGCTCGATGCGCCCCGCCACCTCGACCAGCCCCGACGGCCCGCTCAACCTCTACAACGGCGTGGCCGTCGCGGCCGACCCGGCGGCGAAGGGGCTGGGGATCCTGGTGGTCGCCAACGACGACCTGCACTCGGCCCGCTACATCCAGAAGACCAACACGACCGACGTCCAGACGTTCATCTCGACCGGGCCGCGGCGCGCTGGGCGAGGCCTACTACGGCAAGATGGCCCTCTACGGCGCCCCGACCAACCGCCACACGACGAAGAGCGAGTTCTCGCTCGACGGCCTCGACGCGCTGCCGCGCGTCGACATCGTCTACGCCTACGAGAACGTCGACGGGACGCAGGTCAAGGCCGCGGTCGCCGCGGGGGCCAAGGGGATCGTCCTGGCCGGCGTCGGCGACGGCAACGCGACCACTCCGATGATCGACGCGCTGGCCGAGGCGGCGAAGAAGGGGGTCGTGGTCGTCCGCAGCTCGCGGGTCGGGAGCGGGATCGTGCGGCGCAACATCGAGCTGAACGACGACAAGCTGGGGTTCGTGGCGGGGATGGACCTGAACCCCCAGAAGGCGCGGGTGCTGCTGCGCCACGCCCTGACGAAGACGACGGACGTCGCCGCGATCCAGCGCTATTTCGAAGACTACTGAGCCGGAGCGGCGGCTCTCGGCTGCGCTCCAGCCCTGGCCGCCGCCTCCGTTCCGATCATCTCCGCGGAGCACCGTGTCGACGGCCTACTTCGGCTGATCTCGGTCCACGGTGAAGGCGTGGTATCCCCACGCCGGGAGGTCGAGGTAGAGCCCGCGCGTCGCGAGTTCCTCTCCCGCTCGGTCGTAGGTCTCGGTCCCCATCCGGTCGGCGAGGCGCCACGCTCGGCCCGCGAGATCGCCCCACGGCAGCTCGACGGTGCACTGGCTCCGGTGGCCGGCGTAGTTGACCGCGTCCAGCGTCGCAGGGCGCCCGAGCTCCCGCGCGAGCTCCGAGAGCCGCACCCGCGTGTTGAGCTGGAAGAGCGCCGGGTACCGGCTGGCGGACATCACCCCTCCTGGGTCCCGCCCACCTGCTCGCGGACCAGCTTGGACAGGATCTGCCCCTTCGAGGTCTGGAGGGCGGTCTTGGCGTCGAGGCGACCGAAGAGGTCCATGAGCCGTGCGACGGTGCCCGTCCAGCCCGTCTGGTGGCTCGCGCCGAGGCCGGCCCCGTTGTCGCCGTGGAAGTACTCGTAGAAGAGGATCAGGTCCCGCCAGTGCGGGTCGGTCTGGAACTTCTCCGTCCCGCCGTACACGGGGCGGCGGCCATTCTCGTCGCGCAGGAAGGTCGCCGCGAGGCGTCGCGAGATCTCCCTGGCCACCTCGAAGAGCGTCATCCGGTTCCCGGAGCCCGTGGGGCACTCGACCTTGAAGTCGTCGCCGTAGAAGGCGTAGAGGTTCAGCAGCCCGCGGATCAGGAGCGCGTTCACCGGCATCCAGACCGGACCCCGCCAGTTCGAGTTCCCTCCGAACATCCCCGTGTTCGACTCCGCCGGCAGGTACGACACGTCGTAGGTGCGGCCCGCCACGTCGAAGAAGAACGGGCGATCCCGGTGGTACTGCGACAGCGACCGGATGCCGTGGGGACCGAGGAACTCGTTCTCGTCCAGGAGGTAGCCGAGCACGCGCTCGAGCTTCTGCCGGTTGAGCACCGACAGCAGGCGGCGGTTCGCGTACCCGACGAACCCCTCCCCGGTCGGGGCGACGTGCGCGAGGACCTCGGGGTGGCGCTTGCGGAAGAGCGCGATCAGCTCCCGGAGCTTCGGGAACCGCTCGAGGAGATCGCCCTCGAAGACCGTGGAGGCGCAGAGGGGCAGGAGCCCGACCATCGACCGCACCTTGAGCCGCGTCGCGCTGCCGTCCGGCAGCCTCAGGAGATCGTAGTAGAAGCCGTCCGCCTCGTCCCACATCTCGTCGTAGTGCTCGCCGGGACGGTCCATCGCGTAGGAGATCCAGATGAAGTGCTGGAGGAACCGGTAGGCGTGCTCCTCGTAGACGGGATCCTCCTCGGCGAGGATGAGAGCGATCTCCAGCATGTTCTGGCAGAAGAAGGCCATCCAGGCGGTCCCGTCCGCCTGCTCGAGCGATCCGCCGGTGGGGAGCGGCGAGCTCCGGTCGAAGACGCCGATGTTGTCGAGGCCGAGGAATCCGCCCGCGAAGACGTTCCGCCCGTCGGGGTCCTTCCGGTTCAACCACCAGTTGAAGTTGAGCAGCAGCCCCTGGAAGGAGCGCTCGAGGAACTGGATGTCGCCTCGCCCGAGATTCCGCTCGACCTGGTAGAGGAAGAGCGTCGCCCAGGCGTGGACGGGAGGGTTCACGTCGCTGAAGTTCCACTCGTACGCGGGAATCTGCCCGTTCGGGTGGGCGTAGAGGCTCCGCATCATCAGGAGGAGCTGCTCTTTCGCGAAGTCGAAGTCGACCAGAGCGAGCGACACGGTGTGGAACGCCAGGTCCCACGCCGCGTACCAGGGGTACTCCCACTTGTCAGGCATCGAGATGATGTCGCCGTTGAACATGTGGAACCACTCGGCGTTCCGGACACCGCCGGCCCGGCTCCCGAGGACCGGGTGCGCGTCGTGATCCATGAGCCAGCGGTCGAGGTCGAACAGGTAGAACTGTTTCGACCAGAGCATCCCGGCGAGCGCCTGGCGGTGGACCCGGCGCTGGTCCTCGGTGAACGAGGGGGGGGTGATCTTGCGGTAGAACTCGTCGGCGTCGGCGATCCGCGCCGCGAAGCTCTCGTCGAACGGCTTTCCGAACGGCGCGCGGGGGGGCTCCGCGGCGAGGCGGAGCTGGACGACCCGGCACCCGCCCGCCGGCACGTCGAGGACGTAGCGGGCCGCGGCCTTGGTGCCGGTCTTCGCCGGATTCACCGCGCCGATCTGCCCGTCGATGACGTACCGGTGGAATGCATCCTTTACGTACGGCGACGGATTAGGCTGTCCCCAGAGGTGCTCCGCGTTGCTCTCGTTCTCGGTGAAGAGAAGCTCCGGCTTGCCGTCGCAGACCAGGGTGTACGCGCCCAGCTCGGGGTGGTCGGCGCGGATCGTCCCCGGTCCCGCTTCTGCCAGGACCGGCTTCGCTTCGCCCTCATCCCACGACCAGGTGTTCCGGAACCAGAGCGTCGGCAGCAGGTGCACGCGCGCCGCCTCGGGGCCGCGGTTGTGGACGGTGATCCGGACCAGGAGGTCGTCCGGACCGTCCTTGGCGTACTCCAGAACGACGTCGAAATAGCGGTCCTCGTCGAAGGCGCCCGTGTCGAGCAGCTCGTATTCCATTTCCTCGCGCGAGCGCCTGCCGTTCGTTTCGATCAGGTCGCCGTAGGGGAATGTGCGCTGGGGTACTTGTAGATCGACTTCATGTATGAGTGCGTCGGGGTCGAGTCGACGTAGAAGTAGTACTCCTTGACGTCCTCGCCGTGGTTCCCCTGGCTGTTCGTCAGGCCGAAGAGCCGCTCCTTCAGGATCGGGTCGTTCCCGTTCCACAGGGCGAGCGCGAAGCACAGGCGCTGCTGGTCGTCGGAAACTCCTCCGATGCCGTCCTCGCCCCAGCGGTAGGCGCGCGAGCGGGCCTGGTCGTGCGTGAAGTAGTCCCAGGCGTCGCCGTTCGCGCTGTAGTCCTCGCGCACGGTCCCCCACTGCCGATCGGAGAGGTAGGGCCCCCACTTCTTCCAGGGGATCCCCTGCTCTCGGGCGTCATTCAGACGCTTCTGCTCGATGCACTCGTTGAGCTCCTTCGATCGGGTCGAGCGGGCCATGGTGAAACTCCTTTCATCGTCGGGGGGTCTCCCTGGACAGCGGGACGATCCAGCCGGAGTCGAGCAGGTAGTCGTACAGATACCCGGTGGGGGGAGCGACCCGGATGTTGTCCGCCGTCACGTCCCCCCACGCGGGGTAGCTCAGCTGGGCCGGATCGAGGCGCGAGCGACGCAGCAGGTCCGGGAGCCGCGAGGCGTCGACCGGGTAGACGTAGAGCTTGACATTCTCGGCGAGCAGCTTCCCCATCGCCTCCAGCGCTCCGCCGACCATGCCGTCGTAGTAGCTCGCCTCGAGCAGCTCGAGCACGGCCGGGAGGCCCATGACGAAACGCAGCGGTTCCGCGGTGTAGCGGCGCAGATGCTCCGTCAGCCGGTACGATCTGGTGTAGCGCGTGACCGCGACGGGGGCGCCGAGCTTCACCAGCTCGTCGGCGCGCTGGAGGACCTCGTCGTCGGTCGGCGTCTCCTCGCGGCGCGCCGGCAGCAGCGAGGCCTCGAACAGCGAGAGCGGCTCCCCCTCGGCGTCAGGGAACTCCTGCTGGAAGCGCGCCCGGGCCGCCGCCAGCATCGCGCCATAGACCGGCTTGACCGTGCGAAAGAGCCCCCGCTCCAGCAGGATCGGCCGCTTCCGCAGGGCCTCGTTCGGGGGCACGATCGGACCCCCGATCGGCAGGACGATCGCGTTGGCGTAGCCGTCGCGGACCGCCTGCACGGCGACCCGCCGCGGGTCGAGCCCCGGGAAGGCCGGCCCCGACAGCTCGACCGCGTCCAGCTCGATCCGCTCCAGGGACAGGCCGGAGAACAGCGCGGCAAGCAGGGTCGTCGGGGTCGCGCGCTCGTAGTACGCGCCATGGAGCAAATTGACGCCGAGGATCCCCAGCGCCTCCTGCTGCAGGAGGTTGGCCGGGTCGCGCAGGTTGACGTGGAGCAGGACCTGGCTGGGCTCGCCGCGCGGTTCGGTCTGGAAGCGCTGCCCGATCCAGCCGTGGCATTCGTTGGTCCCGGCGTAGTTCCGCGCCGAGACGGTGCCGGCGAATGCGAAGAACCGGGTGTCGGCGCCGCGCGCGGCGTCGAGCCGTTCGCGGAGCAGGCCGAACTCGTGGTCCAGCATCGCCAACAGGCGCCCGCGTGAAACGTAACGCCCGGCCTTGCCGTAGACCGCGTCGCTGACCGCCATGTCGTAGGCGGAGATCGTCTTCGCGACCGTGCCGGCCGCCCCGCCGACCTGGTAGAACCAGCGCGCCACCTCCTGGCCCGCGCCGATCTCGGCGATCGTCCCGTAGATCGTGCGGTCCAGGTTGAGCGAGAGCGCCTTCTGCTGCGTGGAAGCTTCGTTCGCCATCGCCGCCTCTCTCCCCGGGGACCGACCGGAATCCCGCCAGGCCCCCGGTTCCCGACTCTAGCCCTGGCCCTGGGCCCCTTCAAGGCGGCCCTTCGCGCCGGACGAGCAGCTCATCGCACGCAGCGCCTCGCGGGCCATCATCCGCTCCTCGTCGGCCGGGATCACCAGCACCGTCACGGGAGAGTCGTCTCGCGAGATCCGGCAGATCTCGTCGAAGCCGCGGGCGGTGCGATTGCGTTCCTCGTCGAGCCGGACCCCCATGCAGCCCAGGCCCTGGAGCGCCCGCGCCCGCACCACCTCGCTCCCCTGCCCGACGCCCCCGGTGAACGCGACGACATCCAGCCCGCCCATCGCCGCGAAGTAGGCGCCGATGTACTTGCGGACGCGGTAGCAGTAGGCCTCCAGGGCCGCCTGCGCGCGCGGCTCGCCGGCCTCCGCGGCCTTCAGGACCTCGCGCATGTCGCTCGAGATCCCCGACATCCCGAGCAGGCCGCTCTTCCTGTTGAGGAGCGCCTCGCTCTGGGTGGCCGTCAGGCCCTCGGTGCGCTCGAGGAACGCCAGCACCCCGGCGTCCACGTCCCCGCAGCGCGTCCCCATGATCAGTCCTTCGGCGGGGGTGAATCCCATCGTCGTATCGACCGAGCGCCCGTGGTCCACGGCGCACAGCGACGCGCCGTTGCCCAGGTGGCAGCTCACGATCTCCAGCTCGTCGGGACGCCGGCCCAGGAACTCGGCGGCGCGCAGGCTGACGTAGGCGTGCGAGGTCCCGTGGAAGCCGTAGCGACGGACGCCCTTCTGCTCGTACAGCTCGTGCGGCAGGCCGTAGAGGAAGGCGCAGGACGGCAGCGTGTGGTGAAACGCCGTGTCGAACACCGCGAAGTGCGGAGCCCCCGGGAAGAGCCTGCGCATCTCGCGGATGCCGGCCAGGTTGACCGGGTTGTGCAGCGGGGCGAGCGCGCTCAGCGCCTCGAGCTGCTCGAGCACCTCGTCGTCGACCCGCGTCGCCTCGGTGAACCGCTCGCCTCCGTGGACGACCCGGTGGGCCACCACGGTGACCTCGCCTGGGCCGGAGATGACGCGTTGCCCGGATTTCGTCAGCGCGTCGATCATCGCGCCGAAGGCCTCGCTGAAGCCGCCGCAGGGCAGTTCCTGCTTCACTTCACCGCCGGGACCGCGGAATGCGTGCAGCGTCCCGTCGATGCCGATCCTCTCGACCAGGCCGCGCACCTGGCGCGACGGGTCGGCGGTGTCGAAGAACGTGTATTTGAGGGACGACGAGCCGCAGTTGACGACGAGGATCTTCTCCGGCCGCTCACCCCCGAGGCCGAGGCCGTACGGGTCGGCGCTCGGGCGAAGCGCGGCGGCGGCGGCCGGATGCGCCATGACCTCCTTGAGGCGGGCGGCAATCGTCCGCGAGATGTGCTGCACCGCGGCCGGCTCGGCGACGATGACGGACTGGAAGAGCGACACCGGGATGCAGAGGACCCGGCTGCGCGCCACGGCGATGACGTCGGCAGGGACCCGTTCGCCGGTCATCAGCGCCAGCTCGCCGAACGTGCCGCCGGCCTCGAGCCGGCCGAGTTCATGGCGGACGCCGCCGTCGCCCAGGATCGAGGCGGAGACCGTGCCGCCGAGCACGACGCCGAGCAGCGTCGGCTCGTCGCCGTACTGCACGATCGCCTCGTTCGGCTCGAACGACGCGACGCGCGAGCCGCGGACGATCTCGCCGAGCCGCTCGTCGGAGAAGGGAGCGAACAGGGGGACGCGCGTCTTCAGGAAGAGTGCGACGTCGCCGGGAGTGTTCAGGTGGGGTTCATTCCGCATCGGGGTCCTGTTCCTCGCATGGGGCGCGCGGCACGTCGATCGCGGCCGCCGGGGAGTTCACGGTCATCGAGGTTCCTTCACGGGGCGGCGCCTGGCTAGCTCGTCGCTCCGTCAGCCGGCCGGAGCTTAGCCCACGGCCGGCCGAAGCGGCCCTGGTGGAACGACCGCGGCCGGTCAGGACCCCGTCCCGAGGCTCGGTCCGCTCGAGCCTCATTCCCATCCGCGGTACGCGCACCGCCTCGGATATCATGGCGACCGGGCTTGCTGTCGGTCAGGGCCCGGCCCGGGCAGGGCGCGCGGACCGTCTGGCAGTTCCCGTCGCTGGGTCCAGGAGCGTCACGCATGGTCGACGTCGATCAATCGGGCTCACCGCGACTGACTCTGGGGGCGGATCCGGGGTCCCACTGGCTGCGCGGCTACCCGCGCGCGTGGTGGCGCCCCGACCTGCTGGCCGGCCTCACCGCGGCCGCGGTGGTCGTGCCCAAGGCGATGGCGTACGCCACCGTCGCGGGACTGCCGGTCCAGGTCGGCCTGTACACCGCCTTCGTGCCGATGCTGATCTACGCCCTGCTCGGCAGCTCGCGCCCGCTGAGCGTCAGCACGACGACCACGCTGGCGATCCTGACCGCGAGCGCCCTCGGCGTCGCGGCTCCGGGCGGCGACGCCGCGGCGCTCGTCACCGCATCGGCGACGCTGGCGGTGCTGGTCGGCGCGATGCTCCTGGTCGCGGCCGTGCTGCGGCTCGGGTTCCTCGCCGACTTCATCTCCGAGCCGGTGCTGACGGGCTTCAAGTCGGCGATCGGCCTCGTGATCGTGGTCGACCAGCTCCCCAAGCTGCTCGGCGTCCACATCGAGAAGACGGGGTTCTTCCGCGACATCGCCTCGCTCCTCCGGCACCTCCCCGAGACGGTCATCCCGACCCTGCTGGTCGGGCTGGGCGTCCTGGCGCTGATCGTGATCCTCGAGAAGACCGCGCCGGGCGCCCCCGCGCCGCTGCTCGCGATCGGGGCCGCGATCGCCGCCTCCTTCCTGCTGCGCCTGGACGGCGCGGGGGTCGCGCTGGTCGGCGAGATCCCGCGCGGCCTGCCGTCGTTCGTCCGGCCGCAGCTCGACCTGCTGGCGGCGCTCTGGCCCGCGGCGCTCGGGATCGCGTTGATGAGCTTCACGGAGAGCATCGCCGCGGGCCGCGCGTTCAGCACGTCGGGCGAGCCGCGTCCCCAGCCGAACCGCGAGCTGCTGGCGCTGGGGCTGGCGAACGTCGGCGGCGGTCTCTTCGGCGCGATGCCGGCCGGCGGCGGCACGACGCAGACGGCGGTCAACCGGCGCGCGGGGGCGCGCTCGCAGGCGGCCGAGCTGGTCACGGCCGTGGCGGCCGTGGCGACGCTGCTGCTGCTCGCGCCGCTCGTCGCCCGGATGCCCCTGGCGGCGCTGGCGGCAGTGGTCATCGCCTACTCCGTCGAGCTGATCCGGCCGGCCGACTTCCGCGAGATCCCCCGCGTCCGCCGGATCGAGTTCTGGTGGGCCGTGATCGCGTTCGGAGGCGTCGTGGTCCTCGGCACCCTGCGCGGGATCCTGGTCGCCGTGATCGCCTCGCTGGTCTCGCTCGCACACCAGGCGTACAACCCGCCGGTCTACGCGCTCGGCCGCAAGCGCGGGACGTCCGTCTTCCGGCCGCTCACCGGACGAGCACCCCGACGACGAGCAGTGGCCCGGGCTGATCATCGTGCGCCACGAGGGGCGCCTCTTCTTCGCCAACGTCCAGCGCGTCGGAGACCGGACCTGGGAGCTGCTGGGAGAGTCGAAGCCGAAGGTCGTCCTGTTCGACTGGAGTGCGGTCATCGACATCGAGTACACGGCGCTCAAGATGCTCACGGAGGGCGAGGAGAAACTCCGCTCCGAAGGGATCGAGTTCTGGTTCGCCGCGCTGAATCCCGCAGTCTACGCGATGGTCGAGCGCTCGCGGCTCGGCCAGGTGCTGGGGCGCGAGCGGATGTTCTTCAATATTGAGGCGGCGGTCGAAGCGTACGAGCGGCGGACGGGGATCACGAGCGTCGCGCGCGCGCGGACGGCGACGCCATGATCCCGCGCGGGGAACCGCGCGCGGCTGGATTCCGCGGCGCGCTCGCCAGCAAGCACCTCGACCCGGCCGCGATCCCGTTCGTCTTCATCGACGACGCCTGGTGGGGGCTCCGGGTTTCCAATCTGTTGCTGCTGGCGCTATCGTTCGTCACCGGTCACGCTTGGGGACGGCATGCGGTCGCCCGGCCGTGGCTCGCCGGGCTGGTCTTCCTGCTCGGCGGCACCGTGCTGGTGGCGGCGACGATCGCCCTGAGAGGTTGACCGATGGTTCGACGGCCGGACGTCCACGACTGGAGACCGCTCGACATCCTGACGCGCTTCTGGCGCCGGGAGCAGAGCCTCTCCCACTTCCTGGCCCTGCTGCTGATCGCGGTCTTCCTGGTCCCCCCATTCTTGTCCGCCGGCAGCGGCCGCCGGCCGATCAGCGACCTGGTCTTTGCGCTCTTCCTCATCGCGGGCGTGCGGGCACTCTATCACTGGCGGATCGCGCGGCAGGTTCTGATGCCGATCGCGGTCGTCGTTCTCTCCGTCGAACTGGCGAGCTGGATCGTACCGATCGCAGAGACGTGGATCCGGGCGAGCATCCTGCTCGCGCTCCTGCTGCTGCTGCTGATCGTCCTGGCGCAGACCTTCCGCGACGGCCCCGTCACTCACCACCGGCTGCTCGGGGCCGTGGCGGCGTACGTGCTGCTCGGCGTGATCTGGGCCGAAGCCTACGCGCTGCTCGAGATCCTCCAGCCCGGCTCGTTCGCGGGGCCGATCGACGTCGCGGACGGCCCCCGCGCCTGGTTCTACTTCAGCTTCACGACGCTCACGACCGTCGGCTACGGCGACGTCCTGCCGGTTCACCCCGCGGCACGCTCGCTGGCCGCGCTGGAGGCGGTCACGGGCCCGCTCTATCTCGCGATCCTGCTCGCGCGGCTGGTCTCGCAGGCCGTGGTCTCGGACCGGGAGCGACCGCCGCACTAGGCGCTTCGGCCCGGGCCGCGCGGCTCAGAGCCAGTACCGGAAGGCGTACCCGAGCCGTTCCAGGATCCGGGCCGAGAGGCCGCGGCGGCGATGCATCTCCGGATCGACGGGCTCGCTCGCCGCGAGGCCGTCGATCGTCCGTCGCGTCAGCGCCGCCGCGAACTCCGGGTCGATGACCTCGACCACGACCTCGAGGTTGTGCCAGAGCGAGCGTTGGTCCAGGTTGTAGCTCCCGACGATCGACCAGATGCCGTCGATCGTCGCGGTCTTGGAGTGCATCATCCCGCGCGGCCAGAGCGCCAGGCGCACGCCGTCGTCGAGCAGCCGCTGGTAGAGCGCGCGCGACGCCCAGCCCGCCGCCGGCACGTCGTTCTCGCGGGCCAAGAGGACGCGCACCTCGACCTCCCGCCGCACCGCCCGCGCCAGCGAGCGCAGGACGACGTGCGAGGGGATGAAGTAGGCGTTCTCGATCAGCACGAAGCGCGCCGCGCGGTCGATCGCCTCGAGGTAGGCGCGCCGGATCCGGAAGCGGTTCCGGACGGCGCCGTTGCCGAGCACGCGGACCAGTACGCCGCGGGTCGGTGGCTGCGGCGTCGCACGCCCTTCGGGATCCACGGACACGGGCGAGGCCCCCCGATCCTGCGCCCCGCGCCGGGCGGGGATCCGGCTCGCGAGCCACCGCCGCGGCCGGCCGCCGTCGGGCGGAAAGTGGTGCGCCCGGCGCCAGCCCGCCTCGAACAGCGTCGCCAGCCGCGCCGCGGCGGCTGCGCCCTCGATCTCGACCTGCGTGTCGCGCCAGGCGTCGTCCTGCGCCTCGGGGAGGTTGTCGTCGCTGATGTTGACGCCCCCCGTGAACGACAGCCGGCGGTCGACGATCTGGATCTTGCGGTGGTCGCGGCGGTTGAGCAGCCAGATCGGCCGCGTCAGCCGCAACGGGTGGAAGACCGCGACCTGGATCCCCGCATCCAGCATCGGCTGCCGGAAGCTTCGATCGATCGACCACGATCCGACCGCGTCATAGAGGAATCGCACCGCGACCCCGCGGCGCGCAGCCTCGATCAGGGCGTCGCGGAAGAGCCGCCCCGTCCGATCCGTGGCGAAGATGTAGTTCTCGAAGACGATCGACTCTTGCGCCTCGGCCATCGCGCGGAGCATCGCGGGATAGGCCTCGCTCCCGTCGGCGAGCAGCCGCACCGACTCGGCCCAGAGGAAGGGCTCGGGGTCGCGGCGGCACCAGGCCTCGAGGTCGACCTCGCTCACGCGAAGAGCCTACTCCGTCCCGACCTCATAGAGCGCGAGGCACCCGGCGGCGTAGCGGACGCGGGCCGGCGCGCGCTCGACCGCGTTGCTGATCCCCTCCCGCTCGCCCAGCGCCAGCGTCGCCCCGGCCAGCGGCCAGCGCAGGCCGTCGGTCTCGATCCCGCTCGCGCGCGGCAGCGGGAGCAGGGAGAGCTTGGAGCCCGGCGGGAGGTCGATCGCGTGCCACGCGCCCGGCCGCACGACGACGATCCGGCCGTGCGCGTCTTCCGCCTCCAGCTGCAGGCGGTCGGCAAAGCGCGCGAACAGCGAAAGGTGCCCGAAGAAGTGGTCCCAGCGCCGCCCCGCCGCGCCGAGCACGACGACCCGCCCGAAGCCGCGGCGAATCGCTTCCAGGAGCGCCTTCTCCAGGTCGGTCGTCTCCTGGTCGGGGACCTCGATCCACTCCATCGTCGGGGGGACTGCGGGAGCCCCCGGTCGTGGCCTTCCGATCGAGTCCATGTCGCCGATCACCGCGTCCGGCGTCACCCCGGCCGCCAGCGCCGTCCCCACCGCCCCGTCGGCGCAGACGAACCAGTCGGCCGCCGCGGCGCGAGCCGCGAGCAGCGCCGGGTCGGGCGCGTCGCCGTGGACGAGGACGAGGGCGGTGCGGGGCATGGGGAGATGATAGCGCCCGGGCGGCCGCCGCAGGACGAGCGCGCTATCGCAGCGGGCCGAACACGGCCTCGTTGTTGGTCTCGTCCCGCTCACGGGTCTCGGCCAGCGGGTCGAGCACCGCGACGATCCAGTTCCCCGAACCCTTGACGCCGGCGGGCAGAGAGAACGACACCCTCAACTCGGCCGACTGGCCCCTGGCCAGGCTCACCACTCCGGTCCGCTCGAGGTGCGTCGCCTCGCCGGCCCCGCGCAATTGCATCTCGATGAATGTCCCCGGCGCCCGGTCCTGGCCCCCGTTCTTGACCAGAAGCTTCCCCTTCATGCTGCAGGAGAGCGACGCCCCCTTGCCACGACACGAGCGTTTGAGCGTCAGCCAGCTCGCGCGGTAGTCGGGCAGCGCGCCGAGGTCGACTTCGACCGCGACCGCGTCCGACCAGGCCGAGACGAGCCCCTCCTCCGAAACCGAGTGCGCACGGCCCCGAACGGAGTACGTGCCCGGGTCGCGGTAGCGGTGCTGCGCGTACTCCGCGTACGGCGGGAGGATTTCGCCCGGCGTGCCGTCCCCCCAATCGACCTCGACCCAGACGTGATCCGTGCACTGAGAGGACCAGACGCTGCCGCCAAGGATCGTGAGCGTGGCCAAGTCCCCGGCGAAGGGCGGCTCCAGTGGCGCCCGGAACTGCGGAGGAGAAGCGCGGAGCGGGTCGGTCCCGACGCTGATCGACGCGGTTTCCGACCAATCCGAGGTGGAGCCCGGGTCGGCAGCGCAGCGCGCCCGCGCACGGACGGTGGTCGCGGTGGTGGAGTGCGGCCACGCGTGCTCGACACGCGCCTCCCGTTCATCCTCGATCGTGCTCCAGGCCCGCGCCGTATGCAGTCGCGGGAAACCGTAGCGTGCTGGTGCATCCGCGGCCAGACTCATGGGCACGCCGAGCGCCCGGAGAATCTCCTCGACCGTCGCCGCCGGATCGCGCTCACGAAGCAACGCGATCGTGCCCGCCACGTGCGGTGCCGCCATCGACGTGCCGTCGAGCGACAGGACGCCCCCACCGGGCACGCTGGACCGGACGCCGACGCCCGGGGCGAAGATCGCCACGAGCGGGCCGCGGTTCGAGAAACCCGCGAAGCGGCCCGCGTCGTCGACCGCGCCGACGCTCACCGCGCTCGAAACGCACGCCGGATGCGAGGCCCCGCGGGCGTAGTCGTTCCCTGCCGAGACGACGGTCGGCACCCCGGCCTCCCGCAGCGCCGCAATCGCCGCCGCCGTCGGGTCGAGATCGTCGCAGGCGAATTCGGAGAGCCCCCCGCCGAGGCTCATGTTGACGGCCGCGAGCCCCGTCCCCGCGTGCCGGTCGAGCAGCCAGTCGAGAGCAGCGAGCTGGTCCGAGACGAAGCTCGCCACGCAGGGGCTCTTGCCCCCGCAGAGCCAGCGGTCATCGAAGCGGGTGAAGACCTGCACCGCGATGATCGACGCCTCCGGGGCGACGCCCGCAAGGGGCGAGCCGCCGCCGGCCGCGATCCCGGCCACGTGCGTCCCGTGCTCGCAGCCCCAAAGGGCGCACGGCGCTGCCGACCCGGCACCTTCCTTGTAGTCCCGGCCCAGGGGGCAGAGGCTGGTCGCGCGAAAGCCCAGATCGGTCGTCGAAAAGCAGGCCTCGGCGATGACTCGTCCGGCGAGCATCGGGTGGGTTGCGTCCACGCCGGTGTCGAGCACGGCGATCGTCTGCCCCCGCCCCCTCGAGCCGGAACTCCAGACCAAAGGCGCACCGATCGCCGGGATGGTCTCGGTCAGCTGAGGCCAACGCACCTCATCGCGCCAGACCCGCCGCACGTGGTCGAGGTCCGCCAGGCGGAGCAGCCCGTCCTCGTCGACCGTCGCCGTGGCCAGGGGGAGCCGGCGATACTCACGCGGCCGGTCGACTGCGGCGGACGAGAGATCGGGCTCGGCCGCGCCGTCGAAGGCGACGATCACGCGCAGGACACCTTCCTCACGCACCGCGGGCAGCAGCCGCTCCACGTCGCGCCGGCGGGCGGCGAGGTCGCTCGCGGGGTCGGACTGCGAAGCGGCGAGAAACGTCGAGACAGCCGTCCCGGCGGGCGCCACGATCGGAACGCCGGGAAGCCACTCGGACAGGCTTCCGTCCCCGAAGTCGAACTGGTACTCGACCCGCGGATCGGGGAAGCACACACCGCCGGAGGCGCGCAGCGTGACGCTCCGGCCGGCCTGGGCGCAGAAAGGCGCGACAGGCTGAACCGGCGTGACGACCGGCACGCCACCGTCGGCGCCGGACTGCACCGGCATGGCGCCGGCGACAGCGACAAGCAGGATCAGGCAGAGGCTGGCCGCCAGCGGTGCTCCGGGGTGGCTGTCGGGGGATGCCACGGCTGCTCCTTCTGCTGGCGGGGTTATACCGCCAATCCCCGCCGGGGAGAAATTCAACTAGCCGCGCAGGAACGGTTAGCCGAGCCGCCCCCGCAACTCCTCCGGCAGCGGGATCGGCCGCTTGCTCTCGATCTCGACGAAGTACCCGGTCTGCCGCGCCGTCGCCGCGACGCGGTCCTCCGTCACGATCTCCGCCGCCACGACCCACTGCGCGCGCTTCGTCTCCGGCACCCACATCCGCCCGACGACGCGGTCGAACATCCGCACCGGCCAGCGGTAGTCGATCTCGGTGCGCGAGAGCACCGGCGCGATCCCGCGCTCCAGCGCCGCCTTGAGCGGGAAGTAGTCGTCGAGCAGCTTGTTGCGCAGGTCCTCGAGCCAGCGGATGTAGACCGCGTTGTGGACGATCCCGACGAAGTCGACGTCGTAGGTGCTGACCCGGAACGGCAGCTCGACCAGCATCCGGCGGACCGGCGTGTCACTCACCGCCGCACCCCGCTCGCCGCCGCGCCCCACTCACCGCCGCGCCCCGCTCCTCGCCGCACCCCGCTCATGGCCGCGCCCCGCTCACCGCCGCGCCCCGCTCATGGCCGCGCCCCGCTCACCGCCGCGCCCCGCTCATGGCCGCGCCCCGCTCACCGCCGCGCCCCGCTCATGGCCGCGCCCCGCTCATGGCCGCGCCCCGCTCACCGCCGCGCCCCGCTCCTCGCCGCGCCCCGCTCATGGCCGCGCCCCGCTCACCGCCGCGCCCCGCTCATGGCCGCGCCCCGGGGCCGTCGGCCCCAGCCGCCTCGGGCCGCGGCCGCTCCGCCCCCGGCCACGGCCCCGGCGGCAGGGCCGGCACGTTCTGCACGACCGTCTCCTCCCTGAAGAGGCGGAAGCCGCGCGACTTGTAGTTGGCGACCGCACCGGGGTGATCCAGCGAGCATGTGTGCAACCAGACCCGCGCGCCGCCGATCTGCCGCGCCCGCCGCGTCGCCACGGTCAGCAGCCAGCCGCCGAGCCCCTGCCCCACGAATTGCGGCAGCAGGCCGATGTAGACGATCTCGACGCTCCCCGCCTCCTGGGCCTCCAGCTCGAAGTAGCCGGCGGGGGTCCCCTTGACCCAGAGGCACCAGGTCTCGACCTCGGGCCGCTGCAGCCAGTCCAGCCACTGCTGCCAGGTCCACGACAGCCGATCGAGCCACCACCAGTCGCCGCCGACGGCGGCGTACATGTAGCGGTTGAACTCCGGGGAGGCGATCTCGACCTGCCGGATCTCCACGTCGGACGGCGGCTCGGTGACAGGGCGGAAGTCGAGCGGGTCGCGCAGCTCGAGGTGCCAGATGGTGACGGTGCGGCGCATGGGGAGGCAGGTTAGCGCGGGTGGTGCAGCGCGACCAGCAGGTGGTGCCGCTCGACCAGTGGGCAGTCTCGCTCGACCAGCGCGCGGCGCGGCGGGTCTCGCGACGGCTACTTCGCCCCCGGTGCCGCCGCAGGCGCTGGCGGCGGCGGTGCGGTCGGCCGCGCCGGGGCGCCCTGGAAGGTCAGCCCTTCCGGCCCCATCCACGGATGGACCTCCACCACCAGCCGGCCCGCCTTCACTGCGGGATCGCTCTCGCAGAGCGCCTTCGCCTCCTCCAGCGACGCCACCTCGAAGAGGAACAGCCCGCGCAGGTCGCCCTTGTCCAGGAAGGGCCCGGCCAGGACCAGTTTCCCCTCCGCCCCCATCCGGCGGATGTTCGCCATGTGCCCTTCCTGGAGCGCGCGAACCTCGGGCGTGTCGTCCGGGGTCCAGGCCGGACCGCGCTTGATCAGGCCCAGGTAGTAGGTCTTCATCGTGATCGTCGGAGCCGGCTTCGACTCCTCGCCGGCGGTGCCGAGTACGCCGGCACCAGCAAGGAGCAGGACCACCCACAGGATCGGCGCACCGCGTCGCATCGAGACCTCCTTGTTCCGGCTGCGCCGGAGTCGCCTCCGGCCTGGCCTGCATCGGCCCGGGCGTGACCAGAGTCGGGGGGGCTCGCGCTGCGGTCAAGTGGGGTGCCGGCGACGCGCGAGGCTCGAGCCGGACAGCGTCGGCGTCCGCACCAGCGCGCGCGCGGGTCGGGCGCTGTCCCGGCGGTGCACTGAGGCGGCGGCGACACCGCGCGGCGGTCAAGTGGGGCGCCGGCGACGCGCGAGGCTCAAGCCGGAAAGCGTCGGCGTCCGCACCGGCGCTGCGCGGGTCGGGCGCTGTCCCGGCGGTGCACTGAGGCAGCGGCGACACCGCGCGGCGGACGCGGCGGGGGCGCGCGGCGGACGCGGCGGGGACGCGCGGCGGACGCGGCGGGGACGCGCGGCGGCGCGGCGGGGCGCGCGCCGGGGGCGCGCGGCGGACGCGCGGGGGCGCGCGGCGCCCGCGCCGGGGGGCGCGCGCGGCGGACGCGCCGGGGGCGCGCGGCGGACGCGCCGGGCGCGCGGCGGACGCGGCGGGGACGCGCGGCGGACGCGCCGGGGACGCGCGGCGGACGCGCCGGGGGGCGCGCGGCGGACGCGCCGGGGGCGCGCGGCGCCCGCGCGAAGCGTGCGCGGGGTGGGCTCGGCTGCAACCCATCGACAGGGTGGGGACGCGGGGCGGGCGGGCCGCCCGGTCGCATCGAGGAACGGAGCCACCTCGAATGCACCTCAGCGGGAACGGAACCCCCTTAAGTGCACGCTTTCGGCCGGATTGACGGCTTGTCGCGCGCTTCGCCCTGAGCGCCGTCTCCCCCGTCTCCGCCAACACCCGCGTCCTGCGGCAGTTTCCGGGGATCGGCCGCCTGGCAGGATCCCGACCACTGGGACCGAAAGTGCACTCAAGGGGGTTCCCTCACAGCGGAAGTGCATTCACCGGGGCTCTGTCGCCCCGAGGCAGGACCGGATGCCGGATCGCGCCGCGCCGCGCCTTCCTTCCGCCTCGCCGCGGAAGGCCACGCCGCGCCTTCCTTCCGCTTCGCCGCGAACCACGCCGCGCCTTCCTTCGCTTCGCCGCGAACACGCCGCGCCTTCCTTCCGCCTCGCCGCGGAAGGCCACGCCGCGCCTTCCTTCCGCCTCGCCGCGGAAGGCCACGCCGCGCCTTCCCTCCGCTTCGCCGCGAAGGCCACGCCGCGCCTTCCTTCCGCCTCGCCGCGGAAGGCCACGCCGCGCCTTCCTTCCGCTTCGCCGCGAAAGGCCACGCCGCGCCTTCCTTCCGCCTCGCCGCGGAAGGTCGCGCCGCTCCTTCCCTCCGCCTCGCCGCGGAAGGCCACGCCGCGCCTTCCTTCCGCTTCGCCGCGAAAGGCCACGCCGCGCCTTCCTTCCGCTTCGCCGCGAAAGGCCACGCCGCGCCTTCCTTCCGCCTCGCCGCGGAAGGCCACGCCGCGCCTTCCTTCCGCCTCGCCGCGGAAGGTCGCGCCGCTCCTTCCCTCCGCCTCGCCGCGCCGCGCCTTCCTCCCACCTCGCCGCGAAAGGTCACGCCGCAACCCCGCCGCAACCCCGCCAGCAACCCCGCCGCAACCCCGCCGCAACCCCGCAGCAGCCCCACCGCAGCCCCGCCGCAGCCCCACCGCAGCCCCGCCGCGCCACCCCGACGCACCCGGACCCGCCCCCCTCAGCCCCCGCCCGTCATCCCGCGGATCACGTCGTCCCCCAGCCGCTCCCTCAGGAACGCTGCCAGCCGCTGGCGCAGCTTCACCTCCGCCTGCCGCATCGCCTCGCGCGTGACGCCGAAGCGGTCCCCCAGCTCCTGCAGCGTCGACTCGTCCAGTGCCCCCAGCCGCTGGTCGAGGATCGCGCGGTCGCGCTCCGAGAGCGTCGACCGGAACTCCTCCAGTGCACGCCGCGTTCGCTCCTGCAGGTCCTCCGCGATGACCCGCTGCTCCGCGTCGGCCCCGTCGTCCGCCAGCACGTCGGCCAGGGTCGCGCTCCCCTCGGCCGTCAGCGGCTGGTCCAGCGACGCGTCCCGCGCCGCCAGGACCTTCTCGGCCTCGACGACGTCGCTCTCCGAGACGTCCAGCCGCGCCGCGAGCAGCTTCGGCGTGGCCTGCACCCCCTGCGCGGCCAGCTTGGCCTGCTCGTGGCGCAGGTGGTAGAGCAGCTTGCGGCGGTCGTTGGTGGTGCCGAAGCGGACGATCCGACGGTTGTCCTGGAGGTACTTCAGGATGTACGCCTTGATCCACCACGCAGCGTAGGTCGAGAAGCGGCTCCCCTGCTCCGGGTCGAAGCGCGTGACCGCCTCCATCAGCCCGACGTTCCCCTCCTGGACCAGGTCCATCAGGTTGTCGACGAAGCGGCGGTACATCAGCGCCAGCTTGACCACCAGCAGCAGGTTGGCGTTGACCAGCTGCGCCGCCGCGTCGCGGTCGCCGGTGTCGCGGAAGAGCCGCGCCAGTCGCGCCTCCTCCTCGGCCGGCACCGGCGGGATCGCGCGCGCCTCCGCGATGTAGCGCGCGGTCGGGTCGAGCCGCGCGGGGAGCGTGCGACCGCCGACCGGGGCGAGCGCCCGGGCCAGTTCCTGCTCCGCCGCAGCCGGGACGAGGTCCTCGGAGAGGTCCGCGGCCAGCATCTCCTCGACCGGCACGATCTCTCCGTCGGCGAGAGCCGCTCCGCCCACCTCCGGCACGATTTCCGCGTCCACGACCCGCTCCGGTTCGGCCTCCGCCGGGCGACGGCGGCGTGCGCTCACGGCTCCCCCGCGTCGCGCGGCGCGGGGCAGATCGCGCGAAAGAAGCAGCCGCGGCACGGCCGAGCCGACGCCGCCAGCTCGAAGTCGGCTTCGCGTGCGCGGTGGAGCGCCCGGTCCGAGACCTTCGCCAGCATCGCGCCGATCGAGGCGCGGATCGCCTCCTCGGCTGCACCGATCGTCTCCGCGGTGATCGTGCAGGGGCGCTCGGGGTCGGCCTGTCGCAGGTAGACTTCGCGCACCCGCAGCCGCTCCGGCTCGGCTTTCCAGACCTTCCGCGCGTAGCCGGCATAGACCAGCATCTGGAGCGGATTCTCGCCGCGCTCCCGCTTCCCCGTCTTCCAGTCCACGATGTGGACCAGCCCCTGCCCGTCGCGCCAGGCGAAGTCGATCTTCACCCAGACGTCGACGCCGTCCAGCGCGAACTTCTCGAGCCGCTCGACCGACGCCTGCGCCTCGCGCGGCAGCGCGCGCGCGGCGTCCAGGTAGCCCTGCGCCGCGAAGGCCCGGACCATCTCCTGCGCCTCGCCCACCCTCGTGCGCCAGTCCTCGTCCGCGGCGGCCAGGTGCGGGTACTCGTGCTCGGCGAAGCGGGTGACGCTGCGCGGGTCGTCGGCGGTGAGCTGGTCGCCGTCGCGGCTGGCCGCGTAGTCGCGGCGCATCCGCGCCAGCATCCGCTCGATCGCCGGCTCGACCTCGGCCGGGCCGCCGCCCAGCGCCTCGCGCAGCAGCCCCTCGATCGCGTCGTGCACGCGCGAGCCGACCCACATCGGCAGCGAGGTCAGCGCGGCCAGCCGCGCCGCCAGCCGCGCGCGCTCCGGGTCGGTCTCGTCGGCGCGCCCCTTCGCCAGGTAGTAGCCGTAGAAGTAGGCGCGCGGGCAATCGGTGAAGGCGCCGTGGCGGGTCGCGGACCAGGAGAAGCCGCGCGGCACCGGCGCGAACGACGGCAGCGGCGGGACCCCACCGCTCACGCCCCCTCCGCGTCCGGCAGCCCCGGCACCAGCCGCGCCACGATCTCCAGGTCGGCCGGCAGGATCGGCAGCCCCGGCATCGCCGCCGGCGCGTACCAGCCGATCGCGTCGGCCTGCAGCGCCCGCGGCTCCCCCGCGGCGATCCGCGCCGCCAGGAAGTGCAGCTCGACCTCGCGGTCGTCGTAGGCGTGCCGGATCACCCACAGCGGCCGCACGCCGTCGATCTCGACCCCCAGCTCCTCGCGCATCTCGCGGGCCAGCGCGGCGGCGGGGGTCTCCCCCTCCTCCAGCTTGCCGCCGGGAAACTCCCAGTAGCCGGCCATGTGGGTCCCCGCTGGCCGGCGCTGGAGCAGGAAGCGGTCCCCCTGCGGCACGATGCCGGCGGCGACGCGGAGCAGGCGCTGGGTCAAGAGACCTCCGGGGCGGCGATGGTAGCCACCCCCCGCGACCGGCGGCAAGTTCGCGCCTCCTCGCCGCCTTCTCCGGCGGCAAGCTCGCGGCGCCC
The DNA here is from genome assembly GCA_963702545.1 of uncultured Acidobacteriota bacterium. GTDB lineage: Bacteria > Acidobacteriota > Polarisedimenticolia > J045 > J045 > JALOKP01. The sequence goes on along the minus strand of CAVPDB010000019.1, from coordinate 77,674 downwards.
GGCCGCCGTCTCTCGCAGCGGACGTCCTCGAAAGAAACAAAACTTTGGCGCCCGGTATGCCGGCCCGGTACCTTGCTTCAAACGGCGCCGACGAGGGAAGTCGCGGGCCGGGACGCGGAGGGTTCCTTGCTCGGCAGCGCGTTCATTGCCCCGGCGCCGTACCTGGTCCCCCAGGTGCTTGCGCTCTGCGGGATGCTCTCGCTGCTGTTGTTCTCGCTGCGAGGGCGTCTCGCCCCCGCTCGCTGGGCCGGGGCCCTCCGCGTGGCATACCTCACGCTCGCCGCCTGCTTTTTTCTCGCCGCCGCGGTGGTGGGCGCGTTCAGCGCCGTCCAGTTCCACACCGTGACCTGGGTGAACGGCGGCAACGTGCTGGTGCTCAACCGGCCTGCGCCACTTGGGCCGGTCGCCCTGCCCAAGTCGCTCGTCGCCAGCGTGACCGAGTTCGCGATCCCCGAGCGCACGCTCTTCGGCGGGCGCCGCCCGGCGGTCCAGTACGAGGTGATCACGCGCTCGGGCGAGAGCTACTGGAGCGCCTCGCTGCACGAGCGCGAGCGCGTCGACGCGCTGCGCAACGCGCTGATCGCCGCAACCGACGGTCGGCTGATGCGGTTCCGCGTCGGGAACAACGCGCTGCCGGAGTAGATCGGCCCTCGCAGCCTTCAGAGACAGCACTCCATACGGCCGGTGCCGCCTAGCCGCGAATTCTCCCGCTTCGGCGTAGCATCTCGCCCGTCTCAGCGTCTTCCTGAGCCGGGCTGCGTACTGCAGGGCTAGAAGGGGCCCGCGACCAGCACGTTGTTGGTCTCGTCGTACTCCAGCAGGTAGTTCGGGGCGTCGAGCTGGATCAGAAGATTCGGCGAACCCACCTCGCCGCCAGCCTGCGGCGTCCACCGGGCCTTGAACTCGATCAGCCGATCCTTCCCCGGACCGATCGGATTCAGCCGGACACTCCTCACGAACTGGTCGTCGGCCGACAGCGCGGCGTCCTGCGAAGACCAGACGGCCGCCCTGGTGAGCATCGACCTGCGGTCGCCGCGGTTCTCGACCTGGACGCGCACGGTCGCCGTGCACTGGCCGCCCTTCTCGGCCGGTGCGCAGCGCCCCGCGAGCTTCACGATGCTCCCGGTCAGGTCGGACACGTCGCGCAGGTCGATCGAGATGTGGAGCGGCTCCGACCAGTCGGAGGGGATCGTCGCAGGATCCTGCTGAATCGCTATGACCCTCACCGCGTAGTCGCCGCGCTTGGCGTAAGAGTGCTGGGCGCTCACCGTGCCCGAATCAACCACGAGCCTGCTCTCGAGGCCGTCGCCCCAGGCGAAGACATACTGGAAGGGGCGACCTGCGGGAGACCCCGAGCCGGTGACCAGGACCGTGATCGGAGCGTTCCACCAGCCGGAGTCCGGTCCGCTCAGTTGGGGTGTCCCAAGCTGGTCGCGGACGGCGACCTCCACGCCCAACGGGTCCGACCAGTCGGAGAAGGTGTCCGGCTGTCCCGAGCAGCGCGCGCGGGCGCGAACCGCGAAGGACCCCACGCCGCCCCAGGTGTGGTAGTCGACGACGTCGCTGGCGCGGTCGAGGGGCCCGCCGGCGGGGAGCGTCGCGAGCGCGCGGTCGAGCTGGATCCGGGGGTATTCGCCGACCGCAGGGGTCCCGCCGCGGAGGTCTGGGATTCGGACGCCGGTCGTCACGAGCGCGGACAGGATCTCCTCGACCGAGGCGCCTGGGTTCCACGAGCGCAGGACCGCCCACGCTCCGGAGACATGGGCCGCGGCCGCCGAGGTGCCGCCCAACTCCACCAGGCCTCCGCCGCGGGCCGCCGAGAGGATCGACTCTCCCGGCGCGAGCAGATCGAGTGCGGCGCCCGCGCCGCTGAACTCCGACATGGTGTCGTCCGCCGTGGCGCTTCCGACCGCGATGGCCTCGGGGAAGCAGGCCGGGTACATGACACCGTAGCTCAAGCCAAAGTCTCCGGGGGCTACGACCGTCGCGATGCCGGCGGCGCGCAGTTCCGCGATCGCCAGGGCCAGTGGGTCGCCGGCATCTCCGCAACCGAGGTCCCACCATGACGGATCGGTGAAGCTCAGGTTTGCGGCCGCGATCGGCAGGGCTCTCGAGAGCGCGAGAACGTGTTCCATCCCGGCGACGACGTCACTGGTGTAGGCGACGACCGTGCCGAATTGGACGGTCTGGGACGAAACCTGGATGCCGACGATTGCCGCGCCGGGCGCGACCCCTGCGATGTCGCTTCCCGAGCCGGCCGCGATCGCGGCCATATGGGTACCGTGGTCGTCAGCAGGAACCGCGCTCCCGGGACCGGCGTCGCTGGTGTCTTGGCCCGGGCAGAGGGAGACGGTCTCAAAGGTAGAGCAGTCCCAGGGGCAGAAGACGTACGTGTAGCTCGAGGAGTAGCACGCCTCCGCCACGACTCGCCCTGCCAGCATCGGGTGGTCCCGGTCGATCCCGGTGTCGAGGATCGCGATGGCCTGGCCCTGTCCCGTCGCACCTGCGCTCCACGCGGCGGGAGCGCCGATCGCCGGCACGCTCTCGCGCAGCGCCGGCCGGAGCACCCGATCCTCGTGCAGGCGCGCGACGCGGGGATCGCGGCCCAGCGCGTCGAGGCCGGCCTCGTCCACGGCCAGCGCCACCGCGGGCCGCTGCGGAACCGCCTCAGTTCCCGGACGCCTCGCCGCGAAGGTCCGACAGCAGCGCCTCCTGCGCAACGGCGATCCGCGCCTGCTGAGAGCGCGCTTCGCTCGGCCGCAGCGACGCCTCCGGTTCGACCGGCTCTTGATGCTGCGATCGGCGCAGCCGGCCGCGCTCCTTCACGAGCGGGCGCAGCCGGTCCAGGTCGGCAGCGATCGCTCCCGCCGCTGGCGCGAGCGGGGCTCGCGCGGGGCCTCCCGCCGCAGCGGCCGGATTCCTGCCCGCGGGGCGCCGCCACTCGGACAGCGTCCCATCACCCCACTCGAACTGGTATTCCGGGCTCGCGCCCGGCTCGCAACTCACGCCGCCCGCGAGGTAGTAGCTCGACTGCCCCGCGACCAGCGCAGCAGGCCCTGACGGTGCAGCAGGTACGGGGACCGCCGAGGACGCGTTCGCGAGCGAAGCGGACGCGAGCGTTGCGGATATCCCGCTGACGAGACAGCAGACGAGCGACTTCGAGTTTCGGCTCATGGTGTATCCCCCGCGGGGTGCCCCCCGGCACCCCCTTGTCGAGAAAATCTTACTTCCATTCGAGATTGATTTAGTCGCTCGAATCCGGGGTGGCGCGATCTTCCGAACGACCTGACCATTCGGGTCAATTTGCCAGTTCCGCGCCACGCCGGGCGCGGCGTCGTCGAGGGGTGCCACCTGCGACTGCCTCGGCATACAGCGAGTAAGCCGACGACGGTGTAGCTTCCCGCGCATCGCAGCGCCGTCCGCCCCGGGCGCCGACTGCGACGGGGAGGATCCGCCGTGCGCGATGGCTCGAGGCTGCCCGCCCCCGCCGCTGCGACCCTCGCGCTGGCCGTGCTGGCCTTCGCCGCCGGCCCCGCCTATGCCGCCCGCCCCGTCACCGGCCGCGTCACGAGCGAGGAGACCGGCGCCGCGCGCCCCGGCGTGACTGTCGGCGCAACCCGCCTGTCGGTGGCGGAGTCGGTCGCACCCGACGCGCCGATTCCCGTCGAGTGGACCGCCGTCACCAACGCGCAGGGCGACTACCGCTTCGACCTCGACGAGACTCAGGCGGGGATGGATCGGCTGCTCGTCTTCACGTTCCACCACCTCGTCTTCAACGAGCTGTACGGCGGAGTCGACGCTTCCGGGATCGCGCCGCGCCGCGCTGACACCGCGCGGCCGGGCGTCCGGCTCGTCAACCTCGCCGCCGGCCCGGCCGCCGGCGTCGACTTCCGCGTCGCCGGGAACCGCCGGCTCGAGCGCGTGCCGATGCGCGACGGGATCACGACCCTCGCGACCGACGTCTCCCTGCCGTCGCGGCGGCCCGGCCTGCGCTGGCCGGTCCTTTTGCAGCGCACCCCTTATGCCCGACCCGATCCGCCGCGCGCGTTTCTCGTCGGGGACTACGCGGTCGCCGTGCAGAGCACCCGCGGCCGCGAGGACTCGGACGGCGAGGACGAGGTCTTCGACGACGACGGCTGGGGCGCCAACCAGGACGGCTACGACGCGGTCGAATGGCTGGCCGCGCAGCCTTTCGCGGACGGGCAGGTCGGGACCTTCGGCGCCTCGGCCTCCGGCATGACGCAGCTGCTGCTGGCCGGCGCCGCGCCGCCCCACCTGGTCTGCTCGATCGCCGAGTGGGCGTCCGCCGATCGCTATCACCACATGACCTACCCCGGCGGCGTCTTCCTGAAGAGCTTCCTCGAGACCTGGCTGGCCAACCAGGGCTCGGCCGGCAAGCTGCTCGAGTTCTGGGCCCACCCCGACGAGGACGCCTACTGGGACGAGCGCAACCTGATGCGCCGGCTCGACCGGGTCCGCACGCCGATCCTCCACGTCGGCGGCTGGTACGACCTGTTCAGCCAGGGGACGCTCGACCAGTTCCGCCGCCTCAACGCCGAGGGCGGCCCCGGCGCGCGCGGCAACCAGAAGCTGGTGATCGGCCCCTGGACCCACGGCAAGCACCAGGAGCAGGTGCACGGGGCGCTGACCTACCCGGCGCACTCGGTCTTCTCCGATTACGCCGCGCTCCGCCTGCGCTGGTTCGACTTCTGGCTCAAGCGGAAGGACACCGGCGTGATGGACGACCCGCCGGCGCGTGTCTACACCATGGGACCCGGCCTGCCGGAGGGGGCGACCGCGCCCGGCAACGTCTGGCGCACCCGCGCCGACTGGCCGCCGGCCGCGACGCCGACTGCCTTCTACCTGCGGCCCGACGGCTCGCTTTCGCGCCTCGCGCCGACGGCGCCCGGCGCCAGCGAGACGACTTACCTGGCGAACCCTGCACAGCCGGTCCCGACGCGCGGCGGCGCCAACCTCTACGCCGAGACGCTGATCGGCCCGCAGGACCAGCGCACGGTCGACGCGCGGGCCGATGTCGTGAGCTGGCAGACGCCGCCGCTCGCCGCGCCGCTCGAGGCGAGCGGCCCGATCACGATGGTCCTCTACGCTTCCTCCGACCAGCTCGACACCGACTGGGTCGTCAAGCTGGAGGACGTCTACCCCGACGGCCGCGCGATGCTGGTGACCGACCTGGTGCTGGACGCGCGCCACCGCCTGGGCTTCCGCGAGGAGCGGCTGCTCACGCCCGGGCAGGTCGAGCGCTTCGAGGTTCGGCTCTGGGACAGCTCGATCGTCTTCCCGGCCGGCCACCGGATCCGCGTCGCGATCCAGTCCTCGAACTTCCCGCGCTTCGAGGTCGACCCGCAGACCGGCGAGCCGTTCCGGCAGCACACCCGCACCGAGATCGCGACCAACCGCGTGCAGCACGGCGCGGCCTGGCCGTCGCACCTGCTGCTCTCCGTCGTCGAGCCGCCGGGCAGCGCCGCCTGCCGGCCGAGCGCCGCGGTCAGCGGGCTGACGGTCGAGCGGCTCGGCGGCGGCGCGGTCCGGCTGTCGTGGAACCCGGCGAGCGATCCCTGTCACCTCCGCTACCGCATCTACGCGGGGCTGTCCCGCCCCGAATGGCCGTGGATCGTGCGGCGCCCGATCGCCGAGACGACCGCGACCTCCCTGGTCACGACCGACGACGGGCTCTTCTGGCAGGTCGTCAGCGAGGGGACCGACGGCGGCAACGGCCCCCACTGACAAATCGGGGACAGCTACCGTAAGTCGGTAAGCCGGACTATCCGACTTACGGTAGCTGTCCCCGGATTGCCGGATTGGGGGCGCGGCTTCTTCTCGGGTCCGCCCCGGCCGGCGAGCCGACCTTCCCCGCTTGGCGCGACGCCGGGGCTGGGACGGCAGCCGGAGGGACGGCGTTCTACCTGGTCGGCCCCCGCAACGCCGCGGGGGGGTCGGGAGAGGCCGCGCGCTGAGCGCCGCCCCGGAGTGGCGCGTTATCGCGGAGAGGCGCGTTGCCGTGGAGGACCGGGCCGGCCGACCAACACCGCAGGCCCCGGCAGCGGTGCTACGCTGCCGGGGTGCCTCCGGACCCGCTCGACGCCGCCCCCGACGAATGCCGCCTTGATCTCTCGGACACCGAGGCGGTGCTGCTCTGTCTGTCGTGCGGCGGGCGCTACGCGCGCGAGGTCGACTCTTGCGTCACCTGCGGCAGAACCGCCCTGGCTCCTCGCGCCCGCCTACTCGCCGCCTTGCGGGAGAGTTCCCCGGACCTCCCCGAGCGTGAACTGGAGCGGCTGCGGATGGTCCGAGTCTTCGACCTTGACGACAGGGCGACGATCGACACGATGCGCCGCGGCCTTCGCGCCGCGGGCACACCGCACTTGGCTGTCTCGCGCCAGGGCGACCTGCTCGGCCTCGGACCTGCGTCGGGCGGGGCGGTGCTTTTCGTTTCCGAGGACGACGAGCCAGGGCTGCGCGAGCGAGCGATCTCCTGGTTGCCTGCAGGAGTGAACCCGCTCGACGAGGAGACCGATCCGGAGGTGCCGCTGTCCGCGCTGACCGAACCGCTGCAGCTGGCGGTGGCCCACGCGCCGCTCGAGACGCAGTGGGTGCGGGATGAGCTGGAGCACGCGGGAATCGCGTTCGCCAGCGCACCCGGCGCGAGCGGGCAGGAGTTCTTCGTCGGCGCGGCCGACCTCGAGCGGGCCAACGAGGTGCTCGACGGGCTGGAGAGTTACATCGCCGCGCAGGCTCCCCTCGCGGAGGAGGAACTGGAGCGGCTGGCCCTCGAGGCCCAGCCGCGCGCCGTCGCGGAGGCTGCGCAGGAGCGGGCCACGCCGCACGGGCTCGGCGGCGCCCCCAGCGACCCGAGATCCGCCGGGTCTGGCTTCGCCCGCACTGGGCGGCGCCTCCTGCTCGGCACGATCGCCGCTGGCAGCGCGGTCTACGCCGCGACCGCGGCAGCGACGGGGCTGCCGGCGGCACTCTCGTGGCTCTGCTGCGTCGTCGCCGCGGTGCTGCTAGTGCTCGACCTCGCGAATCCCGGTCCCGGATAGCGATGCGCCCGCGCGGAAGACGCCACGCGAGCGCCGCCGGCATGCGGCGCGTGACCCCACGACCTCACCAACCAGGAATAGCTTGACCAGGCCTACTGGCTGGTCGGGAACGAGCCGCAGGGACCTGGACCCGGCGGGGCCGTTCGATCTCGTCTCCGGTCCGCTGCCCGACGGAACGACCGGCACCAGCGACCCCGACCCGCCGTGCTACCCGTGCTTCTACCTGCTGTGGAACGCGCGGCGGGATTGAACGCGGACAACGCCGCCCGCGCGCGCGCGCGCTCGCACCTCGCGCGACGGCCACGGCAAACCCGGCCAAGTAACGCGCTTTTCCGCGCGGTATCCTCAAAACCGCGATTGACGCTCCCCGCCCGCGCACCGTATCAAGGTGCGACGGCCAAGCCCGGCCCGCGGTGCGCCCGCCGTTCTCTCGTCCTTCCGATGCGCTCGTCGCGCGAGCCGGCCTTCCGTCCCCCGAACGGAGAGCCGAACGATGTCAGCGCAGCGCAGGGTCCTGGCGACGGCCATCTTCTCTCTCGGCGCGGCGAGCGCGTGTCTCGCCGCCGACCTCACCCAGTGGGCGTGGCGCAATCCGCTGCCCCAGGGGAACCCGCTCTACGCCGCGGCCTGCTCGCCAGCGCGCTGCGTCGCGGTCGGCGAAGGCGTGTTGCTGACCTCGACCGACGGCGAGTCGTGGAGCACGCAGCCGCTGCCGGACGGGATCCAGTACGCGGGGGGGGTGATCTACGCGGCGGGGCAATTCGTCGCGGCCGGCGGCTCCGGTAACGGGATCGCGACCTCCTCCGACGGTCTCGACTGGACGGTGAGCGCGCCGGGCGTCGAGCTGAACTCGGTCGCGTACGGCAACGGGACCTTCGTCGCCGTCGGCCCGAGGGGCGCGGTGCTGACCTCGGCCAACGGCGCGAGCTGGCTGCCCGCCAGCTCCGGCTCGACGCAGAACCTGGCGGCGGTCGCCTTCGGCAACGGCCGCTTCGTCGCGACCAACGCCGCCGCGGCCGGCAAGGGCTCCGTGCTGGTGTCGACCGACGGCGTGCATTGGACGCCGGCCGAGGCCGGCACCGCGTACAACCAGGCGGTGACCTTCGGTGACGGGCGATTCGTCGTCGCCGGGAGTGGAACGAGCGTCGCGACCTCGACCGACGGGTCGGCCTGGACCGAGGCGCCGCTGGGCTCCTACGCCAACCTGCTCGGGATCGCGTACGGCGCGGGGCGCTTCGTCGCGGTCGGCGACCAGGGGGCGGTCTACACCTCGACCAACGCGACGGCGTGGGGCCCCGGCTCCTCCCCGACCAGCGCGCCGCTGCAGGGGATCGCCTGGACCGAGGGGCGCTTCGTCGCGGTCGGCTGGGGCGGCGGGATCTACACCTCGCCCGACGGGCTGCAGTTCACGGCGCGGCAGCGCGGGACCGGCGTCGAGCTGACCTCCGGCGTCGCGGCCGGCGGCCGGACCGTCGTCGTCGGCTGGGGCGGCACGGTTCTGACCTCCGACGACGGCGTCGCCTTCACGCCGCGCGCCACGCCGACGGCGAAGAACCTGCTCGGCGTGATCCGCTGCGCGTCGCGCTTCGTCGCGGTCGGCGCGGGCGGGACCGTCCTGACCTCGCCCGACGGCGCGGACTGGGCCGTACAGCCGGCCGGAACCAGCGAAGACCTGAACGCCGTGACCTGCGGCGACGGCGTGATCGTCGCGGTCGGCAACGCCGGCACGATCGTGCGCTCGACCGACGGCGAGTCGTTCGGGACGGTCGCTTCCCCTGCGCCGATCAACCGGCTCTACGGCGTGGCGCACGGCGACGGGACTTTCGTCGCGGTCGGGATCAAGCTGCTCGATCCGGCCGCGCGCACCCTGCGCTCGACCGACGGCGGGCTGACCTGGAGCCCGGCCGCCGCGCAGGTGGCGACCCAGACGCTGTGGGACGTCGAATTCGGCGGCGGCTCGTTCGTCGCGGTCGGCGAGTACGGCACGCTCGTCGTCTCGACCGACGGCTCGGCCTGGACCAAGCCGACGCCGCCCGGCTCCTCGTGGCTCTACGGCGTGGCGCACGGCGGCGGGCGGTTCCTCGCGGTCGGCCGGCGCGGCGCGATGCTGACCTCGACCGACGGCACGAACTGGTCGGGCGTCGCCGCCGGCACGACCGTGAACACGCTCGACGACGCGGTCCCGCTGGCCGACGGCGAGTTCCTGGCGCTGGGCCAGTACGGCACGCTGCTCAAGAGCGGCGCGGTCCCGACGACGCCGCTGCTGTCGGTCGACCCGCTCGCCCTCGATTTCGGCACGGTCACGCTGGGCGCGCACGCCGACCGGACCGTGACCGCGCAGAACGCCGGCGCCGGGACGCTGACCGGGAACTGCACCGTGGCGCCCCCCTTCTCGCTGCCCGACGGCTGCGGCCTGTCGCTGGCCGCGGGCGCCAGCCGAGCCGTCTCCGTGCGGTACGCGGCCGACGCGGTCGGTGCCGCGGCCGCGACCCTCTCCTTCGCGACGACCGGCGGCCCGGCGAGCGTCTCGCTCTCGGCGAGCGCGGTCGCCTTCGACGCCGCCCCCTCGCCGCTCGCCTTCGGCGACGGATCGCTGGGCGGGACGATCGAGAAGTCGCTCACCCTGACCAACGCCGGGAGCACCGCGCTCTCGATCGGCGCCGCCACCTCGGCCCCCTTCGCCGTCGTCTCCTCGCTGCCGGTCACCGTCCCCGCGGGAGGCAGCGCGAGCCTGGCGCTGTCGTTCACGGCGGCGGAATCGGGCACGGTGGAACGCGTGCTGACGCTCGATGCCGGCGCCGGCGGAACCCGCACCGTCCTGCTGCGCGGCGGCGGGCGCGGCCTGGTGCTGACGCCGGCCGGGATCGACTTCGGCCCGGTGATCGTCGGCTCGCGCCTGACATCACGGATGGTCTTCTCCAACACGGCCGACACCGCTGTGGACGTCTCCGTCAGCGCGCCGGCGCCGTTCGGGATCGGGGTGGCGGGCTCCGGTATGGCCCTCGAGTTCACGCTTGGACCGCACGAGAATCGCGCCGAGACGGTGAACTTCGGGCCCACGGTGCTCGGTGACGCCGGCGCCGCGCTCCACGTCGACGCGGAGGGGGTCGTCTCGGAAGCCCCGCTGCGGGGCTCCGGCCGCGAGCCGAAGCGGCTGTCGATCACGATCGACGGCATCGGTCCGGGCCGGTCCGTCTACCTCGACCCCCTGCACCTGCGCTGCGACGGCGTCTGCGAGTTCAACTACGCAGCCGGCCAGCGCATCATCCTCAGCCCCTCCTACGACTTTGCGACGACCTCCTTCGCGGGCTGGTCGGGGGGCACGGACTGCGACGACGGGATCGTGACGCTGACCGAGGACCGTGCCTGCACCGCCCGCTTCGTGAGCAGCCCCTGGCTCATGAACGTCTCGCCGAACCGCGGCGGCGACCAGGGAACGCTGACCGTCACGATCTACGGCGGGCTGTTCGGCCCGTCGCCCACCGTGACCCTGACGCGCGACGGCGAGAGCGACATCCCCGGCGCCTACCTGGAGCAGGTCAGCAACTCGAACGGCGGCGAGGTGATCCTCGTCCGCTTCAATCTCACCGACGCGGTGCGCGGCGCCTGGGACCTCGAGCTGCGGCGGTCGGACGGCGGGAACGCGTCCTACCCCGGCGCGCTGACGGTCGAGGAGGCGACCTATGCCGACATCGCGTTCTACATCAGCGGCGCCGATCGGGCGCGCGTCGACACGACCTGCGTGGGCTCGGTCGTCATCCACAACCTGACCAACAACGACGTCGGCATCTCGGAGCTGCGGTTCTACACCCCGGATGGCGCGTCGTTCCTCGGCGGGTTCACCTACGGCGACCGGAACGGGCAACCGGCCCAGCACCTCGCGAAGCGCTCCGTTGACGAGAACGGGCTGCGCACCTACCGGACGATGATCGGCGACCTGTCTTCGGGGAGCGGCGAGCACAACGACTACAGCTTCTCCGTCGGCCGGGAGGGGGACTTCGTCTTCTCCGCCGAGGTGATCGGCGGGTTCGAGGACTTCCCGCCCGAGGACCCGACGGCCGAGATGGTCGCGACCGTGACCGAGGCGACCGACGAGCACTTGCGGATCGAGGGGACGGTCACCGGCGTCGGGGTGAACGACCCCTTCGTCGCCGACCTGCAGCTGATCGGCGAGGGCGAGGCGGGTGAGCCGACCGTCGAGATCGTCGAGACCGAGACCTCGATGCTGCTCACCGCGACGATCCCGCTAGAGCGATCACGGCTCGAAGCTGCGCCGGGATGACGCGATCTGGAAGTGGGGCTGGGAAATCTCGAAGCTCGGGTACAAGGCGTCGAAGGACGTCCCGCGGGTCAGCAAGGCGACGCGCCAGCAGAAGGCGCAGCAGAGCATCACGAACAAGCTGCAAGCGAGCGGGGACATCACCGCCGAAGAGTACCGCGACCTGATGCGGCTGAGCACCGGCGCGATGACGGTGAACTTCTTCACCACCCTGCCGCTGCCCCCGGACGCCTCGACCTACTTCCCCTTCCTCAACGGGATCGTGGACTCCGCCTGGGAGGGGCGGCTCTGGGGGATCTACAGGACGAACGGCTGGAAGCTCGACGCCCTGCCGGAATCCTCACCCGTCCCGAGTTCTCCAAGGCGATCGCCGAGAAGTACACCGCCAGCATCCAGACCTCGCCCAAGCGTCCGCCGGTCAAGGCGCGGGCCACGAAAAAGGTCAAGGGAGCAAAGTCGTTCGACCCGAACCAGATCAGCGGCCCACAGGGCGCCGGCGCGGCGAACTGGGTTCCGTCCCTCGCGCCGCTGGACTACGAGATCGAGTTCGAGAACATGAAGAGCGCGACGCTCGCGGCGCAGACCGTGGTCGTCGAGGCCCCGATCGACCCCGCGAAGGTCGATCTGGACACGCTGGCCTTCGGTACCGTGCGGATCGGGACGCACACCTTCATGCCGCCCCCGGGTCTCGACCACTTCGACACGACGATCGACCTGCGGCCCGACGTCGACATGCTCGCCGGCGTCTCGGCGCGCCTCGACCGCGACGCGCACCTCCTGATCTGGCGCTACACCTCGCTCGACCCGGACACGGGCGAGCCGATCAGCGACCCGCTGGACGGGTTCCTCCCGCCCAACACGGTCCCCCCGATCGGCCAGGCGTGGATGCGCTTCTCGGTACGGCCCAAGGCCGGCCTGCCGACAGGGACGGTCGTCACCCAGCAGGCGAGCATCTTCTTCGACACCAATCTCGCGATCGCCACCAACCTCTGGTCCAACGCACTCGATGCGGCCAAGCCGGAGAGCGGCGTGCTGGCGCTTCCGGCCGTGACCTACGGGACGGAGTTCCCGGTCGCCTGGTCGGCCGACGACGACGCGGGTGGCTCGGGGGTCGCGCTCTACGAGGTCTTCCTGATGCGCGACGGGGACACCCCGGTGCCGTGGAAGCTGGGCACGACCGAGACCTCCGGCACCTTCCGCGGCGAGTTCGGCCACCGCTACGCCTTCTTCAGCGTCGCGACCGACGCCGCGGGCAACCGCGAGATCCCGCGGAACGAGCCCCAGGCGGAGACCGAGCTGGTTCCACTGCCGCACCTGACGCTGGTCTCGGGCGACGGGAACTTCGGCCGGCTGCTCGCCGGCAGCGCGGCCCCGCGCCGGAGCTTCACTTTCCAGAGCGACGGCTCGGGCGAGGTCGCGATCGGTGCGCTGGCGATCGCGGGCGGCGGCGCGGCGGCCTTCGCGCTGGAGAACGACGGCTGCTCGGGACGGACGCTGGCGCCGGGCGCGAGCTGCAGCGTCGACGTCGTCTGCACCCAGGCCGCGGCCGGCGCCGCGGCGGCGACGCTGACGATCCCCAGCAGCGATCCCGCAGGACCGGCCCAGGTCCCGCTCTCCGTGCGGATCGTGCGCCTGCTCGTCTCCCCCACCCAGGGGGCGGCGGGAGTCGAACTGACGATCGCCGGCAGCGGGTTCGGGACGAAGAAGCCCAAGGTCTACGTCGGGAGCACCGCCCTCGCCGTCTCCGCCTCGAGCGACACCTCGATCCGCGCGAAGCTGTCCAAGGCGGCGAGCGCCGGCGACTACGCGGTCAAGGTGCAGCCGTCCGTCAAGGGCGCCTCTGCGATCACGGAGAGCGCGGCCTTCACGATCCGGCGCCCGGAGCCGCTCGCCGTCTCCCCGGCCGCCGTGGCGGCGGGCGAGACGCTGACGATCACGGGGCGCTTCTTCGGCATCACCAAGGGAAAGGTAACGATCTCGGCCGGCAAGACGCTCTCCTGCGCGGTGACGAGCTGGCCGCGGTCCGAGTCGGGGGGCGACGAGACGATCAAGTGCCGGGTGCCGAAGGGGCTCACCCCCGGCCCGGCGACGGTGACGGTCGCGAGCGGCGCGGGCTCGACCGCGCTCGCGGGGCGGCTGACGGTGCGGTAGGAGGGGCGCACAAGGCGGAACCGGACGCGTCCTGTCGGGGCCGCGCTCTGTCGCAGCCCACTCGGGTCTCGAAACCGCTCGGGCCGGCACGGAGGCCGGCCCCTACGGGCCGCGAGGCCGCGCCAGTCGTAGGGGCCGCCCTCTGTGGCGGCCCGCGTTCGCGAATCGTAGGGGCCGGCCTCCGTGCCGGCCCGCTCACACGCATCACCCCGCCGCGTCGCGCAGCCGCTTGACCCGCCCGCGCGTCTTCCGCCACAGCGCGTCGAACTGCGCGCGCCGCTCCGCGCGCCGCTCGCGCTGGACCTGCAGAGGCCGCCCAGCGCCAGCAGCTCGGCGGCGCCGGCCCGGGCGGCGACGCGCTGCGCGATCAGCGCCTCCAGCTCGGCCTGCGCCACGACCGCGTCCTGGTGCTCGCCCAGGCAGTCCTGCAGCGCGACGAGCGCGCGGATCAGCTTGCGCTCCTCTTCCGTCAGCAGCTCGATGAAGAACTCGCAGGTGTAGCGCAGCCCCTTGAACAGGATCCGCAGCGCGTGCAGGTCGGCCGCGGAGGGCGCGCCCTCCAACCGCTTCTCCCAGCGCAGCACGCGGCGTGCGGCGCGCGCGACCAGCCGCGGGGCGATCTCGGCCGCGAGCGGGGCCTCGGTTGACTCGGCAGCTGACTCGGCGGCCGCCTCGCTGGCCGCCTCGGCATCCGCCGAGAGACCGCCGCCCTGCGCTTCCGCCGCCTCCGGCGACGCGGGCTCCCCGGCCCCCCTCTCCGCCCGCGCCTCCCGCGCCGCGCACTCCGCCACGTACCGCCCCGCCGCCTCGGCCAACGCCTCCGGGTCGGGCGTCAGCCCGCGCAACCCGTCGACGATCGCGTCAAAGCGCGCCGAGTCGAGCGCCGGCACCAGCTCGCGCCGCGCCGCGTCGCGCTTGCGGTGCAAGAGGCGCAGCACCTTCTCGACCGCCGCCGGATCGGCCTCGGCGCGCACCAGGTCGTGCTCCAGCCGCTCGATGAAGACGTCGAGGTCGCGCACCGTCCCCAGCAGGCCCGCCGATCCAGCGCAGCTCGTCGCGCAGCGGTTCGCAGCGCGCGCTCCCGAACCACTCGCGCAGCAGCCGCAGCGCGAAGCGCGAGCGGCGGGTGGCGACGCGCAGGTCGTGCAGGAACTCGGGGTCCAGGTCGAGCCGCGTCCCCTCCAGGTTCGCGGTCATCTTGTAGGCCTGGCGCGCCAGCACCTTGCGCGCCGCGCGCATCAGGTCGTCCTCGGGGAGCAGCTTCAGTTCGGGCGGGACGGGAGCGCCCGGCAGCGGAAGCCCCAGCGCGGTCAGCCCGGCGACCAGCGGATCGGGCGGCCCCGGCATCGGCCCCGCCAGCGGGCCCAGCGCCGCGGTCAGCCGGAACGCCGGCTCGCCCTCTTCGGCCTCGACCAGCAGCAGGCGCCCGCTGCGCGCCGACTGCCGCCGGTGCGGGTTGCGGAAGGTCCAGACCGCGATCGCGACCCGCCCCGTCTCGCCGTCCGGCCCGGTCAGTTCCCACGCGCGCTCGCGGGTCTCGACGAGCAGCAGCGAGAGCAGCCGCTCCCCTCCCGCCGCCTCGGCGACTCGCTCCGCGAGCGGGCCCGACGCGGGGAGCGCGGCGATGCCTGCGGCCTCGGCCTCCGCGACGATCCGCCCGTCCGCCACCAACTGCAGTCGCCCGTCGTCGATCCGTCGCGCCAACCGCAGGCCGCTCTTGAACAGCCCGCCGCCGTGGGTGTCGAGGAAGAGCTGCGCCGACTCCGCCTCGCGCGCCGGCCGGGCGGCGAACCCCGCCCCCGCCACGGCCGCAAGCAGCCGCGCCTCGGGCAGCCCGTGCGGCAACGGGAAGGCATGCGCGCGGCGCGGCGCCGCGCCGGACGCGCCCCCCGCGACGCCGCCCGTCGGGTCCACGCGCTAAGCCCGGGGCTTCGCCTTCGGCTTGGCGGCCTTCGCCGCAGCCGCCTTCGGCCCCTCCGCCGCCTTCGCCCCACCGCCGTCGAGCAGCTCCTCGATCTCCTCCAGGAGCTTCTCGACCCGCACCAGGTCCTTCGCGCGCCCGCGAGCCGGCTTCAGCTTGCCCTGCAGCTTGTCGAGCGCGCGGGTCAGCTTTGCCGAGTCGGCCTCGGGCAGCGCGGCCCCCTTCCCGCCCAGCCGCGCTTCGAGCGCGGCCAGCACGGCGTCGGACTGGTCGAGGTAGACCTCGAGCGCCTGGACGATCTCGCCGCGCAGCGCGAGCACCCGCGCCGCGAGCCCCGCCGGCGCCTTGCCCGGCGCGCGCCGGACCGCCGTCGTCTTCGTCTTCGCCTTCGCCATCTCAGTTCTCCGTCGCGCCGCGGAACGTCAGCTTGGCCTTGAACGCCTTCGCGAACAGCGGCGCCTTGCGCTTGAGCGCCCAGTTCTCGAGCAGGAGGTCCCCGTCCCCCTCGAGCCGGATCGCCAGCTGGTTGCGCTTCCTCTCGACGATGCGCACGCTGCGCACCTTCTGCCGATGCTCGCGGTCCATCGCGTCGGCCACCCTCAGGATCGCCGCCAGGCGGCGCACCCGCTCGCGGTCGGCGGGTGCGAGCCGGGTGTAGGCCTCGTGGTGCGCCGCCGGCTCCGTCTTGCGGTGGTAGCGCGCCACGTTGGCGACGAGCTGGATCTCGGCCGGCGAGAATCCGGGAAGCTCCGAGGCCGAGACCAGGTAGAGCGTGTGCTTGTGGTGCCGCTTGGTGCTGACGAACGAGCCGATGTCGTGCAGCACCGCGCCCGCCACCAGGATCCGCCGGTCGTCGGCGGTCAGGCCGTGCCGCTCGGCCAGCTGATCGAAGATCGAGCCGGCCAGCCGCGCGACGTGCGTGGCATGCCCCTCGTCGAACATGTAGCGCCGCCCCAGCGCGACCGCCCCCTCGTACGCCAGCTGCATCGCGCGGTCCTCGTGCGCGCGGTGGGTCGTCAGGTCGTCGACCAGGTCGAGCACGATCCCTTCCTTGATCCCGACGAACGGGACCAGGATCTCGTGCGCGTCGGCCAGCGAGGCCAGCCGCTCGTAGAGCAGTGCCGCCGGCAGGATGATGTCGGCCCGGTCCTCGCGCAGCCCGAGCTGCTCGATCCGCTGGCGGTACGACAGGCGCGAGAGCGTGGCGATCGTGCGCCGCATCCCGGCCAGCGGCAGGACCGCCACGCCGTCCAGCCGCGACGGCGCCCCGGCCAGCTTGGCCAGCGCCTCGATGTTGCCGCCGGTGGCGATGAAGGCCGCGGGGCGCTTGCCGGCGGTGAAGCTGGGAAGGCGCAGCGTGGCGACGTATTCGGCCAGCAGGCGCGAGAAGCGCCCCGGCTCCTCGCCCGCCCCGGCCAGTTCCTCGAGCAGCCGGACCGAGCCCATCGTGTGCGATTCGATCCAGCGGATCCCGCGGTCGTCGACCAGCGCGACCTCGACGCTGCCGCCTCCCAGGTCGACCAGCAGCGCCCCCTCCGGCCCCAGCGGGACCCGGTTCTTCACCGCGAGGTAGAAGAGCCGCGCCTCTTCCGAGCCGGTGATCGTCTCGAGCGTGATTCCGGCCTGCTTCTTGACCCGCGCCAGGAACTCGTCGCCGTTGCGGCTCTCGCGCACCGCGCTGGTGGCGAGGCCGCGGTAGCGCGTGACCCCCAGCCGCTTCATCGCGGCCCGGAACCCCTTGAAGGCCTCGACCGCCGCGTCCATCGAGTCCGGCAGCAGCCGCCCGGAGAGGAAGACGCCGTGCCCGAGCCGGATCGGCAGCCGCTCGCTGACCAGCGGGACGAAGCGCCCCGGCGCGACGAACTCGGCGACCAGGAAGCGGATCGCCGCCGAGCCGACGTCGATCGCCGCGACCTTCATCGGGAAGCGCGCCGCGCCGGCCTTGCGGCGCGCGGCGGCGACGGTGCGTGCGGCGGCCTTGCGGGTCAGCGCCGCTTCCTGCGGCCGCCGCGGCGGCGACACGCGCTCGCGCCGCGGCGCCGGGGCGGGCCCCGCCTTCTTCGAGCTCCGTTTCATGGTCTTCGCGCGGGGCATGATGGGCTGGTGTCGCGTATCCGGAGGCATGATACCGCCAGTGTGGCTTGAAATACCGCCGGCTGTGCTGCTCTCTCCTGCTGTCCGGCTCGGACCAGCCGTGGCGGCGCGTCCTGCCCTCGACTCGTCTTCGTCACCCGGGCCTGATCCTGGCTCTGGATCTGCGGCACTGAACGGTCCGGTAGACCTGAGCCCGACGGAGTGTACCGCCGCGGTGTGACCGGGTTCCGGGGGAGCCCGGCGGGCGCGTCGTCGCGGAACCAGGGCCTCGGGCGGGGTGCCGGGTTGCGCGCAGCGGCGGTGTCCCCCCGGCCTTGGCATGCGCGCGGGCGTCTTCGACGGCTTCCAGGTCGCGGCGCGCGAGCCGGAGGGCTGCAACCGCGATCCATGTGTCATGGCTGGCACCCGGCTCCCGCGGGGCAGCGTGGGGGTGCGGGCCATGCGGGCCGCGCGGCGGATGCGGGCCGCGCGGCGGATGCGGGATGGGCGGCGGATGCGGGATGGGCGGCGGATGCAGGATGGGCGGCGGATGCGGGATGGGCGGCGGATGCGGGATGGGCGGCGGATGCGGGATGGGCGGCGGATGCGGGATGGGCGGCGGATGCGGGATGGGCGGCGGATGCGGGATGGGCGGCGGATGCGGGATGGGCGGCGGATGCGGGCCGGACAGATTGCGTGGGTCGCACCCCCTGCTCGGATCTCGCTGCTCGCGCGGTCTGCACGGTGCACACAGGTCGCACGGCGCGCGCGGCGCGCGCATTCTGTGCGACCGGTGCCGACTTGGGCTGCTTCCCGATGCGCCGTTTCCTGCAAGCGGGACAAGCAGGGCAGTTTCTCTCAGCGACAAACATGGTTTTCTGTATGGTATCTGATATACTGTGGCAATGAAGGCAGCGAATCACAGTAGGCGACCTCTCGCACCGCGCCGGGAGCCGTGGTGCGCGGTGCGGCGGCGGAACGGGCGTTTCTCCGTCCCAGAATGTCCGCCGGACCCCGCCGCGGCGCACGCACCAGGCCGGATGGGACGGAACCGCTGGTGGGCGGCAACGAACGCTCGAGCGTCCCGGACGTTCGACGCGGGACGAGAGCGCGGCCCCGACGACATCGCATTCGAGGTCCGCGAACGCGGTCCAGGGTACTGGGCAGACCGGCGTGACCGGGTTCGTGGCATGCCGCGTGCCGCCACCGGCGAGGCGGCCGCCGCGCCGTTTCCTTCTCCGTCGGCACGATTGCTCCGTCTCGACCGCCTGGCGCTGGAGCTGCGCCTCGCGCACGACCGGCTGATCGTGCCGCTCGCGCGCGCAGCGGCGGCCTTCGTGGGGGCCCGGGCCTGGTCTTCCTGCGGCGCGGCGAGGCTGGAGGATCACGCGCGCGAACGTTTCGGTCGCACCTCCCGCTGGTTGCGGCAGCTCGCCGATCTGGGAGGGGCGCTCGAGCGCTTTCCGCAGCTCGCCCGTGCGCTGACCGCGGACGATGACGGGCTCCCGCTGGGGACGGAAGCAGCCCGGCTGGTGGCTCGCGCCGTTCTCGGGGCGGAAGCTGCCGGAGCCGCAGGAGCGGATGCAGACGCGCGGCTGGCGTACTGGATCGCGCGGGCTCGGGAGGTTCCGCTGCGCGTGTTGCGGGCGGAGGTCCGGGACGCGCTGTCGAGTGACGCGGCCGTCCGGGCGGAGCCCGATCGGGCGCGGGCGTGCGGAGGCGACACGCCGCCGGCTGCGGCCCTCGGGGGCGGGCCCCTCGCCGCGCTGAAGCAGGGTCAGGGCCTGCCGCCCGGAGCCGGACTCGACGAGGAGGCGCGATGCGTGGTGGAAATCCGCATGCCGGCTGCGGTGCACGCCGCGTTCGAGGAGGTCGTCGACCTGCATCGCGCCCTGGCCGGACGGGACGTATCGCTCGAGGCGGCGGTCGAATCGATCCTCGCGGAGGCACTGTCGGATGGACTCGGCCGGAAGGGCGAGGCCGGCGACCGAGCGAAGGACAGCGGGAGCCCAGGTAGCGGGCACGGCGCGTCCGCCGAGCGTGGCGCGACCGCCGAGCGCGCTGCGACTGACGAGCGCGCTGAGGACTGCGCCGGGGGGGCGCGCGCGGCACCGGCCGGGAACGGTGCGCGGGGCGCAGCCTCGGAGTGCGCTGCAGCTGCCGAACGGGAGACGCTCACGGACCCGCACACGGCACGGCGGACCGACTCACGCGCCGGCGGTCAGGGTATCCGGTCACCGGGAGGCCCCGCCTTTGCGAACGACTGGATGTTCGGCTCCAGCGCGCTCGGGATCGTCCGGCGACCGCTCGGGCATGACGGGCTGCGGGTCGCTCAAGGCGCACAGCGGCGACGCGCTGCTCGCCCGTCCCGCTCCTCCCGCGAGGCAGGGCTCGAGCGTGTTGCCGGTGGGTGGGCCCACCTTACCGCCGCGTCGAGCGCCGACCCCAAGTCCGGACTCGACGCAGTGCTCCAGCGGGCCGAGGCCTCACTCGCCGAATACCACCTGCTCGCGGCCTCCGCCGGCTCCGGCGGGCCGCTCGATCTCGACCACCAGATCGCCCGCCTCGTCGCGCTCGAGGACGCCCTCATGCGCCGACTCGGCGAGGTCGCCCTCGAGTTCTCGCGCCGCGGCGCCTGGGTCACGCTCGGCTTCACCGGCATCGGCCACTACGCCGAGTCCCGCCTTGGACTCCCCGCCACGCTGCTCGAAGACCGCGTCCGGGTCGCCCGCCGGCTCGCCTCCCGCCCGCTCCTCCGCGAGGCCTACGAACGCGGACGACTCCCCCTCGACGCCCTGCTCGTCGTGCTGCGCACGCTCGGCCGTGGCCCCGTTCCGGACGAGGTCGAGCGCGCCTGGCTGCGCCGCGCCCTCGAGGCCACCGTCAAGCGGCTGCGCGACGAAGCCCGCGCACTGGGCCGCCGCGCGCTGGAACTGCCGCCGGAGACACGGGATGCGGTGGACAGGTCAGACGAAGCACCAAGGGGAAAGGAGCCCGTTGGGCACAGCGAAGGCGCGGATGCGGCGCGAGGCGGGCCCGAAGACCCGGCGCACAGCCAGAACGAGCAAGTCCCGCGCAGCCAGAACGAGCAATTCGCGCGCAGCCAGCACGCGAGCCCCGCGCACGGCCAGGTCCAGGTCCTCCCGCACGGCCAGGACGAGGGCGCCTCGCGAGGCGAGCGCGACGCCTCGCGAGCGTCCCACCCCGGCCCCGCCGCGGCCCTCGACGGTCGCTGCGCCGACCCGCTGCGGCTCGGCCCGCCCCTCCCCCTCCCCGACGCCGCCTGGGCCGAGTCTCTCCGCCGCGAGCCCGGTCTCGCCCGGCGTCGCGTCCTCCAGGCCGGACTGCTCGCGCTCCAGCGACTCGACACCAGCCCGGACGTTTTCCTCCGCCTCCGCCTTCCCGAGGCCCTCGCGGACGACCTGCTTGCCGCCGTCGAGTCCGCTCGCCGCGGCCTCTCCGACCTCGCCAACTCCGTCCCCTGGACCCAGGACTGGCCCGTCACCGCGGCCCTCCCCTCCCTCCTCGCAGCCCGGACGTTTTCCGTCCGAGCCCGCCGCGTCCCCAGCTGGGTCGGCCTGCTCGCCCTGCTCGAGGACGCCGCCCTCACCTGGGATGACCCTCGCGACTGCTCCCGTCGTCCCGGCGACCCCGTCTATCGCCGCGACGGCTTCCGGTGCACCGCTCCGGGGTGCACCGCCCGCGCCACGATCCACGATCACCACGTCGTTTTCCGCTCCCGCGGCGGCAGCGACAGCCCCGCCAACCGCGTCTCCCTCTGCGCCGCCCACCACGCCGCGCTCCACGAGCGCGATACGCTCGCCGTCGCCGGCTGCGCCCCGCTGGACCTCACTTGGCGCCTCGGCCCCCCGGAAGCGGCCCAACGCTTCCGCTGCGAGCGCCGGATCTGACTACCGGCTGCAGTGCGCAGCTACGCCATCGCCCTCAGCTGCCCCGGCGTGAGGAACCACTGCAGCACGCCGCCCCCTTCCCGCGGCGCCGCGGCGCACTCGATCAGCGCAGCGCCCCCCTTCTTGAACGCAAGAAACGAGGCCTCGCCGCCGCTCAGCCAGTAGGCCGCGGCCTCGCCCAGATCGGGCTCATGCCCGACCAGCGCCACCGTGCCCGCGTTCTGCTGCCGCCCCAGCCACGCGCCCAGCGACGCGGGCGAGGCTCCGGGGGCCAGGAGCGGCGATTCGACCGGCTCGAGTCCTCCCCAGGCCCGCGCCAGGATCTCGGCCGTCTCCCGGGCCCGGACCAGCGGACTCGTCACCAGCAGCGCGACCTTCGGCTCGAGCGCCGCCAGGCCGCGCGCGGCACGCTTCATGCGGTCGCGGCCGTCTGGGGTCAGCGGGCGCAGGCCGTCATCCTTCGAACGCTCGGCCCACACCGCCCGATCCTCGGCGATCGCGTGACGAACCAGGATCAGCCGCATCCCGCCTCCTTTACTTCTTCGGTTCGCCCGCCAGGATCCGCCGCGCCTCGATCCCTTCGGACGACGCCGGTGCCATCTGCACGACCTGCTGCAGGTGCGACCGCCCCTCGTCGACCCGCCCCATCGTCATCAGTTCCATCCCCAGCCGCAGGTGGGCCTTCGGGTAGCGCGGGTTGATCTCGATCGCACGCTGGAGTTGCGCGAGCGCCTCGCCGTAGCGGCGCTGCGCCTCGTCCATCCGGCCCTCGCGGCGACCTTTCTGTGCCAGGTAGAGCGACGCGAGCGCCCAGTTGTAGTACGGCGTCGCGTACTCCGGGTCCTGTACGAGCGCCCCCTTGAACTGCTCGATCGCCTCCTCGTAGCGCTCGAGCCGCAGGTAGGCCGAGCCGAGGTTGTTGTGCGCCTTGGCCCGCCCCTCCCGGTCGTCGTAGTACTGCAGCGCCAGCTTGTACTCCTCGGCCGCGGCCTCGGTCTTCCCCTGCGTGGCGTACGCGATCCCCAGGTGCAGGTGCGGAATCCCCTGCCGGGGCGCCTTGACCACGGCGTCCTGCCAGAAGGCGAGGTCGCTCTGCCAGACCTCGGCCCGCTGCGCCGTCGCGGCCGCCGCCGGCAGCGCGATCAGCAACGCCACGCCCGCCACCGCCCCCTGCTGCAGTGCAGGGACCCTCTCCGGCAGCCAGCGCGCCGCCGCCCGCTCGAGCAGGAATCCGAACAGCAGCAGCGCTCCCGCGCTCGGGATGTACAGGTAGCGCTCCGCCAGCGGCGTCTCCGAGATCGAGAACAACGCGATCGCCAGCGACGGCGCGAGCGCGGCGTAGAACAGCCCCATCGCGACCCCTTCGCGCCCCCACCCGGGCCACTCGAGCCACTTCAGCAGCAGGACCGCCGAGACCGCGATCACCGCGACCGCCGCGAGAACCGTCGGCCACCCCGGCATCTCCGCCACGAACGCGGACTGCGGCGGTGGCCAGACCAGCTTCCGAAGGTACCAACCCAGCGCCCCCAGCGCCCGCTGGTTGAACTGCACGAGCTGATCCACGAGCCCCAGATCCCCTGTCCGGAACGGGCTCCCCGATCCCGCCAACGCGCTGCTCCGGATCAGGAAGTAGACCAGGCCCGCCGCCGCGACCAGCCCCCAGCGCAGCGCCCATCCCTTCCCGAAGAGTTGCCGGATCGATCCGGCGTTCGGTGCCCCCTTCGCTCCCTTCGCCCCCTTCCCGCCCTTCGCCGCCGCGCGCTGGTCGGCCCGCCGCTCCGCGCGCGAACGGACCGGCTCCGCACCGCCCAGCCCCGTCCCCGGCGTCGTCATCCAGTCGATCAGCGGCACCAGCAGCAGCACGCCGACCCCGGTCTCCTTCGAGAGCATCGCCCCCAGCGCCGCCGCGGCCGCCGCCAGCAGCCAGGCCAGTTCAGCGTCGCGCGGTGCATCAGGTAGAGCAGGACCGCCCCGAGAAAGAAGACCGCGCACACCACGTCCGACCGTCCCGCCATCCACGCCACCGACTCGGTGTGGATCGGGTGGACCGCGAAGAGCAGCCCCGCCGCAGCGGACCCGGCCAGCCCCGCGAACCCCGCCGGACCGGCCGCGCCACCCGGATCGGCTGCGCCGCCCGAACCGGTCGCGCCGCCCGGACCGGCCACCCCGCCCAGCCCCTCCGACCGCACCATCCGCGTCAGCACCACCCCCAGCAGGAAGACCAGCACCGTCGCCCCCGCGTGCCACAGCACCGGCGTCGTGTGGTAGACGATCCGCCGCGCCTCCTCGCGCTTCTCCAGCGGCCAGAGCGCCGCCGCGATCTTCTCGTCCAGTTGGTAGGTGACGATGATCAGCGGCCGGTAGTAGTTCTCCCCGAACTGCGGGATCCCCTTGGGCGGGAAGAAGACGTTGCCGAAGCTGTCGAAGTACGGCAGCTGCTGCTGGAAGACGATCGGGTCGTCCCAGACGAACTCGTTGTCGCGCGCCCCCCAGAAGACGGCGACGGCCACCAGCGCCAGGGCCAGCGCGACGAGCGTGATCACTGTGGACGGCTTCACGGACGGCCCTCCGGCCCGCGCGGGCGGCGGGCCACGACGATCAAATTCTCGCCCCAGCCGGCCGGGATCAGCGGCCGCGCCAGGAGCACGGTCGCGATCGTCGGCAGGCTGAAGAGCGCGTACTGCGGCAGCTTCGGCATCCCCTTGAGGTACGGCATGTCCCACGGCCCGTCCGAGAAGGTTCGCTCCACCGTCAGCCCCGCGGCCGCGGTCAGCCTCAGCCACTCCGGGGCCTCGAGCAGCGAGACGTGCGTCTCGTCCTTGAAGGCGTACCACTCCGCCCCGCGGAAGCGCCGGCCCGGCGAGCGCATCTCCGGCACCGAGTAGAGCAGCGCGCCCCCCGGCGCCAGCAGCCGCGCGATCCGCGCCAGCGCTTCGTCCGGCCGCGGCAGGTGCTCCAGCACGTACTTGGCCAGCACCAGGTCGAACCCTCCCGCCGCGACCGGCGGCGGCAGCTCCCCCAGCACGTCGGCGACGAAGGTCTGCGAGCGCGGCGCGTTCTCCTTGGCCCGCCCGACGGCGTAATCCGAGATGTCGACCCCGACCGCTTCGAACTCTTCCTCCAGCCAGGCCAGGGTGTAACCGTGCGCGCAGCCGATCTCCAGGACCCGCCGCCCGCCCGCCCGCCGCAGCAAGCGCCGCGCCAGCAGCGCGTAGTAGCGCACCGACCACCAGTGCATGTTGAAGCGCTTCAGTTCGTCCAGCCCGAACTCGCGCCGGTAGTAGTCCTGGCCGAACCGTCCGGGCACGGAACCCGGCCCCGAACCCGGTCCCGAACCCGCTCCCGAACCCGCTCCCGAACCCGCTCCCGAACCCGCTCCCGAACCCGCTCCGAACCCGCTCCCGAGCCCGCTCCCGAACCCGCTCCCGAACCCGGTCCCGCATCCGGCCCCGAACCCGCCCCGCTCACGCGCGCCCCGCCAGCGCGAGCTGCTCGAGCACCTCGCGCACCACCCGCTCGGGCTCGATCCGCAGCATGCAGACGTTCCCCTGGTTGCAGGGCGGCGTGTAGCCGTAGACCGTGCACGGCGAGCAGGGAGCGTCGGCGGCGATGCTGCGGAAGCGGTGCCCCGGCGGCCCCCACTTGGACAGCACGCCCGGCCCGAACAGGTGGACCGTGCGCGTCCCCACCGCGTACGCCAGGTGCAACACTCCGGTGTCGGCCGAGACGTACACGTCGACCTGCGCGACGATCGCCGCCGCCTGGGCCAGCGTGCTCTTCCCCGCGACATTGACGGCGGCCTGGCCCGCCAGCCGCCCGGCGACCGCCGCTGCCGCCTTCATGTCCTCCTGCCCGCCGAGCACGGCGATCCCGACCCCCTGCGCCGCCAGCCGCGCCGCGACCTCCGCGTAGCGCTCGGGCGGCCAGCGCCGCTCGGGGATCGAGGCTCCGGGGTGGATCGCGACCCGCGGCCGGTCCCCCAGCGGCTCCAGCGTCTGCGCGGCGAAGCGCACGGCCTCGGGGTCGAGCGGCAGGAACGGCTGCTCGGGATCCCAGCGCGGCTCCCGGCCGGTCGCACGCCGCGCCAGTTCCAGGAACGAGCGGGCCTCGTACACCGACTGGTCGTAGGGCAGCGCGTCGGTCAGCAGCAGCCGGCGGACGTTGGTGCCGAAGCCGATCCGCCGCGGCGCCCGCGTCAGGAACGCGACGATCGCCGGCGCGCGGTGATACTGCTCGGTGTCGATCACGACGTCGTAGCGCGCGGCCAGCGCGTGCAGCAGCCCGCCCGGGAAGCTGTCGTACAGCAGCACACGGTCCACCAGGCCCAGCCCGCGCACCACGCCCGCGTTGCGCTTCTCCACCAGCAGGTCGATCTCGGCCTGCGGCCAGGCGCGGCGCAGCTCGGTCAGCATCGGCAGGAACAGCACGGCATCGCCGATCCCGCCCGGCCGGATCACCAGCGCCCGGCGCGGCACCGGCGCGGCATCCTGCGCCGCCCCCGCGGCCGCCCCCGGCGCACCCCGCCGCGCGAACGGCAAGAGCAGCACCGCGATCGGCCACCCGACCAGCGCGTCGCCCACCTTCAGGATGTCCGCCTTGAGGCCCATGCCGGCGCGCAGTTTACTGCGCTCGCCCGGGATCCGCTCCGGATTGACCGATCCGGGGCTCCGGGGTATCAAGGTTGGGCGCGCCTGGCCGTTCGCACCCGTCCCCGGAGGCCTACCCATGAGACCGTTCGCCGTCCCCGCCCTCATCCTCGTGCTCGCCTCGACCCTCGCTGCGGCCGGCGCCACGCCGAAGTCGGTCCCCAACGCCAGGGGCCTCAAGACGAAGGACAACAACGTCTTCATCAACAACAACGGCCCCAACAGCGACGCCGCGATCTGGTTCTGGAACGGCACGATGACCGGCGCCTCCCTCTACTGGGACGCGGCCGGCCAGCGCTTCGAGTTCAGCCACGCCGTGGTCGCGATCAGCGGCGACGTCGGCCTGGAGGGCTACGGCAACACCTCCGGCGGCTATTTCGAGGACAACGAAGACAGCGGCTACGCCTACGTCGCGGCCGGCGACCTCGGGATCGAGGGCTACGGCCTCGAGGCCGGCGGCTTCTTCGCCGAGACCGGCAGCGCGGACCTCGACGGCTACGCCTACCTGGGCACGATCGACACCGAGGGGCGGGCCTTCGGCGCGATCGCCTCCGGCTCCGGCGCGGGCGGATTCTTCCAGGACCCCGACGGCGGCGGCCAGGCCTTCGTCGGCGCCGACGATTCCGGGATCCTGGCCTACGGCCCGTTCGCCGGCGGCGCATTCGAGACCTGGGACCTCGACGCCGGCGGGCTGCCGCTGGGCGAGGCGTTCCTGGGCCACACCGAGGAAACCCCGCAGTCGACCTCCTACCTCGGGATCCGGGCCGGCGGCGTCTCCGCGGGCGGCTATTTCGAGGACTTCGACTCCGGCACCTACGCCTCGACCGCTTTCGACACCTACAAGATCCAGGGGACCGGCCAGGTCTCGTTCGTCCAGAACCACCCGGCCGAGAAGGACAAGGTCATCGTCTACACCGCGCCCGAGGGGGGCGAGGTCGCGACCTACACCCGCGGCAGCGGCCGGCTCGTCGACGGCGTCGCGCGGATCGCACTCGACCCGACCTTTGCGATGACGACCCACCCCGAGCTCGGCCTGACCGCCCACGTCACGCCGCGCGGCCAGTGGAACGACCTCTACGTCGAGTCGCTGACCACGCACGAGATCGTCGTGCGCAGCCGCGAAACCACCGCCAGCGGGGCCTTCGATTTCCTGGTCTACGGCCTGCGGATCGGCTTCGAGGACACGGCGGTCGTCCAGCCCAGGCGCGCCGACGCCCCGATCCCGTCGATGGCCGGTCACCGCGCGATGTTCGACGCCGACCCCGCGCTGCGCACCCAGACCGCGGCCGCGCGCTTTGCCGCCGC
This sequence comes from uncultured Acidobacteriota bacterium, assembly GCA_963702545.1. Taxonomy (GTDB): domain Bacteria; phylum Acidobacteriota; class Polarisedimenticolia; order J045; family J045; genus JALOKP01. The sequence continues at coordinate 50,330 of CAVPDB010000019.1, read as the reverse complement.
GCAGGCCCCGCTGGGCCTGGCCGCGGCCGCCGGCACCCCGACGCCGGAGGCCGACGCGCTGCGCTCGGCGATCGGCGAGGCCAGCCCGAAGTCGGCCGCCGCCGCCCGGTCCGGCCGAACCCCGCGCCCCGCGGCGCCGAAGACGCCTGGCAAGGCCGCCGCGCCAGCGCCATCACGGCGCGACGACGCGCCGCCTCACAGGACCGGAGCTGTTGCCGCAACCGAATCGGACGACACTCGGTAGCCGGAAGACCGGCCACTCTCTTCGCGCTCGATCACTCCGCAGGCGGCCCGTCAGCCGCCTGCGTCTTGACTGCGATGTACTGTCCCGTCGGGATGTAGAACCGCAGGCCTCGGGAGGATGCGAAGAACTCGTCGACCGCCTTCTTTGCCCCCCGACAGGAGACGTGCCCGTAGTCGTCGAACAGGATGGCCCCGCCCGATGTCAGCCGCGGCCAGAAGAAGCGACACGCGTCGATCACGGACTGGTAGATATCCACGTCGATGTGGGCAAAGCAGAACGCCGTCGAGGACAGCCCTGCGGCAGACTCCGGGAAGCGCCCCGGATGAAGCCGGTACTCACCGAGCCCCTGCAGGACCCGCTCCACCGCCTCGACGCTCGTATCCGCGAAATCGTCCTTCCGGTGATAGTCGACCTGACTGTTCACCTCGGGCATCCCGGAGAAAGTGTCGAACAGGTGGAGCGTCTTGCCGGTTCCCTCGAGGGCTCGCGCGATCAGACGAGCAGTGCCGCCGCGATAGACTCCGACCTCCGCCACGTCCCCAGCCAGGTCGATCGAGGAAGAAACAGCCTGGTACAGCACGTAGGCCGTGTCGCAGTCGACCAGCGTGAGATCTTCGATCTCCTTGTGGGCAGACCTGAAGCGCGAGTCGAGACGCCAGCCCTCGAGCGGATTGGCGCGTCCCCAGCGAAGCCGCTGAAGCACGGGCATCACCGGCTTCAGCAACCGCTTGGCACGATTCCGATGCCTCAGCTTCATCCTGGCCCTTCGGCACTCCGCCCCAGAGCCACCGGGACGAGGGTGGCCGGCATGGGACCGCTCGACCGAGCGGGAAGTTACTCTCAGGGAAATCGAAGGGCAACCCTCTGCGCGTGATGAACAGCGCCGCGGGAGGCGTTCGGCACAGATCAGATGCCGAGCAGCGCCGGCAACTCCGCCAGGCTCCGGATCCGCACCGCGTCGCCGACGTCGGCGTGGATGTCCCACGGGTCGAGCAGCACCGCGGGCATCCCCGCCGCGCGCGCACCGGCGACGTCGTAGGCCGGCACGTCGCCGACGTAGAGCGCCTGCTCCGCGCGGGCGCCCAGCCGCTCGAGCGCGATCGCGAAGATCCGCGGGTCGGGCTTGGCGACCCCGACCCGGTGCGAATCGACGACCGTCTCCAGGTAGGCCCCGAACCCGGCCGCGGCCAGGTCCTGCTCGACCTGCCCCTCGGCGTTGCTGACGACCGCCAGCCGCCGCCCCGCCGCGTGCAGCCGGGCGACGGCCTCGAGCGCTCCCGCGATCGGCCGCCGCCACAGCCCGCGCGCGTGGTGCGCGCGCCACAGCGCGTCGAGTGCGGCCGCGTGCCCCGCGCGCGGCACGGCGGCTTCCGCCAGGATCCGCCCGAAGTAGCCGTCCCACAGCTCGCGGCCCGTCACGCCGCGTGCGGCGGCGTCCGCGCCCCAGACCCGGGCCCGACCCTCCGCCGCGTCGAGCGCGGCGTCGTCCGGACCAGCGGGGCCTGCGGGTCCGCCGCTCCCCGCGGACCCGGCGCCGTCCGGCGCCTCGGGCCGGAGCGCCCGCCGGACCTCGTCGTAGTCGAGCGTGATCAGCGTCCCGCCCGCGTCCAGCAGCACGACCTCGCGCCTCGCCAGGTCCGCGTGCGCCGGCGGCGCGGGCCGCCCGCTCAAGGCGCGGCGCTGACGGCGAGCTGCGCGTCGCCCGAGATCTTGACCTCGACGTATGTCGTCCCGGCGCGCACGGCCGAGCGCGTCGCCTGGAACTGGCTGGTCCCTTTCGGGGCGATCTCGCAGCCGCTGGCGCTGACCCCCGGCGGCGGCGCGCCCGACTCGTCGACTCCTCCCGCCATGACCATGCACGGCGACGGCAGGACCAGCCGCACCGAAGCCCGGCCGTCGAGCGTCAGTTGCGGGTGCATCCCCTTCGTCAGCACGCGCAGCTCGATCTCGGTGTCGGTCGCCTTGATTGCCGCCTTCCCGGCGATCGCACCGACCGCGATCTTCCCGCCGCTCGCCTTGGCGTCGAAGTCGCCCAGCGACTCCGCGGCGAAGCTGCTCTGGTCCAGCTTGAGCGTCGTGCCGCGGCCGATCGCCTTCACCTTGGCGTTGCTCGACTCCTCCAGCACCAGGTCGAGCGCGTCCTTGACCCCCTCGATCTCGACCTCGGCCCCGTCGCGGGCCTGGACCTTGGCCCGCCCGCCCAGCCCCTTGGCCGACAGCGACCCGCCGACCAGCTCGGCCGACAGCCCGCCCGGCAGCTCCTCGACGATCACCTCGGTCGACTCGCCGCGGAAGAAGAGCAGCGCGTTCTCGGGCCCGCTGTGCCGCGCCTCCAGCCGCGCCGAGATCCCGCTGAGCTGGACCGTCCCCTGCCACCCCTCGAGCACCACGTTCGCGCCTTCGGCCTCGCCCTGCAGCGTGCCGCGCCCGCCGTTCACGGTCAGCGTCCCGCCGTCCATCGTGAAGCGCAGCGCGCCGTCGACCTCGGCGGCCTCGACGTCGCCGCCCTTCCCCTTGAAGCGCAGCAGGCCGCGGTGATGGCTCACCGCCAGGCGTGCGGAGTTCAGCTCCGCGATCAGCGGCCCGCTGCACTCCTCGACCGTGAAGCGCGAGCCGCGCCCGCCCAGCGTCGCTCCGCTGGCGCGCCGGATCCGCACGTCCGAGTCGTCGACCGTGATCCGCAGCTGGGCCGCCGCCGGCGCGATCGCCGCCTCGTCGAACATCGCCGACTCGTTGCGGGGCTGGTTCGGGTCCGGCTCGACCCGGCCCTCGATCGAGACGTCGAGCGACTCGCCGTTGATCGTCAGCACCAGCCCCGGCCGGGCCGTGATCCGGATCCCCAGTCGCGGCGCGACGCTCTCCTCGCCGTGCGGCTGCGTGATCGACAGGACGTTGTCGGCGCGCTCGATGGTCACGAACCCCTCGGTCGCCTCGCCGCGCTCCAGGTCCTCGATCAGCAGCTGCGGCTCCTCGCCGGGGTCCAGCACGACCTCGATCCGGCCGCTGCGGATCTGGATCGTGACCTTGTTCGTGTCCAGCTCGGCGTCGACCGGCAACTCGACCCCCTCCCCCCGGACGGGCGGGGCGGCGAGCAGGGCGGACAGCGCGACCAGGGCCGCGAGGGCGGCCTGCCGGGCGGGTCGGGTGGGGTTTGGGCGGCGCATCGTGGAAAGATACCGCCCCCGGGTCAGGGGCGCTCCGTGTACTCCTGCTGGATCGCCACGACCCGCCGCCGGAAGCCCTTGAACAGCCGCCAGGTCAGCACGATGCCGAACACGATCAGCAGGACCGCGACCAGCGTGGCCACGACGGCGAGGACCGAGCCGACCAGCGCCAGGAGGTCCTCGAAGACCGAGAGGAAGGGCGAGGCCAGGCCGGCGGTGCCGATCGTCGAGGCCAGCCGGATCTTCGACTTGGCGGCGTGGACCCCGGCCGCGACCGGCGAGCCGACGAGCAGCCCGACGATCGCCGCGGCCATCGGGGACAGCCCTTCCAGCGAGACCGCCATCACGAGCAGCCCGGCCAGCGGCCGGACGAAGGTCTGCATCAGGTCGAGCAGGTGGTCGACGACCGGGATCTTGTCGGCCAGCAGCTCGACCACGACCGCGGTCCCGAAGACGATCAGCGCCGGGGTCGAGCCGATCCAGGCAAAGCCGCTGTTGGGCAGGAAGTGGTCCCCCAGCACGAACTGCGCCACCTGGAACCGCGCCGCCAGCCCGGCGACGAACAGCGGCATGAAGGCGCGCAGCCCCGCGCACGCGGCGAGCGCGACGCCGGCGAGGACCTGCAGCGGAAGGGCCAGCGACTCCATCGGGGGCCTCCAGGAGACCCCCGATTATAGGTCCCCGGCGAGCAGGCGTCGCACCCGGCGCGGCACTGGACCTCGTCGCGATGCGCAGAGGCCGCCTGCGCGAACCAGGCGTCGACCTCGGACAGCAGTTGCCGGTAGCGGGCGGTGATCATCGCGGGGGAGGAGCCCGTTACAATGGCTCATGCGCTATCCGCCCGCGATCGTCGTCGGGGCCGAGCTCAACGGGCTCGGCGTCGCGCGGCCGGTGCGGCGCGCGCTGCGGAGCCGGCGGTGAACGGACCCGGATGGAAACCCGCCGCGGCGATCGGTCTGCTGGCCGCTGCGGCCTTCGCGCTCACCGCCGGCTTCGACCTGGTCTGGGACGATCCGCTGCTGCTCGAGTGGACGCGCTCCTGCTATCGCGAGGGCGGGATCGCCGGCGTGCTGGGCGCACCGTTCCGGCTCAAGCCGGAGGCGCCGCTCGGCTACTACCGGCCGGTCGTGATGCTGTCGCTGCTGGCCGACGAACTCGCCTGGGGCGGCTCGCCGGTCGCGTTTCACCTGACCAACATCCTGCTGCACGCGGGGGCGAGCGTCCTGGCCCTCTTCCTGCTCTCCGCGCTGGGGGCCGGGCGCGGGGCCGCGGCCGCCGGCGCGGCGCTCTTCGCCGTCCACCCCGTCCACGTCGAGTCGGTGGCGTTCGTCTCGGGCCGCACCGACCTGCTGGCCGCCGTCTTCGCGCTGGCCGCGGCGCTGGCCTGGGTGCGCGACCGCTCCGGCGCGCCGGCGCACGCGGGGCTGCTGCGTTCCGCCGGCCTCGCCCTCTTCGCGCTCGCCTGCCTGTCGAAAGAGGTCGCGTTCCCGCTTCCGTTGGTGCTGGCGGCGTGGGACCTGGCGCTGCCGCGGCCGGCCCGCGCGGGGTGGCCCTCGGCGCGTCGCACCTGGTGGATCGGCGCGGGCGCGGTCCTCGCGGGGGCGCTGGCGCTGCGGGCGCTCGTGGCGGGCGAACCGCTGCGAGCGTCCGGCGGCGATTTCGCGCTCGCGCCCGGCGCGCTGCTCACCGCGCTGCGGCTGCTCGTCGCGCCGTGGCCGCTCAATGCCTACTACACGGCCGACCAGGTCGGGCTCGGGAGCATCGGACCTTGGGGGACGATGGGCCTGCTCGCCGCCGCCGCCCTGCTCGCCTCGTGGGTCGTGCTCTCGGCCGCGCGCTTCCGGCGCGCCGGCTGGCTCTCGGCCGCCTGGACCGCCGCGTTCCTGCTCCCCGGGCTGGGGCTGGTCGCGCACGGCGGCGCCGCGATCGCCGAGCGCTTCCTCTACCTCCCTTCGGTGGGGATCGCGATCCTCGCGCTGGGCCTCGAGGGCCTCGCCCCCCGGGCCCGCCGTGCCGGGATCGCACTCGCCTTCGCCGCCGCCGCGCTGTTCCTCCCGCTGACGATCGCCCGCTCGGGTGTCTGGCGCAGCGAGGAGGCGCTCTTCGCCTCGCTGATCCGCAGCTCGCCGCGCTGCGTCGAGGGCTACCTGGGGCTGGCGCACAGCCGGTCCCGCACCGGGCGGCACGACGACGCGATCGGCCTGCTGGAACAGGCGCTCGCGCTCGAGCCCCGCTCGCCGCGGGTCCACCTGAAGCTGGGGCTGGAGTACGGATCGAGCGGGCGCCTCGAGGAGGCGATCGCCAGCCTGCGCCGGGCGGCCGCGCTCGATCCGGGCTACCCCGAGGCGCACGCGACGCTCGGCCTGACCTACCTGCGCGCCGGGCGTGCCATCGAGGCGCGCGCCGCGCTGCAGCGTGCGGTCGAGCTGCGACCGGGCTACGCCGCGGCCTGGACGATGCTGGGCCGCGCGCAGCTCGCGCTGCGCGACCCCGGCGCCGCCGCCTCGTTCCGGCGCGCGCTGGAGCTCGACCCCCACGACGCCGAGGCGCTGCGCGGACTCGAGCAGGCCGGCGCCCGCTGATGCGGCTCGCTCGCCGGGCGCTGCTGCTGCTCGTGCTCGCCACCGTTCTGCCCGGGGCCGGGGCTGCGGCCGCCGCGGACCGCCCCGAGGCGGGCACCGTGCCGCGCGCCGCCGGGCCGCTGAAGATCGACGGCGCGCTGGACGAGCCCGCGTGGGGCTCGGCGCTCGCGATCCCGCTCCCCTTCGAGGTCTACCCCGGCGACAACGCCCCGCCGGCAAACGCGACGACCGCGCTCCTGCTCTTCGACGACGACAACCTCTACGTCGGCTTTCGCGCCGAGGACCCCGACCCGGACTCGATCCGCGCCCATTACACCGACCGCGACACCGCCTTCCGCAACGACCTCGTCGGGTTCGTGCTCGACCCGTTCGACGACCAGCGCCACGGGCTGCTCTTCGCGGCCAACCCGTTCGGCGTGCAGATGGACTCGCGCGCCGCGCAGTTCGGCGAGGGGCGCGGCTTCAACGTCGCCGGCGCCCCGGCCGAGGACAGCAGCTGGGACGAGCTGTGGGACTCGGCGGGCCGGATCGGGGTCTCGGGGTTCACCGTCGAGATCGCGATCCCCTTCAAGTCGCTGCGCTACCCGCGGGGCGGCGGGCCCCAGACCTGGGGCTTCCTCGCCTTCCGCCAGCGCCCGCGGGTCGAGCGGGTGCGCACGCGCTCCGCACCGCTCGACCGCGACGACACCTGCTGGTTCTGCCAGCTCGGCCGGATCGTCCTGCCCGAGGCGCCGCGGCCCGGCCCGGCGCTGGAGTTCCTGCCGACCCTGACCTGGCAGCGCACCGAGGCGAGGGTCGAAGGCGGCGGGCTCGACGAAGTCGAGGGCGACACCCAGGTCGGACTGTCCGCGCGCTGGGGGATCACCCCCAACACCAGCCTGAACGTCGCGCTCAACCCCGACTTCTCGCAGGTCGAGGCCGACGCGCTGCAGCTGCGCATCAACGACCGCTTCGCGGTCTTCTACCCCGAGAAGCGCCCGCTCTTCCTCGAGGGGGCCGACCTCTTCGCGACCCCGATCGACGCGGTCTACACCCGGACCGTGGTCGACCCCTCCGCGGTCGGCAAGCTCACGCTGCGCGAGGGGCGCGACAGCCTGGGGGCCTTCGTCGCACGCGACGAGCCGACCACCTTCATCCTGCCGCTCCCCGACGGCTCGTTCGCGACCGGGTTCGCCGGCGCCAACACGACCGCGGTCGTGCGCTACCGCCGCGACGTCGGCCGCGGCTCGTCGATCGGCGTGCTCGGGACGGGCCGCGAGGGCTCGGAATCCGGCGCAGACGACGGCGACGACCGCTACCGCAACCTCGTCGGCGGCCTCGACGGCGTCTTCCGCTTCTCCCCCACCGACGTCGTCACCGCACAGTGGCTGACCACCCGCGCCGACTACCCCGACCCGTTCGCCGAGCGCTTCGGCCAGCCCGCGGACGAGTTCTCCGGCAACGGCTGGACCGTCGACTACTCCCACGAGGCCCGCTACTGGCGCTGGTACGCGGGCGCCGGCAGCCGTTCGCCCGGCTTCCGCGCCGACGCCGGCTTCATCCCGCGGATCGACGTCCGCTCCGCCTACCTGGTCGGGGGCCGCAGCTTCTACGCCCCGCCCGGCGCGCGGTGGACGCGCTTTTCGGTCTTCGCCGAGGCCGAGCGGGTCGAGAACACCGCCGGCGAGCTGCTCGAGGACGGCTGGTCGATCGAGGCCAACTACAGCGGCCCGCTCCAGTCCTCGGGCACGCTGGAGCTGGGCCGCGGCCGCGAGGCGTTCCGGGGCACGGTCTACGACCTCTCCAGCTACCGGCTGTTCTTCAACATCCGGCCGACCGGCGACTTCACGAGTTCGATCATCGTCCGCTGGGGCGACGGGATCGATTTCGTCAACAACCGCCCCGGCCGGGAGCTGGAAATCGAGCCGGGGCTGACCTGGAACGTCGGCCGCGGCTTCTACCTGCAGCTCGACGACAGGTGGCAGCGCTTCACCGAGGCCGGCGGGCGGTTGTTCGACGCCAACCAGCTCAACAGCCGTTTCATCTACCAGTTCGACCTGAGGACCTTCGTCCGGCTCGTCCTGCAGTGGACGGCGGTCGACCGCAACCTCGACCTCTACCCCGCGATCGACGACCCGGAGACGCCGCAGGTCGAGACGCTGCCGGCCCGCGAGCGCGGCCTCTTCGGCCAGTTCCTCTTCGCCTTCAAGCTCAACCCGCAGACCGTCTTCTTCGCCGGGGTCGACCAGCGCTCGGCGGGAACCGAGGTCGAGCCTCAGGCGGTCGTCGGCCGGAGCTACTTCGTCAAGTTCGGCTACGACTGGCGGCCTTGACCTTGGTCAAAGAGGCGAATACGGGGCGCAATGCCGCGGCGCAATACTAACTAACAATGCTGCTTGCCTAGTCTCTGACTGGCGAGTAAGGTTTTCCGGGCTGGACCATTCAGGGATGGACCCGGCCCCCCCGCGCCGGAGGCGGTCCCCGGCGCCCCCGTTCGCGCCGGTTCCGGCCGCCCCACCCCGTGCCCACCCGGGAGACGAGTGATGAGCCAGCACCTGCTGATTCTCGAGACGGAATGCCCGGCCTGCCGGGCCCTTCTCACCGAGGGGGAGTCGGTCCACCTCGACGGCCACGTCGACGAGCCCAACCAGGACGGCGCGATCTTCCTCAGCGCGGTCTTCGGCGACCACACGCTCACGACCGACCTCGCGATCCCCGCCGGCACGACCGTCGAGTTCCGCTGCCCGCACTGCGACGCCTCGCTGATGCTGCGCCACCTCTGCCCGCTCTGCGGCGCGGCGATGGCCTCGATCAACATCGCCAGCGGCGGCTACCTCGAGTTCTGCTCGCGGCGCGGCTGCCGGGGGCATGCGCTCGGGGGCTTCGGGGACATCGACCAGATGATGTCGCTCGTCAACCGCATGCTCAAGACACCGCACGACTGAGCGGAGGTCTTCGCGATGCAGGCGCACCGGAAGTACGACTTCAGGAACCAGAGCTTCGCCGGCGAACAGGGCCGGCTGATCCCGCTGCTGCAGCAGGCGCAGGAGCAGGAGGGCTACCTCAGCCGCGAGGGGCTGCTCCGGATCCAGCGCGAGTCGGGGATCCCGCTGGCGCAGATCTACGGCGTCGCGACCTTCTACGCCCAGTTCCGGCTCAAGCCGGTGGGCAAGCACCTGATCCGCGTCTGCCACGGGACCGCCTGCCACGTCAGCGGCGCGGTCGAGCTGACCCGCGCGATCGGCAAGCACCTGCAGATCGGCAACGGTGAGACGACCGCCGACCGGATGTTCACACTCGAGACGGTCTCGTGCCTGGGCTGCTGCAGCCTGGCCCCGGCGCTGATGGTCGGCACCCACACCTACGGCAACCTCAGCCCCTCCTCGGTCGTGAAGCTGGTGAAGAAGTACCAGAAGGGGGATCACCCGTGACCCGCGTCCTGGTCGGCCTCGGAACGTGCGGCATCGCCGCCGGCGCGGAGGACACGCTGCGCGTCGTCACCGCGAAGCTGGGTGCGGCGGCGGACGGCGTCGAGCTGGGCCGCGCCGGCTGCATCGGCATGTGCTACCGCGAGCCGCTGGTCGAGATCCGCCACGACGACGGCGCGCGCTTCCTCTACGGCCCGATCGCCGCGGACCGGGTCGAGCGCCTGCTCGACGAGCACATCGGGCAGAACAAGCCGGTCACCGAGTGGCTGGTCTGGTCGAGCGCGGGCGAGGGGGCCGAACGGACCTTCCTCGACCGCCAGCAGCGGATCGTCCTGGCAAACTGCGGCGTGATCGACCCCGAGGTGATCGACGACTACCTCGTGCACGACGGCTACAAGGCCCAGGCCAAGGTCCTGGCGGACAAGGACCCCGACGGGCTGATCAACCTGATCGTCGAGTCCGGACTGCGCGGCCGAGGCGGCGCGGGCTTCCTGACCGGGGTGAAGTGGCGCTTCACGCGCCTGGCCCAGGGCCCGCAGAAGTACATCATCTGCAACGCCGACGAGGGCGACCCCGGCGCGTTCATGGACCGCTCGGTCCTGGAGAGCGATCCCCACGCCGTGCTCGAGGGGATGACGATCGCCGGCTACGCGATCGGCGCCGACCACGGCTACATCTACGTGCGCGCCGAGTACCCCAAGGCGATCGAACGGCTGAACATCGCGATCGGGCAGGCCGAGGAGCGCGGCTTCCTGGGCGACAACCTGCAGGGCTCGGGCTTCTCGTTCCACGTCCGGCTGAAGGAGGGAGCGGGCGCCTTCGTCTGCGGCGAGGAGACCGCGCTGATCGCCTCGATCGAGGGGCGGCGCGGGATGCCGCGCGTGCGTCCCCCCTTCCCCGCGACCAAGGGGCTGTGGGACTGCCCGACCTCGATCAACAACGTCGAGACCTTCGCCAACGTGCCGTGGATCGTCCGGCACGGCGCCGCGGCCTTCAACCGGCTGGGCACCAAGGACAGCAAGGGAACCAAGGTCTTCGCGATGGCCGGCAAGGTCAAGCACGGCGGACTGGTCGAGGTCCCGATGGGGATCTCGATCAAGGAGATCGTCTTCGATGTCTGCGGCGGCATCAAGGGCGACCGGAAGTTCAAGGCGGTGCAGATGGGCGGCCCCTCCGGCGGCTGCATCCCGGCCGAGCTGCAGAACACTGTCATCGACTACGACTCGATCAACAAGACCGGCGCGATCATGGGCTCGGGCGGCCTCGTCGTGATGGACGAGACGACCTGCATGGTCGACATCGCCCGCTTCTTCCTCGAGTTCACGCAGCGCGAGTCGTGCGGCAAGTGCACCTTCTGCCGGGTCGGCACGAAGCGGATGCTCGAGATCCTGACCCGGATCACCGAGGGGAAGGGGCAGGAGGGCGACATCGACCTGCTGGCCGATCTGGCCCAGCAGGTCCGCAACAGCTCGCTCTGCGGGCTGGGCCAGACCGCGCCCAACCCGGTCCTCACGACGATCAAGTACTTCCGCTCGGAGTACGAGGCCCACATCGCCAACCGGAAGTGCCCGGCCCACCACTGCGCCAAGCTGCTGACCTTCACGATCACGGACGACTGCAACGGCTGCACGCTCTGTCTGAAGGCCTGCCCGACCGAAGCGATCACCGGCAGCCGGAAGGTCAAGCACGTGATCGACCAGGAGCTCTGCATCGTCTGCGGCGAGTGCTACAACGCCTGCCGCTTCGACGCCATCATCAAGGACTGACCGGAGGTACGCGATGGGTCTGGTCAAGCTGGAAATCGACGGCAAGCGGGTCATCGCCGAGGGGGGTCAGACGATCCTCGACGCCGCGCGCGACAACGGGATCGACGCGATCCCGACGCTCTGCCACGACCGCCAGCTCGAGCCGTTCTCGTCCTGCTACGTCTGCGTGGTCAAGGTGCAGGGGGCGCGCACGCTGCTGCCCGCCTGCTCGACCAAGGTCGCGGCCGGAATGGTCGTCGAGACCGGCAGCGCCGAGGTCCGGCGCTCGCGCAAGGCCGCGCTGGAGCTGATGCTGTCGAACCACTACGCCGACTGCATCGGCCCCTGCCAGATCGCCTGCCCGGCCGGAATCGACATCCAGGGCTACATCGCGCTCGCCGCGCTCGGGAAGTACCACGACGCGATCCGCCTGATCAAGGACCGCAACCCGCTCCCCGCGATCTGCGGGCGGGTCTGCACCCGGCCCTGCGAGGTTTCGGGCTGCCGGCGCAACCTGCTCGACCAGGCGGTGGGGATCGACTACATCAAGCGTTACCTGGCCGACCTCGAGCTGGGCCGGGTCGACGCGCCGAAGCCCGCGGTCCCGCCCTCCAACGGCAGGCGGGTCGCGGTGGTCGGGGCCGGCCCCGCCGGCCTCTCCTGCGCCTACTACCTCGCGCTGCGCGGCTTCGCGGTCCACATGTTCGAGAAGATGCCCGAGGCCGGCGGGATGCTGCGCTACGGCATCCCCGAGTACCGCCTCCCCAAGGAGATCCTCGACCTCGAGGTCAACCAGATCCTCGACCTGGGCGTGACGCTCTCGACCAATGTCGCGCTGGGCGAGGACTTCACGGTCCGCAGCCTGCGCGAGGAGCAGGGCTTCGAAGCCGTCTTCCTGGGGATCGGGGCCTGGGACAGCACCGAGATGCGGGTCCAGAACGAGCGCACCGAGGGGGTCCTGTCCGGGATCGAGTTCCTCAAGAACTTCGGCCTGCGCCGCGCCCCGAAGCTGTCCGGCCACGTCGTGGTGGTCGGCGGCGGCAACACCGCGATCGACTGCGCCCGGACCGCGCTGCGCGTCGGCGCCGAGAAGGTCACGATCCTCTACCGCCGTACCCGGAACGAGATGCCGGCCAACGAGATCGAGATCGTCGAGGCCGGGCACGAGGGGGTGGCGATGGAATTCCTCGCCGCGCCGGTCAAGGTGCTGCAACAGGACGGCCGGGTCTCGGGGCTCGAGTGCATCCGGATGGAACTGGGCGAGCCGGACGCCTCGGGCCGCCGCAGCCCCAAGCCGCTGCGCGGCTCCGAGCACGTGGTCGAGTGCCGCTTCGTGATCGCCGCGATCGGCCAGAACACGACGGTCGCCGAGCTGACCGCCGGAAAGGTGCCCCACTTCCTGCCGCCGGGCGAGATGCTCAACCTGACCCGCTGGAAGACGATCCAGGTCAACGAGCAGACCTACGAGACCTCGGTCGAGGGAGTCTTCTCGGGCGGCGACGTCGTGACCGGCGCCGCGACCGCGATCGAGGCGATCGCCGCCGGCCGCAAGGCCGCGCACGCGATCGAGGCCTACCTGACCGGCGGCAAGGCCGAGCCCGAGCCGTGGGAGTTCTTCAGCCGCCGCGACACCTTCGGCAAGGTCACCATGGCGGACCTGCCGACGCGCCAGGCGTCGTCTCAGCGCCCGATGCCGCTGATCTCGCTCGAGGAGCGCAGGAACAGCTTCACCGAGGTCGAGACCGGCTACGCGCTCGAGGACGTGATCGCCGAATCGCACCGCTGCCTCGAGTGCGGCTGCGACGCGCTCTTCACCTGCGACCTCCGCCGCTACGCCACCGAGTACGGCGTGGACATCAGCAACTTCGTCGGCGAGGCGCTGCACCACGAGGTCGACCGGACCCACCCGCTGATCACGCTCGACCCCAACAAGTGCATCCTGTGCGGGCGCTGCGTCAGGATCTGCAGCGACGTGGTCGGCGTCTCGGCCTACGGTTTCGTCAACCGGGGCTTCGCCACCGTGGTCCAACCGGCCCTCGGCGGCAGCCTGCTCGAGACCGACTGCGTCAGCTGCGGCCTGTGCATCGGCACCTGCCCGACCGGCGCGATCGCCGCGGTCTCGCACCTCGACAAGCCCGGTCCCTGGAAGAGCGAGAGCGTCCCGACCGTCTGCCATTACTGCGGCGTCGGCTGCCGGCTGAACTTCGAGTACTACGGCGAGACGCTGCTGGGCGCGGCGCGCGCCGAGGACAGCGCGGTGACCTGCGGCAACTACTGCCGCAAGGGGCGATTCGGCTTCCACTGGGTCCAGGACCGCGAGCGGCTGGCGGTCCCGCGGGTGCGCGGCGGCCGCGAGCAGCAGCCGACCAGCCTCGACGACGCGCTGGCCTTCACCGCCGGCCGGATCAAGGACCTGAAGCGCCGCGTCTCGGGCCGCGAGATCGCCGTGTTCGTCTCGCCGCGCCTGTCCAACGAGGAGATCTTCCTGGCGCAGAAGTTCGCGCGCGTGGCGCTGGGCACGCACAACGTCACGACCTTCGCAGCGCTGGCCAACCCGGACCTGTTCTGCCCCGACGTCGTCTCGACCGGGTCCTACCGCGACCTGCTCGACGCCCAGGTGATCGTGCTGGCCAACTCGCGCACCGACGACGAGCACTTCGTCGCGGACCTGCTCGCCAAGCGCGCGATCCGGCAGGGGACGAAGCTGATCTACGTCGGCGCCGACGAGAACCGGACCTCGTGCCTGGCCGAGGCCTGGCTCCCCTGCCGCCCCGGGACCGAGGCCGCGGTCGTGACCGCGCTGGCCGCCGCCGCCGCCGGCGACGCCGGGACCGAGCCGCCCGCCGCCGCCGGCCTCGACCGCGCCGTCTTCGACGAGGCCGCGCGGATCCTCTCGAAGAGCGTTCTCAAGGTCCTGGCCTTCAACAAGGACTTCCGCGGCCCCCGCGTCGCCGGCGACGACCGGATCTTCGCCGAGGCGGCCGAGACGATGGGGGCGAGCCTGCTCGCGCTGCGCGAGAAGTCGAACATGCAGGGGCTGCTCGACATGGGGGCCCACCCCTGCTGGTTCCCGGGCTACCAGCGGACCGACGACGACGCGGCGATCGAGGCGCTGGAGAAGGAGTGGTGCGTCACGCTGCTCGACCTCGACCACGAGTGCACCGACGTCGCCGACCTGCTGCGGCGCAAGGCGATCAAGGTCGCGGTCGTGCTGGGCGAGGACCCGTTCGGCACACCCGACCTGCCGGAGGAGCTGCGGGCCGGGCTGGAGGCGGTCGATCTGCTGATCGCCGCCGACGTCGTCGACACCGCGACCACGCGGGCCGCCGACGTCGTGCTGCCGCTCTCGGCGACGGCCGAGACCTCGGGGACCTTCACCAACCAGGAGCGGCGCGTCCAGCGCTTCCGCCGCGCCGTCGCGCCGCGGCCGGGGATGGAGACCTGGCAGCTGCTCTGCGAGCTGGCGGCGCGGCTGGGCCTGCGCTTCAAGATGAAGTACGCGGGGGTCGATGCGGTCACCGAGGAGATCCGGCGGGTCGTCCCGATGTACCGCGAGGTCGTCGTGGACAGCCCGGACGCCGACGGAACGTGGGACCTGTCCCGCTTCCCGCTCCCCCGGCGACCCGCAGACCTGTCCGGGCAGGGCCATCCCGTCACCCCGGCCGCGACCCTCCCGCTCGACGCTCTCGAGGCCCGCTTCGCCCGCTGGTTCGAGAAGACGATCGCCGACGCCCAGAGAGCCCTGACTGGATAGAATGTCGCCACGATTCCGCGGAGGGTCCGCACCTTGTACCGCATCGTCAAGCGTGAGCAGTTCGGTCCGGTGACCTATCTCTGGGACGTGGAGGCCCCGGCCGTCGCGCGGGCCGCGCGGCCGGGCCACTTCCTGATGGTCCGCATCGACGAGACCGGGGAGCGGATCCCGCTGACGGTCGCCGACTTCGACCGGGAGCGGGGCACCGTCACGGTCGTGATCCAGGCCGTCGGCAAGACGACCCGCCAGATGATGGAGCTGCCCGAGGGGGCCGGGCTGCTCGACTTCGTCGGGCCGCTCGGGCTGCCCAGCCACATCGGCACGCCGGGCAAGACGGTGCTGGTCGGCGGCGGCCTCGGCGTCGCGCCGGTCTTCCCCCAGCTGCGCGAGTACAAGCAGAAGGGGAACCCCACGATCGCGATCATCGGGTTCCGCAACCGGGACCTGATGTTCTGGGAGGACAAGTTCCGCAGCTGCTCGGACGAGCTGATCGTCACGACCGACGACGGCTCGTACGGGATGAAGGGGTTCGTCACCCACGCGCTGCAGAAGGTGCTCGACGAGCACCCCGACGTGAAGGAGGTCGTGGCGATCGGGCCGCTGGTCATGATGCGGGCCTGCGCCGAGGTCACGCGGCCGCGCGGGATCCACACCCTGGTCAGCCTGAACTCGATCATGGTCGACGGGACGGGGATGTGCGGCTCGTGCCGCGTGACGATCGACGGCAAGATGGCCTTCGCCTGCGTCGACGGCCCGGACTTCGACGGCCACAAGGTCGACTTCGCCGAGCTGATGCTGCGGCAGAAGCGCTTCGAGCGCGAGGAGTGCCAGGCGCTCGAGCGCTACTCCGCCGAGGCCGCGCGCGTCGCGGCGTTGGGCCTGCCGAAGGCCGACCCGCCGCCGGCCGCCGCCGTCGAGCCGCCGAAGGCGCCGGTCCCCGAGCCGCTCCCCTCCTCGCCGGTCGTCAAGACGATGCGCACCGTCCGGCCGACGCGCACGCCGATGCCCGAGCAGGACGCCGCCGCGCGCGCGAAGAACTTCGAGGAGGTCGCGCTGGGCTTCTCGCTCGAGGACGCGCTGGCCGAGGCCGACCGCTGCCTGGGCTGCAAGAAGCCGCGCTGCGTCCCGGGCTGCCCGGTCAGCATCGACATCCCGGGCTTCATCGGGGCCCTGGCGCGCCGCGACCTGCGCGAGTCGTACCGGATCCTCAAGGCCTCGAACGCGCTGCCCGCGGTCTGCGGCCGGGTCTGCCCGCAGGAGAGCCAGTGCGAGGCGCCGTGCATCCTCTCCGGCCGGATGGAACCGGTCGCGGTCGGGCGGCTCGAGCGCTTCGTCGCCGATTTCGGGCTGGGCCGCGGCTGGGACCAGGTGCCGGACGCGAAGCCCAGCGGCCGGAAGGCCGCGATCATCGGCTCCGGCCCGGCGGGCCTGGCCTGCGCCGGGGACCTGGTCAAGTACGGCGTCGACGTCACGGTCTTCGAGGCCCTGCACGTCGCGGGCGGAGTGCTCAAGTACGGCATCCCCGAGTTCCGGCTGCCCAACTACATCATCGACGTCGAGGTCGACAACCTGCGCCGGCTGGGCGTGAAGATCGAGCTGGACGCGGTGATCGGCAAGCTGCACACGATCCCCGAGTTGATGAACGGGATGGGCTTCTCGACCGTCTTCATCAGCACCGGCGCCGGGTCGCCGCGCTTCATGAACATCCCGGGCGAGGCGCTCAACGGCGTCTTCTCGGCCAACGAGTTCCTCACCCGCGTCAACCTGATGCGCGGCAACGAGCAGCCGATCTACGACACGCCGGTCGGAATGGGCCGGCGCGTCGCGGTGGTCGGCGCCGGCAACACCGCGATGGACGCCGCCCGCGTCGCGCTCCGGATGGGCGCGGAGCGCGTGATGGTCGTCTACCGGCGCAGCGAGGCCGAGTCGCCGGCGCGGGTCGAGGAGCTGCACCACGCCAAGGAGGAGGGCGTCGAGTTCATGTGGCTGACCAACCCGGTCCGGATTCTCGGCAATGACGCCGGCTGGGTCTCCGGGATGGAGTGCGTCGAGATGACGCTGGGCGAACCCGACGCCTCCGGCCGCCGCCGCCCGATCCCGAAGGAGGGGAGCGAGCGGCTCATCGACGTCGACACCGTGATCTGCGCGCTGGGCACCTCGGCCAACCCGGTGATCGCCCAGACCACCCCCGGCCTGAAGACCAACAAGTGGGGCTACATCGAGGTCGACGAGGCAACCGGCGCGACCTCGCTGCCCGGGGTCTACGCCGGCGGCGACATCGTGACCGGCGCCGCGACCGTGATCCTGGCGATGGGCGCCGGCCGCAAGGCCGCGGCCGGGATGCTGCAGTACATGGGCCTGGCCCCCAGGCCGCCCAGCGAGTTCACCGAGGCCGCCGAGTTCGAGGAGGAGTGAGGCCGATGCCGTCCACCTGCCCCAAGTGCCGTCAGGTCGTGGCCGAGGACATCGTCTGCTGCGCGGACCTGCGCTACACCTGGAAGTGCACGAGCTGCCACAAGCTTTCGACCGGCTTCGCGCTCCCGTTCGGCCGCTGCTTTCTCTGCGGCGGGACGCTGCAGGTCGTGGAAGGCCGCGAGATCGAGGATCCGATGAAGGTCCGCCCGATCCGCGATGCGGTGCAGTTCGAGCTGAACACCTACCACTTCTACCGACTGGCGATGGCCCGGGCGACCGACCCGACGCTGAAGGCGATCTTCGAGCAACTCTTCCTGCACGAGAAGGACCACCTCCACACGCTGCAGGAGAAGTATCACACCCACATGGACGACACGGTCCTGAACCTCAGGCCCGATGCCGACGCCCTGCTCTCCGACGAGCTGTTCGCCGGGATCGACCTGGCCGACCCGCGGCTGGGCCCGCTTGGCCTCTACGACAAGGCGATCGAGATCGAGCGCCGCAACCGCGACTACTTCAAGTCGATGGCGGCCGCGCTGCCGGCGGGGCCCGAGAAGGACATCTGTCTCGAGCTGGGCGCCGAGGAAGACGAGCACATGGCGATCCTGGAAACGGAGCGCGAGCAGTTCGTGAAATCGTAGGGGGCAGAAGGACCATGACCGGGCAACCCGCGCCACCGCGCTACCAGATGGTCAACGTGCAGAACGGCTACGTGATCATCGAGAAGGAGGTCGGCGGCCGTGCCGCGCGCGCCTACTTCTCGACCGAGCCGGTCCCGCCCAAGGAGGAATACCGCGAGGGTTCGCGGATCTGGAAGTACGGCGGGATGGGCCAGTCGTTCCAGTTCGACATCCTCGACCGCGAGACCGGGACCGTCACGCCGTTCCGCGAGATGCTGGGCCTGATGTACTACGGCTGCGCCCGCCCGGGGACCGACCTGCGGCGCCTGGGCGAGCTGGCCCAGGAGGACCGGATTTCGATCTACGTCGCGCTGGCCTACGAGAACTCCGACGGCTCGCCCCGTGCGATGCCGGTCGAGAAGCTCTCGATCCTGAACCGCGCCTTCAACGAGCGCCTGCGCTCGGTCGAGAAGAAGATCCTGATCGTGCCGGACTGCTTCGGCGTCTACAACGACATGTCGCACGGAGAGATCATGATCGATTTCGGCCTGACCGCGATGGAAGAGGAAGCCTGAGCGGCCTGGTGGAGAGGGACACGATGAAACTGCACGAGATCGCCGAGAAGCTGGAGTTGAAGCCCCTGACGAAGGACCTCTACGACAAGGACGTAACCGGGGTCTACATCTCCGACATGGTCAGCGACGTGATCGCCAACGCCCACGCCGGGAGCCTCCTGGTGACGGCCCAGATCCACAACAACGTGATCGCCGCGGCCAATCTGGTGGACCTCGCCGCGATCATCGTGGCCCAGGGCAAGACGCCGACCGAAGACGTCGTGAAGATGGCCGACAAGGTCGAGCTGGCGGTCTTCGCGACCCCGCTCAGCCGCTGGCAGGTGGCGACCCGGCTCTACGAGGTCGGGCTCCGCTGATGACGCGCGGGAGCCAGCCCCCGCCCGAGCCCGACCCCCGGAGGCCGCTCCGGATGGGGGACCTGTTGGAGCTCCTGTGCTGCGAGGTGATCTCCGGCCGCGACCGGCTGGACGGCCTCGAGCCGACCGGCTTTTTCGCGGCCGACCTGATGAGCGACGTGCTGGCTTTCGCCCACCCTGGCAACGTCCTGCTGACCGGCCTGACCAGCCTGCAGGCCGTCCACACCGCCGACGTCGCCGAGATCCCCGCGATCGTCTTCGTCGATGGTAAGCTCCCCACCGAGGCGGTGCGCGAAAAGGCCGCGCACCGCGGGATCCCGCTGCTGGCCACCCGGTTCGACATGTTCGAGGCCTGCGGCCGGCTCTACGAGGCCGGCCACGTCGCGAGGCGCAAGCCGTGAGTCCCGACGTCCTTCACCGCGAGACCTTCACGGTCCACGGCGGCGACTTTGAGCACGGCGGCAACGTCGCCGCCGCGATCAAGGCCACGCTGCGTGAGCTGGGGGTCGCCCCCGAGGTGATCCGCCGGCTCTCGATCGCCAACTTCGAAGCCGAGATGAACGTGATCATGTACGCCCGGGGGGCGGAGTTCGACTTCGTCATCACCTCCGAGCGGTTGCGTGTCACGGTCACGGACGAGGGGCCAGGCATCCCCGACATCGAGTGGGCGCTGCAGGAGGGCCACTCGACCGCGACGCCGGAGATGCGCGAGCGCGGCTTCGGCGCCGGGCTGGGCCTTCCCAACATCCGCAAGAACTCCGACGAGTTCGCGATCGAGTCGATCGTCGGGACCGGCACGACGCTGCGCTACGCCGTGCGGATCAGCCCGTGAGCCCGAGGCAGCCATGACCGAAGCGGTCCGCTCCATCATCGTCGACATCGCGCGCTGCACCGGCTGCGTGACCTGCTCCAAGGCCTGCCCGACCAAGGCGATCCGCGTCCGGAACAACCTGGCCCAGGTCAAGCACGAGCTGTGCATCGACTGCGGCGAGTGCGCCCGGGTCTGCCCGCACGAGGCCGCCCGCTCGGTGACGACCCCGCCGTCGGACCTGGGCAAGTTCAAGGTGACGGTCGCGATCCCCTCGATCACGCTCTACGCCCAGTTCGGCAAGGACGTCCACCCCGGCCAGGTGCTCAAGGCGCTCGAGCGGATCGGCTTCGACCGGGCCTACGACCTGTCCTGGATGTGCGACCTGGTGGCCGGCGCGACCGACGCGTTCCTGGCCGAGAGCCGCGGGCCCTGGCCGGCGATCTCGGTGACCTGCCCCGCGATCACTCGGATGGTCCAGCTGCGCTACCCCGACCTGATCCCGCACCTGGTGCCGGTCGAGTCGACCCGCGAGCTGGCGGCCAAGATGCTGCGCCGCAAGCTGGCCGCCGAGCTGTCGGTCGAGCCCCACGAGATCGGCCTGTTCTTCATCACGCCCTGCGTCGCGATCATGCACTCGATCCTCAGCCCGGCCGGCCTGGAGCAATCCTACTTCGACGGCGCGATCTCGATCGCCGAGCTGTACGGGCCGCTGCTCCACGCGATCAAGGAGGCCCCGGAGGACGACGTCCGCACGCACGAAATCAGCCCGCAGGGGCTGCTCTGGGCCATGTCGGGCGGCGAGATCGCCGGGCTGCGGGCCTCGAGCACGCTGACGGTCCGGGGCGTCGAGGACACCCAGTACGTCTTCGACCGGATCGAGTCGGGCACGCTTCGCAACGTCGACTTCATCGAGGCCTACATCTGCCCCGACGGCTGCATCTCGGGCGGCCTGACGGTCGAGGGGCGCTACCGCGCCGCGCGCACGATCCAGCATCTCTCGCGCCAGCTCGCGGGCCAGCGCCCGGTCAAGGAAGAGACGCTGCGCGCCCTCTTGCGCCAGAACTTCTTCAACTTCGAGAAGGAGATCGAGGCCCGGCCGGTCCGACCGCTGGCCTCGAGCCTGCGCGAGGCGATCGCGCTGCGCCACCAGCGCGACGCGCTGCTCGAGCGTCTCCCCGGCAAGAACTGCGCGGCCTGCGGCGCCCCCAACTGCGAGACCTTCGCCGAGGACATCCTGTGCGGCGAGTCGGTCGTGGGGGACTGCGTCTTCATCCGGATCGAGCAACTGGAGCGGACGCTGCGCGATCAGGGGGCGGCGCCCCGGCCGGCGGCCCCGGCGGGTCTCACCACCGTACCGCCACGCGGTAGCTCAGCTTGACCTCTTTCCCCTTCGGCACCGGCACCTCGAACTCCAGCGTGCCGGCGTCGAGCTTCTTCCCGGGGAGGCTGGAGGAGACCAGGGTCCAGTCGCCCCCGACCGGCTCGCGCACGGTCACGACGGCGTCCTCCTCCTTGCGGTTCCGGATCGAGATCTCGTACGCCGACTCGCTCTGCGCGCGGGCTGACCGCGCGCCAGTCGGTCTGGGTCCGGTCGGCGACGACGTCGAAGGCGTCGCCGACGTGCAGCTTGACCGTCTCGTCCTTCGGCGTGTGGTCGATCGCGTCCTCGCCGACGAACTGCTCGGCGCCCGAGCGGTCCTTCTTGTAGACGCGGACCGTCCCCTTCGGGAGCGGCATCCCGAGGCCCGCCCTCCTTCGCGTTCCGGATCTCCAGCACGACGGCGACCTTCTGGTCGCTGCGTCAGCGTGCCGTCCTGCTGGCCGCGGTACCACCAGGGCTGCCCGGTCAGCAGCAGTTTCTTGGCTGACCGGGATCCCGGCCGCCTGGAGCAGGCTGATCTGCTTGGTCTGGTTGTCCTTGATCGTCGTCGGCCGGTCGAGCGTGTAGAGGTGGTACTCGAAGAACGACTCCTCCTGGAAGGCCGGCGGCGGCCGCGGCCATGCGACCTTGGCCATCGCGCATCGAGTCCGCTTCCTGGCAGGCCTGCGGCCGTGACCCGACGCACGTCGCCCGCGACCAGCTTCAGCGTGGCGTCCTGGAACCCGGCGCCGGAGCGGTTGTCGATCGTGACCCAGCCGGTCAGGTCGGCGGCCTTGTCGTCGGCGTCGACGACCGCGACGTAGTCGGCGGACCAGTTCATCCCGTCGGTCAGGTACGAGGCCTCGACCTCCTGCTTCCCGGCGCGTCGCGGCGTCGACCGTCCAGACCAGCGTCGGCCGCGAGACCAGGTCGGCCGGCAGTTCGGGGAGGCTCACCTTGCCGGACTGGTTGAGCACGATCCGGTCGCCGATCCGGTAGACCGGGCCGCCGTTGACCGAGAGCAGCGTCGCCGGGACGGTGCGCGTCGTCAGGTCCTCGGCCTGCTCGACGATCTCGACCTGCCGGCCGACGTACTTCTCCAGCAGCTTCTCGGGCGAGATCAGGTCGAACTCGTAGTTCTGCTCGAGCACCGTCAGCGCGCCGGGCGCGGTCAGCGACTTCAGGTGGACGGTCCGCGGGTTGATCGCCGAGGGGACGTCCATGAAGCGCAGCGTCGAGGTCCCGGCCCGCGTCGCGTCGAGCGTGCGGGTCTCGCGGACCAGCGCGAGGTTGACGTTGTAGACCGTGACCGAGACGCCGGTCCGGTCGGCGGCCGTGCTGTCGGGCAGGGCCGGCGGGGCGGCCGCGGCCGGCATGAGCGCCGCGGCGAGCAGCGCGAGGGAGGCGGGGAGCAGCGGGCGCAGGACGGGACGCATGGCGACACCTCCGGGGCGGCGCCGTATCGTGCCGCCCGCCGAATCGGACCGGCCCCGGGCCGGAAAGTTCCCGGCCAGTCTAGGCCAGTCCAGTGCGGACGGCGGCGGGACCCCGTCCCCGGGGTCCCGCCGCCGTCCGCCCGGCCGCCGCGGCGGTCAGAACTGGTTCCAGAGGTACTGGTTGGTCACGTCGTGGTGGAACTGCACCTCGCCCGACTTGACGATCGTCCCCAGCAGCTTGGGGCTGCGCTCCGCCGCCGCCAGCTTGACCGCCGCGTACTTCTCGTGGACATGTTCGCCCAGGATCTCGGTGGCGTAGCGGCTCGACTTGAACAGCCGGATCGCGTCCAGGATGTTGTCCGGGAGAAATCGCGTGCGGGCCCGCTTGCTGTCGTCGCCGGCGTCCGGGTCCGGCCCCTCGAGCCCGGTCCGGAAGAGCGAGTAGATCGCCATGTAGGGGTTGGCGTCGGGGGCGATCGAGCGGACCTCGATCCGCGCCGAGCGCTCGTTGCCCAGCGGGATCCGGACCATCGAGCCGCGGTCGATCGCCGAGGCCTTGATCTGGTTCGGGGCCTCGAAGTGCGGGTCGAGCCGCCGGTACGAGTTGACCGAGGAGTTGAGGATCAGGCAGAGGTCGTTGGCCGACTTCAGGATCCGCTCGATGAACTCCCAGCCCATCTTGGACAGCCCGTCCTGCCCGCCCTTGGCATGGAACAGGTTCTTGCCGTCCTTGGTGATCGACATGTTGGTGTGCATGCCGTTGCCATTGACGCCCGTCACCGGCTTGGGGAGGAACGACGCGGTGCAGTCCAGCCGGGCCGCCACCTGCCGGCAGAGCAGCTTGTAGAGCTGCACCTGGTCGGCCGCCACGACCGCCTCGGTGTACGTGTAGTTCATCTCGAACTGCGAGGGGGCCACCTCGGGGTGGTCCTTCTCGTTGCCGAACCCCATCGCCCGCTGGACCTCGGCCGCGGTGTCGATGAACTGGCGCAGCGTATCGCCGGGCAGCGAGTGGTAGTAGCCGCCGGTCGAGATGAACTCGAAGGGCCGCCCCTCGTGGTAGTGGCGCTCGGCGTCCCGCCCCTTGAACAGGAACCCCTCGATCTCGTTGGCGACGTGGCAGGTAAAGCCCTTCTTGGAGTACAGCGCCTCGGTGTAGCGCTTGAGCTTGCTGCGCATGTCGGCGGCGTAGGGCGAGCCGTCGCGCTCTCTCACCTCGCCGAAGGCCAGCACCTTGCCCGGCCCGAAGACGTCGGCCGGCAGCCAGTAGAACGCCGACCAGTCGATCACCAGCCGCAGATCCGACTCCTGCTGCTGCGAGAAGCCGCGGATCGAGGAGCCGTCGAAGGTCAGGTTATCGGCGGCCTTGAGCAGGAACTTCTTGTCGTAGTCGAGCATGTGGAACCGGCCCTCGAGGTCGGTGAAGCAGACCGTGACGGCCTTGATCCGCTTCTCGTCCGCGAGGTACTTCATGCGCTGTTCCTGGATCTTCTCGGCCGGCTTGCGGTCGAGCCGCAGCTGCTTGGCCACGAGGTTCATCTCCTCGAGGCGGTCGTACGGGATCTCCAGGAACTCGCGCAGGCCGGAATACTCCATCGGGGAATCCTCCAGGGACGGCCTTGGACGACCGCCGCAGGCCAGAGAATCCTGCTTTTATGCTAAAAATGCAAGTTATTACTATAATTCTTTGCGTTTTTAAGATAACACCGAAGGACGAACGGCTAAGTACCGGCCACCGCCCCCCTCACTTCGCCGGCGGCCCCTGCATCACGTCCAGGGCCAGCATCTCCTGGTCCTTGTTCAGGACGACCGACTTGGCCTCTTCGGGCAGCTTCAACTTGAACGGCGTGACCTGGCCTTCGACCAGGAGCGGCATTTTCGACTCCCGGCCGCCCCCGAAGGCGACCGTCAACAGCACCTTGCCGCGGAAGAAAGCGCCCTCCACCTCGTGCTTCTTCAGCCCGACGACGATGCGCTGGTGGACCTTCCCTTCGATCAGCCACTTCCCGTCCTCGGTGGCCCGCTGCTTCCACTCGATCGAGTACTCCGGAAGTCCCAGTCCGCGGAACCACTGGTCGAAGAACCAGTCCATCCGGCCGCCGTAGACCTGCTCCGCGACCTTCTGCAGCTCGCGGCCGGTGACCTCCTGGCCGGACAGTTGCTTGGCCATCTCCCGCAGGAACAACTTCATCTTCTCGTCGCCGAACGTCATCCGCAGCACGTGGAACGCATAGGGCCCCTTGTTGTAGATCGCCGTGACGTAGCCGCCGTAGCCGTCCCCGCTCCAGGCGGTGGTCGCGTCCTGCACGCTGCTCATCAGGTCGGTCTCGAGCACGGTGCGCCGCCACTCCGCGACGTGCTCGTCGTACGCCTTCCGGCCCTTCTTGGCCTCGACGAACAGCGCCGAGGAGAACTCCGCCAGGCTCTCGATGAACCAGTAGTTGCGCATGTTGGCGTTGGCGATCAGCGAGCCCCACCACTGGTGCGCCACTTCGTGCGGGACGACCGACTTGACGAAGGTCGTGAGGTTGGACCCGCCGGCCGAGCCCAGCATCCCCTCGCCGCGGAAGACCCCGCTCCCGAGGTAGACGATCGAGCTGGGCGCCTGGCCGTAGAACGCGCCAAAGGGGTCGTTGACCAGGTCGAGCTTGGAGTACGGGTAGTCGACCTGGTAGACGTCGCGGAAGAAGTTGAGCGCCTCGGCCGCCTGGTCGGCGATCGGCTGGAGCTGCTTGGGGCGGATGTCCCAGTCGGTCATCCCGTTCTTGTCGACGAAGATGCGCACGGGGATCCTGGTGCCGTCGAGGCGGGTCGCCTGGACCGCCGACTCGGCCGTCTCGTAGACGCCGAAGATCACGGTCGGGAACTCGATCGGCGCCTGGGCCCTGTACCGCGTGATCGATACGCCGTCCTCGACCCTCGACTCCACGGCCCGGCAGATCCCCAGGGTGGTGTACTTGTCCGGCACCTTCACGGTCAGGTCGAACTCGTCGATCATGTCCCCGAAGCGCACCAGGGGAAGCCAGCCGCCGCGCGCGAGGTACGAGAACGACCAGTTGTAGTTGTAGATCGAGCGCCGCGCGTCGAACTGGATCCGCAGCGTCAGGTCCGAGCCGGCCGGCACCTTCCGGCCGAGCACGACGAGGCCCGACATGGGGCCGGTCTTGGCCCAGGTCAGTTCGCGTCCCTCGCCGTCCTGCAGCGAGTTGATCACGAGCGTCGGGCTCTTGAGGTCCTTGGCCTCGGTCTGGGGGCGCAGCCGTGCGATCGCGACCGGCAGCTTGTCCAGCTCGCGCTTGATCTTCAGCCGGTAGGTGATGTCGCCCGAGGTGTCCTCGGGGTCCGAGAGCGCCAGTTCGACCGTGCCGGTCAGCCCCTCGATCTGGTAGTCGCGGGACCAGGCGTCGTCGCGGTGGTCCAGATCCCAGGGGGTCACACCGGCCTTCCGAGTCGCCTCGCAGGGATAGGCGAACAGGGATCCGCGGCCGCTCGCGCCGAAGGTCATCTCCAGCGGGTCCCAGTTGTCGTAAGCGAGCCAGATCCAGTGGTCGCCCGTGCTGCGGCGCGACGAGGCCACCCAGAACCGGTGTCCCGGCTCCGGCAGCGGCCGGAACCCGAAGAAGGCGTCCTCCCGCAGCCGCTGGTCGCGTTCGCGCTTCGCTTCGTCCAGAAAGCGCGTCAGCATCTCCGCCGCCGCCGTCTGCTCGATCGGAACCGCATTGCCGAAGGCGCCGTCGAGAATCTCCTGGCACGACAGCGCGTCGCAGGAGAGGCGGATGATGGTCGGCGTGAACACGAGGTCGTTCTCGTCGATCCGACGGACGATCTCGTGGACCTTCCGGTAGTGGGCCCAGTCCGCCGGCGGCTCGTAGGCGGTTTCGATCCCCTCGGCGGCCACGGTGATCGACGACAGCGCGCCGTTCAGGAAATCCCGGTACGCGCTCCCCTTTCCCGCCTTGAGCCGGAGTCCCTCGCGCTCGAAGGTGAACGAGTCGAAGGCGAAGAACTGCTCGTCCCCGACCCGGCCCCGGTGGAGCCCGACCCAGGTGTCCTCGACCTGTTCCCCCGTCACCTCGAAGCCGTCGCCCGTGGGCGCGGGCTTGAGCGTCAGGAGCAGCCGCTCGGTGCGCAGCGCGTCCCCGTCGATCGTGTCGCGGTGGTAGGTCACCCGGTACGTCCCGTCGCCGACCGGCCGGAACGAGCGCGAGTGGGTCCCGCGCCGGCTCGGCCGTTCGTCCGCGCTGGCGACCTTGACCAGCTTCTCGGTGTAGGCCTGCACGGCCTTCTCGAGCAGGCGCTGGGTCGGCTTCGGGATCGCCGTGAGGGGTGCGGCCGGTGCGGGTGCCGGAGGCTCGGCGAGGGCGCCGGAGGCGAACAGCGCCGCGAGCGCGCAGAGCGCGGTGGGGATGGGGCTCGTCACGGGACCTCCCCTCGGGAGGCGGCGGACCCGACTGGGGGGAGAGATCGGGCCCGTGCTCTCCCGGCGTGTCGGCAGCAGAATAACGCGACGATGACTTCGCTGTCGCGGGGCGAGACCGGCGGCATTGCAAAGAAAAAGGGCGCCGGAGACCGGCGGCTTCGCAAAGAAAAAGGGCGCCGGAGACCGGCGGCTTCGCAAAGAAAAAGGGCGCCGGAGACCGGCGCCCTTGCGGGATCAGCTTGGGAAGAGGCTCAGCCGAGCTTCTTGACCTGGCTGGCCTGGGGGCCCTTCTGGCCCTGCGTGATCGTGAACTCGACCTTCTCGCCCTCGGAGAGCGAGCGGAAGCCGGAGCCGACGATCTCGGTGTGATGGACGAAGAGGTCCGGGCCGTTCTCCTGCGTGATGAACCCGTAACCCTTCGCGTCGTTGAACCACTTCACGGTACCGGTAGGCATAGCGACTACTCCTGTCTCTTTTTGCGGAGCGCCTCGGGCGCAACCGCCGATCTCTTGGCGGACCCTCGCGTTACCCGGAAGCGCACTATGCAACTACCGGTGGTGTTTGGGACTGCCACGAACCCCGGGATTATGGGGGATTCCTGGGCCGGGCGCCATCCCCAGAAAGTGTTAGCCTTCCGTCAGGCCCGGTAAGGGCCCGCCGAGGACCGCTGGATGGCCGCCGAAAGCCCCCGCTCCACCCCCCCCCCGACCGCGGTGAAGTTCGCGCCCCCCAAGGGTTTCCACGCCGAACTCCGGGCCCGGGCGGCCGAACACTTCGCCCGGGCCGGGCACCCCCCCCGCGGCGGGTTCCGGATGTATCTGGACGCCCTGGTGGTCGCCGGGTGGGCCGCGGGGTCCTACCTGGCGCTGGTCTTCCTGGCCGGGACCTGGTGGCAGGTCGCCCTGGCCGCCCTGTCCCTGGCCTGCGCCGTCGCGGCGATCGGCTTCAAGATCCAGCACGACGGCGGGCACGGCGCGTTCTCGGAGCGCCAGTGGGTCAACCGGTTGACGGCCATGGCGCTCGACGCGATCGGCGGCAGCTCGTACGTCTGGCGCTTCAAGCACAACGTTCTGCACCACAGCTACACCAACCTGGCCGGCGTCGACGACGACATCGAGCTGGGCGCGCTGGGCCGGCTCTCCCCCGCCCACCGGCACCGCTGGTTTCACCGCTTCCAGCACCTCTACATCTGGCCGCTCTACACGACGGTCGCCCTCAAGTGGCAGCTGGTCGACGACTTCGTCCGCGTCGCCCGGGGCCGGATCGGGCCGCAGCGCTTCCCGCGCCCGCGCGGCTGGGACCTGGTCGGCCTGATCGGCGGCAAGACCTTCGCGCTCTCGCTGGCGCTCCTGGTGCCGGCGCTCTTCCACCCGCTCTGGATCGTCCTGGTGGTCTACCTCGCGACGATGATGATGATCGGCTTCCTGCTCGCGGTCGTCTTCCAGCTGGCCCACAGCGTGCGCGAGGCGGAACACCCCGATCTCCCGCCCGACGTCTCCCGGATCGAGAGCGAGTGGGCGGTGCACCAGGTCCGGACGACAGTCGATTTCGCGCGCGCCAACCCGGTGCTGACCTGGTTCCTGGGCGGACTCAACTTCCAGGTCGTGCACCACCTCTTCCCGCGGGTCTCCCACGTCCACTACCCCGCGCTGGCCCGGATCGTCGAGGAGGTCAGCGCCAGGCACGGCGTGCGCTACATGGCGCACCGGTCGTTCCTGGGGGCCATCGCCTCCCACTTCCTGTTCCTGCGCGAGATGGGGCGAGGGCCGTCGATCGCCTCGTAGCGCCCCGGGTCCGCCGGGCGCGTCAGAGCTTCTGCGCCACGAGCACGATCTTGAGCGGCAGGTAGAACAGCCGGATCAGCCGGTCGTGCAGCGCCTGGCTGACGGCGCGCGAGTACTTCGTCGCGCGGCCGCAGAACGGGACCATCCACTTCCGCCGCTCGGGGCAGACCGAGTAGCCGATCAGCCGGTGCTCCAGAACCTTGCAGGGGAAGATCTTCTCCAAGAGCAGCCGGTAGCCGTGCTCGTCGAAGCTGCGCAGGTGGTGGTACGGGAACGGGTAGTCGTCCCGGAGGTAGATCGACAGGTCCTCGCGCCACGGGGTGCGCACGAAGAGCAGGCCGCCCGGCCGGAGCGTCGCCAGCACGTTCTTCACCGTCAGGTTCAGGTCCAGCACGTGCTCGAGGAAGTCGCTCATGATCGCCGCGTCGAACGCCCCCTCGCGGTACGGCAGGTCCTCGACCATCGCGCAGCAGACGTCGACCCCCTGGCCTTCGCCAGCTTCAGGCAGGGGACGTTGATGTCGAAGCCGTACTTCTCGAAGCTGTCGGGGAGCTGCGAGAGCATCCGCCCCATCGCGACCCCCGCGTCGAGGATCTTTCCGCCCGGCGCGTACTCCCGGATCAGCTCGACCGTGGCCCGTTCCATCTCCAGCCGGACCGCCTCCTCGTTGGGGTCCTGCCCGGCCTCGATCTGCTCGAAGACCTGCTCGTAGATCGCGTCGTAGTTGCTGCGGAAGGCGCTCTCGCCGCAGTAGATCGGGATCCCGCCGTCGACCGAGAGCGGGGCCCGCGCGTAGACGGCGGTCGGCTTGTCCATCGCGGCCATTCTGGGGCGGGAGGCGCCGCGGTGTCGACGGGTTCTGGCGCGCCAGCCCGCTCTTCGTATCATGTCGCGTCCGCCCCGGCCCGCCGGGCGCGGGAAGAGGTCGTCCGTGACGAAGCTGACTCGAGGACCCCAAGCGCGCGGCGCGACCCGGGCCGCCCGGGCGGCGGCCGTCCTTTTCGGCCTGGCGCTCGCGATCTCCTGCGGGGGCGAGGTCCCCGACTTCCCCCACCCGCAGTCGATGGAGGAGGCGAAGGCCGACGCCGCGGCGCGCGGCGTGCCGATCCTGATCGACTTCTACACCCCCGGGTGAGGCGCCTGCAGGTCGTTCACCCGTGAGGTGAACCGCAACGACGCCCTGCGCGACGCGCTCCAGCAGAAGGTGGCCTTCGTGAAGGTCAACGCCAACACCCGCGAAGGCGGCCCGCTCGCGATGAAGTACGGGGCGAGCGGCGTGCCGTTCTTCGTGCTCACCGACGCCACCGGGACGCCGCTCGCGTCGTGGAGCGGTTACATCGGTCCCAAGCGCTTCACCGAGCAGTTCGAGAAGGCGCTGGCGCGGGCGCGCTGAGCGGGGGGCGAGGCGGGCGGCGCGGAGGGCCGGCTTACCGCAATTGCGCTTCGGGTGAGCCGCGGGCGGATGCTACGCTCGCGGCTCCTCCTCCCCGTCCCCGGAGCGCACGTCATGGCCGAAATCCGCGGCACCGAGACCGAGAAGAACCTGCTCAAGGCCTTCGCCGGCGAGTCGCAGGCGAGGAACCGCTACACGATGTTCGCCAAGGCGGCGATCAAGGAAGGCTTCGAGCAGATCGGCGCGATCTTCCTCGAGACCGCCGACAACGAGCGGGTCCACGCCCGCCTCTTCTTCGACTACCTGAAGAGCGGCGAGCCGCGGGAGATCACCGCAACCTTCCCCGCCGGCCGCGTCGGCACGACGGCCGAGAACCTGCTGGCCGCGGCGGCCGGCGAGAACGAGGAGTGGACCCTGCTCTACCCCGCCTTTGCCGACGTCGCCGAGCGCGAGGGGTTCGCGGCGGTCGCCACGACCTTCCGCGAGGTCAGCCAGGTCGAGGCCTGGCACGAGACGCGCTACCGCCGCCTGGCCGCCCGCGTGCAGGAGGGGACCGTCTTCCTGCGCACGGCGCCGCAGCGCTGGAAGTGCCGCGAGTGCGGCTACGTCCACGAGGGGACCGAGCCGCCGAAGGTCTGCCCGTGCTGCAAGCACGCGCGCGCCTTCTTCGAGATCTACGCCGAGAACTACTGAGGCGCCCTCGGGAGACCGGCGGGAGCGGGCCCGGCCCCGCCCCGCCGCCAGCGCGGCGGGGCGGCCCGCCCGCGGGCCGCCCCTAGGCCGTCGCGTCCGCTACCGCATCACACCGCCGTTCGCGAGGTTGTTCGACTCGTTCGTCTCGGCGACCGTGTTCGACGGGTCGACGTACGCCAGCAGGTAAAGTCCTGCCGCGGTGTAGCCGGTCGGCACCTTGAAGCTGAGCTTGAGCGCCTTCTTTGCGCGCGGCTTGAGCGGCGTGACCGAGAAGGTCTTGATCAGCGCGTCGTCCTCCGACAGCGCGTTGTCCGTCGACAGGATGACCCAGGCCTGCGTCGACCCCGAGTTCACCGTCCCGTTGTTGGTCACCGTGTACTTCCCGGTGATCGTGCAGTTGGTGACCCCCTTCTTGGTCTTGCAGGTCTGCTTGGCGCCGCTCCACGACCCGACCAGGTCCGGCCCCGTCGTCAGCCGGATGCTGACCGGCATCGTCGCCGACCAGCCCGACTCGATCGCGGTGTTGGTCGCCGAGCGGGCCCGGGTCCGGACGCCCCAGGTCCCCGCCGCGCTCCAGGCGTGCGAGGCGCTGGTGGTCCCGGCCGGGAGCCAGCCGCTGGTCGTGCCGTCGAGCCAGTCGAACTCGTACTGCACCGGGTTCCCCTGGCTCGAGGCGGCCCCGCCCGTGGTGTAGGTCAGCGACTGCCCCGGCTCGCCGGTCAGCGGACCGGACAGCGCGTTCGGCGCCGAGACCGTCTCGGCCGCCTGCGTAATCGAGACGGTGAGCGGTGCCGACCACCCGGAGACGACGCCCTGTGTCACCGCACAGCGCGCGCGCACCTTCACCTGGTAGCTGTTCCCGGTGGCCCAGCCGTGCTGCGCCACCGCGTCCCCGCCCCCCCGCCGCCGCCGCCGGAGAGCGCGGCCGCGGCCTGGTCGACGCGGATCCTCGGGCGGGCGAGCCCGTTGCGCCCGTCGGTGATCGAGAGCCCCGTGCTGGTGAAGGCCGCGAGCACCTCGTCGACCGTGGCCGAGGGCTTCTTCGACTTGAGCACCGCCCAGGCCCCCGCGACGTGCGGCGTGGCCATCGAGGTCCCACTCTTCTCCTCGAAGGCGCCCCCCGTCACCGAGGAGTTGATGTCCGACCCCGGGGCGAGCAGCTTGAGCAACGACGACGAGTTCGAGAAGCTGGAGATGCCGTCGAACTTCGTCGTCGAGCCGATCGCCACGCCGCTCGAAACGCAAGCCGGGTGCGAGATCGAGTCGGCCCAGCCGTTGTTGCCGGAGGCGATCACGGTCGCGATCCCGACCGCGCGCAGGTTGTCGATCGCCTGCTTCATCGCCGGGCTGTCGCCATCGCAGGCGCTGTAGAACTGCCCACCGCCCAGGCTCATGTTGATCGAGGCGACCGGGGTGCCGAAGCTGTTGCGCTGCTGGTAGACCCAGTCCAGCGCCGCGATGTCGTCGCTGGTGAAGCTGGTCGCGCCGCCGCTGCTGGTGTTGGAGAAGACCTGGACCGCGATGATCGCGGCCTCC
The DNA here is from genome assembly GCA_963702545.1 of uncultured Acidobacteriota bacterium. Taxonomy (GTDB): domain Bacteria; phylum Acidobacteriota; class Polarisedimenticolia; order J045; family J045; genus JALOKP01. The sequence continues at coordinate 18,035 of CAVPDB010000019.1, read as the reverse complement.
TTGGCGACGCCCGAGAAGCCGGTCCCCTTGCCGGCGGAGATCCCGGCGCAGTGGGTCCCGTGCTCGCAGCCCTGGCCGCTGCAGGGGGTGGCGGCGCCGGTCCCGGTCTGCGTCGACTGGCCGTTGGGACAGGCGCTGGTCGTGCCGTTCTGCGCGCTGGTGGTCGAGAAGCACGCCTCGGCGATCACCTTGCCGGCCAGGAACGGGTGGTTCCGCTCGACGCCGGTATCGAGCACCGCGACCGCCTGGCCGGCGCCGGTGTGGCCGGCCGACCACGCGGCCGGGGCCCCGATCAAGGGCACGCTCTGGGCCAATGAGACGTCGTGCCGAAGGTCCTCCTCGATCCGCGCGACCTCGGGGCTGGCCGCCAGCCGCTCGAGCGTCCGCCCGTCGGCCTCCAGCGCCAGCGCCGCGACCGAGCGGTAGCGGCGATGGAGCGCGTAGGCCTCGCCTTCCAATCGCGCCAGCACCGCGTCCTGCGACCGCGCGATCCGGTCCTGCTGCGCGATCACCGACGCCGGCGCCATCAGCCCTTCCGGCGCGAACGGCTCGCGCAGCGTGACGATCACGCGGATGCGGCCGTGCTGCCGCGCCAGCGGCGCGAGCTGCTCGAGGTCGGCGCGCGGGTTGCCCGCCGTCTCGACCGGCATCGCCGAGCCCGGTGCAGCCGCGACCGCGAGCTGCTCTTCCGCGCCCGCCAGCCCGGCCGGCGTGATCCAGGTCGACATCGTCCCGTCGTCCCAGTCGAACTGGTACTGCGACGCCTCCCCCAGGCTGCAGGTTGCGCCGCCCGAGCGGTACTCGTAGGCGGTCGCCGGCACGCCGGCCGCGGGACCGCTCGGCGTGCGCGGCGTGGTGATCGTGCCGCCGCCCCCGCCGCCGCTGATCGTGACCGTCAGCGCTCCGGAGTCGCCGGATACCTTGGCGGTGTCGGATGCGCAGCGAGCCCGGGCCTTGACCGGGTACGCGCCGTTGTTCGTCCAGGCGTGACTGGCGGTCGCGGTGTTGCCGCCGCCCCCGCCGCCGCCGGTGATCGTGAAGGTCTGCGCGCCCGAGGTCCCGCCGCCCGGCGCCGGCGTGAAGACGGTGACCTGAGCGGTTCCGGCCGCGACGACGTCGGCCGCGGCGACGATCGCCGTCAGCTGCGTCGCGCTGACGAAGCTGGTCGGCCGGTCGGCCCCGTTCCAGCGCACGACCGAGCCATTGATGAAGCCGCTGCCGCTCGCCGTCAGCGTGAAGCCCAGCGAGCCCGCGGCGGCGCTCGACGGCGAGATCCCGGTCAGCACCGGCAGCGGATTGCCCCCGCCGCCGCCGCCCGAGGCCAGTACGGCCGCCTGGGCGTCGACGCGGCCGGTGCCGGTCTTGTCGTCTTCGCCCGGCGTACCGATGTCGTCGGCCGTCTGCCGCAGGATCGACTTGACCTGCGCCGGGGTGAGCGACGGGTTCCTCGAGAGCATCAGCGCCACGATCCCGGCGACCTTCGGCGTCGAGGACGAGGTCCCGCCGAACTGGTACTCGTAGTTGGGATCGACGCCGGTCTGGGCCTGGTCGGTGTTGTAACCCACCGGGCCCAGCCGGTCGGTGGTGTAGCTCCACGGCCCCGGCGCCACCACGTCCGGGCCCGCACCGATGTAGCTGGAGCCCCAGCTCGTCAGGCCGTCCGAGGACGACGCGCTCTTGTGCTCGTCGGTCGGGCTCGAGGCGCCGACGCAGACGACGTCCATCTGCGCGGTCAGGTTGCAGGGGAACGCGGTCTCGTAGACCCAGGGCGGGCGGTCCGGGCCGTTGCCGGCGGCGATCACGCACCGCGCGGCCCGAGGCCAGCGCGTTCTGGAAGGCGGTCGTGATCGCCGCGCTCGGTGCGCCGACCCAGCCCCAGGAATTCGACAGCACCGACGCGCCGTTGTTCACCGCGAGGGTAATCGCGTTGGCCGACGCAGCGTCCGTTCCGCCGCTGTGGATCGGCATGATCTTGACCCCCGGCGCGGTGCCGGAGACGCCGATCCCGTTGTTTCGGATGGCGCCGACGTTGCCGGCGCAGGCCGTCCCGTGATTCGAGTTCGCGTCGCGCGGCGCGCCGCCGGGCGACCCGGTATCGCCGTCGTAACCGGTCACCAGGTTGAGGTCCGGGTGGGACAACTCGACGCCGTCGTCGATCACGGCGACGATGACACCCGGCGAAACCGAACCCTCGTTCCAGGCCTCGACGACGTTCAGGTCGTTGTTGTCGTTCCCCAGCCCCGCGATCTGTCCGACGTTCTTCAGCTCGTACTGGCGCGCGCCGTAAGGATCGTTGCCGATCGGCTCGGTATCGACGTTGGCGGTCCCGACGATCCGGATGTCGTCGATGAACAGGCCGGTGGCATTGATGCTGCCGTCGCTGATGAACTCGAAGTGGAACTCGACGCCGTTCTTGCGCATCGCCGGCGGGACGCGGACGAGCACCCGGCGCCAGCCGTTCTGCGCCGTCGGGTCGCCCCAGAGCTGACCCGTGAAGGGGACGGCGATGAAGCCGCCCGCCAGGCTCTGCGTCGCCGGGTCGTAGACGTAGCCCTTGCCGTAGTCGCAGAGCGCCGGGCTCTGGCCGGCGCAGCCGGCGGGGTCCTCGTACTCGGCCCAGAACCAGTACTCGACGTAGACCTCCTCGTACCCCGCCAGGTTGAGCGGCGGGGTCTTCAGGAACGTGTCGACGCCGTCGGGGTAGGGCGGACCCAGGGTCGTCTGGGCCCAGTTGTCCCAGCCGGTCATGTAGGCCGAGCGCGACCCGCTCCGCGCGCGCACAGTGGAGTACTCCGGGTAGATCCACGACGTGCTGCCGATGCTATCGGTCTGCCACGGGACCGCCGACCCCTCGAAGTTGTCGGTGAGGATCGTGGTCCATCCCGGCGCGGCGAAGGGATCGGCCGCAGCGAGGGGGGGCGCGGGCGCGCCCGCTGCCGGGGCGCCGCCCATCGGACGGGACCGGCCGGCCGTCGGCGCCGCGACCCCCTCGAGCCGCAGCGCGTCGGCAGCGGCGTCGCCGTGCAGGATCAGCACGTGGTTCGGCTCGGCGAAGGCCAGCTCCGGCGCACGCGCCAGCGCGCGCGCGACGGCGTAGGCTCGGCCGCCCGCTGCGTCCGCGATCCGCACCACGAACAGGTCGCCGAACAGCGGCCGCGCGTCGAGCAGGCCCAGCGCCGCCGGCTGCGCCGCGACGAAGCGCAGCGCGGCGTCCAGGCCGGTCGGGCCGCGGAAGCCGACGATCACCTCGTCCGAGGCGATCTTCGTCGCGCCCCCCAGCTCGAAGACCGGCTGGGCCGGCAGGCCCAGCGCCAGCGCCCGCTCCAGCGCGGAGATGTCGGCCGCCGCCGGGGCGGAGGCGTCCTTGGGCCGCGCAGTCGCCGGGACGCGGTAGAGCGCCAGTCCACGCCGCGCCAGCGCGTCGCGCGCGCTCGCGGGATCGCGCAGCCAGCCCTCGCGCGCTGCGAGGTCCTGGGGCGGGGCGAGGCCGCGATCGGTCCCTTCCTGCACCGCGACCAGCTCCGCGCTCGGCTCGAGCACGACCAGCCGTCCCTGGTAGTAGTACGAGAACGGCGGCTCGCTCCCGGACGCGACCGACTCGATCGGCGCGCCGCTCGCGGGCACCTGCGCGCCCGCGGCCGCGACCGTCGCGCTCCCGGCGGTCCACATGGAGGAGCCGGCCGCGTCGCCAGTCGAGGCGCCGGACCAGGCCGCCGCCGCCTCGTCCGGTCCGCCCGGCGCCAGAGTCGGCGTCAGCCAGGCCGAGGTCGTCCCGTCGGCCCAGTCGAACTGGTACTGGACGCCGCCGCCGCTCGTGCAGCTCGCGCCGCCCGTGGTGTAGCTGTAGCTCGTGCCCGCGGTCCCCGCGGCCGGCCCGGTCGGGGTCGTCGGCGCGGTCACGTCCCCGCCGCCCCCCCCGCCGCCGTCGAGCGTGACGCGGTAGATGCTGCGGCCGTGCGTCGCCGCGGCCAGCCGCCGCGTCCCGTCCGGGAAGCGCGTCAGGTCGAGGTCGTAGATCGCGAGCAGCGGCATCCCCTCGCTGAACGGCTCCCACGTCGCGCCGTCGTTCAGGGTGCGGTACACGCCCAGGTCGGTCCCGGCGTAGAGCGCCCCGGCCTGGTCGCGGTCGACGGCCAGCGCGCTGACCGGCAGGTCGGGCAGGCCGCCCGTCTGGCCGGTCCGCGAGATGTCGGTCCAGGTCGCCCCGCCGTCGATCGTCTTGTAGACGTGCCCCGGCGTCGCGGGGGTGTTGGCCCCGAACCCGGAGAAGGCCGCGTAGTAGACCGACGAGTCGTAGGCGAAGACGTCGGCGACGAAGCGGTTGGGCAGCGGCGCCTTCGTGATGATCGGTCCAGCTCCCGCCGCCGTTGCGCGTGACCTGGACCTTGCCGTCCCCGGTCCCGACCACGATCGTGTTCGAGTCCCCCTTGCGGACCGAGACCGCCGAGATCGCCGAGAAGCGCGAGCTCGCCTTGGTCAGGTCGGGCGAGATCGCCGTGAAGTTGTCGCCGCGGTTGTCGGTGCGGTAGAGCCGGGCCGTGGCCCAGTACGCCCGGCCCGCGGTATTCGGGTCGAGCACCAGCGGCGCGTAGAACAGCACGTTGTCGTTGAGGTCCACGCCCGAGCTGGCGTCCATGATCTTGACCGGCCAGTCCTCGGCCGGCGCCGAGCCGTTGAGGTCGTTGCGCTGGAACTGCATCGCCTGGCCCTTGATCGAGTAGCGCGTGCCGAACCAGTAGCGCGTGTCGAACGGATCGATCGCGGCGAAGCCGCCGTCGCCGGCGTCGAGCCCGATCCAGGTCGCCCCGCCGTCGGTCGTCTTGGCCTTGGCGTTGTCCTGCATCCCGCCGAACATCACGTTGGGGTCGGTCGGGTGCTGCGCGATCGACTGGAACTGCAGCGTCGACAGGTTGCCGTTGCGCTCGGTCCAGCTGTTCCCGCCGTTGGTCGAGCGGTAGACACCGCCGTCGTTGGCGATCCAGATCGTGTTCGGGTTGCTGGGGTCGAAGGTGATGCCGTGCAGGTCGGGGTGCGCGGTCTGGTCGAGGGCGGTCCCGGTGTGGGTGGAGAAGCTGGTGCCGCCATCGCGGGTTATGAAGATCGTCCCGTCCCACAGCCCGTTGCTGTAGAGCGCCGCGCCTCCGGCCGCCAGCACGTTGGGGTCGGTCGGGTGGACGGCCAGCACGTTGTCGTAGCTGCACTGCCCGCCGCAGTAGCTGATGGCCTCCGGGTAGCCGGTGGGCTGGACGTTGAGCGCGGTCCAGTTCTGCCCGCTGTTCGCGCTCCGGAAGAGCACGCCCGAAACGCCCTGCTGTCGAATCGTGTGGAAGCCCGCGTAGACGACACGGCTATCGCTCGGCGCGACGATCACCTCGACCCGGGCGGCGTCGCCCAGCGACGGGTCCCAGCCGCCCTGTGCGGCAGGCCCCAGGATCGCGCTCCAGTTCGCTCCGCCGTCGGTGGTCTTGTAGACGCCGTAGCCGTCGAAGCCCACGTAGACGACGTTCGGGTTCCCCCGCTCCATCGAGACCGAAGAGACGTTGACGCAATTCTCCGGGTTCGACTGACTGCAGAGCCTGATCGCCTGGTTGTCGGGCCAACTGGCCCCGCCGTCGCTCGAGCGGTAGACCCCCGGCTTGGCCAGCCCCGGCTTGACGTCGACCATCCCCCCGACGCGCGTCGAGACGCCGACCCAGAGCTGCTGCGTGTTCTGCGGGTTGACGACGACCGCCGAGATCGCGCGCCCCGAGAAGACGTTGGCCCCCAGCACGGTCCAGCTCGCGCCGCCGTTGGTGCTCTTGAGCAGCCCCGCGCCGTAGTGGCTGTCGCTGCCGTGCGGCTCGCCCGTCCCGACGTAGACGATGTCGGGGTTGGTCGGGTCGAAGGTCATGAAACCGGTCGCCTGGGAGGGGGCCGTCGCCGTGAGCGGCGCCCAGCTCGCGCCCGCGTTCGTCGTCTTCCAGACCCCGCCCTGGGCGGCGCCGACGTAGACCGTGTTCGAGTTGCGCGGATCGACCAGCACTGCGGTCGCGCGCCCGCTGCAGTTCTGGCGCAGCGACTCGGCGCCGTGGCGCTCCCCGATGATGGGCGAGGGGCCGACCGGCGCCCAGGCCGCGAGCGCGGCGACCGCGCTGGGCGCCATCTGCGCGCGCTGCGCCGTGAAGTGCAGGCGCCCGTCCTTGATCGCACCGTCGGGCAGCCCGCTGGCGGGATAGCTGCGCTGGTAGAACGCGAACTCCTCGCGGCCGTGCCGCTCCGCGGCCTCGTCTTCCTCGCTCTCGCCTTCCGCCCCGCGCGCGAACTGCGAGTGGCACTCCGGCGCGCACGACGCAGCGGCGCGCTCAACCGCGGCCGGCGACGGCAGCACGACCCCCAGCGGCGCGGACGGGACCTGCATGGCCGGCGCGGAGAGGACGTAGTCCCACGTCGGGATAGAGGCCGCGGGGCCCGGCGCTCCCGGCACCTTCCCCCGCTCCTCGACGAGCCCGCGGCGCGTGACCGCACACGCGAGACAGAGGGCTGCAACGGACGACAGGACGATCAGCCGCTTCCACATGGGTTCTCTCCGCGCGCGGAACGGGAGCGCCCCGGGGGCGCCGCAATGACCCGCGCGCCCCGGCCGCTGGACCCGTCCCCGCCGTGCGCGGCGCCGCGGCCCCCCCGCGAAACGCGGGCCGCAGCAGCCATTTCCGCGGGAAGTATCCGCCGATTACCGGTCCGTGGGGGCCAATTACTCGGGCCATTCGGGCGGAGGCGCGCGACCCGCCCGCTCCATCACCGCGTCCTGACTATTTGACGGTTTCGGTAAATCATCCGAAGACGGCGGTCCGACGGGACTTTTAGTCGATTCTGCGGCCGCCTGACTCGATCGCCGTATCATGTTACGCAAGTGTGTTTGCCCGATTTCGGGGGAGGGCCCGATGACGCTCCGGATCCGCCCGTGGGGCCGCGTGGCCGCGGCCCTCGCACTGGGCGCCGTGCTCGGCGCGCCCGCCTGCTCGCCCCCCGCCCAGGAGGAGCCCGTGCTGCCCACGCCCGCTCCCGAGGCTCCGCCCTCCACAGCGCCGCGCGTCGTCGTCAACGGCGCGCCGCTGACCGCGGCCCAACTGGAGGAGTTCCGCCAGCGTTACGGCGCCCTGCCCGCCGCCGGCGAGTGGTGGTACGACGCGCAGAGCGGCCTCTTCGGACCGCGCGGCGGGCCGGCCGCGGCCTTCATGTACCCGGGCCATGATTTCGCGCCGCTCGCGGCCGACGCTTCGTCCGGCGACGCGCCGGTCTTCATTAACGGCCGCCAGCTCTCGCTGGCGGAAGTGGGCGTCTGGGCGCAACTGGTCGGCGGCCCGGTGATGCCGGGACGCTACTGGTTCGACGCCCAGGGGAACGTCGGCTACGAGGGGATGCCCTACCCGATCGGCAACCTCTACCTGCTCGCGCAGGGACGGATGGCGCAGGGCGGCGGAGGGGGCGGCGGCGACAACGGCTGGAACACGCGCTTCAGCTCCGGCAACTACACCAGCGACAACTCGGCCGGCTACGTCGCCGTCCCGGGCGTCGGCGTCATCGGCAGCTACGGCGTCGACTGACGCCGGCCGGAGGAGGAGGGAACATGTCGAACCGGATCGCCCGCCGCGCGGGGCTCGTCCTCCGCGCCCTGCTCGCGCTCGCCGTGGCCGGCCTCGCCGGTGCGACGCTCGTCCCGTCGGCGCTGGCGCAGACGGTGACCATCAACGCGACCTCCGGCGCGGGCGGGACGATCATGCCGAAGGGCAAGGTCCAGGTCCCGGTCGGCGGCAGCCAGCGCTTCGACATCGTTCCCGGCGCCGGGTACTCGATCAAGTCGGTCGCGGTCAACGGCCGCGCGCTGGGCGCGCCGGCGTCGTACACCTTCACCGACGTCCGCACCGCGCAGACGATCAAGGCGACCTTCCAGGTCGCCACCCACACGATCACCGTCGCGACCTCCGGCGGCTTCACGGCCAAGCCGGTGTCGAACGGGACGATCAGCGCCAAGCACGGCAAGACGCTGCGCTTCACGATCACCCCCGGCGGCGGCACGAGGCCGGAGGTGACGGTGGACGGCCAGACGGTCGCCGTCTCCTCCACGGCGAAGAGCTACTCCTTCGCGCTGCGCGTGACGGGGCCGCACCGGGTCGTGATCGGGCTGGCGCGAGAGGTGCTGGCGATCCAGAAGTCGGGCAGCGGCAGCGGGACCGTGACCAGCAACCCGGCCGGGATCGATTGCGGCGGAACCTGCAGCGCCTCGTTCCCGCGCGGGCAGTCGGTCACGCTGACCGCCTCCCCCGCCGCCGGATCGACCTTCGCCGGCTGGTCCGGCGGGGGATGCTCGGGGACCGGCCCGGCCTGCACGGTGAGCCTCGCATCCAGCGCCGCCGTCACGGCCCGCTTCGACGCCGTGACCCCGCGCTACGCGCTGACCATTGCGAAGTCCGGCACCGGCGCCGGGACGGTGACGAGCAGCCCCGCCGGGATCGACTGCGGCGCGGACTGCAGCGAGTCGTGGGACGCCGGCCAGCAGGTCACGCTGACCGCCGCGCCTGCCAGCGGTTCGTCCTTCGCCGGCTGGTCGGGAGGGGCCTGCGCGGGCACGAACCCGGTCTGCCAACTGACGATGAACGCCGCGGTCTCGGTCACCGCGGCCTTCCAGGCCGGAGCACCGGTCAGCGATCAGACGATCGCCGACCTGGCCCTGGCCGGGCACGTCACCGCGAGCGCCGCCTACGCCGCGCTCGAGTTCGCGGTGCGCGGCGTCTGGGAGGCGAGCACGCAGGCCGGCCAGCCGACCTTCACCGGAACGCTGACGCAGGTCGGCACGACCGAGCAGTTCACCTACACGCCCGACGCCGACCGACAAGCTGGTCGGGGTCTTCACCAGCGGCGCACGGATCGAGATCCGGGTGATCCGCTTCACGGGTTACACCGGCGGCGACTGGAACGACTTCATGAAGGACCACGACGTCGCCTTCGAGTTCTTCTCGGCCAACGTCGCGAACATCCGGATGGAGAGCCTGACGCTCCCCGGCACGGTCGGGGCCTACCAGTGGACCCGCACCTACCAGGGCGAGATGGTCGTCCGCGGGCCAGGCCCGCCCGTCCACCGGAAGGACGAAGGGAACGCGAAGAACTTCTCCCAGGAGACCGACTCCAGCTTCGAGACGACTCGAATACCACACCGGCACGCTGGGGATGGCGGGCGGGACCGCGACGATCGACGACGCGGCCTGGTCGCTGACGATGAACAACTTCGCGGTCGGCCGGACCGTCCGCAACCAGCGCCGGACCTCCAACAGCTCGCTGCCCGCAGCGGGCGGCACGCTCAAGTACGACGGCCTCGACGTCCGCTGGGAGACGGTGAACACGGTGGGCGATCCGGCCCCCTACCTCGGCGATCCGGGCTACTGGTACGCCCTGGGAGGCCTGCTGCAGGGCGGCGCGAAGATCGGCCAGATCCAGTTCGACGGGCCGGTCTCGGCCTACACGACCGGACCGGCCGTGATCGTGAACCTCGGCGGCGGGCACGCGGTCCGGCTGTGGAAGCCGATCGTCGGGCCGGGGGAGCAGCCCGTCTCCTGGTCGTGGGATGGGCTGCTCGTCCGCCCGCCCGAGTGAAACGAACGGGGCGGCGGCACCCGGCCGGCCCGCCGCCCCGTCCCGCTACTTCCGCTTCGCCTCGTAGACCCCGTCGGGCTGGATGAAGGTGGCGCCCGTCGCCTTCCCGTCCTTCTCCACGAAGCGGACGCTGAACCCCTTCATCCCCTTCAGGTTGAACTCCGTCCCCTTGTAGGGAACCAGCTCGTAGGTCGGCTGCCCGGGGATCGACGCCACCAGCGCGCTGCCGCGCCGCGCCACGGTGATCGTCTGCGGGCCCAACGAGTACTCGCCGACGAAGCGGTCCAGGAACGCCGCCTCGTTCATCGAGGCGGGAGGCTTGCGGGTGAAGACGATCGGGTCGACCGAGGTCTCCAGCGGCACGGTCACCGTCTCGATGTCTCCCTTGAGGTTCCCGCCGAAGGCGATCAGCGCCCCCTTCAGCTCGGTGTCGGCCGCGCGGAAGACGTCGTAGTGCCAGTGCTCGAGCGGCGGCTTGAAACCGTTGTACGACATCGCCAGCGCCTCCGGCGTGCGGGAGGCCGTGACCGTCAGCACGCCGTAGGCCGGGTGCTCGTACTCGGCGGCGTAGTCGGCCAGCGGGTGCGAAGGCTTCGTGCCCGCCTTGCGCTCGCTTCCCTGCGCCTTCTCCGACTCCTTCTCCATGGCCTTTGCCTGCTCGCGCCGCGCCTTGAAGCGCGCGCTCCAGTCGATCGGCTCCAGCTCCAGGAACCGGTCGTGGATCGCGTCGGCCAGGATCATCGAAAGGGGCGTCCCGTTGAGGTTGGTCAGGATCACCGCGCCGGCGTTCTCCTCCGGCATCAGCGAGACCATCGCCGAGAAGCCGTCGATGTTGCCGCCGTGGTGGATCCGCGCATGGCCGCGGTAGGGCTGCACGAACCACCCCAGCCCATAGAGCACGATCGGCTTCTCGGGGAAGACGAAGGGCGTCTCGCCGACCATCTGCGGCTTGTGGGTCTCGGCCAGCTGCGTCGCGGAGACGACGGCGGTGCCGTCGAGCGTCCCGTCGCCCAACTGGAGCTTCAGCCACTGCGCCATGTCGTTGGCGCTGGAGAAGATCGTGCCGGCCGGCCCCAGCGCCTGGATGTCGCGGTAGGCCATCTCGGCCAGCTCCTCGGTCTCCTTCTTCACCTCGTAGGGCTTGCTGACGTTGCCGGTCTTTGCCGCGTCGGGAACCGAGAAGACCGTGCTCTCCATCCCCAGCGGGACCAGGATCCGCTCGCGCGTGAAGGTCTCCCAGCTCGCCCCCGACAGCTTCCCGGCCAGGATCCCGGCCGTCATGTACATCAGGTTCTGGTACTGGAAGCGGTTGCGGACCGAGGCCGACGGCTGGAGGTACTGCAGGCGGCCGTACATCTCCTCCCGCGTGAAGCCGGAGCCGTACCACATCAGGTCGTGGCGCGGCAGGCCGGAGCGGTGGGTCGTCAGGTCACGCGGCGTCATCAGCTTCGTCGCCGTCTCGTCCTGCAGCAGGAAGTCGGGCAGGTAGTTCACGACCGGCTTGTCCCACTCCAGCTTCCCCTCGTCGACCAGGATCGCCAGGCCCAGCGCGGTGAAGGCCTTGGTCGACGAGCCGATCGCAAAGAGCGTGTTCGCGTCGACCGGCAGCCCGGCCTTCTCGTCCCGCCGGCCGTAGCCGCGCTCCAGCACGACCTTGCCGTCCTTGACGATCGCGACCGCCACGCCCGGGACCTTCCACTCCTTCATCTGCGCCTCGACGAAGGCGTCGAACCCGGCCAGCAGCTCCTCGGGGCTCTTCTTCCCGGCCAGGGCCGCGTCCCCCTTGCGCGTCAGCGTGAACGGGAAGTTCGCCCCGGCCTGGACGAACTGGCCGGCGATCGACTGGCCGTCCGCCGACAACGTCCCCTGGAAGGTCGGCGCGCCGGGGACGCCGGCGATCGCGAAGCCGACCTCGTTCCCCTGCACCGTCACGCCGTCCAGCGCCAGGTCCTTCGCCCCCTGCAGCGGGATGTCGATCTCCCCGGTCCAGGCGCCGTCCTGGCCGGGCGCAAGGTCGACGATCACCCCCAGCTCCTGCCCGGGGATCTGGATCGCCCCCTCCCAGTGACCGGCCGCGCCGGGCGCTTCGGCCGCGGCCGAGCCGGCGGCGAGCAGCAGGAACAGGGCGGCGAGGAGCGCGGGGCGAAGGAGCGCGCGGCGGGAGTGCGAAGCGGGGACGGTCGGCGGGTGGGCGGACGGCGGGCGGACGGACGGCGGGCGGACGCAGGGCGACGGCATGGGACCTCCGAGAAGCCGCGATTATCGACGGGAAGACACCCCGGAGGCGCGCTCGATTACGGCCGCCCGCCGCCCGGCGCGGACCGCTTGGCGCTGACCGCCCCGCGCGCCGTGATCAGCAACAGCCCGGTCGCCCGCCCCTGCTCGGGCGAGAAGACGGCACGCGCCCCCGAGCCGTCGGCGGCCCGGTACTCGGTCCCGCGGTAAGGGGCCAGCTCGATCGCGCGGCCGTCGGCGGTCTCGACCAGCAGCCCCTTGCCGCGCTGCGCCACCCGCAGGGTCGTACCGTCCGCCTCGTAGCTCCCCACGAAACGCGTGAGGTAGTCCGGGTCGGACATCACCGGCGAGGGCCGGCGACGGAAGACGATCGGGGAGGCCGACTCCTCCAGCGCCACCGCGACCGTCTCGACGTCCCCCTGCAGGTTGGTGCCGAACTGCAGGAAGGTCGGGTTCTGGGCCGGCAGCCGGCCCATCGGCGCGCGGAAGGTGTCGAAGTGCCAGTGCGACATCGCGGTCGTGATCCCGCCGAAGTTCACCGCGAGCCCGCCGTCCTTGAAGATCACGTGGAGCGCGCCGTAGGCGGGGTGGGTGTAGTCCCCGGCGTAATCGGCCATCGGGTGCGAGGGGACGCTCCCGGCCTTGCGGTCGATCGCCTGGGCCTCGTCGAGCGCCTCGCGGGCGGCGCGCTGCTGGGCCTGCCAGCCGCGCAGCCGCACGCTCCACGCGGCGGGCGGCGCGCCCAGCAACCGGTCCGCGGCCTCGAGCGCGAGCGCGAGCGGCATCAGGGAGTTGTCGCGGTTGGCCAGCACCGCGATGCCGAAGCCGTTCCCCGGCACGACCATCACGACCGCGGAGTAGCCATCGACCATCCCGTCGTGCCCGCAGGCCGGCCGGCCGCGGTAGCTGGTGACGCGCCAGCCCAGGCCGTAGGCGTCGTTCGTGAATTCCGGGAACGGCAGCGGCTCGGCCACGACCTGCGCGCGGTGCAGCTCGTTCCACTGCCCGGGCGAGACCAGCTGGATTTCGCCGGCCCGCCCGCGGTCGAGCTGGAAAAGGAGCCAGCTCGCCAGGTCGCGCGCGGTCGAGGCCAGCGAGGCGGCGGGCGCGATCCCGGTCAGGTCGAGGAACGGCGTGCGCACCAGCTCGCCGTCGCGCTCGGCGTAGCCGCTGGCGAACTGCGGCGAGTTGCCGGTGGCCTGGGTCCAGAAGCCGGTCGCGCCCATCCCCAGCGGGACCAGCAGCCGCTCCTTGAGCAGGTCCTCCCAGGGTCGGCCGCCGGCCTGCTCGGCCATCCGCCCCGCGACCATCACCATCAGGTTCTGGTACTGCGCGCGGTCGCGGAGCCCCGCCGTCGGCGGCAGGTAGCGCAGCCCGGCGTAGAGCGCGTCGCGGGTCTGGCCCGAGCGGTACCAGGTCATGTCGTGGCGCGGCAGGCCGCTGCGGTGCGTCAGCAGGTCGCGCAGCGTCAGCGTCTCGGTGGCCACCGGGTCGGCCATCCGGAAGTCGGGCAGCACCTCGGCTACGGGGCGGTCCCAGGCCAGCAGCCCCTCGTCGACGAAAGTCGCCAGCAGCGTCGCGGTGAACCCCTTGGTGATCGAGCCGATCGCGAAGCGGGTGTCGGGGGTGACGGGCGTGTCGGTGTCGCGGTTCGCGACGCCGAACCCCTCGAGCAGGAGGGGCCCCGCCGGGCCGACGATCGCGACCGCCGCGCCCGGCACGTTCCACGCCGCCAGCTCCTGCCGCACCTGCGCGTCGAACCCCTCGAGCGGATCGACCGGCCCACGCCGGGCCTCGGCCGCCGGGAGGGCGGCGAGCGCGAGACCGAGGCCCAGCGCGAGGGCCGACGCGAGGGCCGACGCGAGGGCCGGCCGCTGCGGCGCCGGCCGCGCGGGGCGGGTGGGCGGCTGGCTCATGCGAGGTCGTCTCCGTCGGGCGGGCCGGGCGGCAGCCGGCCGTACGTGTCCGCCAGCGCGCGGAACCGGGCCTGGGACGCGCCGTCGAGCTGCGTGGGGAGCAGGCGCCAGCCCCAGTTGGCGCCGGTCGTCCCGGGCGCGTTCATCCGCGCCTCGGAACCGAGCCCGGCGAGGTCCTGGTGCGGGACGATCGCCAGGTCGGCGACCGACGCCAGCGCCAGCCGGATCATCGCCCAGTGCGGCTCGCTGCCGTCGCCGTCGGCGTAGCGCAGGAAGAACTCGCGCTCGCCCGGGCTCGCGTCCTCTTCCAGCCAGCCGCGGGTCGTGTTGTTGTCGTGCGTCCCGGTGTAGACCACCAGGTCGCGCCGGTGGTTGTAGGGGAGGAACGCGCCGCGCACCGTCGGGTCGAACGCGAACTGCAGGATCGCCATCCCGGGCAGCCCGAACTCCTGCCGCAGCGCGATCACGTCGGGCGTGATGTGCCCCAGGTCCTCGGCCACCAGCGGCAGCCCGCCGAAGCGCTCGCGCGCCGCGGCCAGCAGCGCGCGGCCCGGCGCCGGCTCCCAGCGCCCGCCGCGCGCGGTCTCGTCGCCCGGCGGCACGGCCCAATAGTCGGAGAAGCCGCGGAAGTGGTCGAGGCGCGCGGCGTCGGTCAGCGCCAGCGCGCGGCCGAGGCGGTCGAGCCACCAGCGGAAATTCGACCCGGCGAGCGCGTCCCAGTCGTAGACCGGGTTGCCCCAGAGCTGCCCGTCCTCGCAGAAGTAGTCGGGCGGCACGCCGGCGACGGCCAGCGGCCGGCCGTCGCCGTCGAGCCGGAACCACTCGCGCTGGGCCCAGACGTCGGCGCTGTCGTGCGCGACGAACATCGGCAGGTCGCCCATGATCGAGAGACCCCGCGCCCGGGCCCGCTCGCGCAGCGCCTCCCACTGCCGCGCGAACAGGAACTGCGCGAACTCCTCGGCGTCGACCCGTTCGGCGTGCTCGGCCCGCCAGCTTGCCAGCGCCCGCGGTTCGCGCTGCGCCAGCGGCCCGGGCCACTCGGTCCAGGGGGCGCCGCCGTGCGCGGCCTTGAGCGCCGCGAACAGCGCGTCGTCCAGCAGCCAGCCCGAGTTCTCGATCGCGGAACGCCTCGTACCGCGCCTCGAGCCCGTCCGGCGGCCGCGCGCGGAAGCGCCGGAAGGCCAGCGCCACGAGCCGCTCCTTGAGGTCGATCACGCGCCCGAAGTCGACCCGCCCCTCGGGGAACGGCTCGCGCGGCAGGTCGTCCGGCGCAAGCAGGCCGTCGGCGACCAGCGCCTCGGGGCTGATCAGGAGCGGGTTGCCGTCGAACGAGGACACCGCGGCGTAGGGGGAGTCTCCATGCCCGGTGCTCTGCAGCGGCAGGACCTGCCACCAGCTCGCCCCGGCTTCCGCCAGCCAGTCGACGTAGCGGTGTGCGGCCGGGCCGAGGTCGCCGACGCCGAACGCTCCCGGGAGGGAGGTCGGGTGCAGCAGGACGCCGCAGGCGCGGGGGAACTCCACGGACGCTCCTTCCTAGATCGCGGTTCCGTCGGGGATGACGGCGTTCTTGACCACGACGACGATGCCGTCCCGGATCGCCCACCCGTCGCCGTCGGCCTCCGCCAGCCCCTTCGCGTTGACGAGCCGGACGTCGCGCCCGATCCGCGCGTTCTTGTCGACGATCGCGCGCTCGATCACCGTCCCCTCGCCGATCCCCAGCGACGGCGCCCCGGGGGGCGCGTCGGGCGGATCGACGTCGATCCCCATCAGGAGCGAACCGCGGACCGTCGCGTGGCGGATCCGCGACCGGATCCCGATCACCGAGCGCTCGATCGTCGAGTGCTCGATCCGGCCGCCGTCGGCGATCAGCGCCTGGTCGAAGCTCCCGCCGTGGAGCGTCGTGCCCGGCAGGAAGCGGGGGCGGGTGTAGAAGGTCCAGTCGGGGTCGTAGAAATCGAACGGCGGGTCGGGAGCGACGAGGTCCATGTGGGCGTCGTAGAACGCGCCGATCGTCCCGATGTCGCGCCAGTAACCGTCGAAAACCAGCGCCTGCACGCGCCCCTCGCCGACCAGCGAGGGCAGGATGTGCCGGCCGAAGTCGTAGCCCCGGTCGAGCACGCGGTCGAGCACCCGCTTGTCGAACAGGTAGATCCCCATCGACGCCAGGTAGGGACCGCCCGCCGCGATCCCGAAGCGGGCCAGCAGCGCCGGGTCGACCTCCATCCCGGCGCGGGCTTCCGGCGTGGCCGGCTTCTCGCGGAACTCGACCACGCGACCCGAGGGATCGACGCGCACCGCGCCGAAGCCGGCGATCTCGGCCTGGCCGCAGGGCAGCACCGCGATCGTCACGTCGGCCTGCCTTGCGAGGTGCTCGCGCAGCAGCGCGCGGTAGTCCATCCGGTACATGTGGTCGCCGGAGAGGATCAGCACCAGGTCGCCCGGGGTGTCCGTGAGGAAGCGGCGGTTCTGCCGCACCGCGTCGGCCGTCCCCTGGAACCAGTTCTCGTCGTCGGGGGTCTGCTGGGCGGCCAGCACCTGGACGAAGCCGCGCGAGAACGGGTCGAAGCGGTAGGTCCCGGCGATGTGGCGGTTGAGCGAGACCGAGTTGAACTGCGTGAGCACGAAGACGCGGTCCATCCCGGAGTGGAGGGCGTTGCTGATCGGGATGTCGATCAGCCGGTACTTGCCGGCGATCGGGACGGCCGGCTTGCTCCGCAGCCAGGTCAGCGGCTCGAGCCGCGTTCCCCGTCCGCCCCCCAGGATCACGGTCACGACGTCCTGCGCCCGGGTTCCCGGCTCTTCCATCGGCTCTGGTCCCCGGCGCGGGAGGCCCGCGCCGCCGCGAAGTTATCACGGGACCGGCCCCGGCTCCCGCAGCCGGTTTCGGGCGGGTTAAACTCCCCGCATGCCTCACTTCGACGTCGTCATCATCGGCGGCGGCCCGGCCGGCGAGCGGGCCGCCATCCAGGCCGCGCGCCACCGCCGGCGGGCCGCGATCGTCGAGCGTGCCCACGTCATCGGCGGCACGCGGATCAACTGGGGCACGATCCCCAGCAAGACGCTGCGCGAGAGCGCGATGTACGTCCACGGGCTGAGGAAGAGCAGCCTGTACGGGATCCGGATCGAGTTCCCCGACGAGATCACGATCGCCGACTTCATGACCCGCGAGCGCGCCGTGGTCCAGCAGGAGCTGGAGCTGGCCACCCGCGCGCTCGACCGCTACCAGGTCCAGGTCTTCCGCGGGGCGGGCCGCTTCGTCGACGCGCACACCGTCGCCGTGCACGGCGCCGACGGCCGGACCCGCGCGCAGCTGACCGGCGACGTGGTCGTGATCGCCACCGGCACGCGCCCTGCCCGCCCGGCCGACGTGCCGTTCGACGGCCGGACCGTCGTCGACAGCGACACGATCCTTGCCGTCCCGCGCATGCCGCGCTCGATGATCGTGCTCGGCGCGGGCGTGATCGGCGTCGAGTACGCCTCGATCTTCGCCGCGCTCGGCATCGACGTGACGCTGGTCGACACGCGCGACCAGCTGCTTCCCTACCTCGACCGCGAGGTCGCGCAGATCCTGGAGACCGAGCTGCGCCGGCTGGGCGTGGTCCGAATCCCCGACGACCACTACCGGACGATCGAGTGGGTCGAGGGGGACCCGCCGTCGGTCCGGGTGACGACCCGCAAGGGGAGCCAGCTGGAGGCCGACCTGCTGCTCTACAGCGTCGGCCGGCAGGGGAACACCGACGACCTCGAGCTCGAGTCGGTCAGCCTGGCAGCCAACGAGCGCGGCCTGCTGGAGGTCAACGAGTTCTACCAGACCGCGGTCCCGCACATCTACGCGGTCGGCGACGTGATCGGCTACCCCGCGCTGGCCTCGACCTCGATGGAGCAGGGGCGCCAGGCGATCCGTCACGCCTTCGGGATCCCCGGGCTGAAGTCGCGGACCGAGACGCTCCCCTTCGCGATCTACGCGATCCCCGAGGTCGGCTACGTCGGCGAGACGGAAGAGCAGCTGCGCGACGCCGGCGTCCCGTACGTCGTCGGCCGCGGCCGCTACGACCTCAACGCGCGCGGGCAGATCACGGGGCTGACCGGCGGCCTGTTGAAGCTGGTCTTCGAGAAGCCGTCGATGCGCCTGCGCGGCGCCCACATCGTCGGCCACACGGCGAGCGAGCTGGTCCACATCGGGCAGGCGTTCCTGTCGAAGCAGGCCACCGCCCGCGACATCGCCGAGACGCTCTTCAACTACCCGACCTTCTCGGA
>CAVPDB010000018.1:0-255032 GCA_963702545.1 uncultured Acidobacteriota bacterium | reverse complement strand
CCGCGGCCCCGGTCGGCGCACTGAGCGGCGCGACCCCGATTGCCCCTTCCCACCACGCCGGAGCGTCGGGTGGCAGGTCAGGCCAGCCGGAGAGCGCCATGTCCGCCGGCCGAAGGATCGCGAGCGGCACCACCACCTCCTGCGGCGCGAGACCACCGTGGTAGCCGTTCTTCTTGGTGGAGTAGCGGACGGCCTCGGACCACGCCGCGGCGATCGGCCCTCCCAGGGCGGGATCAGGACACGCGGCCCGGCGACGCGCCTACTCGTACTCGGCAATCGGCTCCGTCGCGGTCCGATAGCGATCGTGCGCTTCCTGGCGGGGCGCCTTCGCGCCGCGGTCGAGCAGATGACCGTGATCCGCCGTCACCACCACGACCCGCCGCGCCTGGTGTGCCAATTGGGGCGGATTGCTGAGGCCGAGAATGGCGGAGAGTGACCACGGGACGGCCGTCGGTCGCCCTTCAGTAGATGATCGTCGACGGCGTTTATCACCACCCCGACGACCCGCTGCTTCGGCTCGGCGACGAGGTCCCGCAACTCGCCATCGATGTCGAGGGAGTCGGCGGCCAGCAGCCCCGCCTTGTGGACCAGTCGCGGGGAATGCGAGGTGGAACCGGCCGCGGCCAGTGCCGCGTGCTGCGCGAACCCCGCCGCCTCGTCGATCGCCGTCCCCGTGCACAACTTCCCGCAGAGCAGGCTCGCCCGGCAGACCTCGGTCACCGTGGGCAAGGCCGCGATCACCGGCGGCAGTCCGAACTGGCCAGGGCAACGCGACGCGCGACCAGCGCCGCTCGAGCTCGCGACCGATGATCTGCCGGAATACTGCGTAGCTCATCCCGTCGAGGACTAGCAGCAGCACGGGAGCGCTTCAAGCGAGCAGGGCGACCACGGTGTCGAGCACCTGCTCGATCGGGAGAAGGCCTTTGGCCGGCGCCCCGCCGTCCAGCCAGGCCGCCAGCCGCTCCGCGAATTGGCGATTGCGCAGCTCGCGCACTTCGGTGACGCGACGCAGGAGCGCGGTGTAGGCCTCGGCGACCTCGCGGATGGGATCTCCCCCCATCAGCGCCGTGCGCGCCCAGTCGACGAAGCCGTCGTGCGCCACATGGGCGGCGGCCGCCTCGGCCAGGGTCGCGGGGGGTGCGCTCTCCGCCTGCACCGCGGCGAGCCACCGCACGAGGCGCATCGCCATCGACGCCGGCGCGCGCGGTCCACGGAGAACTCCGCGTCGGCGTGGTCGCGAATGGCTGTGACCGCGCCCTCCAGCTCATCCATCGAAACGGCCGCCGGCCCCGAGGAAACCCAGCGCTGCACGCCCTCGGCCAGGCGTATGAGCCGTGCAGAGAAGCCATGCGGGGTCAGCCGGCTGAGGCCAGCCCAGCGCTCGGCTCCGAGGTCCTTCAGAACCGCATCGGCCCGCGCGAGGACCTGCCGCGCCGCATCCCGCTGGTCGAGCCGCTCGAGCGCGGCCACCACGGTCTCGGCGGCCTCGGCCCACGCCTGCGCGACGCTCGGATCGACCGGACGATGTCCCGTGTAGCGCTCCAGCCGGACCGATGCCTCGCGCAGGCCCGCGTCGCTCTCACGCAGCGGATGAAAGAGCACCCGGCAGACGACGCCGAGCGCGACGGCGTCCGCCCCGTGTCCCGCGGCCACCGTGTCGAGGACTGCGCCGGCCACGGGGCCGGCCTGCTCCACGAGCCACTCGCGCAGCCCGTCCCGTAGTTCCGGCGGGGCTGCGCGGAGGCTCTCCACCCGCGGTGCCTCGATCGTCCAGGTGAGCAAGGCCACGGCGTCGGGCCGGTCAGCCGTCAGTCCGAAGCGCACCGAGGCCAGGGTGCGGAAGGCCGTATCACGGTCGAGCACGCCGCCCCGTGCGGGGGGGTAGCCCCGGGGCGGGGCCGCTTCCAGCAAGGCCTCAGCGATCCACGCGTGCCGTGACAGGCGAGGGTCGATGGCGCGCGCCGCGAAGGCCTCGGCCAACATCGGGAGCGGATCGACGGAGATCACGCGACCGTGGGCCATGCGAGCGAGCACATCCGAGCCGAGGTCGCGGTCCTCGCAGCGCGTCAGCAGCGCGAGCCCGCGATCGCTCCCCTCGAGCGCGACGAGTCGGCTCCGGACCTCGAGCGGCGAATCCGAGTCGAGAACCTCGAAGACGCGGTCGTCCAGCGCGAGTTCGGCCGGCCCCGCCCAACCCGCTGCCGCGCGGACGGCGACCGCGCGCGCCCCTTGGTGGCGGCGCAACGCCCGCTGCGCGACGGCCCGCAGCTGCGCGGGAGAGATCGGGTGCGGAGGGCTCCTTGGGCGGTTCCTCGTCCCGGGAGATGCGCCAGCCGAGGTAGATCCGGAAGCGGTCATCGCGCGGCAGCGCGCGTCGGACCTCTTCAGAAGCGCCTTCTCCGCCTCGGCATGCCCCCGGGCCTCGCGCGAACCCGACTGCGGGACCGGTCCGCGGGTCCTCCAACGGGGGGAAGCGGAGGCGGTTCGGGCGGGGTGGGTGGGTGAACGGCAGGCGGCGGACTCGGCGCTCCGACGATGATCGCCGTGGCCCGGCTCTCGAGCTCCGTCAGCCGCGCGGACATGCCGACCGCGTATTCATCCGCGGCCAGCACCACTGCGATGTCCTGCAGGACCTGGCGCGCCGCCTCGGACCCGGACTCGGCGCGGGCTCGAAGTCCACTCAGCAGCGGCCAGTTCGTGTTCGAGAGCGTCTGCACGACTGCTGGCGCCTTCTTCAGCGACGCGCCCATCGCGGCCTCAGAAGTGTCGACCGTCGCGGCTGCCACCACCTCGACGACGCGGACGGCATCAGCGTCGGCCCCGGCAAGCGCCGTGAGCAGGCCCTGGACGGCGCGTGCGGTCCGCAGCCGCTCCGGGGTTGGTCCGGGATGCCCCCAGGTCGCCCAGAGTTCCGCCAGAAGGCCAGGAAGCGCTTCGCACGCCGTGTGCACCGCCGACGCCTGGTCCTGCACCGCTTTCGCCAGCAGCTGGACATTCCCGGCAGACAGGAAGGGCGGTGGCGCCACCCCGAAGATCGCGCCCGCGCGATGAAGGGCGACATCCCAATCGGCCGGTTTCGGCATCCGCTGGGCGACGAGTTCGACATCATCCGGGAGATTCTCCAGCACCGGGGTCGCGGGGGCCCCCAAGCGCCGGAACGAGCAGTTCGCCAACTCGGCGTAGAACAGCACGGCGAGGTTGGCCAGCTCGGGCGTGAGGCCACGCGCCTGCGGCTCGTCGAGCAGTCGTTTCACCGCGCCGGCCGTCAGGGGCTGGCCCGGGGGAAGCGCCGCGCGACGCTGCTCCACCAGCTGTCGGATCTTGTGCGACAGCAGGAGAATGTTGTCGTTGAGCGAGCCCAGCTCGAGCCCGTGAACGACCACCTTGACGAGGGGCCGGAGGGGCTGCTCGACGACGATCCGTTGTCCCTCTTCGCGGCACGCGCGCTGGACGATCTCGAGCACCTTCTTGAGATTTGTCAGAGTTAGCCTTATGTCGCCTGAGAAGTCAGGTTGCGCCGGGTACTGAAAACCGATTGCCTGTTCGAGGAGGTGACCCAGCGCGCCCTTCAGGTCGGCCCCCACGGGGGGGGCCGGACGGAACCCCGGATCGAGCGACCGCACATGCTCGGCCAAGCCGTGCGAGCGGTCCAGCGTGTTCTCGGGGGCCGCCGCCATCCCGTAGGCGCCCTCGAGGATCATCTTCACGCGCTCGTGCAGCTGCGCCTGCTGGTTCTCGAGGATCATCTTCGCGGTCTGTCGGTCCACCGCTCCGAGGTGGCCCGCGTAATTGGCCAGTCGGTCGCCCGTGAGCACATGGTCCAGGATGACGAGCTTGCCCAGGTCCTCTCGCGCCTGCTGCGAGAGGAAAGTCGGAACCCAGACCAGGGTGCGCGCTCCACGCGAGTTGTCGGCGAGGAAGCGGTCGAGTCGAGCCAGGTCATCGTTCGGCCCGAAGCCGGGCTCGTCGAAGGGAAAGTCGATGACGAGCTTCCAGCTGTCGCCTGCCTGGGCGAGCACCTCGTCGGGGCACTCCCGCACATTCCCGAACACCACCTCCATCTGGCGGGGGAGGCCGCGATAGGTGTGCACATGACGGTGATACAGCTGGGTGGATACCTCGATCCCCATCAGCTCGAAGACCAGGTCGCGGACCTTCTGCTGCCGGTTCCCGGTGTTGTCCACAGCCAAGGCGGCGCGCAGGATCGGTTCGGTGTCGACACTCGCGAGTTGCAGCGAGATCACGGGATCCGCGTCGTCGCCCGTGATGCGGACCTCACCCACCTGGGCCGCGAGCGTCCGCATGTGCCGCAGGACGGTCCCGGCCTCCTGGCCGGGGATCGGCGACCGAATCGTCCCGTGATTCAGAGCGGCCAGCTTCGCTGCAGTCAGCCGCGACAGTGCCGGCACATTGGGCGCAAGTGCCGCCAGCATCAGCGTCTTCACGAGTCGGTCGATGGTCAGGCGGACCCGTTCCTGCTGCGCCGCATCGGCGACATTGGAGACCATGGCCTCCATCGCAGGCTGGAGCTTCGTCAGGTAGATCTGGCGCGCGCGGCTGAGGTGCTGTTTCATCGCCAGGCTGACGCTGTCGGCACCCTCCGTGACCGCGTCGTACAGGTCTCCCACGGGAAGGACATCCCCCAGGGTCAGGCTGTCGCGACGCGCCGACAGCATCTGCACCATGACCTTGATCGCCGTCCGCTCGCGCTGGAGCAGTGAGCTGAGAGCCACGAGGGCCTCGACCAGGGCCGGGCTGAAGGGATAGAGGCGCCGGAACTGCTCGCGATCGCCCGTCGGGCCCAGGAGAATGTCCATCACCTCCTGACGGTAGGACTCCGTTTGGCGGAAGGCCGCGTCGATCTCCTGCCTGGCGGCGGGAGACTTGGGTGCCAGGACGCGCCGCTCGGCGATCTGCGGGAGGTTCCGGTCCTCCAGGCGAATCGCGGAGAAGCGGGCTTCGCCGTGCTGGAGCGTTTGCGAGATCGCCATCTGGTGCGCACCCACGAAGGTGTCGCCGACGAGCTCAGCCAGATCGCGCTGCCGGGCCATGAAGCTGACGATCGGCGCCGGGCGATCCGCGACCTCCGCCTCAACGAGCTTGGTGATCTTGCTCCCCTCGCGGTTGACGAACGCCGGCTCGGCGCCGTGGCTGGCGAGCCAGAGGATCAACTCGTCGAGGAACAGGACCACGGCGTCAAACCCCTGCGCGCGGGCATGTCGGGAGATCACGGACAGGCCGTCGTCGAGCGGCAGGAACCCGGCTCCGTGCTCGCCGGCCAGCGCGGCGGTTCGGGTGGCGGTGAAGAAGACCTCGACCAGGCGACCGACGAGGGCCGCGCGGGCTGCGTCGGTGGCGGGAGCGCTGGCAGCCGCCTGGAAGGACTCCGCGTCCCACGAGGTTCCGGCGAGCGCGCCCCAATCCGAAGGCTGCGTCGTGCCCGCAGCTCCATCACCATTGAGCCTCGCGAAGAAGGCGTCATCTCCCATCGCCTCGCGGAGCCCTTGCGCATCACGCAGGAGGTCGTCCGAAACATACACGCCAGGAGTCGGCGCCTCCGGCAGCCTGTCCTGGACGAACCGTGCGTAGCCCCCGAAGATCGCGCTCTCGAGCGACGACGCGCCGAGCATGTGGTAGGGCACCATCAGGAACCGCTTGCCTGAGAGCCAATCTGCGTGGTGTGCGATGACGGCCTGCAGCTCGGGAATCTGTCGCGCGCCGGCGTGGCCGGACAGGATCCCGTAGAGAATCGCCATGAAGTGACTCTTGCCCGATCCGAACGAGCCGTGGAGGTAAGCCCCCACACTGCGCTGCCCGCTGACGGCGTCGCGCACCAGCTTGAGCGCCTCGTCGAACGCGCCGACGAGCTGGTCGGTGACGACATACTGCGCGACGATCGCATCGAGATCGTCGACCTCGGACGCGAGGCGCACGACGAAATCGGCAGCGGCAACGCGCTCGGGGATGTCGACGAGGTCCTTGAGCAGTGTCATCAGATCAGTTCCTCGCGTCGGTCAGCGATTCGGTCGCCAGGCCGCAAGGGCGGGTACGGTATGGCCCGCGGCCCGAGCCTCGCGCTGCACGAAATCCGTGAACAGGTCCCCGGGGCCTCCACCCAGTTCGGGGTCGGGCTCGTTGTGCCACTGTCGGAGCCAGGGGAGCAACTCGGCCACGCCTGCCAGCAGCGGGACGAGGCGCTCGGCGCCCCATCCCGCGCCCTGCTTGCGCTGGTCGTCCAGAAAGGCAAGGGCCTGGGCCTGCTGGAGATGGTCCCAGCCGGCCCACCCGACGACGGGGGAGGGATCGGTCGCTCCCAGCTCGGCGCCGGGATAGAGGATGAACCGCTCCTTGGGCACATCGAGCTTGCCCCGAAGTCCCCAGTAGCTCGGTCGCCGGAAGTCGGTGCGCCCGTACTTCGGTGGGACGGGAATCGGTCCGACCTCGGTGGCCTTTAGTCGCGATGCCTCGCCGGCGGGCAAGCCGCGGGCGTCGATCGCGTCCTCCTGCCGCTGCTTCTCCCAGGTCTCTTCCCAGGCCGCTCGCTTGAGAAGCCCATCCTCGGTGTACCGGAAGGCGGCGAGAAAAGGGACGCCTTCATCGAGCACGAGATCCTCGACGAGGGAGCGAAGGTCGAAGCCGACCCCCAGCGCTGCCGCGTAGAGCGCTGCCACCTGGGAGAAATCGGGATCCAGAGCGAGATCGCCCGCTAGCTGCAGCACGCTCCGAGGCCTCACAGTGGGCCAGAGAGCCGGGGTCTCGAGCCGGTCGAGCAGCCACTCGCGGAGCGCGCGCTCCTCCTGCTCCGGCCAGGGCTCGTCGTTCCAGCGACGCTTGTACTCCGGCTTCTCGATCAGCCGGATGGCGGGGTGGTCCGCGATCAGCTCGAGGCGCCGCGCGACGACGCGGCGGTAGTCTTCCGGCCAGGTGGTGGGAATCTCGGTGATCGGGGTCGAGCCGTGGCGCTCGAACCAGGTGGTCTCGATCTCCCCGGCCGCCACCGCCCGGGCCAGGGCGATCTCGAACGCTCGCTCACCAAGCCGAAGACCGGAAAAGCCCGATTCTCGAGCCAGCGGCGGGTCCTCGAGAAGCCCGTAGAGGCCATACGCCTCCCAGTCGAGCTCTTCCTGCGCGGCGATCATCTGGGCGCTCAGCTCCTCCCATCGCGCCCGCGCGGCGTCCAAGGACGTGCGGGTGGGCGTCGAGGTGGCACAGACGGCGGCTGGAGTGGCCGCCTGGCGCTCCGCGGCGAGACGGTCGAGGAGGCGGGCACTCTCCGTGGGGAGCGAGGCGGGCAAGGGAACTGCTGCAGCTTCGTCCCGTCGTGCTCGTAGAAGTCCTCCCAAGGAACTGTAGTCTGACGAGCACCAGCCTGATCGACCGTGCTCCCCTTGCAGTGGAACACCTGCTTCATCCAGAAGCACCCCGTCGAGGCGTTCAACGCCCCCAGCAGGCCGAGGTGGTCTTCCTCGGTGGCGTCCGCCGGCAGCTTGATGACCGGCGCCGACCGGTTGAAGACCTTGCCTCCACGGTCCAGCACGAAGTGGTTGTGCGTGGCGACGAAGGCGAAGGCGATGGAGAGGGGGTGCGGTATCGATTGGCGAAGAACATGGAGTGGTCGAACCACCGCAGCCCCCGCTGCTCGGGTGTCTGCTGGAAATCCCGTGTTCTCGGAGAGCCGTCCGGTACGGCCAGAAATGCCGCTCCATTAGGGTGTCGAGGAAGAGAGGATCCGCTGTCACCTTGTCGTAGGGGAAAAGCGTGACCGTTTCGAACGCCGCATGCCAGTCTCGGAGATGTTTACCCTCAACGAAGGGGACTGTTGACCGCAGGAACCGGCCGCAAGCTCCCGACGCTCTCGGAAGGTAGAAGGCCTCATCTTCTCCAGTGTGAGTCGTTCGGCCGAGGTCGACAATTCGTCCTTGGAGGCGCTGCCGCGATGCCTGCTCGAGGCGCTCCTTCAACTCAGCCGCGCCTCCTCCGCCGATGCTCCAAGGGTGCTTACTGAACCGGTCTCGAGCCGCGTCCGCGACGCTGACGAAAGTTCCTGTCTCACCCGGGCGATCAACGAGCCGCGAGATCTCGGTCCACACGGCGCCCCCCGCGGAATCTCCCGAAGAGGGCAGGCTCGCCACGGATCCCCAGTACTGCGCGGAGCGTCCCACCTAACGGGCCGCCGATTCCTTCCAAAGAGCATCACGGTGGGAGTGCCATGCCCAGGGATGGGCACGCCGGAAATGTCGATGACCGTCTGCAGGTCAGTTCGTGCGAGTACCCCCTCGACTACCTTCTTGCCGAACTCCCGCTTCATGAAGGCGTTTCCGACGATCATGCCGGCGAAGCCGGCTTCTTCCGGCCTGCCTTTCGAACCTGCCAGAGCAACCTCGAAGAGCCGCTCGATGAACGGGCACACGAGCTGGTACTGGCGGTGACACGACGCAAAGCGCTCGCGGTACGCAACATTGAGCGCCTTGTCTCGCACGATGATGTAAGGAGGGATTCCCGACCACCGCGTGATACTGCTGGCCGAGGATCCGATCCAGTACCTGGCGGTCCTCGGCGCCGAGCAGAGCGTCCCGCAACGGATCGCCCTCGAAGAGCAGTATCTGAACTCCCCGTTCGTCGGAGAAGCGCCGCCCGTGAAGGAGGGAGTCGCCCACGGCGATGTTGACGCGGAACGCCGGGGCGTCGACGAGTCGAGCCACGCCGCACGCCTTCAGCGCCGCGAGCAGCAGCCGGAACCGCGCGATCTCAGCCGCGAAGGGGTTGAGGTCCACCCCGAAGACCTGATCGAGGGCCGCCTGGGCAGCGGCCCGCTCGTTGACGCCTGGCGCGTAGCGCCGCCGCAGCGCGAAGAGCCGCTCGAAGGCGCCGAGCAGGAAGTGCCCCGACCCGCAGGCCGGATCAATGAGCCGCACCGTCTGCCAACCGAACGCCTCGACCGCCGGCGTCAGCGTCCTGTCGAGGATGAAGGACTCGACGAATCTCGGCGTCTGCAGGAGGGCGAACCGCTTGCGGGCGTCCTCCGAGAGGTACTGATAGAGGTCACCGAGGAAACGCGTGTCGAGCTCCTCGGAAGCGAAGGAGCGTCGGAGCGCGCCGGTGGCGGGGTCGACCTCCCGGAGGAAGTCGAGGAGCGCCGTGGCCCCATCGCCCGAGAGCGAGTAGCGGTACAGCGGGTTGTGGTCCGGATCGAGGATGCCCCGCATTCCCGGGAGCGTGACCAGTTGGTCGAACACATGGAGCAGGAAGCCGCGGTCGTTCTCTGCCGGCCGCTCTCGAAAGAACCGGATCTGCCGTTCCCGCGCTTCCTCGAGGCGCGGACCCTCCCCGGCGATCCATGCCTCGCCGATCAGGCCGTTGTCCTCGAGAAACCGCGCAAATACCGCAGCCAGGATCCAGGCCGCGGCGCCTTGGGTCGCCTGAGCCGTGACCCAGTCGACGAAGGGCTCGGCGGTGCGCCCCGCGTGGGTCAGGCGGGCGTGCTCGGCGCGTAAGGCAGCCTCGCCGTTCCCCTCCATCGCTCGCGCTCGAACATCGAGGGAGAGCCGACCGAGGAGCCGGGAGAGATCGCGGACGAGGGTCGGGGAGTCGATCACGAGGCCTCTCCCGCCGCTGGGGACGGCTCCATTCCCGCGCGGTGCAGATTACGAAGCCAGGCCTCCGGGATCCGCGACCAGGCCCCCGGGGTCGGAACCGGCAGCGGTTGGCCGTCGAATAGGGGCAAGGCGCTCTGGTCATCCGTCGGCAACAGCACCCAGGTGGCGTGCGGCGCTCCACGCTGGCCTGTGGTGAGCAGGATGTCCTCGAGGAACGACATGTGCCCGTAGCGTACGAGCAGTCCCGGCCGGGTCAGGAGCACGGCCGGGCCGGCGGCCCCGACGCGCTGCCGCAATTGGGGGAGCGCCCGCTGCGCGAGGGCGCGGACCTTCGGCCAGTCCGGGCCGCGGGCACCCAGGGCGTCGGCCCGAACGACCGCGTTCCAATCGGCGCCAACCGCCCGAGCGCTCTCCCGCAGGGCGTCCAGCAGCTCCTGCTCGAGGCTCACCGACGCGATGGCGAAGCGCGACAGTTCCATTTCTGCCCGCTGAAGATCCCTCGGAGCTACGGTCAGGATCAGCGGCCGACCCTCTTCCAGGCTGGCCAGGAGCCGCTGTTCGAGCTCTTCTGCCGCGATCACATCCGGAGAGGTCGGGAGAGGCCCGTGCGCTGTCGCGTAGCGAGTCCGCTCGCGGCGGGTCGAGAAGGTCGGACCGAGTGCCACGGAGCGGAAGGCGCCCTTCCCGCCAGCCCCCTCGGGCTCCCATCGGACCTCGATCCCGACCTGTTCCAGCAACTCGTCAAGCGCGGGTCGGTCCGGAAGGCGTTCGGCCTCCGGGAACCTCGTGGCGATCCGCGCGACGATTTCGGCGGGTGTGATCTCGCCGCCCGCCAGGAGGCCGTTGGCGGAGAGGCGCAGCGCGCGCTCGGCGGACATCCCGCGCGGGTAGAGGTCGAGTCGCGAGCTGACGGCGGATTCCTGCGAGGCCGCCGCGGCGAGCCGCACGAGCCGGGTCTCGCTGAGGGGTGAGAGGCCCTCAGGCAAACTGATCCCGCGCAGCGCGCTAGCGACAGTGGCGGCGGAGGGAAGCGGGTCCTGGTGGACGAGTTGGTCCGCCTTGCGGCCGAGCCGGCCCGCGTAGTCCGCCGCGGCCTCGGCGCGCGCCGCGGCGTCCGCGCTGTCGTCAGCGACCCGGGCGAGGACCGCGGTGCCGGCGATGCGGCGGGCGATCCAGCGAGGGGCAGCAAGGTGGGTTTCCGACTCCGTGGCGGCACGGAGCGCAGCCCAGGCCAGGCGCGCGCGTCGGGGCCCCTCGGCCGCCGCCCCGCGGGCTGCGAGCAGCGCCGCGGCGAGCTCGGACACCCCGGCCAGCCCGCTCTGGGCGTCCAGCAGCTCGAGGATCGTGTCGCGGAGCGTGGTCAGCGCCGGAAGGCGACGCCAGCGCTCCCGGGACTCCTTCATCGACAGGCTGACTTGGGCCGCGGTGATGCCGAGGCTCTGGGCGGCGTCGGTCTGCGTGCGCCAGGTCGGCCCGGGACTGTCCGGTGCATCCAGGCCGAGCACGGCGGTCACGGCGCGGTCCGCAGCCGTCAATCGCGCCCGCCGCGGGAGAATCTTCTGCACGACTTGGTCGAGGCCGAGAAGGGCGGAATCACCTTCCTCGACGCCCTCCTCGGGCGGGCCGAATGTGCCGGGCACGAACTCCGGGAACCGCTGGCGCAGCCTCCGGAGCGCCGTGAGGATCTCGGTCCTCGTCCGGGTGCCGACTCCCCGCATCATCGCGAGGTGGTTCGGTGCAGCGCGCAGCAGCTGCTCCACAGACTGGATCCCGACCCGATCGAGCGCCGAGATCGCACGAGCCGAGAGGGGGAGTTCGATGACATGCGAGTTCGGCATCGCGAGCGCGAACTGCGCGGCCAGCGCTGCGTCGTCCTCAGGGACGCTTGGGCGATCGGGCTGGGCAGGAGGCTGCCGAGCTTCCCGGAAGGCCTCCCGCCAAGCGACGAGCATCGCCTCCGCATTGTCGTGGCGCTCTTTCGCCTCGCGACGCAGCGCCTTCTGGAAGAACGCGGCGAGCCCTTCGCGGACGGCGGGATCGATCCGATCCGCCTCGATGGTGACCTCGCAGCTCAGCAGGGCTGGATCGCTGACGCCGTCACCGAACCTCGGCAGGACGCCCGTGGCCATCTCGTAGAGCGTCGCGGCGGCCGACCAGCGCTCGGCGTACTCGTCCCAGCGGCGGCGCTGCGAGAGGAAGGGATCGATGTAGCCCTGCGTGCCGGCCTCGATGGCGTCAGCGCGCGCTCGGGACAGCGAGAAGTCGAACAGCACGAGGTGCCGGGCGTCACCGCGCCCGCGCTTAGCGACGGCGAGGTTGTCGGGCTTGATGTCGCGGTGGGCGACTCCCTTGCGCTCGAGGTAGTCGAGGGCGCTGAGCAGGTTATCGCCGAAGCGCTCCAGCCATTCGGCCAGCAGAGGACCGTCGCGGCGCAGCCGATCCGAGAGGATCTCCTCCCCGGCAAGCTGCATCTCGAT
Organism: uncultured Acidobacteriota bacterium; assembly: GCA_963702545.1. Classification (GTDB taxonomy): domain Bacteria; phylum Acidobacteriota; class Polarisedimenticolia; order J045; family J045; genus JALOKP01. The sequence continues at coordinate 242,959 of CAVPDB010000018.1, read as the reverse complement.
CGCGACGAGTCCGCCGATCGTCAGGGTGCCCTGCGCCTCGACGATGTTCTCGTGGCGGAGGCCCAGGAGGACCTCGCCCTCCGTCCGCACCTGCTCGTTGTGGTCGGGGCCGTTGGCAATCTTCAGCACCGACTCGGTGCCGTTCCGCTCGACTCGAAGCACGATCGCGGTGGACCCGCTGCCCAGGCGTCCCTTGACCAGGTAGCCGCCTTCAAGCTGGTCTCCCGCTCGGGCCTCGAGCGGTGGCGTCCCGCCGTCATCCGGCGAGGTGAGCGCGTCTTCGAGGCGGTCCAGCTGCTGCAGGAACTCACGGACCGACTCGTAGCGGAGCCCGAGGTCACCGCGGGTGGCGTCGAGCACCAGCTCCCGCATGACGGGGTGAGCCGCGTCGAGATCCGCCGTGATGTCGAGCGCACCGCTCTGCTGGAGCCGCTCGTGGACGGCCCCGAAGCTCGGGCCCGGCGCTGCTCCGGTCAGGACGAAGTACGCGACCGCACCAAGCGAGTAGACATCGGACTGGGGGCCACTCTCGGCGAGCGTCCTCGCCTCTTCCGGGGCGATATAGGCGGTGGAGGAGGCCTCGAACAGCTCACGGATGTGCCGGGTCGGCTCGATGCGCGAGCTCGTGCGCCGGGTGGTGTTCGGATCCGTCGCGCCAGCCTGCCAGTTGAAGATCGCGATCGGCGGCTCGGGGGAGGCAGGGTCGAGGACGAGGATCCCCTGAGGAGAGAGGCCGCGGTGGATGACTCGCTTCTCGTGCGCGTGCGCGAGGGCCTCGGCCACCCGGCGCACGATGCCAAGTCGCACATCGATGGACAGGCTCTTGCCGTGCTCCGCGAGGTACTGGTCGAGGCGCTGCGCACCCCGCGGGTGATCGAAGACGAGTGCGGGGCCGAGGTCGTGCTCGACGAGGGTGTCGGCGCGCAGTATCCCGGGGTGATTGATGCCGCTGATCACGCGCAGCTCGCGCTGGGCGGCGCGGACCAGCTCCTCCCGCGAGAGGCCGCCCGTGGTCCGCGCGACCGGGTAGACGCGGAGTCGCTTCTCCATGCCGGGGACGCTGGCGTGGTGCGCCCGGTAGTCCTGGTAGATCCCGTCCGGCCCCTCGCCGAGCAGCTCGTCGATGATGTAGTCGCCGAAGCGGCGCGCTCGCTGGGAGACGCGGATTCCCGCCTGCTCCACCGCCCGGACGAGAAGCTTGACGGCCGGGCGGTCGATCCGCTGCGGGGCCTCAACTGAGAGGTCGCCCGCCTCGCGGCGGGTCAGCGCGGCGAGGATCCCTTTCCGCTCCGGGCGGTCACCGTCCGCGGCCCGGTCGCGCAGGCACACCCCCTGTCGGGCGGCCCCCTGGAGGTTCACCCGGACTTCGGGGTGGGAGAGGAAGATCAGCGGCTCGATACGCGGGATCGGCTTACCTTGGTAGGCCGCCTGGTGCGCGAGCAAAGACTTCAGCCGCTTGCACTTACGGTTGGCGAGGTAGAGCGGGTTGTCCACGGCGCGGAGGCCGGTGCCGCTGTCGAGGAGCCACTGGCCCGCATCCCCTGAGACCGTCCCCGGCCAGCTCTTGATCTCGACCAGGAAGAGCCCCACCGGCGAGGCGACGAGCAGGTCGATCTCGTTAAGCGTGCCGTCCGTCCCGATAAACTCGAAGAGGGCCCATGCCCGCCATGGGTCGTGGTCAGGGAGGCCCGCCTGAACGAGGTCCAGGGCCTCCTGCTCCCAGGCGAAGGAAGATGCGGGGGACAACATCGTCCACCTCGCACCTGACATCGGCATGAGTGGTCTCCTGGGGGGGCAACTCGGCTCGGGGCCGGTGCGGGGATGATACGACGGGCGCCTTGCCGTGTGGCGCGCTCCTAGTCAGCCGGGCGAACGCGAGCGATTCGGGGGCGGCCGCCCGCCGGTCTCCCGTCACGCCCAGGACGACCGGACCGCCTAGGCGCAGGGACCAAGACGAGGTAGAGGGTGCTCGTCGGCAGGGGCCGACATGTCGAGTGCATACAGTCCGGACCTCCTGCAGTAGCTCGGATCAAGCGTTCGTGGCTCGACCGAGGGCGCGACTCGCGTGCGAGAGGCTCCTGAGACGCAAGGATGCAAGAGCTACTCAAAGAGCATCAGCGCCTCCGAAGCAAACGGCCAACGAAGTCCTCCTCATGCCGAGAGAAGACTGCATCGTGGCAGTTACAAACGGTAATGGAGTTGATGTTCCGGCAATAGACTGCGGGGTATTCCTGCCTAGGGACTGCACGGTCTGGTCGGATGATCAGGCAGCAAGTCGGAGATAACGGGAACCGCGACTCAGCAGAGGGCGAAATCCAACCACCAGCAAACAGCGGGGGGACTCGTCGATCCGTGAGAATCTTCGTAAGTGGGCTATCGCTCGTGAGGAACTCGAATCCGCCCGGCGCCTCAACGATCGACCAGTGCAGCGAGGCGATCAACGGAGCATTTTTGATGGCCTCGACGATGGAGCAAAGCCAAAGAACCTTCTTAGGGACGACCCTCAGGTGGCCGTCGCGCAGGCCTTGCGCTGCGGCCTCGACGAATGCTGGGGTCACGTGATGCCCGAGCGTCGCCATGCCACGCTGGACCTTCTCGACATCAGCAAGCATCGTTAGAGCCGTACGATGGAGAACCTCACCCAGGTTCTTGGCGGTTCCGGACCATCGTGATCGCTCATTCCGGGGCATCGTGATCAAGGATTCCGGGATCGTGATCACCGGTTCCGGGCATCGTGATCGCTGATTCCGGGATCCTGATCAGGGATTCCGGGATCGTGATCAGGGATTCCGGGCATCGTGATCACTGGTAGGCGTCGGCAGCGAACGCGGTCAATCTGGCCCTTTTGCGGAGGGGCCGATGGCTGGCGAGAGGCTGCTGATGAGGAAGTTGCGCGAGATCCTGCGACTGAAATGGGAGTGCCGGCTGACGCACCGTGAGATCGCGCGGTCGGCAGGGATCGGCACGGGCACGGTCTGCGCCTACGTCCAGCGCGCCCAGGCGGCCGGTCTGTCCTGGCCGCTGCCGGAGGAGTTGGACGACGCGGCGTTGACGGTGCGGCTGTTCCCGCCGGCCCCGGGCGTAGAGGTCGAGCGGGCGCCGCCCGACTGGAGCTGGGTGCATCAGGAGCTGCGGCGCAAGCACGTGACGTTGCAGCTGCTGTGGGGCGAATACGCCGCGGCGCACCCGGTGAATCACTATCGCTACAGCCAATTCTGCGAGTTGTATCGACGCTTCGCCGCGCGGCTCAAGCCGAGCATGCGGCAGGTCCATCGGGCGGGCGAGAAGGCCTTCGTCGACTTCGCCGGGAGCAAGCCGCGGCTCGTTGACCCCGAGACGGGCGCCGTGCGCGAAGTGGAGTTGTTCGTCGGGGTGCTGGGGGCGAGCAGTGAGACCTACGCCGAGGCGGTGGAATCGCAGGAGCTGGAGCCGTGGATCCGCGCGCACGTCCACATGTTCGAGGCCTGGGGCGGAGCCCCGGAGATGCTGGTCCCCGACAACTTGAAGAGCGGGGTGACGAAGCCGTGTCGTTACGAGCCGGAGGTCAACCGCAGCTACGGCGAGATGGCGGCGCATTACGGGACGGCGGTGATCCCGGCGCGGAGCTATCGGCCGAAGGACAAGGCCAAGGTCGAAGCGGGGGTGCTGCTGGCGGAGCGCTGGATCCTGGCGGTGCTGCGGCATCGCATCTTCTTCAGCCTGCACGAGCTGAACGCGGCGATTCGGGAGTTGACCGGACACCTCAACGAGCGGCGGATCCGCGCCCTGGGTGTCAGCCGCCGCGAGCTGTTCGAGCAGCTCGACCGGCCGGCACTCAAGCCGCTGCCGCCGCGGCGCTACGAGCTGGGCCAGTGGAAGACCTGCCGGGTCAGCATCGACTACCACATCGCGATCGAATACAACACCTACAGCGTGCCGTACACGCTGCTCTACGAGCAGGTCGAAGCCCGCCTCACCGCCGACGTCGTCGAAGTCTTCCACAACGGCCGCCGAATCACCTCGCACCGGCGGTTGCGGGGCCGCGGCCAGAGCTCGACCTACCCCGAGCACATGCCCGCGTCGCATCGTGCCCACGCCGAGTGGACGCCCTCGCGGCTGATCCACTGGGCCGAGAAGAGCGGCCCGGCCACGGGGCGCGTGGTCGAGCAGATCCTGCGCTCGAGGCCCCACCCCGAGCAGGGCTATCGGGCCTGCCTGGGCCTGATGCGTCTCGGCAAGAAGCACGGCGACGGCCGTCTCGAGGCGGCCTGTGCGCGGGCCGAGCGCCTCGCCGCCGTGAGCTTCAAGACCGTGCACAACATCCTGCAAGCCGGTCTCGACCGTGTCCCGATCGCGGACGAGTCGCTGGCTCCGTCACCTCCCCCGCAAGGCCATCCCAACATCCGTGGCGCGGACTACTACGCGTCCCAGGAGACCGAATGCTGACCCAACCCACGATCGACAAGCTCCAGGCGATGAACCTGCACGGCATGGCCGAGGCCTTCGACCGGCAGCAACACGACACCACACACGTCGCGCTCAGCTTCGAAGAGCGCTTCGGTCTGCTGGTCGACCACGAGTGGACCCAGCGCGAGCAGCGCAAGCTGACGCGGCGGCTCAAGCTGGCGCGGCTGCGCTACGACGCCGCACTCGAGGACGTCGAGGTCAAGCCCGGGCGCGGCCTGGATCGCCAGGTGCTGCTCGCGCTCGGCACCTGCACCTGGATCACCGAGCGGCACAACCTGATCATCACCGGCCCGACCGGATCGGGAAAGTCCTACCTGGCCTGCGCTTTCGGCGAGCGAGCGTGCCGCAAGGGCTTTACCGCCCAATACGTCCGCGCCCCGCGCCTGATCCAGGCCCTAGCCGTCGCCCGCGGCGACGGCTCGTCCGGGCGCCTGCTCGCCCGGCTCGCCAAGCTCGATCTGCTGGTGATCGACGACTGGCTGCTCTCGCCGCTCCAGGACGCCGAGCGCCGCGACCTGCTCGAGGTGATCGAGGACCGCGCCGAGCGCGGCTCGACACTCCTGGCCGGGCAGCTCCCGATCAAGGCCTGGCACGAGGTCATCGGCGAAGCGATGCTCGCAGACGCCATCCTGGATCGCCTGGTCCACCGCGCGCACAAGATCGATCTCAAAGGGCCCTCGCAACGCGAGCTCCGCAGTCCGATCCGTGGCGGAGACAAGCCCCGATGATCGTCGCTGCGCTCCGAACTCGCGCTGACGCGCGACGGCCTATGGATCCTGGCGGGGCCATGGAAAACGCATGACGCCGCGTTTCCCACCGCCCCTTGGACGGCGCGAACGGCCGCGCCGCCCACAGGCCCCACAGGCCCTGCTGCCACCCAGCCTTCAACCGATCGGGATCCCGCGTTAGAATCTGCCGAGGCTTGACAGGAGGCGAAACTAGAACGAACCGACCGTCGCTTCGCTCCGACGCGTGATCACCATCAGCGGAATCAGTGATCACGATCCCGGATCGGGTGATCACGATCGCCGGAACCGCCAGGTTCTTCAGCGCTCCGTCCCTCGCCGCTGGACCTCTCATCTCGAGGACTGCGAGAAACACCGCTAGTCGTTCTCGCTCCTCGGCGCCGAGAGGCTGGCCAGCGATCAACGCATCGATCGCTGCCACGCTTGGGCCATCGACATAGTCTGCGAGTGCTGTCTCAAGAACGGAAACCGACGCGGGTGATGAGGTACTGGGTGAATAGAGGTACCGTTCGACGGCGACATCTCGGACACCGACCTGCCGTGGCGCTGGATCGTGCGGCCGGTACATCCAGAGTCTGTCGGATTCGTCAGCGAATCGCCGAAGATAGCTGACCGGCACGAAGTGGTGTCGAATGGCCGATTGTTGAGTCACCGTCGATACGTCCGCCTACAGAATCGGAGCAGCGAGGAACTGGATTTCTCCCGCGAAGGCGCGCTCGATCTTCCTCGCATAGCCAATGTGGCCTTGGATCACGGATTGGAGCAACCTGCGCGCGGCGGCCGGCTGGGTATCGAAATCTGCGATGACGCGTTCAATGTAGGTTCGGGTAGCCAGCTTGTACTCGGCTGAGAGACGGAGGGTGTCATTTACAGCTAGGCCTGTAACAACCTGCTCGTCAGAGCGATCTTGTACGCGGGTCTTCTCGCGTGCGACGGTGAACCCGGCACTCTGAACGATCTTCTCAAAGCGAGGCACAAGCTCTCGGCAGTCCCAATCTGCCGAGAGCGCAAGGTCGTCGACATAGCGCGTGTACCGGAGTCCGCGCTCTCGGGCGAGTGCAGCGACTCGCGAGTCGAGACCGAACAAGACGAGGTTCGCGACGAACTGGCTCGTCGGCGCGCCCTGAGGCAGGGCTTTCCTTCGCGTGGTTAGAATCGTGAGCGCGCGTGCGAGCGGCGCAGGAATCCCGTTCGCTTCGAAAGCGGCACGAACCTGGCCGTAGTTCACGGAGGGGAAGAAGGACTTGATATCGAGCGTGATCACGATAAGCCTGCCGACGTGGGGTCGCGCATGGCGGGAGGTTGAGCCGCCCGGGATTCCCGCCGTTGCGGCCGGATGCCAAGTAAGCCGAGAGTACATCCAAGGCAGAAGCCGAGACTGCACCTTCTTGAGTTCGTCATGTGGCTCCTGGATCTTGCGTCGGCCGCCCGATCTCTTCGGAATGCTGTGGGTTGTGTACGACGACGACGCGGTTCGCAGGAGATGGGTGATTCTGTCGACGGGAAGTCGGACCACCGCGCTAACGAACGAGGCGGGGTCTTGATCCTCATCAGGACGCCAACGTCTAGATCCTGATGCAGCCATCTGGCATCCCGCTGCGCGCTGCGTGAGCCTGATCGCACATGGCCGACGAGCGGCGCAGACGATAGAAGGGGTTTCGGACAAGAAGATCCAGCAGCATGTTGACGGCCCGATTAATCAGGGCGACCAAGACGGCTTTCTTGAGCCAGCCCTGGTCAGTCCGTCGGCTTGCTGCGCCCTTCGGCGGCGCGTCGGCCTCCTTGTCCGAAGCCCGGTGGAACTTGCCCGCGGTCCGGAGCGACGCGTCTCTGCCCCGAAAACGCGAGTTCTTCCCGCGCCTGACGGCCATTCGGCTCACCTCACTTTCCCGGCCGGATTGAAAGTCGCTCGAAGCGACTTGGCCCTGCTAGGTACATCGAACCGACGCTTCGCATCGGCCCTTCTGAGAAAGCGGGCTTTTCAGGGACCGCCGGCTACCACGACGGCAACCTCGCCGCCGCTTCCGACGCCTGTCGCTCCGTCAAGGAACGGCACCGGCAGGCTCCAGGGAAGGGCCGTCAGCCATCCTGAAACGCACGCTTCGCACCCGGCCCGGGTGTGATGAGCGCCGTTCAGCGCTTACAGGTTGTTAAGACCGCGTCGCCGGACTGTCAAGCCGTGCCCCCTCTCGCCCCTGCCACGGGACTCCCGAACTTGCTCTTCGGGGTCCCGCCAGCAGAGGTCCTCGCGGAGTAGGACCCCGATACGGCTGAGGCGGAACGGCGAGGCAGTGACCGGTCGCGCCCCGGATGCTGAGCGGATGCTGGCCCCATTCCGCCACCATCCGACCATCGCTAAGTTGTTGATTCTATGGCGCGCCCGGAGGAACTCGAATCCCCAACCTCTTGATCCGTAGTCAAGTGCTCTATCCAATTGAGCTACGGGCGCACGGTCTGGCGAGGGAACCCTCGCGAAAGACAAAGACGCGGGATAGTAGCCCCCGCCCCGGTGCCGGTCAAGCCTCGCCGGAGGCCCCGACCGGCGGGCCGTCCGGATCTTCCCCCGAAAAGCAGAAGAGCCCGGCGCTCGGTCGCGCCGGGCTCTTCCTCACTTCGGTCGGCGCGGCGGAGCCGCGCCGCAGCGGTCAGCGCAGTCCCGGGTAGAGCCGGTAACCGCGGCCGCCGCCACTCCGGCTGCCGCCGCCGCCGCCTCCGCCCCCGCCGCCGCCGTAGCCCTGGGCCGGGCCGAGCAGTCCGAGGAAGTCCTCGGGCGAGTACGTCAGGACCTCCGGCGCGACATAGGCACCGGCTTCCTGCGTCTCCGATTCGGGCCTTCGGATGTCATTCATTGCTTTCCCGTCCCTGATCCGCCGCGTGTCACCGCCCGGATCTCGCTGAACTGCGCCCCCGCGTCCGGCTCAGCCGGCGCGTTCCTCGTTCAAATTCAGTGCGTCCTGCCAGACGATGACTTCCTTCTGTTTCAGCGAAGCCAGCGTCCGTTCCACGTCCTGCCTGAGCGTCTCGACGGCCGTCTGCGGGAACATGCGGGTCAACTCCCCCACGATGTCGTCCACGCCGTGCGAACCGTCGCAGAGCTGCCAGATCCTTCTGGCGGTGGAGTTCAGGATGTGGAAGAGGCCGTGGCGCTCGTCGTAGATCACGAGCTCCGAGCCCAAATCCACATTCCGGACATCCACCCTGGCCTGCGGAAGACAGTTCATCGGGTACCCCCAAGGTGCGTCCAGCCCGGAGATGGTAACGCCGACCGGCCTTCCCGAGCCGCCGGCGACCCCGGATGGCAGGCCGCGTACCGCGGAGAACCCTAGCTGTCCCGCCCAAGGGTGTACGCCGATGCCCCGGCAGGGGCAATGAGGAATTCGTGGCGTCCCGCGAGCGCGGTCCCCGGAACCTCATTTACCTTACCAGTTAGCCGTGAACCGGAAACGACATCGCGGCTCGCGGCGGTCCGGCGCGGCCGGGCCGTCCTGGCCGGGAGACGCCCCTCGGGGGGCCGGCCCCGCTCCGCGCGCGTGTCCGCGGGACGCCCCGGACCGCGCCGGGTCCGGGGAACCCCGCGCGAGGCATGGCCTCCCGGCGAATTCCTCGTATCCTGTCCTCCGGCGTCGGGGCCACGGGCTGCGCCGGGCGGGTTGTTCAGGGACTGAACGCGCCGATGCGGCCGGAGTGACGAAAAGTCGAACACGAGAAAACAAGGGACAACACGGGCGACATTCTTTGGAGCTTGACTTCCGGAGACCAGAGCCGTAGCCATTTCCCCGGGAAGTGGTCCCGACGGACGGAAACCCGTGGCCGACCGGGGCGCCGCCGTGTGCGGTGCGTCCGGGCGTTCGCAGAACAGCTTGATGCGTGACGAGGACACCATGCCGAGATCGCACAGCACGCCCCCCCCCATCGCAGGTCGATCGCCGCGGCGCGCTCGCTCGCGCCGGCGGTCGCGCTCGTGTTCGCGCTGGCCGCCACCGCGCCCGGCGCGCTGGCGCAGGGCGCCGCCGCTCCGACCCCGGTCGGATCGACCCGCGCCGAGTACCGGATCGGCTTCGGCGACGAGCTGTCGGTCTTCGTCTTCGGCGAGGAGCGCGAGCACGAGGTCGTGGTCCGTCCCGACGGCCGGATCACGCTGCCGCTGGTCGGCGACATCGACGCCGAGGGGATGCCCCCGACGCTGCTCGCCAAGTCGATCGCCAGCAAGCTCGAGCCGTTCCAGAAGGAGCCGGTCGTGACCGTCGCGGTGCGCGGGATCCGCAGCTACCGGCTGTACATGCTGGGCCGGCTCGGCACGCAGGGGATGATCGAATCGCCGACCCCGCTGCGCCTGCTGCAGGCCCTGGCGATGGCGGGCGGCCTGAACGACTTCGCCAACAAGAAGATCCTGGTGATGCGCGAATCCAGCGAGAGCCCCAAGCGGATCGCGATCGACTACGACGACATCATCAAGGGCAAGGCGCCCGAGCAGAACATCGTGCTCATGTCGGGCGACATCGTGGTGGCCGAATGAGACCTCCCTGCCCGGCGGCGCGCGCCGCCCTGGCCGCGCTCGCGGCCCTGCTCGCGGTCCCGGCTGCGCCGGCCGCCGACTGGAGCTTCGACCCCAGCGTCGTGCTGGGCGTCCAGTACAACGACAACGTGCTCTACGTGACCAACACGGAGACCGAGAGCGTCGAGTCGCTCGGCGACTGGATCGGCGTGCTCTCGGTGGCCCTGCCGGTGACGGCCACGACGCCGCGCTCGTCGACCACCTTCTCCTTCACGCCGACCCGCTACCAGTACGACAGCAAGAGCTACGAGGGGCCGGACACGCCGCCGGGTGGGGCTGACCTCTCCGACCTGAGCTACACCGACTACGGCGCGTCGCTCGGCTGGACCTTCAACCAGTCGACGCGTACGACCTGGGAGGCGACGGGCGCCGGGACGCGAACCCAGCGCCAGAGCGTGACCTTCGACAACGTCCAGCAGGACCTGTTCGTGCTGCCGCCGACGACGACCACCTCGTGGAGCGGCTCGGGCACCGGGACCTTCCGGCTTTCCGAGCGCGCGGCCTGGATCGTCAGCCTGGGCTCGACCGGCACCCGCTACGAGAGCAACCGCTTCGTCACGACCAGCCCGGACGGGGAGGGGGAGCAGGCGCTCGTCGTTTCCAACACCATGACCACCTCGCTCGGGCTGGCCTCGGAGACGCGGCTCTCGCCCCAGTCGCAACTGCGGGTCGGGTACATCGGGCAGTACATCGACAACGGATCGTTGGGTTCCGACCTCGTGCAGAACGTCGGAGGAGCCTACATCTACGGCAACGCGGCCGAGGGCTGGCAGTTCCTGGCCCGCGTCGGCGCCGGCTGGCTCCAGACCGCGGACCTGGGCGAGGCGCGCACCGAGCGGGTGGACGAGGTCCGGCCGGTCTTCCTGTTCTCGGCGTCGCGTCAGGTCATGAACCGGGCGCTGGTCGAGGCCGGCGTGTCCCAGGAGTTCACCGGCTCGAACGGCGTCGAGGGCACGGCGCTGGTGCTTGGGGCCTACACCGCGCTGCGGGTGCCGATCCGCCAGCACTCCCGCTTCGGCGTGGCCCTGCGCTACTCCGACCGCGACCCGGTCCAGGAGACATTCGCCGGTTCGACGACCTTCGGCGTGAGCGGCGAGTACGTGGCGGGACTCTCGCGCCACTGGGGGCTGGGCTTCGGCGTGCAGTTCTACGACCAGACGACGGACGAGACGGCCGACACGACCGACCTTCGTGCCCGACGGCAACTACGCGATCTACAGCGCCGTCGTGAGCTGGAACCCCACGGCGCGCTAGGCCGGAGGGGAGCGGAGCGAGAGCAGGCGATGCAGAACAACCCCCTGCTGAAGGAGTACCTCGACATCGCCTTCCGGCGGCGGTGGTGGATCATCCTGCCCGCGCTCCTGGGGATCCTGTTCGCGACGCTGCTCTACGTGCGCTTCCCGAAGCTCTACAAGGCCACGACCCGCGCCCACATCAAGCCGCAGACGATCTCCAAGGCCCTGCTCAGCCCGATCGTCGAGTTTCAGGCGACCGAGCTGGTCAACTCGCTCAACGCCGAGCTCACCTCGGAGAAGAACGTCCTGGACCTCGAGTCGCGGCTGAAGCTGATCGGCACGCCGAGGGGGCCGCGCGACCAGGCCGATCTGGCGCGCAGGCTGGACGGCGCGATCGAACTGAACGCCAACCCGCGCAACCGCTACTTCGATCTCACGGTGACCTGGGAAGACCCGCGCCTCGCGGCCAACATCGCCAACGAGCTGGCCGACATCTACATCAGGCGCACCGAGACGACGCGCCAGAGCCTGGCCAGCGGGACGCTCGACAAGCTGACCGAGATCCGCGAGGACGCCGAGAGCCGGCTGGGCGACATCCAGCGCCAGATCGACCAGTTCCAGGGCCAGCACAAGTTCGAGGTCGACGCCTACCGCGACACCAACCTGCAGCGGCTGGCTGCGGTGCGGGCCGAGATCGACCGGATCGACACGCGGGTGAGGGGCTTCGAGGACGACATCCGCCGCTTCCAGCTCGAGCTGCAGTCCGGCCCGACGGTGCCCGGCCCGGGCGGGACGGTGGTGGTCGACCCGCGGACGATCGAGCTGGCCCGCCTCAAGCAGGAGCTGGCGGAACAGGTCGGGCTGGGCCGGACCGACATGCATCCCGAGGTCAAGACCCGCAAGGACCGGATCGCACGGCTCGAGCAGCAGATCGCCGGCGGCGGGCCGTCCGACGCGGTGCCGGTCAGCGACCCGGCGCGGGCGCGGGTCGACCTGGAGATCGGGCGCCTGCGCCGCGAGATCTCGGCCGACAACGACAAGCGGGCGCAACTGGTGGCCGAGGCCGGGATGATCCAGTCCCAGCTCGAGCGCACGCCCGACCGCGAGAGCGCGCTGCAGTCGATGCTGCAGATCCGCGACCGCCTCGAGTCCGAGTACCGCGACGCCCAGCAGAAGGAGCGCGACGCCCGCGAGGGCGAGATGGTCGAGGACTTCAAGCAGGGCGAGCGGTTCGAGATCCTCAACCCGGCGAAGGAGCCCAGGGACCCGTTCTGGCCCGACCTGCGCTTCTTCCTGCTGATGGGCCTGGCGGTCGGCAGCGGCCTGGGGATCGCCCTGGTGTTGCTGCTCGAGGTCTTCGACCAGTCGTTCAAGAGCGAGGAGCAACTGGCCGCCGCGATCGACCTGCCGATCCTGGCGGTGATCCCCGACCTGACCCGCGTGGAGTCGAAATCGCGTCGCCGCGGCGCGCGGCAGGCCAAGGGGGCCGCGTGAGCCGGCACGACCAGATTTTCCCGGGCGGAACCGCCGCGCCGGACGAGAGCGTGCCGCAGACCGCGACCCGCCGCGTGCCGCGCGACCTGGCCCCCAACCCGCTGCTGATGCCGATCGTCGACCCGCGCTCGCCGGTGACCGAACGCTACCGCCGGATGATGACGCACATCGACCATCTCGGCGCGCGCGACGACCACCCCTACCGCACGATCGTCGTCACCAGCAGCCGCGAGGCCGAAGGCAAGACCCTCAGCTCGATGAACCTGGCGCTGGCGATGGCCGAGGACCGCGACCGCAAGGTCGTTCTCATGGACGTCGACCTGCACCGGCCGCGCGTCCACCAGTTCCTGCTCAGCAAGCCGCGCGTCGGCTGGATGGACGTGTTCGAGGACCGCGCCGACCTGGACGCGGCGATCGTCGACCTGAACCAGACCCGGCTGCGCCTGCTGCCGGCCGGCCGCCCGCCCGACAAGCCGGCCGAGGTGCTCAAGTCCGAGCGCTTCCGGCGCCTCCTGCGCCAGCTGCGCGACCGCTTCGACATGGTCATCCTCGACGCCCCGCCGCTGATGCGGTTCGTCGACGCCAACATCCTCAACTCGCACGCCGACGGCCTGATCTTCGTGATCCGCGCCGGCCTGACGAGCCGCCAGATCGTGCGCAAGGCGCTGGCCCAGATCACGACCGGACGCGTGATCGGCGTCGTGCTCAACGACGTCCGCTACACGCTGGTCGACCGCTACTACTACCGCTACGACGAGTACGGCGGGAGCTACTACGACCGTGAGCCACGTTGAGACGCTGCCATTCCCGCTCCGCGTCGTCGCCCTGGGCGGCGGGACGGGCCTGCCTGCGGTGCTCCGCGGGCTCAAGGCCGTCCTGTTCCCGGCCGGGCTGGCCGACGACCCCGAGCGGCTCACGGCGGTGGTCACGGTCACCGACGAGGGCGGCAGCTCCGGCCGGCTGCGCGAGTCGCTGCGGATGCTGCCGCCGGGCGACATCCGCAACTGCCTGGTCGCGCTCTCGCACAACGAGCCGCTGATGGCGCGCCTGTTCCAGGCCCGCTACCGCACCGGGCAGGACCTCGAGGGGCACCCGGTGGGGAACCTGATCCTGGCCGCGCTGGCGCAGGAGGAGTCGGGCGGCTTCCTGGCCGCGGTCCAGCTCGCGAGCGAGGTGCTCAACATCCAGGGGCGGGTCTTCCCCTCGACGCTCGAGCACGTGCGGCTGGCGGCGACGATGGCCGACGGCCGCGAGCTGCTGGGCGAGACCGCGCTGGCCGCGGCGGGCGGCTCGGTCCGCCGCCTGCGGCTCGAGCCGGCGGCCGACGCCGCCGCGCCGGGCGTGGTCGAGGCGATCGAGCGGGCCGACCTGGTGATCCTCGGCCCCGGCAGCCTGTTCTCCAGCATCGTCCCCAACCTGCTGGTGAACCGGCTCGCCGCAGCGCTGCGAGCGGACCCAGGCGCTGCGCCTGCTGGTCGTCAACGCCATGACGGAAGAGGGCGAGACGGACGGCTTCTCGGCGGCGGCCCACGTCCAGGCCGTGCTCGACCACGCGGGCACGCTCGACGGCGCGCTGCTCGCGACCGACGTGGTACCGGACGAAATCCTGCCCGCTACCGCGAGAGGGGGCGGAGCGGGTCGTCGACGACGGCGCGGCGCTCGACCGGCTGCTGCCGTTCGTGGTGCGGCGTCCCCTGATGCAGGTCCGCCCAAGGCGCGGCACGACGCGCTGCTCACCGCGGGTGCGGTCCTGGAGGCGCTGGTGCAGTTCCGGCGGGCCGGCGGGCGGCCGGCGCCGCGCGAGCGGGTCTCCGCGCGAAAGGCGGTCTGACGATGCGGCAGCGGCTGGAGAGCCTGTGGATCGTGGTGGCGAAGGCCGCCACCGACGCCCTGCTGTTCGCGCTGGCGTTCCTCTGCGCCTATCTGCTGCGCTTCGGCGGCGATCTGCCGGCCGACCAGGCCGCGCTGTTGCGCCAGTCGCTGCCCCTGGTGGTGATCGTCAAGCTGGCCGTCTTCGCGCTGTTCGGCAACTACGCCACGCTCTGGCGCTACTCGTCGATCTCCGACCTGCTGCGCCTGGTGCGCGGCGCGGTCTCGGCGACGCTGGTGCTGATCGCGACCTGGTACGTGATCGGCGACCGCGTCCCCTCCAGCGTGGCCGCGCTCGACCTCCTGCTCACGCTGCTGTTCTGCGGGTTGGCCCGCGTCGCGCCCCGGCTGGCGCGCGAGCGCGTCAACCCCGCCTTCCTGGCCGCCTTCCCGGTCTACCTGCGGCGCCTGATCGCGCCGCGCGCGCGCGGCCGGAGCGCCGGATCCTGATCGTCGGGGCCGGCGACGCCGGCGAGTCGCTGGTGCGCGAGATGGCGCGCAACGAGGCGCTGGGCTACCTGCCGGTCGGTTTCGTCGACGACGACCCGAGCAAGCGCGGACTGCGCCTGCACGGCGTCAAGGTCCGTGGCGGGCGCACCGACATCCCGCGCCTGGTCGGGCAGCACGACGTCCAGGAGATCCTGATCGCGATTCCGTCGGCGACCGCCGAGCAGGTCCGTCCGATCGTCGAGATCTGCCGCGGCACCGGCGCCAAGATGAAGATCCTGCCCGACCTGGCCAGCCTGGTGCACGGCCCGGTCCGGCTGTCCGACATCCGCGACCTGCAGATCGAGGACCTGCTGGGCCGGCCGCGGGTCGAGCTGAAGGTCGAGGAGGTCAGCGCCTACCTGCGCGGCCGCCGCGTGCTGATCACCGGCGCCGGCGGCTCGATCGGCTCCGAGCTGTGCCGCCAGGTCATGCGCTTCAAACCGTCGCAGCTGGGCCTCCTGGGCCGCGGCGAGAACAGCATCTTCGCGATCTTCCACGAGCTGTCGCCGCGGGCCGAGGAGACGCAGCTGGTCGAGATCATCGGCGACGTGATCAACAAGCGGAAGCTGCTGGGCGTGTTCCAGCGCTTCCGCCCCGAGATCGTGTTCCACGCCGGCGCCGACAAGCACGTCCCGCTGATGGAGATGAACCCGGACGAAGCCGTGCTCAACAACATCCTCGGCACCCGCAACGTGCTCGAGGCCTGCGACGAGTTCGGCGTCGAGCGGCTGGTCTGCATCTCGACCGACAAGGCGGTCAACCCGACCAGCATCATGGGCTGCTGCAAGCGGGTCGCCGAGATGTACATCCAGTCCGGCCGCTACCGGCACACGGTCGTCGCCGCGGTCCGCTTCGGCAACGTGCTGGGCAGCCGCGGCTCGGTCATCCCGCTGTTCCAGCGCCAGATCGAGCGCGGCGGCCCGGTGACCGTGACCCACAAGGAAGTGCGGCGCTACTTCATGACGATCCCCGAGGCGGTCGCGCTGGTGATCCAGGCCGGCACGCTGGCCCGGGGGGGCGAGATCTTCGTGCTCGACATGGGCGAGCCGATGCTGATCGACGAGCTGGCGCGCAAGGTGATCCGGCTGCACGGCCTCGAGCCCGACCAGGACATCCCGGTCGTCTACGTCGGCCTGCGCCCGGGCGAGAAGCTCAACGAGGAGCTGTCCGGCGAGCGCGAGCAGAGCGAGCGGACGGTCCATCCCAAGATCTCGAAGGTCGTGGCGCGTGAAACCGTCCCGGCCGACCTGGACCAGAAGGTCGCGCGGCTGATCAACCTGGCCGTGGCGATGGACGACATGGGGATCCGCGAGACCCTCAAGGAACTGGTGCCCGAGTACCGCCCCTACCTGCCCCCCGAGGTGCAGAGCTGGGTGGCGCGGCGCTAGCGGAGCGAGCGACGATGCGGGAAGGCGCGCAGACCGAGCTGCCACAGCGCGAGCCACGCGAGGATCAGCGTGCGCTTGGCCGTGCCGGCCAGCTCCGCCCCGCGGCGCACGCCGAGGGCCCGCATCCGCTCGCGCTCGAAGGGCGTCGGGAAGACGAACTGGTGCACGACCAGCCCGCGGTCGCGGGCCAGCCGGTAACGCACCAGGTGGCGCGCCGGGCCCCAGGCGGACGGCGGCAGGCCGAGCGGGAAGCCCGCGATCCCCAGCTCGTCCAGCCGCTCGCGGTCGCGGCCCAGCGGCGGCAGCCGCCCCAGCGCGTCATCGAGCGGCGTGCCCAGCAGCTCGGACGACAGCTCGAGCAGCAGGCGCACGGCGGGCGCCAGTCCGCCCTCGGCGGCCTGCGCCGCGACCCGCGCCCAGTCGATGCCGCCGCGCCGCGCGATCCGGTCGACGTCCACGATCCGCTTGAGCTGCGTGAAGCCGCAGCGCACCTGGCTGGCCGCCGCGTGGAGCACCTGCCCCTCGGCCGGCGGGCAGGGGACGCGCGGCGTCTCGGCCGGGACCTTGGCGTCCCGCAGCAGCCAGCCCGGATCGATCCGGTAGGGGTCCTCGGGCCGCACCACCGCCCAGTGGACCTCGACCTGCGGCTTCCCCGGCCCGGCCAGAGCGACGTGGAAGTGGGTCGCACGCTGGACCGCCTGGAGCGGCGCGGAGTCGGCGTCGGCATAGCCCAGCGCGCGCAGCGCGGCGATCGCCTCGTCGTGGCGCTCCGCGGCGACCAGCACGTCCAGGTCGCGGAAGGCGCGCTGGACCGGCTGGCCGTACGCGGTGCGCGCCAGGCCGGCCCCCTTGAGCAGGACCCACGGGATCGCGCGCGCGCCCAGCGCGGCGGCGATCCGCTCGGCCTCCACGAAGTGGAAGCCGTGGTGGCGGGCCTCGTGCTGGCGCAGCGCCGTGAGCTCGCGGGCGACCGCGGGCGGCACGCGCGCGCCTTCAGCGAGCACGCGCTCGGCCACCAGCCCGTGCACCTCGGTCTCGCGCGCCGCCTCGAGCAGCGCCGGCCAGAGGTCGTCGGGCACGTCCGGACATGGCTGATCGGCCTGGACCAGCCGCAACAGCCAGCGAGCGGTGTCGGGGAGCACCTGACTGCGGCCTCCGCGAGGAAGGCCCCGTTTATACCACGGTCCAAAAGCCGGGGAACCCGGTAGGCGGCGTGACGCCGTCCCGGAACGCAACAAGGAGCAACACGATGGCCTCCGAGATGATCGAACGGGAAGACGAGATCCTCACCAGCCGCGAGGCGCAGGAGTTCCTGAAGATCGGGCGCACGAAGCTGTGGGAGCTCACCAAGAGCAACCAGCTTCCCGCTTACCGCGTCGGGTCCGGGCGGACCTCCTCGCTCCGCTACAAGAAGTCGGAACTCCTGGCGTGGCTGGAGCGGAACCGGGTGCAGGCGTGACCCGGCGCCGCTCGCGGCCGCTCCGGAACCGGTGCGGTGCGGACGGGCGGCCTCGCAACGGACTTCCTCGCTGAGCCTGCCGGCACCGCGGGTGCCGGCAGGCGCGGAGGACGCGCGTGAACACAGGACAGGGCGGGTTCGGGCAGGCCCTGGTCCACCCCACCGCGACGGTGGGCGAGGGGACCACCCTCGGCCACGGGACGGTCGTCATGGCGGGGGCACGGATCGGGGCGCGCTGCGCGATCGGCTGCTACGTCGTCGTCCACCCGGAGGTGGAGGTGGGGGACGGCGTGCGGATCGACGACCACGCGGTGCTGGGGAAGCTGCCGATGAAGGCGGCGGCCTCGGCCGTGACGCAGCTCAAGCCGCTGCCGCCGCTGACGATCGGCGCCGACTGCCTGATCGGGGCGGCGGTGATCGTCTACCGCGGCGCCGCGATCGGGCCGCAGGTCATGCTGGCCGACCAGGCCACGGTCCGCGAGGAGGTCTCGATCGGCGCCCGGACGATCATCGGGCGCGGCGTGACGGTCGAGAACAAGGTCACGATCGGCCCGCGCTGCAAGATCGAGACCGAGGCCTACATCACGGCCCTGTCCTCGATCGGCGAGGGCTGCTTCATCGCCCCCGAGGTCACCTTCACCAACGACAACTACCTGGGCCGCACGAAGGAGCGCTTCCAGCACTTCGGCGGCGTGACGCTCGAGCGCGGGGCCCGGGTCGGCGCCAACGTCACCTTCCTGCCCGGGATCACGGTCGGGGCCGACGCGCTGGTCGCGGCCGGCTCGGTCGTCACGAAGGACGTCCCGGCCAGGAAAATCGTCGTCGGCTCGCCGGCGCGCGTCGTGCGCGACGTCCCGCCCGAGCAGCTGCTCGACCACCAGGAGCCGTAGCGGATGTGCGGCATCGCGGGGATCGTCGACCGGCAGGGGTCGCGGCCGCCGCGCCGCGAGGAGCTGGCGCGGATGATCGCGTGCGTCGAGCACCGCGGCCCGGACGGCTTCGGCCTGCGCCTCGACCCCCCCGCGGGGCTGGCCCACGCGCGGCTCTCGATCATCGACCTGGCCGGCGGCTCGCAGCCGCTCTGCAACGAGGACGGCTCGGTCTGGATCACCTACAACGGCGAGGTCTACAACTTCGTCGAGCTGCGGCCGCTGCTCGAGGCCCAGGGGCACCGCTTCCGGACCCGCTCCGACACCGAGGTCCTGGTCCACGCCTGGGAGGAGTGGGGCGACGCCTTCGTCGAGCGCTGCAACGGCAACTTCGCGCTGGCGCTGTGGGACGCGCGGCGGCGCCGGCTGCTGCTGGCCCGCGACCGGCTGGGGATCCGCCCGCTCTACTGGGCCGAGCACGACGGCCGGCTGCTGTTCGGCTCCGAGATCAAGTCGCTGTTCGCGGCCGGTCTGCCGGCACGGATCGACCCGGTCGGGCTCGACCAGTGCTTCGTGCTCTGGACGACGCTGCCGCCGCGGACGGTGGCCCAGGGGGTGCACGAGCTGCCGCCCGGCCACCTGCTGGTGGCCGAGGAGGGCCGGCCCCCGCGCGTGAGCCGCTACTGGGACGTTCCGGCCCCGCCGCCGCCCGGCGAGCTGGTCACCGACGAGCGCGCGGCCGCGGCCGAACTGCGTGCGCTGCTGGAGGACTCGGTCCTGCTGCGGCTGCGCGCCGACGTGCCGGTCGGCGCCTACCTGTCGGGCGGGCTCGACTCGACCGCGGCGACGGCGCTGGTGCGGTCGATCACCGACACGCCGCTCGAGACCTACTCGGTCGCCTTCGCCGACCGCGAGTACGACGAACGGGCCGAGCAGGAGCTGGCGGTCCGCGCGCTGGGCACGCGTCATCACCGGGTCGAGGTGACCTACGAGGACATCGCGGCCGCCTTCCCGCGCGTGGTCGAGCTGGCCGAGAAGCCGATGATGCGGACCGCGCCGGTCCCGCTCTACCTGCTGGCGCAGCTCGTCCGCTCGCACGGGACCAAGGTCGTGCTGACCGGCGAGGGGGCCGACGAGGTCTTCGGCGGCTACGACATCTTCAAGGAGACGAAGATCCGCCAGTGGTGGGCGCGGCGGCCGGAGTCGCGGATGCGCCCGGCGCTGCTGCGGCGGCTCTACCCCTTCGCGCCCGGCGCCGGTGACCGCGCGGTCGCCTTCTTCGAGGCCTTCTACCGCGAGGGGATCGAGCGCCCCGACGATCCCGCCTTCTCGCACCGCCCGACCTGGCGCAACGGCGCGCGCAACCGCGCCTTCTACGGCGCGGAGCTGGCGAGGGCGGTCGCGGCGCACGACCCGCAGGAGGCGGCGCTGGCGGCCCTCGGGCCGGCGCTGGCCGGGCGCTCGCCCCTGGCGCGGGCCGAGTACCTGGAGTTCAAGCTCTTCCTGGCGGGGCACCTCCTGGCCTCGCAGGGCGACCGGATGAGCCTCGGCCACGGCGTCGAGGGGCGCTACCCGTTCCTCGATTACCGGATCGTCGAGTTCGGGCAGCGGCTGCACCCCTCGCTCAAGCTGCGCGGCCTGTCCGAGAAGTGGCTGCTGCGGCGCGCCGTCGCCGACCTGCTGCCGGCCGCGGTGCTGGAGCGGAGAAAGCGCCCCTACACCGCCCCCAACGTCCGGAGCTTCCTGGACGGCCCGGGGCGGGAGATGGCCGAGGAGATGCTCGCGCCGGCCGCGCTGGCCGACCACGGGCTGTTCGACCCGGCGCGCGTCGCCGGGCTGGCCGCCAAGGCCTTCGCCGGGCGTCCGCTCGGCGAGCGGGAGAACATGGCGTTCGTAGGCATACTGTCCGCCCAGCTGCTGGCGCGCGCCTGGCGCCACGACGCCGGGGAGGGCTCGCGGCCGACGCCGCGAGCTTCCCGCTGCGCGAGCTGGAGGACGAAACCGCCGGGACCACGGAGGGCCCGGCGCAGGGCGCGGAGCGGACGGGACCCAGATGAGCGTGCGGGCAGAGATCGAGCAGTTCATTCGCGAGAACTTCATCTTCGGCGAGGTCGCGCTGGCGCCGGAGACCTCCTTCGTCGAGGGCGGGATCCTCGACTCGACGAGCGTGCTGGAGCTGGTGTCGTTCCTCGAGGAGCGCTTCGGGATCGCGGTCGAGCCCGACGAGATCCACCTCGAGAACATGGACAGCCTGTCCCGCGTGGAGGCCTACGTGCTGCGCAAGCAGGCGGTGGCGAAGGCCTGACCGGACGCGCCGTGGCGACGCCGCCGAAGGGGACGGGGATGGCGCGCCGCGGGTTCCTGCTCGCGACGGGGGCGGGGCTCGCCGCCGCGGCCTGCCGCGGCCGAGGGGACGAGGACCCGTTGACCACGCGAGCCGGATGCCCGGGCGGCAGCCCACGGCCGGCGGCGGACGCCGCCGCGCGGGGCCGCGTCGTGCTGGCGCGCGCCGGCGCGCCGGAGCGCAACGCGCGGGCCGTGCTCGAGGCGTGGGGCGGGGTCGAGCAGCTGGTCGGACGCGACGACCTGGTCGTGCTCAAGGTCAACTCGCAGTGGCACTCGCAGGGGATGACCAACACCGACGTGCTGGCCGAGCTGGTGCGCGCGATCCGCGAGCGCCCCGGCGGCTTCGCCGGCGAGATCCTGCTGGCCGACAACCACCACGACGCCCAGCCCGATGCGCGCGGCTGGACCACCGCGAAGCGCAACGGCCGCTTCAACTACAACGAGCTGGTCGCCTCGTTCCGCGAGGCGGGGGCCGCGAACGTCGGCAAGGTCCACTGGCACGACGCCGGCGCCAACCCCGAGCCCTGGCAGTTTCCGGGCGGGAACGGCCGCCGCGTCGCCGGGCCGGGGGAGGGGGACGGCTACGTCTGGGACCTGGACGAGGTCCACGCCACCCCCGAGGGGAACCGCTGCGCGATGACCTGGCCGGTCTTCGCCTCGCCGGTCTCGGGCGACGTGGTCGACCTCCGGCGCGGCGTCTGGCGCGACGGCGCGTACACCGGCCGGCCGCTGCGTTTCTGGAACGTCTCGTCGATCTGCCACCACAGCCGCTACGCCGGGGTCACGGCCGCGATCAAGAACATGATGGGCGTGGTCGACATGACCTGCGGCTTCCAGGGACCGGAGCCGGCCGGGTACTTCAACACCCACTACGTCGGGATGCGCCCCTCGCACCGCACCTGGCGCTGGGCCGCGCGCCGGCCCGGGCCGGTCAAGCGCGCGATGCACGCGCTGCTGCCCGAGGAGAAGGCGCTCGACTTCCGCCACACCGGCGGCGCGCTGGGCCACCTGATGCGCACGGTCCGCGCCCCCGACCTGCACGTCGTCACCGCCGAGTGGATCGGCTGGGGCTCGCGGACCCACCCCGAGATGGCGGCGCGGCCGGGGATCGTGCTGGCCTCGCCCGACCCGGTGACGCTGGACGCGGTCGCGGCGCGCGAGGTGCTGCTCCCCGCGACCCGTGCGGCGGGCGCGGCCGGCGCGCCGTTCGTGCCGTACAACGACCCCGACCGCGCGGACGGTCCGTTCCACGCCTTCCTGCTCGAAGCCCAGCGCGAGCTGGGAGGCGCCGTCGAGCCGGCCGGGGCGCGGGTCCGGCGCGTGGGGACCGCCTGATGCGGATCCTCTACTTCGTGCAGTACTTCAACCTGCCGCACGAGCCGGGCGGCTCGCGCGCCTACCAGTTCGCGCGCGCCTGGACCCGCCAGGGGCACCAGGTCACGATCGTCACCGGCGCGGTCAACCACAAGACGCTGACGGTCCCCGGGAAGTACCGCGGCCGGCTGGTCACGGCCGAGACGGTCGACGGGATCCGCGTGCTCAGGGTCTGGTCGTACGCCGGGATCCGCGGCTCGTACCGCAAGCGCTTCCTCAACTTCCTCAGCTTCGCCGCCGTCGCCGGGCTGGTCGGCGTCGCGCGCGCGGGGCCGGCCGACCTGGTCTACGCCTCGTCCACGCCGCTGACGGTCGGCCTTCCCGGCCGGCTGGCGGCGGTGGTGCGCGGCGCGCCGTTCTTCTTCGAGGTCCGCGACCTCTGGCCGCAGTCGGCGATCGTAGCCGGCGTGCTCAAGGAGGGCTCCCGGGGCGCGCGTCTCGCCGCGAAGCTGGCGCGCTGGCTCTATGCCCGGGCCAGCCAGGTCGTGGCCGTGACGCGCGGGATCCGCGACGGGCTGGTGCGCGAAGGGGTCCCACCGGGCCGCACGATGCTGGTCCCGAACGGCGTCGACGACTGGATGGTCGACGCCGCGCGGCGGCCGCAGCCGGCGCCGCCGGGGGGGCGCTTCACCGTCGCCTACTGCGGCGCTCACGGCAAGTGGAACGGGCTGGGGCAGCTGGTCGACGCGGCCGCGCTCCTGGCCGACGAGCCGTCGATCGAGTTCGTCTTCATCGGCGACGGCGACGAGAAAGAGGCGCTCGAGGCGCGCGCCGCGGCGGCCGGGCTGACGCGCGTGCGCTTCCTGGGCGCGCTCCCCAAGACCGAGGCCTTCGACGCGCTCTGCCGGGCCTCGTGCTGCGTCGTCGTGACCTGGAACCACCCGTTCCAGCGGATGGTGCTGGCCAACAAGATCTTCGACTACCTCGCCGCCGGCCGGCCGGTCGTCGTCGCGGCCGAAGGCGAGATGGCCGAGCTGGTGCGCGAGGCGCAGTGCGGCCGCGTCGTGCCGCCCGAGGTGCCCGAGCTGCTGGCCGACGCGATCCGCCAGCTGGCCGCGCTCGACCCGGCGCAGCGCGAGCGGATCGGGGCCGCGGGGCGGCGCTACATCCTCGAGCACTACCGGCGCGAGGACCTGGCGCGCGAGCTGTCGCAGGCCTTCGCCGACGCGACCGGGCTCCCGGCCGAACCGCTGGCGGACGAAGCGGCCGGGCCGCGCCCGGTCCCGTTCCCGGCGCCGACGGAGTCGCGGCGATGAGCGGCCCGATCGTGCGCCTCCCGTGGAGCGCCTGGTTCGACGAGCGGACGCTCGAGCTGCCGCTCCCCCCGGGCTGGCGCGTCGAGGTCGCCGAGGTCTCGGCGACGGAGCGCGGCCCGTCGCTCGAGGCCGCGCTGGACGCGCCGCTGGGCGCGCCGGCGCTGGCCGAGCTGGCGCAGGGCGCGCGCAGCGCCGCGATCGCCGTCGAGGACATCACGCGCCCGGCGCTCGTCGCGCCGGCGCTCGAGGCGATCGTCGCGCGGCTCGAGGCGGCCGGGATCGCGCCCGAGCGGATCCGCGTGCTGGTCGCGGTCGGCGGCCACGCGCCGCTCGACCGCGCCGCGCTGCGGCTGAAGCTGGGCGAGCGCGTGCTGGCGCGCTGCGACGTCGGCAACCACCACCCGTACGAGAACCTGGTCGACCTGGGGACCTCGAAGGGCGGCCTGCCGGTGAAGATCAACCGGCTCTTCGCCGAGGCCGACGTCAAGCTCGCGGTCGGCTCGGTCGTGCCGCACCCCTACGCCGGCTTCGGCGGCGGCGGCAAGATCGTGCTGCCGGGGCTGGCCGGGATCGAGACGCTCGAGATGAACCACCGCCCCGCCGTGACCGGGCTGTCGGGCGCGGGGCTCGGCGTCGTCGAGGGGAACCGCGCGCGGGCCGAGATGGAGGAGATCGCGCTGGCGGCGGGGCTGGCCGCGGTGCTCAACCTCGTGCCGGGTCCGCGGCGCGAGACGCTGGGCTGCTTCTTCGGCCACCCGGTCGCGGCCCACCGCGCGGCGGTCGAGCTGGCGCGCCGCGCCTACCGCGTCGAGATCGAGCCGGGGGCCGACGCCGTGCTGCTGGGGGCCTACCCCAAGGACGGCGAGGTGCTGCAGCTTGGTAACGCGTTCAACGCCTGGCGCGTCGCCGGCGCGCCGCCGGCGCACGACGACGGGACCGTGATCCTGGCCGCGGCCTGCCCGCTGGGCCGCGGCTACCACAGCCTGCACGGGCCGGGGATGCGGCTCTACCGCGCGCCGGTCGAGCGCGAGTACCTCGGCCGCCGCGAGCTGATCGTCTACGCGCCCGAGGTCGGCACGCCCGACATCCGGCAGTCGTTCTGGGAGGGCTACCGCCACGCCCGCGCCTGGGACGAGGTCCTGGCGCGCCTCGCCGCGCGCCACCCGAAGGGCGGCCGGATGCTGGTCTTTCCGACCGCGCCGCTGGCGCTTCCCGTGGCCCGCGCCGCCGGCGCGGCGGAGACCCGCGCGTGAGCCCGCAGGGGCCGTTCGGCTGGGTCCCGCCCGCGCCCGACCGCTACTACGTGCGGCGCGGCAAGCGGCTGCTCGACCTGGCGATCGCGGCCGTGGTCTTCGTCTGCTTCGGCTGGCTCCTGGCGCTGATCGCGGCCGCGATCAAGCTCGAGGACCGCGGCCCCGTGCTCTACCGGCAGGAGCGGATCGGCCGCTACGGCTACCCGTTCCGGCTGACCAAGTTCCGCTCGATGGTGGTCGGCGCCGAGCACAAGGGGGCCGGGATCCTGGTCGAGAAGGCGGACCGCCGGATCACGCGCGTCGGGAAGCTGATCCGCAAGCTCTCGCTCGACGAGCTGGCGCAGGTCTTCGACGTCCTGCGCGGCGACATGAGCATCGTCGGGCCGCGCCCCGGAATGCGCTACCAGGCCGAGCTGTACGACGACGCGCAGCGCGGCCGGCTGGCGGTGCGCCCCGGGATCACGGGCTGGGCGCAGGTCCACGGACGCAACGCGATCCGCTGGCCGGAGCGGATCCGGCTCGACCTCGCGTACATCGACCGGCTCTCGCTCTGGACGGACCTCAAGACGATCCTGCGGACGATCCCGTCCGTCCTGAAGGGGAGCGACCAGATCGCCGACGCCGACTACTGGAAGCAGCGGCGGGCCGAGCTGGAGCGGCGCGCGGCGCCGGGGGAGAAGCAGGGATGACGGAGCGGGGAGGGGCTGGCGCCCGGCTGGTGCTGGTCGGCGCGGGGGATCACGGCCGCGGCACGCTCGAGATCGTGCGGGCCCGACTGGCCGCCGGGCTCGAGGCGCCCGAGCCGTGGGGCTTCGTCGACGACGACGCCTCGCGCCACGGCGCGACGGTCGGCGGGCTGCCGGTCTTCGGCGGCGCCGACTGGCTGATCGCCCAGGCCGCGGCGGCCGCCGCGGACGGCGGCGCGCCGCCGGTCGCGCTGCTCGCGCTGTCGGGGCCGCAGGCCAAGCGTGCGCTGGACGAGCGGCTGCGCGCGGCCGGGATCGCGTTCGCGACCGCGGTCCACCCCTCGGCGATCCTCGGTGTCGGCACGACGGCCGGCGAGGGGGCCGTGATCGGCGCCGGCGTCGTCGTCGCCTACGACACCGTGATCGGCCGGCACGCCACGATCAACCTGAACGCGACGGTCGGCCACGACTGCGTCGTCGGCGCCTACGCGACGATCGCGCCCGGCGTCAACGTCACCGGCCGGGTGACGCTGGGCGAGGGGGTGCTGATCCAGACCAACGCCGCGATCGTGCCCGGGCTGACGCTCGGCGCGTGGTCCCGGATCGGTCCCGGCGCGGTCGTGCTGAAGGACGTCCCGGCAGGGGAGTTCTGGTTCGGCAACCCGGCGCGGCGGATGCCGGAGCTGGGATGAGCGGGTTCCACCCGGGCCGGCTCTTCCTGATCGACACGCACCCGGTGCGGGTCCCGGTCGTCATGCTCCACTCGGTCGTCGGTTTTCGCGCCGACCGGCCGCCGACCTTCCCGGTCTGGTGCCCGCCGCCGATGTTCGAGGGGTACCTGGCCTGGATGAAGCGCCGGGGCTTCACGACGATCACGCTGGCCCAGCTCCACGAGCACCTCGCGCACGGCGCGGCGCTCCCGCCCAAGCCGATCGTCCTGACCTTCGACGACGGCTACCTGGACAACTGGGTCTACGCCGCGCCGCTCCTGAGAAAACACGGCTTCACCGCGACCGTCTTCGTTCCCAGCGACTTCGTCCAGCCCGGCGAGACGCCGCGCCCGACGCTCGAGGACGCCTGGGCCGGGCGCGTCCCCGAGGAGCGGCTCGAGAGCTTCGGCTACATGAACCGCGGCGAGCTGCGCGCGCTGGCGCAGTCGGGGCTGATCGACGTGCAGAGCCACGGCCGGACCCATACCTGGCTGCCGGCCGGCGAGGAGATCCTGGACTTCCACCACCCCGAGACGCCGCTGCGCCAGCTGCGCTGGATGTGGTGGAACCGCCATCCCGGGCGCAAGCCGTACTGGTTCGCCGAGATCGACCCCGCGGGGGTTCCGTGGGGCGTCCCGATCTACCGCAACGAACTGGCCCTGGCCGGGCCGGCCGTGACGCCCGATCCCGGCCTCGAGCGGCTGCTCGCCGCGCACGTCGCCCAGCACGGGGGCGCCGCCTTCTTCGAGCGCACCGGCTGGCGCGAGGAGCTGCACGTCCTGACGCGGACTTACCGCGCCGGCCACCCGCCGTCGGCGCGGCGCGAGGACGCGGCCGCGCTGCGCGAGCGCCTGGCCGGCGAGCTGCGCGGCAGCCGCGAGGCGCTCGAGGCGATCACCGGCCGGCCGGTGCGCTTCATGTGCTGGCCGAACGGCGGGACCTGCGAGGCCGCGTTCGAGCTGCTGGCCGAGACCGGCTACCTCGCCGCGACGCTCCCGTCGCGCGCGAAGCAGCCGGTCAACCGCCGCGGGTCCGACCCGGCGCGGATCGGGCGGATCTCGGCGACCTCCTTCTTCCGCGGGACGGAGAAGGTCTGGCCGTGGGTCCTGTCGTTCGCGCTCAAGGTCGAGCGCAACCGCGGGATCGGCTGGGCCGAGCTGCCGATCAAGGCGATCTGGCTCTACCGGCGCGTCGTTCCGCCCTCGGGCGGCCGGCCGATCGGCGGGGAGATCTGAGCCGATGATCCCCTTCCTCGCGGGGGCGATCGACCGCGCGATCGCGTGGCGCACCGGGCGACGCTTCCCGGAGTACCTTGCGCAGTACCGCGCGATGGAGCGCTGGACCGCCGAGGCCTTCGAGGCCTGGCGCTGGGAGCGGCTGCGCGCGCAGCTCGACCACGCGGCGCGGACCGTGCCGTACTGGCGCGAGACCTTCGCGCGGCTGGGGGCGCGGCCCGGCGATTTCACCCGCGCCGAGCACCTGGCCGCGCTCCCCGCGACGACCAAGGAGCTGGTCAACGCCGCGGGCGACGCGATGACCAGCACGCAGCCCGAGCCGGGGCGCGTCACGCGCTCGTCGACCGGCGGCTCGACCGGGCGCAACGTCTGGTTCCTGATCGACGGCGAGGCGCACGACCGGCGCCGCGCCGCGGGGCGCCTGACCGAGGAGTGGGACGGTGTCCGGCCCGGCACCCGCACGGCGACGATCTGGGGCGCGGCACTCGAGCAGACCGCATCGCGCGGCGCCGCGCTCTACGACCGGCTGACCAACCGCGTGTTCCTCTCGGCCTACGGCGTCGGCCCGGCCGAGCTGGAAGCGTACGGCGAGCGGCTGGCGCGGCTGCGCCCCGAGGTGATCTCGTCGTACCCCTCGATCCTGCTCGACCTGGCGCGGCGCTGGGGGCGCGAGCGCTGCCGGCGGCTCGGCGTCCGGATCATCTACTGTTCCGCCGAGGCGCTGTTCGAGCCGGTGCGGGCCGAGCTGGAGGAGCTGTTCGGTGCGGTGGTGCGCAACCGCTACGCCTGCCGCGAGTACGGCATGGTCGCCGCGGACTGCCCGCTGGGGGGCGGGCTGCACCTGATGGACATGCGGCTGTTCGTCGAGCTGCTGCCGACGGCCGAGGACCCCGCGCTGCGCGAGCTGGTGATCACCGACCTCGACAACCGCGTGATGCCGCTGATCCGCTACCGGATCGACGACCTGGCCCGGCCGGCCGCCGGCCCCTGCCGGTGCGGCCGCCCCTTCGCCCGCGTCGAGGCGGTCGAGGGACGGGTGCTCGACGTCGTCACCACCCCCGACGGCCGCGCCTTCGGCGGGACTTTCTTCACGCTGGTGCTGCGCCCCTTCGACCGCTCGATCCTCCAGTTCCAGGTCGTCCAGGACCGGCCCGATCACCTCGTCGTCCGGCTCGTTCCCGGGCCGGGTTACGATGACGCCGCGCGGGAGCGGGTGCGGGCGGTGCTGGCCGAGCGGTTCGGGCCGGCGCTTGCAGTCGAGCTGGCCGAGGTGGACGAGATCGCGCCGCTGGCCTCGGGCAAGCGGCGCTTCGTGGTGCGCGAAACGGGACGGGACGGCAGGCGATGACGGTTCGGGTTCTCCTGATCACCGGCAGCCTCGGGCCGGGCGGCACCGAGCTGGCCGTGGCGACGCTGGCGCAGGAGCTGGCCGCGCGCGGGCGCGTCGCGCCGCGGATCGTGACGCTGGGCCACGGCGGCGAGCACGCCGAACGGCTGCGCGCCGCCGGCGTGCCGGTCGAGGAGCTGGGGATTTCGGGCGGGGCCCGTTCGCTGGGCGGATTGAGCCGGCTGCGGCTGATCCCGCAGATGGTCCGCCACGAGCGGATCCGGATCGTCCACACCTTCCTGTTCGACGCCGACTTCTACGGGATGCTGGCGGCGCGGCGCGGCGCGCCGTGGGCGATCGTCACGACGCGGCGCGCGATCAAGCGCGGCCGGCTGCTGCACCTGCTCGGCTACCGCCTGACCAATCCGCTGGTCGACCGGATCGTCTGCAACTCCGAGGCCGTCTCGCGTTTCACGCTGCACGCCGAGGGGGCGAGCCGCCGGAAGGTCGTGGTGATCCCCAACGGCGTCGACTCGGCGCGCTTCGAGCGCGGGGACGGGGCCACGCTGCGGCGCCGGCTCGGCCTGCGCGCCGAGGACCTGGTGGTCGGCGCGGTCGGAACGATCAAGAAGGTCAAGGGGCAGGCGGTGCTGCTCGAGGCGATGCGGCCGCTGTTCGAGCGCCACGCCGCGCTGCGGCTGGTGCTGGCCGGCGAGGTGACGCGCGGCTACGGCGAGGAGCTGCGGCGGCAGGCCGCCGCGGCCGGGCTGGAGGATCGGGTCCTGTTCCCCGGCGTGATCGAGGAGGTGCCGGACCTGCTCGCCGCGCTCGACCTGTTCGTGCTCCCGTCGCTCTCGGAGGGGATGAGCAACGCCCTGCTGGAAGCGATGGCGGCCGGCCGGCCGATCGTCGCGACCGAGGCCGGCGGGAACGGCGAGTGCCTCGACGGCGGGAACGCCGGCCTGCTGGTCCCGCCCGGGGACGCCGAGGCCCTGGGCCGCGCGCTGGAGAAGCTGCTCGAGGCCCCGGACCGGCGGCGGGAGCTGGGGCGGCGTGCCCAGGGGCGGGTCCAGGACGAATATTCCCTGGGGAAGATGCTGGACCGGACCGAAACCCTCTACGCCGAGCTGCTGGGGCGCGACTGGGCGTCCCTGATCCGGCGCCCGAACGCGTCGACCGGCGCCCGCCCGGCGGCGGCGGGCCGGGGACCGCGCTGAGATGAGCGCCGGCCCGTCCCTTGCCGCCCCCCCGGCGACGCCGGGGCCGACCGGCCTCTCGGTCCAGCTCGCGCCGCTGCCGGCGCTGCGCGCCGACTGGAACTGGCTCGAGCCGCGCTCGCGGACCCGCAACGTCTTCACCGGCTGGACCTTCGCCGAGGCCTGGTGGGAGCACTTCCGCGAGGCGGCCGACGGCACGACGCCGCGCGAGGGGCGCGTCTTCGTCGTCCGCAACGGCGCCGGCCAGCCGGTCGCGATCGTGCCGCTCTACGTCGACCCGCGCCCGACGCGCGTCGGCCGCGCGCGCGTGCTGCGCAACGTCGGCTACGGCGACGTCGTCAACCCCGATTTCCTCGACGCGCTCTGCATCCCCGGGCTCGAGGAGCCGGTCGCGGCGGCGCTGGCCCCGCACCTGTTCGGCGACCCGGGCTGGGACTTCGCGCAGCTCTCCGAGCTGGCGGAGGGGGGCTCGCTCTCGCGGATGGCCGAGGTCTGGAGCGAGGCGCGGCTGGCGCTGGTGCGGCGCGAGACCCGCTCGCCCTGCCCCTACCTCGAGCTGCCCGGCAGCTTCGACGAGTTCATGGCCGCGCGGAACCCGCACTTCCGCCAGCAGCTCCGGCGCTACCGGCGCAAGATCGAGCGCGAGCTGGGGGTGGAGTGGAAGCGGGTCGGGCGCGACCTCGACGTCGACGCCGGAATGGACCTCCTGGCCCGGCTGCACCAGGCGCGGATGGAGGCGACCGGCCGCGGCGGGAACTTCAAGAAGGACGACTACCAGCGCTTCCACCGCGCGCTGGCGGCGCGGCTCGCGGAGAGCGGCGAGCTCTACTTCTGGATCCTGACGATCGAGGGGCTGCCCGGCGCTTCGCACTACGGCTTCCTGCACGACGGCGTCTACTACGGCTACCAGATGGGCTTCACGCCGCAGTACGAGCGCTGGTCGCTGGGGCACTACATGACCGGCGTCGTGGTCGAGAAACTGATCGAGGAGGAGCGGGCCCGCGAGATGAGCCTCCTGCGCGGGCGCGACCCCTGGAAGTTCCGCTGGACCGACTCGGTCCGGTACACCGAGGCGATCACGATGATCCGGCCCGGCCTGCGCTCGCGCTGGCTGCACTTCGGGGCGGTGGTGTCCCAGAGTCCGCCGCTGGTGCTGCGCTCGCTGATCGGCCGCGACGCCTTCGACGAGCTGCGCTCGGCCACCGAGCGCGCGGGACGGCTGGTGACGGGAGCGGCGGAATGAGCGCGATCGACCGGTTCTACGGCCTGTACCAGCACGTTCCGGTCCCGCTGCAGGACCTGATGGTCAGCGGCTACGGCTGGATCCTCAAGCGCCGGCGCTACGGCGCCGAGCACGACCAGACCCTGGCCGCGCTGATGGAGTCGCGGCACTACCCCTACGAGCGGATCCGCGGGCTGGAACTGGCCCGCCTGCAGGAGATGCTGGCCTACGCCGCGGTGCAGGTCCCGCACTACCGCGAGCTGTGGAAGTCGATCGGCTTCGACCCGCGCGACGTCCGGCGCTTCGAGGACATCCGCGCGCTCCCGGTGACCGAGAAGGCCGAGGTCAAGGCCGCGCCCGAGCGCTTCGTTGCGGACGAGTACAAGGCCGGGAAGTACGGCACGCTCTACAAGGGGAACACCTCGGGCACGACCGGCAAGCCGCTGACGACCTACAAGGACAAGGGCTGCTACCAGCGCGTCTGGGCCTACCAGGAGCGCCAGCGCCGGCAGTGGGGGATCGAGGGGAAGGGGGCGCGGGTCTCGATCGGCGTGCGGCCGGTAGTGCCGCTGGGGCAGACGGCGCCCCCCTTCTGGCGCCACGACCGCTCCGAGAACAACTGGCACTTCTCGAACTTCCACATCTCCGAGGCGACGCTCGACGCCTACGTCGCGCAAATCGCGGAGATCCGGCCCGAGGAGATCAACGCCTATCCCTCGGGCGTGTTCCTGGTTGCGGCCCACGCGCTGCGGCGCGGCGAGTCGCGAATCCGTCCCAAGGCGGTCATCACCTGCGCCGAGACGCTCTACGCCGACCAGCGCCGGACGATCGAGCAGGCCTTTGGCTGCAAGGCGGCCGACCAGTACGGCGCGGCGGAGGTCGTCTTCTGGATCGGGCAGTGCCCGCACGGGACCTACCACGTCAGCCACGAGTTCGGCCACGTCGAGGCGCTGGACGGCACGACGCCGGTCGTCGGCCGGCCCGGCGACGCGGTGGGGACAGGCTTCGTCAACCGGGCCCAGGTGCTGGTGCGCTACCGGCTGGGCGATTCGATCGTGCTGCCGGAGCGGCGGACCGAGTGTCCCTGCGGCTGGCAGACCGACGCGATCGAGACGATCGTCGGCCGGATCGACGACATCCTCTACACCCCCGATGGCCGCGCGCTGGGCCGGCTCGACATCGTGCTCAAGAAGATCGACGGGGTGCTGGAGTCCCAGCTCGTGCAGGACGAGCCCGACCACCTGACGATCAACCTGGTGGCCGAGGCCGGGCCGGTGCCGGAGGCCGAGGTGACGATCCGGGGACGGCTCGTCGACTACTTCGGGCCGGCGATGCGGATCGATTTCCGCTGGGTCGAGAAGATCGAGCGGACCGCGGCGGGGAAGTTCCGGTACCAGGTTTACGCGGTCAGGAAGTAGCCGCAGCGACCGGGACGGGGCCGCCGCGCGCCAGCCGGAGCCAGCAGAGCCGGGCGAAGTAGAGCGTCAGCCCCAGCGTCACCACGTCGAGCGCGAGCACCAGGAGCCCCCACGCGTTCCCCTCCGCGAGCGCCTGCCCGGCCGGCAGCCAGTCGGGCTGGCCCAGCTTGCCGTGCCAGAGCTGGGGCGTGACGAGCGAGGAGCAGCCCAGCAGGGCGAGCCGCAGCAGGTCGGCCCGCACGCGTGCCCCCTGGACCACGACCACGATCAGCACGGCCAGGAACATCGTGAAGTACATCGGCAGCGACTTCTTCGAGAGCGCCATGAACAGGCAGCCGACCAGCGAAAAGACCGCTGCCGCGTCGCCGGCGCTCTCCACTGGCAGCAGCGTGCCGCGGCGCCAGGCGGCGGCGGCCAGGGCGGCCCCCACGGCCACCACGAACCCAGCCGGCGCCAGCCAGGCCAGCGGGGGTCGGTTGAGCGGGTGACCGATCAGCGACCCGAGCAGGAACCACAGGTTGCCGTTGGAGGTGTCGAGCGACTCGCGCTCGAGCGCCGCGCGCGGGTCCATCCCGGACGCGGCCAGCCCGGCGGTCAGCGCCAGCGCCGCCGCGAAGCAGCCCAGCGCCGCCAGCGTGCCGCGCCGCCGCAGCGCGGGGGCGGGCCAGGCCAGGACCGCGAGCAGCTTGGTGAAGGGGAGCGCCAAGGCGACCAGCGCGGCGCTCGCCCACGGTCGCGCGAAGACGGCCAGCGCGGCGGCGAAGAAAGCCATGATCATCGTGCTCTGGTACGCGGTGACGCCGCTGTACCAGAGCGCGAGCGGGTGGACCGCGTAGGCCGCGAGGGCCGCGTCACGAAGCCCCGGGGCGGTGTCGTCTTCTCGCAACATCCGGCCCAGGCACCACAACCCCGCCAGCTCGAACGCGACGATCAGCAGGAAGACCGAGACCGGCCGGTCGAGCACTGCCAAAGCGCCCGCGGTGAGCAGCGTGAAGAGCGGGGAGTAGCTCGACTCGAAGCCGACCCCGGGAACGAGTCCGTCCAGGAGCTTCCGACCCTGCGGCACGTAGTAGAGCGCAAGATCGGGCGAGCCGACGAGCGCGGGAAAGAAGGCCCACACGCCGGCCGCCGCGAGACGCACGCCGAGCAGGATCGCGAGCGTGGCGGGGCGCCGCCAGGGGGCTGGCGGCGCCGCGGGATCGCGCGGCACCAGCAGCCACAGGGCGGGAAGACTCGCGGCGGCGATGGCGAGCTTGATCAGCAGCGAGAACGACATCGGCTCCTCAGGATCGGATTATGCCGAACGCGGCCGGCGCGCGAGGCGGAAGGCAGGGCCGGAAGCGGGGCCGCGAGCGGGTCGAACCGCCCGTGAACAATCCGGTAGGCCCATACCAGTATTGTAATGGAGCCGGACCTGCGGGCGGAACCGATCTCTCCATTCTTCAGCAAGTTAGCCGGTGGCGGTCGCCACGGCCCAGTGGCACGATGCTCGCTTCTCACCGCTTTCATGGCGGGAGCCCGTGCCCGTGCGTCCGGCGGCGGTGTACCGTGCCGGCACGCCGCGGCGGCACGGTGGTGCCCGGCCCTGGACGAGGGAGAGGACAAGCCCGACATGCGAGGCCTCTGGCTCATCAGTCTGCTCGTCGCCAGCCCCGCGCTGGCGACCGACTACTACGTGCGCACCGACGGCAGCGATTCCAACGCCGGGACCGGCAACAGCGCGGCCCAGGCCTGGGCCTCGCCCGCCAAGTGCGCCAGCGCCACGGTCCGGGCGGGCGATCGCTGCCTGATCCAGCCCGGCACCTACAGCCTCTGCCAGCGGGGTGACGCAGGCCAACGGCGGCGCGCTGAAGACCGACAACGCCATGTCGTCGTGCACCTGCACCGCGAAGTCGACGACGATCAGCTGCGGCACGGCGGTGACCGGCGTCGCCGCGGGCGACTGGGTTCGCTGCGACGGGACCGGCCCGACCTTCAACTGGACGCGCGTGGCCTCGGTCAGCGGGACGGCGATCACGCTGGAGGAGGGCTACCGCGGCAAGAGCAGCGGCGGCGCGACGACGCTCGACGTGGCGCAGTTCGTCGAGGTCAAGGGGGACGGCCCGGAGGGCTCGGTGACCGTCACGCGCACCAAGGCCAAGCCGGCCGGCGTGACCTGGACGCAGAGCAGCTCCCGGCCCGAAGTCTGGTCCTACGCCAAGTCGCAGGCCGGCGGCGACGGCGTCTGGAGCGCTCCGAAGGGGATGCGCCAGACGGGCGGCTACTGGGACAAGTGGTACGCCAACCGCTCGGGAAAGGACGCCTTCATCAAGCTCACGGTCGGGTCCTGCCCCTGCTCGTCCGAGCCGAGCTGCGAGGCCCACGCCTCGAAGGTCGCGGGCTCGTTCTGCGACGACGGCACGCGGGTCTGGGTCCAGACCTTCGACGGCAGCTCACCCGAGGCGCTGGGGGTCGTCGCCAGCAACGCCGGCTTCTTCTCCGTCGCCTGGACGATGAACGACCGGGACTACTTCGCATTCCGCAACGTCTATCTCGATGTGGCCGGCGAATCGAACGGCTACAACACCGACTCGACCTTCGCCTTCCTGAGCGGCGGATCGAACCACCTGCTGAGCCGCGTGACCGCGGCCGGGGCCGCCTGCCGCTTCGACTTCTCCAAGTCGCGGACGATGATGCAGATCGAGCACGTCGACTGCCTCGAGAAGACGACGGCCATCCCGGCCGGCGGGATCTCGCAGTCGGGGCTGCGCTTCTACGACGTCGAGATGCGCGGCGGCTATTCCAACGGCTTCTCGATGGACAGCATCAAGGGGACCAGCGCCACCGACCGGGTGATCTTCGACCGGATCTACCTGCACCGCGTCTTCACCTGGTACCGTACCAGCGAGTGCGCGAGCGACCCGGTCTACAGCTGCTCGTCCGAATCGTTCTCCGAGCCGCAGACCGGGGCCCACGGCGCCTACATCGGGACCAGCGCCCAGGACAATGGGCTCAACTACCTGCTGCTCCAGAACTCGGTGATCGAGGTCACGGGCGACGGCTGGGCCTTCTTCAATGGCGCGGGCGGGGACATCGTGATCCGCAACAACACCTTCGGCGTCTCGCACTCCGTCAACGCCAACTGGCGGCAGGAGGTCATGGCGTTCGGGGTCGGCGGCTCGGCGGCCGGGCTGAAGCACTACAACAACGCCTACTTCATCGACGCCGACACCGGGACCAACTTCAACGGTTCGCTGATCACCTACGGCAGTTCCTGGGCCAACGTGACGACCGACTACAACCTGTTCCTGCACCCCTACAACGGCAGCGTCAACATGGCCACCTCGGACCAGACCTTCAAGGGCTCGGGCTCGGGGCCGGACTACTCCTTCGATTCGATCAACACGAGCCTCGGCCAGGAAAAGCACGGGATCTTCGTCTGCTACTCGTCGTGCAACTCCGGGGCCTCGACCCTGGAGTTCAACGACGGCGCCGACTCGCGCAACTACTTCGTCAAGCCCAGCGTCTCGGACGGCACGATCAGCAACTACACCCCGACCTCGAAGAACCGGGGCGTCAACGCCGGGCTCAACAGCGAGTGCCCGGCCGACGACTTCTACGGCAACCCGCGCAACGACGGGACCTGCGACATCGGCGCGGTCGAGCTGCAGGGCGGGCCGCCGGACACGACCCCGCCCTCGCCGGTGACGAACTTCGTGGCCACGCCGGGCAACGCCCAGGTCACGCTGTCGTGGACCCACTCGACGAGCGCGGACAGCCGGGGCGCGCTGATCCGCTTCAAGACCGGTAGCTACCCGACGGGGCCGGCCGACGGCTCGGTGGCCTGCGACAAGCAGGGAGCGCCGGGCGCGTTCGACTCCTGCGTCCACTCCGGGCTGGCCAACGGCACGACCTACTACTACGCGGCCTTCGCCTACGACGCGATCCCCAACTACGCGGCGGCCGCGCAGTCCCAGGCCACCCCTCGGCCCCGGTCAACGTCGCGCCGCAGGACGTCGAGAACCTGCGCCGGACGGATACGCGCTAGCCAGCTCGCGCCAGGCCGCCTCGATCCGCCGCATGTTCGCCGCGCGGTCGAATTCGCGCTCGATCAGCGCACGGTTCGCAGCGACCGCCCGGCGGAGCAGGGGGCCGTCGGACAATGCGTGCAACAGCGCGGCTCCGAGCGCAGCCGGGTCGCCGACCGGCGCCAGCAGCGCGTTCTCGCGGTCCCTGAACCAGACCCGGTTGGCGCCGATGTCGGTCACTACCGGAAAACTCGCCGACCGGCGCCGCAAACCTCGCACTCAGGACGCTAGCGGATACTCACGACGCTCAAGCGACGGGGGAGCCCGGTTGGGCTTCTCGATGGGCGAGTCGCCCACGCATCAGCAGGGGGCCGGGAAGTCGTGACCAAAGCTTCTCGTTCAAGACGCAACAGGTCGAGCACTTGGGCAGGAGGCCCCGACGCCGGACCTCGATGCGGAACTGGCGATAGGCGGCACCGTTCCAGATCTCTCTGAGGGGGGCTTCGCGGACATTGCCCATGCGCACGTCGAGCCAGCATGGGTACACATCGCCCCACGGGTCGACTCGCATCGAGAACCACGGGAAAAAGCACCGCTTTGCGTAGGTGTAGGGATGGCCCGAGAAGTAGGAACTCATTTCGTCGGCGCTCAGATCCGGTACAAAGCGCACGCGCTGGCGATTCTGCGAGGCGCGCTCGCGTATCAGGCGGACTTCGAGGAGCCAGGGCTACGGTGTCGACAGCAAGCACCTCAGGATCGAGCAGGGCCAGCTTCAGGTGCCGACCGCTGTCTCCGAGGACTTCGTCGGTGCCGCGCTGGAGCTGCTCGCTTGAGAAGTGGACGTATCCAAAGCTCAGCAAGTCAATGTCGAGTCCCTGCAACAGATCAAGGAGATTGACGAGATCGTCCTGATTCATGGCAGAGATGGTGCAGGTGACAGCGAGAACAGGATGCCGCCGTTGCCGCCGCTTTCGCTCGGCGAGTAGCTCAGCCACGGCGCTCATCGCCCGATTGAAGCTGCCGGGGACGCCGCGAATGCGGTCATGGACAGCACGCGTGCCGTCGATGGACACGCTTACCGAGTCGACGCCCAGTTCCACGAGAGAGCTGATGACACCGGGGCGCAACACCGTCCCGTTGGAGATGATCGAAAGCCCCAAACCAGCCCGCTTGATCGCGGCCGAGAGTTGCAGGATGTCGGGACGTAGGAGCGGCTTTCCACCAGTAAGGGTGACCGACCGAACCCCGAGGGCACGCATCTGCCGAATCAGGCCGAGGCATTCCGATGTCGATAGCTCGGGGCGGAGGATCCCGTTCGCTTCTCGGAGTTCCGGAAGGCCCCGCTGACCCCGCCGCGTCACGACGTTGCCCCGAACGAGTGAACACATCCTACAGCGGAGGTTGCAGAGATATGTAAGCTCAAGGCTCACGGCAAGCGGAGGCCAGGCACGGCCCGTTGGGGAGAGCTGATACGGAATCCAGTAGTACGGTACCAGGAACTGCTTGTTGCTGAGACGCGCGAGCTTTCGGATGGTCCTCATCACGCCGAGGATCGACATAACTACCCCCACCCCCGCGGACGACACGAGGGCCACACAACAATTCCACCGCCCCGAAAGGCCTTCTGTATTATACCTGTACGACCTCCTTCCGGGATGGTGACTTAGCGACGTCGTGCATCTAGTAAGCAGGTCATTGGACTTCCTGGAGCGCGCGTGCCTTCCTCTGCCTTCCGCAAAGTTCTCGAGTTTGCGCGGCCGTTCGAGATTGAACGAGCGGCCCTCCATCCATGGCCGTGGAGAATGCCAAGCCACCCGTCTCTATCTCGTCAACCCCTTGGAGCTGCGCACGCGGGAGATCAGCTACGA
Source organism: uncultured Acidobacteriota bacterium (assembly GCA_963702545.1). Taxonomy (GTDB): domain Bacteria; phylum Acidobacteriota; class Polarisedimenticolia; order J045; family J045; genus JALOKP01. The sequence goes on along the minus strand of CAVPDB010000018.1, from coordinate 204,490 downwards.
GCAATGGTGCGAGATGGATGGGCATGGGATTCCCTTCCAGACGACGTCGGAAGGTGTTCGCTACGATCCGCTGACAGTTGCGCGTTTCGCGCTCAGGATGCATGCGATAGCCGAGGCGACCGGCGACCTCTCGGCGCGGGCGCGAGCCCGTGCATGCGCACAAGCGCTCCTCGCTTCGGCGGTTCCGACCGGGGGTCTGGGGTCACGGCACCCAGGCGGAGAGGATGGTCGGGACCAAGCCCTTCGGATTGCGCCAGGCGGCGGGCATTTCAGCGATTCTGCGCGGGCTCGACACGCGGATGGGCGCGGAGGTCAGGCAGGTGTTGGATCGTGCCGCCGCGCCGCTGATGACCTCGCTGGAGAGCGGAGGTGCGCTCGGGACGCTGAACGGGCAACCGTTCATCCAGGAAATGGGTCGCGTTTCGCACAACCTGGGGGCGTGCATCGACGGGCTCTTCGCACTGTACGATCTCGCTGACGGTGTGGGCCATGAGGATGCTGCCCGCTTCGCGCAGCGAATCGAGGAGGCCATCGCGTGCAACATCGAGCGCTATGTGACGCCGTGGGGCTGGTCTTGGTACGTGCTTGATCTCCAAGGTCATCGGCTGCTCTCGAGTGCCCACTATCACGTCGGCTTCCTAGCACGCGTCCAGGTGCTGGCGCTGCGCACCGAGCGGCCGGTCTTTATCCGCGTGGCCGAGGTGTGGCGCCGCGCAGTCGACTCGTGGCACATCCGACTCCTTTCCGGGGCGGCGAAGTCGGTGCAGGCTGTCTGGGCGCGGCACGTCCTTCGATTGCCGCTCCGAGATCCACTCGTCCTCTCGCTGAGACTGGAGTACTTCACGCCCACTCAGCGCGATACGAGCGCCGAGCGCAGTGAGGCAAGGATCGTCCGAAGGAGCGGGTTTCCCGCTATCCAGGCCAACGCCAGGTGCGATGCGAGTGCGAGGCAGCCGGCACATGCGAGCCGCCCTGCTTGCACGAGCGGGCCTGCATCGGACCCAGGAAGGACCGTGAGGAGGCCCCACACACCGAGACCGCCTATCGTAGCCGACAGCACGAACCACCCAAGTGCTCCGAACATCGCTCCGCTTTCGGGCGGACCGACGGAGGCAGTTTTCGCCAGAGGATCCAGCAGCGCAACAGCGCGGAGAGTGCGGATGAACCCGCAAGGCCGAAGATGCCGACCAGCGGTACGAGCAGCAAGGACATCGCCGTCTTGAATCCGATCCTCAGAAAGCCAGCATTCATAGGTGTGCGGGTGTCTCCGAAGCTGATGTGGGCCTGCGCGAATACCTGTCCGACACCGAACGCTGGGTCGGCGATCGCAAGGATCGGCACGAGCAGCGCAGTCGCGCGATGTCTTCTGCCGTGAAACGCCCGCGTCCAAAAACCAGCCGGACGAGCGGATAGGCGGCGCCACAGGCGAATGCGGTGAGCGGGGCCATGAAGAACAGGTAACTTGCGACCGCCTGCATAGCGCGGAGCTTCAACTCGGAATGCTGGTCGTTGGCCGCCAGCCGCGAGAAGTGCGGTAGCAGCACCGACTGGGAGATGTTCATCATTAGCTCGGTGAGGGTTGCAGCGAGAAACGTCGCGTAGAGCAGGAGTGAGAGATTCCCCGGCGGCAGATGTGAGGCAAAATTTCGGTCGATCACCACATCGATGCGGGTTCCCGTCAGTCCGATGAAGAGAGGCAAGGCCAGCGACACCATCTCCCTGACCTCCGGAGCCCGGGGCCGGAGGATCGGGCGATAAAGCCTCCGATGACGCCAGAGAATGTCGGTTTGAACCAAGAAGGCGACGATGGCGCTGGCCAGGATACCCCACGCATATCCTGAGAGGCCGAAGCGGGGTCCGGCCGCAACCACGGCCGCCAGGACGACTAGACCACCAGCGAGCCGCGCGAGGCCTGGAACGACCTGGCGACGATAGACGTTGGAGATGCTGCCAAGCAGGAACGCCGCCACGGAGAACGCGATAGAAAGCACCATGACCTGCGCCAGCCGAGTCCCTTCGGCCCAAGTCGTCTCGCTGTCGAAGCCCGTGGAGAGCGCTCGAACCAGCCAGTTCGAGGTTAACAGCAGCAGCAGCGAGAGCAGCGCCACCAGGCAGAACACGCAATTCAGCACGTTGCTCGCCACCCGCCACGCCTGCTCCTCGCCGTCGTGTTCGAGGGCACGGGTGAAGAGCGGCACGAAGGCCGAGCGCACGGGCATCTCGATCCACGTCGAGACCATGTCGGGAATACTCTTAGCGACGACAAACGCATCCATGGCACGGTTCGCGCCGAAGGCGGCAGCCGAGGCGGCCTCGCGCAGCAAGCCAGTTGCTTTTGCCGCCAACGTCGTCGCCGCCACGATCGCGCTCGCGGCGACGAGGTGCTTGGAGTCACGGCGGGACGGACCGCCATCCTGCGGCTCCATCGTCCCAGGTTTTGAGTCCTTCACTGGCCCGCACCAACGGCGGAAACGCTGTGAGCGCGCACAATCAGGAGCAAGTTCGGCTGCGGGAGAGGGCGCGTGACCTCGAGCCTCTGCGCTGCGCGAGAATCCACCATGGTTTCATTCTCATCGCGGCGGCCTGCGTTTTCAAGGCCGGCGAGATGAAGGGGGTGTCGCATCTCACGGTTTCACAAACCTGCCCGACCCGCGGGCGGAAGACCACGCCAGCTCGCGCCAGGCCGCCTCGATCCGCCGCATGTTCGCCGCGCGGTCGAATTCGCGCTCGATCAGCGCACGGTTCGCCGCCACGGCCGGGGCGACCAGCGCCTCGTCCGACAGCGCGCGCAGCAGGGCCGCCCCCAGCGCCGCGGGGTCGCCGACTGGAGCCAGCAGCGCGTTCTCCCCGTTGCGGAACCAGACCCGGTTGGCGCCGATGTCGGTCACGACGGGAAAGCACCCGGCGGCCATCGCCTCGAAGTGCGAGAGCGGCAGCCCGTCGGTGATCGTCGTCGAGCAGTAGATCCGCGCCCGGCCGACCAGCGCGACGATCGCCTCGCGCGACAGCCGCCCGACGAAGCGGACCGACGAGCCGAGCAGCCCCAGCTCCCGGGCCCGGGCCTCGAGCCGCGGCCGCTCCGGGCCGTCGCCGGCGATCTCGGCGACCGCGTCGGGCCGCGCCTTCGCCACCACCGCCATCGCCTCGACGAACTGGATCGTGTTGTAGCTCGGCAGCAGCGAGCGGGTCATCGCGATCACCGGCGGCCCGGACGGCTTGGCGGGCGGGCGCGGGAACAGCGACAGCTCGATCCCGCGCGAGCAGACCATGATCTTCGCCGGGTCGGCCCCGTGGCGGATCATCTCGTCGCGGATGTTGGCCGACCAGGCGTTGAACAGGTCGCCGCGGCGGCAGGCGGTGCGCACGCAGAACAGCCCCAGCCGGTCGTCCGGCGGCCAGACCATGTCGCCCCCCTGCGCCGCCAGGACCAGCGGGCGGTACCGGGCCAGCGCCGCCAGAAAGCCGTAGCTGACGACCCGGTAGCCGACGAAGAGGTCCGGCCGGCGGGCCGCCAGCTCGCGGCGCAGCCGGGGCAGGAGCGCCAGCCACGCCAGCTTGTTCCCGGTGAAGCGGTTCCCCAGGTGGACGACCTCGACCCCGTTCCGGTACGGCTCGGCCGGGGCGGGGATCGAGAAGACCGTCACCCGGTGACCCAGCGGCCCGGCGAAGTACTCGGCCCACTCCTTCAGGTGCAGGCTGTTGGAATTGGAGAGGAACGCGATCCGCATCGGCGCGCCCCCGGGGCCGGCGTCGCTCACGCCGTGGCCCGGGCCGGCAGCCACGCGAGCTCGCGCCAGGCGCCGCCGGGGCGGTCGAGGAAGACGCGGCACCACAGCTCGAACATCACCAGCTTGAACAGCTTGCCCAGGTCCTCGCGGTGCAGCGTGTGGTTGCGCGCGGTGCCGAACAGCCGCTCCACCGCGGCCGGCTCGAAGTAGCCGCGCGCCCGCAGGTTGGCCGGCGACAGCAGGTCGCGCGCGACGTCGAACATCCCGCCCTTGAACCAGGGGATGAGCGGCGTCCCCAGCCCCTGCTTGCGGCGCCCGAGGATCTCGTCCGGCAGGATCCCCTGCATCGCGCGGCGCAGGATGTACTTCTCGTTGTTGCCGTGCAGCTTGTAGCGGCCCGGCATCCGGTTGGCGAAGTGGACCAGGCGCGGGTCCAGGTAGGGGACGCGGGCCTCGACCGAGTGGGCCATCGTCAGCCGGTCGATCCGCAGCAGCTGGAAGTCGGGCAGCTCGTAGGTCTGCTCGTAGCGCAGCAGCGCGTTGAGCGCGTCGCCGCCCGCCGAGGCCGCGGCCAGGTACGGGGCCAGGGGGTTCGCGGCGGCGGAGAACTGCCGCCGGAAGCCGTCGGCGAAGATCGCCTCGTTCCCCGGGCCGCCCAGCGAAGAAAAGTGCCAGAAGTAGAACCAGCGCTTCAGCGCCGCCGGCGTCAGCCGGCGGTACTTCTCGGCCACCGGCCAGAAGCGCCGGTAGCCGGCGAACACCTCGTCCGCCCCCTCGCCGATCAGGATCACCGTGACGATCTTCCGCGCGGCCTCGCCCAGGTACCAGGTCGGCAGGATCGAGGACAGGACCGGCTCCTCGAGGTGCCAGAGGATCCGCGGCAGCATCTCGGTGAAGCGCGAGGGATCGACGATGAACTCGGTGTGGTCGGTCTTGAACTTGTCGGCCACGATCCGCGCGTACTTCAGTTCGTCCTTCGCGCCGCCGAAGCCGATCGAGAAGGTCTTGACCGCGCGGTCGGCGACGCGGCTCATCAGCGCGACGATGGCCGAGGAGTCGAGCCCGCCCGACAGGGTCGCGCCGAGCGGAACGTCGCTGACGAGCTGGCCGCGGACGGAGTCCTGCAGGATCTCGAGCAGCTCGCCGCGGTAGTGCTCCTCGCCGCGGTCCGGCTCCTCGCCGGCGTCCAGCGACCAGTAGCGCCGGATCTCCGTCTTCCCGTCCTGCCAGGTCAGGGTGTGCGCCGCGGGCAGCTTGAAGATCCCGGCGAACAGCGTCTCGTCGCCGGGGATGAAGCTGTAGACCAGGTTCTGGCGCAGCGCCGCCGGCGCCACCGCCGCGCGGTACTCCGGCCACTCCAGGAGCGCCTTGGCCTCGCTCGCGAACAGCAGCGCGCCGTCGCGCCGGTGGTAGACCAGCGGCTTCACCCCGAGGTGGTCGCGCGCGAGGAACAGGCGCTTGTCCACGACGTCCCAGATCGCGAAGGCGAAGATCCCGTTCAGCTTCGCGACCGCGTCGGGCCCTTCCTCGCGGACGAGGTTGACGATCACCTCGGTGTCGGTGTGCGTGCGGAACCGGATCCCCTTCTTCTCGAGGCCGGCGCGCAGCTCGCGGTAGTTGTAGATCTCGCCGTTGTAGACGATGACCAGCCGGTCGTCGTGGCTGGCGATCGGCTGGTGGCCGGTCGAGAGGTCGATGATCGAGAGCCGGCGGTGGCCGAGCGCGACCCCCGGGGCCTCGAAGAAGCCGTCGTCGTCCGGGCCGCGGTAGGAGATCAGCCCGGTCATCCGCCTCAGGAGGGCGGGGTCGTCGAACCCGGCGAAGCCGGCAATGCCGCACATGGTCCCGTCCGTTCGAAGGGGCCCGGAGCGCCGGGCGCTGGTCCGTTCGCGGCGGCCGCACTCGGGCCGCCACGGTTCATCATGGCGTCCGGGCGGGGCCCCGGGCCAGCAGCTCCCGCCAGATCGATAGCGTCCCCTCGACCATCGCCGCCAGGCCGTAGCCGGCCTCGAGCCGCGGGAGCTCCCGCCGGACCGCCTCGCGGGCCGCGGCCCGGTCGGCGAGCAGCCGCCCCAGCGCCGCCGCGTAGGCGTCGATCTCGCCGCGCGGGACGACGGCACCGGCCCCCGCCGTCCCGACGATCGCGGCCACGTCTCCGACGTCGGCCGAAACGACCGGGGTCCCCAGCCCGAGCGCCTCGATCACGACGTTGGGGCACCCCTCCGAGTCCGAGGTCAGGAGCAGCGCGTCGGCGGCCGCCAGGATCGAGGGGACGTCCCGGCGCGGGCCCAGCAGGCGGAGCCGGTCCGGCGGCAGGTCGGGCGCCAGCCGGCCGCGCGCCTCCTCGTCCAGCCCCCCGCCGGCGAAGACCGCCGAGAGCTCGGGCCGGGCCCCCAGCGCCCGCCGCACGACCTCGACCGCGCGCGGGACGTTCTTCACGCGCGAGTCCTTGCCGACGTAGGCGACCAGCGGGGCTTCGGGCGGGATCCCCAGCTCCCGCCGCAGCGCGGCCGGCTGCGCCGAGGCCGCGAGCGCGGCGAAGTCGACCCCGTTGGGGACGACGGCGATCCGTCCGGCGGGCGCGCCGAGGACCTCCTGCATGAAGCGCGCGCCGCGGCTGGAGTTGACCAGCGCGCGCGGGCAGGAGCGCAGCATCCGGCGGTAGACCAGCCGCCGCAGCGCGCCCGGGCCGGCCTCGGCGCCGCGGACGGTCGGCAGCACGACCGGGCGGCGGCCGGGCCAGGCGGCCAGCCAGGCGTAGCCGGACGCCAGCAGGTGAACGGCGTGGACCAGCTCGATCCGCTCCTCGCGGAAAAGGCGCCGCAGGCGGGCGAGGCGCACCAGGTCGAAGCTGCTGCCGCGCGGCAGGACCTCGAGGCGGTAGCCCTGCTCGACCAGCGGCGGGCCGTAGGGCTCGAGGTCGCGCGAGAGACACGACGACCAGCCGCGGCTCCTCGGGCCGTCCCTTGAGCGCCGCCAGCAGCGCCGCGGTCTGCCGCTCCGCCCCGCCGAAGCCCAACTGTGAGACGACGATGGCGACGCGCGGCGTCACCGCGCCGCCCCCAGCAGGTCGAACAGCAGCCGCTCCTGGTCCCCGGCGTAGACCCCCAGGCGCGGCAGCCGCAGCGCGTCGGGCGCCGTCCGCAGCGGATCCGGGATCGAGGTGAAGGCGGAGCTGAACCCCGCCCGCTCGGCCGCGGCGCGGGCCGCCCCCCGACCGGCCCCCCGCCGCCCGGGTTGGGGTAGGCGAAGTGGCGGACCGGAACCCCCAGCAGCGCCTCGAGGTCCTGCCGCGCCCCGGCCACCTCCTCGAGGTGCAGCGCCGGGTCGAGCCGGTCGAGGTGCGGGTGGGTCCGCGTGTGGGCGCCGATCGTCATCCCGGCGTGGTGCATCGCCCGGACCTGGCCGGGCAGCAGGAAGCTGTCGGCGAGCCCCTCGCCGCGCGGCCGGCCCGCCCGCGCCGCCAGCGCGTCGAGCGCGGCCTCGCGGGTCCCGGCGTCCGTGGCCGAGAGCCAGGTGGTCATCGCCCGGCGCCAGGCGCGCCGCTCGGTGGCCCCGGCGGGGACCTCGCGCGGGGCGTCCGCGGGCAGCTCGACCGGCCCGGCCGGGAGCGCCGCCGCCAGCCGCCACAGCTCCGAGATCCACAGCCCGCGCCGCGTTTCGAGCGGGCCGGTGGTCACGAAGAACGCCGCCGACACCCCCTCCTCGCGCAGGATCGGCAGCGCGACGTCGTGGTTGTCGCGGTAGCCGTCGTCGAAGGTCAGGAGCGCGGCCAGCGGGGCCGAGGGGCCGCGGCCGAGCAGGGCCGGCAGCTCGTCCGGGCTGCCGACCACGAAGCGCGAGACGAGGAACCGCACCTGCTCGCGGAAGCGCTCGGGGGTCACCGAGAGCCCGGGGTCGAGGTAACGGGCGATCTCGCCCGGCGCGCCGACGGCGTGGTAGCGCAGCACCACCACCCGCGCCGGGGAGGCGAGAGCCCTGCGATAGATCGACCGGCGTCGGAACGCGGCATAGATCCGGCGCAAGCCCAAGGGGGAACCTCCGTGGCGGGATTCAGCATATATTCCCCGATCGCGCGGGGACCACTTCCTGCGGGCCGGCCGCGCCCGGTCGGTCCGCCCCGCCCGCCGGAAGCGACGCGTTGAGCCCAGCCCCGCCCAGCCGGACCGGCACCCGCCGACTCGTCGTCCAGGGGGCCGTCGTGACCTCGCTCGGCCTCGTCACGAAGGCCGTCGGGCAGCTCCGCGAGTCCTTCGCCGCCGCCGTCTTCGGCGCCGATCGCGCGATGGATGCGTTCAACGTCGCCAAGAGCATCCCCGACATGTTCTCGTCGTGGATCGAGACCCCGGTCCGCTCGGCGATCGTCCCGCTCTTCACGCGGCGTCTGCACGAGCAGGGCGAGGCCCAGGCCTGGCGCGCGGCCAGCAACATCGTCAACACGCTGGCGGTCGGGATGGTGCTGGTCACGGCCGCGCTCTGGCTGCTTTCGCCCGCCCTGGTGCGGATGTTCTCGACCGGCTTCCGCAACCCCGAGGCCTGGAGCGAAGGGACCGCGCTGGCCCAGATCGTCGTGCTCTCGGTGCTGTTCTCGGTGATGACCGAGATCCTGGGCAGCCTCTCGAATGTCTACGGGCGGCAGTTCGTGCCGGCCTTCGGGCGGCTGCTCAACGGGATCATCGTGATCTTCGGTGTCGTGGTGCTGGGCCGCACGATGGGGCTGCGCGGCTACGCCTGGGGCTTCCTGCTCGGCTCGATCGCCTACTTCCTGCTGCAGACCAACGTCCTGTGGCGGCACCGCCGCCACTACCGCTTCGTGATCGACCCGCGGGCCCCCGAGATCCGCGAGATCGCGCTGGTCGGCCTGCCGCTCTTCATCGGCATGATCGGGCCGCGGATCGACGTGCTGATCGACCAGAACTTCGCCTCGTTCCTGCCGGGCGGCCAGCTGACGATCCTCAACTTCATGCGCAACCTCTCGGGTGCGGCGACCGACGTCGTGCAGACCGTCAGCCTGGCCGTGCTGCTGCCGCACTTCGCCGGGCTGATGGCGCAGAAGAAGTTCGACGAGGTGCGGCACCGCGCGACGCAGGTGCTCGGCGGCTACCTGGTCTTCGCCGTCCCGATCGCGGTCTTCGTCGCGGTCGGCGCCCCCGAGATCGTCGACATCCTCTACCGGCACGGCAGCTTCACCACCGACGACGCGCTGCTCGCGGCGGGGATCCTGCCGCTCCTGGCGCTCGCCGACCCGGCCTTCGCGATCGGCCAGATCCTGGCTCAGGTCCACATCAGCGGCGGCGACACGGCGACGCCGATGAAGATCGGGTTCTGGCGGATCGGCTTCAAGGCGCTGCTCTCGCTGGCGCTGATCGGGCCGCTGGGGATCTACGGGCTGGCGATCGCGACCTCGGCGTCGTCCTTCTTCCGGACCTTCGAGCTGTGGCGGCGGCTGCCGCGCGCGATCCGCCCCTCCGGCCGGGGGCTGGCGACGACGCTGGCCGGGCTCGCGCTGCCGGCGCTGGTCACGGCCGCGGCGGTCTGGGCCGGGTTCCGCTGGCTGCCGGCCTTCCCGGGCGGGCTGGCCGGTCAGGTCGCGCGGGCCGCCGTCCTGGGCGGGGCCGCGATCGTGCTCCACACCGGGATCGCCTGGTGGACCGGCCACGCGATCGTGCAGCAGGTCGTGGCCCGGCTGCGGCGCGGGGGCGAGCCTCGCCCTCCCGCGGGCGAAGGGCTACCCTGACCGGCGGAGACCCCGACCCGTGACGACCGCCCCCGCGGCCCGCCGCCCGGCCGCCGCCGCCGCCGAGATCGACGCCGACCGGGCCTGGGTCCCGCTGGCGGCAGGCGAGATCACGCTGGCGGTGACGATCGTCGCCGGGGTCGCGATCAGCTACGCCTTCCCGTTCCGCGCCGCCAAGTACGCGCTGATCGTGTTCTTCCTGGTCGCGCTGATCGGCCAGACGCAGCGCCGGCCGGCGCTCGGCCTGGCGCTGATCGCCTTCTCGATCCCGGCGATGGACCTGGTCCCGGCCCAGATGTACGGCGGGATCCGCGCGCTCAACACCGAGACCGTGCTGATCGTGGTCGCGCTCGGGATCTGGGCCCGCACCGTGGCGATCTCCGGGCGCGACCGGCTCTCGACGCCGCTGGGCCGGCTGCTGCTGGCCTGGGTGATCCTGATCCTGTTCTCGTCGGTCCGCGCGTGGATGCTCTGGAAGGTCCCGCTGCTCGACATCCTGTCGGCGGCCAAGAACCACCTGGCCTTCATGATCTTCCTGCCGGTCGCGTTCCACGTGGCGCGCGAGCGGCGCGACCAGGTCCTGCTGCTGCTGGCGATCTCGGTCTCGCTCTTCCTGAACGCGCTGCAGGGGATCAACCACTCCTGGCTGGCCTTCGCCGCCGGCTCGCTCGACCGCCACCGCGCGATGGCGCTGCTGGCGCTGCAGCCCAACATCTACGGCACCGCGCTCGCGGTCTACCTGCCGTTCTGCCTGGTGCTCGCGCTGCAACGGGTCGGCGGGGCGTGGCTTCGGCTCTGGTTCGCGGGGGTGACCGCGGCCGTCTCCTTCGCGCTGCTCCTGACCCTCTCGCGCGGGGCGTGGCTGGGGGCGATCGCCGCCGTCTTCGTGATCGCGCTGGTCCGCAACCGGGTGCTGCTCTTCGTCCTCGTGGTCGGCGTGATCGGCTACCAGGCCTGGCTCCCCGAGCAGGCGGTCCAGCGGATCGAGGTCACGACCGCGGTCGACGAGGATGACGGCCTGGGCTCCGACGCGATCACCGAGGGCTCGACCCAGATGCGGCTCGAGCAGTACAAGTCGCTCCCCGCCATGATGGCCGACCATCCCTTCCTGGGCTGGGGCTACCGCTCGTTCCCGACGGTCTTCGAGCTCCACGGCACGCTGGGCCGCACGAAGGGGGCGCACTCGAGCTACGTGCAGGTCGGGACGGAGGAGGGGATCGTCGGGCTGCTGCTGCTGGTGATGATCCTGTTCGCCAGCGCCTGGGCCGGCGTGCGCGCGTCGCGCGCCGCCGACCCGTTCGTCAGCTGGATGGGGATCGCCCTGCTCGGCGCCGCGGTCGCGCTCGCGGTATGCATGGCCTCGGGCGCGCGCTTCGAGCTGCAGAAGATCCTGGGCTGGTTCTGGATCCTGGCCGGGATCGTCGAGCGCGAGGGGCTGCTGGCGCAGATGCGCGGCGTCCGACGGTTCGGTGCGTCGGAGCTGGCGCCGGCCTCACGGGTCGCCGGCAGCGGACCAGTAGGTACCCGCCGAGCCGCGAGAACGGCGCGGTGTCGGCCAGCTTTTCGAGCCCGAGCGCGATCCCCAGGAAGCCGGGCCACGCGTCGTTCGAGCGCCGGCTCCGGAAGTACTGCAGCGGGAAGAGCCAGGCCCCGGTCAGCCGCTCGACCGTCAGCCCGGCCGCCTCGAGCTGGCGGCGCAGCGCGCCGGCCGAGGTCCAGCGGGTCGGCTCGTCGAACGCCGGCTCGCGCCCCGTCAGCCGGATCAGCCGCCGCAGGGCGGCCTTCACCGGCAGCTTCGCGGCGCGGATCATCCCGTGGGGCGAGACCCAGTTGTACTGCACCAGGATCAGCGTCCCGCCCGGCTTCAGGACGCGGCAGGCCTCGGCCAGCGCGCGATCCTGATCGGGCAGGTGCTGCAGCACGCGCACGCAGGTGATCTGGTCGACACTGGCGTCGGCCAGCGGCAGTTCCTGGGCCGAGCCGAAGAGCAGCCCGCACGGCACCGCGAGCGGGTCCTTGGCCAGCGATCCGGCCGCGACCTGGAGCAGGCGCGCGCTGCGGTCGAGCCCCAGCAGCCGCTCGGCGCGCGGGGCGAGCCAGCGCAGGAAGCGCCCGTGCCCGCAGCCCAGGTCCAGCAGCAGCGGCGAGCGCTCCCGGCCCATCAGGCGATCGAGCGCCGCGGCCTCGACGTCGGTCATGTAGCCGCCGAAGCCGCCGCGGAAGGCGCGGTCGTAGTCGGTGGTCTCCCAGAAGCGGGCCTTGCGCTCGGCCAGCACGATTCGGTCGGTCGGGTTCTTGGTCATGGTGCGGCAATCCTCGGGCGCAGCCCTTCGAGCGTGGTCAGGAAGACGTCCGAGTGCCCGGTCGCCAGCGCCAGCAGCGCGTCGTACCAGTCCCGGGCCTCGGGGGTGAAACGCGAGTAGTAGTTGGGGTGCAGGTTGATCACCAGCACGCGCCCTTCCTCGCGGGCGCGGGTGATCAGCCGCCGCAGGTACTCGACCGCCTCGGCCTCGTCGAAGGCCAGGCCCGTCGGGGAGAAGAGGGTCGAATCCATCACGTGGAGCGGGATCTCGACCAGGCCCGGCCGCACCAGCCGCGGCCCGGCGAGCGGCAGGCGCCCGGGGTCGAGGTGCGAGCGGTCCATCACCGTCGAGTCGTAGGAGAGGCCGGTGTGCGTCGCGGCGTCGTAGACGGCCGGGGTCAGGCGCAGGTAGTGCATCCGCAGGCCGGTCACGCTGCGCCCCGCGAGCTGCGCCAGATCGAGGACCTCCGACGCCAGGCGCGGCCCGTCGTCGGCGTGCTGGCCGTGCAGGCCCACCTCGTGCCCGTCGGCGAGGATCCGGCGCACCGCCGCTGCGGCGGCGTCCGCCGTGTAGCGGATCCCCAGCCCCTGCCGGACCGCGACGAACCAGGTGCTGCGGACGCCGGCCCGCCGCTCGGCCGCGAGCAGGTCGTCGACCGCCCCGGCCCAGGCGTCGCGGCCAGCGAGCGCCGCGAGGCCGCGGCCCGCCGCGGCCAGCGCCCGGCCTGGCTCGAAGCGGCGCCCGAGGTGCTTGCGCAGCGCGTTGCCGACGATCCGCACGAGCTGGCCGTCGGCGACGTGCTCGCGCAGCGAGAGGTGGTCGATGTCGTGCGAGAGCGCCAGCCCCCAGCGGCAACCGGCGGGGAAGTCGATCGCCAGCTCCGGCGAGAGCGGCTCGTCCGGGAAGGTCACGCTGGGGCGCGCGACGGCGTAGCGATCCTGCGGGCGCCGGCTCATCGCGGGTTGCTATATTCCCCGGCACGGGCCGCCCCCGCGGCGGGACGGCCGGCCCGGCGAGGGACCGCGTGGGCTCGCTCTCGACCCTGCTCCGGCTGGCGCGCGACGGGAAGCGCGACGAGCTGAAGGCGCTCGTGTCGCGCGGGCTGTTCCCGGCCTGGGCCTTCCGCGCCAACGAGCAGGTGATCGTCCGGCTGACCCGGCCGCGGCCGCTGCCGCGCGCGCTGCCGCAGGTCGCGATCCGTCCGGCCGGCCCGGAGGACGAGCCGCTGTTCCAGGCGATCCGGCCGCGGAAGGGGGGCTACGGCGTCAACTTCCAGCGCGGCTCGATCGCCTTCCTGGGCGAGGTGTCGGGCGAGCCGGCGGCCTTCGGGTGGTTCGAGCTGGGAGAACGCCACCGCTCGCGCACCAACGGCTACACCTTCGCGCTCGGGCCGCGCGCGGCCTGGGCCTGGGGGATCGAGATCGAGCCGCGCTTCCGGCTGAGCGGAATCTTTCACAAGTACTGGGTCGAGACGCTGCCGGCGCTGGCCGAGCGCGGGCTCGACGAGGTCCTGGGGTCGATCCAGTCCGACAACCCGCTCTCGATCAACTCGCACCGGCGACTCGGCTTCGAACTGCTCTACGCGCTGCGCGTCGTGCGGGCACTGGGCGCGACCTGGCACCGGGCCGACCCCGGAGAGGGGACGGGCCTGCCGGCCAGCCGCGGCCTTGGTCCCTGGCACGGCGCCGCGCACTAGCCGGCCGTCCACGGGAGCGGGGCGCGGCGCGGCGCGAGCATGAGGGCCGCGCCCGCGTGCCGGGCCAGCGCTTCCAGCGCGGCATCCAGCTCCGGGCCCTTGTCGGCCAGCGCAACGACCTCGCGCACCGGCGGGCCCGCGGCCCCGGCGGCCGCGGCGCCCAGCCGCGCCAGCGCGCGCGGCGGGCTCCCGATCCGCCACCAGCCGTCCCCCTCGGCCCAGCTCTCGCGCATCTTCTGCGGGCTGGCGTGCCCCCCCGCGACCGCCAGGAACAGCTCGGCGTACGGGTCGAGCGTCAGCGGCTCGAGCGCGAGCGCCGGACCGGGCGCCGGCTCGATGCGGCGCGGCGCGGGGGCCGCCGCCGACGCGCGGCGGCCGCGCGTGGCCTGGCGCGGCGGGCCAGCCGCGCGGCGGCGGCGCGGAGCGGCCGCGCCGCGCGCGCGACCGCCGCGCCGATCGGCCCGCGCCGCATCGCCTCGAGCGTGACCAGCGGCGGCCGCTCGGTGCCCAGCTGGTCCTTCTGCGCGCCGCGACCCGGCAGGTAGTCGACCACCGCCGGCACGGCCTCGTCGAAGATCGCCTCGTGTGCGCGCCAGATCGCGATCGTGCCGGGCGAGATCGCGGCCATCCGCTCGTCGTAGACCGTCGAGTAAGCGATCGCCACCGGGCCGACGCGGAACCAGAGCAACGCGGCGGCGGGGGCGCCGGCCAACGACAGCACGAAGGCACGGGCCCAGCCCCGCTCCCCGGCGTGCGCCATCAGCGCGCGCCGGAACGAGAGCATCGGATCGCGCAGCGGGCCCTTCCAGCCGCGCGCGTGCACCGCGCGGTAGACATCGAGGGCCGCACCGGCGGCGGCCTCGGGCGGCTCGTCCGGGAAGCCGTACCGCGCCAACTCCCAGGCTCCGAGCCGCTCCCCCTTGTTGGAGAAGTTGCTGACCGTGCGCGCGAACTTCTTGAAAGCGCGGGCGTGGTCCGCGAACGGCCCGGACACGGGGGTGAAGCACTCCGCGGCCCCCTCGCGGGAGACGACCGCGAAGCCGGCCCGGCGCAGCGCGGCGTCGAAGAGCGCCGTCGCCGGGTCGCGCGTCGGCAGCGCGGGGAGCGACAGCTCGCGCACCCCCTGCGCGGCCAGCGCCCCGGCCAGCGCGTCGAGGACCTCCGGGCGCGGGTTCGGCCCCTCCAGCGCCGGGCGGAAGCGGGGGCGGAAGCCGAGGCCGGCGGCGCCCCAGCGGCGCGCCGAGTGCGCGACCAGCGGCAGCGCAGCCGCCAGCCGGTCCCCTTCGAAAGCCGCGACCAGCCGCAGGCGCCGGGCGGCGGCCGGGTCGGCAGCCGCCCAGGCGGCGAACCAGGCCGCGCTGTCGAACAGGTCGCTCTCCGGGCCGCGCGAGGCCGCCAGGGCGTCCCAGGCCGGCGCCAGGGGGCTCCAGTCCGCGGGCTCGCTCAGGACGCGGTGGGTCAGGTGGGATGACACGGCGGGCTCCGGGCGCCGCGTCCCAGGGTCCGCGGCGGCGGCGCCATGGTAAGTCGCGGCGGGAGCCGGCGGGGATCCCGGGGGCAGGCCGGTGGCTGTGCTCAGAGGCCGAGGACCCGGTAGTACCAG
Source organism: uncultured Acidobacteriota bacterium (assembly GCA_963702545.1). Taxonomy (GTDB): domain Bacteria; phylum Acidobacteriota; class Polarisedimenticolia; order J045; family J045; genus JALOKP01. Next base: position 189,423 of record CAVPDB010000018.1, on the reverse strand, counting down.
GTCTTCCCGTCCGCCCCGGCGCCCGGATCGACGAAGTCGGCGACCGGCAGGCCGTCGGCGACCAGCTGCGGCGCCGCGAACTGCGGGCCGAGGCTGCGCTCCACGCGGTAGGGGGGCGAGCCACCGGCCCAGGTGACCTTGACGTCGGGCCCGAGCCGCTGCACCCCGGTGACGATCTCGCGCTGGTCGAGGTGCCGCGCCGTCGTCGGCGCCGCGTCGAAGGTGACCTCGGAGCCGTAGAGGCCGCCGTTGGCGTTGATCGTGTCGCGCGCGTTCTCGAGGTAGGTCCGGAAGAAGCCCGGGATGTCGGGATCGTGCGCCGGGTCGCCCGAGATCGGCATCAGGATGTGGCGCGCCGACCAGGCGTCCATCGCGAGCGGGTCGAAGCCGGCGCAGAGCATGTTGACGCGCGTGGTGGTGTCGGGCGGGAAGCCGCAGAGGCTGGCGTGTGCGCACCAGATGTGGTCGAGCACGTTCAGCGCCGGCGGGCGGACCAGCGTGAAGAACTCGCCCATCGCCTGGCCGCCCTGCATCGGGTCGTGGTGCTCGAGCGGCTCCATCCAGGTCGTGATCAGGCCGAAGGTGTTCTTGAGGCAGCCCGTGACGTTGAGGTCCTTGTGGTCCTTCATCGTCGGGACGTTGATCCACTTGAGCCGCGCAGCGTCGTGGCCCGCGCCGGTCCAGATCCCCTCGCGCATTTCGACCCGCCGGCCGCCGGTCGTGTTGAAGCACGGGTAGGAGACGCGCCCGACGGTGCGGTAACCCTGCGTCACGTGGTCGTTGGCGGCGATGTAGGTCGTGCGGTAGTCGTCGAGCAGCTTCTCGCTGACGCGAGGGTCGTTGAAGACGGTGCGGACCAGGTAGGAGAAGCTGTGCGAGACGTTCTCGGCGTTGGCCTGGATCTCGCGCGTTCCGCCGTCGCAGCCGGAGGTGGTGTCGCAGTTCAGTGAACCCCGCCCCTGGCCGTTCTCGACGATCACGACCTCGCCGGTGAAGCCGTCGGGGTGTTCGAGGATCCGCTGGATCAGGCCGCGCACGACGTCGGTGTTGGTCGAGCCGCGGTACTTCCACTGCGCGTTCACCTTGATCAGGACGACGTCGTCGCGGCCGATCAGGCCGCCCGGGGAGGCCAGCGGGTGGCCCGAGGCCGAGGCGTAGAAGGGGACACCGTCGAAGGCCAGCAGGTAGAGCAGCGAGTCGACCCCCGGGTGGCGGTGGGAATGGGCGTAGTTGGGGGCCGGGACGTGGTGGACCCGGCAGATCCGGGGCCGGGCGGGGGCGGCGGCCGAGGCCAGACGGGGGGCGGCCAGCGCGGCGCCGCCGGCGCCGAGCACCTTGAGGAAGTCGCGACGGTCCGGCCCCGTCCTGGATTGCCCGGATCTGTTCACACGGGTCACGAACACACCTCAAGCCGCGGCCAGCACTCTCCCCAGGCCGGTTGATATACACCGAATCGGGGCTCCCATCAGCGGGACGTGGCGGGAGGGCCTCCGGGTGGCGGGGGGGTGTAGAGGTCGATCACCCGCGAGATCGCGCGCTGGCAGACGGCGCAGAAGGGGACCGGGTTGCGGGTGAACATGATGCAGTCGGTCTGCGGCCGGTAGTAGCCGGTCGCCTCGTACATCGCCCCCTCGAAGGCCCCGACCTGCCCGGCCGTGGGCGACTGGTCGAGCAGCGGCGCGGAGCGGGCGCTCTCCTCGCGGAACAGCGCCTCCATCTCCGCCTCCGGCCGGTTCTCGGCGCGGATCCTGCGGCGCCGCTCCTGGATCTCCTTCGAGAGCGTCTCGAACGCGGCCTTGGGCCACGGGGTCGGGAGCGCGGTCCCCGGCCGGATCAGCGCCGACCACTTGGCGGCCTTCGGGTCGGCGGTGGCGTTGGGCTCCCAGGGCTCGGGGCGCGCCGTCTGCGCGGCATAGGCGACGGGCGAGCCGTAGTACTCGTCGGCCAGCCCGGCGAAGTGGTGGCCGAACTCGTGGACGAAGACGTACGGGGTGTAGGCGTTGTCCGAGGCGACCGTCGCCTGGGCGTTGAAGATCCCGCCGCCGCCGTACTTGCGGCCGTTGACGATCACCTCGACGGCCTCGTAGGGGGCGGCCGCGGCGACGTCCCGCATCCGCTTGTTGTCGAAGACCAGGACGTAGCGCTCCGAGCCGAAGGCGTCGTACTGCGCGCCGATCGGCGAGCGGCGGCGGATCCCCTCGAGCGGGCGCGAGACGCCGCTCTCGGCGGCCGGGGTGTCGATCGCCCAGACGTTGAAGTCGGACCGCCGCTCCTTGAACGGGGAGGCCGCGAACAGGATCTCCGTCAGGCGCTTCGCGTCGGCGTGCCACTTGTCCATTTCGGCCGCGGTGTAGCCGTCGCCGAGCAGCAGCAGGTCGACCTTGTCGCGCGGCGGGCCGCTTTCCATCACGGCCCAGACCTTGCCCGGCGCGGGGCCGCTGCGGTCGATCGCCGGGTCGGCGGGGTCGACCGTGATCGACCAGACCTCGCGGAAGGCGTTGGCCGCATCGCGCTTCTTCAGCACGAGCTGGACCGGCGCCGCGGGCAGCGGGAAGCGCAGCGACTCGTGGAAGGCGCGGTGCGCGGTCTCGGCCTCCGGCGTCGTCTCCCACTCGCCGTAGATCGAGGCGAAGCCGCGCGAGAAGATCACGCGGTTGGTGGCGCGGTCGATCACCTCGAAGAAGTACTTGCCCAGGTTGGTGTCGTCGAGCGCCCGGGCCGGGTGGCCGGGCCAGGGACCCTCGACGACCAGGCCGTCCTGCGCGAACAACTCCATCCGCGCGTTGCCGGCGTGGACGTAGTCGAGGCGAAGCGTCGGCTCCGCCGGCGGCGGGACGGCAGCGGCGGCTGCAGCGGCGGCTGCAGCGGAGGCTGCGGCGGACAGGACGACGGACAGAACGAAAACGACGGCCAGGGGGGCGGAACGACGCGCACGCACGGGCTCACCTCCCCGCGGAGGGTACCACCGCGCGGCGCGGCGGGTCAGTCCCGGTCGACGCCGTCGCTGATCTCGTGCTCGCCGTGGTGCGAACTCTCGGGGTCGTCCTTCCCGGTCCGGCCGTAGAGGATGTTCTCCAGGATGTCGACCGGATGGTCGCCCGGCCGCACGCCGATCAGCGGCCGCCGGTTGTCACCGCGCACGAGCGCCGGCATCGCGCCCAGCGTCCCGTCGTACGGCAGGTCGGCCTCGGGAATCACGACGTCGTCCCCGCGGGCCTCGTCCTCCTCGTCCACGGCGAGGTCGTCGAGGATCCGGTGCAGGCGCGCTTCCAGCTCGGGCTGGATCGCGGTGACGAGGAGCGCTTCCTCGTCCAGCGGGCTGGGCTCGAACGAGGCGTAGCCCTTGCGGAACAGCCGGACCGCGAACGGGGTCAGAGGCCGCGCGCCTCGTCCTCGAAGAACAGCCGGCAGCCGACGCGGGGCAGGAAGTCCTGCTCGAGCCGGCGCAGTTCGTCGAGCAGGGCGTTGGGGATCTGGTAGATGGTGCCCCCCTCTTCGTGGGGCGCGAGCAGAACCTGGAACTCGCCGGGGCGGAGATCCCTCGAGGTGTCGCCTTGGCCCGTGAACATCGTCGCTCCTCCCTGCCGGCCCCCGCTGAGCTGCCGGCGGGAATGCACGTGGACTGAGGTCAGGATAATGCCGCGGGCAGGAGCCGGAAAGAACAATCGGCCGGGCCCGTCCCGGCCCCGGGACGGCCCGTCAGGGGCGGGTTTCCGGGGGACAAGGAAGTCCGCCAAGCCGGCCGGCTCCCAGTCGGCCTCGACCACCTGGTAGCCGAACTCGCCGCCGGCCGCGAAGCGCAGCGCGACCCGCCCGAGGTCGGCCGTGAGGCGGGGCAGCTCGGCGGGATCGGCGATCTCGGTGCCGGCGATCGCGACGAAGAGAGTCGCCTCGGCCGTCGACTCCCCTGTGATCTCGATCGCGTCGATCCGCACGTAGAGGAAGACGCGCTCGTACTGCTGCAGCGCGAAGGCGACGATCGGGCCCAGGTCGCGGCGCTCGCGTCCGGCGTCGTCGGCGTAATCCGCGGCGACGAGGTCGAGCAGGCCGCGGACGTCCTTCGCCTCCGCCCGCTGCTCGCCCGCGGCGATCAGCGCGCGGATCCGCTGCTCGGGGGAGGGGCTGCTGCAGCCCGGACCGAGCGCAGCCGCGGCGAGCGCCGTCGCGACGGCGAGCAACGCGCACGCGGCCCGGCGCGCGGTGCGGGGCCGCGCGCGGGGTCCGGCCCTCACGCCCCCGCCAGCGCATCGGCCACGACCTGGCGCGCCTCCTCCTGGATCCGCCGCAGGTGGTCGGCCCCGCGGAAGCTCTCCGCGTAGATCTTGTAGACGTCCTCGGTGCCCGACGGCCGAGCCGCGAACCAGCCGTTCGCGGTGACGACCTTGATGCCGCCGATCGGCGCGCCATTGCCGGGCGCGTGCGAGAGCACGGCCTCGACCGGCTCGCCCGCCAGCTCGGTCGCGCGGACCTGCCGCGGCGAGAGCTTCTTCAGGACGGCCTTCTGGGCCGGCGTCGCCGGGGCGTCGACGCGCTCGTAGACCGGGTCGCCCAGCCGCGCCGTGAGCGCGCGGTAGCGCTCGCCCGGATCGTGGCCGGTGACCGCGGCGATCTCTGCGGCGAGCAGAGCCATGATCAGCCCGTCCTTGTCGGTCGACCAGGCCGAGCCGTCCTTGGCCAGGAACGAGGCCCCGGCGCTCTCCTCGCCGCCGAAGCCCAGCGAGCCGTCGAGCAGCCCCGGGACGAACCACTTGAAACCGACCGGGACCTCGACCAGCGGCCGGCCCAGTGCCGCCGCCACCCGGTCGATCAGCGACGAGCTGACCAGCGTCTTGCCGATCCCGGCGTCGGCGCGCCAGCCGGTCCGGTGCGCGAACAGGTATTCGATCGCGACCGCCAGGTAGTGGTTCGGGTTCATCAGCCCGGCGCTTTTCGTCACGATCCCGTGCCGGTCGTGGTCGGTGTCGTTGGCGAAGGCGACGTCGAAACGGTCCTTCAGCGCGATCAGCCCGGCCATCGCGTGGGGCGACGAGCAGTCCATCCGGATCCTGCCGTCCCAGTCCAGCCGCATGAAGCGGAAGGTCGGGTCGACGGCGTCGTTGAGGATCGTCAGGTCGAGGCCGTAGCGGTCGGCGATCGGGGCCCAGTAGGCGACGCCGGCCCCACCCAGCGGGTCGACCGCGAGCTTCAGCCCCGAGGCCCGGATCGCGTCCATGTCGACGACGCGCTCGAGCCCGGCGACGTACTCGCCGAGGAAGTCGTAGCGGTGCGTCGACGCGGCGGCGCGCGCGCGGGGATACGGGATGCGCCGGACGCCGACCAGCCCGGCGGCCAGCAGCTCGTTGGCTCGCTGCTCGACCCAGCCGGTGGCGTCGACGTCGGCGGGGCCGCCGTGCGGCGGGTTGTACTTGAAGCCGCCGTCCTCGGGCGGATTGTGCGACGGGGTGATCACGATCCCGTCGGCGAGGCCGGAGATCCGCGCGTGGTTGTAGGCCAGGATCGCGCGCGAGACGGCCGGCGTCGGCGTGTAGCCGTCGGCGGCGTCGATCATCACGGTCACGCCGTGGGCCGCGAGCACCTCGAGCGCGGTCATCCGCGCCGGCTCGGACAGCGCGTGCGTGTCGGCGCCCAGGAACAGCGGGCCGTCGGTCCCCTGCTCGGCCCGGTACTCGGCGAGCGCCTGGGTCACGGCGAGGATGTGCGCCTCGTTGAAGGAGCCGCGCAGCGACGAGCCGCGGTGCCCCGAGGTGCCGAAGGCGACGCGCTGCTCCGCGGCGCCGGGGTCGGGCGAGACGGCGTAGTAGGCCGCGACCAGGCGCGGGATGTTGGCGAGCTGCGAGGCGGGAACGGGCTGGCCGGCAAGCGGGTGCGTCATGCCGGAAGGATACCCGCGCCCGCCGCAGCGCGTCAGGGTGCCGTCGGCCCGCCCCGCGGCCCCGTCGGTGCGCTGAACGGCGCGACGCTGTCGACGACGCAGAACGCGACCGGCTGGCCGTGCGCCGTCGCGGCCGCGTACTGGCGTCCTTCCAGCGTCATCGACAGGGCCCGTGCCACCTCGGCCGCGTTCATCCGGTCGACCATCAGCAGCGGGTCGCGGATCGCGCCGGCCTCGGTCACCACGAAGCGCACCAGCCCGCGGCCCTGGACGTCGACGTTGACGTAGCGGTGCGTCCCGGGCTTGGCCTGCGTCGGGTTGCTGACCAGCGCCGCCGGGATCACCCCTTCGATCGCGTTCGCCGCGCAGGCCCCGGCGGCGGTGCCGAGCAGTCCGGCCGGGCCGCACGGTCCGGCCGTCACCAGCGCCACCACGCGTCCCTTGTCGCTCTCGCCGACGACCAGCGCCCGCGTCTCGCCGTCGGCCAGTTCCACGAGCGCCTTGGCGTAGGCGGTGTCGACGCTCAGCGCGTGCCGGGTCGGATCGGCGCCGGGTCCGCCGTGCACGCTGAGCCGCCGTCCCCACGGGGCCGGCAGGTCGCCGTGGAAGGTCAGTTCCCGGCCCGGCGCCGCGGTCAGCAGGTAGCCCCAGGCCATGCCGATCGCCGATTTCCCGCCGAAGCGCTGGGCCAGCCGGGCCAGGCCGTCGGCGTCGAGCGCCGGGCTTCCCAGCGCCACGACCGGCGAGCCGGAAGGCTCGATCGGGCCGGCGGGCGTGATCTCGACGAAGCGAAGCTCGTAGGCGCGCATGCCGGGATCCGGGCAGACCGCACCCGAAGCGGCCAAGGCTGCGCCGGGTGCGAGCAGGCCGAATGCCACCGCGAAGAGAAAGACCAGCCGATCGCTGCCGCGATCCCGGGTGCTGCCGCCGCGCCGCATGAGGGCTCCTCGCCCGAAGCCTGTTCGACGAGGGGTGCGGTTGCGCCTCTCGAGCCGCCGGGAGGCTCGGGCCGGGAACGCCGTCACGCCCGTCCCCGGGCCCGGCGACCGGAACCATCATAGCGCCGGCGGCGGGCCGGGACGGGTGCGCACGTCGCGAGCGCGGGATGCCGGATCCGCAACAGGTCCGGCGCCGACCGGCCGGGGCCGCCCCGCCGGGGCCGGCTTACCGACTTACGGTAGCTGTCCCCGGACAGGCCGGCTTACCGGCTTACGGTAGCTGTCCCCGGTGCGGTCAGGGGCATGCGGCGCATGTGGTCGGTGGTGCGGTGCTTGGTGGTGAGGTCGCGGTAGGCGCGGGTGACCTGCTCGGGGGTCAGGCCGACGGCGGGAGCCGCCTCCGCGGCCGGCACGCCGTGCTCCCAGGCGTGAAGCATCAGGTCGAGCAGCGGGAAGGGGAGCGAGAAGAAGAACTCCTCCTGCGTCTGCGCGGCGGAGTAGGTGTCGGACGAGGGCGGGCGCGCGGTGATCCCCTTCGGCACCCCCAGGTAGTCGGCCAGCGCGTAGACCTGCGTCTTGTAGAGGTGCTCGATCGGCTTGAGGTCGACTGCGATGTCGCCGTGCTTGACGATGAAGCCGACGACCCACTCGTTGCGGTTGCAGGTCCCGATCACGGCGCGGTTGAGCGCCTCGGCCCAGTAGTAGAGCGTGGCCGTCCGCGAGCGCTGCTTCAGGTTCGTGGCGGCGACGATCTGCAGCAGCTCCTTCGGCCCCAGCCGCGCGGTCTCGACCCGCCCGTCCGCGAACTCGACCGTCAGCAGGAAGTAGTTGAGCCGGTCCTCGTCCAGCACGCCGGGCGGGAGGTGGATCTTGAAGCGGTCGCGGTCGGGGTCGAAGGCCGGGAAGACGCGGCGGATCGCCTCGGTCTGGTGGCGGTAGCAGCCCAGCCCCTCGAGCGCCGGCGTGACGTCCTCCTTGATCATCTCGACGCCCAGCTGGGCGCCCAGCTCGCGCGCCAGCGCCTCGGACTCCGGGCTGGAGTGCCGGTCGGGCATCATCACCCCCAGCACCTTCTGCGGGCCGAGGGCCCGCACCGCCAGGCACAGCACGACCGCGGAATCGACGCCGCCGGAGACGCCGACGACGCCCCCGCCGCGCTTGAGGTCCCCGCGGACCTGCTGGGCGATGAGCTGGCAGAGCCGCTCGGTCTCGGCGGCGGGGTCGATCCGGATCGCGTCGGGCGACAGCGGCATCTCTGGTCTCCTGTCTCTCTGCGGGCTCAGGGCTGCTCGCGCAGCGCCTGCTTCATGATCTTGCCGGATTCGTTCTTGGGGAGGTCCTCGCGGACCGCGTAGTGGGCCGGGGTCTTGTAGGGCGGCAGGCGCCGGCCGAGGAAGGCGCGCAGCGCCTCCAGGTCGGGCGTGGTGCCGGGGCGGAAGACGACGAAGGCCTTGATCGCCTCGCCCAGGATCTCGTCCGGCACGCCGATCACCGCCGCCTCGTGGACCTCCGGGAACTCCAGCATCGCGTCCTCGATCTCCTTGGGCGAGATCCGGTGCGCGCCGGCCTTGATCATGTCCTTCTTGCGGCCGACGACCCAGAAGAAGCCGTCGGCGTCGCGCCGGCCGAGGTCGCCGGTGTGGTAGCCGTGGCGGTCCAGGACCTTCGCGGTCTCGTCGGGATCGCCCCAGTATCCGCCCATGATGTTCGAGCCGCGCGCGCAGATCTCGCCGACCTCGTCGACCTCGCACTCGCGGCCGTCGTCGGCGCGCACGCTGAGTTCGACGTTGGGGATCGCGCGGCCGATCGAGCCCAGCTTCTCCTGCAGCCGGCCGGGGTCGAGCCACGACAGCCGCGCCCCGGCCTCGGTCGCGCCGTACATCACGAAGATCCGCTTGCCCGGCAGCGCGGCGATCAGCCGCCGCGTCAGCTCCGGGCTCATCCCGCCGCCGGCCTGCGTGACGTAGCGCAGCGCCGGCAGCGGCCGCTCGGCCAGGTTGCTGCGGTTGAGCAGGATCGCGAAGGTCGAGGGGACGCCGGAGAGGCCGGTGCAGGCCTCGTTCTCCAGCGTGTCGAGCGCGGTGTTGGGGAACAGGAAGCGGTTCTCGACCGCGACCGAGCCGCCGGCGAAGGCGTGGGTGTTGAGCAGCGACTTGCCGTAGACGTAGTAGAACGGAAGCACGTCGAGCACGCGGTCCGCGGCGGTCAGCCCGAGGTAGCCGACGATCGAGCGGGTGTTGGCGACCAGGTTCAGGTGCGACAGGACCGCACCGCGCGGCCGCCCGGTGCTGCCCGAGGTGTAGATGATCGAGGCCACGTCCAGGTCGACCAGGCCCGCGTCGGACGGCTCCGGGCTCTCGGCTTCCGCCGCGGCCAGCGGCAGCGCGCGGATGTGGGCCGGCACCGGCTCGATTCGCGCCGGGTCGGGGACGACCAGCAGCGCCAGGTCGGGCAGCGTGCCGATCGCCTGCGAGACCGGCCGCTCGAAGCGCGGCCCCGCAATGAGCGCGGCCGCGCCGCAGTCGTCGAGGAAGCCGTGCAGCGTCGGGCCGTCGGCCGCGGTGTTGAGCGGAACGGCGATCGCGCCCGACTTGAGGATCCCGTAGTAGGCCTCCACGTAGGTCCGCGAGTTGTGGCAGAGCAGGCCGACCCGGTCGCCGCGCCCGATCCGCTCGCGGCGCAGCAGACGCGCGATCCGGTTGGCGCCGGCCTCGACCTCGCCGTAGCTCGTGACCGCCCCCTCGTGGACCAGGAACGGGGCCTCGGGCCGGCGCGCGGCCGCCCGCTCGACGAACTGGTGGACCAGCCACGCCTCGCCGTTCACGCCCCCTCCGCGCGGCGCGCCACCAGCGCGCAGAGCGCGCCGAGCGTGCCGAAGTTCTCCGCGGTCAGGTCGGCGCCGCCGAGCTGCAGGCCCAGCCGGGCCTCCAGCTCCGAGACCAGCGTCAGGACCGCGACCGAATCGAGCCCGGCCTCGACCAGCGGCCGGCCCTCGGGCCAGTCCGCCGGCAGTCCGCCGGGAAGCACCTCGTCCAGCAGCGCGGCCACGGTGTCGCGGGCCGCCGCGTTCATGCTGCGCCCCGCACGACGGCCAGCACCTCGTCGGTCCGCCGCGCCATCGTCGCCGGATCGTCGGCCTCGATCACCAGCCGCAGCAGCGGCTCGGTGTTGGACGGCCGGGCGTTGAACCACCAGTCACCGAACGAGACCTTGAGCCCGTCCATCCGCGAGACCGCGCCGCCCGGAAAGGCCGCCGCCAGCCGGTCGAGCACCGGCGCCACGGCCGCGACGCGGACGTTGATCTCACCGCTCTGGGCGTAGCGGCGCAGCGGCCGGACCGCCTCGGAGAGCGTCGTGCCGCGCCGGTCGAGCAGGTTCACGACCGCGAACAGCGCGCGCAGCGTGTTCTCGGCGAACGATGGCGGGTCGAAGTAGTAGTGCCCCGACAGCTCGCCGCCGAAGACTCCGCCGATCGCGGCCAGCGTGCGCTTCATGTAGGCGTGGCCGACGCGGCTCTCGACCGCCACGCCGCCGCCGCGCTCGATCTCTTCGGCCACCGCGCGCGACGAGCGCACGTCGTAGAGGATCTTTCCCCCCGGCCGGTGGGCCAGCACGTCCTGCGCCATCAGCGCGGTCGCCAGGTCGGCCGGGACGATCTCCCCGGTCTCGTCGACGAAGACGCAGCGGTCGGCGTCGCCGTCGAGCGCCAGCCCCAGGTCGGCCCGCTCGGCCACCACCGCGCGCCGCAGGTCGTCCAGCGTCTCGTGGTCGAGCGGGTTGGGGTGGTGGTGCGGGAAGCTGTCGTCCGGCTCGAAGTAGAGCGGGACGATCGCCAGCGGGGTGTCGCGCCGCATCAGCTCGGCGTAGTCGGGGCCGCCGACGCCGTTTCCGGCATCCACCACCACGCGGAACGGCCGCCTCGCCTCCAGCGCCCGCAGCGAGGCTTCGACGAAGGCGGCGCGCGGCGCGGCCTCGACGACCCGCCCGCGCCGCGCCGCGGCGGGGAAGCGGCCGGCCGCGACCAGGTCCCGCACCTCGAACAGGCCGGAGTCGCCGCCGATCGGCAGCGCGTTCCGCGAGCAGATCTTCATCCCGTTGTCGGGCAGCGGGTTGTGCGAGGCGGTGACGACGATCGCGGCGTCGAACTCGCGCCCCGCGAAGTAGACCAGCGGCGAGGAGGCGAGCCCGATGAAGGTGACGTCGACCCCCTGCGCCACGAGCCCCTCGATCAGCGCCGCGGCCAGCGGCGGCGAGGAGCCGCGCATGTCGTGCCCGACCAGCGCGCGATCCGGCTGCAGGTGGACCGCGACCGCGCGCCCGATCGCCTCCGCGATGCGCTCGTCGAGGGCGTCGGGGTAGGGGCCCCGCACGTCGTAGGCCTTGAAGATCGCGGGCGGCGTCATCCCGTCTCCCCGCAAGAGGGCTCCATCCCTGGAAGTTATGGCCGGCGCCCCGGTCCGCGCATCACCGCGCGTCCCGTTCGGGGCGTCCGAAGTCGTCCGCCAGCCGCACGACGTCCTCCAACTCCGGGGTGCTGACCTCGATGAACTCGGACTCCTCGAGCCCCTCGACCCGGTGGACCGTCCCCGGCCGGACGTGGACCACCGTCCCGGGCGTGGCCTCGACCACGCGCTCCCCCAGCGTGATCCGCGCCCGGCCCCGTACGAACAGCCAGGCCTCCTCCTTGCGCTCGTGGTACTGCAGCGAGAACCGCTGACCGGCGTGGACCACCAGCCGCTTCATCGCGATCCGCTCGCCGACGACGAGCCAGTCCTCGCGGCCCCAGGGCTTGAGGACAACGCGAACCTCCGGGAAAGGCATCGGATCTTGCGAATCCATGGGCGTCGGCGTCTCCTCTCCCGCGCTCGTCCGAGCGGGCTTACCCGATCCGCTTCGACTGTTCGACCGCCTCGGTCACCCGACGACGGAATCGTTACGGGTGAACGGTTTTTGGGCGGCCCCGCCGGGCGGGTCGACCGAGGGGTGACCCGCCCGGCCCGATAAGTCTAACAAACGCGGCAATATCCGGGCACCTCGCCGAGCGGTGCCCAGTGGCACGGGCCTTGATACTGCAGACGGTCGGAGGCGGCCTGCCTCGGGGGACGGCCAGCCCGTTTTGGGGTCCGAGAGGGAAGCGATGAGAAGGCTGTTCACGGTCCTGGTGGTCCTGTTTGCGGCGACCGGCGCGCTCCACGCCGGCACCATGAGCATCGCGTGGGACTCGGTCACCGACAGCGACCTCGCCGGGTACAAGGTCTATTACGGGACCGCTCCCGGCAATTACCCGATGAGCAAGGACGTCGGGAACGCCACCTCGACGACCCTGACCGGGCTCGACCCCTGCACCCGCTACTACGTCGCGGTCAAGGCGTACGACACCGGCGGGCTCGAGTCGGCCTCCTATTCCAACGAGATCGCCGGGCTGCCGCGCCCGGTGCTGAACACCGTCACGCCGGCCTCGGGCGACCAGGGCGCCAGCCTGACGCTCACGCTGGCGGGCGAATCGTACGACAGCGGCGCCACGGTCGAGTTCTCCGGCACCGGGATCACGGTCGTCGCCGTCCGGCGCGACTCGTGCTCGCAGCTGTCGGTCGACATCCAGATCGCCGCTGGCGCGCCGACCGGCGCGCGCGACGTCACCGCCATGAACCCCGACCGCTCCTACGGCACGAAGACCGGCGGCTTCACCGTCAACACCAACGCCGCGCCGACCGTGTCGTCGACCAGCCCGGCCCCGGGGGCGACGAGCATCGCGATCACCGTCAAGCCGGCGGTGACCTTCAGCGAGAAGATGGATCCGGCCTCGATCACCACGTCCACGGTCCGCCTGCTCGACTCGACGGGCGCCGCGGTCGCCCAGGCCGCCGGTTCGCCGAGCCTCTCGGCCGACGGCCTGACCGCGACGATCACGCCGTCCGCGAACCTGGGCTACTCGAAGACCTATCGCACCAACGTGATCGGCGGGGCTTCGGGCGTGAAGGACGTCACCGGCAAGACGATGACCTCCGACTACACGCAGAGCCCGGGCTTCACCACCGCCACCGCGCCGGACACGACGGCGCCGACCGTCAGCAGCACGAACCCCGCCGACGGCGCGACCAACGTCGTGATCACGGTCAAGCCGCAGGTGGTCTTCAGCGAGGCGATGGACGCCGCGACGATCACCAGCAGCACGGTCCAGCTGCTCGACTCGACCGGCACGCCGGTGGCGCAGGCGGCGGGCTCGCCGGCCCTCTCGGCCGACGGCCTGACCGCGACGATCACCCCGGCCGCGTCGCTCAAGGAGCGCGCCAACTACAAGATCCGCGTGGTGGGCGGCAGCTCCGGCGCCAAGGACCGGGCCGGCAACGCGCTGGCGAGCACCTTCACGCAGGCGACCGGCTTCACGACCGAGAACCTGCCGCCGAAGGCGCCGACCAACAACCGCCGCTCGGATACCCGCTAGGTGACCAGGCCAGGGATGGCCGCCAGGACGGCCGGGGGGCGGAGCACCGCCCCCCGTCACCCTGATTACGAAAAAGGAATCGAGCCGGGTCCCGCCTGGGAACGGACCCGGCTCGATGCCGCTCCAAGGAACCTGCAAACAGCGGTCGCAGCAGCCACTTAAGCCGTACGGACCGCGCCGCCTGGCGGCCGCGGGGCATGGAACGGTGATTGCTTAACTGGAACGGAAGCGTCCGGGTCGCGGGGGTCGGTACGGGGTGCGAGATGAGTTCCGGTCACGGAATCCGCGGACGGTGTGACGGCCCTGCCGGGGCCGGAATCCTCCGCGCTCCCGGGCGGCTCCTGCTGGTCCTGGCGCTGGTGCTCCTGGCGGGCGGCGTCGCCGCGGCCGGGACGATCTCCCTGACCTGGGACCCGGTCGACGATCCCGACCTGTCCGGCTACCGCGTCTATTACGGCCTCGCTCCGACCGCGATGACGGCCGTCGCCGACGCCGGGCTCGAGACCGGAAAGACGATCGACGGCCTCGCCGACTGCGCGACCTGGTACCTGTCGGTCCGCGCCTACGACGGCGGGGGCCTCGAGAGCACCGAGTCGAGCGGCCTCGTCATGGGCTGGCCGCGCCCGGTCGTCACGGCCGCGCAGCCGCGCTCGATCCTCCCCGGCGAGACCGCGCTGCTGACCGTCACCGGCGTCAACTTCGATCCCGGCGTGCCGGGCGACGCGCGCCACCCCGGCGCGGCGGTCGTCTTCTCGCACCCGGGCCTGCAGGTCCTCGAGGTCTTCCACGACGCCTGCGGCCAGCTCCGCGTGCGTGTCGCCGCCGCCGCCGACGCCCAGCCGGGCTGGTCGGCGCTGACGGTCCAGAACGTCGACGTCTCGTGGGACGACCCGAGCATCCATCCGCAGGTCTTCGGGACCCTCGAGCAGGGGCTCGAAATCCGCGCGCCCCAGACCAACGACGCGCCGACGGTGGCCGGCAGTTCGCCGGTGCCGGGCGCGACGGACGTCGCGTCCAGCGTCCAGCCCTCGATCAGCTTCAGCGAGCCGATCGACCCGGCCAGCGTCACGGCACTCACCGTCCGGCTGCTCGATTCCGTCGGCGCCGCCGTGGCCCAGGCCGCCGGCTCGCCGTCGGTCAGCGGCAACCAGGTCACGATCCGCCCGGCGCAGGCGCTGCGCGCCAGCACCGCCTACCGGATCGAAATCACGGGCGGCGCGGCCGGCGTCAAGGATCTGACCGGCCTGCCGCTCGAGGCCACCTGGCGCCTCGACCCGGCCTTCACCACCGCCGCCGCCCCCGCGCCGACCGAGGCCGTGATCGTCGGCAGCGAGCCGGCTGCCGGCGCGACCGGCGTCAGCGTCGCCAGCCGCGAGGTCCGGGTCACCTTCGACCGCGACATGCGGGCGCTGTCGTCGGTCGCCAACGCGGCCGCGCTGCAGAAGGCCTTCCGCGTGCTCTACGGCACGAAGGCCCTGGCCCACGCGTCCGGCTCGCCGGGCTTCGAGAACGACGGGCGCACCGTCGTGATCCGACTGCGCGACCCGTTGCAGGCCGGCCTGACCTACACCACCAGCGTCAACCTGGCCGACGCCAAGCTGCGCAAGCTGCTCACCGAATCCGGCAACGCCAGCCTCGCGATGAGCCGCCCCTGGAGCACCGCGCCGGCCTGGAAGACGGTCGAGGCGCTGGTCGCGGCCGAGGCCCGGATCGCGGGCGCGGAGTCGGGCGTGCCGCTGCTGATCGGCGGGAGCGGCCCGTCGCCGCAGAACGCCGCGGTCTCGATCAACGCCGAGTTCCGGCTGACCTTCGCCGAGCCGGTCTCCGCCTCCACCGTGACCCCCGCGACGGTGCGCATCCTCGGCGGCGGCAAGGCGCTGGGGCTGGCCGAGCGGCCGCGGTTCGAGGACGGCGGGCGCACGGTCGTGATCCGCGCGGCCGGCCCGCTCGCCCCGGGCAAGCTGCACAGGATCCAGGTCCGCACCGGCCGCAAGGGCGTGATGCTTGCGGTCTCGGGCGGCGGCTCCGCGCCGATCGGGGCGCCGCGCCTGATCTATGTCCACTTCGCGACCGAGGTCTCGGCGGCGGCACAGAGCCAGAGCCTCGGGCTGGGAGAGTGACGATGAGCCTCCGTCGCCCGTTCCACGCCCGCCGGACGCCGCGCTTCGCGCCCGGACTCGTGCTCGGCCTCCTGCTCTGCGGCGTCGCCGCGCCGGCCCTCGCCGCCGACCTGACGGTCGCCTGGAAGGCCAGCGACGACGAGGTCACCGCCGGCTACGACGTCGAGGTGCTCGACCTGGAGGGCGAGGTGCTGCAGACGCTCGACGCCGGCGACGCGACGCGCCTGGTGATCCCCGGCCTGGCCGACGGCATGGTCTACCGCGTGCGCGTTCGCCCCTACGACCAGTGGGGCCACCGCGCGCGCGAGGCCAGCCGCGACCTCGTGACGTACCCCGCGCCGCGCGTCGACGAGATCGTGACCGCGCCCGAGCCGGGGCAGCGGGGTGAGGCCGTGCTGCGCGGCGTGAACGTCGCGCCGGGCGCGCGCGTCGTGCCGGTCCGCGCCGGGTTGCGCACCGGCGCCGTGCGCGTGCTGGCGCACGACCGGGTGGCGGTCGAGGTGTCGCTGGCGCGCGGGGCGCGGCCTCTCGCGCCGGGCGACCTGCTGGTCGTCAACCCGGTGCGGCGGACCGAGGAGTACCTGAAGGTGCACCGCGAGCTGCTCGACGTCGACGAGTCCGGGGACGTCGATTCGGCGGACGCGCAGTCGATCCGACAGGCGGTGGGACCGAAGGCAGGGGAGACGGGCTTCGACCCGGCACTCGATCTCAACGGCGACGGCGCCGTCGACGAGGCCGACGCGGTGATGATCGAGGCGATCCTGGCGCCCCCCAGCCCCCCGGCGGGGCCGGCGCCTTGACCCGCGGCGCCGCGCCCGCGAGATTCGCCCCCGTGGGCGAACTGCACGCAGCGGACGCGGCGACCGCGCCTCGGGACGGCTCCGTCGCGCCCGACTCGTTCTTCCGCAAGGTCGTGGAGGGGATGCGCTGCGCGATCATCACGGTCGATCGCGCCGGCCGCGTCCTGACCGTCAACCAGCTCGCGCGCGAGATCCTCGAGCTCCCGGCCGACGCCCCCTCGGGCCGCCCGGTCGAGGAGGTCTTCGCCGCCCACCCGCGGCTGGCGGCGGTGCTGCGCGACTCGCTCGAGATGACCTTCCTTCCCAACCGCGCCGAGATGGAGATCCGATCGCGCGAGGACGACGGGCGGACGATCGGCTTCACGATCAGCCCGATCCCGGGCGACGGCGGGCCGGAAGGGGTCGCGCTCTTCTTCAAGGACCTGACGCTGGTCGAGCGGCAGGAGGAGCAGGAGCGGTTGCGCGACCGGCTGGCCGCGCTGGGACAGATGGCCGCCAGCCTGGCCCACGAGATCCGGAACCCCCTGGCCTCGATCGACGTCACGGCGACGCTCTTGCTGCGCAAGCTGGGGGACGGCAACGGGGTCCAGGAGCTGGTCGAGAAGATTGCCGAGGACGTGAAGCGGCTCAACCGCACCGTCACCGGCGGGCTCGAGTTCGCGCGCGCGCTGACGCTGGAGAAGGCGCCGCAGCCGCTGCCGGCGCTGCTCGACGCGGCACTCGAGGAATCACGCCACCGCTTCCCGGTCGGCGCGGTGGAGATCGAGCGGGCCTACGCGCCGGAGCTGCCCCTCGCGGAGGTCGACGGCCACCTGCTGCGCCAGGCGCTGGTCAACGTGATCGCCAATGCGCTCGAGGCGCTGGACGGGCGGGGCCGGCTGAAGCTCGCAGCCCGCGCGATCGAGCGGCCGGGGCACGCGCCGGTCGCGATCGACCTCCTGATCCAGGACGACGGCCCGGGGATCCCGGCCGAGGTCCGCGAGAAGATCTTCCACCCCTTCGTCACGACCAAGAAGGGCGGCTCGGGGATCGGCCTCGCGATGGCGCGCAAGATCGTCGAGTGCCACCATGGCCTGATCGACGTCTGCAGCGCGCCGGGCGAGGGAACGGCCTTCCGGATCCGGATCCCCTGCCGCGAAAACCAGCCGTAAACGCCGCCCGGCCCGGCGGCGGACAGACCCGGGGAGACGACAGCGATGCGCAAGATCCTCGTCGCCGAAGACGAGCGCAACCTCCGCGAGGGGGTCGCCGAGGCGTTCCGCGATGCCGGCCACGAGGTGGTCGAGGCCGAGGACGGCCTCGTCGCGCTGAAGGCGATCGAAGAGCAGGTCTTCGACCTGATCATCACCGACTACAAGATGCCCGGCTGCGACGGCCTCGAGCTGATGCGCCGGCTGCGGCTGATGAACGACACGACGGCCGTGATCATGGCCACCGCCTACGGCACGGTGGAAGGCGCGGTCGAGGCGATGCGGCTGGGCGCCTTCGACTACATCCAGAAGCCGTTCAACCTGGGCGAGCTGGAAATGCGCGCCAACCGGGCGCTCGAGATCCGGCGGATGGAGGCCCGGCTGCAGGCGCTCGACCGGCGCGAGCTGGTCCAGCGCTTCGACAACATCGTCGGCGAGTCGCCGGCGATGAAGCGCGTCTTCGACGTCGTCGCCAAGGTCGCCCCCTCCAACGCGACGGTGCTGATCCTGGGCGAGACCGGGACCGGCAAGGAGCTGATCGCCGAGGCGATCCACCGCCACTCCGGCCGGCGCGAGGGGCCGTTCGTCAAGGTCAACTGCGCGGCCCTGCCGGAGAACCTGCTGGAGTCGGAGCTGTTCGGCCACGAGCGCGGCGCCTTCACCGGCGCCGACCGCCAGCGGGTCGGGCGCTTCGAGCTGGCCAACGAGGGGACGCTGCTGCTGGACGAGATCGGGACGATGTCCCCCGGCACGCAGGCCAAGGTGCTGCGCGTGCTGCAGGAGCGGGAGTTCGAGCGGCTGGGCGGGACGCGGACGATCAAGTCCGACGTCCGCGTCGTGGCCGCGACCAACCGCGACCTCGAGGACGCGATCGCCAGCGGCGGGTTCCGCGAGGACCTCTACTACCGCCTCAACGTGGTCTCGATCCGGATGCCTCCGCTGCGCGAGCGCAAGGAAGACATCATCCCGCTGGCGACCTTCTTCCTGCACCGCTTCGCCGACGACCTCAAGAAGCCGGTCCGCGGCTTCTCGCCGGCCGCGCTGCGCGTCCTGACCCGGCACCACTGGCCGGGGAACATCCGCGAGCTGGAGAACACGGTGGAGCGCGCGGTCCTGATGGCCGACAGCGACATCGTCGAGCCCAAGGACCTGTCGGTCGCCGGCCAGGAGTCCGGCCGCGACGACCGCAGCGGGCGGCGTCGGCTCGGTGCTGCGCCTGCCGGCCGAAGGGGTCCCGCTCGACGACCTCGAGAAGATGGCCATCCTCGAAGCGCTGCGGATGAACGACTGGGTCCAGAAGGACGCCGCGCGCTTCCTCGGGATCAGCAGCCGCGTGATGAACTACAAGATCCAGAAGTACGAGATCACGCACGCGCGCTGGAACCGGAACAAGACGCCCGCGTGAGGGGCGAGGCTCGGCGCGCCGCGTGGGGCCCAACATGCCCCATGTGCGCGCCGCTCCTCCTTGAACGGTCGACCGTGGTGGTCGAGCCGTCGACGTAACCGCCCCTCGGCTCGCCGTTTGCTCGTGACCGCGGAATGCGCCCTGTCCGACTCGCCCTTGGTGCTCCGCCGTCGTGCTTGCAGGTTCGCGACCGTGAGCGTATAGGAAGCCCGAGGCGTGCCGGATTCCGATTCCCGGGAGCGTGCGCGTGTTCCTTGTGCAGGGAAGTCATGAGTTGATGAATCGCTGCCATGCACGGTCATAGCCATGGTTCCAGCCTCGCCGGGATCCTGGTCGCGTTCCTGGTGATGACAGGGGTGCTCGCCGATCCTCCCCGGGAAGTCGACTTGGCAGAGTATGGGGATGCGGCGATCTTCGAAGCGACCGCTCTGGACGATGCGCTTGGCGGAGGAGAGGTCGCAGTATGTGACATCGACGCAGATGGCATCGAAGACCTTGTCATCGCTGCGTCGAAGGGTGATGGTCCTGGGCAACTGCGGCCGAATGGCGGAGACGTGTACCTGGTGTATGGAGCGAGGCGGCGATGGGCAGGAATACGACCCGTCGTGAGCGCCGCCTCGACTCGCATCGTCGGCCAGGAGGCGTTGGATTCCTTGGGAAGTGGAGCCGTCTGCGCTGACTTCAACGGAGATGGCTACGGCGACGTTCTGCTCGAGGCCTTCAATGCGGACAGCGTGGAGAATGGCAGGGACCAGGCAGGGCAAGCCCACCTGATCTTCGGCGCACCGACGTTGCCTGCGCTGATCGATCTCGCCCAGCCGTACGACACGGTCATCTACGGAGCCGAGCCGCTCGATGCGGTGGGGGACGAGCCGGCCGCCGGCGATGTGAACGGTGATGGAATCACAGATATTCTCCTCGATGCGGCTCACGCGACAAGCCGGACGGGTGGCAAGGCGCAGGCTGGCAAGGTCCACATACTCTTTGGGCGAGCCGCCTGGCCTCCGATCCTGGACCTGAGAAGCCAGAGCGACGTCACGATCCACGGCGCCACGCTCAACGACAACCTCGGGTTTGAACTGGGGAGCGGCGATCTGGACGGTGACGGAACGGATGAGGTCCTGGCGGATGCGCCCGGGGGAGACGGTCCTCTGGATGCTCGCCCGTCCTGCGGTGACATCCTCGTCTTCCGCGGGCGCGCCGTGTGGCCGCAAGTGATCGATCTGGCGTTCACGACGACCTTGCCGGATACGATCGTGTGGGGTGCAGATGCCGAGGATCAGTTCGGGCGAACGAGCCTGACGGTGGGAGACCTGGACGCAGACGGAACCGCGGAACTGATCGCCGGAGGGCCTTTCGCGGATGGCCCGTCCGGCACGGCGAGTCAGCAGGGAGAGGTTCGAACGGCGGCGCCAGGGTCAGCCTGGCCGGCGACGCTCGATCTGAGGTCGGCACAGGAGCGGGTTGTCTACGGGGCCGACGCCGACGATGCGTTCGGAATTCGCCTGAGTCTGGCGGACATCGACGGGGACGGGCGCGCGGACCTCGTATCCACTTCGAGTGACGCCGACGGGCCCGGGAACTCCCGTTCCCGATGCGGCGAAACGTACGTCATCCTCGGCAGTCCGACGCTCTCGGCCGACATCCGGCTGCAGAATGGCGAGTATGACGTCATCGTCTACGGAGCGGAACGCGACGACCGGACGGGCGTCGCTCGATTCGCGTCCGATATCAACGACGACGGCCTGCAGGAGATCATACTCCGGGGCCGGACAGGCGTCGGATACGGCAAACTGGCTCGCGTCTACCTCGTGAGCCCGTACGACGTGGATGGCGATGGGTTGTCACAGCTCGCAGACAACTGTCCTCTCGTTGCAAACGCTTCCCAGCTCGATAGCGACACGGATGGCCGGGGCGACGCCTGCGCGACGGACTGGGACGGGGACGGTCAGGTGGACGGCGAGGACTGTGCACCGAACCGCGCCGCGGATGGAACGCCGGGCGAAGTGACCGGGCTTCGCGTCACAGGGGCTGGTGCGTCGCAGGTGGAGTGGGATCCGCAGGGCTTCGCGAACATGTACGACTTGACCCGCGGGTTCGTGGCGCAATTGTCGGAGACGGATCTCGGGGCCTGCCAGAACGCGCGCGACCCGGACCGGCGAGACACCGCGTTCGTCGACGACGAGCGGCCGCCGGCCGGGGCCGGGTTCTTCTACCTGGTACGCGGTCGGAACGTCCGCTGCGGGGTTGCCGGAACCTACGGCTGGACCTCGGCCGGCGTCGAGCGCACGAATCAGTCGCCCCTGGCCTGTCCCTGAGCCGATCCGCTACCTCGGCCGCGCGAAGAACTCCGCCAGCGCGTCCTTCACCCGCACCACCTCGCGCTCGCCCAGCCGGTTGAAGAACGGCAGCGCGATCGTCCGCGCCGCGACCGACTCGGTCACGGGGAACATCCCTTCACGGAGCCCGAACCGCTCGCGGTAGAAGGGCTGCAGGTGGATCGGCGAGAAGTAGTTGCGGCAGCCGATCCCGCGGGCGCGCAGGTGCTCGAGCAACGCGTCGCGCTCGACTCGCCCGTACTTCGGGGCCAGCGCGACCACGTACACGAACCACGAGATCCGCTGCCCCGGCGCGGCCGGCGGCGGCAGGACCAGCTCCTCGATCCCGCCGAGGTGCCGCTGGTACAGGTCGACGACCTGCTGGCGCGCGGCGATGAACTCCTCGAGCCGCTCGAGCTGCGCGATCCCCAGCGCGCAGAGGATGTCGGGGATCCGGTAGTTCCAGCCCAGCCGCTCGTGGGCCAGCCAGTTGCCGTCCGCGCCGCGCCCCTGGTTGCGCAGCGAGGAGAGCAGCGCCGCCAGCTCGCCGTCGTCGGTGACGACGATCCCGCCCTCGCCGGTCGTCATCTGCTTGTTGGGGTAGAAGGCGAAGATCCCGGCGCGGCCGAAGGTCCCGGCCTTCTTCCCGTCGATCGTCGAGCCGATCGCCTCGCACGAGTCCTCGATCACCGCGAGGCCGTGGCGCGCGGCGATCGCGTTGTAGGCCGGCATCGGGCAGGGGCGGCCGAAGACGTGGACCGGGAGCAGCGCCCGGGTCCGCGGCGTGATCGCCGCTTCAGCCGCACCCGGGTCCATGTCCCAGGTCACCGGGTCGATGTCGGCGAAGACCGGCGTCGCCCCCTCGAACAGCAGGCAGTTGGACGAGGCGACGAACGAGAACGGGGTCGTGACGACCTCGTCCCCGGCGCCGATCCCGAGCGCGTGCACGAGCAGGTGCAGGCCGGCGGTGCCCGAGGAGACCGCGACCGCGTGGCGGCTGCCGGCGTAGCGGGCCATCGCCTCCTCGAACTGCGCGAGGCGGGGACCCAGGCTGAGCTGACGGTCCCGCAGGACCTCGACCACGGCGGCGATTTCGCGCTCCCCGACGTCGGGGCCGGAGAGCGGGACCTCTTCGTGCGGCGACAAGCGAACCTCCTCGAGGCAAGTTAATGCAGACCCGCCCGCCGGGCGACCCGGCAGCGGACCGGGCGGATAAATGCGAACTTGGCCGGACCGGGCGCCCACCGCGATTTGCTCTATCCTCGCCCGGGGGCAGGGACGGACGGACCGAGCGCGTGACGGGCGAAGACGGCAGCCGGGGGCAGGAGGGGAGCGGGCGGGACCGGTCCGCACCGCCCCCCCGGCCGGGCCGGCTGGCCGCGCTGGGCCGTTCGCTCGGCCCCTGGCTGGCCTGGAACGGCGTGCTGGTCGGGGCCCTCGCCGCCTACGCCGTGCTGGTCGAGCCGAACCGGATCGTCGTCGAGAAGGCCTCGTTCGAGATCCCCGGCCGGGCCGAGACGCGGCGCGAGGGGACCTACCGGATCGCCTTCGTCTCCGACTTCGACCTGCTCGGCCCCCCCGGGCGCTTCGAGCGGCGGGTCCGCGACCGGATCAACGCCCTGAAGCCCGACCTGGTCGCGATCGGCGGCGACATCTTCGGCGGCGACGGCGGCCCGCCGCCCGAGGCGACGGTCGCGAAGATCCGCGAATGGCTCGCCGGCTTCCAGGCGCGGGACGGCGCCGTCATCGCCTGGGGCGAGCAGGAGTCGGCCTGGCCCGAGCTGGCGCGCCGCGCGCTCCCCCCGAACGTCCGCGAGATCGACGCCGCGTGCGAGGTCGTGGCGGCGGGGGAGGCGCGGCTCCGGATCTGCGGCCCCAACGGCCTGCTCGCGCCGCTCGACGTCCAGCCGCAGAACGGCGGCGCGCTGCGCGCCTCGTGGGGCCGGACGCTGACCGTCGCCCGCTACACCGGCCCCGGGGCCGAGGGCTGGACCGGCACCGACGCGACCGTGAGCTTCCGCTTCCACAGCGTCGACGATGGCCCGGGGCTCGCCGTGCTCGAGCGGCCCGGCGCGCCCGGCTACCGGCTGCGCGTCGAGCCCCGCCAGCTGCGGTGGGAGGTCGTCACGCCGTCGGGCGCCGACGCCTCCGGCCGCACCCGCGACGCCGGCGGGCGGCTGGAGCCGGGCCGCCGCTACCGCGCGCGGGTCCGCGTCGAGCCGGGGAGCGAGGGGACGGTCGTTCGCTCGCGGATCTGGCCGGCCGACGCGCCGGAGCCCGCCGGCTGGCCGATCGAGTTCGTCGACACCGCGCCGGGGCGGCCCGCCGCCGGCAGCGTCGCAATCGTCGCGGGGGGGGGCTGGACCGGCTCCAACTGGACGGTCTTCGACGCGGTCGAGGTCCGCGACCTGGCCGGGGGCCTGCTGCTCTCCGAGGAGTTCGACGACGCGGAGCGGGTGAGGCGGACATGGGACCGGCCCGGCAGCGCGACCGCCGACTTCGACGCGACGGTCGTGGTCGGCCACAGCCCGATCGAGCTGTTCGGGCTGCCGACCGACACCCCGACCGCGATCGACCTGTACCTGGCCGGCCACACCCACGGCGGGCAGGTCCGGCTGCCGTTCTTCGGCCCGCTGCACCTGGACGACGGCTGGCCGCGCAACTGGTCCGAGGGGATGGTCCGGCTGGCCCACGGCTCGACCTGGCTCTACGTCACGCGCGGCGTCGGCAGCAGCAAGGTCCCGGTGCGCTTCCTCTGCCCGCCGGAGATCACCGACCTGACGATCTACGTGCGCTGGCGCCCCCCGCGCTAGCCCGGATAGGATGCGCGGCATGAGCGACCAGCGGGCCGACTGGCACACCTACTTCATGAACATCGCGCGGCAGGTCGCGACCCGCAGCACGTGCGACCGGAAGCACGTCGGCGCGGTCATCGTGCGCGCCCGGACGATCCTCTCGACGGGCTACAATGGCTCGATCCGCGGCCTCGCGCACTGCGACGAGGTCGGCCACCTGATGGAGGACGGCCACTGCGTGCGCACCGTGCACGCCGAGGCCAACGCCATCGCGCAGGCGGCGCGGAACGGCGTGGCGATCGACGGGGCCGAGATCTACATCACGGCCAGCCCCTGCTGGGGCTGCTTCCGGCTGCTCGCCAACTCCGGGATCCAGCGGATCTACTACGGGGAGTTCTACCGGGACGTCAAGATCCACGACTTCGCCGAGGAGGCGGGGATCGAGCTGGTGGACCTCTCCGGACCGTGAACGTGAGCGTGGGCGGGCGGCACGACGCCGCCCTATGTTCGACAGGAGGGAGCCGATTCGGCTCCGGCCGCCCCCAGGGGGGACGACTGGGAGAATCCAGGGTGCAGGGACTCGGAAGCTCGAAGTTCGGGCGCGTCGCGCTGGTGCTGGCGCTGGCGGTGCTCGTGGCCGTGGGCGGAGCGGACGCCGCCACGAAAAAGAAGCGGAAGGCGGCGAAAAAGGTGGCCCCCCAGCCGCCCCCGGCCGCGGTTTGGCACGTCGAGTCCCCGGAAGGGAACGTCCTCGACTCGCGGCAGGGGGACCTGGCCGTCAACCCGGCCTCCGTCACCAAGGTGGCCACGACCCTGTGGGCGCTGGAGACCCTCGGGCCCGACCGCCGATTCGAGACCCGCTTCCTGGCCCGCGGGACGGTCGACCGCAGCACCGGCACGCTGCACGGCGACCTGCTGGTCGAGGGGGGCGGCGATCCCGACTTCCACGTCGAGAACGCGATGCTCGTCCTGGCCGAGCTGGACCGGCTGGGAATCCGCCGCGTGACCGGCGACCTGGTCGTGGACCACGCCTTCTGGATGGGCTGGGAGGACGGCTCGGAGGGTCGCCAGCCCGACCCGCAGGCCCGCGCCGCGCTGATGGGCCAGCGGCTGAAGAGCGCGCTGCAGCCCCGGGCCTGGAACAAGTGGACCCGCTCCGTCTGGCAGCAGACCGCGCCGGCGGCCGGGGCGGGCGGGCGCACGCCGGTGTTCACGATCGCCGGCCCGGCGCGCGCGGCCGATCCGCTGCCCGAGCCCACGACGCTGCTCGTCGTCCACCGCTCGCGCCCGCTGGTGCAGACCCTGCGGGCCTTCAACAACCACTCCAACAACGACATCGAGCGGATCGGCGACCACATGGGGGGCGGCGCCGACCTCGCCGCCTGGCTGACCGAGCGCTGGCAGCTCGAGCCGGGGACGCTGCGCTTCGAGACGACCTCCGGGCTGGGGGTCAACCGGATCTCGTCGCGGCTGATCGTGCACCTGCTGCGCGACCTGACGTTCACGGCAGAGCGGCTGGGGCTCCAGCTCGACCAGCTGCTGCCGACCAGCGGCTGCGACGCCGGGACGGTGGCGGCCTTCTTCCCGCGGCTGGGGACCGGGCCCTACGTCGCGTCCGTGACCGGCAAGACCGGCACGCTGATCACGACCGACAACGGCGTCTCGGTCTTCGCGGGGATCGCGCGCACCGCGGAAGGGGAGCAGATCTTCGCGGTCGTGGTCCCCAACGCGCGCGGCCGGCTGCGCGCCGCGCGGCGGGTCGAGGAGGACTTCGTGCTGCGGCTGGTCGACCGGCTGGGCGGGCCCGAGGCGCGGGCCTGCGCCGCGCCGCTGCCCGGCCGGCTGGCGATGGCCGAGGTCGAGAACCCGTTCGTCCCACGGCCGCGCGTTACGCCGGCCGAGGCCGCCGGCCGCGGCGCGGTGCCGGGCGGCGCGCCGTAGGGGCCGGCCTCCGTGCCGGCCCGAGAATGAAAAGGGCCGGGATCCCCCGGCCCTTTCTCTTTCACCCGGTCCGGCGCGCGGGCCGGCCGGACGCCGTCACAGGTAGAACGACAGCATCAGGTACCAGAGCGGGTTGCGGCGGTCGATCTTGCCGGTCCGGCGCTGGTAGTCGAAGAAGTCGGTCGACGCGGCGTTGGACGGCACGTAGCTGTAGTAGATGTCCTGGACCTCTTCGGTCGACTTCCGGTTCTCCCAGCCCGCCATGATCTTGAGGTTGTTCTTGCGCAGGTAGTAGTTGAAGCCGAGGCCCCACTCCTCGTATTCCTCCTGCACCGTCACGAGGTTCGGCAGGGGGATCGTGACCGGCTGGCCGGGGTCGTCGGGGGTCAGGGCGGGCGGACCGTAGGGCAGCGGGATCAGGGTCGGATCGTCGAACGAGATCGAGGCCCAGCGCGCCGCGAGCTGCACCTTCGGCGCGACGAAGACGCCGAGCTCGGCCTGCAGCACGCTGAATGGCGCGTTCCGCCGGAAGGTGGTCACGGCGTCGGCCGGGATCTGGTTCGGGGCTTCGGGCAGGTCGGTGTTGGACCAGGTGCCGCCGTCCTCCCACTCCAGGTCCTGGTAGCTCAGGGAAAAGGTCACCGCCGAGCCGCGGATCGCGACGAACCCCTCCCAGCCGCGCGTCGAGTAGGGATTGGCCTCGCAGTCACTCGAGAGCCCGTCGAGGCACAGCATCCCGGTCTCGGTATCGACCTCGCCGCCGTTGTAGTTGTCCATGAAGGAGAAGCCCAGGGTGTACTGCAGGTCTGCCGGCTTCGAGAGCCCGGTCAGGTCGTAGTCGAAGCCGCCCTTGTTCTGGATCTCGACGCGGGCCGTGATCTGCGGCCGGTCGTCGTCACCGCTGATCCGGGTCCCCTTCGCCTCGCCGTCCTGCAGCGCCAGGCTGGCCACGAACCGGCTGTCCCAGAACCGCCCGACGCCCATCGCGCCCGGAGCCCAGGTCGGGTCGACCGCCTCGGCCGCCCCGGAGAAGCTGGCGAAGAGCTGCTTGTACTGGTCGACGTTGGTGAAGAAGCCGAATGGCGTCCGGAACTGACCGAACAGCCCGTAGATCTTCTTCTCGTCGCCCAGCCGCACGTACGCGTCGAGCAGCTCGCCCTTCCCTTCGCCGAACTCGCCCTCGAACTTGTAGCCGATCCAGTCCGCGAAGACGTGTCCCTCGAGGATCATCCGGGCCCGCAGCAGGGAGAAAGAGTCGTCGTAGGGGAAGGAGGTGTTCTTCCGGTTGGGGATGGAGTTGGGCTGCTGGGTCAGCGGGTCGAGCGCGTTGAACCAGTCGTACAACCCGCCGTCGAATTCGACCGTGAGGTGCTCGCGCGTCAGCTGCGGCTGCAGCAGCACGTGCGCCTCGAGCGAGAAGTGCTCGCCCTGCGCGATCGAGATGCCGTCCTCGCTGGCCTTGAGCGACCACTCCGTCCCGCCGGCCGGCGCGGCCTCGGACGGTTTCCCGGCCTCGGCCTTCGCCTCGTCCGGCTTCGGCTCCTCGCTCTTCGGCGGCTCCGGAGGCGTCTCCTGGGCGACGGCGAGGGTCGCCGCGGCCGGGAGGGCGAGGAGCGCGAGGAGCAGGAGTCCGGCACTGAGACACATCCGCGTCATGACCGCTCTCCTCGGCTCAGATGTAGAAGGCGATCATCGCCAGGAAGGTGTCGAGGGACCGCTCGTACTTGCCCGAGCCCACGAACGCATCGTCGTCGTAGGTCTCGGTGATGTTGCCGTAGTTGAACATCAGCTTGAGGTTGTTCTGGAAGAGGTAGTAGTTGGTACCGATCGTCCACTGCCGGAGCTTGAAGTCGCTGATGAGCGAGCCGTCGCCGAAGGTGACGTCCACGGCGTCCTTGAACTTGAGCTGGTCGTAGCGTCCCGCGATCTCCCACTTGGGGGTCACGAAGACGCCGGCCTCGAGCGTGTAGGCGTCCAGGTCGATGTCGGCATCGTTGCCGTTCTTGTCGGCCGCGGCGCGCTCCTGGGACTCCAGCTGGTAGGTGGCGTTGATCTGGAAGATCTTCCCGCGCAGTGCGCCGAAGAACTGGATGTTGTCCCGCGAGCGGTTGTCCCAGTCGCAGTTCCGGCTGGTGCCGATGACGCAGGGGTAGTCGTCCGAGGACTTGGCGAACGGCTCCGGCTCGGTCTCGCCGTCGTCGATCGCGACGTCGCCGACCAGCGTGCTGCGCGGGTTGCTCTGGTAGGCCACGCCGACCGTGTACTCGAGCTTCTCCGGGTGCTCGATCGCGGTCGCGAGGTACTTGAAGCCGCCCTCGTTCTGGAACTCGAAGCGGGCGCCCAGCAGCAGGGCGCCGTCGTTGACCGAGGTGTTCGGCCCGTTGCCGTTGCCGACCATCGCGGCCCAGTTGAAGCGCTTGTCCTTGGTGTTGCCGCGGTACATCGCGCCGATGTCGCGGTTGGCTGGCGTGATGAAGACGTTGGCGGCGGGCCGCTCGATGAACATCAGGGTCTTCGAGCTGTAGAGATCGAACAGGTCGAAGGGCTTCTTGAACTGGCCGACCCGCCAGCGGTTGTAGTCGCTGAAGTCCATGTCGACGTAGAGGTCGGTCGCGCGCGTCCTGCCCAGCCCGAAGTCGACCTCGAGCTTGTACTTGAACCAGGGGGCGAAGGCGCCGCCGCTGAGCGTGATGCGCGCCCGGCGCATCGAGAAGTCGGTGATCGGATCGATGTCCGTGTCCTCGACGCCGTCGTAGAGCGAACCCGAGAAGTCGAAGTCCTCGTCGAGGTAGGTGAAGAGGCCCTGCAGCTGGGCGCCGAAGGTCATCGAGTAGTCGCCTTCCTTGACCGTGAAGCCCTTCCACGGGAAGGACGGCTTCTTCTCGGGTTCCGGGGTCGTCGCCGCCTCTTCGGCTGCAAGGACGGCTCCGGCCGCCACCACCACGAGGCAAATCACCACCAGCGCCCGCCATGCCATGCGCATCTCTCGTTCTCCTCTCTTCGTCCCGGCCACCGGCCGCGCCGTGGGGAAGCCGGCGCGGTGCCGCGAAGCGCGCATCCCAGCCGCGGGAGCGCGGCCCCCGGGACGCCAAGTCAGGGCAGGATATCGAAGCCGCCGGGGCGGGCACAACACCGGGCTGGCCGGGCGGTGCGGGTCGCGGCCCGCGGAAAGCGCGGGGCGCGGCACCGGGCTTCGACGCCGGAAGCGGTTCGCGCGATCCTAGGACCGATGACCCGGCCACCGTGCAGCCCGCCGCTCGCCGCCGCCGCGGCGCTGATCGCCCTGGCGGGGATCCTGGCGGCGAGCCCGCGGGTGGCCGCCGCGCCGGAGGATCCGGCCGCAGTCCCCGGGTCCCCCGCCGCCGCTCCGGCTCCCGCGCCCGCCGGACCGGCCGCCCCCGGCGGCTTCGGCCGGCTGCGCGGCGAGCTGCGCAGCCCCGAGCGCCAGCCGATCGCCGGCGCCCAGGTCGCCGCCAGCCGCACCGAGGGGCCGCCGGTGCTCGTCCTGACCGTCTCCAACGACGACGGCCTGGTCTCGGTCGACGGCGTCCCGAACGGCCTCTACGAGGCCCGGGCCCGGGCCGCCGGGTTCCTGCCCGGGACGGTCAAGGCGCTGCGGGTCGGCGGTCCCTTCAGGACCGTCTCCGACTTCGTGATGAAGCGGGGCCTCGCCCCGCAGGAGGAGCTGGTCCTGGCCGCTCCGCCGCCAGCCGGCGAGGACGCGCCCCCGCCGGCCGCCGCGGCCGGGGACGGTCCGGCCCTGCAGCCGGTCACGGTCCTGGTCACCGGGGAGAAGGGGCAGCCGATCGCCGGGGTGCTGGTCCGCTTCCAGCCCGAGGGGCACCGCGCCGACCCCGCCCAGGCGCGCACCGGGATGGACGGCCGGGTGACGCTCGGGCCGCTCGCCCCGGGAGCCTGGCGGGTGCTGGTCTATCGGGCGGGGTGGACCCGCCTGGCGCCGCCGCGCCTGCGCTGGTCCGGCGGTCCCCTGACGATCATTGCGCGGATCCTGCCGACGCTCGAGCGGGCCGTCCCCACCGTCGACGAGCTGGTCCCGCCCGCCCGCCTGCTCCCCCCGGCGCCCTAGGACCCGACCGGTCTCTACGGTTCGACGGCGTGGTAGCCGCGGCGATACCGGACGTCGGAGCCCGCGGGCACCCCGACGACCTCGACCCCGATCGGCACGAAGCGACCGTCGAAGACCTGGTTGTCCGAGGCGTAGATGACCTGGTACAGCGTGCGCAGCTCCTCGGCGATCGCCTCGTACGTCCCGGCCAGCTCCTTCGCCTCGCTGACGAAAAAGGCCCGCCCGCCGGTCTCGTCGGCGAGGTCGCGCAGCACCTCGCGGGCCTGGCTCAGGGCGCCGGTCTGGAGCCCGATCGCGTAGACCGAGACGTCCGACAGCCGGGCCAGGTCCATGACCTCCTTGAAGTCGATCCGCGACTGCGTGTCGTCGCCGTCCGAGAGCACGACGATCGCGCGGCGGTCGGAGTCGATCTGGTGCAGCAGCCGGTAGGCGGCGCGGAGCGCCTCGTAGAGCGCCGTCCCGCCCAGCGCCTCGGTCGAGCGGATCGAGCGGCAGAGCGACGCGTGGTCGGACGAGGCCGGGTGGATCAGGAAGACGTTGTCGTCGAAGTTGATGACCAGCGCCTTGTCCTTCTCGGTCAGGGCCTCGACGAAGTCGCAGGCCGCGTCCTGCGCGTCGGCCATCCGCTCCTTCATCGAGCCGGAGCTGTCGAGCACGATCGCGACCGCCAGCGGCCGCTTGTCGGTCGTGACCGAGAGGACCTTCTGCGCCCTGCCCGACTCGGTCACGCGGAAGTGGTCGGCGGCCAGCCCCTGCACGACCCGGTGCCCCCCGTCGCGCACCGAGACGTCGAGCACGACCCGCTGGACGTTGACCACGAACTGCAGGTCGATCGACTTGGTGACCACGAAGGCCGAGGTGGTGGGCCCGTCGCGGTGGGTGGCGACGACGCGCACGACGTGCGTCCCGCCCTTCTTGCCGAAGTCGTGCACCACCTGCCAGGGGGGCGCGGTGTCGCTGAAGACCAGCTTGTCGTCGACGAAGAAGTCGACCTTCTCGACGTCCTCCTCGCGCGGGGCGGTGACCGCGGCACGGAGCGTCGTCTTCCCGGTCACCACGCCGCCGCTCTTCGGCTCGAGCATCTCCACCTTGAAGCCGCGGCGCGGCGCGAGGTCCTGCGCGGCGGCGGGGGTCGCCCCAGCCAGTGCCACCGCCACGCCACGCCGCCGCCACCGCCAGCGCCACCGCCGCTGCCAGCGTCCGGGCCGCGGCGGCCAGCAGCCCCCGCAGGGCGGCGCGCGGCCGGTTCACTTCTTCCTCCCGTCGGCCGGCAGCGTCGACGGCCGGGAGGCCGGGTCGAGCGTGCGCAGCGCCTCGATCACCCGCGCGGTCTCGTCCGGCGGCGGCCCGGTCGCGAGCAGCGCCTCCAGCGCCGCGGTCGCAGCCGCCCGGTCGCCCGCGGCCAGCGCGAGCCGTGCCAGCCCCGCCTGCGCCGCCCAGCCGCCGCCGGCCGCGGCGGCCCGGCGGAAGGCGTCGCCCGCCCCCTCCGGATCGCCGGTCAGCTCGCGCAGGACGCCGAGGTTGACGAGGTCGGTCCCGTCCAGCGGCCGCGCCTCGCCCGACCGCAGCAGCAGCTTCTCGGCCTCGAGCATCCGCCCCGCCGAGCCCATCACGAAGGCGGCGCGGCGCTCGACCGCAGCGTCCCCCGCGGCGCGCGCGACCGCCGCCTCGGTCAGCGCCGCGGCTTCGGCCGAGCGCCCGACCGCGATCTGCGTCTCGGCCAGCGCCAGGAGGTCCGCCGGCGTCGCGTTCCCGGCCGTCGCCTTGGCGCCCAGCGCGGCGAGCTCGGTGACCCGCGCGCGCCAGCGCTGCTGGGCCTCGCGGCGCAGCGCGGCCCCGGCGTCGTCGCGTGTCGCGGCGGTGGCGGAGACCGCCTCGCCGAGCTGGGTCAGCGCGTCGTCGAGCTTCCCCTGGCGCCCCAGCGACTCGGCCAGCGCGACCTGCGCCCGCGCGAACCCCGGGTCGATCGCCAGCGCCTGGCGCGCGGCCTCCTCGGCCTCCGGCAGCGCGTCGAGCGCCAGGTAGATCTCCGACAGCAGCACCACGGCGCGCGCGTCGCGCGGGGTCAGGCGGATCGCCTCGCGGACCGGGGCCAGCGCCTGGTCGGGCAGCCGCGCGCGCAGCAGCGTGCGGGCCAGCCCCAGCTGGACCTCGGCGTCGTCGGGTCGCAGCCGGGCGGCCTCGCGCGCGTCGTCCAGGGCGGCGTCGACGCGGTTCTTCGAGAGCTGGTACTCGCCACGGTGGATCCGGGTGCGCGCGTCGGCCGGGTTGGCCTCCAGCGCCTTGCCGAAGAACTCCAGCGCCTGGGTCTCGTCACCGGTGGCGACCGCGACGCGGGCCAGCCCGTCCCAGGCCGCGGAGTAGTCCTGGCGCACGTCGAGCGCGCGGTAGTACGCGGCGCGGGCGCGGTCGGGGTTGCCGGCGGCGAGGTACGCGTCGCCCAGCGTGACCAGCGTGCCGAGGTGCTTGGGCTCCAGTTCCGACGCGATCTCGAGCGCCTTGACCGCGCCCTCGGGGTCGCGGGCCTGGATCAGCGCGAGCCCGCAGTACCAGTGCGCGTCGTGCGAGGAAAGGGCCCGCGCGGCGACCCAGCACAGGCTGTCGGCGGCGGCGCGCGCGTCGCCCGCCTTGAACTGGCGAATCCCTTCGTTGAGCCGGCGGAACGACTCCTGCCGCACGTCCCCGGCGTTCTCGGCGCGGGCCGGAGCGGAGGCCAGCCCGCCGCCCGCCAGCAGCGCCGCGGCCAGGGCGAGGGAGGCGGCGGTATGCGGGATGCGGCCGCGCGTCACGCCGGGTCCTCCGGGCGGTCGGCCGCACCACGCGGCTACGGCCGGACGGCCATCGTGATCCGAAGCCGCAGCTCCCGCAAATCGGGATCGTGCGGGTCGATCCGGATCGCCCGCTCGATCAGCTCGCGGGCGCGCGCGGCGTTCCCCTGGGCCAGCTCGACCTCGGCGACGGCGGCCATCGCGCGCGGG
The DNA here is from genome assembly GCA_963702545.1 of uncultured Acidobacteriota bacterium. GTDB lineage: Bacteria > Acidobacteriota > Polarisedimenticolia > J045 > J045 > JALOKP01. The sequence continues at coordinate 156,534 of CAVPDB010000018.1, read as the reverse complement.
TCGTCGGGTGCCAGCGCGAGGGCCCGCGCGGCGAACGGTGCGGCGCGCTTGGGGTCCTTCGCCGAGCGCACCAGCCAGGCCGCCGCCGCGCGCTGCGCGTCGGGGTCGGCGGGGAAGGCCTCGGCGCGGCGCAGCAGGACCGCCCCCCTTGCCGCGTCGCCATCGACCGTCCCGGCCAGTTCGACCGTCCGGTCCCAGATCTCGTCCGCGCCGCTCGCGGCAGAGCACGGTTTCGCCAGCGCCGAGAGCCGGGCCAGCGCGGCTGCGGGCTGCGAGGCCGCCAGGTCGAGGTCGGCCAGGAAGAGCGCTGCGTCGTCGGCCGCGTCCTTCGCGCAGTCCGGGTCGGCGGCGAGCGCCTGCTCGGCCGCGGACCGCGCCCCGGCGCTCTCGCCGCTGCGCCGCAACTGCCCCGCGACGCGCAGCAACTCCGCCGGGTCGCCGGTCGCCGCGGCCTGCGCGGTCGCGGCGCGGCCGCCGCCGGCGGTGACGCGCGCGCGGTCGATCGCCTCGAGGATCTCCGGGGCCCGGCGGTAGCCCTCGAGCCGCTCGAGCGCCCGGCCGTCGGCGGGGTCGATCACCAGCACCAGCGGCAGCCCTTCGACCTGGTAGCGGTCCCGCAGCTCGAGCCCCGTCCCCTTGACGATGTCGACCTCGGCCCGCAGCGCGACCACCTCGGGGGCGAGGGCGCGGCCGACCTCGTCCTTGGACCAGATCTCGCTGTCCATCACGTGGCAGTACTTGCACCAGCTCGCCCAGGCGTCGAGCAGCACCAGCTTCTTCTGCTCCCGCGCCGCGGCCAGCGCCTGCTCGAAGCTGCCGGCGAACCAGCGCACGCCGCCCGCCGGCTCGTCGGCCGCGGCGCCGGCCGGCCGCGTCGCGGCGCCGGCCAGGCCGGCAAGGCAGAGGGCCGCGGCGAGCGCGGCCGGCTTCCGGAGCGGTCCCATGCGGCTCCCGGCGGCGCCGGTCAGGCGACCGCGCCGCGCACCGTTTCGCCGTCCGCCTCGACCCCCGTGAGGCGCACCGCGAGCGGGGTGCCGGGGGGGGCCGCGGGGACGAGGACCTCAATGTAGTGGGTGGTGAGGGTGCGGCGCCAACCGTCGGGGGCGAGGCCAGCCAGCGCCAGCGCGGGGAGGGTGCGGCCGATCAGCCGCTCGCGGTAGGCCCGCTTCTTCGCGGCGCCGAGCGCCCGCAGCTCGGCGGTGCGGTCGCGCACCGCGTCGGCCGGCAGGCGATCCGACAGGGCCGCGGCGCGCGTGCCGGGCCGTGCCGAGAACGAGAAGACGTGCAGGTACGCCAGCGGGAGGCTCTCCACGAAGGCGAGCGTCCCGCGGTGCTCGGCCTCGCTCTCGCCCGGGAAGCCGGCGATCAGGTCGGCTCCGAGGCAGACCTCGGGGACGCGCGCCGCGAGCGTCTCGATCACGCGACGGTAGTCCGCGGTGCGGTAGTTGCGCGCCATCGCCCCCAGCACGCGGTCGCAGCCGCTCTGCAGCGGGACCTGCAGGTGCGGAGCCAGCCGCGAGGGGGGCGTCTCCGCCAGCCGCTCGACGATCCGCGCCGTCACGGTCCGCGGCTCGAGCGAGTTGAGGCGCAGCGTCAGCGGCAGGCTGGCCGCGAGCAGCGCGTCGAGCAGGTCGGCCAACTCGGCGCGCGGCGCGAGGTCGCGGCCCCAGGAGCCGACGTTGACGCCGGTGAGCCCGATCTCGCGCACGCCGCGCGCCGCCAGCGTGCGCGCGTCGGACAGAACGGCCGCCGCAGCGAGCGAGCGGCCGGGTCCGCGGACGCGGGGAATGATGCAGTAGCTGCAGGCCAGGTCGCAGCCCTCCTGCACCCGCAGCCAGGCCCGCGCGGACTCCTCGAAGAAGACGGCCGGGGCCGCGGTGCCAAACTCGTCCTCGCGCACGCCGGCCGCCGCGTCGCCGTTGCCGCTGCGCACTCCGTCACTGCCGCCGTCACGCCCGCTGTAGGGGCCGGCCTCCGTGCCGGCCCGCTTGCGCGCATCCTGGATCGGGCCGCCACAGAGGGCGGCCCCTACCGGCGGAGCCTCCGTGCCGGCCTGCGCCACGCCCCCGCAGGGGCCGGCCTCCGTGCCGGCCCGCCCCGCACCCCCCAGCAGCGCCGCCGGCAAACGGTGGCGCGCCGCCCGCCCGAGGACCGCGTCGAGCACCCCCAGCCCCCGCAGCGTCCCCGGATCCCGCTCCGCGTAACACCCGGCGGCGACGATTCGCGCGCCCGGGTTGATCCGCCGCAGCCGGCGCGCCAGGCGGCGCCCGTCGCGGTCGGCGGCGGCGGTGACGGTGCAGGTGTTGAGCAGGATGATCTCGGCCTGGGCCGGATCGGCGGTCGGCACCAGACCCGCGGCGCGCAGCGACCCCTCGGTCTGCGCGCTGTCGAACTGGTTGAGCTTGCAGCCCAGCGTGACGACGTGGTAGCGCCGCATGACGACGACCCGCCGGGCGGCCCGTGCCGGGACCGCCCGCTCAGCCCGCGAGCAGGCCGGCGAGCTTCTCGCGCACCCCGGTCGACGCCCGCTCGACCTCGGCCGCCGTCTCGCGCCGGCGCTGCGCCAGCCGCTCGGCCAGCCCCGCGTCGGAGACCGCCAGGATCTGCGCCGCCAGCACGCCGGCGTTGCCGGCGCCGGCCTTGCCGATCGCGAGCGTCGCCACCGGCACGCCGCGCGGCATCTGGACCGTCGCGAGCAGCGCGTCGAGCCCGCCCAGCGTCGAGCCGGCGAGCGGCACGCCGAGCACCGGCCGGCTGGTGTGGGCCGCGACCGCGCCCGCCAGGTGCGCCGCCATCCCCGCGCCGGCGATGAAGACCGCGACCCCGCGCGCCTCCGCGTCCCGCACGTACGCCGCGGTTTCGGCCGGCGTGCGATGGGCCGAGGTGACACGCACCTCGTACGGCACGCCGAAGCGCTCCAACTCGCGTGCGGCCTCGGCCATCTGCTCGAGGTCGGAGGCCGATCCCATCAGGATCGCGACGCGCGGCGCGGCGCTCACGCGTGGGCCCCGCGCCGGGCCAGCAGTTCCGTCGCGTCGGACGCGACGTCGCGGCGGAAGTGCACGCCCGGGAAGTGGATCCGTCCGGCCGCGTCGTAGGCCCGGCGACGCGCCTCGGCGATGTCGCGCCCCAGCGCCGTGACGTCGAGCACGCGGCCGCCCGCGGTGCGGATCTCGCCGCCCGGGCCGGTGCGCGTGCCGGCGTGGAAGAACAGCAGGTCCGGACCGCCGACGAAGAGGTCGAGTCCGGTGATCTTCTTGCCCTTGGGGTACTGGCCCGGGTAACCCTGCGCCGCCAGCACGACCGTCACCGCCGCCTCGCGCCGCCACTCGACGCGCGCGTTGGAGAGGTCGCCGTGGGCCGCCGCCGCCAGCAGCGGGACCAGGTCCGAGGCCAGCCGCGGCAGGATCACCTGCGTCTCCGGGTCGCCGAAGCGGACGTTGTACTCGAGCACGCTCGGCCCGCCCTCGCCCAGCATCAGGCCGACGTAGAGCACGCCGCGGTAGGGGCTCCCCTCGTCGGACATCCCCTTGATCGTCGGGGCCACGACCTTCTCGAGCACGTGCGAGATCGTCGCGCGGTCCAGGTGCAGGGCGGGGGAGAAGGCCCCCATCCCGCCGGTATTGGGGCCGCGGTCGCCGTCGAAGACCCGCTTGTAGTCCTGCGCCGTGACCAGCGGGATGACCCGCACGCCGTCACTGATCACGAAGAACGAGGCCTCGCGCCCGGTGACGAAGCGCTCGATGACGACCACCTTGCCCGCGCCGCCGAAGGCGCGCTGGACCATCAGCCGCTGCACCGCGTCGCGCGCCTGCTCGTGGGTCTCGCAGATGAAGACCCCCTTGCCGGCGGCGAGGCCGTCGGCCTTCACCACCATCGGCAGCGGGTGCGTGTCGACGTAGCGGCAGGCCGCGTCGACGTCGTCGAAGATCTCGAACGGCGCGGTCGGGATCCCGTGCCGGCGCATGAACTGCTTGCTGAAGGACTTGCTCCCCTCGAGCCGCGCGGCCCCCGCAGAGGGGCCGAAGACGGCGCGGCCGCGGGCCTGGATCTTGTCGGTCAGCCCCTGGCAGAGCGGCATCTCGGGCCCGACCACGGTCAGGTCGATCCCCTGCCGCGAGACGAAGTCGGCGACCGCGTCGAGGTCGGACGAGGCCAGCGGCGGGCAGTCGGCAATCTCGGCGATGCCGGCGTTACCCGGGCTGCAGAACAGTTCTTCGACCACCCGGCTCTGGCGGATCTTCCACGCCAGGGCGTGCTCACGGCCCCCCCCGCCGATGACGAGCACCTTCATGTGCGATTCCCCTTCCTCACGGTGACCGGGGAAAGCCCGAAGGCACCCCGCGCAGACCCGCCCGCTTGCTTTTTCGGTCGCCCAGCCCCGTTCCCGCGCGACCGTCCCGAACGCGGGCGCGATTCTCCGGCAGGGGGGCTCGAAAAGGCAAGAAAAATGACTTTGTAAGTATTGCGGGTTAGCTGTTGCCCAAGGTCAGCGGTGCCTGCGGAGCGCGCCGGAAGGCGCGCCCCGGTCCGCGGCCGGGGCCGCCCCGCGGGGTGGGGGCGCCGGCTAGCGCGCGTCGCGCAGGAAGGCCGCCGCGTCCTCGGGCGGGGTCGGATTGATGTAGAGCCCGGTGCCCCACTCGAACCCGGCCATCGGCGTCAGCCGCGGCAGGACCTCGAAGTGCCAGTGGAAGTCCCACGGCAGGGTGTTCCAGTAGCCCGCACGCCGCACCCCCGCGTGGGGGTTGGGCGCGTTGACCAGCATCCAGTTGAGCGGCGCGTCCCCCAGCACCACGTCGAGCCGGCGGAAGACCTCCAGCATGTGGGCGGCCAGCCCTTCCATCGCGGCGTCCGAGAGGTCGGTGAACTGGTGCTGGTGGCGCCGCGGGTAGAGGTGGATCTCGTACGGGAAGCGCGAGGCGTAGGGGGCGAAGGTGACGTAGCCGTCGTCGACGTGGACGATCCGCGAGCCCTCGGTCAGCTCCTGGTCGATCACGTCGCAGAACAGGCAGCGCTCCTTGTGGTGGTAGTGCGCGCGGGCCGTCTCGAGCTGCTGCGCGATCGCGGGCGGGGTGACCGGGGTCGCGACGATCTGCTGCGCGGGGTGGTGCAGCGTGGCGCCGGCGGCCTGGCCGTAGTTGCGGAACAGCAGGATGTACTTGAAGCGCGGGTCGCGCAGCAGGTCGGCGATCCGGGCCTTGCTGGCGTTGAAGGCCGCGGCCTTCTGCAGCAGCGGCAGCTCGTGCGGCTTGACGCGGTGGACCGGGGTCTCGATCACGATCTCGTGGGCGCCGATCCCGCGCATCCGGTCGTAGACGCCCCAGCCGCGCCGGTCCGCGTCCCCCTCGATCGCGAAGGCGGGGGCCTTGTTGGGGATCACGCGCACCAGCCAGCCGGGAGTATTGGGGCCGCCCGACTCGCGCACGGCGTAAAGCTCCGGCGGGGTCGAGGACTCGCGGCCGGGGCAGAAGTCGCAGGGCGGCTCGTCCTCGGGCGGGACGGGCGGCGCGAAGCGGAACTCCGACGGGCGGCGGCTGCGCTCGACGGCGATGTTCACCCAGCGGCGGTTGATCGGGTCGTGGCGCAGTTCGCTCATCTCGGGGTCTCCGTCACGCCAGCGTATCGTGCCGGTCGCCGTCGTAGGCGCGGACCGGGGTGTCGACCGGCTTCAGTGCGTCGGCCGACATCCCGGCGGCCTCCGCCAGCGCCACCAGGTCGGTCATCGGGATCCCCGGCGGCCGCGCCGCGAGCAGGCGGCGCGTGCGGTTGAGGACCGCCTCGCCCGTCGCCGCGCGGGCCGCGGCGAGCGCCTCGGCCAGCTCCGCGACGGGCCGGGGTCCGCGGCCGCGGGCCCCCGGCCGCGAGAGCAGCGCAAGCCGCGCGAGGTGCGCCAGGTGGCGGTCGAGCAGCGGCCGCAGGTCGGCCAGCTCCTCGGGGGTGAGCCCGGCCGCGCGCGCCGCGGCCAGGGCGTCGCGCAGTCGCCGCACCAGCAGCGCGGGCTCGCCGGTCTGCTCGCGCAGCAGCGCCTCGAGCAGCGCGCGGGCGCCGCCCGCGACCGCCTCCGGGAAGGGGGAGGGGAGCGGGGCGCCCAGTTCGCGCGAGCGGCGCACGATCCAGGCCAGCTCCTCCAGCGCCGCGGGGTCGAGCACCGGCAGGCGGCGCGAGGCGCGCTCGGCCGCCAGGTCGAGCAGCGCCTCCTGGACCAGCGGCGACGGCTCCTCGACGACGCGGCCGTCGATCGCGACCGTCAGCGGCGCGGTCGGCGACTCGCTCGCGATCCGGTAGCTCGCGCCCGTCGCCTCGCCGGTCCGCAGGTGCACGACCTGCGCCTCGCCCTCGATCACCAGCCGGCCCGCGTCGTCCGCCTGAACCGCGGGTGGCGACGTCTCGCTGACCGCGAACGCGCCGTAGGCCGCGGCGACCGGGAAGTCGGTCAGGGTGCCGCGCTGCCGCACGTCGACCAGGTGCGCGGCGTGCAGCCCGAGCGCGTCAGCCGGGCCGCGCGCGACGGGCAGCGCCTGCCGCCGGTAGATGTCGGCGCCACTCCCCATCCCGGCGACGTTCGACTCCGCGTCGCGCAGGCGGGTCACGAAGTCGGGCTCGGGGTCGATCCCGAAGACCTGGCGTGACAGCTCGCAGGCGCGCGCGGCGTGGCGCATCACCTGAGACGCCTCGAGGCCCGAGATGTCGTCGAAGAACCAGCCGCAGGAGGTCGCGGAGAACAGCACCTGGCGGATCAGTTCGAGCAGCGACGCGGCCCGCAGCCGGCCCGCGTCGTCGAGCCCCGGCGCGGCGTGGCGCGCCAGGAAGTCGGCCAGCCGCTCGGGCGAGGGCGGGCGCACGAGGATCTCGCCGTAGGCCTCGGCGGCGGCCCAGGGGTCGCGGAACAGCGCGCCGCCGTGGCGGTCGACCAGCAGGAAGAGGCGGTCGCGCAGCGTCGCGACGGCGGCGCGCAGCGCGGTCCGCCAGCTCCACCGCCAACCCGCGGCGGAGGCCCCGGCCCCGCAGCCGCAGTCGCGCTCCCAGCGCCCGACGCCGTGGGCGCAGGACCAGGAGGAGGGCTCGGCCAGCAGCGCCTCCCAGCGCGCGGGGAGGCGGTGGTACAGGTCGCCCAGGTGGGTGACGTGCGCGAGCCCGGTCATCCGTGCGCGGACCAGCGCCTCGGCCAGCTTCTCCTCCGCGCCCTTCTGGTGGTGGCCGAAGGTCTCGCCGTCGGCGGCCAGCAGGCGGAACCCCTCCTCGCCCTCCGGAATCGCGCCGAGCGCGCTGCGGAAGCCGCCGAGCAGCGTCTCGCCCGAGGCCAGCGCCCCGCCGAACGCGGCCGCGCGCGAGAGTGGCCCGTCGAAGACGAAGACCGTGAAGGGGCGGCCGGAGGGGAGCGCGATCCGGTAGGGGCGGTGGGCCGGGACGCGCTGGCCGGAGACGTCCGACCAGGCCGAACTGTCGGGCGGGCGGACGCGCAGCACCTGCTCGGGGGCGACGATCGTGAAGGCCAGGCCGAAGTCGGCCGCGGCCTCGAACGAGGGGATGTCGACTGCCGTCTCCGGGAACCACAGCCCCTCGGCCGCGCGGCCGAAGCGGGCCCGGAAGTCGGCCAGGCCCCAGGCCAGCTGCAGCCGCTTCTCGCGCGGCTCGGCCAGCGGCATGATCGGGTGGCCGTAGGGCTGGGCCAGCGCCGCGCCGTGGCCCGTGCGCTCGATCGCGGCGCGGTCGCCCGCCAGCGCGTCGGCCAGCACCTCGGGGCGCTCGGCCTCGAGCCAGGCCGCGAGCGTCGGGCCGATGTTGAACGAGATCCGCCCGAAGAGGTTGACGATCGCGACGACGCGGCCGTCGGGGCCGCGCACCGCGCCGCCCCCGAGGCGCTCGTAGCACTCGTCGGAGACGCGCTCGTTCCAGTCGCGGAACGGGAGGGCGGTGGGCTGGCGCTCGACCCGCTCGAGCCAGGGGTTCTCGCGCGGCGGCTGGTAAAGGTGAGCGTGGACCGCGAGGTAACGCAACGCGCGTCCCTACGCCGCCGAGGGGGCGTCCGCCTCGGCCGGCTCCGCGGCGCGCGGCGCCGCGGTCATCGGGTCCGGGGCGGGGACGCGGCCGGCGGCGAGCATCGCCAGCTCCATCGCCAGGCGCAGGCGGCCGGCCCGGCGGCGCTGGTGGCGCCGGCGCCGGAGGTGCCAGGCCAGGACGAGGCCGGCCAGCAGCAGCAGGAACACCGGGATCGCGGTCGGGGCGGCGCCGCGCACGGTGCGTTCGAACTGGGCCAGCGAGATCGACGAGTAGTACGCGGCGAGCACGATCGCGGGGGCGATCAGCACGGCGGAGACCATGTCGAAGAGCAGGAACTTCGGCCAGCTCATCCGCAGCATCCCGGCGGTCAGGACGAAGGGGGTCTTGAGGCCGGGGATCAGGCGCGCGACCGACAGGGTCCAGGGCCCGCGGTGGACGTAGAGGTGGCGGGCGCGGGCCATGGTCCGGGTGCGCATCAGGCGCCGCAGGCGGGGGTGCGTATGCAGGTGCCGGGCCAGCCCGTGGCCCAGGACGAAGACGGCGAGATCCCCGACGACGACCAGCGAGGTGCCGATCACGATCGCCCAGAAGATGTCGACGACGCCGAATGCGGCCAGGAGACCGGCAGTGATCAACGCGCGCTCCGCACCAGGCCGGGCCGCGGTCGGCGGCGCGGCCCGAAAGGACCTTTCCGGCCCGGGACCGGCCGAGGCCGCGAAGATAAGGGGCGGTGGGGGGGCGGTCAAGGCGACGGGCGACGGGACCGGGGAGGGCGTCGGCCGGCCGGGGCGCGGGGGGTCGGCGGGCGCGGGGCAGGGGCCGGGCGGCGTGGGGTGCGCGGGGTGCGGGGTGCGGCGGGGGCGCGGGGTGCGCGCGGGGGCGCGGGCGCGGGGTGCGGGGTGCGGCGGGGGTGCGGGGTGGGCGGGGTGCGGCGGGGGTGCGGGGTGCGCGCGGGGGCGCGGGGTGCGGCGGGTGCGGGGTGCGGGGTGATGCAGGGGTGCGGGGTGCGGCGGGGGTGCGGGGTGCGCGCGGGGGCGCGGGGTGCGGCGGGGGCGGGGTGCGGGGTGATGCAGGGGTGCGGGGTGCTGCGGGGTGCGGGGTGCGCGCGGGGTGCGGGGTGCGCGCGGGGTGCGGGGTGCGGGGTGCGGGGTGCGGCGGGGGCGCGGGGTGCGCGCGGGGGCGCGGGGTGCGGGGTGCGGTCGGCGGGGGCGCGGGGTGCGCGCAGGGGTGCGGGGTGCGGGGTGCGGCGGGGGCGCGGGGTGCGCGCGGGGGCGCGGGGTGCGGGGTGCTGCGGGGGTGCGGGGTGCGGCGGGGTGCGGGCTGCGCGCGGGTGATGCAGTGGCGCATCGAAACAGCGCACTTCTGCACCGGATCCTGCGGGTCCGGGTGGGGCCGCGAACCAGAGTCGCCTCGAATGCACTCTCGCCGGAAGGGAGGGCGGTTAAGTGCACACTCAAGCGGAGCGCCGCACGTAAGGGATCTCCCCCCGCGCGGAAAACCCCGCACTGACGGGGGGAATCCGGGCCGCCGAGGCGCCTTCGGTTTCGCCGCGCATCGAGGCGCCGCCGAATCGGGGGAAAAAGGTGCAAACAACCACCCTCTCTTCGCACAGAGGTGCATACGGGCGGGCTCCGTCCCGATGACCTGACCACGGCGACGTTCCGCGCAATGGGGACCGCCCCGCCCCGCGACCCCCGCGACGGGGACCGCCCGCCCCCGGATTCACCGTGCGTCGGGAATCGCCCCGCCGAAGAACCCACCGCGCCACGGTGAGCCGCTGTGCCCCCGGGAGCCGGCGGCGCCCCCGGGAGCCGCCGCGCCCCGGGAGCCGCCCGCGCCCCGGGAGCCGCCGCGCCCCGGGAGCCGGGGGCGCCCCGGGAGCCGCCGCGCCCCGGGAGCCGGGGCGCCCCGGGAGCCGCCGCGCCCCGGGAGCCGCCCCGCCCCCGGGAGCCGCCGCGCCTCCGGGAGCCACCGCGCCCCGGGAGCCGCCCCGCCCCGGGAGCCGCCGCGCCTCCGGGGGCCACCGCGCCCCGGGAGCCGCCCCGCCCCCGGAGCCGCCGCGCCCCGGGAGCCGCCGCGCCCCGGGAGCCGCCGCGCCCCGGGAGCCGCCGCGCCCCGGGAGCCACCGCGCCCCGGGAGCCGCCGCGCCGCACGGGGCGCGATGGAGAGGCCCGCGGTGGCCGGGCTACGATGGGCGCGGAGGGTCGCGATGGCAGTCCTGGTGACGGGCGGAGCGGGCTACATCGGGTCGTTCGTGCTGCGCGCCCTGGCCGCGCGCGGGATCGACGCGGTGGTGCTGGACGACCTGTCGACCGGGCACCGCCGGGCCGCGGAGGGCTGGCCGCTCGAGGTCCACTCCTGCGGCGACTCCGAGCGCGTGGCGGCCCTGATGGAGCGCGCCGGAATCGACGCGGTGATCCACCTCGCGGCGCTGTCGATCGTCGGCGACTCGGTGCGCGAGCCGGAGCGCTACTGGCGGCACAACGTCGGCGGGGCGGAGGGGCTGCTCGCGGCCTGCCGGAAGGCCGGGGTGCGGCGCTTCGTGCTGTCCTCGACGGCGGCGGTCTACGGCGAGCCCTCGCGGCTCCCGATCCCAGAGGATCATCCGCTGAACCCGACCAATCCCTACGGCGCGACGAAAGTGGAGATCGAGCGGCGCTTGGCCCAGACGCAGGCGTCCGACGGGCTGGGCTGGGCGGCGCTGCGCTACTTCAACGCGGCCGGCGCGATGCCCGACGGCTCGCTCGGCGAGGACCACCCCGTGGAGACGCACCTGATCCCGCTCGCGCTACGGGCCGCAGCGGCAGCCGGCGGCGGGGGCGGGGATGAGGGCTCGCGCCAGGACGGCGGCAGCAGCAGCGGCGGGGGTAGCGGCAGCGGCAGCGGCGGGCAGCAGCGGCGGGCAGCGGCAGTAGCGGCGGCAGCAGCAGCGGCGGGGGCAGCGGCAGCAGCAGCACCGCCCGCCGGAGCGGGAGCGGAGCCGAACTGACCGTCTTTGGCAACGACTGGCCGACGCCCGACGGGACCTGCTTGCGCGACTATGTGCACGTGCTCGACCTGGCGCGGGCCCACGTGCTGGCGCTGGACTGGATCGACGCCCACCCGGGCCGCGCGCTGGTCTGCAACCTCGGCGGTGGGGAAGGGACCTCGGTGCGGCAGGTCCTCGACGCGGTGGGGCGGGCGACCGGCTGCGAGGTGCCGCATCGCGTCGGCCCGCGCCGCGCCGGCGACCCGGCGGTGCTGGTCGCCGCGGTCGATCGCGCCGCGGCGGAACTGGGTTGGCGCCCCGAGCGCTCGGACATCGCGCGCGTCGTGGAGGATGCGTGGGCGTGGGAGCGGCGCCGGAGCGAAGCGGCCCCCTGACGCAGGGCCACCCGGCCCCCCTGACGCAGGGCCACCCGGCCCCCTGACGCAGGGCCACCCGGCCCCCCTGACGCAGGACGTCCGCGCACCAGGACACGGGGCCGCCCGGCCCCCCGGACGCCGGCTAGCGCGCCCCTCTCGCCAGCAGCACGACGGGGATCGTCTTCAGCAGGATCTTCAGGTCGAGGCCCAGCGACCAGTTGTCGATGTACTCCATGTCGAGCTTCATCCAGGAGTCGAAGTCGATCTCGTTGCGCCCGCCGACCTGCCACAGGCAGGTGATGCCGGGCTTCATCGAGAGCCGGCGGCGCTGCCAGCGCTCGTACTGCTCGACCTCCTTGGGAATCGGCGGCCGCGGCCCGACCAGCGACATGTCGCCGACGAAGACGTTCCAGAGCTGCGGCAGCTCGTCGACCGAGAACTTGCGCATCCACTTGCCGACCGGCGTGATCCGCGGGTCGTTGGTCATCTTGAAGACCGGGCCCGACATCTCGTTCTGGGCCAGCAGCTCGGCCTGGCGCTGCTCGGCGTCGGAGTACATCGAGCGGAACTTGAGCATCTTGAACTGGCGGCCGGAGAGGCCGACCCGGGTCTGCCGGAAGAAGACCGGCCCGGGCGAGCTGAACCTCACCGCCGCCGCCGCGACCGCCAGGACCGGCGAGAGCGCGAGCAGCCCCAGCCCCGAGCCCACGACGTCGATCGTGCGCTTGAGGAACAGCGCGAGCGGGTCGGCGGGGGTCGAGCGCAGCGTGAGGATCGGCGTCCCCTCGAACTCGCCGATGTAGGTCCGCGAGAGGATCACGCCGACCGCGTCGCCGCGCAGGTGGACGGTCGTGCCGACCTCCTCCAGCTTCCAGATCGTCTTCTCGTGGCGCGCGGCCTCGTCCAGGCCGACCGCGAAGATGACCGCGTCGACGACCGAGCGGTCGACGATCTGCGGCAGCTCGTCGACCGTGCCCAGCGTCGCGCGCGCCGGGTCGCCCTCGCGCTCGTCCGGCAGCGAGACGAAGCCGGCGATCTTGTAGCCCAGGTAGGGCCGCCGCGAGATCGTGTCGGCGATGTCCCGCGCCGCCGGGCCGGTCCCGACGACGACCGCGTTGAGCATCCCGTAGCCGTGCAGCCGCAGCAGGTTGAAGGTCTCGCGCACCGCCAGCCGCACCAGCGAGAAGCCGATGAACGCGAAGGCCAGGGCCAGGGCGACGACGGCGCGGGAGAAGACCCGGTCGCGCAGCACGTAGGCGAAGGCGAAGGCGCCGACGACCGCGATCGGGAAGGCCCGCCCGACCGAGAACACGATCTGCAGCGAGCCCCGGATCCGCGGCCACTGGTAGGCGCCCCCCAGGTAGAGAGCGCCGAGGACGATCGGGAGCAGGCCGACGAAGAGGATCGAGTACTGAGGCTGGAGCGGAACCAATCCCGTCCACACGTCGGACAGGCGGGGCAGCACCTTCGCACGGACCTGGAACGCCAGCAGCAGCGACAGCGCCAGCATGGCGGTGTCGGCCGCGGCCAGCAGGTAGACCGTGGGGTGGCGGTTGTCGGCCTGAAGCACGGCCATGAATGTACCCTTAAAGGGCCGGCCGTCACCGGGGCGGACCGGCCCGGACGGAGGCGGATGTGCGCGGGCAGGAGGGCGCGGCGGGTGGGACCGCCCGGACCGTGCCGCTTTTCGGGCTCGACGTCCGGGTGGAGACCCTGCCCGAGGCGGTCGCCGCGATCGACGCCGCAATCCAGGCCCGGCGCCCGACCCTGCACGTCGTCCTCAACGCGCTGAAGGCCTCGGAGATCGCGGGCGATCCCGCGATGCGCGAGCTGCTGCGCTCGTTCGACATGGTCCACGCCGACGGGACCTCGATCGTCTGGGCCAGCCGGATCCTCGGCCGGCCGCTGCCCGAGCGGGTCGCGGGGATCGACCTGTTCGTGGCGCTCCTGGCGCTGGCGGCGCAGCGCGGCTACCGGCCGTACCTGCTCGGCGCGCGGCGCGGAGGTCGTGGAGGAGGTCGCGCGGCGGATCGAGGCGCAACACCCGGGCCTGAAACTGGCCGGCTGGCGCGACGGCTACTGGGACGCCGGCGATCCGGCTGCCGAGGCGGCCGTCGTGGCGGCGATCCGCGAGGCCCGCCCCGACCTGCTCTTCGTCGCGATGCCGACGCCGCGCAAGGAGCTGTTCCTGGTGCGCCACCGCGACGAGCTGGGCGTGCCGTTCTCGATGGGCGTCGGCGGCTCGTTCGACGTGCTGGCCGGCAAGGTGACGCGGGCGCCGCGCTGGATGCAGCGGGCGGGCCTGGAGTGGTTCCACCGCTTCCTGCAGGAGCCGCGCAAGATGTGGAAGCGCTATCTCGTGACCAACAGCCACTTCGCGTGGCTGCTGCTCAAGGAGCTCGCTCGAGGGCGTTGAGTTCCGCCAGGGCGCGCAGCATCCAGGCCTGGCACCAGCGCAGGAATGGCGTCTTCACCAGCCCGCGCGGGCGGAGCTGGTACGCGAACCACCCCTCCGGCAGCCACAGGTGCTCGACCGTCCATCGAGCGACGCGCGCGGCCTGCTCGCGCCGTGCGGCGTCCTGCCGCCCCAGCCGGGCCAGCGTGATGATCGCGACCGCCGCCGAGTGCGCGTCGATCGGCCACGGGGTGTGGCGGTAGTACCAGGGGCGGCCGTCGGCGTCGAAGAAGTGCGCGGCGTAGTGCGCGTGGCCGCGGTCGAGCCGCTCCTGCGGGACCAGCGCCTCGGCGTCGGTGCCCAGCGCCGCGGCCGCGGCCCGGATCGCCTCGAGGCTGGCCAGGTTGAACGCGGTGTGGAAGCCGTCCTCCCAGGCGTGGTGGCCGGCCTCGCCGTAGGTCCAGCCCCCCTCGCCGTTCTGGCGCGCCAGCGCCCAGCGGATGGTGGGCGCGATCGCGTCCAGCGCGGAGGACTCGCCGTCCAGCGCCGCCACCCGCGCCACCGTCTCCGCGGCCAGCAGCGTGGCGTTGACGATCGCCGCGTCGTCGTCGGGCGAATAGGACCAGCAGAAGCCGTCCGCGTCGGCGGTCCGGCGCAGGTCGTGCAGGACGAACGCCGCCGCCGGGCGCATCGCGTCGGCCGCTGCGCGCGCCAGGGCCGGGTCGCCGCCCGCCAGCGCCCCGCGCGCCGCGTCCAGCGCGCGCACCACGAACCCGGTGCAGACCGAGGTCGGCACGCCGCGGCGGATCCAGCGGCCGCGGGCCTGCCAGTCGAACGGGTAGCCCCAGCCGTGGCCGTGCGCCGTCGGCGTCGCCAGCCGCGGAAGCTCGGCCGCCAGCCGCCGCGCTTCGGCCAGCGCCCGCTCGCCCCATGCCGGGTCCGGCGCCAGCAGCAGCGCCGACTCCAGCCCCAGCGCGAGCGCCTTCGGGTTGCGCAGCGGCGGCACGCCGAGCAGCCCGCGCAGGTCGAACGGCGAGCGCTTGACCGCCTGCAGCAGCGCCAGCCGGCCCGCCGCCGACGCGCGCAGCAGCGTCGCGGGGAAGCGCGTCGCCATCAGCCCGTCGAACGGGTCGTGACCGGTCCAGTCGCGGGAGACGCAGTAGCCCCAGGTGCGCGCCAGCGCCTCGGATGGGGAGGGCGCGGTCATGCTCCCGCGGAGGGGAGGCGCACGGCGACCGGCTGGCCGCTGGCGATCGACTCGAGGATCGCGAAGGTGGCCGCCGTCGTCAGCGCCTGGCTCTCGAGCGTGATCGCCGGGGTGCCGGTCTTCACCGCCTCGAAGAACGCGTCGACCTCCTCCGCGTACCCCTTGGCCTGGCCGCTGGCCTTGACCGTCCTCACGCTGCGGCCGCCGTGGAGCTCGACCGAGCGCCAGTCGTGGATGATCCCGCCGCGGCCGCCCGCGAACGCCTCGAGCCGTTCCTTCGGCACGCCGGGCGTGCGCGTTCCCCTGGTAGACCAGCACCCCGACCGAACCGCCGTCGAACTCGACCGTCGCCGTGACCGCGCCGTCCGCATCCGCGCCGAATCGCGCGGCGCTGACGCGCACCGGCCGCTGCCCCGGCCAGGAACTGCATCAGGTCGACGAAGTGGCAGCCCTCGCCGATCATGCGCCCGCCGCCCTGCAGCGGGTCGAGCAGCCAGTGATCGGCGGGCAGGGGGCCGGCGTTGACGCGGTAGGCGATCTGCGCGGGCGCGGCCGACGCGGCCGAGCGCGCTCGCGCAGCGCGACCGCCAGCGGCGAGAAGCGGCGGTTGAAGCCGACCTGGACGATCCGCCGGCCGCGCGCTCGGCGACCGGCAGCAGTTCCGCGAGGTGCTCGGGCGAGACGGCCAGCGGCTTCTCGACGAAGACGTGCTTGCCGGCCGCCAGCGCCGCCGTCGCCAGCGGCCCGTGCTGGTCGTGGCGGGTGGCGATGAAGACCGCGTCGAGCCGCGGGTCCCGGACCAGCTCCGCCGCATCGCTCGCCGGCCTCGGCGAAGCCGAAGCGCTGTGCCGCGTCGGTCGCCGTGTAGCCCTTGGCGGTGGCGACCTTCACCAGCTCCACGCCGGCGCGTCCCTTGAGGTGCGGCAGCAGGTAGGAGCGCGCGAACGAGCCCGCGCCCGCGAACCCGATCCGCAGCGTCCCCGGCGTCGCGGCCGCGGCGACGGGGCGCAGCGCGATCGTCTTGTCCGCGCGCGGGTGCTCGTCGTAGGTCAGGACGATCCCGATGTGCGGTTCGCTCCGCTCGCCGGTCACGATCCGGTAGGCGTCCTCGGCCTGCCCCAGCGGGAAGCGGTGCGTGATCAGCGGGGCCAGGTCGACGCCGCCGGCCGCCGCGGCCTCCAGGAACGAGGCCATGTTCCGCCCCTCGGTCCAGCGCACGAAGCCGTAGGGGTAGTCCAGCCCGCCCTCTTCGTAGCCGGCGTCGTACCGCCCCGGCCCGTAGGAGCGGCTGATCACGAAGTCCAGCTCCTTGCGGTAGTAATGCGGGTCGCGCGGCAGGTCCATCGGGAAGGCGCCGACGGCGACGACGCGGCCCCGCACCCGCGAGACCACCCCGGCCAGTTCCACCGGGTCCTTGCTGTCGGCCGAGGCGGTGATGATCACGGCGTCGACGCCGTGGCCGTCGCTCAGGACGGCGCAGGCCCCCTCGACGTCGTCCTGGCCGCGGACCAGCGCGTGGGTCAGTCCCAGGCGCCGCGCGGTCTCGACCGCGTGCGGCGAGACGTCGGTCCCGATCGCGACGCAGCCCGAGTGGCGGAGCAGTTGCCAGGTGAGCTGGCCCAGCAGCCCGAGGCCGACGACGAGCACCCGGCTCCCGAGCTGCAGCTCGGCGCGGCGCACCCCCTGCAGGGCGATCGCCCCGACGGCTGCGAATGACGCCTCGGCAAAGCCGAGGCCGTCCGGGATCGGGACCACGAGGTTCCGGGGGACCGAGACCAGCTCGGCGTGGGAGGCGTAGTCCTGGCCGCCGCAGGCGACCCGGTCGCCGACCCGGAAGACCGGGTCGTCCGGGTCGGTCTCGAGGATCACCCCGGCCGACGAGTACCCCAGCGCCTTGGGCTGGCCGAGCTTCTCCTGGACCTTCCGCAGCGTGGCCATCAGGCCTTCCTTGCGGACGTTGTCGAGGACCTGCTGGACCTTGTCGGGCCGCTGCCGGGCCTTGCCCAGCAGGCTGGCCTGGGCAGCCTTGACCGTCGCAGCGCTCGGTCCCGGCGCTGATCAAGGAGGCCCGGTTGGCGACCAGCACGAACCCGGCGTGGCGGGACGGGGCCGGGCTCTCCTCGAGCGAGAAGGCGCCGGAGCGGAGGTTCTGGAGCAGCTGCTTCATGAGGGGGGGCGCTTTCCAAGCTTCAAGTGGGTGGTTAGCATCTACCTCTCCCGCATGGACGAACAGGAGTCAAAGATAGCGCAGCCATGGTCGAGAAGGCATCCAAGGTCATCTATGAGCTCCTCCCAGCGGCCCTGCAGAACGCTGCCCTGAACCTATACGGGGTCGGGAATCAGCGTCGCCTTCGGGAGTGGGAGCGCCATCTCGCGGCCTTGAAGAGCTCCGAAACCTGGAGTCGAGAAGAGCAAATCACCCAGGTTGCCTCTCGTCTCCGGCAGGTCCTCGAGCATGCCGTGGCGTACGTACCGCGGTATCGGGATCGCGCCCTTTCGGTCCCCGGCCATGGTGCCCCGCCAGAAGCGGTGTTCGAGACCCTGGAACGGTTTCCCATCATCACGCGCGCGGAGATTCTCGAGGACCCTATCGCCTTCCTCTCCCAGAGATTCAGGCCACGCGACCTCGTGAGGACGATCACGTCGGGCACGACGGGGACCCCGTTTTCGACTTGGATGGAGCCAAGCGTCAAGACCGTGACCGACGCGCTCTGGTGGCGGCGAACTGCTTGGGCAGGCTACAAGAACGGAGACTGGATCGCGAGACTCGTCGGCGATCCCGTGATCCCACTTCGGAACCGAAACCCTGATCCGGTGTATCGGAGGTCGCACACCGACCGCCGCCTCTACCTTTCGACCTATCACCTGGGCGACGAAACAGCCGGAGCCATGATTTCGGCCTTGGTTCGCTTCCAGCCCGAATTCGTCATGGGATACCCCTCTGCGCTCGATGTCCTTTCCCGTATAGGCATGGGGAAGGTCGACCTCCGCGGCTGGCGCCCGAGGGCCATCCTCTTCTCGAGCGAGCCGATGTTCGATCACCAACGTGCCGCGATCGAGGCCTTCTTCGGGGCCCCGGTCCGCGGCCTCTACGGGTGCGCAGAGCGAGTCCTGTCCGCGGCAGAATGCGAGGCGGGCTCCTATCACCTGAGCCTGGTGGATGGCTTCTTGGAGGGGGAGCTTGGGATCCTCGCCCCAGCGCAGCCGGCTCGGATCACGGGTCTACTGAATCGGGCGATGCCCCTGATCCGCTACGAACTGGGCGACGATCTCACTCCCAAGCCTGAGTCACCCTGTCCGTGCGGCCGGACCCTGCCACAGATCGATCGCGTGATGACGAAGCACGAGGATGTCGTCGTGACGCCCTCGGGCCGGCGGATCTCCCCGAGCATCCTCACGTGGGCATTCAAGGACCTTGCTGGCCTCGAGCGAAGCCAGATCGTCCAGGTCGGCGCGGAGGAACTTGAAGTCCGGGTCAAGGCACGCGAGGGTACCTTCCAGGCCATCGAGAAGGTCCTTCAGTCGCGGCTCCGGGATCTCGTGTTCGGCGAAATGGAGGTCCGCGTCATCGAGGCGCTCGAACTGACTGTGTCGGCATCAGGGAAGTCGCGCTTCGTCGTGAACGAATGGGGCAGGAGCGAGGCACTCAGGAAGGCGGATCACCGTCCGCAGGTCCCACAATAGGCGGCTGGCCCCCGAGGTGAGGGGCCTGGCCGTCCGGGGCGAGCACTGGCGTCCAGCCGAAATGCGGGCGATACGGGCGCCAGGAGGCCGGGCGCTCTCCCTCGGTCACAATCTCCGGCATGCCGCCCGGGAGCAGCCAGGCGAAACGCTCCGGGTCGTCGAGTGGTGCCCGGAGGAGGGGAATTCGGGCCGGATCGAACCCCATCTCGAGCGCCGCTGCCCAGTCGACGGCCCAGGGATTGGTACCAGCGACGAGCACGCCGGACGGCACGGGGTCAGGAGCCGAGGGACCGTTCCCCTCGCCGCCAACGATGCCGTCCACAACGGCCAGATACCGTCGCGGGGTCTCGCGGCGCCGTCCGTCGGCCCCGTACCAGAGCAGAATCTGGTTGATGTCCATCACCATCCGCCAGGCCGTGTCGTTCCCGTACCAGTTCCCCGAACGGATGACCCGGTCGGTGTCACCGAACGCAAGGCGTCCGGCGCGTTTCGTCCAGCGGGCCCAGGCCCCACCGGTGCCGCCCGCCGCGGTCAGGGCCTTCTTGAATGCCTGGATCGCACGCGACTCAAGCGAGCGCTTAAGCCCAGCATCGGGGAACTCGTCCCCCCCCGCCGCCGGCGAGCCGATCGTGTGGTGAGGCAGGCAGTTCCGATAGCCGTTGATCCCGACGAGGTTCTTCAAAGCGAGCGTCACGCCCGTTTTCTTATGAGTCTTCATCTTGGGGATGTTGATGAGGAGGTCGGCCATCATGGGCGTGCCGCAGACGACGTACTCGTGGCGGCCGCTCCGAGTGGAAGCGGCGAGTCTCTTCCATGTTGTAGTCGGCGCCGTAGAAGTGGCCGCTTCCGGAGTAGGTGGAGAAGGCGCTCCGTTCGCCCAGGTCGATCCGGACGTTCCCATTTGGGTCGCCCGGCAGGGGGAGCTTCTCGCGGGTGACCCCGCCTTCGGTGATCCACCGCTCCTGGCGAAGGTCAAGCAGCTCGATCGGATGTCCCTCGGCCCGATAGCGCGCGACGAGATCCCCAAGGCCGGTCCGGGCAAGGAGCAGATCGAAATCGGCGTCGGTCTGGGGGCCGTCGCAGATCACCACCCGGCCCTTGCCGTCGAGGGCTTTCAGGACCTCGTCCAGGACGGCCCGGATCACGGCGGGGTGGGTGACGACCTCTTCCCAGCGGTCGGGGTGGTCCCAGTTGCCCTGGCAGATCAGGTTGGGCTTGAGGACGACGAGGTCGCCGGGGGAGACGAGCGCCGCTGCGGCCGAATCGTGCAGCACGTCCGCAGTCGCCCCGCCAGTGTCACGACGCCGGGCCAGCGAAGCGAGCGTTCGAGCGAGCGCCGGGAGGGATGTTCGTCCGCGGCCGTGAACGGCCTGGTGGGTCCGGCCGGCCGGTCGCTGCAGAGAGTCGAGGCCCGGATCCGGATAGGGTCCAGGCACGCGGTCCACGGCGACCAGGCGACCGTGAGCAGGCTCCATGCGGGTCACTCTCCGACTATAGGATAGTATTGAGTCAACCAATCTACCCGGCCGGGCGTCGCCTTCGCCACGGGCCGTTGCCCGGCTTGGCGGGCGAACGGAGCCTCTCGAACCGCGAGCCAGCGAGGAACACGGACGTTGTTCTCGGAACGTGATCGGATGGTGGCTCCGTACTCATGGTACCAGCGGGGCTGGGGTCTGTACGCGCTCGTCGGTGGCAGTCTGGCTCTCCTCATCGCGAGTTTCCTGCTGTTTCCCCCCGATCGCGTGCTCCTCGCGCTTGCGGCCGTGGTGCTTGGGGCATGGACCCTTGTCGTCCTGGTCGCGTCCCCGATTGGGTTTCTCGCCTTCACCATGGGGCTATACGGCTCGATGCAGGTCTTCCTGCTGGAACAGCAGGTCTTGGCGATTGGCTCGTACGAGATCAACGCGAGCAAACTGTTCGTACTCGCCGTCACGAGCCTGTTGATTTTCCGCCTGCTGATCGAGATCGCCAGGTACGGACGGCTGCCCCGACCGACCGCGAGCATTGTGCTGGCCGCACTGCTCGCCGCGTGGGCGGGGCAGGCCCTGTTTCGTAGCCCGAACCCCGGCGAGGGCACGGCCGTGGTTGCGCGGATGGCGGCCTGCAGCGTGGCGTTCTTCTACGCATACGCGTTTACGCGGACGCGTCGCGACTTCTGGCTGCTCTGGCTGGGAAGCGCTCTGACGACGATCGCAGCGAGTGGTGTGGCCCTGGTCGAGGTCCTTCGAGGTCGGGCGAACGAGTTGGTGGCCATCGGGGAGTTCCGTGGTGCCGGAGGATTTGGGGGGGCGGTTGTGACCGGTACGGTCGCGTTCTTCGGCATGGCGCTTGCGGTGGCCGTGCTTCAGTCTTTCCGCCTGTCACGAAACGGTCGGTTGCTGGCGCTGATCACGGCGGTGGCGGGAGCCATCGGCATTGTCGTCACATTCACTCGAACGGCCATCGCCGGCACCGTGTTCTTTCTTGCCTTTTTTCTTCTTTCGTCTCGCGGGAGCTTGCGGGAACTCTCCGTGACGCGGCGACTCGTCGTCGCGGCGCTCGTCCTCGGCGCTATTGGCGCCAGCTTCCAGTTCGTCTCGACTGAAACGATGCTGTCGAGGGTCTCCGACCTCCCCGGACAGGGCGGCTCCGTAGCGCTCCAATCCGAATCGGGCAGCGGCCGCGGCCTGATCTGGTCGAGCCTTATCCGCCTGCAGTCCCGGGCGTCGGTAGTCGAGTGGGTCTTCGGGCATGGGATGCTGGCGGTTCCGACTGACCTCTCCCGCGTGATCCGCATCACCGTGGACGGCCACAATTCTGTCCTGGACATCCTCTACGACACGGGCCTGATCGGCCTCGCGATGTACGTGGCCTTGGGGCTCGCGCTCTTGCGGGAGTTGCGGGCCAAGGCGGACCTTTTCGGCGATGTAGCAGGGCTGGCAGCAATCTGGTGGTGCTACATGGCCGCTTATTACATGAGCACGGAGATGTTCAACGGATTCGTGTACATGGTCGGCTCTCGTTGGTACTCGCTCATCATCACCGGCGCCATCCTCGCTCTACCGGCCCGTCCCGGGAAGGACGGGACAGCCGTTTCGTAGAGAAGGCCGGAACGATGCGCATCTGCATCCTCAACGCGATCGCGCCGCCCGCCTCGGGATCGCGGTCGGAGAGGACGCTCCATCTCGGCCGGGCGCTCGCACGAGCGGGGCACGCGGTGACCGTCGTGGCCGCGCATCTCCCCGTCGGGTTCACGCCGACGGACCCGGCGTCGGACGGTGCCCTGGAAGCCGCAGGTGTCGAGGTCATCCGGCTCGCGGCAGGATGGCCGGCGAGCTTCAAGTATTGGAAGGGCGGGTCGTCCCGGCTCCGCGGTGCGTTGGCCGAGTTCGCCTGGCCCGACCGGTGGGCCGGCTTCGGCCTGCGCGCGGGGAACTGGCTGGTCCGGCACGCCGATCGGTTCGACCTGGTGATCTCATCTGCCTTTCCGTGGAGCGACTTGCTGCCCGGCGTCGCTCTCGGCGCCATGACCCCGCGGTGGCTCGTCGACTATGGCGATCCGTGGTCGCTGGCGAACGTGCGCGGAAATTGGCGACGCACACCCGAGTACCGCGTGGAGCGTCGGATCATCCAGGCTTGCGATGGGGCGATCGTGACGACCGAGCCGACCCGCGAGCTCTTCATGCGCCACTTCCAGCTCGAGGAGAGCCGGATTCTCGTGCTTCCGGCGGGGGTCGAGCCGGTCTGCCTGCCGCCGCCGCCGGCCGGGATTCCGCTGACGATCCTGCACGCCGGCGCAGTCTATGGCCCTCGCCTCTCTCCGGTGCCGTTCCTTGAGGCCTATACGGCCTGGCGACAGCGCACCGGCCGCGCGGCCCGCCTGATCTGGTGCGGCCCGATCGACGATCCCGCCACGCGCGCCTCGGTGCAAGAGCATGCGGACGAGTACCGGCCCTATGCGGACCAGGACGAGCTGGCGGAGCTGGAGGCCGGCTCTCACGCGGCACTGGTCCTTGGCAACTACGGCGGCCAGCAGATCCCGGCCAAGGTCTGGCGGGCGCTCGGGCGGAACCGACCCCAGGTAATCGTGGTCGAGACCGAGTCCGACCCGATGTGCCGCCTGCCTGAGCTGCGCTCCAACGCCGTCTTCGCCTGGGGTGGCGCTCCCGAGCTGGAAGCGGCGCTGGAGCGCCTCGACGGACTGGTCGATCGCTGGGACTACGCCCCGGGGCGCCTGGCCCCCGAAGCGGCCGGGCTGACCTGGGACCACAAGGCCGGGCTTCTCACGGACTTCGTGCAGGGCCTTCCGGTGCCGCCCGGCGCGCACCGCCAGCCGCGGGCTGCGGCGCCGAACCCCGTGCTGCTCGTCGCGGCTTGTACCCTGATGGGCCTGAGGCCGTTCACGCGCCTCGTGGTCGGGAGTCCGTGAGATGCTGATCGGCACGATCATGCGCGGCGCGCTCGTGCTGTACTACCGGATGCGCCTCGGCAAGGTGGGGCGGAACTTCCGCCTCGGTCTCGGCTCGACGATCCTCAATCCTGCGCAGGTGTCGATTGGTGACGACGTTTACCTGGGGCCGGGGACGTTCGTGACGTCGCCTACGGCGGTCGTCATTGGCGACCGCGTGATGTTTGGACCCCAGGTCATGCTGATCGGCGGCGACCACGACCTGTCGAACACCGGGGTCCCGCTTCGATTTGCTCCGCCCCCACCCCACCCGCCCCCGATCGTGATCGAGGACGATGCCTGGATCGGCTCGCGAGTGACGATCCTCAAGGGCGTCCGGATCGGCCGAGGTGCCGTGGTGGGGGCAGCCAGCCTGGTCACGAAGGACATCCCGCCGATGGCGATCGCGGTCGGGAACCCTTGTCGCGTGCTGCGCTATCGCACGGGTGTCGCCCCGGCCCACGGCCCGGAAGAGCCGGGAAGCTAGCGGGAGCCGAGAGACCGGTATACGGCCTCCAGCCGGGCCAGGCCGGGCTCCTCGCCCGCCTCGACGATGCGCTGACGAGAACCGCGGGCGAGCACCGAAGACGTGACCTCCAGCAGCGACTCCACGTCGCCTGCACGGTGCAGCAGGACGCCGGCCGGTCGCGGAGCCGCGTCCGAGGCGACGACGGGCACGCCAAGCGCGAGCGCCTCGCGGACCGACACGGCGTCCCCGTCCGTCCGTGTGGGGCGCAGGAACACGGCGGCGCGTGCGATCGCGGGCGGCGCGTACTCGTCAACGAACAGTCCGAGGCGGGAACCCAGCGCCGTCCGTAGCCGGGCCTCGTGCGAGCCGAAGTAGTGCTGTTCGTTCGGTCCCCGTGGCGCCTGGGCCAGCAGGAGGGCGAACCGGAACGGCGTCGCCCCGGCGCGCAGCCCCTCGCACACCGCGGTCAGGAGGTCGAGCCCGTACACGTCAGCCTGCGCGAGGAGCGGCGGCAAAGCCCGGTAGACCAGCGCGACCAGGAGCGGCAGTTCGGGCTCGCGATCGAGCCAGGCCTGCAGCCGCGGGGAGGCGAGCGCCGCCTCGCCGGGATCCGGGGCGAGGTAGGCGGGTATCACGCTCAGGCGATCGGCCGGCACGAGATGCGCAACGGCCTCGCGGACGTGGCTGTTGACGGCGACGATGTGATCGGCGCGCCGAATCGCCAGGCGGTGGAACGGATCGATTCCCCGTCGCCGGGTCAGGGTGCTGAAGGGCTCGCCGTGGAGCGTGAGCACCAAAGGGAGTCTTCGAGCCCGAGCGGCCAGCGTCGCAGTCAGCGTCAAGGGGCTCAGCCGGTCGTGGAGGTGAACCACCCCGCGAGCGTGACGCCAAGTCCAGGCGAAATGCCGCCATGCGGAGTTGTCCAAGAACAGCGAGTCGAAAGCGGCGTGAGGCGGAGTCCGGGCCGCCGAAAGCACGGATACGCTCCAGCCGCGCGCACGCAGGCGCGACACGAGCCGCAGGAGATGGACCGACATGCCGCCAAACGGAGGCGGCAGGGGGCCGATCTGAGTCAGCCACCGCGGGGCCGGGGGCTGAGGGGCATGCTGATCCATGTCAGCCCGTCCTTTCGGCGGCTTACACGCCAGTCTACTCTGGCTGTCGACGCTCAGGCAGCGGCCGGCCGGCGCGCCGGTTTCGTCCGAGGCGTCCGCTGGCTAAGATCCGGGCGGCGGCCGCGGGGCGCGGCAGCGGAGAGGAGAAGAGGCCCTCGTGAAGCGGCATATCGAAAAGCTCCGCCGGGCGGCTGCGATGCCGCCGTCGGCGATTCTGGCGAAACTCGACGAGAAGCTGCGGCGGGACGTATCGCAGGCCATGCAGTCGACCCTCGACCGCAGTCGGTCGACCTACGGCGAGCACCCTGGCATGCCGCGTGAGCGGCTGAGCGCCTACTTTTCACCCCCCCCGGTCGCGCTCCTCAGGGAATTCGCGGGCTGCTTCCGGCACCTCGCCGAGGAGGCTCTCGCACACCGCTTCGAGATCCTCGGTTCGCGGCCGACCGAGGTCGTCTACGGGATGACGTGCTCCGGCATGGGCGGCCACCAATATCGAGGCGAGAGCGGTACTCCAGACGGGACGGACAGCGAACTGCTCTCGCGCATGCTGACTCGACGAAACCGACCGCGAGCGCACCGAATCCGACGTCTGATAGATGACGGGTACCGGCCGATCGACTGGCAGCGTGATTTCAAGTCGGGCTACCGCTGGTCGGAGCAAACGTGGTGCGGATACGTGCCGATCGGGCACGTGCCCGGGGTCGACGTCATCGTCCCCTGGGGGTTGTCGCGGATGCAGCTCCTACCGGTTCTGTGCTGGTCTTACGCGCTGGCAGGAGCCGGCGAGAGCGGTTTCCGGCCACCGGAGAGCTACTCCCGGGAGTACCGGAACCAGGTGCTCGATTTCATCGCCGCGAACCCTCCCCGCTTCGGCGTCAGCTGGCGATGCCCCATGGACGTCGCCATCCGGGTCGCGAACTGGCTGCTCGCTTACGACCTGCTGCGCGCCTCCGGCGCTCGATTCGATGAGGCGTTCGAGTCGGAACTGCTGCTCGCGACCGCGGACCACGGGCAGTTCGTCTTCGATTACCTGGAGTGGAACCACGGGAAGCGTGGCAACCACTACCTGCTCGATCTGGTCGGCCTGCTTTTCGCTGCGGCCTATCTGCCCTCGTCGCCCGAGACGCGGCGCTGGATGGCTCGAGCAGTCACCGAACTGGCGCTGGAAGCGGACAGCCAGTTCCTTGGCGACGGAACTCACGTCGAGCGATCTCCTTCCTATCACGCGCTCTGCGCCCAGGCCCTCGCCTACGGCCACGGCCTCATCGAACGGCTCTCCGACGAGCGGCGCCAGGAGGTGGGGCGAGACATCCGGAAGTCCGATCCGCGACACCCTCGCCGGCGTGACACGAGCCTCGCCCAGGCGCGGAGAGCCGCCCTCGAGGCGCTTGAGCGCCACGGCCTCGCTGCGGCGTGCGAGCGGGCCCGACGATTCCTCGACGCGATCGCCAAGATCGACGGCTCGCTGCCGCAGTTCGGAGACGGTGACAACACAAGGCTGTTTCGGCTGCAGGTGCCGCGCCCCTGCCCGGTCGCCGTCCTCGTACCGGAGGCCGATCCGGCCACGGCGGCGACGGCCCCGCGCTGGACGCCCTTCGAGGACATGCTCGACTCCTCCGGGGTGCGCGCCGCCTTGGCCGCGGTGACCGGGGTGAGCGACGATCGTCCGTCCGGTCGCATCGAGTGGGCCCTGCTGTCGCGTGCCACGAGCAGCCGGCTCGGACAGGGCGTCGGCGCGACTCCGCCATCGAGCGCCGAGAGAGTCCGGCCGGAAGACGGTCCTTTGGTCAGCCGATTCGACGAGGGAGGGTTCTACTGCTTCCGCTCGGAGCGCCTCCATCTCGTCATCCGGTGCGGCTCGTGGTCGAGTGTCGGCGCCAATGGCCACATGCACAACGACCAGCTGTCGTTCGAGCTTGCGTACGACGGAGTCGACATCCTGGTAGACCCGGGCACCTTCGTCTACACGCCCCTGCCGTTCTGGAGGAACCGCCTGCGATCGAGCCTGGCGCACAACGGCCCCGTCATCGAGGGAACGGAGCAGAATCCGATGTCCGCCGAGGTCGAAGCGATCTTCTGGCTGCCCGAACGGACCCACGCCAGGGCCGTCGAGGTCGGCAATCAGATTTTTGTGGGCGAGCATGTCGGCTACGGCGGGCTCTGCCGCCGCCGCATCGAGGTCGAGAGCGACCAGCTCCGGATCGTAGACGCGGACAGCGAGGGAAGAGAGGTCTCGGTCTTCCTCCAGTTCCATCCGGCTCTCACCCTCGGCCGCGTGGACGAGCACGCTTGGTCGCTGGCACGATCGGGCGTGGAAGTCGCCCGCGTCACATTGCACCTCGGGCAGGCCGAGGAGTCCTCTGGCTGGTACTCCCCGGCGTATGGGCAACTCGTGCCCGCGCCCGCTCTTCGACTGGTCCGTTCGCGCTCCCTCGAGTGGTCGATCCAGCCGACGTTGTCGGGCCCGTAGTCGTCATTTCGTCCAGGCCGGGCCCGGCGCGGCGCTTCGGACTCAGGTCACCGGCCCTTCGCGGGTCAAGTCGGACAACGGGCGCCGCGCCAGCAGCCATGCGGCGCGCGCGTAGTTGGCCCCATTGAGCAGCGCGTAGGAGACAAGAACGCCGAGGGCCGCGCCGGCCGCACCGAATCGCGGGACCAGCAAGAGTTGCAGCCCCAGGGCGCCGAGCAGGGCCGCGAGCGCGACGCCGGCCTGGAACCGGAAGTCCTCGAACCGCATGACGATGGTTGAGTGGGGACTGAACGCGAGAGAGACGAACGCGGAGGCGGCCAGGATCCGGAGCGCCAGAACAGCCTCGGGGTACTTGCCGCGATCGACGAGGGGAAGAACCCATCCGGCGATCCACGCGCCGACGAAAAAGAGCGGGGCGGTCAGGAGCAATAGCTTCCGGTGCTTTTGAAACAGCGCGCGAATGTCCGCCACGGTGGCGGCCTGCTGAACTGCCGGCAGCAGGATCGCCTGCACGGCGGACACCAGGAGCACGGCCAGTGCGTAATATTGGAAGGCCGAGCCGTACGCGGCGAGCGCCTGGTCATCGGCTCGCGCCCTCAGCATGAAGACATCGATCTGCGCCAAGGTCGAGAGGAGAATGGTGTAGATGAAGAGGTACTTGTACTCGGTGCCGACCATCGCCTTGAGGTGAGACCAGATCTCGCGTTTCGGCCCGCGAAGCAACGCGACAGCCTCGGCCGGCGAAAAGAGGAAGACTGCGCCAACCATCGATACTGCGTGCAGCAACATGACCTCGGCAGCCCCCATCCGGTCGCCGCGCAAACCCGCCAGTGCGAGCACGCCGAGCACGAAGAGCGCCGACTTGGCGATCTCGAACAGCGCGAAGGTCCGGAACGCGAACTGCTGTTGGTGCTGGGTCCGGGCGAAATCGAAGAAAGCCTGCGAGAAGACCCAGCCGAGCACGAAGGGGTAGAGCCAGCCCAGCGTCAGGACGAGGGGCAGGAATGCTGCTCCCGCGGCAGCCAGCAGCAGGAACTGGGCGGCCAGCAGGGACGAGGCCGATGTGGCGAGCCGGAAGCGCCGGTACCCGACGATGTAGATCCGGTTGAAGCTCGCGGCGAAGACCCCGCTGAGGAAGTTGCGCACCGAGCCGGCGAGCGTCAGGTCGGCGAACAAGTTCGGTGCCATGTAGCGGATGATCAGGAGGCCGGCGCCGGCCACCAGGACCTTCGCGGCCACGTCGAGAACGAGGATGCCGAGCGTGTTGCGAACGGAGTAGTGCCGGCTCGCCTCGTTCCCCTGACTCATGACCGATCCGGCTCCACGGGGCGGCGCATTCCGCCACCGCGCGGAGGATCGCACGAAAGGACCCCCGTGTCCGGTGCGGGTTGCGACCGTCCACTGGTATTATCCCGGGACTCGTTGCCCAAGTCCGAGGAGCGGCGAGCGAGGGCGGATGCTGGTCCACGAAATGGCGCGGCGGCTGTTCCGCCCGGTCCTGGGCTCCGCAGCGGGCCGGGTGAACGCGCGCATTCCTCCCTCCCTGAAGGTAGGCCGCGAGTTTCGGACCGTCCGCCGTCTGCTGCGGGACTCCCGCGACTGGTCGCTGGAGAAGCTCGACGCCTGGCAACTCGAGCGCCTTCGGTCCGTGGTGACGCATGCGGCAGCCCACGTGCCGGGATATTCGCGGCTCTTCCGCGATGCCGGCTTCGACTTGCGCGACCTCTGCTCCCTGGAGGATGTCCGGCGGCTGCCGCTCACGACCAAGGAGATGTTCAGTGATGCGCTGGCGGACTTCACGTCCAGCGGTCCGCCGAGGTTCGGGCGGATGTACGTCACGACCGGCGGCTCGACCGGGATCCCGTTCGGATTCCACCAGCACAAGGGGCTCTTCGATCTCGACGCCGCCTTCGTCGTCGAGGCCTGGGGCCTCGCCGGATTTCGGTGGGGCGATCGCGTCGGCATCCTCCGGGGCTCATTCGTGGGCACTGCGGAAGCCCCCGTCCGGCAGTACAACGAGAGCCTATACCGCGGTTTGGAACTCTCTAGCTACTACTTGACTCCCGAGAGCTACCCCCGCTACCGCGACGCGTTGCGCGCCTTCCGGCCGACGGCGCTGCACGTCTACCCGTCCGCCGGCCACATCTTTGCGACGCTGGCGGTGGAGGCCGGGGACGCTGGCGGCTTCCCGGAGGTCCGCGCGATCTTCACGGCCTCGGAGCGCCTCCACCCCTGGCAGGCGTGGAGCCTGAGGAAGGCCTTTCCCCAGGCGCGTGTCTTCGATCTTTACTCGAACGCTGAGAAGGCGGTCTTCACCTCCTGGTGCGAGCACGCGGACGTGCACCACGCCTGGCCGCAGTACGGAATCCTCGAGGTGCTTGACCCCGCCACCGGCCAGGAAGTGGCCGAGGGCGCGGTCGGCGAGATCGTGGCCACGTCCTTCTGGAACCTGGCGACGCCCTTCCTGCGATACCGGACCTCGGACAGGGCGCGCGTCGGTGCTTCGCCGTGCCGCGCCTGCGGGAGGCCGTGGAAGATTCTGTCCCGCATCGAGGGGCGGGTCCAGGAACTGGTCGTCACGGCCGACGGTCGGTTCATCTCGATGACCGCCCTGAACATGCACAACGACCTGTTCGACCACGTCCGGCAGTTGCAGTTCGCGCAACGCGAGGTCGGGCGTCTCGAGCTTCGCGTCGCGCCCAAGCCGAGCTTCAACCCCGAGCACCAGCAGCGGATCCAGTGCGAGCTGGAATCCAAGCTCGGCACCGCGATGCGGCTCGACGTGATCGTGGTCGACGAGATCCCGCGCACGCGTGCGGGGAAGCTCCGATTCCTCGAACAATACCTTCCCATCCCGTACGAAGGTGGGCCCGTCGATGACGATTCGGGCGAGTAGTCCTGACGCGGGCCGAGGTGTTCCGGAGGCGCGGGAGGTCCACTTCCGCGACCTGGCCGTGGCGATCTGGCGTGGAGGCACGCGCTACCCGATGACTGCGCCCTACCACCCTTCAGCACGCTACCCGGAGAGTCCCTGCGAGGAAACGGCGGTCGAGGACAACCCCGCCTATGAGGGTGTTCGGTGGTGCCTGAGGCAGCTCGGTCTCGACGCCGCCCGGTTCGGTACGCGCGAGTGGAACCCGCTGGGCGGGATGGTCCCGCGCGGTGGCAAGGTCGTGATCAAGCCGAACTTCGTGCTCTCGCGCCATTACGAAGGCGGTGAGCTGTTCGCAATCGTCACCCACCCGGCGACCCTTCGGGCGCTGGTGGACTACGCCTACCTGGCCGTCGGGCCGGAAGGGCGCGTCGTGATCGCGGATGCGCCGCAGATGGACTGCGACTTCGCAGAACTGATGGCGGTGACCGGGCTGCCCACCGTGCAGGAGTATTACCGGCGCACGCTGGGGTTCGAGCTGGATGTTCTGGACCTCCGCGATTTCTGGCTCGACATGCAGCCGGGTGACGAGGCGGGGTTCACCGAGCGACGCCAACCCCTGCCCGGGGATCCGCTCGGAAGCGCCTGGGTCGACCTGGGGCGGACCAGTGGGTTCGCCGGGGTCGCCAGCTCCGCGCAATTCTACGGCGCGGACTACGACCGGAACGAGACAGTCGCCCTTCATCATGGCGACACCCACCGCTATCGGATCTCCCGCACGATCCTGTCGGCCGACCTGCTGATCTCCGCCCCCAAGCTGAAGGTTCACAAGAAGGTCGGTACGACCCTCAACGCGAAGGGACTGGTCGGGATCACGACCACCAAGAACTGCCTCGTACACTACACGCTCGGCACGCCCAGCCGGGGAGGAGACCAGTTTCCTGACGGCCTGCTGACGGCTCGGGAGCGCCTCGTGTCCGGCGGGATGCGATGGCTGTTCGACCGGCTGCTGGCGAAGCGGAGCCGGATGCACGACCGTGCGTACCAGGTGCTGGCTTCGGGCTACCGGGCCGTCGTGAAGCCCTGGCTCGGGGGCGTCGCCAAGGAGAAGCAGGCGCTCGATGGGGGCAACTGGCATGGTAACGACAGCGCCTGGCGCATGGTCGTCGACCTGATGCGGGTGGTGCACTACGCCGACGCCGAGGGGCGGATCCACTCCGAGCCACAGCGACGCATCCTGTCGGTCGTCGACGGGATCGTCGGGGGCGAGAACAACGGGCCGCTGACGCCGGACGCGCGGCCAGTCGGCGTGATCGCCGCGGGACGGAATCCGCTTGCCGTGGACGTGGCCTGCACACGTCTGATCGGTTTCGACCCGATGCGGCTCAAGTGGATCCCGGCCCTGCTCGATGGACCGTTCTTCGCCAGCCTCGGGGCGATCGAGGTGCGAAGCGAGGACGAGCGTTTCCAGGGGATGATGCGAACCCACGATCCGCTGCTCGCCTTCCGCCCGCATTCCGGGTGGACCGGCCAGGTCGAGATCGATGCCGGTCGCGAGACGGCCGATCCGGTGGCCGCGAAGGGGAAGGGCTAATATCCGGCGACGCAGTCCCCCGATAGCGGGGCGTCGCTCGGGCAGGCGACTCGTGACGCGCCGACCATCGTTGGGGAGAACAGGACCCGGAAGATCGGTGCGGGGAGTGCCGTGAGGTCGATGTTCTCGAGCACCAGGGCGCGGTCCACGACGAGCAGGTCCCCGAGGTGGATCCCGATCGGGTCGTCGTCGTCTCCCGTCGACTCGACCCGCATGTTCTCGATCCGGCCGCGGATCGTCGAGACCCCGCTCGGCATGCGCGGGCTTTCCCCGAGATAGAGCACTTCCAGCCGGCCGCCGCCGCCCGCGCCGAAGTTCACGACATCGGCGCGGACAGCGAGGTCGTCGATCGCCAGCTCGAGATCCTCGCCGGAGACGTAGACCAGGTAGGGTTGCAGGAACGCGCCCGCCGCGACGGCCGTCCGGTCCACCTTGGCGCGGTAGTCGAGTCGCGTGCGCCGCAGCCGCAGGGAAGCGTCGGGCGACGTCAACTCGAAGTAAAGCGGGTCGTGCCAGTTCCGCTCAGGGGCGTCGTAGAGCAGGCCCGAGTAGGTCGCTGCGAAGCCGTCGCTGTCGACGGCGAGCGCCTTGCCGAATACGGCGAGAGCGTGCGCGCCGGAGGTCGGCGCGGCAAAGGAGAAGGCGTTGGCGCGCAGCACGACGGTCCCGATTGACGGTTTCTCCCCCGCACCTGAGAAGAAAAAGCCACGCCCGAGTCCCGGCTCGAAGGGCGGCTCCGAGAACCGCGCCTGATTATCCGCGTAGTACGCGACCTGGCGGGAAGAGTCGATTCCCCGGTGATTGTTGGTCACGTAAAAGCCCATGTTCACCTGGTCCACCATCGTGTTGCCTCGTACGACCGCAGTCTCGAAGTTGTTGACCTCGAGGCCGTTGTCTCCACCGAGCGCTCCGAAGCTGTCGGTGACGCGCACGAAGCCTGTCCGGGCCTGGTCGCCAATGTGGAAGTTGGAAGACGCGAAGAACGCCCGACTGAATTGGCCCAGCGTGTGACGGGTGCGGCTCACGCGGATGTTCTCGATCTCGATGTTCGGTCGCATCGCGGAGTCGGAGAACGAGCCGCTGATCATCACGCCGCAGTTGCCGCCCTCGATGTCGGTGTCCTCGACCAGGATGTTGGAGATCCGGGTCGGGGCGCCGTCGAGATCGGCCGGGTGGGCCGCCAGGAGGCCGATCCCGTAGCGGGCGTCCCGTTCGGGCGTGAAGCTCGTCTGGACTTTCGACGCCGACACACGACGAATCACGATGTTGTCGAACCCGACTCGCTCCCGGAGCCGCGGGATCCCGTCGATGTGGTTGCCGAAGATCGTGTGATTCGTGCCGCGCGCGGCCGTTGCGTCGACGGCAAACCCCTCCAGCCAGATCAGGCGGAAGATGTCGTCGTCCCGGACGCGCCAGGCGTCGAATGCGCGCGGGGCCCCCGGCGAGAGCACGATCGTGGCGCCATAGCCGAGGACCTTCACCCACGCCGTCGCGTCCGGCGCAAGACGCGGAACGACGGAGTCGTACTCGTACCGCCCGGGCCGCAGGATGACGGAGCCGCCGGAACGCGACACGAAGTCGATCGCCGC
Organism: uncultured Acidobacteriota bacterium; assembly: GCA_963702545.1. Lineage (GTDB taxonomy): Bacteria > Acidobacteriota > Polarisedimenticolia > J045 > J045 > JALOKP01. The sequence goes on along the minus strand of CAVPDB010000018.1, from coordinate 123,367 downwards.
CTGCACGGCCGCCCCGGCGTCCGGTCCCCGGTAGAGGAGCCGGCCGCCCTTAGTCCGTGACAGATAGCCCGTACGTGAAGCGGAAACCGTAACCTTCGACTTTCTCAGCCGCCCCATGGTCGGCGTGCCACGGAACACGATCTCGGCTGCGAGGACCCGGGCGACCGCGGCCGGATCCGTGACCGATGGGGACCAGGTGCCGTTCGCGCACCGATCGATTCGTTGCGCCGCGCCGTTCCAGCACGCGGCGCCCTCGACACAGGCCCGACCCAGGGGATCCGGGACGCCGCACTCGGGTACTCCCGCGGGAAGCCATACGCCTGATCGACAGCGCCAGGCCTGGTTGCCCCGGTCGAGGACCGCCGCCTGGCCGTCCGTGCAGGAGTCCGGCAGTCGCCCACCGGCGGGGAGTTCCAGAACGGTTTGGGCGAACAGGGGCTCAGCGCAAGCGAGGACCAGGAAAAAGAGCGTGAGGGCGGCGCGAAGGGACGGGATGAACGGAAGCCGACGCGGCTCCGCCCGGGAACGCGGTCGGTTGCTGATGAGTCGCGGCTGCATTGCACGGGAGTATACGGAAGGCCGCGTTCCACGCCCGCTTCCCGCGCCGCCTAACACTCAGCCTCACGCCCCGGCTCTCGTGCCCCCCGCTGGCCCCCTCCCACCCCCCGGTGCTAGCCTTCCTCTCCCCACCCCCCCGGCATCCCCCGCGGGGGCCTTCCGCACCACCCACCCCTCCGCCCGACCGCAGGCCAGGCGCCGACGTGGAGCCCGCCGTGACGAACACCGACCTCCTCCGCCACCCCGATCGCTTCGTCTCCCGCCACCTCGGGCCGCGCGACGCCGACATCGCGGCGATGCTCGAATCGATGGGCCTTTCCAGCCTCGACGAGCTGGTCGAGCAGACCGTCCCGGCCTCGATCCGGGGGGGCCGGCCGCTCGACCTGCCGGCGGCCGCCTCGGAGTCCGAGATCCTGGCGGAGCTGCGGGAACTGGCCGAGCGGAACCGGGTCTTCCGGTCCTACATCGGCCTCGGGTACCACGGGACGGTCACCCCGCCGCCGATCCTGCGGAACATCCTCGAGAACCCGGGCTGGTACACCCAGTACACCCCCTACCAGCCGGAGATCTCGCAGGGGCGGCTCGAGGCGCTGCTCAACTTCCAGACGCTGATCATCGACCTGACCGGGATGGAGGTCGCCAACGCCTCGATGCTGGACGAGGCCACCGCCGCGGCCGAGGCGATGACGCTGGCCAAGCGGGTGCTCGACCGCAAGTCCGACGGCAAGGCCTTCTTCGTCTCCGAGCGCTGCCACCCCCAGACGATCGAGCTGGTCAAGACCCGGGCGACCCCGCTGCACATCCCCGTGATCGTCGGCGACCACGCCGCCCTGGACCCCGCGAAGACCCCGGTCTTCGCCGCGCTGGTCCAGTACCCCACGAGCGACGGCGAGATCCTGGACTACGGCCCGTTCGTCCAGGCGCTCCACGCCACAGGCGCCCTCGCGGTCGTCGCCGCCGACCCGCTGGCGCTGACGCTGCTCCGCCCGCCCGGCGAGTTCGGCGCCGACGTCGTGGTCGGCAGCGCCCAGCGCTTCGGCGTCCCGATGGGGTACGGCGGCCCGCACGCCGGCTACATGGCCACGCGCGACGCCTACAAGCGCCACCTCCCCGGCCGCCTGATCGGCGTCTCCAAGGACTCCTCGGGCAAGCCGGCGATGCGCCTGTCGCTGCAGGTCAGAGAGCAGCACATCCGCCGCGACAAGGCGACCTCGAACATCTGCACCGCGCAGGTCCTGCTGGCCGTGATCGCCTCGATGTACGCCGTCTACCACGGCCCCGACGGCCTGCGGGCGATCGCCCGCCGGGTCCGCCTGCACGCCGGGCTGCTGGCCCGCGCGCTGGAGGGGCTGGGCGCGACCGTCCGCCACGGCCGCTTCTTCGACGCCCTGCGCGTCGCGCCGCCGGCCGGCCGGACCTCGCAGCAGGTCCAGGACGCCGCCCGCGCCCTGGGGATCAACCTGCGCGCCTTCGACAACGGCGACCTGGGGATCGCGGTCGACGAGACCGTCTCCGGCCGGGACCTCGACGACCTCGTCCAGGCCTTCGGCGGCGGCAAGGACGCCGTCACGGCCCACGCCGCCGCCCTGGCCGACCGCGTCAACGTCGACTTCGACGCCCCGCACGCCCGGACCTCGGAGTTCCTGACGCACCCGGTCTTCCACCGCTACCGCTCCGAGACCGAGCTGCTGCGCTACATCAAGCGGCTCGAGTCGCGCGACCTGTCGCTGACGACCTCGATGATCCCGCTCGGCTCGTGCACGATGAAGCTCAACGCCGCGGCCGAGATGCTCCCGATCACCTGGCCCGGCTTCGCCGCGCTCCATCCGTTCGCGCCGCAGGACCAGGCCCAGGGTTACCACGAGCTGTTCGTGCGGCTCGAGCGCTGGCTGGCCGAGATCACCGGCTTCGCCGGCGTCTCGCTGATGCCCAACGCCGGCTCGCAGGGGGAGTACACCGGCCTCCTGACGATCCGGGCCTACCACCTGGACCGCGGCGACGCCCACCGCGACGTCTGCCTGATCCCGGTCTCCGCGCACGGCACCAACCCGGCCAGCGCGGTGATGGCGGGGATGCACGTCATCGGCGTGACCTGCGACGACCACGGCAACATCGACCTGGCGGACCTGCGGGCCAAGGCGGCCGAGCACAAGGACAAGCTCTCGGCGCTGATGGTCACCTACCCGTCGACCCACGGCGTGTTCGAGGAAGGGATCAAGGAGATCTGCGCGGTCGTCCACGAGGCCGGCGGCCAGGTCTACCTGGACGGCGCCAACATGAACGCGCTGGTCGGGCTCTGCCGGCCGGGCGAGCTGGGGGCCGACGTCTGCCACCTGAACCTGCACAAGACCTTCTGCATCCCGCACGGCGGCGGCGGCCCGGGGATGGGCCCGATCTGCGTCGCGCCGCACCTGGTGCCGTTCCTGCCCACGCACCCGCTCCACGCCACCGGCGGCGCCAAGGCGATCGGCCCGGTCTCGGCAGCGCCCTTCGGCAGCCCGTCGGTCCTGCCGATCAGCTACGCCTACATCCGGATGATGGGACCCGACGGCCTGCGCCGCGCCTCGGAAGTGGCGATCCTCAGCGCCAACTACATCGCGCAGCGGCTCAACGAGCACTACCCGGTCGTCTACAAGGGGGACCGCGGGCAGGTGGCGCACGAGTGCATCGTCGACCTGCGGCAGCTCAAGGCCAGCGCCGACATCGACCCCGACGACGTCGCGAAGCGGCTGATGGACTACGGATTCCACGCCCCGACGATGTCCTGGCCGGTGCACGGCACGCTGATGATCGAGCCGACCGAGAGCGAGTCCAGGGAAGAGCTGGACCGCTTCTGCGACGCGATGATCGCGATCCGCGGGGAGATCCGCGAGATCGAGCAGGGGATCGCCGACCGGGCCAACAACCTCCTGAAGCACGCCCCGCACACGGCCCAGGCCGTGACGGCCGAGGACTGGGACCGGCCATACCCGCGGGAGCGGGCGGCTTACCCCGACGAGCACACGCGTCAGCACAAGTTCTGGCCGCCGTGCGGCCGGGTCGACAACGCCTACGGCGACCGCCACCTGGTCTGCACCTGCCCCTCCGTCGAGGCCTACCTGTAGGGGCCGGCCTCCGTGCCGGCCCATTCGTGCCGGCCCATTCGTGCCGGCCCATTTCGCGGGCCATGGGGTTCGGGCCGCACGAGGCCGGCCCCTACGGTTGTTGATGGTCGCAACATGGCGCACTGGTTGTGATGGTGAGCCGTTGACATAAGCCTCTGTCCCGCCGTAAAAGCCCGAGTCAGTTGGCCGCCCTCCCCCCAGGGCGGCACGCGAGGAGGCTCGATGAGGGAAGGCGCGGCGAGGCGGTGGGTGCTCTTTCTCCTGGTCGTCGCGACGCTGTGGCTGGTTTCGCCGCACGCTGCCGAAGCGCAGTGGCAGATCGCGTCGAAGGACGAGAAGCAGACCCTGAAGTTCGGCATCCTCGTCCAGCCGCAGTACGAGGCGCTCGAGACCGTCACCGCCGACCACTACTCGCAGAACATCTTCATCCGCCGGCTGCGCCTGATCTTCGGCGGCAAGATCTCCGAGCGCTGGAGTTTCTTCATCGAGACCGACAGCCCGAACATCGGCAAGGGGACCGGTCCCAGCGGCGCCAAGAACGAGCCCAGCATCTACATCCAGGACATGTACATCACCTACAAGCCGAACGACGACTTCATGGTCGACTTCGGCATGATGCTGCTGGCGACCTCGTACAACCACAACCAGTCGGCGGCCCTGCTGCTGGGGCTGGACTACGGCCCGTACAGCTTCGCGACCTCCTCGACGATGCAGGAAAGGGTCGGACGCGACTACGGCGTCCAGGTCCGGGGCTATCCCTTCGAGAAGAAACTCGAGTACCGCGCGGGGATCTTCCAGGGCTTCCGCGGCACCGACTCCGCCAACCCGTTCCGCTACGCCGCGCGCGTCGCCTACTGGCCCTGGGAAGCCCCGACCGGCTTCTTCTACCCCGGGACGCTCCAGGGGACCAAGAGGATCATGTCGATCGGCGCCTTCTACGACGGACAGAAGGACTACAAGTCCTACGGTACCGACGTCTTCGGCGAGTTCCCGCTCGGGAAGAATGCGATCACCTTCCAGGCCGACTACGCAACCTACGACGGGGGCGCCTACATCCCGGCGATCCGCAAGCAGGCCAACCTGTTCGGTGAGCTCGGCTTCCTGATCGGCGCGATCCACCTCACGCCGTACCTGCAGTACGCCCAGCAGAACTTCGACGACGGCATCTACGACGACGAGTCCCGCTGGCAGCTCGGGGTGGCGTACTGGATCGCCAACCACAACCTCAACCTGAAGTTCGCGTACACCCAGATCGCGAAGGACAACTTCCCCGACCGCAACCAGTTCCAGCTGCAGTTCCAGTTGTTCCAGTTCTAGCGGGTCGTGTGCGGGCCGGCACGGAGGCCGGCCCCTACCGTCGTTCTAACCGCGAGCGGGCCGGCACGGAGGCCGGCCCCTACGGCCTGCGCAACGCACGAACCGCCGGGTCACGGACCGTCAGCGCATGAATGGTCGTTGCGCACGTCGTAGGGGCCGGCCTCCGTGCCGGCCCGCACGACGTCAGCGGATCAAGGCCGGGTGCCGGTCGCCGGCGGGGCGGTGACCGGCGCGTGGCGCAGCCGGTGGACCAGTTCGATCGACGGCCGGGCGTCCTCGATCCCGTAGCCGCGCCCGGCCAGCACCCCCTCGTAGACGCGGGTGTGCAGGTCCGCGAACCCCTCCGAGAACTCGATCTCCTCGCCGTCCATCGTCAGCGAGCGGAAGGCGGGGCGCCCGGCCTCGAGGTAGCCGGCCGGCAGGTCCCTGCCGTCGACCGACAGGAACCAGCGCACGCGGGCCCGCTCCAGCTCGAGCGCGCCGGCCATCCGCGCCGGCTCGGACAGGTGCACCTCCGCCGCCTCGACCCGACCGAAGATCCAGGCCAGGAGGTCGAAGAAGTGCACCCCGATGTTCATCGCCACGCCGCCCGATTTCTCGGCCGAGCCTTTCCACGAGACGAAGTACCAGGGACCGCGCCGCGTGACGTAGCTCAGCACGACCTCGTGCTTCCGTCCCGCCGCCGCGCCGGCTGCCACGCGCTCGCGCAGGGCCAGCAGCGCCGGGTGCTCGCGAAGCTGCAGCACGGTGTAGACCCGGCGCCCGTACTCGGTCTCCAGCTCGGCCAATTGGTCGAGGTTCCAGGGGCTGACGACCAGCGGCTTCTCGCAGACCGCGTCGGCGTGCAGCCGCATCGCCAGCCGGACGTGCGCGTCGTGCAGGTAGTTGGGCGAGCAGATCGAGACGAAGTGCGCGCGCTCGTCCTCGCCGCGCCGGCGCAGCTTCTCCAGGAAGCGGTCGAAGCGCTCGATCTCGTTGAAGAAGCGGACGTCGGGGAAGTAGCGGTCGAGCACGCCGACCGAGTCGTTGGGGTCGGTCGCGGCGACGAGCCGGTTCCCGGTGTCGCGGATCGCCGCCAGGTGGCGCGGCGCGACGAACCCGCCGGCCCCGATGATCGCAAAGTTCCTCATGCCGGAAAGCTAGCCGTCTACGGCCGCGCGCGCCACGGCGCCACGGCGGTTTCGAACAGCGCCTCGGCCGGAACGACGAAGACCGCGGCCCGGACCAGCCCCAGCGGCCAGCTGGCATAGCGCCGGTCGGCCTCGGGGATGTCGCCCGTCCCGGGCCCGGCGCCGTCGGCCGGCGCGACCGGGGTCGGCAGGCCGGCGATCAGCTGCTGCCGCAGCAGTTCGGCGTCCTGCGCGACCACGACCGCCTTCCAGCGGTCGGCGCGCAGGTGCCGGACCAGCGCCGCCTGGAGCGTCTCGGGCGTCAGCGCCGCGAGCCGCGCATCGAGCCGGGCCAGCCCGTCGGGCGTGCCGTAGAAATGGTCGTCCAGCTCGCGCCCCAGGTGCTGGTCGGGGGTCTGGCGCCACAGCTTGAGCGACTGGCGCAAGTACTCGCGCTGGCGCTCGAACTCCTCGCGCGGGATCCCGTCGGCGATCGCCCGGTCCAGCTCGGCCAGCGCGGCGCGCAGGGCGAAGGCGGCGTTGGCCGGCGCGACCGGCCGGATCCAGATGCTGGCGTACTGCTGCGAGCGCGCGTGCCCCGGCGCGGAAAAGCGCGTGCCCGGGGACTCGACGAAGTGCTCGGCGTAGGCGTAGTCGCCGTAGTTGAGCCCGCGCTCCTCGCGCAGCTCGCGGTAGAGCCGGCCATAGGGCGTGCGGTGCTCGCCCAGCCACGACATCGCCACCAGCAGCGCGGCGAAATCGGGGTGCCCGCGGTGGACCGCGACGGGGAATCCCAGCGCGATCGCGGCGGCCGGGGACGGCTTCTCGACGATCACGACCTCCGGCAGGCCGGCCGGCGAGGCCGGCAGGAGCGGTTCCCGCTCGGGCGCTCCCGGCGGCAGCGTCGCCAGGTCGGCGCGGATCGCCTCCGGCAGCTCCGGCGGGTAGTTGCCGGCCACCCCGAAGCGGGCGTTGCCCGCCCGGTAGCGCTCGCGCCAGAAGCGGCGCGTGTCGTCCGGCGTCGACGCCGACAGCCCGCGCACCGTCCCTTCCGGCAGGTGCGCGTAGCGGTGGTGCTCGAAGATCAGCAGCTCGAGCACCCGCCGCGCCAGCTGCTCGTCGTCGGCCCCGCGCAGCGTCGTGGCCAGCGCGGCGACCTGCGCCGACCGCACCCGCTCGAAGTCCGCGGCGTCGAAGCGCGGCGTCAGCAGCCGGGCGCGCAGCACGGCGTACAGCTCCGGCGCGTGTTCGGCCGGAGCCTGGGCCACGAAGGTCGTCGTCTCCTGGTCGGCCCATCCGCGGATCGTCCCGCCGATCGGGTAGAGCCGTTCCTGCAGCGCGAAATAGCCCTCGTCGCGCGATCCGCCGCCGGCGACCAGCGCCGCGGTCAGCGCCGACAGCCCTTCCTTGCCGGCGGGATCGTCCACGGCCCCGACGTCGAACACGACCCGGATCGAGACGACCGGGGCTCCGCGACCCTGTGGCGGCACGGATTCCTCCCCGCCGGCGGCCGGCTCGGCGCCGGCCGGTGCGGGCCCCGGCTCTCGGCCCTGCCGCGGCCGGCAGCCTGGCAGCGCCAGGCCCGCCAGCAGGGCCAGCGCCGCCGTTCCGAGCGCCAGGGCCGCGCGCCGCCGTCCGCTGCTCACGGCGCGGCCGCGCCCCGCTCGACGATCACTTCGATCACCCCCGAGTCCACCAGCCAGCGCGCCGCCGCGGCCTGCACCGCTTCGGGCGTGACCGCCGCCAGCGCCTCCTCGTAGCGCGCCAGCGAGGCCAGCCCGCCGGGCAGCGCGGCGTAGGGCGCGAGCGCCCGCGCCACGCCTTCGCTCGAGTCGAGCCGGCGCCGGAACAGCGCGCGTTGCCGGCTCTTGACGGCTTCGACCCGCGCCGCGTCCGGCGGCGCCAGGGTCCAGGCGATCGCGGCCTGCCGGACCGCGCTGCGCAGCAGGTCGGCGTCGGGGCCGCCCGGGCTGCGGCCGGCGGCGCCGCGCAACTCCACGACCGCCAGGTAGGGATCGCGCCGCGCCGGCAGCTCGACCGCGAGCGACTCCGCCTCCCGCCGCTCGACCACCAGCTCGCGGGCCAGCGGCGAGACCGGTCCGAAGAGCAGTTCGACCGCGACCTCGAGCGCCGCGAACTCGGCGGCCGTCGCGGGGTCCGCGCCGGCCAGCCCGGGGGCCCGCCAGGCCACCAGCACGACCGGCTGCGTGGCGACCGGCCAGTCCCGCTTCACCGCGCCGCGCGGCGCCGACTGCGGCCCTTCGACCGGCGGCTCGAACGCCGGCGCGCTCCCGCTCCAGCCGCCGAAGGCGCGCTCGACCAGCGCCGCCGCCCGGGCCGGCTCGACGTCGCCGACGACGATCACGGTGACATTGTCGGGGCGGTACCACTGGCGGTAGAAGGCGAGCGCCGCGTCGTACGCCTGCGGCAGCGCGGCCACGTCGGCGGCGCGGCCGATCGGGTCGTGGCCGTAGCCTCTCAGAGGGAAGGCCAGCCCGCGGAGCAGCGCCCGGGCCGCGCTCCCCGGGTCGGCCGCGTCGCGGCGGAACTCGCCCTGGATCGCGGCCGCCTCGAGCCGGAAATCGGTGGCGGTGAACGCCATCGCGGTCAGCCGGTCGGCCTCGGCCTCGAGCACCCGCTCCAGCGCCGCGGCGGGGGCCGTGACGAAGTACCCCGTCCAGTCGTCGGCCGTCTCCGCGCCGGTCTCGGCCCCGAGCGACTGCATCAGCCGCGCGTAGGCCGCGGTGTCGTAGCGCTGGCCGCCGCGGTGGGCCATGTGCTCGACGGCGTGCGCGAGCCCGGCCGGCCCGCCCGCCGGCTCCAGCCGCGAGCCGGCGCGCACGATCGTCGCCACGCTGACCAGCCCGGCGCTCTCGAACGGCACGGTGAGCACGACCAGGCCGTTGGGCAGCGCGCGCTCCTCGGCCGCGAACGGCAGCATCCCGGGCTGGGCCGCGCGCGCCGGCGCGGCGGCGAGGGCCAGCGCGGCGCCAAGCGCGAGCCACCAGGCGGCAAAGTCCAAGCTACCTTCCTCCCGGGGCGTCAGGCTAACATCCGCGCCATGAGAACGCTGCCGCGCCCGCACGCTTCCCGGCCCCTCGTCGCGCTCCTCGTCCCCGCCGCGCTGTTCGCCGCCGCCGGCCGCCCCGCCGCCGCCCAGGCGCCCGCCGCGCCCGCGCCCGAGACCGCGATCGCGCGCCACGAACTGGCGGTCACGCTGGACCCGGCCCGCCACGTCCTGGAAGGGACCGCGCGCCTCGCGCTCGAGCCCGGCGCGCGCGAGGCGACGCTGGCGCTCGGCCCGGCCTACGCGATCACCGCGGCGCGGCTCGAGCAGGCCGGCGCCGGTCGCCAGCTTGCGCTCCCGGCGCCGCGGCCACGCCCCGCGGAGCCGGGCGGCTCGGCGGCGCAGCTCTGGTCGTTCGAGCTGGGCGGAAGCCCGGCCGGGGAGCGGGTCCTCGTCGTCGCCTGGTCGGGGCCGCCGCCCGAGCTGCCCAAGGACGTCAAGTTCAGCCGCGAGGAGATCGCCGGGATGCCCGACGGCTACCTCGCGCCCGAGGGGGCGTTCCTGACGCCGGGTGCCGGCTGGTACCCGACCGGCACCCAGCGCGAGAGCCGCTTCACGCTCGAGGCCAGGGTCCCCGCGGCCTGGCGCGTCGTCTCCGAGGGGCGCCGCGACCCGGCCGGCGACGCGCTGCAGGGCGAGTGGCGCGTCGAGCGCTACGACGCGACGCACCCGCTGGAAGGGATCCACCTGGTGGCCGCGCCGTGGAAGGTCCAGCAGCAGGACTGGGAGGGGCAGCGGCTGGCGGTCTACACCCTGCCCGACACGCCCGAAGAGCTGGGCAAGAGCTACCTCGACGCCGTGAAGTCCTCGCTCGAGCGCTACTCCAAGGCGATCGGCCCGCACGCCTGGCCGCAGTTCGTGGTCGCCGAGCACATCCTGCCGACCGGCTACGGGATGCCGTCGTTCACGCTGCTCGGCGCGGGCGTGATGCGCCTGCCGTTCATCCTGCGCACCAGCCTGCCGCACGAGGTGCTGCACGACTGGTGGGGCAACGGCGTCTTCGTCGACTACGCGCAGGGGAACTGGTGCGAGGGGCTGACCGCCTACATGGCCGACCACGCCCTGGCGGGCGAGGACGCCAAGGGGGGCGACGTCGACTACCGCCGCCAGATCCTGCGCGACTACGCCGAGTACGTCACCCGCGCCGGCGCCGGGAGCGAGCCCGCGGTCGCCGAGTTCCGCGAGCGCCACGACCGGGCGACCCGCTCGCTCGGCTACGGCAAGGTCGCGATGATCTTCCACATGCTGGAGGTCCGGCTGGGGACCGAGCGCTTCCACGAGGCGCTGCGCACCCTCTACGCCGAGCAGAAGTACCGCGAGGCCGGCTGGAGCGACATCGAGGAGGTCTTCTCGCGGGTCGCGAAGGAGAACCTCTCCGGCTTCTTCAAGCAGTGGGTGAAACGCCCGGGCGCGCCCTCCCTGGTGCTCGAGCGCGCCGCGGTGACCGCGGCCGGGGACCAGTACCGGACCGACGTCGTGGTCCGGGTCGCCGGCGGCTGGCTGATCCCGGTGCCGGTCGACATCGTCGGCGGCGAGGGGCAGCGCGCGCGCGGGATCGGGCAGGCGACGGACGGGACGGCGCAGGTGACCGTCGTCACCCCCTTCGCGCCGCAGCGGGTCGAGGTCGACGCCGACGTCGACCTGTTCCGGCTGCTGACTCCGGGCGAGATCCCGCCGACGCTGGCCCGGCTGCTGGCCGCGCCGCCCGACCTGGTGCTCGTCGGCACCGGCCGCGGCGAGGCGTTCGTCGAGGCCGGCCGCGCCGCCGCCAACCAGTTGGCGCAGGGAAAAGCACAGGTCCGGCTGGACCACGACGTCACGAAAGAGCTGCTGTTCGCGGCCTCGCGCGTCTGGCTGGTCGGGCGGCCGGGGCCGCAGTTTGCGGCGCTCCTGGCCGGGCGGCTGCCGGAGGGGACCCGGCTCGGCGACGACGCGATCACGCTGGCCCGCACGGTGGCCTCGGGACCGGACGCGGCCGCGGTGATCGTGATCGACCACCCGGCGCCGGGGATGGGGGCGCTGGGGATCGTCGATGCGATCAAGCCGGAGGGGCTGCTCTTCACGGCCCGGCGGCTGACGCACTACGGCAAGTACTCGTACCTGCTCTTCGCCGGGAGCCAGGCGACGGTGAAGCAGATCGCGCCGCCGGCCGAGACGCCGCTGGTGCGCGCCGTCGCGCCGGCCGCCCCCGCCGCGAGCGAAGTGAGCGCGCCGTGAACGGGCCCGACGATCGCAAGGTCTTCGAGAGCGTCGCCGGCGCGGGGCGCGGCGCGCTGCGCGCGCTCTGGGCGCGGCGCGACGAGCGCGACGCGCTGCACCCGACCGAGCGGCGCCTGCTCGAGCTGCTCGAGACGCACCGCGAGTACCGCCCGTTCTGGGAGGGGGCCGACCCGGGCCCCGAGGAGAACCCCTTCCTGCACGTCGTGATGCACGAGGTGGTCGACCGCCAGGTCGCGAAGGACGACCCGCCCGGCACGCGCGAGGCGTTCGAGCGGCTGGTCAGCGCCGGCCTCGACCCGCACGACGCGCAGCACCGGATCCTGGAGGTCTTCGCCCGCGCGATGCACGAGCTGATGGCCGGCGGCCGGCCGCTCGACCCGGCGCTCTACCGCGCGCGGCTCGACGCGCTGGGCACGGCCTCCGACCCCGGCCCCGCCGACGGCAGGTAGATCGTCCGCGCGCCGGCCCGCGCCGCGGCCGCGATCGCGCGCAGCACGTCGTCCCACGCCGCATCGCCCGGCACGAGCAGCGCCAGGCGCCCCTCGGCGTCGACCGGTGGCGGAACGGCCGGCGGCAGCGCGTCGCGCCACACGACGTCCAGCTCCGACTCGCGGTCGTGCGGCAGCAGGCGCCCGGGGCGCAGCCGCCGCCAGCGCCCGACCTCCCCCTCGGGGAGCGGCGCGCCCTGGGCCAGCTTGCGGCCGAACGGCAGCGGCACCCGCGCGCGCGGCACGCCCGCCGGGACGGCGAGGCCGCCGACGACCAGCCGCGGGGCGCGTCCGGCGTCGAGCGGCCGCAGCGCCCGGCCGGTCAGCGCGGCGCGGTAGCCCAGGCGCAGCGGCCCGTCGCCCAGTTCGCGCAGCAGCGGGACCACCGCCGACCAGGGCGCGATCCGGTCGATCTTGGCGACGCGCGTCACGCCGCACTCGCCCGGCAGCGGCAGCACGATCGCCCCGCCGTCGCCGTCGACGGTCAGCGCGTGGCCGGCGGGCAGCCCGTCCGGCCCCCCGGCCCCGCCCGCGCTGCGCGCCGCCAGTTCGACCGCCACGCCACCGGCCAGCGGCAGGGCCAGCGGCGGCAGCGAGGCGATCTCGAGCGGCAGCTCGTAGGGCGGGCGCGCGCGCAGCGCGGGGACGTCGGAGGTCGTGCGCTCGAAGGCCTGGTAGAGCACGGCCCCCCGCGCGGTCGCGGGGAGCGCCGCGGCGCCGGGGCAGGCCTCGACCGCCTCGGCCCGCGCCCCGCGCATCGCGGCGGTCAGGCCGCGGTCGGCTGCCGGGATCACGACCCACCAGCTGAACAGCGCCAGCCCCAGTCCGGCAGCCGCGATCCACAGCGTGTTGCGCAACCAGCGGGCCGGGCGGACGACCCCGGCCAGCAGCGCGAGGTGGACCAGCATCGCCGCCGCCAGCGCGAACAGCACGATCTGCTCGACGCGCACCCACAGCTCGGCGGCCGGCGTGCCCGGCACCGCGAGCAGCGCCGGCACGAACCAGGCCGCGCCGGCGCCCGACTCGTGCATCGCTTCGCCGAAGAGCCGCGTCCCGCCCAGCATGGCCGCCAGTGGCGCGAGCGGCGCGTGGGCCAGGAGCCAGCGCCGCCGCAGCCGGCGCCGCGCGTCGGCGAAGACGCTCGGCGGGCGCCCCTCGAGCGGGAGCAGGGTCAGCAGCGCGACCCAGCAACCGACGTCGAGCGCGAACAGCGACATCGCGACCAGGCGCGGGCCCTGGAGCGGGAAGAAGCCGTAGTACTCGGGGACCGGGTAGATCCCGCGGCGCGCCATCTCGGCCCAGGCGTCGGACTGGACCCGCGCGTAGCCGACGGCCAGCGGCAGCTGGATCGCGAGCGTGACCAGGAGCGCCGCGAGGACCGCGCGGCGCCGCGCCGCGCGCGGCGCGCGGGCGGCGCCGGACTGCGGCCAGGCCGCGCGAGGCGGGGCCGGGGGCGCGCCGCTGCCGCCGGTCCCGCGCGCCGGGGGGCCGCTCACTTGGGGCCCGGACCCGCCAGCAGCTCGACGGCCAGGGCCGCGCCGTTGAACGCGGCGTGCAGCGCGATCGGCGCCCAGAGCGTGCGGTAGCGCTCGTAGGCCACCGCCGCGCCCAGCCCGACCAGGAACAGCGGCACCGTCGACCAGGCCATCAGGTGAACGCCGGCGAAGATCGCGGCCGACAGCCCCGAGGCGAACGGGAACGAGAGGTCCCGTCGCAGCCCGCCGTAGACGAAGCCGCGGAAGTAGACCTCCTCGGCCAGCGGCGCGGCGACCACGGCGGCGAGCGCCAGGAGCAGCCAGGGGGCCTCGAGCAGGTCCATCTGCCCGGCCTGCTCGGCCATCATCTCGGCGAACGCCGCGGGCGCGAGGCGCTCGAGCGCCAGCGCCCAGAGCGACGACAGGCCGACCAGCGCCACGCCGCCGGCGGCCGGAAGGGTCAGCGCACCGGCGCTGCGCGGCCGGCGGAAGCCCAGCGCGGCCGGGCCGGCGCGCAGCGCCAGCGCCGCGGCCAGGGCGATCGCCGCGAGGAACCCCTGGACGAACAGGAAGCCCAGGTAGCGGTCGCGCAGCGAGAGCGACTCCAGCTCCGCGGGGTCGGCGCTCACACCGATCAGCACCGGGAGCAGCGTGATCGCCAGCACCGGGGCGAGGCCCAGCATCACTCCCGCGATGCCCCAGGGGGCGGCCGGGGGCGGCAACTCCGCCGGCGGCCAGGCGGGTCCGGAGCCGGGTTCCGTTCCGGGGCCGGGTCCCGCCCCGGGCTCCGACCCGGGACCGGGGCCGGGGCCCTGCACGGGCCCTGTCCCCTCGGGGCGCTCGTCGCTCACGGCCCCTCCGTCCCGGCCAGCGCCGCGACCGCGTCGGGCGCGATCGGCACGCCGCGGGTCAGGACCTCGGCGCCGTCGGCGGTCACCGCGACGTCGTCCTCGAGCCGGATCCCCAGCCCGGCGAACTCCGGCGGGACGCCTTCCGCGCCCGGCGCCAGGTAGAGCCCCGGCTCGACCGTGAAGACCATCCCCGGCAGCAGCGGCCGCGGCGCGCCGCCGGCGTGCGTGCGGCCGACGTCGTGCACGTCCATCCCCAGCCAGTGCGAGGTCCGGTGCATGAAGAAGCGCCGGTAGGCGCGGGACTCGAGCAGCAGCTCGTGCGGGCCGGACAGCAGCCCCAGCTCGACCAGCCCGCGGACCAGCACCGCGAGCGCCGCGCCGTGCACGGCCTGCAGCGTGGCGCCGGGGCGGACCGCCGCGATCGCGGCCTCCTCGGCCTCCAGCACGATCTCGTAGAGCGCACGCTGCGCCGGCGCGAAGCGGCCGCCCGCCGGCACGGTGCGCGAGATGTCGCCGTTGTAGAGCGCGCACTCGGCCCCGGCGTCGATCAGCACCAGCTCGCCCGCGCCGATCGCCCCCCGGTTGTCGCTGTAGTGCAGGCAGCAGGCGTTGGCGCCGGCGGCGACGATCGTCGGGAAGGCCGGGCCGCTCGCGCCGTGCTCCAGGAAGGCCGCCTCCACCGCGGCCTGCACCTGGGCCTCGCGCCGGCCCGGCGCGACGCGCGCGATCCCGGCGGCCACGCCCCGCGCCGTGAGCTCCGCCGCCCGCCGCAGCGCGGCCAGCTCGCCCGCCGACTTGACCAGCCGCAGCTCGTGCAGCAGCTCGGCGGGCAGGACGATCGCGCCCGGCGCGCGGCGCCCCTGCGCTTCCTTGAGCGCCAGCTCGCCGAACGCGCGCTGCACCGCCTGGTCGAGCGCCGCGCTCTTCCACGGCGCAAAGTGCAGCCGCTCGGCGCCGTCGAGCAGCTCCGGAAGCTGCAGGGGCAGCTCGCCCAGCGGGAAGGCGCGGTCGGCGCCGTAACCCGCGACGGCCCCCTCCGGCCCGATCCGCGGCCCGGTCCAGGCCTCGCGCTCCGGCTCGCGCGGGCGCACGAACAGCGTGAACGGCTGCTCCGCCCCGCCGCGCAGCACCAGGACCGCGCCCGGCTCGGTCAGCCCGGTCAGCCAGAAGAAGTCGCTGTCGACGCGGAAGCGGTGCTCGACGTCGCGCGCGTAGGTCACCGGCGTGCCGGCCCCGACCACCAGCGCGTCGGGACCGAGCGCGGCCAGCACGCGCGCGCGGCGCGCCGCGAACTCGCCCGGGGGCAGCCCCGCTTGGGCGGAGGGGTCGCGCACGTCGCTCATCGGGGCCTCGGGCGTCAGGTGCGGGAGATCGTGTCGGGCAGCTCGTTGCGGTCGTCCGGCCGCGGGGGAAAGTACCGGGCCAGGGCTTCGCCCGCCAGATCGACTCCGGCCACCAGCCCTTCGGCGAACCGCCCCTCGCCGAAGTGGCGCTGGACCCGTCCCACCACCTCGTCCCAGAAGCCGGGAGGCACCGCCTCGTCGATCCCGCGGTCGCCCAGCACCGCGAAGCGGTGGTCGCGCACCGCGATGAAGAACAGCACGGCGTTGCGCTCGCGCGTCCGGGACAGGCCGAGGCGCGTGAAGGTCTCGGCGGCGTCGCGCATGATCGTGCCGGTGCGGCAGCGCCCGCACAGGTGGATCACGATCTCGCCCGAAGAGCGCGCCTCGAAGCGCCGGATCTCCTCGGTCACGCGGCGCTCGTCGTCGGGGGACAGGAACGCGGCGGGAGTGGTGCGCGCCAATCGCGCGCCGTGCGCCTGCATCCAGTACGCGACCCCGGCCAGCACCAGCGCCAGCGCGATGAAGAGGGCCCCCAGGCCGAGCAGCAGCGGCTGCTCCTCCCAGGTCGTCGGGACCTGTCTGCGACAGCATCCAGAGCGAGGCCAGGTCGGCCAGCCCCGCGACGACCAGCGCGAACGCGATCAGGAACAGCAGGCGGCCCGCGCGGGCCAGCCGGCGGCCGCGCAGCACCGTCGCCAGCACGGTCGCGTCGATCACGGTGTCCGGCACGCTCACCATCCCCCCGAGGCGCCGCCGCCGCCGAAGCCGCCGCCGCCGCCGAATCCGCCCCCGCCTCCGCCGCCTCCGCCGAAGCCGCCGCCGCCGCCGAAGCCGCCGCCCCCGCTCCAGCCCCCGCCGCCCCCGCCGCTGGGCGGGAGCCACCAGGGCCCGCCGCCGGTCCGCACCCGCCGCCCGCCGCGGTAGATCTCGCGCGAGTGCGCCGAGCGCCGGGAGGCCGCCGAGGCCAGGATCACCAGCACGACGAAGGCCAGCAGCAGGAAGATCCCCGGGCGGAGGTTCGGGCCGGAGCGGCGCTCGTCCGGGCCCAGCGGCGTTGTGTCGCCGCGCGCCGCCTTGCCGAGCCCGTCGAGCACGCCGATCAGGCCGTCGGCGTGGCGCCCCTGCCGGAACGCCGGGCCGAGCACGTTGCGGATCAGCCGCGCCGCGATCGCGTCGGGGATCGCCCCCTCGAGGTCCGTCCCGACCTCGATCCGGACCTTCCGGTCCTTGGAGAAGATCGCGACGATCACGCCGTCGTCCTTGCCGCGCAGTCCCGGCTTCCAGGCCTCGCCGACCTTGCGCGCGTAGTCCTCGAGGATCTCCCCCTCGAGCGAGGGCAGGATCACGATCCCGACCTGCATCCCCTGCTGGGTGTTCAGTTCACCCAGCTTGCTTTCGACCCGTTCGCGGTCGGCCGGCGAGAGCAGGTTGGCGCCGTCGTGCAGAAAGCGCGCCGGGGGCGGCGGGACCGGCAGCGCAAACGCCCCCCCCGCCGCCGCCAGGAGCAGCGCGAAGGCCAGCAGGCGGGCGCCTCGCGGCGCGCGGCGGGAGCGAGCGGTCAGAACTTCACCGCCGGCGCGGTGTCGGCACCCGGCTTCGACTGGAAGTACGGTCGCTGCGCGAAGCCGGTGAAGGAGGCCACGACCGAGGCCGGGAAGCTGCGGACCCGCGCGTTGTAGACCTGGACCGTCTCGTTGAAGCGCTGGCGCGCCACCGTGATCCGGTTCTCGGTCCCCTCGAGCTGGGCCTGCAGGTCGAGGAAGTTCTGGTTGGCCTTCAGCTCCGGGTACTTCTCGACCGTGACCAGCAGGCGAGAGAGCGCGCTGGAGAGCTGGCCCTGCGCCGCCTCCCACCTGGCGAACGCGGCCGGGTCCTTGAGCAGCTCGGGGGTCATCTGGATCGCGCCGGCCCGGGCGCGCGCCTCGGCGACCTGGGTGAAGGTCTCCTGCTCGAACGCGGCGGCCCCCTTGACCGTCTCGACGAGGTTGGGGATCAGGTCCGATCCGGCGCTGGTAGTTGTTCTCGACCTGGCTCCAGGCGCCGTTGACCTGCTCGTCCATCTGGACGAGCTGGTTGAAGTTCCGCGCGAACCACGAACCGATCAGGACGACCGGGACGAGGATGATGGCCAGGATGATCAGGATCACGACGAGGGTGCGGCTCATGTCGGGCCTCCGGGCCCCCCTCGGGCGGGGGCCGACCTCTCATTCTGCCGGAACGGGGGCCCGAGGGAAACGCGGAGGGCGGCCCCCCGGCCGAGCAGGTAGAATGCCCGCTCCCTTCCCCCGCCGTGCCGGCACCTCCAGGAGGCGTTTCCATGGGTCACGACCACGATCACAACCGCGTCTTTCACGGGCTGACGCCCGCCGAACTGTGGCACCACTTCGGGCACATCACCGAGATCGCCCGCCCCTCCGGCAAGGAGGAGCGGATGGCGGAGTACGTCATCCAGCACGCGAAGGCACTCGGGCTGACCTGGGAGCGCGACGCGGTCGGCAACCTCGTGGTCCGCGTCCCGGCCTCGCCTGGCCGCGAGAAGGCCCCGACGATCGTGCTGCAGGGGCACCTCGACATGGTCTGCGAGAAGGACCCCGCCAGCCCCTACGATCCCGAGCAGGGCCGGATCCACGTCGTGAAGGACGGCGACTGGCTGACCGCCGAGGGGACGACGCTGGGCGCCGACAACGGGATCGCGATCGCCACGATGCTGGCGCTGGCCGGCGACAAGGCGGTGAAGCACGGCCCGCTCGAGCTGCTGATGACGATCGACGAGGAGACCGGCATGACCGGCGCCTCCGGCCTCGACCCGAAGCTGCTGGCCGGCCGGATGATGATCAACCTGGACTCCGAGGACGAGGGGATCCTGTTCGTCGGCTGCGCCGGCGGGCGGGACGTCAAGCACACCTTCAAGGCGGCGCGCAGCGCGGCGCCGTCGGGCTGGGTCGCGCTGCAGGTCACCGTCGGCGGGCTCAAGGGCGGCCACTCCGGGCTCGAGATCAACAGCAACCGGCTCAACGCGATCCGCGCGCTGGCCCGCGCGCTGAACGCGGGCGGCCAGGCGGCCCCCTTCCGGATCGCGGCGATCGACGGCGGCAACAAGCGCAACGCGATCCCGCGCGACGCCAGGGCGGTGGTCTTCGTCGAGGCCGCGCGCGAGGCCGCGTTCCGGGCCGGCGTCGAGACCGCGCGGAAGGAGCTGGCCGAGCACTACAAGGGGCTCGACGACGGACTGAAGCTCGCGGTCGGCGCGCCGGAGAACGCGTCCGCCGCGTCCGGCGGAGCCTTCGCCGAGGCCGACTCGCGCCGGCTGATCGACCTGCTGCGCGCGACGCCGACCGGCGTCGTCGCGATGAGCATGGACATCAAGGGGCTGGTCGAGAGCTCGACCAACCTGGGCGTGATCACCACGACCGGCGACACGGTCGTGATCGCCAACCTGGCGCGCTCGTCCAACGCGCCGGCGCTGCAGGACATCGTCGACCAGCTGCTGGCAGTGGCGCGGCTGGCCGGCGTCGAAGCGACCGACCTGGGCGGCTACCCGGGCTGGAAACCCGACATGTCGTCGCGCTCGCTGGCGGCGACCAAGCGCACCTTCGAGAAGCTCTACGGCAAGGTGCCCGAGATCACCGCGATCCACGCGGGGCTCGAGTGCGGCCTGATCGGCGACCGGGTACCGGGGATGGACATGGTCTCGTTCGGGCCGGACATCCGCGGGGTGCACGCCCCCGGCGAAAAGGTCCACGCCGCCTCGGCGGGCCGGTTCTACGACCTCCTGGGCGCGGTGCTGGATGAGCTCTCGGCCTGACGGTCGATCGCGCCCGCGTTCCTCCGCCGCGGCCGGGGCCGGCCTCCTGCTGGCCGTCCTCGCCGCGGCGTGCAGCCTGTCCTGTGGCGGCGGGGGCGGCCCGGCCGGACCCGCCGCCAGCCCGATCGACTCGCTGCTGCTGATCACGCTCGACACGCTGCGGGCCGACCACGTCTCGAGCTACGGCCCCTCGCCGGTCGCCACCCCGCACCTGGACGCGCTGGCCGCGAAGGGGGCGCGCGTGGCGCGCGCCTGGAGCACCGTCCCGCTGACGACGCCGGCCCACGCCTCGATCCTGACCGGGCTCTACCCGCCGTCTCACGGCGTGCGCAACAACGCCCGCTTCCGGCTGCCCGACGACGTCACGACGCTGGCCGAACTGCTCGGCGCGCGCGGGCGGGCGACCGGGGCCTTCGTCTCGTCGTTCACGACCTCGCGGCTGTTCGGGCTGGGGCAGGGGTTCCAGCACTTCGACGACGACCTGGGGAACGACGAGACCGGGGCGCGGCGCAGCCAGCGCCCCGGGCCCGAGACGGCGACCCACGCCGCGGGCTGGCTGGCGGCGAACGCCAGGAAGCCGTTCTTCGCCTGGATCCACCTGTTCGACCCGCACACGCCGTACGCGCCGCCGTCGCCGTTTCGCGAGCGCCACCCGGGCGACCCCTACAGCGGGGAGGTCGCGCTGACCGACCACCTGGTCGGCGAGCTGGTGGCGGCGCTCGAGCGCTCGGGCGCGGCGGGCCGGACCGCGATCGTCGTGCTGGCCGATCACGGCGAGGGGCTCGGCACGCACGGCGAGGACGAGCACGGGCTGCTGCTCTACGAGGAGGTGCTGGCGGTCCCGTTCTTCGTCGTCGCGCCGGGGAAGGTCCGGCCCGGGACCGTGATCGAGGAGCCGGCGAGCGTGGTCGACGTCGTGCCGACCGTGCTGGCGCTGCTGGGCGAGCCGCCGCCGCGCGAGACGGAAGGGCGCGATCTGTTCGCCGCCGCCGGCCCCGCCGCGCCGGGGGGCGCGCCGGCCGCGCCGGGGGCCGCGCCGGCGCCGCCGCGCGTGCTCTACGCCGAAACGCTCTACCCCTTCGAGGAGTTCGGCTGGTCGGCGCTCTACGCGCTGCGCGAGGGGGACGCCAAGTACATCGAGTCGACGCGCCCCGAGCTGTACGACCTGGCCGCCGACCCGAGGGAGGGGAGCAACCGCCTGGCGGCCGAGCCCGAGCGCGCCGCCGCGCTGCAGCGCACGCTGCGCGAAACGGCGGCCGGGCTGGTGCGCCACGAGCGCCTGTCGGCCGCGGCCGGTTTTGGCGGCGGGACCGACCCCGAGACGATCGCGCGGCTCGAGAGCCTGGGCTACGCGGCCGGCGGCCCGGGCGGCGCGAACGCGGGCGAGGAGGCGTTGCCCGGCCTCTCGGGCCGCAACCCGCGCGACGCGATGGAGGACTACCAGCTCTTCGACCGCGCGCAGGAGCTGATGCGGGCCGGCCAGCCCGACGCCGCGATCAAGCTGCTGACGCGGCTGGCCGGGACCGACCCCGACAACCCGCAGGTGCTGCTCAAGCTGGCGCAGGCCTGCGAGCGCGCCGGGCGCGACGACGAGGCCGAGCGCTGGTACAAGGCGATGATCGAGCGCCACCCGACCTTCTACCTCGGCTACCGCAGCTACAGCACTTTCCTCGAGGGGCGCGACCGGCCGCTCGACGCGCGCGCGCTGTGGATCCGGCTCTCGGGACTGCTGCCGGGCTACGTCGGGATCGAGACCCGGCTGGCGAGCACCGAGCTGGCGGCCGGGCAGGCGCCGGCGGCGGCGCGGCGGCTCGACGCCTACCTCGCGCAGCACCCGGCGGACGCCGAGGGCTGGGCGCTGGCCGGCGACGCCCGGGCCGCCCAGGGGGACGCCGCGGGCGCGCTCGCGGCCTACCGGAAGGCGCTCGAGATCCGTCCGACCGAACGGGGCGCGGTCGACGGCCTGGTCGCCGAGCTGAAGAAGCAGGGCCGGCCGGAGGAGGCACGGAAGGAGTTGGACGGGCTGCTGGAGCGGGCGCCGGGGGACCCGGTCCTGATCCGGGCCCGGCGGCAGCTCTGACCGCGCTTGCCCGTGGTCAAACCGGCAAATCTCCAGTAATCTCCGGCTAGCCGGCTCCCGGCCGACTGTTTCGTTTGAAAGGTCAAATCATGAAGCTGACCAAAGAGAGGATCCTCGACGCGGCTCGGCGTCACTTCGCCCGCTTCGGCTTCCGCAAGGCCTCGCTTTCCGAGATCGCGGCCGAGCTGGGAGTGGTCAAGGGCGCGCTCTACTACTACGTCCCCGGCGGCAAGCAGGAGCTGTTCGAGCTGGTCCTGCAGCGCGACATGGACCAGGTCCTGGCCGCGATGCGCTCCGCGGTCGAGGCCGAGCCCGACCCGCGCCGCAAGCTGCGCGCGATGGCCGACGCGCGGCTGCGCGTCATCATCCAGCTCAAGGACCTGCTCGGCGTCCACCGCGACGTGCTCGAGGAGCTGGTGACGATCATCTACCAGCAGCCGAACCACCCCTACTCGAAGTCCGAGCGCGACCTGATCGATGAGATCCTGGTCAGCGGCGAGACGAACGGAGTGTTCCGCAAGATCGAGCCGCGCGCGACGACTGCGATGGCGATCCAGGCCGCGATGCGGACGCTGCTGATCCCGGCGCTCTACGCCGAGCCGACCCACGCAGCGGAGCCGGTGGCCCTGCTCGAGCCGTTGTTCGAGCTGATGCTGCTGGGTCTCGAGTCGCGGGGGTAGGGGACCGCGCTGGGCCGGTCCGCCGTGCGCGCTACTTCGTCTTCTTCGCGGGCGCGGCTGCGGGCGGTGCGTCGGGCGGTGCGTCGGCCGGTGCGGCGGCCGGTGCGGCGGACTCCTCGGTCGCGAGGAGTCCCTGCTGGGGCGCCTGCTCCATGAAGAGCGCGGGGGCGGCTCCTTCCCGCTTCATGTAGACGCCCAACTGGACGTACGGGAGCGCGGGGTTGGTCAGCGCGCCCGGGTTGCGCCGGACGTCGGCCAGCGACGGGTCGAGCAGCAGCGCGGTTTCGAACGACTGCATCGCCGAGTCGTAGTTCCCGTCCGCCTGGTAACCGATCCCCAGGTTGTAGTGCGCCACCGCGGAGAAGGGCTCGAGCTTGAGCGCGCGCCGGATCGCGCTCATGCCGCTGCTGATGTTGCCGCTGCGGATCAGCGCCGTGCCCAGGTCGTTCCAGGCCGCGACGTTGGTCTCGTCCAGTTCAGTCGCCTGCTTGAGCGCCTTGATCGCGTCCTTGAAGCCGGCGCGGTTGGTCAGGCGCACGCCCAGCACACGCCAGGCCTCGGAATCCTGCGGGTCCGCCTCGACCGCGGCGATCGCCTCGGCGACCTCGGGGAAGCGCGCCAGGATGTCGCTCTGGAGCTGGACGGCCGGCTCCTCCGAGACCATCTCCTCGATCAGTTCCTCGGCCGAGGTGTCGGCCTCCGTCGGGGCTTCGGCGGCGGCTTCGGCGGCCGGGTCGACCGCCTGTTCCTTCTGTTTCTTCGCGAGCGCGGGAGCGATCGCCAGCGCGGCGACGAAGACGGCGAGAACGATCACGGCGAGCGGCGGAACGAGGCGGCGCATGGGCGTGGCTCCCGGGGTCAACGTCCGACCGGTTCATCCTCTTTGCGGGGCGTGCCGGGCCGGACCACGAGCCTCACCTTGCCACCGACCTCGTCGAGAAGCAACTCGACGTCCCGTCCCGGATGGCGGTCGCGCGCCTGCCCCACCGCGGCGTCGAGCTTGCGCGCGAAGCTGCGGTAGCTGAGCCCCGAGACCGGCAGGCCGCGCGCGCGGCTGGCGTTCTTGTACGAGGTGTAGAGGTCGCGCGCCTGGGTCGCGTCGAGCTTCCCGGCGGTGGCGCGTGTCTCGACCATCACGTGCGGGCGGTGGATGTCCTCGGCATCGAGCGGGCGTACGGTCGGCCCGGCCAGGCGCGCGCGATGGCCTTCCATCTCGATCAACCGCTGGCGCCGGTTCCAGCGCTCGAGACTGGTGCGCAGTCGATGGACCATCGTGTTGAACCGGAAGCGCTCGATCGTGCGCTGCGGCGGGTTCTTGGCGTAGTGGCGGACGATCGCCTCGACCTCGGCGTGGCGCTGCCAGGGCGGCCACTTGATCGAGCCCGCAAGGAACATCTCGTATTCCGTGGCGAGCCGCTTGAGCAGCTTCTCGAGCCGGTCGAGGTCGGAGCGGACGTCGCTCGGCGTGAACATCGAGTCGGGCACGAGAGTCCTCGGGGGGGCGCGGCACGGGCCGTCCGTCCACGCCGGTCCCTCCCGGAGAAGGTGGGTCCCGGCGGGCGGCCGGGCCAGCCGCCTGCCGCCCGGCCGTTTCCAACCCGGCACGCCGCGGCGAGAATGGCGGCATGGACCCGCGCCGCCAGCTCCCCTCCGTCGACCGCCTGCTCGCCCACCCCGCCCTGGCCGAGGCGGCCGCCGCCTGGTCGCGGCGGGCCCTGGTCGGCGTCCTGCGCGACGCCCTCGACGCCGCCCGCGCGGCGATCGGCCGCGGCGCGGCGGCCCCGGCGGAGGACGAACTGGCCGCGGCCTGCGCCGCGCGCCTGGCGGCGCTGGCGCGGCCGCGGCCGCGGCGCGTGGTCAACGCGACCGGCGTCGTGATCCACACCAACCTGGGCCGCGCCCCGCTCGGCGCGCGGGCGCGGGCCTGGATCGAGCTCGCCGCGGCCGGCTACTCGAACCTGGAGTACGACGTCGCGAAGGGGGAGCGTGGCCACCGCGCCGACCACGTCGACGAGCTGCTGGGGCTGCTCTTTCCGGGCTACGCCGCGCACGTCGTCAACAACAACGCCGCCGCGCTGCTGCTGGCGCTGTCGGCGCTGGCGAAGGACCGCGACGTGCTGATCAGCCGCGGCGAGCTGATCGAGATCGGCGGCTCGTTCCGGATCCCGGAGATCATGGAGTGCTCGGGGGCGCAGCTGCGCGAGGTGGGGACGACCAACCGCACCCACTTCGCCGACTTCGAGCGCGCGCTGTCGGGCGACACCGGCCTGATCCTGCGCGTCTGGCCCAGCAACTACCGGATCGTCGGCTTCACGCATCAGGTGCCGGTGGCCGAGCTGGCCGCGCTGGGGAAGGAGGCCGGCGTGCCGGTGCTGGCCGACCAGGGGTGCGGGCGGCTGTTCCGGGACAGCCCCGGCCCGGCCAGCGAGCTGTCGGTGGAGGAGCTGCTGGAGGACGGCGCGGACCTGGTCTGCTTCTCCGGCGACAAGATGCTGGGTGGACCGCAGGCCGGCGTGCTGGTCGGCCGGCGCGAGCTGGTGCGCCGCTGCGCCCGGCACCCGCTGGCCCGCGCGCTGCGCCCCGGCAAGCTGACGCTGGCCGCGCTGGCCGCGAGCGCGCTGGGGGCGATGGCAAAGGACCCGGCCGCGGAGCTGCCGGCGCTGCGGATGCTGTCGCTGACCGAGGCGGAGCTGCGCGCGGCGGCGGAGGAACTGGCCGCCGCGCTGCGGGCCGCAGTACCGGGCTGCGCCCCGGAGGTCGTGGCCGGCGTCTCGCGCGTCGGCGGCGGGGCGGCGCCGGAAGAGGACCTGCCGACGACGCTGGTCCGCCTGGATCCACCGGCCGGCCTCTCCGACGACGCGCTGCTGGCGCGGCTGCGCGCGCACGAGCCGCCGGTCGTGGCCCGGGTCGAGGACGGGCGCGTGCTGTTCGACCCGCGGACGCTGCAGCCGGGGGAGGGAGCGGTCGTGGCGGAGGCGGTGGCCTCCGCGATCGCCGGGCCGGGCGGGCGATCGTGAGCGCGGTCGACCCGGCACGTTCTCCCGCGGGCCGCTGACGATGCGCGAGAAACTCGCGAGCCGGTATGCCGTCATCGAGTCGCCCCGCGACCCG
Organism: uncultured Acidobacteriota bacterium; assembly: GCA_963702545.1. Lineage (GTDB taxonomy): Bacteria > Acidobacteriota > Polarisedimenticolia > J045 > J045 > JALOKP01. The sequence goes on along the minus strand of CAVPDB010000018.1, from coordinate 98,159 downwards.
GAGACGTTTCGGCTGGCGCTCGAGGCCGAGGTGAGGCGGCGCCTCGATCGGAAGGGGGGGCCGCTCCAGCGGTCCCGGTTCCAGCCTCCGCAGCTCGTCGGCCGCGCGCTCTGGTATTAGGGCGCGCCGCCGGCGTGGACGGATCCCGCTCCGGGAGATCTCGACCGGCCGCGACTGGCCAGCGCCACGAGCGCGCTGGCCGCGCTGGCCGCCGTGCCCCGGCTGACCATGCTCAGCATCGACGAGCGCGTGCGCCGGAATGCGAAGGCCCTGGGGCTTGCTGTCGCACCCTGAGCGGGGCGCCCGCGTTCCCGCCGGATCGGGCGTGTGGCGAACGGGGCGGCTCGCGGGTCAGACTGCCCCGGACATGCTCCCGTCCGCCGCCGCTGCCGCCGCCTCGATCGCCGTCGCGCACTTCGCCATCCCGGCGCTTTGCGCGGCGGTGCTGCTGGCACCGGCTCACGCCTCGCCGCCCCCTGCGGCGGCTGCGCCCGCCCCCCTCGCGCCCCCGCACCTCCTCATGATCACGCTCGACACCGTGCGCGCCGACCGGCTCGGCGCCTACGGCCACGCCGCGGCCGCCACGCCGCGGCTGGACCGGCTGGCGCGCGAGGGGGCGCTGGTCGAGCGGGCGCAGGCGGTCGCGCCGCTGACGCTGCCGGCGCACGCTTCGCTCTTCACCGGGCTCTACCCGCCGGCGCACGGGGTGCGCGACAACGCCGACTTCGTGCTGCCCGCGTCGGTCACGACGCTGGCGGAGGTGCTCGCCGCGCGCGGCTACCGGACCGCGGCGGTCGTCGGCGCGGCGGTGCTGGCGCGCACGCAGGGGCTGGACCAGGGGTTCGCCAGCTACGACGAGCCGGGGATGGCCCCGGCCGCCGGCGGAAAGGGGGCGGCCGGGAAGTCGCCCGCCTCAGCGACGCTGCGCCCGATCGTCGAGCGCCGCGCGTCCGAGGTCACCGACCGCGCGCTGGCCGCGCTCGACCGGCTCGCCTCCTCGAAGCCCGGGGGGCCGTTCTTCCTGTGGGTCCACTACTTCGACCCGCACGCCGAGTACGCGCCGCCCGAGCCCTACCGCGCGCGCTTCAAAAGCTCACCCTACGACGGCGAGATCGCGTATGTCGACGCGCAGCTGGGGCGGCTGCTCGACGCGCTGGTGGCCCGGGGCCTGGCCGGCCGGACGCTGATCGCGGTCGTCGGCGACCACGGCGAGGGGCTGGGCGAGCACGGCGAGTCGACGCACGGCGTCTTCCTCTACGAGACGACGCTGGCCGTGCCGCTGCTGCTGAAGCTGCCGGGGACGATCGCCGCCGGCGCGCGCGTCCCCGGCCCGGTCTCGCAGGTCGACCTGGCGCCGACGCTGCTGGAGCTGCTCGGCGCGCCGCCCCTGCCGCGCGCGCAGGGAGCCAGCTTCGCGGCGTCGCTCGGGCGCGGCGGGAGCGCGGCGGCGGGGGGGAGGGCGCCCGGCGCGACCGCCAGCCGGGCCGGCGACCGGACCGGTGCCGCGGCCGCTCTACTCGGAGACGCTCTACCCCGAGCGCGCCTACGGCTGGGCGCCGCTCTTCGCGCTGCGATCCGGCGCGAGCAAGCTGATCGACGCGCCGCGGCCCGAGCTGTACGACCTGTCGGCCGACCCGCGCGAGCGGAAGGACCTGGCTGTCGCCGAGCCGGCGCGGTTGCGCGAGCGCCAGGCCGAGCTGGCGCGGCTGCGCGAGGCGCTCGGTGGGGCCGACCCGGCGGCCGAGAGCCCGTCCGACGCCGAACGGCGCGCGCAGCTGGAAGCGCTCGGCTACGCGGCCGGCCGCGTCACTGGCGCGGCGCGCGCGGCCGGCGCCCCGCCCCTCGATCCCAAGGACGGGATCCGCCTCGAGATGGCGATCGAGGACGGGCGGCAGGCGCTGGTGGCCGGCCGCCCCGACGACGCGCTCGCACGGCTCGCGCCGGTGCTCACCGCCGATCCCGGCAACGCCGCGGCGCTCAGCCTGTCGGGCGTCGCGCTCTTCTCGACCGGCCGGCGTGACGAGGGGCTGGTTCGCCTCGCGCGCGCGGTCGAAATCGCCGGGGAGACATTCGAGTATCGGGTCAACTACGGCGCCGCGCTCTACCAGGCGCGTCGCGCGGCACCGGCGGCGGAGCAGTACCGGGCCGCGCTGGCGCTGCAGCCGGAGTCGCCCGACGCGCGCTACGGGCTGGCCGCGGCGCTCTACGCCGCCGGCGATCGCGAGGGGGCGCTGCTCGAGACGCGCGCCCTCCTGGCCGCGCAGCCCGGCCACGCGGCCGGGAAGACGCTGCTGGATCGGATCCTCGCCGCGCCCTGAGCGCCGGTCGGCTCACGCGGGAGGAGGCCGGCCCTCCGTGCCGGCCCGGCCCGCTCAGCCCGAGTGCCGGAAATGGACGACGTCGCCGTCCTGCACGACGTACTCCTTGCCCTCGAGCCGCAGCCAGGCCTTCTCGCGGGCCGCAGCCAGCGAGCCGGCCTCGAGCAGCTTGTCCCACGGCACGACCTCGGCCCGGATGAACCCCTTCTCGATGTCCGAGTGGACCGCTCCCGCGGCCCCGCGCGCCGGGGTCCCGGCGCGAATCGACCAGGTACGGCACTCGTCCTCGCCGACCGTCAGGAACGAGATGTAGCCCAGCAGGTGGTAGCTGGCGCGGATCAGCCGGTCCAGCGCCGGCTCCGCGATCCCCAGGTCGGCCCGGAACGCTGCCGCGTCCTCCGCCGACAGCGAAGCGATCTCGCGCTCGATCTTGGCCGAGAGCGCGACGAACTCGGCCCCCGGCCGCCCGATCAGGCTCTGCAGCCCGAACGCCTCGGGCCCCTGGCCCAGCTCGCCCGCGCGATCCTCGTCCAGGTTGACGGCGACGAGCAGCGGCTTGGCGGTCAGGAAGGCGTAGCTGCGCACGGCGCGCAGCTCGTCCTCGGAGAGCGCGGCGCGCAGCGGGACCTCCTTCTCCAGCTTCTGCACGGCGCGGGTCAGGATCTCGTGCTCGCGCTTGTCCTCGTCCTTGCCGGCCTTCTTGATCACCGCCTCGAGCCGCTCGAGCCGCCGCTGCGCGACGTCGAGGTCGGCCAGCAGGAACTCGGTCTCGATCAGCGACAGGTCGCGCGCCGGGTCGACCGAGCCGTCGGGGTGCGGGTCGGACGGATCGTCCCAGGCCCGCAGCACCAGCAGCAGCGCGTCGGCGGTCCGCAGCGGAGCCAGCAGGGGGTTGTCGGCCTTGCCGGCCCCCTTCTCCATCGGGGCCGGGTCGACGTAGGTGACCGTGGCGTGGGTCGTCTTCTTCGGCTTGAAGAGCGGCACCATCCGGTCGAGCCGCGCGTCGGGGACCTTGGCGATGCCGCGGCGCGTTTCGACCTTTCCTCCCTCGGGCAGCGCGGTCCCGGTGAGGATGCTCCAGAGGGTCGTCTTCCCCGAGCGGGGCAGGCCGCAGAGTGAGATTTCCATCGTCGTCTCCCGCCGGCACCCCATGGGGCGCACGGGCGCCGCGGTTGACGCGGCGCGGGGGCGGTTTCTACCATCCCTGGCGCGCCTTCACCACCGGCGCCCGGAGCGCCCATGATCGAAGGGGTCGTCGTCCGCACTCTAGAACCGAAAGCCGATGACCGCGGCCGGGTCGTCGAACTGTTCCGCTGCGACGGGCCGGCACCCCACGTCGCGGCCCAGATCCACCTGACGACGGTCTTCCCCGGGGTGGTCAAGGCCTGGCACCGCCACCGGCAGCGCACCGACACGCTGGCGGTCGTCTCCGGAATGGTGCGGTTGGGGCTCTTCGATGCGCGCGAGGGCTCGAAGACCGAGAACGAGCTGAACCAGTTCTTCCTCGGGGACCACGCGCCGCTGGCGGTGACGGTTCCGGCCGGCGTCTGGTTCGGGATGAAGGGCTGCGGCACGGCGGAGTCGCTGGTGATCGTGGTGACCGACCGGCCGCACGACCCGAAGCTGCCCGACGAGGACCGGATCGACCCCGTGCTGAACGAGATCCCGTTCGACTGGGAGCGCCGCGACCGGTAACCCGGATCCGCGGTTGCAGCCGGCCCTTCGGAAATGATCCGGGCCGGGTGGCGCGGGAGCGGCCGGCGCCGGGACAGGCCCTCCGTCCGAATCGGGGAAAGGCACCCATTCCCCGGATTGCGCCCCTTGCGCGGGCCGCTGCGGTGTGCGAAGCCCGCATCCGATCTGCTACGCTCACGGGCCGTCGGGGCGTGGCGCAGCCTGGTAGCGCACCTGTTTTGGGAGCAGGTGGTCGCCGGTTCAAATCCGGCCGCCCCGACCAGCTTTCCGACGGGCGAGCCGGGCAGGCGCCGGCTTCACCCGAGACCGAACGGGAGCTGCCGCACCGTGCTACGCTCGCGGCATCGTGGGACGCGGGCCCGTACGCTCTTCCGTCACGGTCACCGCCCTGGCCCTGGGCGCCGCCGCGGCGCCGTGGCTCGTCGCGCTGGTCCTGCCGCCTCTGGCTCAGCCGCAGTCCTATCACGAGTTCGCCGATCAGCGCACGTTGTGGGGAGTGCCGCACGCTCTCGACGTGCTCTCCAACCTGCCGTTCCTGCTGGTCGGACTGCTCGGCCTCCGCGCTCTGCCGAAGGCGACGGCGCGCGGCGCGACGGCGCACGGCACGACCTCGCGCGCGGCGCGTGCACCGTGGTACGCGATGTTCTGCGGCGTGACCCTGACCGCGCTCGGGTCGGCCGCCTACCACCTCGACCCGACCGACGCGACGCTGGTCTGGGACCGGCTGCCGATGGCGCTCGGCTTCGCCGGGCTGGCCGCGGGCGTGCTCACCGATCGTGCCACCCGGCCGAGCGGGCTGCCGCTCGGCGCGCTGGCGATCAGCGGCATCGGCTCCGTCGTCTTCTGGGCGCTCTCCGGAAACCTCGCTCCCTACCTGGCGGCCCAGGCCGGGTTCGTCGGGGTTGCGTTCGCCGCCACCGCGCTGATCCGTTCGCCCTACACGCACGCCGGTTGGCTGTACGGTGCCGCGGCCCTGTACGCCGGCGCGCTGGTCGCCGAGCGCCTGGATCGTGAGATCGCGGTGCGGCTCGACGGCCTCGTCAGCGGTCATACCCTCAAGCATCTGCTGGCCGCAGCCGCGATTCTCGTCGTCTATCTCATGCTGCGGCGCCGCCGTCGCGTCGAGGCCGCTAACGCTTGATCCCGAGGACCAGCCCGTCCGGCGTCGGGATGCAGACCGAATCGCACGCCGCGGCGACGATCTCGTGGAACGCGCGCATCCCGCGAGCGCGCTCGTCGTCGTCGAGCAGATCGCCGAACAGGTAGGCGTTGTCGCCCAGCACGAGGCCGCCCGGGCGCAGGTTCGCGATCGCCCAGCGCGCGTAGCGGTCGTAGTTGGCCTTGTCGGCGTCGAGGAAGACCGCGTCGAAGGGGCCGTGCGGCTCGAGCCCGGGCAGCGCGTCGGCGCCGGCCCCGACCACGACCGTGACCCGCTCCGCCAGGCCGGCGGCGGCGAGGTTGGCGCGCGCCAGCTCGGCGTGCCGGGGCTCGAACTCGACCGTCCAGAGGTGCCCGTCCGGGGGCATCGCGCGCGCCAGGTGGATCGTCGAGTAGCCGGCCAGGGTGCCGACCTCGACCACCCGGCGCGCGCCGGCGAGCCGGGCGAGCAGGTGCAGCAGGCGCCCCTCGCTCGGGCCGACCATGATCGCCGGCATGTCGGCGGGGGTCGCGAATGCCCGCGCCAGGGCGGGATCGTGCGGGGCGTGGACCGACGCGACCCAGTCGAGGATCTCGGGGGTCGCGTAGCGTGCGCCGGTGCGCGAATCGGGGTCGGCCATGGCGCATGGTGACCCGCGGCCGCGCAGCCGTCCAACCGGCGGGGCCGTGGCGGGCAGCTCAGCGCGGCGCGGCGATCTCCTTCGACGAGTCGACCCAGGCGTTGAAGGACGACCCGGCCGTCGCGACGATCTCCCGCTTGTCTTCGCCGCGTGTCGCCTTCTCCGGCTGGTCCGCCTTCTCCGCCTTGTCGGTCTTTTCCGCCTTCTCCGGCGCCAGCGAGATCCCCTCGGCCTTCTTGCCGCCGCCGCGGGTCGGCAACGGCCGCAGCCGGACCTCCTGGCCGTCGACCGCGGTGGTCCAGAGGACCGTCATCACCAGCCGGCCGCCGCCGCCGAAGACGTTGCGGCGCTGCACGTCGAGGATCTCGCCCGTCGCCGGGGTCCCCTTGCGGATCACGACCGTCCCGTCGATCAGCGCGTCCTCGCCGACCAGCAGCGCGACGCGGTCCCCCGGCTTGACCGCCGCCGACCGCACGTCCGAGGCCAGGGTCACGACGATCCGGGCCCCCTCCGGCAGCACGACCCGGGCGGGCTCGGCCGGCGCAAGCGGGGCGGCAGGGGGCGGGGAGGCGAGCGCCGCGTCCGCGGGCGGCGGGGCGGCGGCGGCCCGGTCGCGGGGCTTCGGGGGGGGCTTCGCCGCCGCGGACGGCGCGCGGGCGCCGGGGACGGATGCGGCCTCGGCCCCCGACGGCGGCGGCGGAGGGGGGGCTCCGCGAAGGGCGCGGTCGCCTGCGCGCCGGCCGCCAGGCCGGAGCCGGGGGCGGCCCCCGCCTGGGGCGGGGCCCCGGCGGGCGGGGACAGGCCCGGCGCGGCGGGAGCGGCGGTGCCGGCCATCGGGGACTCCTCGCCGGGCGCGCCCGGCACCCCGTCCGTGGCGGGGACCTCGAGCGCATCCTCCGCTCCCGTCCCGGCGGTCAGCCACCATGCCCCGGCCAGGACCAGCCCCAGTCCGACCAGCGCGCCCGCCAGCATCGGCCAGCGGGAGCCGGTCCCCGCGGCCCGAACCGGGCGCGGCCGCGCACCGTCGATCCGCGAGCCCGTCTCGGTCTCCTCCTTGAGCTCGGCCAAGGCGATGCGGATGTCGGTCATGCTCTGCCAGCGCTTTTCGGGGTCCTTGCGCAGGCAGCGCGTGATCACCCGCTCGACCTCCGGCGGGATCGACGGCGCCAGCGAGCGCAGCGGCCGCGGCTCGAGCGTCAGGATCGCGGAGAGCGTCGAGAGCGTCGACTCGCCGCGGAAGGCGCGCTCGCCGGTCAGCATCTCGTAGAGCAGCGTGCCGAAGCTGAAGATGTCCGAGCGCGCGTCGATCTTCTTCCCCTCGGCCTGCTCGGGCGACATGTACGAGACGGTGCCGAGGATCCGCCCCTCGACCGTGTGGGTGCCGCTGGAGAGCGCGGTGCGGGTTGCGTCGTCCTCGCTGGCGCCAAGTCGCAGCGCCAGCTTCGCCAGCCCGAAGTCGACGAGCTTGACCCGCCCGTCGCGCGTCACCATCACGTTCCCGGGCTTCAGGTCGCGGTGGACGATCCCCGCCCCGTGGGCCCGGGCCAGCGCGTCGGCGACCGGGATCGCGATCCCCAGCGCCTGCTCGAACCGCATCCCTCCCTTCGGGATCAGCAGGTCGAGCGGCTCGCCGTCGACATACTCCATCGCGATGTAGTCGAACCCGTCCTGCGAGCCGATGTCGAAGATCGCGACGATGTTCGGGTGGTTGAGGATCGAGGCCGCCTGGGCCTCCTGCTGGAAGCGCTGCCGCCGCTCCGGGTCGGCGACCCGCTCGGGGGGGAGGACCTTCAGCGCGACTTCGCGTCCCAGCCGTGTGTCGCGGGCCAGGTAGACCTCACCCATCCCGCCGGTGCCGATCTGGGAAAGGACCTTGTAGGGACCGACCAGCGTTCCGGGTTCGAGCGGCATCCCTGCTCCCTCGCGCGGGGAAGGATGTTGCCGCGGCCCGCGCGCTGCAACCGCGTCGAGGATCGCGCCGCGGTCCCGAGGCGAGGGCCGCGCTGCGGTCGCGGCGGCGGGAACGCGGAGGCCCCGCGGGGGCACCCGGCGGATGCGGGGCGGATGCGGGGCGGATGCGGGGCGGATGCGGGGCGGGTGCGCGGCGGGTGCGGGGCGCCCCGCGGTCGGTTGCGTGGCGCGAGTCCAGGCGGCGCCGAGCGACGGCGGCGCCTGGGCCGTGGGCGGCCGACCCGGCGGCCGGGCCGTGGAAGCCGCACCGGCTCGCGCCGGGTGGCGATTGGGCTATCATTCCCGGCTCGCGCGCGGCTGTAGCTCAGCGGATAGAGCACCAGCCTCCGGAGCTGGGGGTCGCTGGTTCGATTCCAGCCAGCCGCGCCACTCTCCTCTCTCCCGCCCGGTCGCCGCCGTCCTGTGGTCTGTCAGGGGTGGCGGAGGGGCGCGCGCCGCTCTCCGGTGCGCCTCGCGTCAGCGCAGGTGGCGGTAGCCGGCCCAGGACGTCTCGGCGCGCAGGTCCCCGTCGCGCAGAACCGCGAAGCGGTCGTCGCCCGCAACCCTCTCGATCAAGGCGAATCGCTGGTCCGGGCCCAGGGCGGCCCGCCCGGCTGTGGTCCGGTGGACGCCCACGATCGCGGCCACGCCGCCGTCGGTCGCGTCCGTCAGCTCGGCGAGAGCCCCGAGCAGCAGGCTCCGCGCGGGGCCGCGAGCACGCAGCGCCAAGCGGGGCGTCCGGGTCAGCGCGCTGACGGCGGCGATGATCTCGGCCGCCGAGCGCGGGGTCCCGCCGGCGGGAGACCGCTGCGGAATCGGGCTGCCGGCGGCGCCGACCGACGGGTCGCCCGAAACCCACGCGTGGAAGCGCACCGGATCCGGAACGGTGCGCCGCGCAGGCGGCAGGGCCAGCCCGAGGGCATCCCGGTGCGTCGAGAACGCCCAGGCCAGGGGATCGGCGGCCAGGCCGCGGCGGCAGGGGTTGAGGTGGATGTAGCGGATCGTCCGCTGGACGTGATCCTTGCCGCGGATCTCCGTCGGCCGCCCGCCGTGTTCCCACACCGCGCCCGACTCGCCGCGTGCGGCATTGCGCCAGCGCGCGTAGCTGCGCAGCGCCACCGCGAGCGGGGCCACCTGGGAGGCGTCGGTCAACTGCACGTGGACGTGATCCGGCATGAGCGCCAGGGAAAGAAAGCGCGGTCCCGCTACGAGGCGCAGCCACAACGCCCGGGCCTCGGCCCAGGTCCGGAAGAGCAGGGTGCCGCGCGCGGCGCGAGGCGAGGCGTGGAGCACGCGGAGAGTCTGCGGGGAGGCTCGGGCGGCCGAGGCCGGGCCGGCACGATTCGGTCCGAGCGAGCGTTGCGCGGCGGCGAACGCGAGGGAAGAGAGCCCTCTTGAATGCTCACCGGCGCGAACGGAGCCGGGTTAAGTGCACACCGGAGGCCGCCTTGCTGCTGGCTTGCGCCTGCGTCGTCGGAGGCGAGTGTGCGATTCCGATGTGAAACGCCCCAGGTGCGGCAGTTTCGGCACCGTACCCCGGCGCGAGTCTGGCTCCCGGGCCACGCGAGGTGCACCGGACGGGGCTCCGTCTCGCGCGAGGTGCATTCAACGGGCTTCTCTCCCGATCGAGGTGCATTCGGGAGGGCTCCGTCCCTAGGCGAGGAGCCGGCCGTTCGCGGCGGCGGAAAACGTCTGCGTCGCTCCGCGCCCCCGATCCCACCGGGCCCCTCGGCTAGCGCGCCCCCGATCCCGACGCGCCCCCGGAGCCCGCCGGGCCCCTCGGCCCCCCGCGCCCCGGCCCCCGCCGCGCCCCGGCCCCCGCCGCCCCCCGGCCCCCGCCGCCCCCCCTCGGCGCCCCCGCGCCCCGGCCCCCCGCGCCCCGGCCCCCGCCGCGCCCCGGCCCCCGCCGCGCCCCGGCCTCCGCCGCGCCCCGGCCCCCGCTGCGCCCCGGCCCCCCCGCGCCCCGGCCCCCGCCGCCCCCCGGCCCCCCCGGCGCCCCGGCCCCCCCGCGCCCCGGCCCCCGCCGCCCCCCGGCCCCCGCCGCCCCCCCTCGGCCCCCCGCGCCCCGGCCCCCCGCGCCCCGGCCCCCGCCGCCCCACGGCCCCCGCCGCGCCCCGGCCCCCGCCGCCATCGGCTCCCCCCCGCCCCTTGCACCGGCCCGGGCGAGGGGCTACGGTACGGCGTTTCGCGGGCGATTCCCGCCGCGCTCCGGCGGGCAACCCCCGGCCCTGCGGGCCTGGCGATAAGCTGATGAGGCCACGCGCCTGTAGCTCAGGTGGATAGAGCAGCTGCCTTCTAAGCAGCAGGTCAGGGGTTCGAGTCCCTTCAGGCGCGCCATCCCGCCCCGGCGGCGGGAGGCAGCGCGCCCGGCGGGGCCCGCGAGGGCACCGCGACGGACAAGACATGACGTGGTGGGCGTAGCTCAGTTGGTAGAGCCCCAGACTGTGGATCTGGTTGTCGCGGGTTCGAGCCCCGTCGCCCACCCCAATCCGCCACCGGTGTGCAATCATGCTCGGTTGCCATCGAGGGGCAGGCGCGTATAATCCCCCGCTCGCCGGGCGGGGAACCGATTCCGGCGTTGCAACTCGGGTGGGCCGCTAGCTCAACTGGCAGAGCAGCAGACTCTTAATCTGCGGGTTCGGGGTTCAAGTCCCTGGCGGCTCACCAATCCTCACCGAGACTTCCCCCGACGTGGCACCGTGCCCTCCGCGGGACGGTGCGCCGGTGGGCGACGGCCGCGGTGGGGCTTTCGCCTTATCATCCGACCGACGATTCGTCCGCCGCCCCGATCCGTGCGAAAGTGGCGGAACTGGTAGACGCGCGGGACTTAGGATCCCGTGGCTTCGGCCGTGGGGGTTCGAATCCCCCCTTTCGCACCAGCGTTCGAGGACAGGCATGAAGACGGAAGTCACCGAGATCTCTCCGACCCGCCGCCGGCTCGCGGTCGAGGTCCCTGCCGCCGACGTCGCGGCCACCTTCCAGGACCTGCTCCGCGAGCACCGCAAGCGCGTCCAGCTGCCCGGCTTCCGCCCCGGAAAGGCGCCGCTCGAGGTGGTCCGCCAGCGGCTGGGGGGCGAACTCGGCCACGAGGCCGCCGAGCGGCTGCTCGAGGCCTTCGCGCGCGAGGCGGTCCAGCGCGAGGGGCTCGAGCCGGTGGACGGCGGCGTCACGGTGGAGCTGGCGGAGGGGCACGAGCACATCGAGCCGGCGAAGGAGACCGAACCGTACGCCTTCGCGCTGGCGGTCGATGTCGCGCCGGAGATCGACCCGCACGACTACGCCGGCCGCGCGATCTCGCGGCCTGCCGTGGAGGTCACGGAGGAGGAGATCGAGGCCGAGCTGAAGGCCTTCCGCGAGCGGCAGGGGAAGCTGGTCCCCGTGACCGACCGCGCCAGCCTGATGGGCGACTACCTCGCCGTCGAGATGGAAGGGGCGGAGCTGGGCCAGGCCCCCGTGATCGAGCGCAAGCCGCGCGTGGTCCGGCTCGGGGAGGACGGCAACCTGCCCGAGTTCGACCAGAAGCTGCAGGACCTGAAGCCGGGTGACGAGTTCGCCTTCGCGGTCAGCTACCCCGACGACCACCCGACCGGCCAGCTCAAGGGCAAGACGATCTACTACAAGGGCAAGGTCCACGAGCTGCGCCGAGCGGAGATCCCGCCGCTCGATGACGAGTTCGCCAAGACTGCCGGCGCCGAGTCGGTGGCCGACCTGAAGGAGAAGATCCGCGAGGCGATCCACCGCATGAAGAGCGGCGAGGCCGACGCGGTCGCGCGCCAGCGCCTGCTGGAGGACCTGCTGTCGCTGCACCCGTTCGAGGCCCCGGACTCGCTGATCCGCCAGGAGCTGAAGGACCGGCTCGAGGACCTCGGCCGCGGCCTCGCGATGCGCGGCATCGACCCCGACAAGGTCCAGTTCGACTGGAATAAGGTCCTCGAGCGCGAGCGCGGCGCGGCGGAAGGCTCGGTCCGCGCACGGCTGCTGCTCGACGCGATCGCGAAGAAGGAAGGCATGGCGCTCGAGCCGGGCGACGTCGACCGCGAGATCGAGTTGCTGGCGCGGGAGACCGGCGTTCCAGTCGCGGACGCGCGGGCACGTCTCGCCCAGGCGGGCAACCTGGCGGGGCTGGAGCGGGACCTGCTGCGCCGCAAGAGCCTTGACTGGCTCTACTCGCAAGCTAAGATTTCCTGAGGGGTAAGCCTCGGGAGAGGACAGAGGACACGCATGATCGATCGGGCACTCGTGACGGCACAGGCGATGGCGGACGTCCGGGACATGGTGGTGCCGTGGCCGACCGTGGTCGAACAGACCCCGCGCGGCGAGCGCTACTGGGACATCTTTTCCCGGCTGCTGAAGGATCACATCCTCTTCATCGGAAGCCCGATCGACGACTTCGTGAGCAATCTCGTCATCGCCCAGCTCCTCTTCCTGGAGGCCGAGGACCCCGACCGCGACATCTTCATCTACATCAACTCGCCGGGCGGGTCGGTGACGGCCGGTCTGGCGATCTACGACACGATGCAGTTCGTCAAGCCCGACGTGAACACGATGTGCGTCGGGCAGGCGGCCTCGATGGCCGCGGTGCTGCTGGCGGCGGGTGCGAAAGGGAAGCGCTCGGCGCTGCCGCACTCGCGGATCATGATCCACCAGCCGCTGGCCTTCGGGCTGGGTGGCCAGGCGACCGACATCAAGATCCAGGCGGCGGAGATCGACCGCCTGAAGGTGATCATCAACGACATCCTGGTCCGCCACACCGGCAACGCGATGGACCGGATCGAGAAGGACACCGACCGCGATCACTTCCTCTCCGCCCTCGAGTCGGCGGAGTACGGGCTGATCGACCAGGTCATCGAGCGGCGTCCGCGCTGACGGCAGGAGAGCGGAGATGGCAGGCAAGAGAAAGCCCGGGGGCGACGACGGCGAGCTGCGCTGCTCGTTCTGCAACAAGAGCCAGCGCGACGTTCGCAAGCTGATCGCCGGCCCCACCGTCTACATCTGCGACGAGTGCGTCGACATCTGCCTCGACATCATCGCGGAAGAGCGCGAACCGGAAGAGGCTGGCGGCGACAAGCGCCTCCCCAAGCCGCAGGAGATCAAGGGCTTCCTCGACGCCTACGTGATCGCGCAGGACCTGGCCAAGAAGAAGCTGGCGGTCGCGGTCTACAACCACTACAAGCGGCTGGAACTGGCCAAGCGCAAGGACGAGATCGAGCTGCAGAAGTCGAACATCCTGCTGCTGGGGCCGACCGGGACCGGCAAGACGCTGCTGGCCCAGACCCTGGCCCGCGTGCTCAGCGTGCCGTTTGCGATCGCCGACGCGACCACCCTGACCGAGGCCGGATACGTCGGCGAGGACGTCGAGAACATCCTGCTCAAGCTGCTGCAGTCCGCCGGCAACGACGTCGAGAAGGCGCAGCGCGGAATCGTCTACATCGACGAGGTCGACAAGATCGCGCGCAAGGGTGAGAACCCCTCGATCACCCGCGACGTCTCGGGCGAGGGGGTCCAGCAGGCGCTGCTGAAGATCCTCGAGGGGACCGTCGCCAACGTTCCGCCGCAGGGCGGTCGCAAGCACCCGCACCAGGACTTCATCCCGGTCGACACGACCAACATCCTCTTCATCTGCGGCGGGGCCTTCGTCGGCCTCGAGCAGATCATCGAGCAGCGCGTGGGGGCCCGCACGCTGGGCTTCAAGGCCGACGTCAAGTCCTCCAAGGAGCGCCGCCGCCTGGCCACGCTGGCCCAGGTACAGCCCGAGGACCTGATCAAGTTCGGGCTGATCCCGGAGTTCGTCGGCCGCCTGCCGGTGGTCGCGCCGCTCGACGACCTGGACGAGGACGCGCTGGTCCGGATCCTGACCGAGCCGAAGAACGCGCTGGTCAAGCAGTACCGCAAGATCTTCGACTTCGAAGGGGTCAAGATCGAGTTCACCCCCGACTCCCTGACCGCCGTCGCGAAGAAGGCGCTCGAGCGCAAGATCGGGGCGCGCGGCCTGCGGCTGATCATGGAGGAGGCGATGCTCGACCTGATGTTCGAGATCCCCTCCGAGTCGGAGCGCCGCGATCTGACGATCACCAAGGAGTACATCGAGCGGCCGGACAAGGGCGAGGGCGCCCTGCGGCTGCTCGAAAAGGCCGGCTAGCGCGATCCGCGGCGTCGCGGATCGCAGCCGGCCACGGAGCGCGATGACCTCGACGGGCATCGAACGGCTGCCGATGGTTCCGCTGCGGGAGGCGGTCGTCTTCCCGCGCACGATGGTCCCGTTCGTGGTCGGCCGGCAGTCGTCGGTCCTGGCGCTCGAGCACGTCCTGGCCGGCGAGCCGCGGCGGATCTTCCTCTCCAGCCAGCGCGATGCCGCGGTCGACGAGCCGCGTCCCGAAGACATCCACCCGATGGGCACGATCGCCCAGGTGGTGCAGTCACTCAAGGTCGCCTCGGGGAACGTGCGGATCCTGGCGGAGGGGCTCTGCCGGGCCCGCGCGCTCGACATCGTGCGCACGCCCGAGGGCTACCTGGTGGCCGAGGTCCTGCCGGTCCACGAGCCGGCGGCGACCGGCGACGACGTGTCGGGGCTGGTGCGGCGGGTGCAGGAGCTGTTCGAGGAGTACGTCAAGCAGAACCCGACCCTCCCCGCCGAGACCCTGCTCTCGACCGTCCGGGTCACCGATCCCGGACGGTTGGCCGACACGATCGCGGCCCACCTGCTGGTCGGGGCCGAGTTCAAGCAGGACCTCCTGGAGCGGACCTTCGTGCGTGACCGGCTGGAGCGGCTGGTCCAGATCGTGACGCTCGAGATCGACAAGCTGCGCTCCGAGCAGCGGGTCAACGCGCGGGTCAAGCAGCAGCTCGAGCGGGCCCAGAAGGAGTACTACCTCAACGAGAAGATCAAGGCGCTGCAGCACGAGCTGGGGCGGGGCGGCAAGGAGAACGACCTCGACCAGCTGCGCGAGCGGATCGTCGCCGCGGCGATGCCGACCGAGGCCCGGGAGAAGGCCGAGGCCGAGCTGCGGCGGCTCGAGGCCATGCCGCCGGTCTCGGCCGAGGCGACCGTCTCGCGCAGCTACCTCGACTGGCTGCTGGCGATCCCGTGGGGGAAGAAGACCGCCGAGAAGCGCGACCTCAAGCGCGCGCGGCGGGTGCTCGAGCACGACCACCACGGCCTGTCGGAGGTCAAGGAGCGGATCCTCGAGCACCTCGCGGTGCGCCGCCTGGCGCCCGCGGGGCGGCGCCACACGATCCTCTGCTTCGTCGGGCCGCCGGGCGTCGGCAAGACCTCGCTGGCGCGCTCGATCGCCCGCGCGACGGGCCGGGAGTTCGTGCGGCTCTCGCTGGGCGGCGTGCGCGACGAGGCCGAGATCCGCGGGCACCGCCGGACCTACATCGGCGCGCTGCCGGGCCGGATCGTGCAGTCGATGCGCAAGGCCGGCGCGATGAACCCGGTCTTCCTGCTCGACGAGCTGGACAAGATGTCGACCGACTTCCGCGGCGACCCTTCGGCGGCCCTGCTGGAGGTCCTCGACCCCGAGCAGAACCACGCCTTCGTCGACCACTACCTGGACGTCGAGCTCGACCTGTCGGATGTCTTCTTCATCGCCACCGGGAACGTGCTGCACACGGTCCCGGCCCCGCTGCAGGACCGGCTGGAGACGATCCGGCTGGCCGGCTACACGCTGCCCGAGAAGCTGGCGATCGCCGAGCGCTTCCTGGTGCCCAAGCAGCTCGAGGCCCACGGCCTGGCTGCGCGCCAGGTCAAGCTGCCGGCCGCGACTCTGCAGCTGGTCGTCGAGCGCTACACGCGCGAGGCCGGCGTGCGCGGCCTCGAGCGCGAGTTGGCACGGATCTTCCGCAAACTGGCGCGCAAGCTGGTCGATCGCGAGTGGTCGGGGTCGTTCGCCGTCACGCCGGACGCGGCCGAGGAGTTGCTGGGCGTGCCGCGCTACCGTCCGCCGGAGGCCCGCCGCGAAAGCGAGATCGGCGTCGCGACCGGGCTGGCCTGGACCGCCATCGGGGGCGAGATCCTGACCCCCGAGGTCTCGGCCGTGCCGGGGCGCGGCAAGCTGCTGGTCACCGGGCAGATCGGCGACGTGATGCAGGAGTCGGCCAACGCGGCACTGACCTACGTCCGCTCGCGGGCGGCGGAACTCGGGACCGATCCGGCCTTCTACCGCCGGCTCGACATCCACATCCATGTCCCGGAGGGGGCGATCCCGAAGGACGGCCCGTCGGCCGGGATCGCGATGGCGACGGCGCTGGTCTCGATGCTGGCCGGGATCCCGGCCCGGCCCGACGTGGCGATGACGGGCGAGATCACGCTGCGGGGCAAGGTCCTCCCGGTCGGCGGGATCAAGGAGAAGGTGCTCGCCGCCCACCGCTCGGGAATCCGGACCGTGATCCTGCCGCGTGAGAACGAGAAGGACCTGGCCGAGATCCCGTCCGAGGTGGCGGGCGAACTGACCGTGGTCCTGGTCGGGCACATGGACGAGGTCCTGCCGGCCGCCCTGGAGCGGCCGCCCGTCGCGCTGCCGGTGGTCGAGGAAGCCCGCGACGAGGGCGATCGCGCCCACTGAGCGCGGCCGCCGAACCGGATCCGACCGGCGATCGGCCGCAGGCCGCCGCATCCGCCCCGGCCGCCGCATCCGCCCCGGCCGCCGCATCCGCCCCGCCGCCGCGTCCGCCCCGGCCGCCGCGCCCGCTCCGCTTCCCGGCCGGCTCCCCGACGCTCAGTCGGATCCAGTAACGGGGCTGTAAACGGGGCCGGCGCCCCAAAAAGAAGGCGCTTTCACCTTCCGCACCTGCGCCGCGTTTTCGTATGATCCCGCACATCCTGCACGATCGCGGGGCCAGCCGGGGCCGTGCGCGCCGTCCGGGAGCGGGAAGGGTTCCAGCGAGGAGGTCGACCGTGTCCGTCGAGTCCGTCTACCCCGTCAAGCCGCACATCAGGGAACGCGCCCACATCAACTCGATGGAGGAGTACAGCCGGCTGTACCGGCTGTCGCTCGACAACCCGGAGTGGTTCTGGGCGGAGCAGGCCAAGCTGATCAGCTGGTACCACCCTTTCAACAACGTCTTCGACGCGGACTACGACGAGGTCGACTTCGCCTGGTTCTCGGGCGGACGCCTGAACGCCTGCTACAACTGCGTCGACCGCCACCTCAAGGACAAGGGCGAGAAGACGGCGATCATCTGGGCCGCGGACGAGCCGGGCGTCTACCGCCACATCACCTTCCGCGAGCTGAAGCACGAGGTCTGCCGGGTCGCCAACGTGCTCAAGGCGCACGGCGTGCGCAAGGGCGACCGGGTCTGCATCTACATGCCGATGATCCCCGAGACCGTCTACACGATGCTGGCCTGCGCGCGGATCGGCGCGATCCACTCGGTGGTCTTCGGCGGCTTCTCCGCCGAGTCGCTGCGCGACCGGATCATCGACGCCAAGTGCCGGGTCGTGGTCACCGCCAACGAAGGGCTGCGCGGCGGCAAGAAGATCCCGCTCAAGAAGATCACCGACCGCGCGGTCGAGGGGATGTCCTTGGTCGACACCGTGCTGGTGGCGCGGCGTACCGAGGTCGATGTCCCGATGGAACCGGGCCGCGACTACTGGCTGGACGAGGAGTGCCGCAAGCAGCGCTCGACCTGCACCCAGGAGTGGATGGGGCCGGAAGACCCGCTGTTCATCCTCTACACCTCGGGCAGCACCGGCAAGCCCAAGGGCGTGATGCACACCACGGGCGGCTACATGGTCTATGCCGCCTTCACCCACAAGCTGGTCTTCGACTACCACCCGGGCGACGTCTACTGCTGCGCCGCCGACGTCGGCTGGATCACCGGCCACACCTACATCGTCTACGGCCCGCTGGCCAACGGTGCGACGACGGTGATGTTCGAGTCGATCCCGACCTACCCGGACCCGGGCCGCTACTGGCGGGTGGTGGACGACTTGGGGATCAACATCTTCTACACCGCGCCGACCGCGCTGCGCGCGATCGCTCAGGCCGGCGACGAGTTCCCCAGGCGCTACCAGCGGACCAGCCTGCGCGTGCTGGGAACGGTCGGCGAGCCGATCAATCCGGAGACCTGGCGCTGGTACCACGACGTCGTCGGAGAGGGGCGCTGCGCGATCGTCGACACCTGGTGGCAGACCGAGACCGGCGGGATCCTGATCACCCCGCTCCCCGGCGTGACGCCCACCAAGCCCGGCTCGGCAACGCTGCCGTTCTTCGGCGTCAAGCCGGTGGTGATGGACGCCAACGGCAAGCTCCTCGAGGGGAACGGCGTCTCGGGGGCGCTCTGCCTGGCGACGCCCTGGCCGGGCCAGGCCCGCACGGTCTGGGGCGACCATCACCGCTTCAAGGAGACCTACTTCACGCAGTACCCGGGCTACTACTTCACCGGCGACGGCGTGAAACGCGACGAGGACGGCTACTACTGGATCACGGGCCGGATCGACGACGTCCTGAACGTCTCGGGCCACCGGCTGGGCACGGCCGAGGTCGAGAGCGCGCTGGTGGCGCACGACGCGGTCGCCGAGGCGGCGGTCGTCGGCTTCCCGCACCCGATCAAGGGGCAGGGGATCTACGCCTATGTCATCCTCGGCTCGGGCTTCGAGGGGGCGGACCCGGAGCAGATCCAGGGCGCGCTCAAGGAGCAGGTCCGGCACGTCATCGGCGCCTTCGCGGCACCCGACGTGATCCACGTCGCCAAGGGCTTGCCGAAGACCCGTTCGGGGAAGATCATGCGCCGGATCCTGCGCAAGATCGCCGGCGGGGAGTACGAGGGGATGGGCGACACCACGACGCTCGCCGACCCCGACGTGGTGGACAAGCTGATCCAGGAGCACCGGGATCAGGCCAGGTAACGGCACGGCCGGCGAGCGCGGAGCGGGGGCCTGATGGGAGCGAGGATCCTTTTCATCCGGACCGACCCCGTGCTCGCCGAAGAGGTCGTGCGGCTGGCGGGCCTGCCCCACTGCACCTTCGAGCGGGCCAACGGAGCGGCGGACGCCCTGCAGCGGCTGCGGCGCCGGAACTTCGACGCCGTCGTCACCGACCCCGAGAGCGGCATCGAGGAGGACATCGCGCTGCTCGGCGAGTTGCGGCAGGCGCGACCGGGCGTCCCCGTCCTCCTGCTCGCCCCCACCGCCCGGCCGGAGGACGTGATCGAGGCGCTTCGCGCGCGCGTGTTCGCCTGCTTCACCGCCCCCTTCGAGCCCGCGCGCATCGGCGACATGGTGCGCCAGGCGGTCGAGTCGGCCGACGAGAGCTGGCGCGCGGCGATCGAGGTCACCTCGGCCGACACGGACTGGATCTCGCTCCGGCTGACGGCGCGGCGGGTCACCGGCGAGCGGCTGATCCAGTTCATGGCCGAGATGCGCGACGACCTGCCCGAAGCCGAGCGCGACGGCCTGATGGCGGCCTTCCGCGAGATCCTGTTCAACGCGATCGAGCACGGCGCCAAGCTCGACCCGGACAAGGTGATCGACGTGGCCGC
The DNA here is from genome assembly GCA_963702545.1 of uncultured Acidobacteriota bacterium. Taxonomy (GTDB): domain Bacteria; phylum Acidobacteriota; class Polarisedimenticolia; order J045; family J045; genus JALOKP01. The sequence continues at coordinate 78,937 of CAVPDB010000018.1, read as the reverse complement.
GATCCGGACCCGGCGCACGATCGTCTACTACGTGCGCGACCCCGGCTCCGGCTTCGACCGCGACGCCCTGCCCCACGCGGCGGTCTCCAACCCGCCCGACGACCCGCTGCACCACGCCGACGTGCGGGCCGAACAGGGACTGCGGCCGGGCGGCTTCGGCCTGCTTCTGGCCAGCCGGACCGTCGACGAGCTGATCTACAGCCAGCTCGGCAACGAGGTCCTGCTGATCAAGTACCTGGTCTGACGCCGGCTGCGCGGCGACCCGACCTGGGCTAATCTCTGCACTTGGGGTGCCCCGGCCCGACCGGGGCGTCGACCCCGTCGCGGGCCAGCTCCGGCTCGCCCCGCGACCCAAGGCAACGCGACGAGGGCGGCGGGCCCGGCATGGTGGCCCGCGGACCCGACGAAGGCAGGCTGGTGAGACCGAAGACCGTCGAGATGGTGCGCGCCGCGGCGCGCCCCGAGGACTTCCCGCGCGACGGGCGGCCCGAGGTCGTCCTGCTCGGCCGCTCGAACGTCGGCAAGTCGAGCCTGATCAACCGGCTCGTCGGGCGGAAGGGGATCGCGCGGGTCAGCAAGGCGCCCGGCCGGACGCGCGAGATCTTCTTCTACCTGGTCGACGACCGGGCCTACGTGGTCGACGTGCCCGGCTTCGGCTACGCGCGCGTGTCGGCCAGCGCGCGGGCGGCCTGGGACCGGCTCCTTGCGAGCTACCTCGGGCACCGCGAGCCGCTCCGCCTGGCCCTGCAACTGGTCGACAGCCGCCACCCGCCGCAACCGCTCGATCACGCGCTGGCCGCGCTGCTCCTGGAGAACGAGGTCCCGTTCGCGATCGTGCTGACCAAGGCCGACAAGATCTCGGGCTCGCGTGCAGCCCAGGCGGCGGCCGAGGTGCGGCGCGAGATCGACCTGCCGTCCTGGATCCAGGTGGTGACGACCTCCGCCCACACGGGGGCCGGGATGAAGGAACTGTCGCGGATCGTCGACGAGGCGCTGGCGCGCCCCGCCGGGAAGGACGCATGAACCTCCACGACCTCAAGAACATGCGCGCGGGCCAGCTGACGCGGCTCGCCAAGTCGCTCTCGATCGAGGGGCTGTCGCTGATGCGGCGGCAGGAGCTGGTCCACCGGATCCTGGTCGAGCAGGTGCGGACAGGGGAGCGCGTCGTCGCCTTCGGCGTGCTCGAACTGCTGCCCGACGGCTACGGCTTCCTGCGCTCGCCCGAGCACAGCTACCTGCCGGGTCCCGACGACATCTATGTCGCGCCCGGGCTGATCCGGCGCTTCGGGCTGGGGACCGGGGACCTCGTCACGGGCCCGTTGCGCCACCCGCGGCGCGGTGAGAAGTTCTTCGCGCTGCAGGAGCTGGAGACGGTCCAGGGGCGGCCCGCGGCCGAGATGGCGCGGGGCAAGAAGTTCGAAGAGCTGACCCCCTGGCACCCCGACGCCCCGCTGCGGATGGAGACGACCAAGGAAAACCTGACCGGGCGCGTGATCGATCTGCTGGCGCCGATCGGCAAGGGACAGCGCGGGCTGATCGTCGCGCCGCCGCGGACCGGCAAGACGATGTTCCTGCAGGCGATCGCCCACGCGGTCGCCGAGAACCACCCGGACGTCAAGCTGCTGGTGCTGCTGATCGACGAGCGGCCGGAGGAGGTGACCGACATGCAGCGCACGGTCCGGGGCGAGGTCATCGCCTCGACCTTCGACGAGCCGGCCAGCCGCCACGTCCAGGTCGCCGAGATCGTGCTCGAACGGGCCAAGCGGATGGTCGAGTTCGGCGAGGACGTGGTGATCCTGCTCGACTCGATCACGCGTCTGGCGCGGGCCTACAACGCGGTCCAGCCCACGACCGGGAAGATCCTCTCGGGCGGGATCGACGCCGCCGCGCTGTCCAAGCCCAAGAAGTTCTTCGGGACCGCGCGCAAGGTCGAGGAGGGGGGCTCGCTGACGATCCTCGCGACCGCGCTGATCGACACCGGCTCGCGGATGGACGAGGTGATCTTCGAGGAGTTCAAGGGGACCGGGAACATGGAGATCCACCTCGACCGGGACCTGTCCGACCGGCGGGTCTTCCCGGCGATGAATGCGAACCTCTCCGGGACCCGCAAGGAGGAGCTGCTGATGTCCCCGGACCAGCTGCGGCGGGTCTGGGTGCTGCGCAAGGTCCTGGACCAGATGAGCACCGTGGAGGCGATGGAGCTGCTGCTGGACCGGCTGCGGAAGAGCGTGAGCAACGCCGACTTCCTGGACCAGATGGCGGCCTGAGGGCCCCCGGGCGCCGGGGGGTGGCGGCCCCCCGGGAAAGCGCCTAGTATCCGCGCGCTGCGCCGCGCCAAAGCCGGGCTTTCGACCGGACTTGGTCGGGCGAGAAGGGACACCCGCGATGAAGCCCGGAATCCACCCCGAGTACCACGATGTCCAGGTCGTCTGCTCCTGCGGCAACACGTTCACCACGCGCAGCACCAAGAAGGAGATGCGCGTGGACATGTGCTCCGCCTGCCACCCGTTCTTCACCGGGAAGCAGAAGCTGATCGACAGCGCCGGCCGCGTCGAGCGCTTCCAGAAGCGCTACGGCAAGCAGGAGAAGCTGGCCGAGAAGCGCCGCGCCGGGAAGTAGGCCCGGCGCCGCGCCTCCCCGCCGGGCCCAGCCCGGGGAGGCTCCCGCTCCGTGAGCGAAACGCTGCCCTTCCTGTCGAAGCTCGAGGTTCTCGAGCGCGATTTCGACGCCGTCTCCGCGAAGATGGCCGACCCGGTGATCGCCGGGAACGTCGACGCCTACCGCGAGCAGGCCCGGCGCTTCGCCGAGCTGGAGCCGCTGGTCGGGGCGTTCCGAACGTTCCGCAGCCTCGAGCAGCAGCTCGACCAGGCGCGGGCGATGGCGCGGGACGAGACCGACGACGACCTGCGCACGATGGCCCGGGACGAGGCGCGGGCGCTGGAGGAACAGCTGGCCCAGCAGGCCGCGAAGCTCCGCTCCCTGCTGCTGCCCAAGGACCCCGACGACGACAAGAACGTGGTCCTCGAGGTGCGCGCCGGCGTCGGCGGCGACGAGGCCTCGCTCTTCGCGGCCGACCTGGTGCGGATGTACCAGCGCTGGGCCGAGCGCGAAAAGCTCTCCTGCGAGCTGGTCGACCTGTCGCAGAGCGAGATCGGCGGCGTGAAGGAAGCGGTGCTCGAGGTCCGCGGCAAGGGAGCCTACGCGCGGCTCAAGTACGAGTCGGGCGTCCACCGCGTCCAGCGCGTGCCCGAGACCGAGGCCCAGGGGCGGATCCACACCTCGGCCGCGACGGTGGCGGTGCTGCCGGAGGCCGAGGAGGTCGACGTCGCGATCGACGAGTCCAAGGACCTGCGGATCGACAAGTACAGCGCCGGCGGGCCGGGCGGGCAGCACGTCAACAAGACCGAGTCGGCGATCCGGATCACGCACCTGCCGACCGGGATCGTGGTGCAGTGCCAGGACGAGCGCTCGCAGTACAAGAACCTGGCCAAGGCGATGAAGATCCTGCGGGCCCGGGTGCTGGACAAGCGGCGCAGCGAGCAGTCGGCGAAGGAGGCCCAGGTCCGCTCGTCGATGGTCAAGAGCGGCGATCGCTCCGAGCGGATCCGGACCTACAACTACCCGCAGAACCGCGTCACCGACCACCGGATCGGGCTCACGCTGCACAAGCTCGACCAGGTGATGCTGGGCGACCTCAACGATCTGATCGAGGCGCTGGCCCACGCCGACCAGGCCGAGAAGCTCAAGTCCGAGGTGCCGTCCTGAGCGGGGCGTCCGGCCGTTTCCCCGGGTCGATCCGCGACGCGCTCGCCGACGCACGCGCCCGCCTCGCCGCCGCCGGGATAGAAAGCGCCGCCTTCGAAGCCGAGGTCCTGCTGGGCGAGGTGACGGGGCTGTCGCGCGGGGCGCTCCACGCGCGCGGGGTCGCGCCGCTGGCGCCGGCGGACGCGGAGCGGCTCGAGGCGCTCGTCGCGCGACGCGAAGCGCGCGAGCCGCTGCAGCACGTCGTCGGCCACTGGCCGTTCCTGGAGCTGGATCTGCTGACCGATCGCCGCGCGCTGGTGCCGCGCCCGGAGACCGAGGACCTGGCGCTGCTGGCGATCGCGCGGCTGCCGGAGGACCGCGACGCACTGGTGCTGGACGTCGGGACCGGGAGCGGGTGCCTGGCGCTGGCGATCGCGGCGGCGCGGCCGCGGGCGCGGGTCGTGGCGGTCGAGCGCGAGGCGGGGGCGCTCTCCCTGGCCCAGGAGAACCGAGCGCGCTGCGGGCTGGAGAAGCGCGTTGGCCTGGTGCGCGGCGACCTCTGCGGTGCGCTGGCGGCGGCGCCGCCGTTCGACCTCGCGGTGGCGAACCTCCCGTACGTCCGCGAGGACGAGCTGGGCGCGCTCGAGCCCGAGGTTCGTGAGCACGATCCGCGGGCCGCGCTGATCGCGGCCGGCGACGGGCTGGCGGTGGTGCGAGAGTTCGCGCGGCAGGCGGGGCCGCGGCTCGCGGCCGGCGCACCTCTGCTGCTCGAGTGCGCGCCGGCGCAGACCGGCCCCCTCGCGGCAGGGCTCGCGGCAGCCGGCTGGCGCGCGGTCCGGATTCTCGCCGACCGCTACGGCCGGGAGCGGATCGTCGAGGGGCGGCGCTAGGCGGCCCGGTCTGCGGGGCGCCGCGCTGTCCGGCGGGCCGACCGAGGCTTGCTCGAGTTCGGCTCATGGCGGCCAAGCCCGACGGCCGAATGATCCCGGCTGCCTGACTCAGTCTAAGATTTGACAAACTCAAAGAGTGTACTAATACTACACTAATGTCTCTTGAAGGAGCCGCCCTTCTTCGCCGCCACGGCGTCCAGGTCACGGCCCAGCGCCTGGCCGTCCTGGCGGCGGTGTCGCTCCGGCCGCACGCCACGGCCGAGCAGATCGCCGAGGCCGTCCGGGCCGAGATCGGGACGATCTCCCGGCAAGGGGTCTACGACGTCGTCGGTCTGCTGGTCGAGAAGGGCCTCCTCCGGCGGATCGAGCCCGCCGGCTCGCCGGCGCGCTACGAAACCCGGGCCGGCGACAATCACCACCACCTGATCTGCCGCCTCTGCGGACGGATGGTCGACGTCGACTGCGCCGTCGGCGCCGCCCCGTGCCTGACCCCCGCCGACAACCCGGGCTTCGCGATCGACGAAGCCGAGGTCGTCTACTGGGGCCGCTGCCCCGAGTGCCTCCTCCAGGCGACCGACCGAACCCCCTCTCACGATCGACCGATTCCGGAGCATGAGGAGTAACGACATGTCGGACGAAGCCAGCAAGTGCCCGGTGACGGGCGGACGCCCCAGAAAGCCGATGACCAACCGGGACTGGTGGCCGGACCAGCTCAACCTGAAGGTGCTCCACCAGAACCCGCGTGAAGGCGATCCGATGGGCGAGGACTTCAACTACGCCGAGGAGTTCAAGAGTCTCGACCTCGCTGCGGTGAAGAAGGATCTCTACGCGCTGATGACCGACTCGCAGGACTGGTGGCCGGCGGACTGGGGTCACTACGGGGGGCTGTTCATCCGCATGGCGTGGCACGCGGCCGGCACCTACCGCATCAGCGACGGCCGGGGCGGCGCCTCCTCCGGCAACCAGCGCTTCGCGCCGCTCAACAGCTGGCCCGACAACGCCAACCTCGACAAGGCGCGCCGGCTGCTGTGGCCGATCAAGCAGAAGTACGGCCGCAGGATCTCGTGGGCCGACCTGCTGGTCCTGGCCGGGAACTGCGCCCTGGAGTCGATGGGCTTCAAGACGTTCGGCTTCGGCGGCGGGCGCGAGGACCTCTGGGAGCCGGAAGAGGACATCGACTGGGGGACCGAGACGGAGTGGCTCGGCGACGAGCGCTACAGCGGTGACCGGGACCTGGCGAGACCGTACGGCGCCGTCCAGATGGGGCTGATCTACGTCAATCCGGAGGGGCCGAACGGCAAGCCCGACCCGGTCGCCTCGGGCCGCGACGTCCGCGAGACCTTCGCCCGGATGGCGATGAACGACGAGGAGACCGTCGCGCTGACGGCGGGGGGCACACCTTCGGCAAGTGTCACGGTGCGGCTCCGGAGGTTCCGCACGTCGGTCCGGAGCCCGAGGGCGCCCGCCTCGAGGAGCAGGGCCTCGGCTGGAAGAACAGCTACGGCAACGGGAAGGGCGGCGACACGATCACGAGCGGGATCGAGGGCGCGTGGACGCCGAACCCGACCCGCTGGGACAACGGCTACTTCGACATGCTGTTCGGCTACGAGTGGGAGCTGGTGAAGAGCCCCGCGGGGAAGTGGCAGTGGCAGGCGAAGGACGTCGCCGAGAAGGACATGGTGACGGACGCGCACGACCCGAAGAAGAAGCACCCGCCGATCATGACCACGGCGGACATGTCGATGCGCATGGACCCGATCTACGAGAAGATCTCGCGCCGGTTCCACGCCAACCCGCAGGAGTTCGCCGACGCCTTCGCCCGGGCCTGGTTCAAGCTCACGCACCGCGACATGGGCCCCGTGTCGCGCTACCTCGGCCCGGAGGTTCCCCAAGAGGAGCTGATCTGGCAGGACCCGGTCCCGGCCGTCGATCATCCGCTGGTCGACAGACACGACGTCGCCGCGCTCAAGGCCCGGATCCTCGAGTCAGGGCTGTCGATCCCTGAGCTCGTCTCGACGGCCTGGGCCTCCGCGTCGACCTTCCGCGGATCCGACAAGCGCGGCGGGGCGAACGGGGCGCGCCTTCGCCTCGCACCGCAGAAGGACTGGGAGGTCAACCAGCCGGCCCGGCTGGCGCAGGTGCTGCGCACCTTCGAAGGGATCCAGAAGGCGTTCCACGCCGCCCAGTCGGGCGGGAAGAAGGTGTCGCTGGCGGATCTGATCGTCCTCGGCGGGTGCGCCGCCGTCGAGCAGGCCGCGAAGAAGGCGGGGTACGCCGTCGAGGTTCCGTTCGCCCCGGGGCGCACGGACGCGTCGCCGGAGCAGACCGACGTCGACGCTTTCGCCGTGCTCGAGCCGACCGCGGACGGCTTCCGGAACTACCTCAGGAGCGGCGATCCGATGCGCTCGGAGCACCTGCTGGTCGATCGGGCCCAGCTGCTGACCCTGACCGCCCCCGAAATGACCGTTCTCGTCGGCGGCCTGCGGGTCCTCGACGCCAACGTCGGGCAGGTCCGGCACGGCGTCTTCACCGACCGACCGGGGACCTTGACCAACGACTTCTTCGTCCACCTGCTCGACATGGGCACGGAGTGGAAGGAGTCCGCCTCCAAGGGAGTGTACGAGGGGCGCGATCGCGCGACGGGCAAGCTCAAGTGGACCGGCACCCGCGTCGACCTCGCGTTCGGTTCGAACTCCCAGCTCAGGGCCCTGGCCGAGACCTACGCGTGCGACGACGCGAAGGAGAAGTTCGTGCGCGACTTCGTGGCCGCGTGGAACAAGGTGATGAACCTCGACCGCTTCGACCTCGCCTGATCCGGAGGGCGGGTTGGTGCCTGCGACGGGACACGGGCCGCCCGTGTCCCGTCAACGGCGCCAGGGGTCGGGGAAGTCGCGGTAGAGGCCGGTCCGCATGTTGCGGATCCGGGAGAAGACCGCGGCGTGGCGTTCTTCCGTCTCGCCCTCGCGGCGCGAGACCTCGCGGAACGCGCGCTCCAGCTGCGCCAGGTCCTCGGTCTCGATCTCCAGCTGGAACTCCCCCAGTTCCGGAGGTCCGAAGCCGAGCTTGCGCCGCGCCAGCCGCCAGCCGGCGATCAGCTCCCGCTCGCGCAGGCCGTCCAGGAAGGCATCGAGCGCCTCGACGAAGTCGAGGTCCTCCGCAGTGTCCGCGAGGTCGAACCAGATCAGGTAGCGGTTCAACGGGCCTCCGTCCCGGAATGATATCTTGACCCGGGGACGACGCGATGCGGATCGCCACCTGGAACGTCAACTCGCTCAAGGTCCGGCTGCCGGCGCTGCTGGAGTGGCTGGCCGCCCGCCAGCCGGACGTGATCGGCCTGCAGGAGCTGAAGCTCACCGAGGCCGACTTCCCGCGCGCGGCGCTGCGCGAGGCGGGCTACGAGGCCGTCGTCGCCGGCCAGAAGACCTACAACGGCGTGGCCCTGCTGGCGCGCGCGCCGCTCGCGCTGGAAGACCCCGCGACCGGCCTCCCCGAACTGGCTTGGGACCCGGCGGCCCGCGCGGTCGCCGCGAAGATCGGCGGGATCCGCTTCCTGAACCTGTACGTTCCGAACGGGCAGGAGATCGGCTCCGAGAAGTACGCCTACAAGCTGCGCTGGCTCGACGACCTGCTGGCCACCTGGAGTCGTCTCAGCGCCCCGACCGGCCGCTCGTGCTGCTCGGCGATTTCAACCTGATTCCCGAGGAGCGCGACGCCTACGACCCGCAGGAGTTCCGCTTCTCGATCCTGTTCACCGACGAGGAGCGGGCCCGCTTCCGCCGGCTCGTCGGCTGGGGCCTGGCCGACCTCTACCGCCGCTGCGACGACGCGCCGAAGCGCTACTCGTGGTGGGACTACCGGATGAACGCCTTCCGCCGGAACCTCGGCGCGCGGATCGACCTGGTGCTGGCGACGGCGCCGGTCGCAGAGCGCGTCGTGGCGGCCGAGATCGACGTCGAGCCGCGCCGCCAGGAGAAGCCTTCGGACCACGCGCCCGTGCTGGTCGAACTGGGTCCCGGGCCCGGATAGAAAAAGGGCGCAGGGGCCGGGGTCCAAGGGGGGCGGAACCCGACCCCTGCGCGGGGATGCTACTGGGGCCTTGGCGGGGTTGACGCGCGGGCCCCAGCCGGTTCTGCGAGGCGGGGAGATTCAGGGACTAGAGCCTCGCGGAGCCTTTCCTCCTTTCGTCAGGTAACACCGTCGGTTGCGGCGCCGGAGCCCTAGTCGCCCCAGATCACGCCGTCGCCCCAGATCACGCCGTCGCCCCAGATCACGCCGTCGCCCCAGATCACGCCGTCGGCCCAGATCACGCCGTCGCCCCAGATCACGCCGTCGCCCCAGATCACGCCGTCGGCCCAGATGACGCCGTCGCCCCAGATCACGCCGTCGCCCCAGATCACGCCGTCGCCCCAGATCACGCCGTCGCCCCAGAGCAGCCCGTCGCCCCAGATCACGCCGTCACCCCAGATCACGCCGTCGCCCCAGATCACGCCGTCGGCCCAGATCACGCCGTCACCCCAGATCACGCCGTCGCCCCAGATCACGCCGTCGCCCCAGATCACGCCGTCGCCCCAGATCACGCCGTCGCCCCAGATCACGCCGTCGGCCCGCATCGCGCCGTCGGCCCAGATGACGCCGTCGCCCCAGATCACGCCGTCGCCCCAGATCACGCCGTCACCCCAGATCACGCCGTCGCCCCAGATCACGCCGTCGCCCCAGATCACGCCGTCGCCCCAGATCACGCCGTCGGGGTAGGCGGCCGCGCGCTCGCCCCACAGCGTGGCGTCCTTCCAGAACTCCGAGTTGCCGTAGGTCGCGCCCTTGCCGTAGGTGGCGCCGACGTTGGCCAGCAGCACCGGGCGGTGGGTCTTGCCGTTCAGGGTGTAGAAGGCGACGCCGCGGGGGGTGCGCGCCACCAGCGGCGAGGCCGAGTTGAAGTCACGCGGGCTGGCCATGATCTTCGCGTACTCCAGTGCCCGCATCGCGTCCAGGTAGCCCGCGCCGCGCGCGAAGACATCGCCCGGGACCTTCTCGGCCGAGCGCATCAGGATCGCCTTGATCGCGTCGTTGCTGGCGTCGGGGTAGCGCTCGAGCAGCAGCGCTGCGGTCGCGGTCGCGAACCCGGCCGCCATGCTCGTCCCGGACAGCTCCAGCTTCTTGTCGACGACCTTGTCGGGGTAGTTGGTCGCCAGCGAGCACTGGGGCGCCATCGGCCCGAGGATCCGATTGCCCGGCGCGACCAGGTCGGGCTTCACGACCAGGTCGCCCATCGACGGGCCGCGGCCGGAGTAGGTCGTGACCTCGTCGTCTCCGCGGGCGACGGTGTTGAAGTCGTTCATCGCGCCGACCGTGATCACCAGCGGGTCGTTGCCCGGGGCGTTGATCGTCAGCTGGCCGTCGCGGCCGCGGTTGCCGGCGGAAGCGACGACCGTCAGCCCCGCGTCCCAGGCCCGGCGGACCGCGATGTTGAGTGGGTCGAAGCGGAAGGACATCTGCGGCGCGTAGCCCAGCGAGAGGTTGACGACCTCGATCCCGTAGGCGGCCTTGTTCGGCGATCGCCCAGTCGATCGCCGCGATCACCGACGAGATCCGGCCGGCCCCCTCGTCGTCCAGCACCCGCAGGATGACGAAGTTGGTCTCTGGCGCCATGCCGTCCCGCCCGCCGACGATCCCGGCGATGTGGGTGCCGTGACCGAAGCCGTCCTGCGCCTTGCCCTTCAGGTCGACGAAGTCGACGCGGGCCAGGACGCGCGATTCGGGGACCGCGACGCCCGGGGCCAGCCCGGAGTCGATCAGCGCGACGGTTACGCCGCGGCCGGTCAACCCTTCGACGGTGTAGGCGAGGTCGCCGTTGGCCGCAGAGCGGCCGACGTCGAGATTGGAGCGGATCTCGCGGTCCGGGGACAGCGAGAGGACCGCCGGGTCGGCCGCCAGGCGGTCGAGCGTCGCGCGGTTGAGCGCGGCGACGAGCACCCCGTGGCCGAGCTTGCGGCCGGACTTCTCGAGCGCGGCCAGCGGGCCCGTCAGGGCGGCGCCGTCGCGCAACTGGATCACGACCGGCGTCCCGGCCGCGGACTTGCTCGCGGCCAGGGCCGCGTCCAGGTCGCTGGCGAGCACTGCGGTCGGCTTGCCCCCCGCCAGCGCAAGCGGGGTGAGCGCCAGCACCAGGGCGAGTGCCAGGAACCAGCGTGCGGTCTTCATGGTCCTTCCTCCTCGAGAAAGTACCTAAGCAAGCCGCGGGCCACGCCGAAACCGCGCTCCAAGTTGTTGCAAAGTATCGGCTTAGAGGAATGAGACACCTGGCGGGAGGGTGTCCATGAGACACGAGCCGAATCCGGTGTCTCATTCGGCAAGTTCTTTTATTGGAACGACTTGAAGTGTCTCACGGGAACGGGGCCCGATTCGCGTGTCCACGCCTCGTGAGACACGGAGGGTGTCTCATCCGGAGAGGAGAGCCGGTCCCTTCAGGGCCCGTCGGGGAGCGCCACGACGCTCAGCGTGAACTCGAACCCGGGGAGCGCCTCCGGCCGGAACGGCTCGACGTAGCCGGTGATGCTGCGCACGCGATAGACCTCGCCGGACAGGGCGTACTCCTCGATCGTCCGCGCCGCGAGGTCGACGATCCAGTAGTGGGCCACGCCGAAGCGCAGGTGGAGGCCCGGCGTGCGCGCCCGGGCCAGGCACCCTCTCGCTCAGGCTCTGGGATCTCCGGAGGAGTCGCAGCGGTTCACCCGGGGTCGCTCAAGAACCGCCGCGCTTCCGGCAGGACGCATCGTCGCCTTCTGCCAAGGAGCGCATGACGTTTTCTGTGAGGGCACTACTTGCGAAGGCTGTCGATCCAATCGTCAAGCACATCCTCGAGAATACGGAGGCGCTGCTGCTCTGTCAGTAGGTCCCCTTCGCGGAGGACTCGTCGCGCACGGATCTTCTCCCCCTGCTCTTCGACGATCTTGAGTTGGGCCTGGAGATCGGCGATCTGCAGCGTCAGTTGCTTCGCCCGAGTATCGTCACTTATGCTGACCTGTGAGTTCAGCGCGGTTGTCTCGGCTTTGATCTGTTCAATCGCCAGGCCCGCGCTGTCCTCCTTATCCTTCAACGCGCGGACTTCCGATTCGATCCGGTCGAGCGAACGATATCGGAGGCTGAGAATTCCAATCGCCAGCTCCACTCGTCGGGTCCCCTCCGCTGTCGCGCGCTGGGCGAGATCCTGCTCCATGATCGCGGCTAGTCGATCGAGCGCGGAAGACATCCGAGCAACCGCTGTTGCAAGCGAGGGTCCCTCTGGGGTTTCGGCCGCCAGGGCAGTCATTGAAACGGCAAAGAGCGCTCCGCAACAGAAGAACCAACGCATCGCTCGCTGGAGCGCCGAGGGTCTCTTTGGCACGATCACCTCCTCACTCGTCCCGGGGGTCATCGCCGTATTCTGGCGCGCTGTCCGACAGCCCCCTCGGCTACCAGTTGCGACGCTCCTGCCGTGTCAGTGCGATCCGTCGTGCGCTCGCTTTCCGCGCTAGCGTCAGAAGGTGACGCTCAGGAGATTGTCATCGGGCTCGTCGTCCGGAAAGCCGGGTGGCGGTGTAATAGAAAACACGACCGTGTCGCCAATAGTCAGATTCAGAACCACTTTCTTCGGGCACTTGTGGTCACATTCGCAGTCATTGTTGTTCATCATCTGCCCGCAGTTCAGATACTTCAGGCGCCCGCACGTGCCGGTGACCGCGAGCCCATTGCAGAGAGTTTCGCAGCTACCACCACAACTAACGCAGTCGGTGCAGCCACCCACCGCCTGCACTGCGATGTCCTCGTCCACCGCGACAGAGATGAGTTGACCCCCGCGCCAATGCTCGATCCGGATATGATAGGCGAAGCTCGCAACGCCAGTATGAACGCCCGTCCGAGCGTCGATCTCCCACTGGGTTCCCACCTGGCGTAGGATCAGCCCGCGGGCCGAGAGTTCATCCGCGATGGTCGTCGATCCGCAGATGGTCGCTGCGAGCAGCACAGCAACATACGGTCTGACCAATGCGCGGCAGAAACGCAGTGCCAGGAACCAGCGTGCGGTCTTCATGGTCCTTCCTCCTTGAGAAAGTACCAAAGCAAGCCGCGGGCCACGCTCGAATCTGCGCTTCAAGTTGTTGCAAAGTATCGACTTAGAGAAATGAGACACCTTGCGGGACGGTGTCCATGAGACACGAGCCGAATCCGGCGTCTCATTCGGCAAGTCTTTTTTTGGAATGACTTGAAGTGTCTCACGGGATCGGGGCCCGATTCGCGTGTCCACGCCTCGTGAGACACGGCGGGTGTCTCATCCGGTGAGGAGAGCCGGTCCCTTCAGGGCCCGTCCGGAAGCGCCACGACGCTCAGCGTGAACTCGAACCCGGGGAGCGCCTCCGGCCGGAACGGCTCGACGTAGCCGGCGATGCTGCGCACGCGATAGACCTCGCCGGACAGGGCGTACTCCTCGATCGTCCGCGCCGCGAGGTCGACGATCCAGTAGTGGGCCACGCCGAAGCGCGCGTAGAGACCCAGCTTGCGCACCCGGTCGATCCGCTCGGTGCCGGGCGAGAGGATCTCGACGCACAGGTCGGGAGCCCCCAGGATCCGCCCGCCCTGCCGGATCCCGGCGCGCGCGTGGGACACGAAGAAGAGGTCCGGCTGGAGCACGTTGTGGACGTCCATCACCACGTCGAGGGGTGCGTTGTAGACCTCCCCGAGCCGGTGCTCCCGGACCCAGGCCAGGAGCCGGAATTCGAGCTCGCGCGAGACATCCTGGTGCCAGGCGTTGGGCGACGGCGTCATGACCAGTTCCCCCTCGAGGAGCTGGTAGCGTTGCCCGTCGTCAGGGAGCGCGGCGTAATCCGCGAGGTCAGCAGACGATCGCGGCCCGGTTCCGACATCGGGGTCACTCCTCACGGGGAGGGTAGCGCGCTGGCGGCGGTACAGAAGACCGCCGGATCGCCGACCGTCCCGGATCGGCAACCGAGAGATCGTACACCGGGCGCAGCAGGCCGGAGCCGCCGCTTCAGCCGATCCCCAGCTCCTTCAGCCGCCGGTAGAACGTCGCGCGAGGCATCCCGAGCCGCGCCGCCGCGGCCTTGCGGTTCCCGCCGGTCGCCGCGAGCGCGTCGCCGATCTCCCGCTCCGAGATCGCCGCGGCCGCCGGCCGCTCCGGCCCCGGCCCCGGCCCCGCACCGGATCGCGGCCCGCGCCGCCGGCCCGACCGCCGCAGCCAGCTCGGGATCGGCCGCCAGCGTCTCGCGCGTGATCCGCCCGCCGTCCGCGAAGATCAGCAGGCGCCGCATCGCGTGTTCGAGCTGGCGCACGTTGCCCGGCCAGTCAAAGGCGACCAGCACCCGCAGCGCCGACGGCTCCAGCGTCGGGGCGGCCGGCAGGCCCGCGGCCTTCCGCCTCGCGCGCCAGGAAGTGCCGCGCCAGCAGCGGCACGTCCTCGCGCCGCGCGCGCAGCGGCGGCAGCTCGACGGTGATCACGTTGAGCCGGAAGTAGAGGTCCTGCGCGGAAGACGCCGTCCCGCATCAGCGTCTCGAGGTCGCGGTGGGTCGAGCCCACGACGCGCACGTCGGCGCGCACCAGCCGCTCGCTGCCGAGCGGCCGGAACGCCCGCTCCTGCAGCACGCGCAGCAGCTTGCCCTGCAGCGCCGGGCTCATGTCGCCGATCTCGTCCAGCACCAGCGTCCCGCCGTCGGCCAGCTCGAACAGGCCGCGGCGCGGCGCGTCGGCGCCGGTGAACGCGCCGCGCGCGTGCCCGAACAGCTCGCTCTCCAGCAGCGTCTCGGGGATCGCGGCGCAGTTCTCGGTCACGAACGGGTGGGCGCGGCGCGGCGCAGCGCTCGTGCAGCGCCCGCGCGACCAGCTCCTTGCCGGTTCCGGACTCGCCGGTGACGATCACCGGCAGCGAGGTCGGCGCGACCTTGGCCAGCGTCTCGAAGACCCGGCGCATCGCCGCCGAGCGGCCGATCAGCTCGCCGAAGCCGCGCGCCGCGTCGGCCGCCTGGCGCAGCGCCTCGCGCTCCAGCGACAGCCGACCGACCAGCCGCCCGTAGCCCAGCGCGACCGCCACCTGCGCGGCCAGCGCCTCGAGGAAGCGCAGGTCGGCCTCGCTGAACGCCGCGTGCGCGCCGCGCGTGTCGACGTAGAGCGTCCCCAGCACCTCGCGCCCGAGCCGCAGCGGGACGCACATCACCGAGCGGATGTCGAACAGCGCAACCGACTGCGCGCCGCTCAACTCGGGGTGCGAGCGGGCGTCGCGGGCCAGGATCGCGTGCCCCCCGTCGGCGCGCGCCAGGACGCTCTTCGAGATCTGCACCGCGTCGTGCGCGGTGCGCTCCTCCACCCCTTCGGCCGCAACCGGTTCGAGTGCGCCGCCGTCCGTGCTGCGCAGCAGCAGGAGGCCGCGCTCTGCGCCCGCCTGCTCGACCGCGAGCGCGACGATCCGCCGGAACAGCGGGCCGAGGTCGCCCTCCTCGGCGACCGCCTGCGCGACCTCGTAGAGCGCGGCCAGCGGGTCGAGCCCGCGGGCGCGCCCGGCCGGCGCGGCGGCGCGCCCGGCGGGCTGCTGCGCGCCGCGCCGCACCGCCGCGTCGCGCAGCGCGAGCAGGTCGGGCCGGCCGAGGAAACGCGCGCGCCGCGCCGGGTCGGCGTACCCGGCCGCCAGCGCGTCGGCCAGCGCGACGGCGTGGGCCAGCGCCTCGTCCGCCGCCGCCTCGTCCCCGCGCTCGGCGAACAGCCCGGCCAGCACCGCCAGCGCGCGCAGCTCCAGCTCGGCCATGCCCGAGCGGCGGGCCAGGCCGATCGATTCCTCGGTGTCGGCGCGCGCCAGGCCGGGCTGGCCCGCCAGCCGCCGCGCGCGCGCGCGCTCGTAGAGCAGCGCGGCCCGCGTCGCCGGGCCGTCCTCGCGCGGCACGGCCAGCGCGACCTCGGCCCGGTCGAGCCATTCCAGTGCCCCGGCCGGCGTCCTCCTCGTCGAGCGCGATCCGCGCCCGCTCGAGCGCGGCCAGCGCGCGGATCCGGAGGTTCCCGGTCCGCGCGGCGTCCGCCAGCGCGGCGTCGGCCGCCTCGCGCGCGCGCGTCCAGTTGCCGGTCGGCGCGCCGGTCGCGCGCCGACGGCGAGCCGCGCGAACTGCAGCTGCGCCTCCTCGCCCAGCGCCTCGGCCAGCGCAGAGCGCGAGCCGGTCGTGCTCGCGCGCGGCCTCGCGCTCGTCGGTCCAGAACAGCGCCTCGCCGGCGATCAGCAGCCCCGAGACGCGGTACGCGCCCCGGTCGAAGCGCGTCGCCTCGTCGAGCAGCCGGCGGCCGGTCGCGAGCGCCGCCTCGTAGCGCCCCAGCCGCAGCTGCACCAGCCCGAGGTTCTCGAGCGCCAGCTCGAGCGGGACCGCGGCCCCGAGCGCCGGGATCTCGGCCAGCGTCTCGTCGAGCCGCGCCGCGGCCCCCTCGAGGTCGCCGAGGAAGGTCCGCACCAGCGCCTCGTTGACGTGGAGGTTGGCCGCCCAGACGTGGTCGTCCAGCCCGCGGAAGATCGCCCGCGCCTCGTCCAGCGCCTCGAGCGCGGCCTGCGTCCGGCCGCCGAGCGCGCGCAGCAGCGCGATGTCGTTGAGGCAGATCGCGACCTCGCGGGAGGCACGGGCCGCCGCCCGGCCGTCCCGCGCCCCCCGCTCGCGGAACAGCGCCAGCGCCTGCTCCATCGTCGCCAGCGCAGCGTCGTGGTCCCACGCGGTGAGCTGCACGCTGGCCAGGATCTTCAGCGCCAGCGCGAGCGCCGCCGGGTCGCCGCTGCCGCGCGCCAGCTCGACCGCGCTCTCGGCCGCGGCGCGGCCTCGTCGAAGCGGGCGAGGCCGCGCAGCCGCGCCGCGAGCAGCCCGCGGCGCGCGACTCCGACGGCGCCGTCGCCGAGCGCCCGCGCCGCGTCGGCCCAGGCGCGGCAAGGTCGATCGCGCGGAGGTCGTTGCGGATCGCGTGCCAGGCCCGCTCGAGCCGCGCGTAGAGCGCGAGCCGGCCGGCGCGGCGCCGTCCCGCGGCCGGCGCCGCGAGCACCGCCTCGAGGAACGGGATCGCCGCCCCCGGCCGCCACGAGCGCTCGAGCACGTCGGCCGCGGCGAGCAGCGCGTCTTCGTGGCCGGCGCCGTCCCCCGCCGCCAGCAGGTGCCCGGCGCGCTCGACGACGCGCGACGGATCGTCCGCGGCGAGCGCGGCCCAGGCGCGGTGCAGCGCGCGCCGCCGCTCCGTCCCCCGCCGCCTCGAGCAGCGCCTCGCGCAGCGTCGCGTGGGCCAGGTCGAGCCGCCCGTCGTCGCGGCGCACGAGCATCCGGCGCGCGAGCAGCGCGGGGACCGCGTCCGCGGCGGCGGTGCCGGCCGCGTCGCCTGCCCCCGTGCTCGCCGCGTCGCCTGCCGCCGCGCCCGCCGCCGCGTCCCGCCCGGCCGCGACGCGACCGCGCGCGCCAGCTCGGCATCGGTCGCCGGCGCGCCGGCGACGGCGAGCGCTTCGAGCAGCGCGGTCCCGGCGCGGTCCGCTGCGCGCGATGCTCTCGGCCAGCGCCGCCTGGCGGCTGGCCGGCAGCCGCAGCGCGTCGCCGTCGCCGCCGGCCCGCTCCGCGAGGTCGCGCAGCACCGTCTCGGCGAAGAAGGCGTTGCCGGCGGTCAGCGCGTGGACGCGCTCGGCGAGCAGCGCCGCGCGCGCCGGGCCGACGATCTCGGCCGCCAGCGCGGCGACCTCCTCGGGCGCGAGCGGCCCGAGCAGCAGCGCCGCGAAGAGCCCCTCGGCCTCCAGCGCCCGGGCCGCCGCCGCGAACGCGGGCCGGTCCTCGCCCGGCCGCGCGCTGGCGGCGACGCGCAGCGGGACGCCGCGCGCGCGCCGCGCGAGCGCGGCGACCAGGTCGAGCACGAACGGGTCGGCGTCGTGGAGGTCCTCGAACGCCACGACGAGCGGCCGCGCGCGCGCCGCCTCGAGCGCCAGCTCGGCGATCGCGGCGAGCGCGGCGCGGCGATCGGGCGGCGCGCTCGTCCCGCGCGGGGGCGACGAGCGCGGGCGCGACGGCCGCGAGTGCGGCGCGGTAGCGGCGCACCAGTTCGTCGCCGGCGGACGTGCCCGAACCGTCGGCGCCGCCGAGCAACTCGGCCAGGATTTCGACCAGCGGATCGAGGCTGTGCTCGCCGCCGGGCCGGCAGGCGCCGCGCACGACCGCGTGCCCGCGCGCCCGCAGCTCGTCGAGCGCCGCCTCCAGCAGCCGCGACTTGCCGACGCCGGCGTCGCCCGCGACGAGCAGGAACGGCGGGGTGGTCGTCTCGAGCAGCGGATCGAGCCGCGCGAGCGCCTCGGCCAGCTCGTGCACGCGGCCGACGAACGCGACCGATCCCGGGCCGGCGGCCTCGGAGTCCGGCAGCGGCCCCGCGATCCGCTCCAGCTCCTCGAGCGCCACCGCGGCGTCGGCGAAGCGCGTCGCCGGGTCGGCCGCCGTCATCCGCGCGAGGAACGCGTCGAGGCCCGTCCGGCCGGCTGTCGGGCTGCTCCGCGAGCGCGCGCTCCGAGCGTCACCCCGAGCGCGAAGACGTCGCTTCGGGCCGAGGCGCGCTCGCCCGCGAGCAGCTCGGGCGCGGCGTAGAGCAGCGTGCCCCCCGCGCCCAGCTGCGGCCCGGAGAGCACCTCCGACAGGCCGAGGTCCATCACGGTGACGCGGCCGGGGCGGTGCGGGGCGCTCCCCGGCGCGACGAGCACGTTCTCCGGCTTCAGGTCGCGGTGCACGATCCCGCGGCGGTGCAGGTGCGCGACCGCGCGCAGCGCGGCGGCGAGCGCGGCCAGCACCCACGGCGTCGGGCGTCCGGCGGCGGCGGCGACGAACGGCGCGCCGGGCACGACCTCCATCACCAGGAAGGGCCGTTGGCTGGCCTCGTCGACGCCGAAGTCGAAGACGCGCACCAGGCCCGGGGTGGCGCAGGCCGGCGAGCGCGCGGTACTCGGCGCGCAGCCGCTCGACCTCCTGCGGGTCGCCGGCCCGGGCGTGCAGCAGCTTGAGCGCGCGCTCGGCCGGCTCGCCGCGCCCGGCGGCCGCGCGGTCGCGCACCAGGAACACGCTCGCCTGGCCGCCGCGTGCCGAGCGGGCGCAGCAGCTCGTAGCGCCCGCCGACCAGGCTCGAGCCGTCGGCGCCGTCGATCGCGTGGGACTCGAGCCAGCGATAGAGGGTGGCCCGCCCGACCCCCAGGGCGCGCGCCGCCTCGGCGCGGTTCCCGCCCGCGCGCCGCAGCGCGCTCTCGATCTCGGCGCGGGACGCGCCGCGGCGGGGCTCCTTCTCGGGCATGGCCCCCTCTGGTACCGCGGCCGGGGCCGGAATACAAGCCCCTGGCTTACCGGCGTAGATAGCGTCCCCGGCGCTACGAGACCTTCGAGCCCGGCGGCACCTCGCCGTCCGGGCCCAGCACGTGCGGCACGCCGTCGGGGCCGGTCGCGGCGAGCAGCATCCCCTGCGACTCGAGGCCGCGCAGCTTGGCCGGCTTGAGGTTGGCGACGACGATGATCGTCCGGCCGACCAGGTCCTCCGGCCGGTAGGCCGAGGCGATGCCGGCGACCAGCTGGCGCGTCTCGCCGCCGAGGTCCACTTCGAGCCGAAGGAGTTTCTCCGCGTTCGGGTGGCGCTCGCAGACCAGGACCTTCGCGCAGCGCAGGTGGACCTTCGCGAAGTCGTCGATCGTGATCAGGCCGTCGGCCAGCGGGGCCGGGCGGGGTCGGCGGCGGGGCGGGGGGCGGGGCGGGAGTGTCGGCACGGGGCGAGTCCTTGTGCGGGCACGGCCTCGGGCGGCCCTTTTCGGGCCGGCACGGAGGCCGGCCCCTACGGTGGACGGCACGGAGGCGGCAGCGGGAGGCGCAGCGGGAGGCCTCGCCGAAGACGGCCTTGCGGTCGAGCCGCGGGAAGACCGCCTCGCCGCCGGCGACGCGGCGCCCGGCGACGGGGAGCGTCTCCAGCTCCAGCAGGTCGACGCCCGGCGCGATCTCGCGGGCCGGGTCCTCGCCCAGGCCGAGCATCCGCCACAGCCGGGCCGCGGCGACCGGCATCGCCGGGTGCAGCCGCAGCGCGATCTGCGCCAGCTGCTGCGCGGCGACGCCCAGCACGCCCGAGGTCAGCGCCTCGCGCCCCGGCCGCTTCCACGGCTCGTGGCGCACCAGGTACTTGTTGAGCGCGTCGGCCCACTCGGTCAGCGCGCGCAGCGCGGCCGACGGGTCGTGGGCCTCGAACCCGGCGCGGTAGGACGCGCGCGCGGCGGCGGCGAGGCCGTCGAGCACCGCGTCGGCCGGCGCGCCGTCCGCGGCGGGGACGACACCGGCCTCGTTCTTCTCGATCAGCGCCAGCACGCGCGAGTAGAGGTTGCCGACGTTGTTGGCCAGGTCGGCGTTGGTCCGCTCCAGCACCGCCTCGTCGGAGTACGAGCCGTCCAGCCCGAGCGGGATCTCGCGCAGCAGGAACCAGCGCAGCGCGTCGGCCCCGAAGGTCTCGAGCAGCGGGCCCGGGCCGCGCGATGTTGCCGGTCGTCTTGCTCATCTTGGCGTCGTCCTTCAGCCACCAGCCGTGGCCGAAGACCGTGCGCGGCAGCTCCTCGCCGGCGGCCATCAGGAAGGCCGGCCAGTAGACGGCGTGGAAGCGCAGGATGTCCTTGCCGACCAGGTGCAGCGCGGTGTGTCCCGGCTCGTTGTGCCAGTAGCGCGCGACCTTGCGCGGGTCGTCCGAACCGTAGCCGAGCGCCGAGAGGTAGTTGGTCAGCGCGTCGAACCAGACGTAGACGACGTGCTCGGGATCGCCGGGGAAGGGGATCCCCCAGCCGACCTTGTCCCTGCTGCGCGAGATCGACAGGTCGCGCAGCCCGGAGGCGACGAAGGCGCGGACCTCGTTGCGCCGCGTCTCGGGCAGCACGAACCCGGGCTGCCGCTCGTAGAGCGCGAGCAGCCGCTCCTGGTAGTCGGACAGCCGGAAGAACCAGGACGACTCCTCGACCTCCTCGACCGGATGCCCCTGCTCGGGGCACTTCCCGTCGACCAGCTGCGCCGGCGGTGTAGAAGGCCTCGCAGCCGGTGCAGTAGAGCCCGCGGTAGGTCCCCTTGTAGATCGCGTCGGGGCTCCGCTCGCGGATCTTCCGGAACAGCTCGTAGACCCCGGCCTTGTGCCGCGCCTCGGTGGTGCGGATGAAGTCGTCGTGGCTGATCGCCAGCGCCGGCCAGAGCTGCTTGTAGTTGAGCGACCACCTCGTCGGCCAGCGCCAGCGGCGCGATCCCGCGCTTCGCCGCCGCGCGCTCGATCTTCTGCCCGTGCTCGTCGGTCCCGGTCAGGAAGTAGACCTCGTCGCCCGTCAGCCGGTGGTAGCGGGCCAGCGCGTCGGCGACGACGGTGGTGTAGGTGTGGCCGATGTGCGGCAGGTCGTTGACGTAGTAGATCGGCGTCGTGACGTAGAACGAGCGGCGGGCGGTCATTTCGGGTCCTCGGCCGGCGGGTCGCCCAGGGCGGCCTGCGCGGCGCGGCGCACGGCGTCGGGCGTGACGCCGGCGGCGTCGGCGGCGCGGCGGCAGTCGTCGAACTCGGGCTGGGCGCGCAGCACGCGGCCGCGCGTGTCCTTGGCGCGCTTGACGCGCACCGGACCCCACGGCGTCTCGACCGCGACGACGTCGCGGTCCCACTCGACGCGGCGCTCGGTCCGCATCCGCACCCCGAGCGTCGGCGTCTCGTGCAGCAGGATGCCGGCCAGCCGGCGCTCCTCGCCCGGGTCGCACAGCACCGTCACGTGGAACCCGGGGCGCCCCTTCTTCATCTGGACCGGCGCCACCATCGCGTCGCGCGCGCCGGCGGCGAGCAGCCGCTCGATCAGCACCGGGACGTCCTGCGGCAGGATGTCGTCGAGCGCCGTCTCCAGCACCGCGACCTGCCGCGCCAGCGCGCTCTCCTCGAGCGGCGCGCCGAGCACGCCGCGCAGCACGTTGGGCAGCGCCGCGTCGTCGCGGCCGCCGGCCCCGTGGCCGACGCGCTCGATCGTCAGCGCCGGCAGCGGGCCGAAGGCGTCGACGATCGCGACCAGCAGCGCCGCACCGGTCGGCGTGACCAGCTCCTTCGCGATCGGGCCGCCCGCGACCGGCACCCCGCGCAGCAGCTCGACGACGGCCGGCACCGGGACCGGCAGCACGCCGTGCGCGCAGCGGATCGCGCCCCCGCCGAGCGGCACCGGCGCGCAGCAGGTGACGCGCTCGATCCCCAGCTCCTCGAGCCCCAGGCAGGTCCCGGCGATGTCGACCAGCGCGTCGTCGGCGCCGGCCTCGTGCAGGTGGACCTCCTCGGCCGGGACCCCGTGCACCTTCCCCTCGGCGGCGTAGAGCAGGCCCGCGGCGCGGCGCGCGCGTGCCAGCGCGCGCGGCGGCAGCGCGGCGCGCTCGAACGCGGCGAGCATGTCGGCGAGCCGGCGGCCGTCGTGGTGGTGGGGCTCGTCCAGCCGCGGGGGCTCGCCGTGGTGCGCGGGCTCGTGGTGCGGTGCGGCGGCCCGGTCGTGGCGGTGGTCGTGATCGTGATCGCCGTGGTCCGCGTGATCGTGCGGGGGGCCGTCGCCGTCGAGCAGGTCGTCGACCGGCTCGGCCGGCGCTTCCTCCTGCCCGCGGACCGACGACCCGCACCCGCGCGGCGTCGAGCGGCCCGCGGGCGGCGCGCTCGGTCCGCACCTCGACCCCCGACAGGCCGAGGCGCGCCGGGAGGGCGGCGAGCACGGCGGGGTCGAGACCCAGGTCCACCAGCAGGCCGAGGAACATGTCCCCCGCGGCCCCGCTGAACGGGTCGAGGTGCAGCACGGTTCCCTGTCGGTCGGGGGGCTTCACGCGCGCCAGCGTAGCGCGCGCGCCCGCAAGCCGGTAGGGGCCGCCCCTACAGCTGCGCGAGGAGGCGCCCCTCGTGGAGGTCGTCGGGGTAGAGCGTGCCGGCATCGCCGGGGAGCAGGAACCGGCCCCCCTCGACGCGCGCCGGGACCGCGAGCAGTATCCGAGCGGCGCGCCGGCGGGGGGTGCCGGGAGCCGCGCCAGCCGGCAGACCTGCGGAGCCGAGCCGGGCGGCACGCGCGCGCCCGAAGGGAACGGCGGCGTCGAGCCCCTCCGCGGTCCGCCACGCCGACAGCGAACGCGTCGCGATCCGCGCCAGCGTCAGCGGCCGCGCGCCCAGGAAGGCCGGGATCGCGACCGGACCGAGCAGCCAGAACGGCAGCGCGAGCAGCGCCCCGTCGCCCGGCGGCGCGAGCGTCACGCGCCGCGCCGGCAGGTCGGCGAGCGCGCCGCCGTCGACCCGGTAGGCGCGGCCGCAGGCCCGGCAGAACGCGACCCGGTCCACCGCGCGCCCGGCCAGGTCGTCCGAGCAGCGCGGACAGGCCAGCGGGAGGAAGCGCGGCGCGCTCACGGGGCCTCCGCGGCGAGCTGGCGCACGAGCGCGCGCGAGAAGCCACCACGCGCCCGCCCCGAGCGGCCAGCGCGACGAGCGCGATCCGGGCGCTCGATGCCGGCGCCGTCCAGGATCGGCGGCGGGAAGGCCGCGACGCCGCAGCAGGCTGCCGACCACGAATCCGGCCGCGAGCGCCGCCAGCCCGAGCGCGCGGCGGTGCAGGCCGCCGCGAACGGCTCGGCCGTGCGCAGCGAGACCAGCGCGCCGGTCGCGGCGTCGAACGCGGCCTGTCCGGGCCGGCCCGCCGACGCGGAACCAGGTCAGCCGCACCGGGTAGAAGAGCAGCGTCGCCTCCTCGCCCAGCCGCTCGACGTCGACCTCCGCGCCGGGGAGCAGCCCCGCGGCCAGCCCCTCCGCGCGGCGCGCGACGATCGCGCGGGCCTCCTCCTGCGCGCGCTCGCGGCCGACGATCGGGTCGAGCACCGTCGCCGTCTCGCGCAGCGCCGGAGTGAAGACGACGAGCGGCCCCAGCAGGTCGGCCCGCCGCCGCACACCCAGCTCGCCGGCCATCTGGCGCTGCCGGTCGAGCGCCGGCAGTCCGAACTCCTCCAGCGGGCAGGCCGAGACCAGCGCGACGTGCAGCTCCTGGACCTCCTTCACGACCGTCTCGATCCCGTCCTCGCGCCGGCGCACGATCGGCCGGCGCGCCCCCTGCTCGTCGAAGTCCTGCTTGATCTCCTCGACCACGACGCGGCGCTCCCCTTCGATGCGCCCGGCCAGCGTCGTCTCGATCCGCCAGTAGGGGACGTAGACCAGCTCGTGCCGCTCGACCGCCGAGCTCGCCCGAGCCCGCGCTCGGCGAGCGCCGCGGCCAGGCGGTCCAGCGCGTCGCCCGCGGCCAGCGTGGCCGGCACGACGACCTGTCCGCGCGCCTCGTCCCCTTCGATCCGGCCGAGCACCCCGCAGGAGGCGCAGCGCGCGAGCAGCCCGGGCCCCCCCTCCGGGTCGGGCGAGCCGCCGCAGCGGGGGCAGGAGAGGGCGGGGGAGGAGGCGGGATCGCTCACCGGCGCCCGGCGGCCCACCAGAGGACCGCGCCGCCGACCGACACCGCGAGGGCCGACACCGGGAACGGCAGCAGCAGCCCCCCGGCCAGCGCCGATCCCCGCCGCCAGCGCGACCCAGCGCCCGAGCCGCCGCTCGCCGGCGGGCGCCGTCGGCGGCCGGCCAGCTCGGGCGGCAGCACGACGCGGCCGTCGACCCCGTCGCACCAGGCGGCCGAGGCGAAGTCGCCCTGTTCGAGCGGGCACCCGGTAGAGCGGGTAGTGCACGACCAGCGCCGGCGCCGGGATCGCGCGCGAGGCGACGGCCCGCGGTCCGGGCTCGCTGCGCCGAGCGCCCCGGCCGCGGCGCCGGCGTGCGGTCGCGGGAGAGATCGGCGCCGGCGGGGCGCCAGCCGCCGCCCAGCAGCGGCGGCAGCGCGGCCAGCGGGCGGAACGGCTGCCGCGGGTCGCCGGTCGGCGCGAACGGCAAGAGGACCATCTCCGGCGCGCCGGGCAGCCAGGCCCGGCCGCGGGCCGCGAGGGCGCGCGCGACCTTCAGGCGCGCCTCGTGCGGAGTCGAACCGCGCGCGGGCGACGAGCGTGCCGCTCGCCGCGCCGTCGGCCAGCAGCGCGCCGCAGGAGCTGCAGCGGGCCAGCGGATCCGGTCGTCTCGGCGTCGCGCGCGGCGCCGCACTGGGGGCAATGGGAAACCGGCATCAGGCGCTCCAGCGAGACGGGGCTCGCGCCCGGCTCCTCCGAGAAGGTCGGTCCCGGACGGCGCGCGGGGCAACCGAGACGGCCGCGGACGGCGGGCGTCCGGGCGCCTGGCGGGCCGCGCCCCGGGGCGCGGTGTATCATCCCAAGGTTGTCCGCAAGCGATCCCCGAACGAAAGGAGCCGACGATCCCATGGCGAACCTGCCGCAGGTGAGCGACGACAGCTTCGAGAAGGAAGTGCTGCAGTCCCCGACGCCGGTCCTGGTCGACTTCTCGGCCACCTGGTGCGGCCCGTGCAAGA
Source organism: uncultured Acidobacteriota bacterium (assembly GCA_963702545.1). Taxonomy (GTDB): domain Bacteria; phylum Acidobacteriota; class Polarisedimenticolia; order J045; family J045; genus JALOKP01. The sequence goes on along the minus strand of CAVPDB010000018.1, from coordinate 53,850 downwards.
TGCTCTCCCCGACGCTGGAGTCGCTGTCGAAGGACTACGCGGGGAAGGTGAAGTTCGTCGGCGTCGACGTCGACAACGCCCGCCAGACCGCGGTCCGCTTCCGCGTGATGTCGGTCCCGACCGTGATGCTCTTCAAGGACGGCCAGATCGTCGACCAGGCGGTCGGCAACCAGCCGCGCGACGCCTGGATGAAGATGCTCGACCGGATCCTGGGGGCGTAGCGGGTGCTGCAGGCGTTCGAGAGCTTGCATCGGCGGCCTGTCGGACCAGCTGGCGCAGAGCCTGAGCGGCGCCTCCGACCCGTTCGCGCTGCTGATCTTCTTCGCCGCCGGCGTCCTGACCTCGCTGACCCCGTGCGTCTACCCGATGATCCCGATCGTGGTCGCGTACATGGGCGGCGCGGAGTCGGCCGCCGTCGCCGCCGGGGCCAGCCAGGAGTCGCGCCGGCGCCGCGTGCTCGGGCGCTCGCTGCTCTACGTCCTCGGGATGGCGATGGTCTACACCGCGCTCGGGTCTGGCGGCGATCCTGGCCGGCCGGACTTTCGGCAGCCTGACGCAGAGCTTCTGGGGCTACGCGATCGTCGCCGCGGTGCTCGCCGTGTTCGGGCTCTCGCTGTTCGGGCTGTTCGAGATCCGGGTGCCGACCTTCCTGCTGCAGCGGCTGGGCGCCGGCCCGCGCGAGGGGCGCCTGGGCGCGCTGCTGATGGGCGCGACCTCGGCGATCGTCGCCGCGCCCTGCGCCGCGCCGATCGTCTTCCCGCTGGCGGCGATGGTCGCGCGCGAAGGGCGCGTCGTCTTCGGCACGATTGCGATGCTGGTCTTCAGCCTCGGGCTCGGCGTGCTGTTCCTGCTGCTCGGCGTCAGCTCGGGGCTGGCCGCCTCGATGCCGCGGCCCGGGCCGTGGATGGTCACGCTGAAGAAGATCACCGGCGCGGTGATGCTGGCGATCGCGGCCTGGTTCTTCACCAAGGCGTGGCAGTTCCTGTGAGCGGCCCGCCCGCCCGTGCCCTCGCCCGCGGCCGCGGCCGCGGCCTGACCGCGCTGGCCGCCTGCTGCTCTGCGGCCGGGCCCGCCGCCGCGCAGCCGCCGATCGTCGCTCACCACGGTCGACGGGCAAGGACGATCGCGCTGGCGGGCCGGCCGGCGGGGCCACGCACCTCGTCTTCGTGGCCCGCTGGTGCGGCGCACCCTGCGAGGAGGACCTGGTCGCGGTCCGCGAGCTGGCCGGCCGCTTCGCGCGGCAGGGGCTGCGGGTCGTGGTCGTCGGCACCGGCAAGCGGCAGACGCAGCGAGGAGTTCGTGCAGCTGGGCGCGCAGCGCCGGGATGGGCGGCGCGCTGGTCTTCGATGGCGACGGCAAGCTCGAGAAGGCGTTCGAGGTCGTCGGTGCTTCCCTGGCACGTCGTCGTCGGCGGCAAGGGCAAGGTGCTCCACTCGGCGGACAGCGTGCCCGGCGCGGCGGCGGTCTCCGGCTGGCTCGAGGGGTCCCCGGTCCATGAGCTCCGGATCCGCGGCCCGTCCCCGGCGCGGGCGCCGGCGATCGCGGCAGCGCCTACCTGGTCGGGCTGGTCTGGCCGCAAGTCCTCCGTCGGCGACGGTCGAGGAGCACCTCGACGAGCTGGCCGCGCTGGCCGACACCGCCGGCTTCCGCGAGGCCGGCCGCGCGATCCTGCCGCTGCGCGCGCCGTCGCCGGCGACGCTGATGGGCAAGGGGCAGGCCGCCGACGTCGGCGTCGTGGCCCGCGGCAGCGGCGCCTCGCTGGTGATCGTCGACGAGGACCTCTCGCCGGCGCAGGTCAAGAACCTCGAGAAGGTGCTCGAGCTGCCGGTCGTCGACCGCGCCGGGCTGATCATCGACATCTTCGCCGCGCGCGCGCGCAGCCGCGAGGCGCGCACGCAGGTCGAGATGGCCCAGCTCGAGTACCTGCTGCCGCGGCTGGCCGGCCGCTGGGCGCACCTCTCGCGGCAGGTCGGCGGCGGGCCGGGCGGGACCAAGGGCGAGGGCGAGAAGCAGATCGAGCTGGACCGCCGGATGATCCGCCACCGGATCGACCACCTGCGCCGCGACATCGCGCGGGTCGGCAAGGCCCGCGAGGTGCGGCGCCACGGCCGGGCGGCGACGCCGCAGGCGGCGTTCGTCGGCTACACCAACGTCGGCAAGAGCTCGCTGTTCAACGCGATCGTCTCGGCCGGCGTGTTCGTCGAGGACCGGCTGTTCGCGACCCTCGACCCGACCGTGCGCAAGGTCGAGCTGGGCAAGCGCGGGGCGTTCCTGCTCAAGGACACGGTCGGCTTCATCCGCAAGCTGCCGCACCACCTCGTCGCCTCGTTCCGCACCACCTTCGACGAGGCGGCCGAGGCCGACCTGCTGCTGCTGGTCGTCGACGCCTCGCACCCCTCGGGGCTCGAGCAGATGGAGGTCGCGGAGGCGGTGCTGCGCGAGACCGCGGCGGCCGACCTGCCGCGCCTGCTGGTTTTCAACAAGGCCGATCGGCTGTCGGTCCGAGGAGCGCGACTGGCTGGCCGAGCGCCGGCCGGAGGCGCACGTCGTCTCGGCCCGCACCGGCCACGGGGTGCACGACCTGGTGCGGGCCGATCGCCGACCGGTTGCTGGGGCGCGAGACGCTGACGCGACGCTCGCGCTGCCGGCCGAGCGCGGCGACCTGCTGGCGCGGGCCGACCGGCTGGCGACGATCGAGCGGGTCGATCGCGGGCCCGGACGGTGCGCTGCACCTCACGCTGCGCGCCACCGAGCGCGCGCTGGACGAGCTGCGGCGGGCGCTGGACGGGCGCGGAGGAGGGGACGCGATGAGCCGACGGGTCGTGGCGCTGGTCTTCGGCGGGCGCTCGGTCGAGCACGAGGTGTCGCTGGTCTCGGCGCGCGGGATCTCCGACAACCTCGACCGCGAGCGCAACGAGCTCGTGCTGGTCGGCGTCGACCGCGAGGGGCGGCCGCGGGTCGGCGGAGAAGAGCTGCTGGACGGCGGCCTCGAGCGCGGCGCGGGAGCGGTCGTGCGCTGGCCCTCGCACCGCGGCGACCGCGCGCTGCGCGAGGAGGCGACCGGCCGTGCGCTGACCCCGCCGCTCGACGCGGTCTTCCCGATCGTGCACGGCTCGGGCGGCGAGGACGGGACGCTGCAGGGGGTGCTCGCGCTGGCGGGGATCCCGTGCGTCGGCGCCGGCGTGCTGGGCTCGGCGCTGGCGATGGACAAGGACCGCACGCGGCGCGTGCTGGAGCGCGCCGGGATCCCGGTCGTGCGGGACGCGGTCTTCGAAGGGCCGGAGGCCGACGATGCGCCGCGCGTTCTGGCGGCCGCGGAGGCGCTGGGCTGGCCGGTCTTCGTCAAGCCGGCGCGCGCCGGCTCGTCGGTCGGGATCACCAAGGTGCGCGGTGCGGCGGAACTGCCGGCGGCGATCGCCGCGGCGCGCGCCGTCGACCCGAAGGTCGTGATCGAGGCAGTCGGTGCCGGCGGCGCGCGAGGTCGAGGTCGCGGTGCTGGGGCTGTGGCGGCCGGAGGCGTCGGTCGTCGGCGAGATCGTCCCCGGCGCGGAGTTCTACGACTACGACGCGAAGTACAACGACCGCGGCTCGCGGCTGCTGGTCCCCGCGCCGCTCGACCCCGGCCTGGCGGACAACCTGCGCGCTCACGCCGTCCGGGCCTTCCGCGAGCTGGACCTGGCGGGGCTGGCGCGCGTCGACTTCCTGCTCTCGCGCGAGACCGGGCGAGGTCGTGCTCAACGAGGTGAACACCCTGCCCGGCTTCACGCCGATCTCGATGTACCCGCGGCTGTGGGAGGCCTCGGGCGTGCCGCCTACCGCGAGCTGCTCGAGCGGCTGATCGCGATCGCGCTCGAGGCCGCGGCAGCGCACCCGCTGGCGCTGCCGGGGGCGGGGCGGCGGCGTGGCGGCGGCGCGGCGGCGGCTGACCCGGCCCCAGCCTAGCCCGGGATCGGCCCGCGCCACGCGCCCTCCACCAGGTCCGGGGCGTCGTCCAGCCCCAGCGCCGCGAGCCGGCGGTAGAGCTTCTGCCGGCTCCAGCCCAGCCGCCGCGCGGCGTCGGCCTTGACGCCCAGCGACTGGCCGAGCGCGTCGCGGATCGCGGCCGCCTCGAGGTTCCCGGGGGCGGGACGGCCGGGCGGCAGTCGCAGGTCCGCGGCACCGATCTCGGGTCCCGTCGCCAGCGCCGCGGCGCGCCGCAGCAGGTTGTCCAGCTCGCGCACGTTGCCGTCCCAGGCGTGCTGGGCCAGCGTGCGCAGCGCGTCGCGGCCGAGCCGCCGCCCGGGGCCGAGCCCCTCGCGCGCCAGCCGCGCCAGGAGCGTCGCCGCCAGGCAGGGGATGTCGCCGCGCCGGGCGGCCAGCGGCGGGATCTCGACCACCGCTCCCGCGAGCCGGAAGAAGAGGTCGCTGCGGAAGGTCCCCGCCTCGGCCCGCGCGCGCACGTCGCGGTGGGTCGCTGCCAGCACGCGGATGTCGACCGCGACCGGGCGCGTCGCGCCGAGCGGCCGGATCTCGCCCTCCTGCAGCGCGCGCAGCAGCTTGGACTGCGCCGCCAGCGGCAGGTCGCCGATCTCGTCGAGGAACAGCGTCCCATGCTGCGCTTCCGCGATCCGCCCGTCGCGGTCCGCGACCGCGCCGGTGTAGGCGCCGCGCTTCACCCCGAACAGCTCGGCCTCGACCAGCGCCTCGGGGATCGCCGCGCAGTTCTCGGCGACGAACGCCCCGCGCCGGCGCGAGGCGGCGTGAACCGCGCGGGCCAGGACCTCCTTTCCGACGCCGGTCGGGCCCAGCAGCAGCAGGTTCAGCGGCGCCGCCGCGATCCGGCGCAGGTCGGCGGTGGCCGCGGCCAGCGAGGGGGCCGCGGCCTCGACGGCCAGCAGCGGGTCGGCGCGCAGCGCCTCGGGGAGCAGCGACCCGGCCAGCTCCTCTTCCCAGGCCTCGACTGCCCCGAGCAGCGCGTGCGGGTCGGCGCCGGGTTCGCCCCAGGCCGCGACCAGCGCCGGACAGGGCTCGGCGATCCCGCCGACGGCCCAGGCCCGGTCGCGGGCGAGCAGCACGGTGCGGCGGCCGCCCAGCAGCGCCCGCTCGGCCGCGGCCCGCACCGCGGAGGGGAGGCCGGGTCCGGGCCCGAGCGGTCCGGCGCAGAAGCCGCCCACCGCGACCGCGACGCGCTCCGCGCGCAGGGCGCCGCGCCGCGCGAGCCGCTCGCCGAGCCGGCGCAGGCCGGGCGGCCACGCGCTGACGGAATCGACCGTCGCTGCCATGATGGATCCTCCTCTGCCGGTCCGCGCAGCCTACCGCCGCCGGGCCGCGCCGGAGCGCACCGGAGGCGCGCCATGTCCCGCTCCCGCAAACGGACCCCGCTTCGCGCCGCGCAGCTCGCCCTCCTCGCGGCGACGGCGGTCCTTGCCGCACCGACCGCCACCGCTGCGAACGACGCGCGCCCCGCCGGCGACCGCGTCGCGCTGGCCGACGGCAGCGAGCTCTCCGGCCAGGTCGTGTCGCTCGACGCGCACGCGCTGGTGATCGAGGTCGATGGCGCGCGCCGCACCGTTCCGCGCCGCGAGGTGCTGCGGATCGAGTTGGGGGAGACTCCGCCGCCGCCGCTGGTCGCGCGGGTCAAGGTCGCCGAGGCCGACGACGAGGTCCGGCTGCTGCTCGACGAGCGCGAGATCGCGTCCCCGGCGCAACTGCGCGCCGAGTGGTTCGACCTCGCACCGCTGCTCGGCGACGGCCCGCACCACCTGACGGCCGAGGTCACCAACCGGCGCGGGCTGCGCGCCTGGCGTTGGGTACTGGAGGCGGGTGGGAAGAAGGAGACCTTCGCCTGCGGGCTGACCGGGCGCTCGGGCTGCACCGCGGACGGCCAGCCGGCCAACGCGCAGGGGACCTTCCCCGCGGGCGGCGTCTGGCTCTACGTGAAGCGGGCCGAGGGCCGGATCGAGATCGAGCGCGACCCCGCCCCCGGTCCGTAGCCGTTCGGCCCAGAGGGGTATACTCCCGCGCCATGTCCTATTACCGCGGCCCGCAGGGCACGTCCGTCACGCTCAACTTCCCGCCCGTGACGCCGGGCGTGAAGCTCCTGCTCTGGATCCTCGGCGTCGCGTTCGGGATCCAGTTCGTGCTGCAGTCGATCCTCAAGGCCGACTGGATCCTGGGCTGGCTCGCGCTCATCCCGCCGCTGCTGCTGCAGCCGCCCTTCCCGCTCTGGACGCTCGCGACCTACGCGCTGCTCCACGGCGGAATCATGCACCTGCTGTTCAACATGCTCGGCCTCTGGATGTTCGGCGGGGACGTCGAGCGGATGTTCGGCACGCCGCGCTTTCTGCGCTTTTTCGTCGCCTGCGTGGTCGGCGGCGGCCTGCTCTATTCGGCGGTCGGGCTGCTGCGCGGGTCGGGCGCGCCGGTGATCGGGGCCTCGGCCGGGGTGCTGGGGGTCTCGGCGGCCTTCGCGGTCTTCTTCCCCAAGCGGCAGCTCTTCGTCTTCCCGATCCCGTTCCCGATCAGCGCCTGGGTCTTCGTCGTCGTCTACGCGCTGATCACGGTCGCCAGCAGCATCTCGCCCGGCGCCGGGGACGTGGTGGCCCACCTCGCGCACCTCGGCGGGATCGCGGTCGGGGCCCTCCTGGCCTGGCTCTTCAAGCGCCGGATCGGGGGGGCAGCGGGCTGGGATTCGGGGGCTGGCCGGGGAGCGAGGGCCGGGGCGGCCAGCGCCCGCCTTTCCGCGTCGTGCGCGGGGATCGCGACGACGACCGGTGGACGAACTGAGCGGTAACACGGTTGTCTCAGGGGCGTCACGGATCGACTGTTGACGCCCGGCCACCCAGCCGTCATATTCGCCCTTGCCAGCGCCTTACGTGCTTTCCGTACGGGGCCAGACGCCGGAGCGGCGATCTCTGGGGGTACGGCCAGGCAGTGAGGCGGAGCCTCCGCCACGGGGAGACGGGTGCTCGATCTGGTCAACGGTCCGGCAGACCCGGACCGTGGCGGGGCAGATCACGTGGCGAGCAGTTCTGATCGCGGGCCCAGTCCCGTGAGTGCAGTCTCCCCATCCCGCAAGCCCGGGGCGCGGGCGTCCGTCGGCGGTTCGTCCGATCGCACCGTGCTGTCCCGGTACTTCACCGAAATCCGCGAGTACCCGCTGCTCACCAAGGAGCAGGAGCAGCAGCTCGCACGACGGGTCCAGGCCGGCGATCCCGAGGCCTTCGAGAACCTCGTCGCCTCCAACCTCTCGTTCGTGGTCAAGGTCGCCAGCGAGTACCGCAACCTCGGCCTGCCGCTGGAGGACCTGCTCAACGAGGGGAACCTCGGGCTGATCGAGGCGGCTCGCCGCTACGACCCCGCCAAGGGGACGAAGTTCATCACCTACGCGATCTGGTGGATCCGCAAGTCGATCCTCAAGGCGCTGGCCGAGCAGGTCAACCTGGTCCGCGTGCCGACCTACCAGATGAAGAAGGTCCGCGAGGTCCGCGACACCGAGCGCACGCTGCGCAAGGAACTCGGCCGCTCGCCCGAGCGCCAGGAGATCAGCGCGCGGCTGGACGTCTCGATCAAGAAGGTCGACCAGGTGCTGCAGGTGCACTCCCGGGAGACCTCGATCGACGACACCGTCGGGAGGGACAAGAAGACCCCGGTCTCCGACTTCCTGACCGATCCCGACGACGAGAGCCCGGAGGAGAACCTGCTCAAGCGCGAGGGGACGACCCTCGTCGCGCAGGCCCTGCACTTCCTCTCCGACCAGGAGCAGGTCGTGATCCGGCACCGCTTCGGCCTCGAGGGCTGCCCGATCCTGACGCTCAAGGAGATCGGCGAGAAGATGGGGGTCAGCCGCGAGCGCGTGCGGCAGATCGAGACCCAGGCCAAGCAGCGGCTGCGGCGGATCTTCAACCGGCCGCGGCCGTCGGCGGCCAAGACCGCCAAGCCGGACCCGACCGCCAAGTCCAAGGGCTCGAAGCGCCGCTCGTAGCCGCGTCCGACCGCATCGTCCCGCGCGAATCCGTCGAGACCCGCCCCGGTTCGGGGCGTGTCGGGGTTAGAATCCCTCCGGCACCCGCCGCGTGCCGGAGAGACATGGTTCGTTCCTCGTCGATTGCCGACCTCGCGCTCGCGCTCTTCGCCGCCGACGGCCGGGAGGAGGTTCTCGCGGCGTGGTGTGCGGCCGCCGAGCCCCCGGCCGACCTGGTCGCGCTGAGCGATCCCCCGGCCGCGCGCCTGGCGGTCGTGCTGCGGCGGCGCGAGGGGCGCTGGGACGCGGTCGCCGCCCCGCCGGTCCCGCTGGGGCCGCTGCGCCGCGAGCCGGTCGCCCTCTCGCTCGCCGAAGAGCGGTTCGACGCCCGCGACGACCTGCTCTGGTCGCTCGGCCAGCGCGAGCAGTTGGTCTGGCCGCTCTCCACCGGCGACGCGGGGGTCCTGGTGCTGGCGCGGGCCGAAGGGTCCTACACGATCGACGACCTGGTGGCGCTGGCGGAGCCGACGGAACTGCTCGCAGGCGCGCTCGACGCGCTCGGGCGGCGCCAGCGCCGCGCCGCGCCGCGCGTCGCGGGCGAGGCGCCGGCCGGCCCCGCCGAGCAGCCGGAACACCCGCGGCAATCGCTTCTGGCGCGGGCCGAGCGCCTGGCCATGGCGGGCCAGCTGGCCTCGACCCTGGCCCACGAGATCAACAACCCGCTGACCACCGTGATCGGTTTCGCCCAACTGCTGCGCCGCGATCCCGACGCCGCCGAGCGCGCGACCTGGCTCGCGATCGTGGAAGAGGAAGCGCAGCGCTGCCACCGGCTGGTGTCGGAACTGATGGGCGTGGCCCGGCCCGGACGTCCCCGCCGCACGCCGGTGGAACTGGCGTCGATCGCCGACCGTGCGCTGGCGACGATGGCGGCGACGCTGCGCGGCCAACAGGTCGTGGCGGCGCTGCAGGTCGATCCCGCGACGCCGCCGGTCGAGGTCGCGGCCGACGAGATCCTGCAGGTGCTGCTCAATCTCCTGACCAACGCGCTGCACGCGCTCGAGGGGCACCCCGGGCGGCGCGAGATCGCGATCCAGATCGGTCCCGCGCCGGAGGGCGCGCGGCTGGTCGTCGAGGACACCGGGCCCGGGATCGCGCCCGAGCACCTCGACCGGATCTTCGACCCGTTCTTCACGACCAAGCCCGAGGGGAAGGGGACGGGGCTCGGGCTGGCGGTGGTTTGCGGCGTGGTCGCCGAGCACGGCGGCACGCTCGACGTCGATTCGGCGCCGGGGCGGGGCGCGCGCTTCGTGCTGACGCTGCCGCGGGCCGAGGGCCACGCTGCAGCGTTCCCCGCGCTGCCGGCCGCCGCCGCGCCGGCGCCGACGGCGCTGCGGCCGCCGGTCGAGGAGGTCCCGGTCCTCGGGCCGCCGCCGCCGCCGCCGCTGCCGCGGCTCGACGGGCTGTCGGTGCTGGTGCTCGACGACGAGCCCGAAGTCGGGGCGGTGCTGGTCGCCACGCTGCGTGAGGCGGGGGCCGAGGCCCGCTCGATGGCCGATCCCGAGGCCGCGCTGGACTGGCTGCTCGAGCGCGGGGCCGACGTGATCGTCTCCGACCTGCGGATGCCGCAGATGTCGGGGCTCGAGTTCTACGCGCAACTGCGCCGCCGCGCCCCCCAGCTTGCCGACCGGCTGCTGTTCAGCACCGGCGATCTGCTCTCGGCCGAACTGGAAGGGCCGCCGCCGCGCCCCGTGATCGCCAAGCCGTTCCGCGTCGCGGAGGTCGTGCGGCTGGTCCGCGAGGTCGCGGCCACGGCCACGGCCGCTGCCTCCGCCTTCCCGCCGCCCGAGGTCCGTCCCGAGCCGCGCGCGGCCTGGCGCGGCGTGCGCCGTCCGGGCGGGCCGACGCACCACTGACCCGGCGCCGTGTCCGACCCCGCCCCGCTCCGGCACGTCGTCGTCGGCACCGCCGGCCACATCGACCACGGCAAGTCGACGCTGGTCCGCGCGCTGACCGGGATCGACCCGGACCGGCTTCCGGAAGAGAAGGAGCGCGGGATCACGATCGACCTGGGGTTCGCGCCGGCCCGCATCGGCGACCTCGTCGGCTCGTTCGTCGACGTGCCGGGGCACGAGCGCTTCGTCCGCAACATGCTGGCCGGCGCGACCGGGATCGACCTGGTGCTGCTGGTCGTCGCCGCCGACGAGGCGGTCATGCCGCAGACCCGCGAGCACCTCGCGATCTGCCGGCTGCTCGGGATCCCGGCCGGGCTGGTCGCGATCACGCGCGCCGACCTGGTCGACGAGGGGATGGTCGAGCTGGTCGCCGAGGAGGTCCACGAGCTGGTCGCGGGGAGCTTCCTCGAGGGGGCCCCGGTGGTCACCGTGAGCGGCGTCACCGGTGCCGGACTCGACGCGCTGCGCGCGGCGCTCGCGGCGGTCGCGGCGCGGCTGCCGGCGCGGGCCGAGGGGCCGTGGCCGCGGCTCCCGGTCGACCGCGTCTTCGCCGCGCGCGGCTTCGGGACGATCGTCACCGGCACGCTGCAGGGGGGCGCGCTGCGCGTCGGCGACGCGCTCGAGGCCGTCCCGGCGGGCCGGCCGGGAAGATCCGCGGGCTGCAGGTCCACGGCGCGGCGGTCGACGAGGCCGGCCCGCAGCGGCGCGTCGCGGTCAACCTGCAGGGGGTCGACCGCGAGCGGCTGACGCGCGGGATGGTGCTGGCCCCGCCCGGCCTCGGCCCGACGACGCTGGTCTTCGACGCGCTGCTCGAGGTCACCCCCGACGCCCCCGCGCCGCTGGAGGACGAGCAGCGCGTGCGGGTCCACCACGGCACCGCCGAGCTGCTGGGGCGGCTGCGCCTGCCGGGCGAGCGCCCGCTGCCGCCGGGCGCGCGCGGGGCGGCGCAGATCCGGCTCGAGGCGCCGCTGGCCGCGCTGCCGGGCGACCGCTTCATCCTGCGCCGCTACAGCCCGGTGACGACGCTCGGCGGCGGGATCGTGGTCGATCTCGACCCGCCGCGCTGGCGGCGCGACGACCCGGCCTGGCCCCCGCGCACCGAGGAGCTGGCCCACGCGGGCCCGGCCGAGCGGCTGGCGCGCGCGGCGCACGACGCGGGGACGGAAGGGGTCGACCTGGGCGAGCGCGCGGTGCGGCTGGGGCTGACGCGCGAGGCGGCGCGCGCGGCCGCGGGCGCGCTGGAGCAGGCCGCGGCGCCCGCGGCCCGAGTGCTGCTGCTGGAGGGGGACCGCGTGATCTCGGTCCCGGCGCGCGAGGCGCTGTTCGCGCGGATCGGCGAGGAGCTGGCCCGGGCCCACGCCGAGCGGCCGCTGGAAGAGGGCCCGGCCCCCGAGCGGCTGCGCGGCGCGGTCGCGCCGGCGTGGAGCGCCGAGCAGTTCCGAGGCCTGCTGGCGCGGCTCGAGGCGCGCGGGGCGATCGTCGCGCGGCCCGACGCGGTCCGGCTGGCGTCCCACCAGGCGGTGCCGGAGGGGGAACAGGCCGCGCGGCTGGCGGCGGTGCGCGGCGCGCTGGAGGCGGCGGGGTACGAGGCGCTGCCGGAGGCGGACCTGCTCGACCGGCTGGGGGGCGGGGCCGCGGCGCGGCAGCTGCTGGCCTTCGCGGCCCGCCGCGGCGAGGCGATCAAGCTGAAGGACGACCTCTGGCTGGCCGGCGCGGCCTGGGAGGCGATGGTCCGGCGGCTGCGCGAGGAGGCCGCGGCCGGGCGGGCGACGATCGACGTCGCGACCTTCAAGGAGCTGTTCGGGGTCAGCCGGAAGTACGCGATCCCGCTGCTCGAGAAGCTCGACGCCGAGGCGGTCACCCAGCGGATCGGGAACGAGCGGCGGGTCCGGCCGCCCCGCTGAGGCCGCACAGGCGCGCCCCGGCCGGATCCGCCATAATAGCCAGGAGGAGATCCTCCATGGGCGTCCCGCTGGCCTTCTTCCAGAACCTCGGCGTCACCGAGCTGCTGCTCATCCTGGGGATCGTGATCCTGCTCTTCGGCGTGCGGAAGCTGCCGGATCTTGGCCGCGGCCTCGGGGAGGGGATCAAGAACTTCCGCTCCTCGATGAAGGACGGGTCTGCGGGCGACTCCGCCAACGGTTCTGCCGACGACGCGCGCAAGGACAACCCGCGCTGAGCGCCCCCGACCTGCCCCTCGACCTCGATCCGGTCGCGGGCTCCCCCTACGTCCGCCGCTTCCACCGCGAGACCCGGCAGCTGCCCTTCGCGCCGGAGCGCGCGGGGCGCGTGCTGGCCGCGGTTCGCCGCGCCCGCGTCGTGCTGCTCGGCGAGTTCCATGCGCTCCCGTCCGCGCTGGCATCGGCCGAGGCGCTGCTCTCCCGCCTGCCGGGGCGGCCGCTGGCGCTCGGCCTCGAGATGGTCCACGCCCGCGACCAGGCGGCGCTCGACCGCTTCCTCGCGCGGCAAATCGACGAAGCCGAACTGCGCCGCCTGATCCGCCACGAGGTCGAATGGGGCTACCCGTGGGCGGCGTCGGCGCGGCTGCTGCGCCAGGCGCGGCGGGGCGGCGTGCCGGCGCTCGGGCTCGACCTGCCGCCGCGCGGAGGCGTCGAGAGCCTGGCGCGCCGCGACCGCGTCGCGGCCGATCGGATCGCCGCGCTGGCTGCTGCGCTTGGGCCGCGCGGGACGGTCGTCGTCGTCTTCGGCGAGGCGCACCTCGCGGCGCCGCACCTGCCGCGCGCTCTCGCGCGCCACGGGATCGAGGGGGAGGCGCTGGTCCGGATCTTCCACGACCTCGATGAGGGCCCCCGTGCGGCGTCGGCGTGGCGCCGCGCCGACGGCGCGACCTTCGCGCGCCGGCGGGCGGCTCCCGGCGCGCGCGGGCCGGCCTTCGCGCGCGTCGTGCGCCGCTGGGCGCGCGAGGAGCCGGCGGCTCCCGGCCTCGACGTCCCGCTCTTCGTCCACGGGCTGATCGACGCGATGGCGCGCGGCGCCGGGATCGACCCGCGCGCGACGCGCGCCGGGCGGGCCCGCTGGCTGGCCGACCTCTTCCCGGTCGTCTTCGGACCGGGCGAGCGCGGGCGCTTTGCGGATTGGCTGGCCGGGACGCGCGCCCTGGCGACTCCGGTGCGCGCCGCGCTCGAGGCGGCCGAGGCCCGCGGCGCGAGCTTCGTGCCCGAGGCCAACGCGATCTACCTGGCCCGGCCAAGCCTGCTGGCGGCGCTGGCCGCCGGGGCCCTGTTCCTGGCCGGCGCGCTGCGGCCGGGGCGCGGTGCGGCCGAGCGCGCCGCGTTCGCCGTGACCCTGGCGCGCGGTTTCGAGCCGGGCTTCGACGCGGCGCTGGTGATGGGCTGGGACGCGGCGCACGCCTGAGAGAAAAAGGGCGGGGCGGCCGTGCGTCCGGCACAGGGTGTGGGCGGATCGCACGGCCCGCCCCGCGGCGGGGTTTCGCCGGCCTCTCTGGGTGCGTCGAGCCCTGTCGGACCGGACGGAGACCGGCGAGCGCTTTGGCCCCGGAGGGCCATGTGGGGTCGGCAGCGGTCCGAGCCTTTCGTTTCCCGTTCCGCGACCGGGAGGTGCGGTAGAGGAAAGCAACGCGCGTGCCGGCTCTCGTCCGATCCGGCAACCCCATTCCTTCCATTGAGTTGAGCCGGAGAAGTCGACGGCGCCGGGGCGTCGAACCGTCTCAGGGCGAGACGCCCGGCGGCGGTTCGCCCCCCTCCCGTCCCGTCCCCTCGAGCCCGAGCTGGCGGATCTTGCGGAAGATCGTCGCCCGCCCGATCCCCAGCAGGCGGGCCGCCCGCTCGCGGTTGCCGCGCGTGATCTCGAGCGCGCGCCGGATCGCGTCGCGCTCGGCGCGGTCGAGCGAGGCCGGCGCTCCGTCGGGGGCGGGGGCCACCCCGAACTGCCGCGCCAGCTCCGCGTCGCAGGCCAAGGCGTCCTCGTCGAGCACGCCGCGCCGCGCGTGCAGCGAGAGCCGGGCCAGCACGTTCTCCAGCTCGCGCACGTTGCCCGGCCAGTCCCAGGCCGCGAGCCGCGCCAGCAGCCCGTCCGAGATCGCGAGCGGCGCCGCGCCGGCCGGCGCGAGCCGCTCGAGCAGGCGCCGCGCCAGCAGCGGCAGGTCCTCGATCCGCTCGCGCAGCGGCGGGACGGCGAGCCGCAGCACGTCGATCCGGAACAGCAGGTCGGCGCGGAAGCGGCCGGCCTTCACCTCCGCCCCCAGGTCGCGGTGCGTCGCGGCCACCAGGCGGAAGTCGAGCGGGACCTCGGCCGCCGCGCCGACCGGGCGGACCGCGCGCTCCTCGAGCGCGCGCAGCAGCTTGGCCTGCATCGCCGGCGGCATGTCGCCGATCTCGTCCAGGAAGAGCGTCCCGCCGGCGGCCTGCACCAGCAGCCCCGGGCGGGCGCGATCGGCGCCGGTGAAGGCGCCGCGCGCGTGGCCGAAGAGCGTCGCCTCGAGGATCGTCTCCGGCACGGCGGCGCAGTTGACCGCGACGAACGGCCCCTCGGCCCGCGGCCCCCGAGCGTGCAGGGCGCGCGCGACCAGCTCCTTGCCGCTCCCCGACTCGCCGGACACCAGCACCGGCAGGCTGGTCGGCGCGGCGGCCTCGATCGCCGCGACGAGGCGCGAAAGCTGCGCGCTCTTGCCGGCCATCGCGCCGATCCCGACCTCGCGCGCCAGGTCGGCCCGCAGCCGCTCGTTCTCGCGCGCCAGGCGCGCGAAGGCGCGGGCGTTCTCCAGCGCCAGCGCGGCGTGGTGCGCCAGCGCCTCGAGGAACTCGAGGTCGTGGCGATCGAACTGCCGGGCCGGATCGCGGGTGTCCAGGTAGAGCGCGCCGGCCGTCGCCTCCTTGTGGCGCAGCGGGACGCAGAGCACGGCGCGGATCGCGAACAGCCGGACCGAGGTCGCGCCGGCCAGGCGCGGGTCGTGGGCTGCATCGGGAACCAGCAGCGACTCGCCGCCGCGCGCGCGCGCCAGCACCGTGCGCGAGAGGCGCAGCGCGTCGTCCTTCGTCTCGCGCTCGATCTGCCGCGACGAGGCGACCTCGAGCTGGCCGTCGCGCAGCAGCACGACCGCGCCGCGCTCGGCGCCCAGCACGGCCAGCGCGCGGTCGAGCAGCGTCTCGAGCACCTCGCCCGGATCGCGCCGGCTGTTCAGCTCGGCGACCAGCTCGTAGAGCGTTTCGAGCCGGCGGCGGTCGCTGGGGCCGGCCCCTTCCATCCGGCGCTGCCGGTCGGGGCGCTCGAGAAAGCGGCGCTCCTCGGCGGCCGAGCCGAGCGCCGCCGCGGCCTCGGCCAGCCGCGCGCGGGCCCAGCCGCGCGCCCGCGCGGCCGCCTCGTCGTCGCCGCCCGCGGCGAGCGCGCGCTCGAGCGCATCGAGCGCCAACTGCGCGGCCTCGAAGTCGCCGCGCCGCTCGGCCAGTGCCAGGGCCCGGCGCGCCAGGCGCGCCGCCGTCACCGGCTCGGCCGCCGCGGTCGCGCCCGCGCGCAGCGCCAGCGCCTCGGCCAGGGCGGGCGGGTCCGCAGCCTCCCGGCGGAAGCGCTCGACCGGTTCGCGCAGCGCTTCGGCCGCGGCGTCGTCGTCGCGCCGCGCCCGCGCGGCCCAGGCCGTCGCGATCGCGGCGTCCAGCTCCAGCCGCGGCTCGGCGGCGGCGCGCGCGGCCTCCTCGGCGCGCCGGGCGGCGCGCGCGGCGCGGACCGCGTCGCCACGCACCGCGGCCAGGCGCGCCGACAGCGCCAGCGCGGCGACCCGGTCGGCCGGCGCCCCGTCGGTGAGGGCCCGCGCCAGCGCGCCCCGCAGCGCGCGCGCGGTCCCGTCGAGGTCGCCGAGCAGGAAGAGGATCGCGGCCAGCCGCTGGTACGCCGCGCCGAGCCAGCGGCGGTGGCCGTGGACCTCGCGCCAGCGCAGCGCGGTGCGCGCCGCCGCCAGCGCCTGGTCGAGCTGGCCCAGCGCGCGGGCCGCGTCCGAGACGGTCGCGAAGAGCAGCGCCAGCGCGTCGGGGTCGCCGCGCGCCAGCAGCAGGCGCCGCAGTTCCGGCGCCAGGTCGAGCACCTGCCGCGGGCGGCCGTCGCGCAACGCGGCCTGCACGCGCGCCGACAGGATCGCCGCGATCACCGCCTGGTCGCCCGCGGCGCGCGCGACCGGCAGCGCGCGGTCCAGCTCCGCCTCGCCCTCGCGCACCCGCTCCGCCAGCACCAGGCAGCGGCCGCGCGCGGCGCGCGCGCGGGCCTCGGCTTCGCCGCCGCGCGGCGCCAGCCGCACCGCCTCGTCCAGCGCCTCCAGCGCGGCGCGGTAGTCGCCCTGGCGCGCGAGGAAGATCCCCTCCTCGATCCGGACCAGCGCCGCGACGCGCGGCAGCGCCGCCTCGCGGCGCGCCCGCTCGAACGCATCGCGGGCCCGCTCCGCCGCGCGGCCGCCGCCCCCGCCCAGGTCGCCGAGCGCGCGGCCCAGCCGCGCGCGGGCGAGCGCCGCCGACGGGCCGCGGCCCGCGGCCAGGAAGGCCTCGACCGCGTCCGCGTAGTGCTCCGCGGCCGACTCCGGTCTCCCGGCGGCGAGTTCGGCATCTCCACCGGCCTCGCCGAACGCCCCGCGGGCCGGCCCCGCGCGTGGGGCGCGCGGCAGCGCGGCCAGCACCGCGCGGGCCAGCTCGGGCCGTCCCGCGGCCAGCGCGGCCCGCACCGCCGAGCGGGCCAGGGGTCCCGCGCGCGCCAGCCGGCCCGCGCCGGCCGCGTGACGCGCCAGCTCGGCCAGGCGCGCGGCCCGCGCCAGCGGCTCGGCGCCGGGCGGGAGGCGCTCGGCGGCCCGGCGCGCGAACAGGCGCGCGTGGACCGCGGCGCGCAGTTGCGGCTCGAGCGCGCCTGCCGCGCGCTCCGCGCCCGGAGCCGGGGCCAGCGCGCCGCTCGCCTCGCGCCGCGCCAGGTGCCGCGCGACCAGCGCGCGCGCCGCGCCGGCGGCGGCGGCGGCGGTCAGCCCGGCGCCCAGCGCGAGCGTTCCCAGCGGCGACGGCTCGCCCCGCGCGGCGAGCGCCGCCAGCAGCGCGCATTCCGCCGCGCTCAGCCCGGCGAGCGTCTCGCCGGCGTCGTCGTCGGGCAGCAGCTCGCCGAGCGCGGCCGACTCGAGCCGCCCCTTGTCCCAGCCGGCGGCGCCCGGCACCGCCAGCCGCGCCTCGACCGCGCGGGCCAGCAGCGCGACGAGCGGCCCCGGCCGCCCGCCCGCCACGCGCGTCAGCCGCTCCGCCAGCGTGGCCGAGACCGGCGGCCCGGCCAGCAGCGCGTCCGCGACCCGCGCCGCGGCGGGACCGTCGAGCGGCGGCAGCGCGATGCCGCTCCAGCCGGCCGGAAGTCCCTGCGGATCGTCCGCGTCGCCGCCGGCGACGACGACGGCCACGCCGGGCACCCGCGCCAGCCGCTGCGGCAGCTCCTCGAGCGCCGCGCGCAGCGCGCCGTCGAGCCGCCGCGCGTCGTCGACGACCAGCGTCACCGGGCCGTCCTCCGCGAGCGCCGCGAGCCCGACCGCGGGCGAGGCGCTGCCGAGCGCCAGGACCGCCTCGGCGGCGCTCCCCGCGATCACGCGCCGGCCGGCCAGCCGCGCGCGCTGCGCGACCTCGCCGACCAGCCGGCTGTGCCCCGCGCCGCGCGGCCCGACCAGCGCGAAGAAACCGTGACTCGCGGGCCCGTACGCCGGGGCGAGCGCAGCCAGCGCCGCCTCGCGCGCGACCAGCGGCAGCGCGCCGGCGCGCGCGCGCGGATCGGCCAGTTCGGGGAAGGGGAGCGGGAACCCCGCGGCGGCCAGCCGCTCGACCACGGCCCGGGCGGTGGCGGGCCGGTCGTCCGGGTCCGGCGCGAGCAGTTCGCGCAGCAACTCGCGGGCCGGCCGCGGCAGCGGCGGGCTGGCCGGCAGCGCGGGCCGGCGCGGCAGCGCGGCCAGCCGGGCCTCGAGCGTCGTGCCGTGGGGCGGCCGGGCGAAGAGCCACGCGAAGAGCGTCGCGCCCAGCGCGTACAGGTCGGAGCGCGCGTCGGCGTGGCCGCGCGCCAGGGTTTCGGGCGCGGCGTACGCGACGGATCCGCCGGCGTGCGCCCCGGGCCGGCCGGCGAGGCCGAAGTCGATCAACTGCGGGCGCCCCTCGCGCGAGACGACGACGTTCTCCGGCTTGAGGTCGCCGTGGACCAGCCCCGCCTGGTGCAGGAACGACAGCGTCTCGGCCAGGCAGGCCGCCCAGCCGAAGAGGGTCGCGGCCGAGGCCTCGCGGCAGCGCTCGGCCGACGAGCCGCCGTCGACCGCCTCGAAGACCAGCGCGGCGGGCTCGTCGCCGCCGGCGGGGAGGTAGTCCAGGGCGCGGGCGATGCCGGGGTGGGCCAGCGGCGCGACCAGCGCAAACTCGGCGGCGAAGCGGGCGTCGGCCTCGGCCCCGGGCGCGCGCGCGCGCTTGACGACGACGGCGGCCCCGGTGACGCGGTCGCGCGCCCGTCGCACCTCGGCGAAGCCGCCTTCGCCGATCGGCTCGAGGAGCTCGTAACGCCGCGCCTGGTCGTGATCGCGCACGGGGATCCCGTGCGCGCAGTCTAGCAGCGGGCGACCGTCTCAGTTCGCGACGGCGTGCGGGTCAGGCGACGGGCCAGGGCCCCGAGGGATCGTCGCCGCCGGTCCACCACTCCGGGATCGGCGCCGGGTCGGTGACCCGCTCGCCGCCGTCGATCGGGCCCGGCGCGGCGACGGCCGGTGCGCGCACGGCGTCGAGCGCCAGCTCGCCGGCCAGCGCGGCGCCGGCCGCGAGCCAGAGCGCGAGCGCGGCCGGGGCGACCTGCGGGGAGGCCGGCGGGGAGACCGCCGGCGCGGCGGAGGGCAGGGCCAGGGTCGCTCCCGAACCCGCGGCGAAGGCCGCGACGAGCAACAGCGCTACGCGTGCACCCGGCTGGCTTCTCATCACCTTCCTCCCTCGATGACGGCCCCTCTGGGGTCAACGCTTGGTTCCGGCGCGGGCCGAGTCAACGCGAAACCGCGCCGGCACCGCGGCGTTCGGGCCGTGCCGGGACGGTCCGGCGCCCCGGGATGGGACAGTGGGAACCGGGGCGGTTCCGGCCGGGTTGGCGGAAGGGCGGGCCGGACGGCGCGTGCGGAGGGGCGCCCGTATACTCGCCGTCCTTTGCCCCAACCAGGAGGCCCGGCGTGCGCCCGACCCCGTCCCGGACCCTCTCGACCCGCCGCCCCGCCGCGCGCCGCGCCGCGGCCGCGGCGGTCCTGCTCGCGGCCCTCGCCGCCGCGCCCGCTGCGCCCGCCGCGCCCCCGCCGACGCTCCCCCTGGCCGAGGTCCGCCCCGGGATGATCGGCACGCTCTCGACCGTGCTGCGCGGCACGCAGCGCGACACGATCGAGGTCGAACTGCTCGGCGTGCTCGACGACGGGATCGGACCGGGCGTCGACATGATCCTTTGCCGGCTGCGCGGCGAGCTGGGGACCTGGACCGGCGTCGCGGCCGGCATGTCGGGCAGCCCCGTCACGGTGGACGGGAAGCTGGTCGGCGCACTCTCCTACTCGATCGGTGGCTTCTCCAAGGAGCCGCTCTGCGGGATCACGCCGATCGAGACGATGCTGGCGCTCGAGCGCTTCCCCGCCGGGCTCGCGCCGTGGAGCGCCGGCGCCGCCGCGCGCGCATCGGGCCTGGAGCCGGTGCCGCTGGCGCTGGCCGCGCGCGGGCTCGACCCCGCGCTCTTCGACGGCAGCGACGGGCTGCTGCGCTCTTTGGGGCTGGCGCGCCCGGTGCAGGTCGTGCCGGCCGGCGCGCCGGCGCCGCGCGACGCGAAAACGGGGCCGCCCGCGCTCGAGCCGGGGGACGCGGTGGCTGGCCTCCTGGTCTGGGGCGACGTGCAGCTCGCCGCGACCGGGACCGTGACCTGGCGCGACGGCGAGAAGATCCTGGCCTTCGGCCATCCCTTCCTGGGCACGGGCCGCGCCGAGATTCCGTTCGCGCCGGCCGAGATCGCCTGGACCGTCCCCTCGCTGCTCAGCTCGTTCAAGATCTCCAACGTCGGGGTCCCGGCCGGGACGATGACGCAGGACCGGCTGACCGCGGTGTCGGGCGTGATCGGGCCGGTGCCGGCCGGGCTGCCGGTCACGCTGGCGATCCGGCGCTCCGACGAGACCGCGGTGACGCGCTCGTTCCGCGTGGTGAAGGACCCGCTGATCGCGCCGCAACTGGTCGACCTGGCGCTGCGGATCTCGCTCGGCCAGGAGTTGGGGCGCGAGCGGCTCGAGGTGCTCCGCGCGCGCGGGACGATCGCGCTGGCCGACGGGCGGCGGCTGCCGTTCGAGGCGGTCGGGCCCGGCGTGCTGTCCGGCGACGAGCAGGCGATCGGCGGCGAGCTGGGGCGGCGGCTGGCGGCGCTGATGCGGCCGCCGATGGCGCTGCCGGCGGTGACCGGGATCGAGCTGGCGGTGAGCAGCGTCGACCCCGAAGGGGTCTACAAGCTGACGCGCGCGCTGCCCGACCGGCTGGTCGCGCGGCCGGGCGAGACGCTGCGGGTCGCGCTCGACCTGGACGGACCGCGCGGCTCGCAGCGGCGCGAGACGCTCGCGCTGGTCGTCCCCGAGACGGCGCTGCCGGGGCGCTACGTCCTGCTGGCCGGCTCGCCGCGCGTGCTGGCGGGCGAGCTGGGCGGGGTGGCCGAGGCCCGGCGCCGGACCGCCAAGGACGCCGCCGACTACCTCGCGACCTTCGAGTCCAGCCCGGCCGACGACGCGCTGGAGATCGCGCTGGCGCTGCCGGCGGAGGGGCTGGTCGCGAACGGACGCGAGTACCCGGCGCTGCCGGGGACGGCGCAGATGCTGCTGCGCGCGCGGCCCGCGGCCGGCGACGCCGGACGGGTGCGCGGCGTGACCGTCGCCCGCGCGGGCCTGGCGCTCGAGCGCGGGGTGACGGGCGTGGCGCGGGTTTCGATCGAGGTGCTGGTGCAGGAGTCGACGCGATGAGGCTGTCCGGGACCGGGAAGGGCGTGCTGATCGCTGCGGCGATCGCGCTGGCGGGGACCGCGGTGCAGGCGGTCGAGACCGAGGTCTGGGTGCGCGAGGGGAAGACGCTGCGCGGCGGGACCTTCGAAGGGATGGCGCTCGAGCCGGGCGGGGCGCTGGTGGCCGGCCCGGCCGCGACGACGCTGGGCCGCCCCGAGGCGCCGGTGCTGTGGGACGCGCTGCTCGTGGGGGGCGAGGCGCTGGCCGGCTCGGGCGAGTCGATGGGGCTGTGGCGGCTGGCGGCGGGAACCGACCCGCAGCGGCTGCCGGGGCTGCCGGCCGACCCCGACGTCTTCGCGCTGGCGCGCGGCGCGAAGGGCGAGATCTACCTGACGACCGGGCCGAAGGGCGCGGTCTACCGCTTCGATCGCGCCAAGGGGGCGTTCGAGGAACTGGCGCGCCCCGACGCGGCCTACCTGTGGGACCTCGCCGTGCTGCCGGGAGGCGATCTCGCGGTCGCCACCGGGATGCCGGGGCGCGTGCTGCGGATCGCGCCGGGTACACGCCAGGTGACGACCTTGTGGGAGACGCGCGAGCCGCACGTGCGGCGCCTGGCGCTGGCACCGGACGGCACGCTCTACGCCGGGACCGCGGGCTCCGGCCTGCTGGTGCGGCTCGACGGGAAGGGGGGAGGCTTCGTCGTCTGGGACTCCGACCGGCCCGAGGTCGCAGCGATCGCGGCGGGCCCCGACGGCCGGCTGTGGGCCGCCTTCGCCGGCCCGACCGGCCGCGCCGAGGCGGGCGGCACGGGCGAGCGCGCGCGCAAGAGCGAAGGGGGCGAAGCCCCCGCGACGACGATCACCGTGCGCGCGCGCGCGGCGGCCGAGGAGGAAGGCGCCAAGCCGAAGGAGCCGCCGCGGGCGACGCTCCGCGTGCGCCGGAAGTCCCGGCGGGAGGCGGCGAGCTGGTGCTGATCGCGGCGGGGCGCGCGCCGCGCCCGCTCTGGAGCGACGGCAAGGAGACGCCGCTGGCGCTGCTCGCGCGGCCCCCAGGGGGCGTGCTGATGGGCACCGCCGGCCCGGCGCGGATCTGGTGGTTCGACGGCGCGGGCGGCGAAGGGTGGTGGGCCGAACTCCCGGAGAACGGCGCGGTGACCGCGCTCGACGGCGACGGCGAGCGGGTCCTGGCGGCGGCGAGCAACCCGGCCGCCGTGGTGCTCTACGGCCCCGGGCGCGCGGCGACCGCGCGCTGGACTTCGGACGTGCTCGATGCGCGGCGCAGCGCCCGCTTCGGGCGGATCGCGGTCGTCGCGGGGGACGCACCGGTGCGGGTCCTCGCGCGCTCGGGCAACACCGCCGAGCCGGGCCCGGGCTGGAGCGAGTGGACCGAGGTGAAAGGGGCTGCGGGGGCGCCCGGCGCGGCCGGCGTGGCAGCCGGAGTGCCCGACGCGCGCTTCCTGCAGGTGCGGCTCGAGGCCGCGGCGGGAGCGCCCGCGACGGGCCCGGCCGCGCCGCTCGCGACGCGGGTCGAAGCGCGCTACCAGGCGGCCAACCGCGCCCCGCGCGTCGACGCCGTCGACGTGCTGCCGCAGGGGGTCGCGCTGCGCGCGATGCCGCCGTCGGCGGTCGCCGCCGGGGACGCGCCGGTCGTCCCGCCGCCGCGCGGCGCCGACGCGCAGCGCGTGCTGGGCGAGGGCGGCGGCGCGCCGCGCAGCAAGAAGGCCTGGGAGTCCGAGGCGCTCACCGTGACCTGGCAGGCCAAGGACCCGGACGAGGACGCGCTGACCTACCGGCTGGAGTACTGCGCCGAGGGGACCGCGCCGTGCGGCCCGTGGGCCGTGCTGGCCGAGGGCCTCGAGCAGGCCTTCTTCAGCTTCGACGCGCGCCGCCTGGCCGACGGGATCTACCGCTTCCGCGTCACCGCCAGCGACGCGCCGGACAACGTCGTCGGTGCGGAGCTGACGGGTGAGATGGCGTCCGACGCGGTGCGGATCGACCACACCGCACCCGTCGTCGACGCGGTCGAGACGACGCCGCTGCCGGGCGGGCAGCTCGGGCTGCGGATCGCCGCGCGCGATCCGGGCGGCCGGCTGGCCGGCTGCGAGGTCGCCGCCGCGCCGGGCGAGGAGCGGATGCTCGGCGCCGCGGACGGCGTCGTCGACGGCGACGTCGAGACCTTCGAGGGGGCGGTCGATGCGCCGGCAGACGGGCGCGCGCTGCTCGTGACGGTCATCGACGCTGCCGGCAACGAGACGACCGCGCGCGTGCCGAAGGCGGAGCCGGCGCGCCGCTGAGCGCGCTAGACTCCGCGGGATGACGCGGATCCCGCTGCCCGAAGACCTCGCGGCGGCCCTGGCGGCGACGCCGGGGCTCGGACGCGCCTTCGTGGTAGGCGGCTACCTGCGCGACCGGCTGCTGGGGCTCGACTCGAAGGACGTCGACGTCGAGGTCTACGGCGTGTCGCTCGACGAACTGGCGCAGCGGCTGGCCGTCGCCGGGAAGGTCGACCTGGTCGGGCGCTCGTTCGGGATCGTCAAGTGGACCCTGCCGTCGGGCTCGACCTACGACGTCTCGATCCCGCGGCGCGACTCCAAGATCGGGATCGGGCACCGCGGCTTCGAGGTCCTGTTCGACCCGGCAGATGGCGCCGCGCGAGGCCGCGGCCCGCCGCGACTTCACGATCAACGCGCTGATGCAGGACCTCGCGACCGGCGAGCTGCTCGACTTCTTCGGCGGGCTCGGCGACCTCGAGCGGCGCGTGCTGCGCCACGTCGGGCCGGCCTTCGTCGAGGACCCGCTGCGGGTCCTGCGGGCGATGCAGTTCGTCGCCCGCTTCGACCTGGCGGTCGCGCCGGAGACGGTGGCGCTGTGCCGCGACATGGCCGGCGCGTTCGGCGAACTGTCGCCCGAGCGGGTGCGCGAGGAGTGGTTCAAGTGGGCGGCAGAAGCCACGGTCCCCTCATGCGGACTGCGCTTTCTCGCCGACTGCGGCTGGCTGGAGCACTTCCCCGAGATCGCCGCGCTGGCCGCGACGCCGCAGGACCCGGAGTGGCACCCCGAGGGGGACGTCTTCGTCCACACCGGGCACTGCCTCGACCGGCTGGTCGAACTGCCGGAGTGGCGCGGCGCCGACCGCGAGTCGCGGATCGTCTACGCGCTGGCGGTGCTGGCCCACGACTTCGGCAAGCCCGAGACGACCCAGCGGGAGCTGAAGCGCGGCGTGATGCGGATCGTCTCGCCGGGGCACGAGCCGGCCGGCGTGGCGTGGGCCGAGGCCTTCCTCGCGCGGATCGACGCGCCGCAGGCGATCGTGCGGCGGGTCGGGCCGCTGGTCCGCGAGCACCTCGCCGGAATGTCGGAGATGACGCCGCGCGCCGTGCGCCGGCTGGCGCGGCGGCTGGCGCCCGAGAACATCGAGGGGCTGGCGATCGTGATGACCGCCGACGCGATGGGGCGGCCGCCGCTGCCGCCCGTCGTGCCGCCGCACGTGACGGCGCTGCTCGAGGCGGCGCACCGCGAGCAGGTCGCCGCGGCGGCCCCGGTCCCGTTGATGCTGGGGCGGCACCTGGTCGAGCTGGGGCTGGCGCCCGGGCCGGCGATCGGCGCGCTGCTCGAGCGGGTCTACGACGCCCAGCTCGACGGCGCGTTCGTCGACCTCGCGGGGGCGCGGGCCTGGCTGCTCGCGCACGACGACGGGCAATTGGACGGGGAAGCCCGGCAGCGGCTGGCGGACCGCGTCGCCGCCGGCGGCTGAGCCGTGCGGCGGGGGGTCGTCGCGCCGTTCTGACCGGCCGGTCGCTGGGGCCGGGTCCCGGAACGGCAGCCGTTCCCGATCCAGTTCAGTGTTCGACGCCGCGCTCCCAGGCCGAGTAGGAGACGATCTCGATCCTGCCCGACGCGAGCAGCGCCAGCCCCTCCTCGCTGTCGGCCGGGATCGTGCGCAGCAGGCGGCGGCCGAGGCGGACCTCGATCGGCATCAGGCGGCCGCCGTCGAGCTGCACGGCGCGGTAGTGGACTTCGGGCGCCGTGCCGCGCGCGGCGGGTGTCGAGACCCTGGGACGGACCATCACGCTTCTCCCCGGAACGCGTCCGCCTCCAGAGTCCCCCCAACCGTTCGCCCGGTCAAGCTCCGCGGCACGATCCCGTCGATCGTCCAGCCCTGGCGCACGCCGCGCGACGCCGTGCGACGCCGCGCGACGCCGCGCCGCCGCTGCGCTACGATGGCCTCCCCGGGGGCCCCATGACCGCGCCGCTGACCGAATCCGAACTCGTCCACCTTGTCCGCCGCGTCTTCCAGCGCCACCCCGACGACCGGGGGCTCGCCGTGCTGGTCGACCTGCCCGACGAGCACACTCCCGACAGCGCGGCCTGGGCCACGCGCCGCGCGATGGCGGCCGGCTGGGCCGAGCGGCTCGACGCGGCGAAGGGCGAGCTGGGGCTCGAACACGTCTCGCTCTTCCACTACCGCAACGTGCGCCGCAACAACGCCGACCTGCCGGCCGGCGCGCACTTCCACGCGGGGGGCCCGCTGCCGCGCCTCGCCGGCGAGCTGGCGGGCGAGGCGACGCCGTTCGAAGAGGTCTACGCGCGCCACCAGATCCTGCTCGCGCCGACCGAGTTCTCCGCCACCGCGCCGCTCAAGCTGGCCGCGCCGGCCCACCGCTTCCGCGCGGCCACGATGCCGGGCTTCTCGGAGGCGATGGTCCCCGCGCTGCGGCTCGACTGGATGGAGATCCACTCGCGCTGCCGCGCGCTCAAGGAAGAGCTGGACGCCGCGGAGGGGGCCGAGATCGCGACCACCGCGCTGGAGCAGGACCACCGGCTCTACCTCGATCTGCGGCACCGCACCGCCCACGCCAGCGGCGGGATGATCGCCGAGCCCGGCGTCGCCGGGAACCTGCCTTCGGGCGAGAGCTACATCGTCCCCTACGAGGGGGAGATCGAAGGCGACCCGTCGCGCAGCGAGGGGACGCTGCCGCTGCAGTTGGGCGGCGAGATCTTCGCCTACCGGATCGCCGGCAACCGGGTCACTGCGGTGCTCGGCGACGGCAAGGTGGCGCGCGCCGAGTGGGCCGAGATGGAGCGCGAGCCGGGCTACCGCAACGTGGCCGAGCTGGGGCTGGGGATCCTGGCCGACTACGGGATCGCCCCGGTGGGGGAGCTGCTGCTCGACGAGAAGCTGGGGCTGCACGTCGCCTTCGGCCGCAGCGACCACTTCGGCGGCGTGACCGGGCCGGACCAGTTCAGCGCGCCCGACCGCGTGGTCCACATCGACCGGGTCTACATTCCCGAGGTCCAGCCGGCCGTCCACGTGCGGGCGGTCGACCTCCACATGAAGGGCGGCGCGATCGTGCCCCTGATGCGCGACGGCCGCTGGGTGAAATCGCCGTAGGGGCCGGCCTCCGTGCCGGCCAGAGACGTAGGGGCCGGCCTCCGTGCCGGCCCGAACAACGAGGCCACACATGAACCCCTGGCATGAAGTCCCGCCCGGCGACGACTGTCCCGAGGTGGTCAACGCGGTGATCGAGATCCCGAAGGGCTCGAAGGTCAAGTACGAGCTGGACAAGGCGAGCGGCCTCTTGAAGGTCGACCGCGTGCTGTTCAGCGCCGTCCACTACCCCGCCAACTACGGCTTCATCCCGCGCACCTACTGCGACGACAACGACCCGCTCGACATCCTCGTGCTGGGCCAGGAAGAGGTCGTGCCGCGCGCGATCATGCGCGCCCGGCCGGTCGGGATGATGCGGATGACCGACCAGGGGAAGCTCGACGACAAGATCATCGCGGTCCACGTCGACGACCCCGAGGTGGCCGACATCCACTCGCTCGAGCAGCTGCCGCCGCACAAGCTGCGCGAGCTGCGGCGCTTCTTCGAGGACTACAAGCTGCTCGAGGAGAAGGAGGTCAAGGTCCACGACTTCCTCGACCCGGCCGAGGCCCGGCGGACGATCCGCGAGAACCTCCGGATGTACGCGGAGACCTTCGGGACGGCGTCGTAGCGCGGCCGCCGGCTGCCGTTCGTCCGCGGCGGCCGCCCGCGCCGCGCCTCAGGCCTCGTTGGTCTGCCGGTTGCGCACCAGGTAGAAGCGCGCCGTTCCCGCGGGGGGCGCGACTGTGTCGGCGTAGGTCGTGCCCGCAGGCGCCGCCCGCGGGGTTCGTCGTCGTCCGGCCGGCCTGGAAGGTCCGGTCGTTGGCCGCGATCTCCACCTTGAACTGGCCGTCGCCGCCGGTCCACGACAGGTTGGCCGTCGCCCCGCTGCGGCCGACGCTGAGCACGATCAGCGGCGTGACGCGCAGCGTGCCCGCCATCCCCGGGAATCCGGTGTGGGACGGGTTGTCGTGCTGGCGGCAGTAGAACCCCCAGCTCGAGTTGCCGGGGAAGGCGGCCGCGCTGTAGCTGCAGACCGCGTCGACGCTGGGGCTGGGCGGGGCCGAGAGGTTCCCGGTGTCCCACTTGCACGTGGGCGGGGAGGGGCTGGTGCAGGAGGACGCGCCGTCGTCGGGACAGGAGTCGGCGGCCGCGCTGTGCACGCCCGCCGAGGTGTCCCACAGGATGCAGTCGCCGGGCTCGATCCGCGGCGCGTTCGGCGTGAAGCTGAAGCTGGCGACGGTGATCGTCAGGCGGCGCGGGACGGCGCGCTGCTGGCAGGCGGCGGGGGGCGAGGCGGCATCGGCGCAGTTCGCGGTGCGGCAGGCCACCTGGGCCCGGGCCGCGGGCGCGACGGAGATCAGCCCGGCGGCCAGCAGCGCCGCGGACAGCAGGAACGGGAGTCGTCGCATGGTCGGTCCTCCAGGGGCTCAGGGGGCGGGTGCGCGCCGGAAGCTGGCGCGATCGAAGGTCCTCACGATGTTGAAGCCCAGCCGGAACTCGCCCTCGCTCCAGTCGAGCTCGCCGCCCGGGGCGTAGAGGCTGCCGTGCATGCCGCTGGTGTTGGTCAGGACCAGCCGGAAGATGTGGCGCGAAGTGAAGATCGAGAAGGCGACCGAGCCCGACTGGTAAGGGAGGTCGACCCCGGCGAGCTGGCCGATCCACTCGCCGGTCAGCGCAAGGTGCGCGTTGAGCCAGAACTCCCCGCCCAGCCCCAGCGCGACGGTGCCGCCGGTGTCGTCCGGATCGAACGGGTTGGTCCGCGTCGCGGCCATCGGGACCGCCAGCAGCGAGAGCCGTTCGCCGAAGCGCCGCGCGATCGGGACGGAGAGCGAGACGCGGTTCCGGTTGGCGGCGCTCCGCTCCTGCAGATACTCGTACCCCAGCTCGACGGCCACCGAGAGCGGCGACCCGCCGGGACGCTGCGTGGCGAGCGCGAGCTTGCCGTTGAGGGCCCAGTCCTTGAACAGGTTCGTCCGCCGCAGCTCCAGGTCGAAGTGCGGGCCCAGCCCGACCGCCACCCCCAGCGAGGTCCACGCGCCGCCGTCGAGGCCGCCGAGGCCGTACCACCCGGCCTCCTCCACCGACTCCTTGAAGCGGTGCAGGAAGCGGGTCTCGATCCCGGTCGGCCCGAGCGTCTCCGTCGTGGGCAACTGGATCAGCCGGGTGTCCTGGAAGATCGGGACCGGGCGCGGCGTCTCTTCTCCTGCGGGCGGCGCGGCCGCGGCGGCCGCGGTCTCGACCGAGGGTGCGGACGCGGGCGCGGGCTCGCCCCACACCGCGGGATCGAACGAGCCGATCCAGTCCCGCAGCACGGCTTGCTCGGCCGCGTCGAGCGGCGCGGCGTGCATCGGCATGCGCGGGCCGCGGTAGCCCCCCTCGGTGACCGGCAGCGTCTTGAGATAGAGCGCGCTCCGTCCGGGCCGGCCGGGATCGACCAGCCGCAGGCCCGGCTGCGTGTGCGAGGGGACGTTGACCGTGGCGCGAGCCAGGCGCGCGGGCGTGAGGTCCAGCCCGGCCTCCGGCTCGTCCGGCCCGTGACAGCCAAGGCAGCGCGCCTCGACCAGGCGCTGCGCGGTGGCGTAGGCGTCGGCCTCGGCCGTCGCGCGCGCCGCCGGGGACGCCAGCGCGGCCAGCGCCGCGACGAGCGCGACGCCCGCGGCGCGGCTGCGGCGCCCGCGGCTGCGCCCGCGGCTGCGCCCGCGGCTGCGCGCGTCAGTTGTCGCGCGCGCCGTCATCGATCCACTCCCGGATGATCTCGATCTCGCCGGGCGAGAGCGAGCCGCCGAGCGGCATCCGCTCGCCGACGATCCCGTCGCCGGTCAGCTTGCGGACGAGGTACGAGCGGTCGCTCGCCCCCGGCTCGATCCGCAGCAAGGGCGGCATCTCCCAGCTCGCGACGCCGACCGCGCCGAGCGTCCGGTCGTACAGGCGCCCCGACTCGAGCGTCAGTTGCGCCTCGGGGCTGGCGCCGCCGTGGCAGCCCGCGCAGTAGAGCGTGAAGATCGGCTGCACGTCGCGCGCCAGGCTGATCGTGCCGCCGCCGCCCGGGTCGAGCGGGTCGGGGAAGATGTGCGGGTCGGGGTTCTCGCAGGCCGCGGGCAGCGCAGCCAGCAGGATCGCCGCGAGCCGGGTGACGGCGCGCGCCGCGCGGGGCGCTCGTTCGGGCGTGGGGGACGCCGCCACCTGCAATCTCCTCGCAGCAGAGGAGAGAGCATCGCCGTATTCCATTCGCGGGGTCTGTGACCGAGGTCCGATGACTTACCGCTAAGCCGCTACAGCGGACTGCAGCTCCGGCGTATCAGCAGGGGGAGGCAGCCCTCTTCCGATCAACGGCTCGCTGGCCCCGGGCTGCGGAGAGCGGGAATGATGAACGTCGCGCTGGTCACCCTCTTTCGCCGCTACGGCAGCCCGGTCGCACTCGGCCGCGGCTCGACCTGCTTCGTCGAGAAGGAGCCCTGCCGGCAGGTTGCGCTGCTCGACGAGGGCTGCGTCCGGATCTTCCGCTCGCGTCCCGGCGACCGCGAAGGGACGCTCTACCGCGTCCAGCCCGGCGAGCTCTGCCTGGTGTCGTCGCTGGCCGCGCTCAGCGAGCAGCCGCTGCTCGCCAGCGCCGCGGCCGACGAAGCGGCGACCGGCTGGGCCCTGCCCACCGCGGCGTTCCGGAAGCTCTTTGCCCAGGACGAATTCCTGCGCACGACCTTCCTCGGCGTGCTGGCCCGGCGGCTGCGCGCGCTGATCGAACTGCTCGAGGACACGCAGGACCTGTCGGTCGACGACCGCCTCGCCTCGTACCTGCTCGACCGTGCGCGCGTCGGTCCCGGCACCGCCGGGGCGGGCCGGCTGGACATGACGCACGAGAAGATCGCGGCCGACCTTTGGACCGCGCGCGAGGTCGTCTCGCGCGCGCTGAAGGGGCTCGAGCAGCGCGGCTGCGTGCGGCTCGAGCGGGGCTCGATCGTCGTGGTCGATCCGGACCGGCTGGCGGGGGTCAGCTCGCGGCTGGAGGGGTAGCGCCGGCTCCCGGCCGTGGCTTACGTCACGCGCCGGATGTATCAGCCGCGACGGCGCACTGTCCTGAGAGTCGAGGAGAGCGACCCATGGAAACCTTCGGCAGCCAGCGCATCAAGTGGCCCTACGCGACCCACCTCGTCGATCGCGCCGCCTTCACCAGGCTGGCCCCAATCGTCGAGGAGGAGAATCCCGGAGCCCTCCTGCTCGGCCGCGTCGCCGCGATCGGACGGCACAAGGACCTCGAGTCGGTCGACGGCCGGCGGATCGCGCTGTTCCGGGACGACCTGTTCGTCGGGGCGCTCGGCCACCGCTACGCGACCGACCAGTTCGAGGGGGCCGCGGTCTGCCGCGGGCCGCTGGGGCACATCCTCAGCATCGGCGGCGTCTGTGGCGAGGTCGTGTCGAAGAACGAACGGATGGCGGAACCGACGGTCGTCGAGTGGCTCGGGCGGCTGGCGGGCGACGACGGCGCGCCGCTCCACCTGCGCGATTTCCGCTGCACCGCTGCCCGGCCGCTCCACGCCCCGCGGCCGCGCATCGTGCTCTCGCTGGGGGCCTCGATGAACGCCGGGAAGACGACGACCGCGGCCCAGCTCGTCCGCAGCCTGGCGACGGCCGGCCACCGCGTCGGCGCGGCGAAGATCACCGGGACCGCCTGCCGCAAGGATCCCAGCCTGCTCGAGGACGCCGGGGCGGCCCGGGTGCTGGACTTCACCTGGGCCGGCTGGCCCTCGACGGCCGGCTGCAGCCGGGACGAGCTGCTTGCGATCTGGCGCGAGATCACCTGGGCGCTGCGCGCCGAGCAGCCCGACACGCTCGTCTACGAGATCGCCGACGGAATCGTGCAGCGCGAGACGCGGATGCTGCTCGAGGACCCGCTGGTGCGCGAGTCGGTCGACGCCGTGACCTACGCCGCGCCCGACAGCCTGTCGTGCGAGAGCGGGGTGCGGATGCTGCGCGGCGATGGGCTACACGGTGCTGGCCACCGCCGGCCCGGTCGCCAACAGCCCGCTCGGCCGCGCCGAGGTCGAGGCGATGACGCAGCTCCCCTGCCTGTGCGGCGAGCAGATCCTCGGCGGCGCGCTGGTCCCGGCCCTCGACGCGGTCAAGGCCGCCTGAGGCGCGGCGGTGGCGACGCCAGCGGAAACGACGACGGGGACGCCGCTCCTCGACGAGGGCGCGGAGAAGAAGCGCGGCGCGCTGGCCGAGCTGCTCGCGCTGCTGCCTTACGCCCGCCGCCAGAAGGGACTGCTGCTGGCGGCGCTGGCGTCGAGTGCCGCCCTGGCCTTGGTCGACGTCCCCGTCCCGTTCCTGCTCAAGAAGATCCTCGACCGGATCCTCGGGCCGGCGCAGGAAGGGCACTTCCTGGGCTGGACTCTGCCGGCCCAGGAGGCGCTCGCCGCGGTCTTCGGGCTGCTCGCCGCGCTGGCGCTGGCCAAGGCCGCCCTGCTCTACGCCCAGCGCACGACCGCCGAGACGCTGGGCCAGCGCGTGGTGTACGGGCTGAGGATGGACCTCTACCGCCACCTGCACTCGCTCTCGCTGCCCTTCTTCCGCGGCGCGCGCACCGGGCGGCTGATGCTGCGGCTGGTCGGGGACATGAGCGCGGTGCTCGACCTGGTGACCGACGGGCTCCTGCGCGCCTTCGTCGACGGCCTGACGATCGTCGCCGTGGTGATCGCGATGCTCGCGCTCGACGCGCGACTGGCGCTGGTCGCGCTGTCGACCCTGCCGCTCTACCTGCTGGCCTTCTGGCGCTACTCGCCGGAGCTGCGCGACCGGGGCCGGGCCGTGCGGCGCGAGCGGGCCGAGCTGTCCGGCACGCTGCAGGAGCGGATCGCGGGGGCGGCCGTGGTCAAGGCGTTCCACCGCGAAGCCGACGAGGCCGGGCGGCTGGCCGAGCAGAGCGGGCGGCTGCGCGACCGGCTGATCGAGAAGGCCCGCGCCGCGGCCCGGCTCAACGGGATCGCGCAGGGCGCGGTCGCGCTCGGCAGCGCCCTGGTGCTGTGGATCGGCGGCCGGGCCGTGCTGGACGGGAGCCTGACGGGAGGCGGCCTGATGGCCTTCTACGCCCTTGCGGCGCTGATGTTCCCGCCGCTGCGGCGCCTGGCGCGGACCAACGAGACCTACCAGGCGGCGCGCGTCTCGCTCGACCGCGTGCTGGCCTTCCTCGAAAGGACCACGCCGCTCCGCGAGCAGGAGGGGGCCCGTCCGCTCGTCGTCACGCGGGGCGAGGTGCGGTTCGAGGGCGTGCACTTTGCCTACCGGCCCGAGACGCCGGTGCTGGCGGGGATCGACCTGGTGGTCCGGCCGGGCGAACTGGTGGCGCTGGTCGGGCCGAACGGGGCCGGGAAGACGACGCTCGTCGGCCTGCTCGCGCGATTTCTCGTCCCGAGTGCCGGCCGCGTGCTGATCGACGGACAGGACGTCGCCGGCACGACGCTGGCCTCGCTGCGGCGCCAGATCGGGATCGTGCCCCAGGAGCCCTTCCTGTTCTCGGGGTCGGTCGTCGACAACATCCGCTATGGCCGCCCTGAGGCGACCGACGAAGAGGTGCTCGCGGCGGTTCGGATCGCGGGGGCGGCCGAGTTCATCGCCGCCCTTCCCAGCGGGCTCGACGCCGACGTCGGCGAGCGAGGCCAGCGCCTGTCGGGCGGGCAGGTCCAGCGGCTGGCCCTCGCGCGGGCTCTCCTCACCAACCCGCCGATCCTCGTGCTCGACGAGGCGACCTCGGCCGTCGACGCGGAATCCGAGGCGGCGATCGCCTCCGCGATGACTCAGGCGCTGGCGGGCCGGACCGTCTTCGTGATCGCGCACCGCGCGGCGACCGTGCGGCGCGCGGACCGGATCGTCGTGCTCGAGGGGAGCCGGATCGTCGAGACCGGAACCCACGAAACGCTGCTCGCGCGGCGCGGGGCGTACGCGCGCCTGTTCGACGAAACCCTGCGACCTGTTGGAGTGCTGGCCTCATGACCCGACGCCCCCCGACTCTGCGCCTGCTGCTCGCCCTGCTGATCCTGCTCGCCCCCGGAGCGGTGCGGGCCTTCACCGTCTCCGGCAGCGTCAAGAACGAAGCCGGGCAGGGGATGGCGAACGTCGACCTCGACTTCGTCGACGTCTGTACCGGCGAGAGCCTCTTCCTGGTCAACGACAAGACCGCGGCCGACGGGAGCTTCAGCATCAGCGTGGCGGGCGGGACCTACGACGTCCGCTTCACGCCGCCCGCCGGTTCGGCTTCGGCCGGCAAGGAACGGCCCGACGTCGTGGTCAGCGCCAACACGAACCTGGGCGTGAACACGCTCCCCAATGGCCGGCTCGTCTCCGGGACCGTGAGGAACGGCTCCGGGGCGGGGATCGCGGGGGTCGACCTCAAGTGGGTGAATGCCTCGACGGGGGACCGGGTCTACGTCGGCAAGGACGTGACCAGCGCCAGCGGGGCGTACTCGATGCGCGTCCCGCCGGGGACCTGGGACGTCGAGTACCGTCCCCCTTCGGGCACGACCTACGTCACCGGCCGGCGCCGGGGGCTGGTCGTGCAGTCCGACGTCTCCGGGCTGACCGACACGCTCGCCACCGGCTTCCAGCTCACGGGCCTGGTCAAGGACAAGCAGAACAACGCGCTGCGCAACGTCGACCTCAACGTCTACGACGGCTGCAGCGGTGAGAAGGTCCCGACCGCCAACGACAACACCGACGCCGCCGGCCGCTTCACGACCTACCTTCCGGCCGGGACCTACTCCGTCCAGCACAACCCGCCGCGCTGCAAGGGGCTGGTCCCCGACCGCAAGACGGGCGTACGGGTCGACCGCAACACCGACCTCGGCACGACGACGCTGCCGGCCGGGGTCACGGTGACCGGGCGCGTGGTGGACGGCGCCCTCCAGCCGGTCGCCGACGCCGAACTGAAGTTCTTCGACGCGAACAACGGCCAGCGCCAGGCGACCAACTTCGACACCACCAACGCTTCGGGGAGCTACTCGATCTTCGTCCCGACCGGCACGTACAACATCAACGTCGAGCCGCCGGCCGGCCGGACGCTCCTGGTGTCGCGACTCTCGGGCGTGGCCGTGGCCGGGGCGACGACGCTGGGCGACACGGTCCTCGCTCCGGGCTTCGCGCTCTCGGGCCGGACGATCGCCCCCGACGGCCAGGGCGTGCTCTCCGTCGACGTCGACGTCGTCCACTCCGTGACCCGCGACACGGTCCGGATCGCCCATGACAACTCGCGTGCCGACGGCACCTTCACGGTCATCGTCCCGGCCGGCAGCGCCTGGGACGTGCTCTACACGCCGCCGTCCTGCTCGCCGCTCGCGCCCGATGACCAGCGGCAGGTCGCCGTTTCCGGAGCGACGACCCTGCCGACCCTCCGCCTCGTCACCGGCGCGACCGCGAGCGGCGTGGTGCGCAACCCCCAGGGCGCGCCGGTGGCGGGTGTCGATCTCGATTTCCTCGCGCCCGGGACGCGCAACAAATCGTTCACGCCGCGCGACACCACCGACGGCGTGGGGAGCTACGCCACGATGGTCAAGCCGGCACGGTACGACATCGAGTACATCCCGCCGGCGGGCCTGGCGCTGCGCCCGGCCAGGCGCCCCAACACCGCGCTGTTGGCCGACACACCCCTGCCCGACACCACGCTGCCGGCGGGGTTCCTGGTCTCCGGCTTCGTCCGGAACAACCAGAGCGGCGCGCCGGTGGCGTCGGTCGAGGTCGAGTTCTTCGCGCCAGGCGCCGCTGCGCCGCTCTTCACGCCGCACAACGACAGCGGCGCGGACGGTTTCTACAACGTCTCGGTCGACGCCGGGACCTGGGACCTGCGCTACACCCCCCCCGCCGCCACCGGACTCGCGCCGCGCTGGCGGCGCGGCGTCGCGGTGAACGCCGCGACGCCGCTGGCCGACACGCTGCTGCTGCCGCTGACGGTCCCGGTGGTCGGTGCAATCAGCCCCGCCGCGGGAAGCGCGGCCGGCGGCCAGGCCGTGACCGTGACGGGGAGCGGCTTCCAGCCCGACGCCACGGTCCGGATCGGGGGGATCACCGCGCGCAGCGTCGTCGTCGTGTCCGGCAGTTCGATCACCGCCGTCGCGCCGCCGCACCCGCCGGGCCGGTTCGAGGTCCAGGTCGTCAACCCCGGCGAGCAGATCGGCACGCTGGCCGCCGCCTTCACCTTCAACGAGCCGGCGAACCCGGCGCGGCTGACCGTGCGGCGCGTCGGCTCCGACATCGTGCTGAGCTGGACCGCCACCGGGCAGGCGAGCTACACCGTGTTCCGCAACGCGACCCCGACCGGATTCACCGACGCCTCGATCGCGGCCACGACCTCGACCCTCACTTGGACCGACGCAGGGGCGGGGACGGCGGCCGCGGGTTCGGCCCGCTTCTACGTCGTCGAGTAGCCGCGCCGTGCCCGGCCGCCGCCCGTTCTCCGCAGCCGTCCTGGCGGCCTTCCGGCTCGCCGCGGCCGCGGCGCTCGCGCTCGGCGTCCCGGGTGGCCTGGCCCGTGCGGAGGGCGGCAGCGACCTGCGGCTCTCGACGGCGATCGCGCTGCAGTACGACGACAACGTGCTGTCCGGCAGCGACCGGGCCCGCACCGATCTGGGCAAGCGCGGGGCCGAGGCGCGGTACGGACTGGTCAGCGCGGAGGACTGGGTGGCGATCGGCAACCTCCAGTTGCGCTGGACGAGCCGGCCGCTGC
This sequence comes from uncultured Acidobacteriota bacterium, assembly GCA_963702545.1. Taxonomy (GTDB): domain Bacteria; phylum Acidobacteriota; class Polarisedimenticolia; order J045; family J045; genus JALOKP01. The sequence goes on along the minus strand of CAVPDB010000018.1, from coordinate 17,932 downwards.
CGCGGCGCGCGACCGTCGTGGCGGCCGGAGTCGAATCGCACCGCTACAGCGCGAACACGGTGAAGAACTACGAGGAGATCGACTTCAGCGTGGCGCAGGAGGTGACCGCCTCGCGCCGCTGGCTGGGTCAGGTGATCGCAGCCGGGGAGTGGATCCCCGACACCTTCGTGCGCAACCTGACCGACGACGACGCGTCGGTCGAGGCCGGGCAGCGGGTTCGGGCCGGGGCCCGCTACGAGGAGTTGACCGTCGCGCTCGGCTACGAGCAGGAACTGGTCCCGGGACGGCTGTCGGGGTCGATCGGGCGGGAGTGGCGGCGGCGCGACTTCACCCAGGCCTTCGACGAGCGCGACAGCGAGCGGACGCTCTGGGCCGTCGGGCTGAGCGGCCGGCCGCTGGCGCGGGGACGAGTCGAACTCCAGGCGGGCTACTCCCGCGGCACGATGGCGGCGCGCGGCGACCTGGCGGCTTCGCCCTTTCCGGACGACGACGTCTCGTACGACGTGACGATCGCCGGCCTCTCGGCGCGCCTGCCGTGGGGAGACCGCCACCCCGGCGCGCTGGCGCTGGCCTGGGAACAGGAGCGCCGCGCGCTGACGACCGCCAACCGCTTCGACGTGCTGCGCTTCGGGCGGGTCGACCGCCGCACCGAGTTCGACCTGCGGCTGACGCAGCGGCTCGCTGCGCGGCTCGACCTGGTGGCGGAGTGGCGCGTCGACGCGGGGCGGGCCGAGCTGCCTCAGGCCTTCGCGGCGCTCCAGGAGCGGGTCGAATTCGATCGGAACCGGATCTCGCTCGGGGTGCGCTACCGCCTGCCGCTGGCGCCTCAGGGCGCCCCGCGCGTGGCGCGCGCCGCCCCCTGAGCCAGCCGTCCCAGCGCCAGCGCGGCCAGCGCCAGCAGCAGCCCCGGGAAGGCCGCGACCCACCAGCCCGACGGGAAGAGCGCGCGCCCCTCGGCGATGATCCGTCCCCACGACAGCGCGCCGGCGCTCCCGGTCGCCCCCAGGAACGAGAGCGTCGCCTCCAGCAGCACCGCTTCCGCGGCGGCGAGGGGGAGCAGCGCGGCCAGGACCGGCAGCACGCCCGGCAGCAGGTGACGCGCCGCGATCCAGCCGCGCGAGCCGCCGGCCGCTGCGGCGGCGACGACGAACGGCCGCGCGAGCAGCGTGCGCGCCCCGGCCTCGACCGCGCGCGCCGTCTCCATCCAGCCGCCCAGCGCGAGCGCCAGCGCGATCCCCAGCGGGACCCGCGCCAGCGCCCCGGCCAGCGCCAGCAGCAGCAGCAGCCGCGGCAGGCCGAGCGCGCCGTCGATCAGCCCCCCCAGCGCCAGCGACGCCGCGCGCGGGGCGGTCGCGCGGCCAAGGCCGACCGTGGTCCCGAGCCCCAGCGCCAGCGCCGCCGCGAGCAGCGCGAGCAGCAGCGAGCGGCGCGCCCCGTGGAGCGTGCGCGCCAGCAGGTCGCGCCCCTGCTGGTCGGTGCCGAGCAGCAGCCGCCGTTCCACGACCGGGCCGGCGGCGCGTTCCGGAAAGCTGCGCCACCCCGCGGCGGTCGCGACGCGCACTCCGTCCGACGTCGCCTCGAGCCGCGGCGCGCGCGCGAAGCCGCCGGCGGCGAGTGGAATCTCCATCGCGATCGAGAGCGGCGGCAGGAGCTGGGCCGCGGCCGGCGCGACGGCCGGCGCGGCGGGCGAGCCCGCCAGCCATGGGCCGGCCAGCGCGATCGCCGCCAGCGCCAGCGCGCCGGCCGTGCCACGCGGCAGGCCACGCGGCAGGCCGCGCGTCACGCGCCGCATCAGGTCCCCTCCCGGACGCGCGGGTCGAGCCGGGCCAGCACGGCGTCGAGCAGGACCCCGCCCGCCACCACGGTCGCCGCCGCCAGCATCGTCGCCGCCAGCGCCAGCGGGTAGTCGCCGCCCATCACGGCGTCGGCGGCGATCCGGCCCGCCCCCGGCCAGGCGAAGACCGACTCGACCACCACCGCGCCGGAGACCAGCAGCGGCAGATCGAGCGCGGCCAGCGCCGCGACCGGCGCCAGCGCCGGGCGGACGCGGTGGCGCCACAGCGCGCGCGGGGCGGAGACCCCCGCGGCGCGGGCCAGCGCCAGACGAGGCTCGACCTCGGGGTCGTCCATCGCGGCGCGCTGCACCCGCGCAATCGCCGCCGCCGCGGGCAGCGCGAGCGCGAGCGCCGGCAGCACCAGGTGCGCCAGGTCGAAGCGCGCCGCCGCGCCCGGCGCCGCGGCGTGCGACGCCGGCAGCCAGCCGGCCCAGGTGTGGAAGACCAGCACCAGCATCACGCCCAGCCAGAAGCGCGGCAGCGCCGCCGCCGCCAGCAGCAGCGCGTCGACCCGGCGCTGGCCGCGTGCGGGGAGCAGCGCGCAGCCGGTCGCGACCAGCGGGCCCAGCGAGTAGGCCAGGAGCAGCGCCGCCGCGCCCAGCAGGAGCGAGCCGGGGAGGGCCTCGGCCAGCACCTCGCGCACCGGGCGGCGGTGCTGGATCGAGACTCCCAGTTCGCCCCGCGACCAGGCCCCCAGCGTCGCCAGGAACTGCGCCCCGAGCGGCCGATCGAGCCCCAGCGCCGCGCGCGTGCGTGCGGCCTGCTCGGCCGGCACGCCGGGATCGTCGAGCCGCTCGGCCGGATCGGCGGCCGCCAGGTGGAGCAGCAGGAAGGTGATCGCGAAGACGACGGCAAGCGTCGCCGCCGCGCGCGCCAGACGCCGTGCCAGGGCGCGCGCGCTCAGCGGGACGGCCCCGCGGCCGGCGCGATCCACCACCCCTCCAGGCCGTCGTAGGGGCTGAGCGGGGAGGGGGTCGCGCCGCGCACGCGCGGCGACAGGCCGACCAGCGTGCGCTCCTCGTAGAGCACGGTGTAGGGCTGTTCCTCGCGGAACAGCGCCTGCCACTCCCGCCACCGCGGAAGCGCCTCGGCCGGCGAGGCGGCCGCGGCCGCGCGGTCGAGCAGCGCGTCCGACTCCGGCGTCGACCAGGCGCCCAGGTTGTTGCCGCGGCCGGCGGCGGCGTCGCTGTGCAGGATCGCCTGCGGCTCGATCCGCGAGCCGGCGCGCCAGCCCGAAATCACGCCGTCGAAGCGCTTGTCGCGCGCCCGGGCCAGGAACTCGGTGCGCGGCAGCGGCTCGGCCGTCAGCCGGACCCCGACCCGGGCCAGGCTGGCCGCCATCCGCTCCAGCGCGTCGCGCCTCGCCCCGTTCTCGGCGTCGGCGATCACGGCCAGCTCGAGGCGGCGGGATCCCCTGCGGCGCACGCCGTCGGGGTCGCGGCCGCTCCAGCCGGCCTCGTCCAGCAGCGCCCCCGCGCGCGCCGGGTCGAAGGGGAGCGCCGCCGAGGGATCGAAGGCGTCGCCCAGCGCCGAGACGATCGGGCTGACGCCGACCCGCCCGTAGCCCCCCAGCACGCCCTGCACGATGTCCTCGCGGTCGGTCGCCAGCGTCAGCGCGCGGCGGACTCGGGCGTCGGAGAGCACCGGGTGCGGGTGGGCGCGCTGCAGGCGGCGGATGTCGGCGGCGGACTCCGCGCAGGGCGCGTCCGCGGCGCAGCCGCGGGCCCTGCGGTCGGCGGCGTAGGCTGCGGGGTCGAGCGCGTTCCAGCCGACGAAGGTGTAGGCCAGCCCCGGCGCCTCGACGACCGTCAGCCCGCCGCGCCCCGCGAGTTCCTTCGCGCGCAGCGGCGGCAGCTTGTCGAGCACGTCGACCTCGCCCGCCTCGAGCGCCGCCAGCGCCGCGGCCGCGTCGGGGTAGACGCGGAAGACGACGCGGTCGAGGTAGGGCCGGCCCTCGATCCAGAACTGCGGGTCGCGCGCCAGCACCGCCTCCTGGCCGGGCTTGACCGACTCGATCCGGAACGGCCCCGCGGTCACGGCCCGCGTCTCCCAGCGCGTCTCGGCCCACGTCGCCGGCGGGACCGCGCGGTAGGCGGCCGGGACCAGCGCGTCGTCGTTGGCATCGAGCGCCTGGTACGACGACGGCCGCGCGAAGCGGAAGACCGCGGTCGCCGGGTCCGGGCACTCGACCGCCTCGATCGCCTCCTTGAGGAAGGCCCCGTCCCAGGCCAGCGCCTCGTCGCGCTGCATCGCCAGCGTGAAGGCGACGTCCTCGCAGCGCAGCGGCGAGCCGTCGCTCCAGCGCGCGCGCGGGTCGAGTGCGAAGGTCAGGGTGCGGCGGTCGGGCGAGAACGACCAGGACCGCGCGGCCCACGGCACCAGCCCCGCCTCGCCGGCGCCGAAGCGCTCGCGGACCAGCCGCGGGTAGAGCCACTCGAGCACGTTCGCCGCGGCGGCCTGGCCGGCGGTGTAGGGGTTCCAGGAGTCGACGTCGCCGCGCAGCGCGACGACCAGCGTGCCGCCGCGCTGTGGCTTCTCGGCCGCCGGCGCGGCCGATTCGCCCGGCGCGTCGCCGGAGCCGCCGCAACCGGGGGCCGCCAGCAGCGCGGCCGCCAGCAGCAGGGCCGTTCCGGCGGCGCGGCGCGGCCTAGCGCGCGGCGCAGTCGCCACTGCCGGCGGTCCGGCTGCGGCCCGCGCTGTCGGTCCCGTAAGAGGCCGGGTTGGGGGCGCTGGCGTTGTCGCGGAAGACGTAGAAGAAGGCCTGCCCCGGGGCCGGCAGCGCGCCGTCCGGCGAGGCCGCGGTGTCGGTCGCCGCACTCGAATCGGCGAGGCAGGTCACGGGGCCGAGGTCGACGCGATCCCACGAGAGCTGCAGCGCCGCGACGTCGCCGCGGACCAGGTCGTAGCCGGTCGCGCCCAGCACGGGGCTCCACGTGGCGACGCTGCCGCCCGGGTCGCGGCGCAGCTTGAGGCTGGTCCGGTCGGAGAGCACGACGTGGGCGACGGCGTCGAGATCGAGCACGCCGGTCCCCATCTTCCCGTCGAACTCCTCCGGGCTGGCGTCGGGCTGCGCCGTGTCGCACAGCGCGTTGCGCACGGCATCGGGGTCGAGCCCCGGGTAGCGGTCGAGCAGCAGCGCCGCGCCGCCGCTGACCAGCGGCGCCGCGAACGAGGTCCCCGACCAGCGGCCGTAGCCGGCGTCGTCGGCGATCGAAATCTCGGACTGGCCGGGAGCCGACAGGTCGACCTTGGAGCTGTAGTTGCTGAAGGCCGTGCGCACCCGGGCGTCGTCGACCGCCGCGACCGCGATCACCTTGTCGTGCGAGGCGGGGAAGTCGACGGTCGAAAGGTTGCGGTTGCCGGCCGCGCCGACGATCGCGATCCCGGCCGCGTGGGCCTCGCGCAGCGCCTTGGCCGTCACGCCCGAGGCCTGCTCGAGCGTCAGCGAGAGGTTGATCACGCGGGCCCCGCCGCGGATCGCCTCGAGGATCCCCTCGGCCAGCGAGAAGCCGGTGCCGTACCCCTCCTCGTCGAGCACGCGGATCGGCAGGATCCGGGCGTGCGGGGCCGCGAGGTGGACCAGCCCGGCGACGAAGCTGCCGTGGTGCAGCGCCTCGTCGACGAGGCCGTCGCCGTCGTCGTCGAGGCCGTTGGGACGGACGCTCGCACCGCCCCCCTCGAGCCGGACCACGTTGACGCCGGGGAGCAGCAGCCAGGGCCGCAGCTCGGCGTTGTTGAAGGCGAGGCCGGTGTCGAGGACCGCCACGACGACACCGAACCCGGTCTCGACGGCGTGCGCGGCCTGGGTCCGGACCAGCGTTGCGGCCGGCTGCAGCCGGAACTGGTCGAGCGTGATCGAACGGTCGAGGTCGGCGATCGTGCGCTGGACCCCTTCCGGGATCTCGTAGCGGTGATGCGTTTCGGCCGACACCACCTCGGGGTCGGCGGCCATCGACTGGGTGATCGCCGCGACGCTCGAGCCGGCCGGTGCGCCCATCAGCCAGATCTGCCAGACCTCGATCCCGTCGAGCAGCGTGAGGCCGTAGCGCGCCGCGACTGCGGCGGGGGAGGCCGTGGGGGCGAGTTCGACCAGGATCTCGCCGGGGACCGCGTGGTGCGGATCGACGGCAAGCGCCGGCGCGGCCGCGAGGCCGGCCAGCAGGGCCGCGAAGAGGAGGAACGAGGCGCTGCGATGGACCACGCGCGACCTGCTTTCGCTGCGGGCGCTCACGCGACCGCCGATCGGCTCGCGGCGGGCAACCGCGTCCAGGGGTTTCCGACCACCATGAAGGGGGCCCAGCGCAGCGGCGAAGGGTCCCGCCGGCGGGCCTGGCGCTGCGCTGCGGCGAGCGCCGTCCCGACCGGCTCGCCCTCGGCGAGCCGGGCGTAGAAGTCATCCATCGTCCGGGCAGCGGACAGGTCGTGCACGTCCCACATCGCGGCCACCACCGTTCGCGCTCCGGCCTGCAGGAACCCGCGGACCAGGCTGACCCACTCGTCCCCGGAATGTACCGTGCCGCGACCGGTATCGCACCCCGAGAGGACGACGATCTCGGCCGTCCCCTGCAGCCTGTAAATATCTGGTAAGGCAACCCAGGTGTCCCCCAGACGCAGCGCCCCGGTGAACGCGCCGGACTCGGCGAACATCCCGTGACAGGCGACGTGGAGGACCGGGGGGCTCGCCCCCGCGGCTTCCAGGGCAGCCCGCGTCGCCTCCGGCCCGCGCAGCACGCGGGCCCCGCCCAGCCGCCGCCCGACCGCCTCGACCTCCGCCTCGATCGCCGGCGCCCTCCGGTCGGCGACGCCCAGCACGAGCGGCGCGGCGGTGCGGACCGCGCCGCGCCGCGGCCGCGCCAGCAGCGCCAGCACCGCGAGACTTGGCGCGTAGGAGACCGGGCCGCGCTCGATCAGCGGCACGCCGCCCGACTCGAAGGCGTGGAACGGCAGTCCGTGCAGCGCGCCGTGCGGCACGATCCGCAGCGCGCGGCCGTGGAAGCGCCCGCCCAGGGGACCGAGCAGCGCGTCGTGGAGCCGTCCCAGGTAGAGCCGGCAGGCGTCGTGGATCGCGCGCTCGTGCGTGCCGTGGAAGGCGTCGCCCAGGATGCCGCGGCCGAGTTGGAAGCGCAGGCGGTCGGCGAGGTCGTGCACTGCGGCGACCGTCGCGAGGTTGCGGAAGGCCTCGACCCGGCCGCGCTCGATGGCGAAGAGCTGGAAGCGCCCGTCGGCGACCGCGTACTCGAGCACGACCTCGTCCGGCCGCAGCGCCGCCATCGCGGCGGCCGGCCCCGGGACCTCGCCGCCCAGGAAGAGCGCCGCCAGCGGGTCTTCTGCGGCCAGGCTCGCCAGCGCGCCGGCGCGCTCGACGACCAGCCGCGACAGCCGCGAGCCGGCCTCGGCGCGCACGCCGGCCGGGACCTCGCTCCCCTCCAGCCGGGCCTCGGCGACCGCCAGTTCGCGCTCCAGCTCCTCGAGCCGCGCGGCGAGCTTCCGCGCGCCGGCGCGGCGCGCGCCGCCGGCGCCGCGCGGCCCGCGCGCGATCTGCTCGGCCAGCGCCCGCGCCTTGCCGCGCTCGGCGAAGGCGAGGGCCTGGCGCACGGCGCGCGCCCCGCCGCGCCGCAGCCGGTTGGACAGGATCGCCTCGTAGACCACGCCCTTGTCGAGCGCGAAGGCGAGCCGGCTCTCCTCCGTGGAGACCCCGGCGCGCATCCGTGCGATGCAGCGGTCGGCCGCCGCCAGCTCGCGGAACGCCGCGTCGGGTCGGCCGGCGCGCTCGGCCAGCGAAGCCAGCACGACCCGCGCCGCCAATTCGACCCGCGGGTCGCGCCGCCGCCGCGCGATCCGGAGCGCCTGCCGCGCGCGCGCTTCGGCCCGCGCCGGGCGCCCCGCGTCGCGCTCGGCCGCCGCCGCGACCGCCAGCGCCCGCGCCGCGCGCGACGCCAGGCCGCGCCGCGAGAGCAGCGCCGCCGCGCCGCCCGCGAGCGCCGCCGCGCGCGCCGCCGCACGCCGCGCCGCCTCGCGCGAGGCGCGGCGGGCCGCGGCGCCGAGCAGCGCCTGGGCCTGGCCGACCGCCAGCAGCGCCGCGCCGACGCGGTTCCCCTCGGCGTCGAGCAGCGCGCGGCCGCGCGCGAACAGCCGGGCCGCGACGGCCGGCCGGCCAAGCTGCAGCGCGGCGCCGCCGCGCGCGCCGAGTGCCTGCGCCAGGTCGCCGCGCCGGCGGGCCCGCGCGAACGCCACGGCGGCGCGGCGGGCCCGGAGGTCCGCCTCCTCGGCGCGGTTGAGGCGCAAGAGCGCTTCGGCCGCGTCCAGCTCGCAGTGCGCGGCGCCGAGCGGGTCGCCCAGCCCGGCCTGCCGGGAGCGGACCGCCTCGAGCCGCGCCAGCGCGGGGTCGAGCCGTCCCTCGAGCAGGTCCAGCCCGGCCAGCGCGTAGTCGGCCTGCAGCTCCAGCGCCGCCAGCCGCTCGGCCGCGAAGACCGCGCGCGCGGCCTCGTAGCCGTGCCGCGCCGCGGCGGTGCGATCGAGCGTCGCGAGGATGTTGGCCTCGTTGTAGTCGACGAACGCCAGCCGGCGCGGGTCGCGCGCGCGCGCGTACCAGCCACGCGCCTCGCGGTAGGCGGCGAGCGCCTCGCGGTGGCGGTCGAGCCGGTGGTGGAGGTTCCCCAGGTTCAGCGCCAGCGCGCCGAGCCGCCGCGGGCCGGCCTCGCCGGCGCGCGCGTAGCAGGCCCGCGCGGCCCGCGCCGCGGCGCGCGCGGCCGGCGCGTCGCCGGCCTGCACCGCGAGGTCGACCAGCACCCGCTGCACGTCGCCGGCGTCGAGCGGCCGGCCGGCCTTCCGGAAGATCGCGAACGCGCGCAGCAGGTGCCGCCGCGCCGCGCCCGGGCGGCCCGCGAGGTGGGCCAGCACCCCGGCCGCGTGCTCCGCCGCCCCGGCCGCGCGGGGGTCGCCCGTCGCCTCCGCGTAGCGCGCGAGCTTCGCCGCGGCGGCCGCGGCGCGCGCGGCGTCGGTCCGCGACAGGTCGGCGAAGCGCGCCTCGAGCGCCGCGAGCCGTTCCGCGTCGAAGGGGCGGCGCGGGGCGCGGCGCGCGGCGGGCATCTCAGGGGGCGCCGGACGACGGCGCGATCCCCTCGATCACGACCGCCTCCCGGCCGTCGATCTCGAGGGTCAGCGCCAGCCCGGCGCGCGGCGCCGTGAGGGCGCGGAACAGGAAGTCGCCGGCCTCGCCCAGCGCCTGGCGCCGGACCGAGCGGCCGGCGCGCACCGCCACCGCCGCGCCGTCGATCGGGGGCAGGAACTGGCCCGCCAGCTCCACCTTCCCGGCCTTGCTGCGGACCAGCAGGTCGAGTTCCCGCGCGCCGTCGCCCCCCTCCAGCCGGTAGAGCAGGCGGCGCTCGGTGAGGGCGCTCCCGCGGACCCCGGCCGGGAGCGGCGCGGCCAGCGAGTCGAACAGCAGCGTCGCCAGGAACCCGCGGCGCGCCGTCTCCGGCCGCGGCAGCAGGCTGCGCAGGGCGATCGCCTGGTGGAGCGTCGCCGCCGGCGGCTCCGCGAGGTGCTTCCCCTTCAGGTGGGGCGCGAGCCGCTCGGGATCGGCTGCGCGCGTGTGTCGCTTCATCTCGTACCCTCCGACCCCGTCGCCCGCCGGTTCCCCGGTGGGCCGCACCGTACCCTGACCCGTCGCCCACTAGAGAGGTGTCCCCGCCGGCTGATACCGACCCGGTTCAATCCCCGTCGAGGGCGGGGCCCCCCCCGGCCAGGTAGAGCTTCTGGAGCTTGGTCAGGCAGCGGGACCGGGTCGGGCCGAGGGACCCGACCGGGCGCCCCAGCCGCGACGCGATCTCCTGGTACGAGGGGGCGGGCTCCTCCAGGTAGAGCGCGGTGAGCAGCCCCCGGCAAGGCTCGCCGATCCGCTCCAGCGCCAGCGCCAGGGCGTGCTCGCGCTCGACCGCGCCGAGCGCCTCGGCCAGGTCCTGGGACGGCGCCTCGGCCTGGGCGAGCACCGTCTCCGCGTCGCGGTCCGCGAAGCGCGAGCCCTCGCGCCGCAGCGCCTGGCACTCGTGCCGGGCGACCGTGGCCAGCCACGAGGCCAGCGACTCGACGCGGCGCAGGCGGGGGAGGTGCTCGAGCAGCTTGACCGCCACCCGCTGGAAGACCTCGTCGGCCTGGTCCGGCGGCAGCCGATAGGCGACCGGGATCGAGTAGATCAGGCGGCGGTAACGGCGGACGACCGCCTCCCACGCCGCGTCGTCGCCCGCGAGGCAGGCGCGCACGAGGGCCGCGTCGTCCGGCCCTTCCGGCCCGGCGCTCGGCTGGCTGGAACTCACCACCGTCTCCGTCCCCCGGGACGAGTCATCGTCTGGTCAGGCTGCGACAGGATAGCGCCTTGCGCCGGGGCGGCGGCGGCGCGGCCGGCTTGCCAGCCGCACCCCGTGGTCGTAAGGTCGGAGCGTTCCGTTAGGGGTGCCCGGGAGACAACCGGGCTGAGAGAACACCCTAGAACCTGATCTGGGTCATACCAGCGTAGGGAAACGGGACGCGCCGCGAAGATCCCGTCGATCCCCGCGAAGCGTCTTCCTCCCGCGCGGGCCCGGTGGGAGGCGCCGTGATCCGCTCCCTCGCGATGCTCGCCCTTCTTCGCCGCCGTCCCGGCCGCGCTCGCCGCGGGCCCGGGGGCGGATCCGGACGGCGACCGCCGCCGCCCCGGCTCCGCCGCCTCCCCAGCCGGAGATCGTCGAGGAGGTCACCGTCACGGGCACCCGGGCCCAGGCCCGGCGCGACGCGATCTCCTTCTCCGAGCTGGATCGCGAGCAGATCGCCGCGCTCGACCGGGGGCAGGACACGGCGATGCTGCTGGCCGAGCTGCCCGGCGGCTACGCCTACAGCGACGCCGGCAACGGCGTCGGCTACAGCTACTTCAGCCTGCGCGGCTTCGACCAGCGGCGGATCGCGGTGACGGTCAACGGCGTGCCGCTCAACACGCCCGAGGCGCAGCAGGTCTACTTCGTCGACTACGCCGGCCTGGCGGGGTCGCTCGACGGGCTGCAGGTGAAACGCGGGCCGGGGATGACGCAGTACGGCTCGCCCGCGGTCGGCGGCTCGGTGAACATGCAGACCGCGCACCTCTCGCGCTCGCGAGCAGGGCGAGGTGCTGCTGGGCGTCGGCTCGTTCGGGACCGACCGGGTCGCGCTGGAGTACGGCGGCCCGCTCGGCGCCGACTGGGCCTGGCTGGCCCGCGTTTCGCGGATCACCAGCGCGGGCTACCGCGACGACGCCTGGACGCGCCACGCGATGGCCTTCCTGGCGGTCGAGCACTTCGGCGCGCGCTCGACGACGCGGATCCACCTCTACGGCGGGCCGGAGGACCTGCAGTTGGCGTACCTCGGCGTGCCGAAGGAGTACCTCGACGGCGCGATCACGGGCGACGCCGGGATCGACCGGAAGGTGAACTTCCTGCGCCCCGGCGAGACCGACCACTACTTCCAGCCGCGGCTTCGAGGTGATCAACGACTGGCAGATCCGTCCCGACCTGGCGCTCTCGAACACCGCCTACCTGGTCGGCGGCGGCGGCTACTACCGCCAGTACAGCGCGGAGTACCTGGCGGCGACGGCGTACGACCCGTCCGGCTTTCCGACCGCCGCGGTGCCGGTCGAGGGGGCCTGGCGCCGGCGCGAGATCGCCGAGCGCCAGTTGGGCTGGATCCCGCGGCTGGCCTGGCAGCACGGGAACGGCGAGCTGGTCGGCGGGGATCGAGCTGCGGGCCTACCGCGGCCACCACCAGGGGAACGTGACCGAGGGCACGGTCGACGGTGCGCCGCTGAGGGACGACCTGGCGCTCTACGACTACGTCAACACCAAGGCGACCGCGACGGTCTACCTGCGCGAGAGCTGGAGCGCAACCCCGGCGCTCGTCGTGAGCGGCGAGCTGGCCGGCGCGTTCCACCGCTACGAGATGAAGGACGACGCGATCCGCGGGCTGTCGTACGAGGCCGACTACGCCTTCCTGCTGCCGCGGCTCGGCGTCAACTGGAACCTCTCGCCCGACTGGAACCTCTACGGCTCGGTCTCGACCGCCGCCAGCGAGCCGCGGACGCGCGACATCTGGGACCAGCAGGACCCGTTCGTGCGGCCCGAGGAGCTGTTCGCCGAGCGGCTGAGCCTGACCCGCTACGCCGACCCCTTCGCCAAGCCGGAGCGGCTGGTCTCCTACGAGGCCGGCGCCGGCTTCGCGCGCGGCGCGAACCGCTTCGGCGTCAACCTCTACCGGATGGACTTCAGGGACGAGCTGGTCTACGGCGCGGGGATCGACGACGACGGCAACCCGCGGACGGTCAACGCCGGGAAGACGGTCCACCAGGGGATCGAGCTGCAGGGGCAGGTCCAGTTGCCGGGCCGGATCGACCTGAACGGCTGGGGGGCCTACAGCCGCGACCAGATCGTCGACCTGGTCGTGCGCGGCGACGGGGTGCGGGTCGACCAGGCCGGAAACCGGATCGCGCTCTTCCCGGAGTGGCAGGCGCGGCTGGTCGCGGGGCGGAGCTTCGGGCCGCTGCTGGTCCAGCTCGGCGGGCGCTGGGTCGGGACGATCTACACCGACAACAGCGAGAACGAGCGCAAGAACCCCGCGCTGCGCGACGCCCCGGGGTACGTCGACAAGCTCGTCGCGCCGTGGGCGGTGGCCGATCTGCGAGTGGTTTGGGATCTGGCGAAGGTCGCGCCGCGCGGCGTGCGCGCGCTGGCGGTCGAAGGGCGGATCGACAACCTGTTCGACCGCCTCTACGAGACGATGGGCTACTCCTACCCCGACCCGACCTTCACCGCGTTCTACACGGAGTTCTACCCGGCCGCGACGCGCGGCTGGTGGCTTGGGCTCTCCGCCGGGTTCTGATGCGCGCGGCCGACCTGCTCGTCGTCGGGGCCTACCTGGCCGCGACCCTCTGGCTGGGGACGCGCGGCGGGCGGCGGCAGGCGGGGCAGGGGGCGGACGAGTACCTCGTCGCGGGGCGCACGCTCTCGTTCGGCGCCTTCGTCGTGACGCTGGTCGCCACCTGGTACGGCGGCGTGCTGGGGGTCGGCGAGTACTCCTACACCTACGGGATCTCCAACTGGCTGGTGCTGGGCGCGCCGTACTACGTGGCCGCGCTGCTGTTCGCGCTCTTCCTGGCCAAGCGGGCGCGCGCCAGCGAGGACTACACGATCCCCGACCTGCTGTTCGCGAGCTACGGCCGCGCCGCCGGCGTGATCGGGACCGCGACGGTCTTCGCGCTGACCTCGCCCGCGGCCTACCTGCTGATGCTGGGGGTGCTGCTGCGGCGCATGACCGGGATCGGGCAGGGCACGGCGATCGTGCTGGCGACGCTCTTCACGCTGGCCTACATCGTGGCCCGCGGCTTCCGCTCGGTGGTCGAGACCAAGGGGCTGCAGTTCGTGCTGATGTACGGCGGCTTCGCGCTGCTCCTGCCGATCGCGTTCGGCCGCGCCGGCGGCTGGCCGGGGCTGAGCGCGAGCCTCCCGGCCGAGATGCTGGCGTGGGACGGCGGGCGCGGCGCGGGCTGGGTCCTGGCCTGGTACCTGATCGCGCTGCAGACGCTGGTCGAGCCGACCTTCTACCAGCGCTGCTTCGCGGCCCGGAGCCCGCGCGTCGCGCAGCTCGGGATCGTGGCGGCGATCGGCTGCTTCGCACTCTTCGACGGGCTGACGACCTTCACCGGGATGTGCGCCCGGGCGCTGCTCCCGGCGCTGCCGAGCGGCGTCGACGCCTTCCCCGCGCTGGGCGAGGCGCTGCTGCCCGCCGGGCTGCTCGGGCTGTTCTACGCCGGGATGCTGGCCACGGTGATGTCCGACGGTCGACTCGTTCCTGCTGGTCGGCGGGGTGACGATCGGGCGCGACCTGGTGTGGCGGCTCTCCGGCGGGCGGGCCGACCAGCTGCGCTGGTCGCGGATCGGGGTCGTGCTGTCGGCGGCGGTCGCGGCGGGGATCGCGCTGGCCTCCGAGTCGGTCGTCGCGCTGTGGTACGGCTTCGGCAGCGTCGGGACCGCGGTGCTGCTGTTTCCGCTGCTCGGCGCGCTGCACCCGCGCTGGCGCTCGCACCCGCGGCTGGTGGCGCCGGCGATGCTCGCGTCGGGTGGGGTGACGCTGGGCTGGCTGCTGGCCGCGGGGCCGGAGGGGCCGGCGCTGGGGGTGGAGCCGATCGTGCCGGGGTTGGGGGTGGCGGCGGTGGCCGCGGGGCTGGGGTGGGTGGCGCGGCGGATGGGGTTCTGAGGGGGTCGTTCGGTCCGGGAGGCGCGTCAATGCCTGCGCTCGGGGATGGTGACTGGGGGCGCGGCACGGTCAAAGCGGTAGCGGAGTTCGGCGGATGACGCGGGGGAAACGGCGGCGCCTTGCCGCGTAAGCGTTGACGGCGCGGGGGATCTCGGCGTAGAAAAAGGAGGGGTGCGCCTGCTTGGTCGACAGTCTCGCCGCCGGAAGTGGGTTAGCCCGACCGCAAATGAAGTCTAGGTAGATGTCAGAGGGAGATACTGAGGATGAAGGACGGGCTGGTGGCCAAGGCCCTAGCCGCCAAACGCGAGTCCAGGCAGATTGAATTCAAGGAGGGATTCGACGTCGCATCCAAGCAAGACTGGTGTGAGGTCATCAAGGACGTGATTGCAATCGCAAACTCCGGAGGCGGCGTCATCCTGTTCGGTGCGAACAGCCGCGGAGTACCGACGGGAGGCGATCTCACTACGCTCGCGGCCGTCGATCCCGCCACCATAGCCGACCGAATCCACCCCTATACGGAGTCGCACTCGACGGAAGTCGAGGTTCTTCAGGTCGACAAGGAAGGACACGCGCTGCTTGGTTGGCTCATCAAACCAAGCAGCATCCCAATCGTGTTCTCTCAGCCCGGCACGAGCCCAGCAGAAGGGGGCAAACAGCGGACAGCGTTTGGCCGCGGCACCGTCTACTTCCGTCACGGCGCGAAAAGTGAACCGGGGGCAACGGAGGACATCGCTCGCGCAGTGGAGAGGAAGCTGGAGTCGATTCGGAAGGAATGGCTCGTCGGAGTCCGACAGGTGGTCGAGGCACCGGAAGGATCCCAGGTTTCGCTACTGCCTCCCGAGGTCCGGCAATCGGATTCCCCTTCGGCAGCCCCGATCAGGATCACGGATGACCCGGCAGCTCCTGCCTATCGCGCGGTGGATCCCGATAGCACGCATCCTTTCCGTCAGAAGGAACTCCTCGCCGTGGTGCGCGCACGGCTGCCGGAGGGAATGGGGTTCAATTCCTTCGATGTCGTGTCGATTCGCCACGTCTACGGCATCGACGACGCGCGCGAGTATTCGTACAAGTCTAAGTTCGGATCGCGCCAATACAGCCAGGCATTCGTGGACTGGCTGATAGCTCAGGTTGAGGCCGATGCAGAGTTCTTCGAAGAAGGCTCGAATCAAGCATCGTGAGGGCTGACGTCCAACATGGCCGTCAAGCTGTCGCTTGTGAGCACGTCTGGTCGCACGGAGGCTCATGCCTCCCTTGAGATGGTTCCGCGCTGCGTCGATTCAGCGTTGCCGCAATTTCTCCCTCGACGCCGGCCAACCCCTGTCGTACTCTTGTAGCCGGCTGTTGCGGTCGGTCAGGTCTAATGCTATCTCTAGAACTGGACTTGGAGGAGACAACCATGCCGCAGAAGGGGGCTGCACCCACTATCGCGCTGCTGATAATGGTCGGGGTGATGTTGCATCAAGCGCCGCTGTCTCAATTCGCCGATGCCGAGAGCCGTGGGTCCAAGGTGGTGTCCAGCTGCCAGTCAGACGGTTTCTTGCTGAATCAAGACTCTGGACAGAAGCAGACCCAGCCCGAGCCGACGCCGACACCGGAACCCAAGCAGCCCGAGCCGACGCCGACACCGGAACCCAAGCAGCCCGAGCCGACGCCGACGCCTGAGCCCAAGCGGTGACCGGTTAGCAGCCTCCCGAACGAGGACTGGGTGCAGGTTGCGATTACTCGCTGGACCAGCGGCTACTCGACCTGTATGCAGACGGTTAGCCAGTTGTTGTCCTCAGAAAGCTCAGGAACGACTCCGTCAACGTCAGCATAGAATGTGACTTTGTGCTTGCCAGGCGTCGAGGGCACGAAGTACCAACGGATGTTCGACCCCTGCCCGCTTGCCGTCTCCCCCGGTTGTAGGGATCGCGGGAAATTACCGTAGCCGAACCTGTTTCTGTCATCGAGAGAGAGATTCCCTTTGCCATCGACAGCATCCAGGTACCAGGCCACGTTGAATGTATCCCGAATCGCATCAGTGCCGGTGTTCACCAACGTGACAGTACACCACACCTTCTCCCCTACATGCGCCGGGCGGGGAGAACAGGTGATCTCGCGGACCTCGAGATCGGGCCCCATTTCGCCAGGTGGCTGAGCCTTCGCAGTATTGAGAATGAGAAGGACAATCACCGAGATCCATGCGGCAAGGACGACTACCAGGGCTGCCAGTAGCACGACGAAACGTTGACGGGAAGTCAGACGACCAGCTACCTGTTTCGAGATCGCGCCAGTGACGGACCTATTGGAGAGCACCACGATGCCAAGAACGGCGAGGAGCGCGACGACAAAGTAGGAGTGACTCTGGATAGGCCATTGACCAAAAGCACGTGTCAGGAGGAGCACTACGACCAGCGCGGAGCCGCTGAACTGAAGGGCGGTTCGGAGCCGCGACAGTACCTTCTCAAGCCATCCATGGCCAAGTGTCGGTTGCTGAGTCATTCTCGTCCTCGTCGGAATCGGAGTGGGGATGACCCCGTAAGCGTTGGAAGTTGACGGTGACCCTCAACCCATTGACGATCAACGGGCGTTGCAGAGCGAAGACCGCCTTCATGGCGAAGCATGGCACGAAGCCACGCGCACCGAAACTGCGTCCCCATCCCGAACCGCTCACGCCCCCTGCGGGTTCCAGAAAGTATTGCCGGTCGAATTCCGGTAAGTCTTGCCGGTCCTCGAGTCCCGGGGCGGTTCACGACGCCCGTGGAAGGGCGGCCCAACAACAGCATGCAGCGGACGCCCCTTCGCGCCGCCACTGATGCTGAGCGTTGGGCGCACCAGCAACCCCGCCTGCCCGGTCGTCGACTCGGAAGCTTGATACGGCGCAGTGCTTCCGAGTATATTCTGAGCGCATGGACCTGGTCGAGCTCCTCAAGCGCCCCGAGGGCAAGACGCTGGAGTTCAAGCGTGACCTGTCCTCGCCCGGACGGGGCGCTCAAGACCATTGTCGCCTTCGCCAACACGGCCGGCGGCACGCTGCTCGTCGGCGTGGAGGACCGCACCCGCCACGTCCGCGGCGTGCCCGACGCCCTCGACCTGGAGGAGCGTCTGGCCAGCCTGATCAGCGACCGCATCTGCCCGCGCCTCGTGCCGGAGATCGAGATCCTGCCCTGGCGCCGGTCGCACGTGGTGGCCGTGCAGGTCCATCCCGAGCCCGAGCCGGCCGCACCACCTCGTCCGCGAAGGGGCCACCGCCGGTGTCTACGTGCGGGTGGGCTCCACCAATCGGCGGGCCGACGCCGAGCTGATCGAGGAGCTGCGCCGCTTCGCGCGGGGCGAAGCGTTCGACGAGCAGCCGATGCCGGGGCTCGACTCGGAAGCCCTCGACTTCCGAGCCGCTTCCGAGTCGTTCGCCCCCGTCCGCGAGCTCGCCCGGCGCGACCTGGAGACCTTGCGCCTCGTCACGGAACACCAAGGCCGCAAGGTGCCGACCGTGGGCGGGATGATCCTCTTCGGCCGGGACCGCGAGCGGCACTTCCCGGACGCCTGGATCCAGGCGGGGCGCTTCGCCGGCATCGACAAGAGCCGATCCTCGACCGTGCCGAGATCCGCACCCCCCCGCGCGCGGCGTCGAGGAAGCCGTCGCCTTCGTACAGAAACACGCCCTCCACAGCGCCGAGATCGGCGCGGTCGGCGGAAAGACCTGGAGCTTCCCCCCGGAGGCTGTGCGCGAGGCCGTCATCAACGCTGTGGCCCACACCGACTATGCCCAGCGGGGAGCGCCGATCCGCCTGTCGTTCTTCGACGACCGTCTCGAGATCGAGAACCCCGGGCTTCTGCCCTTGGTCTTACCGATGGAGGATCTGCCG
>CAVPDB010000017.1:0-196561 GCA_963702545.1 uncultured Acidobacteriota bacterium | reverse complement strand
AAAGACGAGATAAGGCTTGCTGAAGCTGCATTGATGCTGGAGTTATCCGAGCACGAAACAGAGGTCCTGGCAAAAAAGCTCACCGAGTACGGGATACTGGAACTGCGCTACAGCTTGAAGGGCTATAAAACCATCAAGATAGGGAAGGTCGCTCAGGGAATGGAGAAAGACCGGGACCTGCGCAAAAAACATCCGTATCCGCTGAAACCGAGAAGGTTTTTAATATAATGAGGCATAAGAGAGCCGAAAAGAAAGGCAGTTCAATAGAGAAGACAGCAGTACCGGAAACGGTAAAGGACAGAGCCGGATCGATCACGTAAGGGAGAAAAGGCTTCGAGAGATAAGAGAGGGATTGATCGAAGTAAGAGAGAATATCGAGAGGTCAGAAGCACCCTTGAATCAGACCTCCGGAACAGGAACGAATCGTATTCCTTAGACACTGCTTTTATCCGGGAAAAGTAAGAAAAAAAGATGTCATCGGAGTAACACAAATAGAGAATGCACGTTTCCGTAGACACGGTCAGACAATAGTTTCCGCCTGCGTCAGTATGAGACACCCTCATAGCCCCCAGTTATAATCGAAAAAGACGCCTTTCCAGAATGTCTTCATGTCATCAAAGTGGATTCCTGACCGCCCTTATTACAGATTCTTGGAAGCTTTCTTCTACGGAGCATGCCGGACCCCCGATATTCAACAAGTCAAATGAGAAGTCTGTCGCCGTGAGATAGTCGATATGGGAAGGTTTGGAGGTTTCGAATAATATGCGTCGGGCTCAGCCCAGATAAGCCGATCTCCCAGGCCGCTGAAAGGGGAAAAAATATCAACCCCCAAATATATTTGTCTAATTCTAAATTCAGCTAATAATCTATGAAAAAATGAAATTAGAAGAAAGCCAAAGAAAACAGCCGAATTCAAGAACAAGGTTTTGATTATCGGATACGGCTCGGTTTCCAGATGCACTCTGCCGATCCTTTTGAAGCAAGTGAAGGTACCTTATGAGAACATCACGATCATGGACTTCGAGGACAAATCCAGGGAACTTTCAGCTTTGACCGATCAGGGAATAAAATTTTTCCAGAAAAAAATCACGCCCGAAGAATTGGACCACATTTTATCATGCTTATCTTTCGCCCGGCGGGCTGCTTATCGATCTCGCATGGAACATCGACTGCTGCGAGATAGTTACATGGTGCCACGACCACGACGTATTTACATGAACACTTCAGTCGAGGTCTGGGACTCATACGCAGAGAGGTTCACTGCAGACCCGGTGGAGAAATCCCTCTACGCCCGGCAGATGAAGCTGCGGGAATTGACGAAGGACTGGAAGAATGCGACCACCTTCATCGTAGACCACGGCGCGAATCCCGGCTTAATATCCCATTTCGCAAAACAGGGACTCGTCGACATAGCAAACAGAATGATAACAGACAAGAAAGCGAAGAACCCGGACAAATAAAAAAGCTCATATCAAAGAACAGAAATTCAACGAACTCGCAATGGAGGTCGGAATAAAGGTCATGCACTGCTGCGAGCGCGACACGCAGATATCCCACAAGCCTAAAGAGGTCGACGAATTCGTCGGCACCTGGAGCATCGAGGGCCTGCGCGAAGAAGGCACCGCTCCTGCTGAGATGGGTTGGGGCACGCATGAAAAAGAGCTTCCTAAACTTGCCTACATGCCGAAGAACGGGCCGAAGAACCAGATAATGCTCGCGCAGATGGGAATGAATACCTGGGTCCGCTCATGGGTTCCGCACCACGAAATAGTCGGGATGGTAATAAGGCACGGGGAAGCATTCGGGATATCCGACCGCTGGACCGTCTGGAAAAATAGAAAAGCAGTCTACAGGCCGACGGTGCATTACGCATACATGCCCTGCGACGAAACCATCGTCTCGTTGCACGAACTAAGGTGCAGGAACTACGAGATGCAGTCCAGGCTCCGCATAATGAACGACAAAGACATCACTTCAGGACAGACATATTGGGCGCGCTCCTCATGGGCCACCCATACAAGTCCTGGTGGACTGGGAGCATACTCTCAATAGAAGAAGCAAGGAAACTTGCCCCGGGATGCAACGCAACGAGCGTACAGGTCGCACTGGGTGTAGTTTCCGCAGTCATGTGGATGATAGAGAACCCAAAGAAGGGATTCTGCCTGCCGGATGACCTGCCCTACGAGTACGTACTGGAGATAGCGAAACCCTACCTTGGGGAATTCTACTCCGGCCCAATCTGACTGGACCCCGCTGAAAAACCGGATAGTATACTTCAAGGAGAACCCGGCGAACAAATACGACATAAACGACGTCTGGCAGTTCAAGAACTTTTTGCTGGTTCCGTGAATTTTTCGTTCTAATTGAAAATGAGAATATACGACACAACCTCGGAAGCCGATGTAGGGGAAATAAAACGCAACCTAATAAAAAGATATTCCGAGAACGGTTTTGCGATGATACAGGATACTGATTCGGTAATGGCATTCCAGAGAGTGGTGCAGCCGGACGAGTACTACGCCGCCGTCATAGTTGCATGCGTAATCCTCTCTTTCCTGATATTGCCTATGATTCTGCTTGTCGGATATCTTTTCTTGGGGAGCAGGCCCACATACTTTGTATTCCTCGATAAGGGCAAGGGAGCTAAAACAATCATAATGAGCAATGACTCGAAAATCGCCACTTATCTCTGAGCTGGGCAGCTGGAAGTCTGCGACATGCCAGCTATTAAGGACGGAGGTCTGGCAGTTCAAGAACTTTTTTGCTGGTGCCGTGATTACTCACGCACCCCGCACTAGAAGGATCAAATTAAGTATTTATCAGTATATGGGCCAGCAACAACACGTCTAATGGCAATACCAATAAACTGAGGATCGCATAGCGCTTTCTTGCAGGGGGCATTATTTCTGCATATAATCCAATAACATATCAATCAAAATGGCCAAAATAAAGGGAAGCGAAACTGAAAAAAATCTGCTTAAAGCGTTTGCCGGCAGAGAGCCAGGCAAGGAACAGATACACTTATTTTGCCAGCCGCAAAAAAGGGATTGAACAGATACGCTGCAATTTTTATTGAAACCGCAGAGAACGAAAGAGCACGCGAAAGTATTCTTCAAATATCTTGAAGGAGGGGAAGTGGAGATAACCGCAGGATACCCCGCAGGAAAAATAGGATCGACCGCAGAGAATCTACTGGCCGCAGCAGAAGGAGAAAAGACGAATGTCGCTCTCTATCCCGAATTCGAAAAGGTCGCGAAAGATGAGAGGATTCACCGAAATCGCCACCGCCTTCAAAGAAATAGGAGACGTCGAAGAGAACCACGAAAAAAGATACAGGAAGCTTCTTGCCAACGTGAAAAGCGGAACCGTTTCAAGAGAGATCAGGGCGTCAAATGGAAATGCGGAAACTGCGGTTACGTTCACGAAGGGACAGAAGCGCCCAAGGTATGCCCCGCATGCAAGCACCCGCAGGCATATTACGAACTAAGGCGGAAAACTACTGATCTTCCGTTATTCTCTTTTTCTTTTTTATCCGCTCTGCATACGTCTTTCCAGACGGCGTTCACCATTTAATAAACACGCTTTTCCTAGTCATTTAACACAAGAATGGAAGAACCAAAAAAAGCGAAAGACCAACGGAGTCCGCGCATGAGACAGAAGCGGCAAAAGAGCAACTGCGGAATCTAACAAAGGAGCATGGGACACCCATATTCGTTATCGGACCACGAGAAGATCCGGCAGAACTACAAGGAATTCCGGGAGAATCTGCCAAGCGTCCAGGCATATTACGCGGTCAAGGCTAACACGGACCCTGAGATAATTAGGACGCTCTTACAACCTTGGAGCGAAAGCTTCGATGTCGCATCGCTCCCGGAATTCATGATAGTCCACAAGAACATAGAAGGTATGCCGGACAAGGAAAGGCAGGACTGGATATGGGACAAGATAATATACGCGAACACAATCGAAGCCGATAGACACCCTTCAGACATTGAACCAGTACAAGCCTTTGGTAACATACGACCGACAACATCGAAGAGCTGAAAAAAGATAAAGGCAGTAATGCCCCGGGACGCGGACTCGTTCTGAGGATAAGGGTCCCGAAACCAGGATCAATGGTCGAACTGTCAAGCAAATTCGGAGCGGGACCCGGGGGAAGCGGCCGACCTGATCGTAGAAGCCTTTCAACATGGGACTATGCGTCGAAGGCTTAAGTTTGCCACGTCGGCAGCCAGTGCACGAATTTTGAGAACTACGTGCAGGCGCTGCAATTGTCGGCGAACATAATACACGAGGCCGAGACAAGGAGCGGCCACCGGATAACGATCCTGGACATCGGAGGCGGGTTCCCGGTCAAATACAACAAACAGGTAAAGTCTTTCCGGACACTTCGCAAAGAGGCTGAACACGGAATTCAAAAGGCTTTTTTCAGCCGACATGCAGATAATCGCTAAAACTTGCCGGAAGGTTCATGGTCGCAAACGCATGCACCGTAGTCAGCAAAGGTCGTCGGCAAAGCCTTCCGCGACGGAAAGCCCTGCTATTACATAAACGACGGAGTCTATCGAACACGTATTCAGGACAAGTCTTCGATCACTGCATATACCCGGTCCAAGCATTCAAAGAAGGCGAAAAACAGATCTCCGCGGTATTCGGGCCGAAACGTGCGATGCGTTCGATAACGGATCACGCTCTCAGCGGAACTGCCTGAATTTGGAGATAAACGACCTGGTGTACTCGGAGAATATTCGGGGCGTACAGTATCGCGTCGTCGACGTTGCTTCAACGGGTTCCCGCCGGCGAAGGTGGTGCATATCAATAAGTGATTTTTAATACTTGTCTTTCACCGCCTTCTTCTTTTTTCTATTTTCTATCTTGCCTTTGGTCAGATCGGTCACAGGCACCCCTTCTTCTGCGAGTATGTCCTGCGCTCCGTAGTAGTCCGTTTCCGAGGGTAGTTCGGCTGCTTCGCGCAGAGTTATTTTTTTGTTTTTGTATAAGCATATGGTATCCATTTTTCCCAGTTGATCGGATCTATATAATAACCTGTGGAATACCGTCCTTAAGAAAATGGCCAGAGATAAAGAGCATTATCGGCTTCGATCATGACAGCAGCCTTAATATCAATGCTCCTGCAGATACCCCTCCCAGAAAGTGCTTTTTCTCCATTGTCTCCTTATGATATAATATACTTCATTCGAGTAGGTAAGTTGTCAAATATTAGGTGGGAAAAATGTGTTGTCCCAAATGTATTGGAGTATATCAATTGCCCTGAAGTCAAAGAATACGGTGAAAGCAATTCCGATTGCTGCGAAGACTGCGGAATGCTATCAGTGTAAGAGCCACCCAAAACACGTTGGAGAGGATAACATCCAGAAAGTGATGCAGCAGACAAAGCATGACGGCAGGAAAATAAGGCCTAACCCGATATTCCGGCGAGGAAGGTAAAAACTAAATAAGTACAGGGAAAAGATGGCATAGCTCCTATTCTGCGCTGGCTGTACGGAAGTTCGAGATAAATTCACAGCAAAAGGAAATCTAAAAAATGCGCCTATTCCCTGTTTTGGCTATAAGAAGCAATTCGGCTTATGCCTTCTAGAAATTAATATGCTGCTCGCAGTCAAAACATATTAAGAGAAATAACGAGATTAAATCGTGATCTCGGCCTCTTTTGTCCTTTGGAGAACCTGATTTTCTTGCGGCCGTCTTTTTACATATATGCTGTCAATATAGTTCTCCTAGATTAAAAATGTTTCAGGGAAAGCGCTTTTCGGTTGTTTTAGCCGTCTTGGTAGTCCTCTTATCAGTTGGGTGCATTACATTTAATTCCGAGAAAAAGGAGCTCCTCGTTTCTAAAGAGCTTAGCCCTACAAGCGAGGAACAGGTCGTTTCTTCCGGAAATAGTAGTGTCTCTGTCCGTTTACCGGGCGGTTTTCTGTCTACTACGCAGACTCTTACGGTCTCTTCTTTGACGAATCCGCAGGAGCCGTTTTTTTCAGGATACAAGTCTTTGGGCGCGTATGTGATCGCTCTCGGGGACGATAAAACGATCCGTTTCAGAAGGAGGCAATCCTTGAATTCACCGTTCGAGATCCCTCAACCATCCCTGCGGGCGTGAAGGCAACGGATGCGCTGGCAGTCGCCTATCTAAACAAGGATACTAATTCATGGGTCGAGGCGCCGATAACTGTGGGGGACGAAGCAAACCATAAAGTAATAGTGAAGACCAATCATTTCTCTGTCTGGAATCTGTTTTGGCTTGCTCGCAGACTATGAGGATGTGCCTTCGCCCCAGGGGCATTTTACGGTCTATTACAATAAAAAATATACTTTCAAGTGTTTTGGCTCGTGAAGTAAACGGAAGCGAACGTTTGTGCGCTGAAGGCATAGGGAAAAGTAGACAGAACAGGCAAGGAAAGCATACATCGAGAAGAATTTTCAGGTCCCGGACAAGGTCAATATCTATATCGAGGACGTCGAGGAAAATTCCGGGTGAGTCAGTTTCACGGGCAACATACTATGTTATTCCAGATTTAACTATATGGAGACGATCGGCAAAAACGCAACAGCTGGAGCAGGGTACACAGGCGGATAACCGGGTGAAACATGAAGTCGCCCACGAGCTATTCCACGTAGTGGAAAACAAATACATCAACATATATACTATGGGCTACCGGCACTGGTGGATGGAGGCCTGCGACGGATTACGCCGCCGATAAGATAGCGATGCATGACGGAACGATGGGCATGGATATAAAGCCGGACTGTCTCAAAGATTCGGTGTATTCAGAGGCGAATCGAATACAATAACGCGCATTTTATAGATTACCTGGTTGAGAAGGACGGTTTGTTTTTTTCTTTGAAGAGATGTTTGGACTATATCAATCCCCACAAAGCAGGGGACGCAGGAGAAACACTCATATTGTTAAAGGAATACGTAGACAGCGAAGGCCCAAAATACGGGAAGCTTACTACCAGTTCGGAGCAATCGGCCTTCGAAAAAGCATACAGCGACTACTCGGCGTATTATTTCTTTAATCGAAAAGCCCGATAAAGATCAAAACTGACCTGCTCACTGACACAAGAAGCCCGGAGATACGCCTCAAGACCACCGATGAGAAAAAGAACAGCCGATCCCCCGGATGATCTCATATACTACGCAGCTCCTGGCAGTGAAGGCAGACATCGGAACCGATCCGAAAAGAACGATAAGTATCAATCCAGACCAGGACCTTGGAACCGGGCTGATTGTCGCGATCTATAAGCATCAAACACGATTCTGCAAACCGCGCAATACGTCGGCTCAACGAAAACCAAAGCGAGCAAGGTAAGCGCAGACCTGGGAAAGCACGTACGTATTATTATGTGCTCACAGTAAACACAAGGCAACCGGGCGCAGGCTCATCGAAAGAATTCAACATAGTAGTAACCGCAGCCATAGACCAAAAAAGAAAACAGAAAGCTTTGAGTTTTCCAAAACCCAGGATCTAGACCAAAACCCCCTGACAATAAAAGCAACAGGCACAATAACGGGACCGGCAGACATGGCATTCATCAGAGATCCGAAGCCGAACATATTATACATCACAATAGCGAATGCAAAAAACAAAAATACGCCGATAACAATATCGGCCAACTCACAACCTGCTAAAGTGCACTGGGAAGTGACCGGCCAGAGCGACTGCCCAAAGATCACCAAAGACGTGAGCAACTTCCAATACAAGATAACGACAAGCGAAGCGCAAAAAGTCGATCCCAACCCGCCTAAAGGATACAGTCCGCCCCTGCCCAAGAAAACGGAAACAAAACAGACCACAGGAAACATCGAGTTAACAATTCCCCCGGAGGCCTTGAAAAATGAGGGAATACAAGGGTAGACATAGACCTCGTCTGGGACTGGACAAACAACTACGAATGCAGGGAAGACTCGGCATCTAAATCAGGACCGCAAAGCGCCAAAGGAGAGGGCCGGGAACGAATATAATACATATAGCGGTACAATAAAAAAACATAAGACCGCGGAAACATGAACTGGAAGAAGAAAATTAACAACTATCCATTCTATGAATTGAGATGGGCACGAATTATATTATCTGGCAGAAATGCATATCTCTACAAAAAGACAACGAAAAACATCAGGGGATACTACTCAGAAGCAGATGTTCATTTTCCTTGAAGATAGAGAAAGAAAACTGGAATTAAAACCGATTTTCTTTTTCCCCTCTTCTTGTTTTCACGCAAGATACTTCATGAAATACATAAAAATTTGGAAGGAGGAATTTTCAGAAAACAAGTTATTTGGGTCCGTAAACCTTATGACGTTGATAATGTCACTTCCAGAGATTTACAACCTTCTAAAAAGTAAAACGAAGGCTTGCTTATTAGTATTTCCAATAGCAGTTGGAGTAGTCTTCTACGAATTTCTCTTGTACGTTGTAAATTTATCACTTCCGCAAGCACTTGTCTGCTTTTTTAGTTGTTGTTAGTTTCATTATCGCCCTCCATTTTAATATGGCTCGTTATATCTTGGACCTATTATTTTCCTTACCATAGACCAAATAGGTACATATGGCGGGCAAGATTGATCAAATAATGAAAAGAGAAAATTATAAATTGGGTTTAGTGCAGGTCGGCCGATTTCATACTACTGACATTAAAATTCTTACATTTAATGTTAAGAGCCTAGGAAGCTATTTAAAAGAACAGGATTATTGACGTTGAAATTAGGTAAAGTGGTCAAATTCAAATAGTCCAATAATTAATGTTTAAATGAAATCAAAAATCATTTTCTGCGCTGACTGTCTTTGGAATACTCGTAGGAGGGTATGGGTATCCTCTTATCAGGTTTATCGGCTGTCTCTGCTGATAGATAGGGAGCTTGTTTAAGGCTGGCATGGTATCAGACCTCAGAATACACAAAAGAAAATAAGACTGCTTTTATTCCTTCTCATTACCTAAGTTTATCCAAGAGGGGTTATTATGCCAAGTGTTAAAATTCATTGTGCGATCAGCAGGAAAAGAACAAAGGACGGATTTGAAGAGTTGCATAAATGGATAGACGAAGCCAGTAAGACGGATGGAATAGATCATCGTCTTAAGCATCATGCTTACAACCTAGAAGAAGAAGAGTATATAAGGAAACGTTGGGGAGAAAAAGCAGTCGTTGAATGGCTCTTCCATATCGCCATTGATAACATAGACACAGCGTTTAAGAAGTCGTGGGATAAGCTTATGGAGAAAACAGGTATAATTATTTACAGCTCGGCCTGGGGCGTAATGGATACTTTCACTTAGACTTTGAAACATTAGACGAGGCCGAATTAGAACAGACATTGAAAGGAGCCCGAAGTAGATGAAGGAAAAGGACGATACCTTCTTTTGAGAATTTTTCTCAAAAACATGGAGAAAGTACTTATAGGAGACCCTAAGGGAAGAAATAATTCCCTTGACAATATCGAGAGGGTGGTCTTGGGGAGATCCGAAGAAGAACATATCAGGAAGTCTAACTCAGATAAGGGGATGTTCGGAGATATAGAGAAGAATATCGGAAACTTTAAAAACCTCGAGAAGAGAACTCTTGGGGTGAGCCGAAGAAAAAGAAGGGACCTTATGATCTTTTCTAAATGGTGTATAATTGCCCCAAGTATGGAAAAGTATGACTTATAGTCTTAATTCTTTAATCTGTTTTAATCTCAGAGTGTGGGATTAGCCGTCCTTTTCAGGCAGTCCACAATCGCCAGAGTATAGTCTTTGTAGGGCTCCGGTAGCGCCCCCCCGACATATTGTTTTTCAATTCTTTTAAACGAGAGTCCTAGACCTGATTCTTTGTTTGTTGTAGCGTAGTGTAGTTTCAGATCAGTTAATTTGGCTGCCTTTTAGGTAATATATGTCGTTGTCGTTGTATTCACTCATCTTGCTTCCTCCATCTCTATAGAATCAATTAGTTTAGAACGAGAAGAGAAGCAAATCGGGATCGTTCCTTCTAGAGATCAGTATGTTACTCAAAGTCAAAAACAGTAAGAGATAAGAATAAAAACAGCAAGCCCCTGACGAGATTTGAACTCGTGGCCTCTGCCTTACCAAGGCAGCGCTCCACCGGCTGAGCTACAGGGGCGTAACTGCTGAATAACGAGATTTACTTATATCGTATTTGGGTTTTTAAATAGAGGGCATGCTCTGGGCGGCGTAGAAGGCTATGATCGCAAACATCTCCCGGTTATCATGAGTTTTTGGGCTTTTGCACGGCTTGCAGGTTAGGGACGAATATCGCGTCCGCAATCAATATGAATACTCCGTAGAATACCAGGTTGAAATTCTCTGGGGCAAAGACAGGGATGAAGGCCTATATAGGATCATGCGATGAGAGGAAGACTCCTGATATCTCGAGTGCTTTTTCCACGCCCAGCCGTATCGGGAGGGTGACCGAGTATTTTTTCGTCTCCTTCTATGTCTTCTATGTCTTTCATTACCTCCCGGGACAGGGTCGCAAAGAACGCGCAGGTCGATAGGAGGGCTACCATCTGCAATTTCCATCTCAGGAAGGGATCGGTCTGTTCGCCAATGCACCGTATACGAATATGGATGCAACGAGATAGCTTACTATGAGGTTTGAGAGGAGGTACATCTTCTTTGAGTACTTTCCGTAAACGATGAGTACTATGACGTTTGATAAGGCGATGATGAAGCAGTAGATGTTGACGAATTTCGACATGCCTAGGCCTATCGCGAATAGTGCTAGAGACAGCATCATTGCGTCGCTCTTGCTTATCCTGTTGCTTGGAAGAGCCCTGTTGCGGCCGGTTTATCCGGTCTATCTCGTAGTCGAAATAGTCGTTTATTATGTTGCCGGCGCCGGTTATTATGAATGCCGCTATGCCGGCGAGGAAGACTTTCAGAGTCATACATGGCCGAAGTCGATGAATGATGCCCCGAGGACACGCCGAGAAAGGTCATGCGCAGTTTCTTACCCTTATGATCTAGGAAGAGCTTGATCTTGTTTACGTCCTGTCGAGGCTTTCTTTTTTCACTTTGTTTTAGGAGTATATTAGGTCTTTTAGGGATTAATATTTCGTGAAGAAATCATGCCAGATGGCCGATCTTAATGTTATCTGCGAGTATCTGTCAGATGGGCTTATCTCATGGCGCTTTACGTGCTTTATTGTAGGTCTTTTCTATCATCCCTGCTTTTCGCAGCCTTTTCAGCATATTGGAGTATTGGCTCTGGGATAGTCCGGTCTTAGGCAATATTTCTTCCCAGCCGCTTGCCGTGTAAGGGGTATCGGTTCTCTCCATTCTCTGATATGCTAGGAACCTTACAGCAGTTCCGCATGTTCGGCTCCTTCCAGAAGAGGCATCTAAAGTTGCAAGGTTTTCACGGCGGATTATCGGGGTTAAACTTAATTTATGGAGGCTATTTGCTTATGACTTTTGCATTAGTATAATTATATTATTGCTAATGACTTAAAATAGTAGTAGATTAATAGAATTATACTATTTCATATCACTTGCAATAACATCTGAAATCTTCGAGATCGCCCGCATCTATCCTTAGGCCGGTACCGCAGAAATGCGTCCTGACAGCCCGTAGCCCCTCTGCTCGTATTTCTATCAATTCCTCCATTGATAGCGGCTGGACGCCCATGCTCCGGGCGACCTTGTGGACATCGTAATATGGGATGTGACCGCCTGCTCCATTTCGATCGTTTTCGACGAGGGCGAGCGCCTCCTTCCCCATGCCGTAGTTTCCTCGCGAGAACTCTTTTTGTAGCTTACCGCAAAAATCAGGCTCGGCAAATTTCCCGGTCCAGATCGGACCGCTGTTATGCAGTTTCGAACCGCAGACACATGTTGCCGCAAGGTTCCCGAGTTTCTCATATCCGCGGAAGCGGCAGGAAAAACAGTGCTGCAAGATACCCTATGTTCTTAAGGGTCTCGGTCGCGCTCCGGGACCCGTTTGATCTTCATGTAAGTCTTGAAATAATGATGGGTGCAGTGGGAAAACAACGGAGTTACGCCTTTCTCATGCCGGACGGCGATCGACGCAACGAATCCGATCAATATCCGCAGACCTAATTCATTGTAGTAATCCGTGCGCAGGGGAATGGAAGCGTATTTCTTCACGCATGCCCTGGGAGAAGAGCCGCACAATGCAGCAGTATCGGTGGCGGTGACGCCCAGCATGCCCCCCGTATCCACCGCACGCACCGCGGAATCCATGAAACGGACGGGCGTTCCGAAGGGATCTATGTCGATGAAGTCAAAGCGGCGATCAGCGAGCACCCGGTTTGCGTCAAGGCATGTGACCTCCACGGAGAGCTTATTTAGTTCCGCGTTCTTTCTGATGATCTCGCATGAATCCGGGCATTATGTCGTTCAAAAGAACCGGGACGCCGACCTCGTTTGCTATCCGGATGCCCCTTGCCCCGGTGCCGGCAAGGAGGTCGCAGAACGCATCCGGCTTTGTGATGGAAGCGACAGCGACCGATATGTCCCGGTTCAATTCCATCACCGGATTGTAGAAGACAGGATCCTTCCTAGTCAGTTCCCCCTCTACGGGAACGAGAAGACGCGTGCGGCCTTCTATGATCTCTTTGAGAGCGATATCCATTTTTCCGTTTTTTGCTTCTAAGGTAGAATATATTATTGGTTTAGAATAATTTAACAGGTCCATAACATGAAAATCGTCGTCGCCATTATCCGGCGCATCAGGGGTCGTTTTGGGAAAAAGGCTAGTCGAATTCCTAAAGTCGGAAGAGAACAAGGGCAAATATGTGGTGCATCTCATCATTTCGGAAGCCGCAAAAGAGATAGCAGGATTCGAGGAAACGGACCTTTCAAAAACGCGCAAGGTCGCAGACTACTCGTATGACGAGGACGACCTGGAAGCAGGGATATCCAGTTCCTCTTACGGCGTGGATGCGATGGTCGTTCTGCCCTGCTCGATGAAGACCCTTTCAGCGATCGCAAACGGCTTCTGCGACAACCTGATAAACAGGGCGGCTGAGAACATGCTCAAGATGGGCAGAATGCTCGTCGTCTCGCCTAGGGATACGCCGCTTTCACTTGCGGCGTTGAAGAACATGGCAAAACTAAGAGACGAAGGCGCGATAATTGTCCCGCCGGTGATGGCATATTACTACAAACCAAAGACCATCGACGACGTCACGGATTTCTTTGTCGGAAAGGTCCTCGACTGCCTGGGAATAGAGCACGACCTATACGAGAAATGGAGCGGAGAAAAATGACAGCCTCCGTGTTTTTTTGGACATGTTGAAGTAAGACGGCGAGCTGAAAACTATCAAAAAAGAGGTCGACCCGTACTCTGGAAATAGCACGGATCCTAACGGAAAAAGACGGGAAGACCATGCTTTTCGAAAACGTCAAGGGCTCGGACTACAGGGTAGTAGGCGGCGTATGCGGCTCACGCGGGAATTTTGCGACTGCCTTCGGCGCAGAGGGACCGACGCTCCTAGAGTACATAGCAGGCGGCGATAGACATCCGAAAGAGCCTCGCAACGTCGCGAAAGGCGCATGCCAGGAGGTCGTGGAAAAAACAGTCGACCTGAAAAGATCCCGATTCTCACGCATACGAGCAAGGAAAGGCCATATATCACTTCCGGCGTCTATGTCTCAAGCGACAACGAATACGGTCTCAACGTAAGCTATCACCGCACCGCCCGAATGGACAAAACAGGATGGTCGCAAGGATATGCCAGCGCGACCTATACAAATACCTCGAAAGAGCAGGGGAGATATGCCGATCGCAATATGCATCGGCCTGCATCCTGCGATCCTCCTTGCTGCGGCCATATCCGTTCCGACGGGAACAAGCGAACTCGACATCGCTAACGCCCTTGATCCATTCGAAGTCGTCAAATGCAAGACAAACGACCTGGTTGTGCCCGCGGAATCCGAGATCGTCCTCGAAGGGAGGATAACAAGGGACCGTGCGCGGAAGGCCCTTTCATTGACATCACCGGGACATACGATATTGTGAGAAAAGAGCCGGTTATCGTTATCGACTGCATAACGCACAGGAAGGACCCGATATATCACGGCCTAGTCTCTTCGATGAAGCGAGCACAAGTTCCTGATGGGGATGCCGCGGGAGCCGGTCATCTACAGCGAAGTGAACAAAGTCTGCAGATGCACGGACGTCGTACTGACCGAAGGCGGATGCAGGTGGTTCGACGGAGTCGTAAAGATCGATAAGAAGAATCCGAGGATGGGAAAAAGGCGATCGACGCGGCTTTCAAAGGACATGCGAGCATGAAGAACGTTGTCGTCGTGGACGAAGATATCAACATCCAGGACATAAACGAGGTTGAATGGGCTATCGCCACCCGGAGCCAGGCGGCAAAGGACATGTTCGTCAAAAGAGAGAAAGGAAGCAGCCTTGATGCCTCCGCGGACGACGACCGGACGACCGCAAGGTCGGGATCGACGCGACTATTCCCTGGGGCAAACCGAAAGAGAAATTTTTGAAGGGGAAGATAGGGGAATGAGATGAAACAGTCCGAATATATAGGGGAGGCACTCCGCAAAAAGATGCGGAGGGCGTCCCGAGAACGCTGAATATCCTCATGTTATCCATCCTCGTTCTCTTTTTGTCTGGCGTATTTTGGCCCATATTCGTGCACGAACCCGCCCATTATATTGGGGGAACCATGATGGGAAAAGAGGGATCATTCGGCATACCCCCCAGGGTAGAATTCAAAGACCCTGAGAGCTTCGGGGCAGAGGATTATCTCATTACGTATCTGGCCCCCTATTTTGTAGCATTGGCAGCAATGGTTCTCTTTTCCGGAACCGCAAATAATTTCATACGATTGATCCCCTATACCGCATTCTTTGATATCCAGGCAAATCTGACGGGCAAGCTGTTGGAAAACGCATTATTCGGCCTCCAGGGAGGCGATGGATTAAGCCTTGTAGCCAGGGTGAGCCTTATCGCGCCGGGGTATGCTTTTCCGACATTCTTCTTAATTCTGTGCATCATCGGCTTTTCGTTTCTCATCTTTTTCCGGTATTACAAAAAAGATTATAATGACTCGTTAGACAGACAGTTCTTTAGAGACGCTTTATCGATATTCATTCTCTATGGATTAATAGATCTGTTTTATACCATTTTTATTGCATTACCACAAATGCCCAAATGATCAGGAGAGAATGAGATGAACCTCACAAAAGAACAACAGGACATGCTCGAAGGCAGCCACGGAGAAGGCATCCAGAAAGCAATGGAGATCCTAGTCGCCCTCGGCGAGATCTATGGCGCAAGGGACATGATCCCGATCACAAGCTCCCAGGTTTCCGGC
The DNA here is from genome assembly GCA_963702545.1 of uncultured Acidobacteriota bacterium. Taxonomy (GTDB): domain Bacteria; phylum Acidobacteriota; class Polarisedimenticolia; order J045; family J045; genus JALOKP01. Next base: position 181,244 of record CAVPDB010000017.1, on the reverse strand, counting down.
GTAAGCTACAAGAATCTGGGAGACGCGGGCCTGGAGTTCCTGCAGGACTGGGCTGCCAAGGGCGCGCGAGTCATAGTGCCTACTACGTTGAATCCCGCGGGAGTGGACATAGAGTGCTGGAAGGCGCTTGGCATATCTGCAGAATTCGCAAAAAGCAGAAAGATTTAATAGACGCGTACGTTGAGATGGGCGTCACCCCGTCGTGCACCTGCGCCCCTTATATGACCGGGAATGCCCCCAAGTTCGGAGACCACATCGCCTGGTCCGAGTCGTCAGCCGTCGCATACGAGAATTCCGTCATGGGCGCGAGGACGAACCGGGAAGGAGGGCCGTCTGCTCTCGCCGCGGCCATCGCCGGCTGCACGCCGAGGTACGGCCTGCACCTGGACGCGAACAGGAAGGCTTCCCTTGTCGTCGACGTTGAATGCGAATTAAAAGACCACGCTAATTACGGGGCCCTAGGATACATCATCGGGAAGAAGTCGGGAACGAAAATTCCATATTTTTATTTTAAGAAGAACAAAAAGATCTCATCCGATCACCTCAGGACCCTTGGAGCGACGATGGCCGCAGCAGGCTCGGTCGCATTGTATCACGTAGACGGCATAACGCCCAAAGAGGCAAAGAGGTATAATATGGTTTTTTCCTATGCGGAAAGGATCACCGTAAATGATCTTGCCGAAGGATACTCCGCCTTAAATTCAGATTCAGAGGATATCGATTTTGTAGCGATCGGCTGCCCGCACGCATCTTTTGAAGAGCTGCGGGAAATAGCCAGCCTCCTGAAGGGAAAGAAAGTTTTGGCTACTGTCTGGATAACCACCGCAAGGATGATAAAGGAGAAAGCGGGATCCCTGGTGGAAGAAATAGAGAAGAGCGGAGCGCACGTTGTAAGCGATACCTGCATGATAGTCGCCCCGATAGAAGAGCTCGGATTCAAATCGATGGCGACGAACGCCGGGAAGGCGGCTTGCTACGCGCCTTCCCACTGCAGGCTTACAACAAGGTACGGATCCCTCAGAAAATGCATCGATGCCGCGGTATCCGGGAGGTGGGAGTGATGGAGCAAAAAGGCAGGATCATTAAAAAAGGCGCAGCCAAAGGTATCGCCCTCGTATCAAAAATGCCGGTCTCCTTCTTCGGCTTCATCGACCATAAGACAGGCATAGTTACCGAAAAAGGAAATGACCTCTTCGGACAGAGCGTCGCGGGAAAAATCCTCGTATTTCCCTATGGCAAGGGCTCTACGGTCGGATCATACGCCCTCTACAGGATGAAAAAAGAGGGGAGCGCCCCGATAGGGATCATCAACGCCGAATGCGAGCCGATTGTGGCCGTGGGAGCCATCATTTCCGACATCCCGTGCGTTGACAAGATAGACATCACAAAGATATCGACGGGTGATACTGTTGAGATCACTGACGGCGTAGTTTCGATCGGATAACGCTTTTTTTATTGATGGATGGACCATTATTAACTACCTGAAATGAAGAAAAAACAATTCATCATAGTAAAACTGGGAGGCTCCGCGATCACCGCGAAGGATGAAAGCAGGCCGGAAGTGAACTCAAAGAACTTAGAGAGGCTTGCCGGAGAGATAGCAAAGGCCCAAAAAGAGTCTGATATAGCCTTGTTCATCGTCCACGGGGCAGGCGCCTTTGGCCATGTTCCGGCGAAGAAGTATGAATTGAATGCAGGCCTCAAAAACTCATCACAGATAATGGGCATATCAGAGACCCACCAGGGAATGGAGGAGCTGAATTATGCTGTCGTCGAGGCCCTGCGAAAAAAGGGCATTCCAGCCATCGCTTTACAACCTTCGGCGGGAGGGATCCTTAGGAATGGAAAATTGATAAAATTCCCGCTTGAGGTTATTGAAAAGATGCTGGCGATAGGCCTTGTGCCGGTCTCTTACGGAGATGTTCTACTTGACGAGGTTAAAGGAGTGAGCATCCTTTCCGGGGACCATTTGGTGCCATATCTAGCGGAGAAACTGAAGGCGGACAGAGTGATACTAGTCGCGGATGTTCCGGGAATATTCGACATAGACCCAAAGAAGGATCAGAACGCGAAGATAATAAAAGAGTTGGGCAGAAAGAGCATCCGCCAGATAAAAGAAATAGGCTCCGCGAAAGGAACAGACGTTACTGGCGGCATGAAGGGAAAGCTTGAAGAACTGCTGCATCTTGCGGACATGGGCATAGAGTCCGAGATTATAAGCGGATTTGCGCCAAGTGACTTAAAACGGGCGCTTTGCGCGCTGAGGTGCGGCTCCCCGGCGGGCGTTTCGCGATCCAGGTCGCCGGGATCTCCGGTCCCGCCGACCTCGCCGCGGCGGTCGGCGGCGGGGCGACGCACGTCGGCTTCCCGCTGCGGCTCCCGGGTCCACTCGGAGGACTGCGATCCCCGCGAGGCGGCGGCGCTGATCGCCACGCTGCCGGCCGGCGTCGAGCCGGTCCTGATCACCTACCTCGAGACCGCGCACGAGATCGCGGAGCTGGCGTGCGAGGTCGGCGCCCGGACCGTGCAGTTGCACGGCAACCCGGCGCCGGACGAGGTCGCCAGGCTGCGGCGGATCGCGCCGGGACTCGCGGCCTGGGCGGCGCTGGTGGTCGGCGCGGTGCCGGAGCCGCTCCTGCTGATGCGCCTCGAGCGTCTCGCGCCGCTGGTGGACGCCTTCGTCACCGACACCTTCGATCCCCGCACCGGGGCGCGCGGGGTGACCGGCCGGACGCACGACTGGAGCGTCAGCGCGCGGCTCGCGGCCTGCTCGCCGCGGCCGCTGATCCTGGCCGGCGGGCTGACGCCGGAAAACGTCGCCGATGCGGTCGCGGCGGTCCGCCCGGCCGGGGTCGACGCGCACACCGGGGTCGAGGATGCTGCCGGCCGAAAAGGATCCGGCGCGCGTCCGCGCCTTCGTCGAGGCCGCGCTCGCGGCCGCGCGCCGCGAGGGGCTGGCCCCGTGAACCGGATCGGGATCGACCTCGGCGGCACCAAGATCGAAGCGATCGCGCTGCGCCCCCGACGGGACCGAGCTGCGCGCGCCGGCGCGTGCCGACGCCGCGCGGCGACTACGACGCCACGCTGGCGGCGCTGGCGGAGCTGGTCCACGGCTTCGAGCACCAGGTGATGGCGCGCTGCCGGGTCGGCGATCGGGATGCCGGGGGCGATCTCTCCGGCGACCGGCCTGGTCAAGAACGCGAATTCCACCTGGCTCAACGGCCGGCCGTTCCGGCACGACGTGGCGCGCGCGCTCGGCCGCCCGGTCGCGCTGGCGAACGACGCCGACTGCTTCGCGCTCTCCGGAGGCGACCGACGGCGCGGGGGCGGGGGCGCGCGTCGTCTTCGGCGTGATCCTCGGGACGGGGGTCGGCGGCGGGATCGTCGTCGACGGCCGGCTGCTCGACGGGCCGAACGCGATCGCGGGCGAGTGGGGGCACAATCCCCTGCCCTGGCCCGAGGACGACGAGCGGCCCGGGCCGCTCTGCTATTGCGGACGCGTCCGGCTGCATCGAGACCTTCCTCTCCGGGCCGGGCTGGCCCGCGACCACGCGCGGGCCGAAGCGCTGCCGGAAAGGGAGGCGCTCCACGGCGACCGAGATCGCGGCGCGGGCCGCGGCCGGCGACGCCGGCTGCCGGCGCGCGCTCTTGCTGCTACGAGCAGCGGCTCGCCCGCGCGCTGGCCCACGTGATCAACCTGCTCGACCCGCACGCGATCGTGCTCGGCGGCGGGCTCTCGGCCCTGCCGTCGCTCTACGAGCGGGTCCCGCGCGCTCTGGTCGCGCTGGATCTTCTCCGATTGCGTCGAGACCCGGCTCCTCCCGCCGCGGCACGGCGACGCCAGCGGCGTGCGCGGCGCGGCCTGGCTCGCAGCGACGGCCCGGCGCACGCGGGGCTGAAAAGGAGTGGGCCCCGGCCGGGGGGATCGGCCAGGGCCCGAGGGTGCGGAGGTCCCGAAGAGGAGAGGGGTCTGCGTCGCGTGCGTCCTTTCCGAGCCGCGGATCCGGAGGGTCGGGCCACTCCGGGGTGCTGAGGGCGGCTCTCGGTCTCGCACTTCCCTAATTCAACCCCCGTGCCACGACGCGCGGCGGCGGCAAGTCGTTTCCGGGCAGCGGGTTCGGGCGCGCGGGCGGAAGGGCGGCGGGGGCCGGCGCGGCGCCGTTTGTCCGAGGATCGGTCAGGGCGTCCGGACGCTGGCCGGACCCGGCCCGGCGCGACCCGGGGGAACCGCCTACGGAGCCGGCTCCGGGTCGGTCCAGCGGCCCTTCGCGCGGATCAGGTCGACCAGCTTCTGCGGCGCCTCGGCCGACGGGACGTCGCGTTCCACGAGGTCCCGGCCGACGAAGAGGGCGACCTTCCCCGCCCCCCAGCCGACGTAGCCGAAGTCGGCGTCGGCCATCTCGCCGGGACCGTTCACGACGCAGCCCATCACCGCGATCTTCAGCTTCAGGTGCGAGGTGAGCTGGCGCACGCGCTCTCGGTCGTCTCCTCGAGTTCGAAAAGGGTCCGGCCGCACGACGGGCAAGCGATGTAGTCGGCCCGCTCCAGCCGGCGGCGCGCGGCCTGCAGCACATCGTGAAGCAGCTTCGCCGTCGCGGCCGGGTCGGACCCCGCCGGCATCCGCACCGCGTCCCCGATCCCGTCGAGGAGCAACGAACCGAGCCGCCCGGCGACGCCGACGCGCAAATCCTCGTCCGCGGCCGGGGGCCGGTCGGACAGCACGATCGGGGCGCGCGAGCCGGCGCGGTCGAGGCAGGCCGCGAGCAGCCGGTACGACTCGATCGGGGTGGCCGCGGGACCGAGTTCCAGGCCGGCCATCACGCCCGGGGCGAGCCCGGCCACCGCGGACGCGAAACGCGCGATCGCCGCCCCGGCCGGGCCGTCGGGCGGGCCGTCGCAGCGCAGCAGGAGCGCGACCGGCAGGCCGCCCGCGGCGGCGACCGGCCCCGCTAAATCCTCGCCGTCCTCGACGACGAAGGTCAGCCGGTCGACGCGCGAGGCCCAGGCGGCGCGCCGCGCCGCGGCCGCCTCGCGCGCCGCCGGGCCCACCAGCGTCAGCGCGCGGGTCAGGACGCCCGCGGGGAACTGCGCCAGGAACGCCGCGGCAGCGTCCAGCGCAGCCGCGTCGGCCACCGACACGTCCACCGCCTCGACCGGCGGGCGCAGCGCCAGGAGCGCGGCCGCCTCGCGGGCCCCGCCGGGCGGGACCAGCAGTTCGACCCGCGGCACCTCGTCGCCGCCGAAGGCCATCGGGCCGGCCTCGACGCGGGCGGCCGGGCGCCGAACCGGATCGAGCGGATCGCGCCGCTCGATCACCTCGATCGGCGGCGGCCGCGGCGGGGCCCCGGCCGTCTCGAACGGCGCGGTGAACTGGCGGACCAATTCCCGGGCCACCGGGATCTCGTTCACCGGGTCCTCGGTCAGCGACACGCGGACCGTATCGCCCAGCCCGTCGGCCAGGAGGGTCGCGATCCCCGCGGCCGACTTGATCCGCCCCTCGTCGCCCCCGCCGGCCTCGGTCACGCCAAGGTGCAGCGGGTACGGCCGGTGCTCGCGGTCGAGCCGGTCGACCAGCAGGCGGTAGGCGCGGACCATCACCTGCGGGTTGCTGGACTTCATCGAGATCACGATCTCGTGAAAGCCCCGGTCCTCGCAGATCCGCACGAACTCCAGCGCCGACTCGACCATCCCCAGCGGGCTGTCGCCGAAGCGGTGGACGATCCGGTCGGAGAGCGAGCCGTGATTGGTCCCGATCCGGAGCGCGGTGCCGCGCTCCTTCGCGCGGTCGACCAGCGGCGAGAACAGCGCGTAGACCTTCTGCAGGTCGTCGTCCCAGCGCGACTCGTCGTAGGGCTCCCCCGTGAGGCTCTTGCGGTCGGCGAAGTTGCCGGGGTTGACGCGCACCTTCTCGACCAGTTCGACCACCGCGAGCGCCAGGCTCGGCGTGAAGTGGATGTCGGCGACCAGCGGGACCTTCACTCCGGCCTGCGCCAGCAGCCGCCGGATCTCCGGCAGGGCCTCGGCGTCGGGCTTGGACGGGACCGTGACCCGCACGATCGCGCAGCCGGCACGGGCCAGCGCCGCGGCCTGGGCCGCCGTCGCCACGGCGTCGGCGGTGCGGGTCGTGGTCATCGACTGGACCGCCACCGGGTGGCGGCCGCCGACGATCACGTCGCCGATCGCCACCTCGTGCGCGAGGCGCCGGACGGCGCGCGGCACGAAGAGCGCCGGCGCGCCGGGTCGGTCAGAAGGCATACATGTCGGCGCCGCGGTCGAGCATCTTGATCTGCCGCTCCCACTGGTAGCGCAGGATCAGCATGATCCGGAAGGTCACGTCCGCGATCCGCCGGTTGGGCTCTTCCAGTCCTTCTCCAGCCGGACCCAGGACTGGTAGAGCGGCTTGGCGCCGAAGTACTTCTGCGGCAGGTCCCAGCGCCCGTCCTTCTGCTGCTGCGCCACCAGCCACTCGAGGTAGCCCATCAGGATCGGGTAGCGGTTGATCAGGCCCAGTCGCGCGAACTGCTCGAGCAGGTAGAACAGCTCCTCGAGGTTCCCCTTTTCGGTGTACTCCTCGATCGGGCGCAGCTGGATCCCGAAGCTGCGCGGGATCGAGCCGCGCGCCGTGCGGATCGAGCCCAGGTCGTAACCCAGGTCCTGGTAGTCGGCCGACAGCACGTAGTCGAAGATCTTCTTGAGGATGTTCCGCGCCCGCTGCGAGTCGAGCATCATCGGCACGTGCGCGAAGGTCCTCAGGATGTAGACGTCGGGGATGAAGACGTAGTGCTCGCGGAAGGCCTCCGGCCGGAGCTGCGGCAGGCCGACCCCGACGTGTTCGACGGGACGGCGCGAGACCGGGTCGCTGACGAACGACATGACGTTGTTCATCAGCTCCTCGACCGCGTCGAGGACCTTGTCTTCGAGGTACCCGCCGCGCGCCAAGAGCGGCAGCGCCGCGATCTTGAGCAGCCAGCGGTAGTGCCGCTCGCGCAGCGGGTCCTGCTTGACCTGCGCCTTGAACTCGAAGAGCGGGATCTCCTTCTTGTGGGTCAGGAAGCTCTTGAGCATCTTGGCCGCGTTGCGGACCTCTTTCGATTCGCGGTCCCAGGTCAGCTCGTAGAGCCACCAGAGCGTGCGCTCGGTCGAGCGCTCGTTCTTGCGCGGGTCGCCGCCCAGGGCGACCCCGCCCCAGGAGCCGTCCTGGCGCTGGTAGCGCATCTCCTGTCGCGCCGGCGGCCAGGCCTGGCACTCGGCCTTGAGCTTGGCGACGTTGGGGTCGGCTACGGTCAGGTTGTGCAGCTCGGTCAGCAGGCGGAACTTGAGCGGCGCGCCGGCGTTGAGCACCAGCCACTCCGAGGGATCCGCGCGCATCGGCGACTTCCAGTCGGCCATCCTGTCCCTCTCCGCGGCCGGGCGCTCAGGCCGAGCGCAGCCGCGCGGCCGGGGCGTGCGGGCGCCCGCCGGTGATCATCTGGGCGAAGCGGCCGAACAGGTCCCACGCGTCGTGGGGCCCGGGCGCCGCCTCGGGGTGGTACTGCACGCTGAAGAACGGCAGCTCGCGGTGGGCCAGCCCCTCCACGGTCCCGTCGTAAAGGCTGCGGTGCGTGACCTCGACCGACTCGGGCAGCCCCTCGTCCGCGACCGCGTAGCCGTGATTCTGCGAGGTGATCGCGACCGCCCCGGTCCGCTCGTCGCGCACCGGGTGGTTGATCCCGCGGTGCCCGAACTTGAGCTTGAACGTCGTCCCTCCCAGCGCGAGCGCCGCGAGCTGGTGCCCGAGGCAGATGCCGAAGATCGGGAGCTTGCCGAGCAGGGCGCGGATGGTCTCGATCTGGAAGCGGCAGACCGCGGGGTCTCCCGGACCGTTGGAGAGAAAGACCCCGTCCGGCCGCAGCGCGAGCGCTTCGGAGGCCGAGGTGTGGGCCGGGACGACCGTCAGGCGGAACCCGGCGTCGGCCAGGAGCCGCAGCATGTTGCGCTTGGAGCCGTAGTCGAACGCCACGACGTGCGGGCCGTGGGCCGGCGCCTCGCTGGCGGGCCCAAGCAGGCCCGAGCGCCCTTCGCGCCAGGCGTGCGCGCGCCCGCAGGTCACGCGGGACACCAGGTCCAGGTCGCCGATCGCGGGGGCGGAGCGCGCGCGGGCGACCGCGGCCTCCGCGCCGGACCCGTCGGTCGCGAGGAAGCCGCGCATCACCCCGCCCGCGCGGAGGTGCCGCGTCAGGGCCCGGGTGTCGAGCCCGGTGATCCCGACCACCCCGGCCGAGACCAGGTACTGCGCCAGGTCGCCGTCGGCTCGCCACGAAGAGGAGCCGATGCAGCCGTCGCGGACGATCAGGCCGGAAGCCTGCACCCGGTCCGACTCGGGATCCTGGGCGTTGACCCCGGTGTTTCCGACGTGCGGCACGGTCAGGCAGACCAGCTGGCCCGCGTAGGACGGGTCGGTCAGGATCTCCTGGTAGCCCGTCATCCCGGTGTTGAAGACGACTTCCCCGGCCACCCCGCCGACCGCACCGAACCTTTTCCCCCGGAAGACGCGTCCGTCTTCCAGGGCGAGGATGGAATCCATCGAGCGCTCCGGTCCCGGCGCGCGCCCCCGCGGCAGGCGAAAGTGAGGCCAAGGGCGATCCGGCGCTGGTCGAATCGGGGGATGGTAGCGGACGCGGGCGGGCTCCGGCAACCTCCGCCGGCGGCGGCCGTAAATGCTGACCCGGCGCGGATTGACACCCCCCGGGGGGGCTGGTAGCATCCCCGGCTTCGCCCCCTGCCGGCGTGCGAGCGCCGCGCGGGGGGATGCCGTCCGCCCGGCGCGGCCGGCCGCAGTAGCAGGCGCGTAGCTCAGTGGGAGAGCGCTACCTTGACACGGTAGAGGTCGGCGGTTCGAAACCGCCCGCGCCTACCAGTCCCGGGGCCTGGCCAACGGGCCTTTCCCTGCGAAAAACCGGGGACGCGGCCGGGACTGGGCCGACACATCGGGACGAGGGAGCGGCTCCGTGAGCGCACAGGTCGACATCACGCTGCCCGACGGACGGGTCGAGCGGGTCCCCGAAGGGACCCCCGCCTCGGACCTCGCGGCGCGGATCGGCCCTCGCCTGGGCAGCGCGGCGATCGCCGCGCGCGTGGACGGCGCGCTGCGCGACCTGTCCTTCCCGCTCGCCGCCCCCGCGCACGTCTCCTTCGTGCTCCCGGCCGACCCCGACGCGCTGGAGATCGTCCGGCACACCACCAGCCACGTCATGGCCCAGGCGGTCAAAGAACTGTTCCCCGATGCGAAGATCGCGCAGGGACCGGCGATCGAGGACGGGTTCTACTACGACTTCCGACGCGAGCAGCCGTTCACCGACGAGGACCTGCCGCGGATCGAGGAGCGGATGCGCGAGATCGTGGCGCGCGCCCTGCCGATCCGCCGCCACGAGGTCTCGAAGGAGCAGGCGCTCGAGATCTTCGGCGCGGAACAGGAGCCCTACAAGCTCCACTTCGTCCGCGAGAAGAGCGGCCCCGTCGCCGCGTACTACCAGCAGGGGGAGTTCCGCGACTTCTGCCTCGGCCCGCACCTGCCCACCACGGCCCGGCTGGGGTCGTTCAAGCTGCTCTCGGTCGCCGCGGCCTACTGGCTGGGGAGCGAGAAGAACGAGACGATGTGGCGGATCTACGGCACCGCCTTCCCCACCCAGGCGGAGCTGGACGCCCACCTGACGCGGCTGGAGGAGGCGAAGAAGCGCGACCACCGCCGCCTCGTGCGCGAGCTGGACCTGGTCTCGATCCAGGACCTCGCCGGCAGCGGGTTCGTCTTCTGGCACCCGCGCGGCAGCGTCGTGCGCCACGAGATCGAGTCGTTCCTGCGCGAGGAGCTGCAGCGCCGGCGCTACGTCTTCGTCAACACGCCGCACATCGCGCGCGACACGCTGTTCAAGACCTCGGGCCACGCCGACTACTACCGCGACAACATGTACATGCTGCGGACGGCCGACGAGGAGGAGTACCTCCTCAAGCCGATGAACTGCCCCGGCCACATCCTGATCTACGGCTCGCGGGGGCGATCCTACCGCGAGCTGCCGATCCGGATCGCCGAGCTGGGCACGGTCTACCGCTACGAGCGCTCGGGCGTGGTCCACGGGCTGTTCCGCGTGCGCGGCTTCACCCAGGACGACGCCCACGTCTTCTGCCGGCCCGACCAGATCGTGGACGAGGTCGAGGACTGCCTCGACCTGGTCGACGTGATCTTCCGGACCTTCGGCTTCGCCGACCTGCACTACGAGCTGTCGATCTGGGACCCCAAGCACCCCGAGAACTACATCGGCAGCGCCGAGCAGTGGACGGGGGCCGAGGCCGCGCTGGTCGAGGCCCTGACGCGCCGCGGGCTGACCTACAAGCGCTTCGAGGGCGAGGCCGCGTTCTACGGCCCCAAGATCGACGTCAAGGTCGTCGACGCGATCGGCCGGCCGTGGCAGCTCTCGACCGTGCAGTTCGACTTCAACCTGCCGGGGCGCTTCGACATCTCGTTCGTCGACCAGGACGGGCAGCACAAGGCCCCGGTCATGGTCCACCGTGCCATCCTGGGCTCGATCGAGCGCTTCTTCGGGATCCTCGTCGAGCACTTCGCCGGCAGCTTCCCGGTCTGGCTGGCGCCGGTGCAGGTCAAGGTGCTGCCGGTGTCCGACAAGGTCATGGAGTACGCCGAGTCGGTCCACCGCTCGCTGCTCGAGGCCGGGCTGCGCGTCGAGCTGGACCGCCGCCCGGAGAAGGTCGGCGCCAAGATCCGCGACGCCGAGCTGGAGAAGATTCCCTACATGCTGGTCGTCGGCCCCCGCGAGGCGGAGGCCGGCACCGTGTCGCTGCGCGTGCATCACCAGGGCGATCAGGGGTCGGTCCCGGTCGGGGCCTTCCTCGAGCGGGCGAAGACCGCGATCGCGGCGCGCAGCCTGACCCCCTGAACCGCCACCGAGAAGGCACCACAGGAGCACCGCCATGCCGAAGATGAAGACCCACCGGGGCGCCGCCAAGCGGATCCGGATCACCGCGTCCGGCAAGCTCAAGCGCTCCAAGGCCTACAAGAGCCACATCCTGACCAAGAAGGACAGCAAGCGCCGGCGCCACCTGGACACGGAGACCTTCATCTCCGATGGCGACTCGAAGAGCTTCAAGAGGATGCTGCCCTACGGGCGCCCCTGACGGGCGGAGCTTCCGCTCCGTCACCCAACCCGAAGCCGGTCTCCCCCGTCCGGCCAGGGTGAGAAAGGAGAACCACCATGCGCGTGAAACGGGGTACGAACCGGCGTGACCGCCGGCGCAAGATCCTGGCCCGGGCCAAGGGCTACTACCTTTCGAAGCACAACTGCTACCGGATCGCGAAGCTCCAGGTCGACCGCTCGCTGCTCTTCGCGTACGCCGGGCGCAAGCAGAAGAAGCGCCACTTCCGGGCGCTGTGGATCACCCGCGTCGGCGCCGCCGCGCGCGAGAACGGGATCTCCTACAGCCGCCTGATGAACGGCCTCAAGCGGGCCGGGATCGAGCTCGACCGCCGCGTGCTGGCGGACCTCGCGTTGACCCAGCCGCAGGCCTTCACGGAGCTCGTCGGCAAGGCGCGCGCCGCGCTCGCCTGAGCGTTACGGCGGCCCCCCTCGTCTATCGCCTCGCCGTGACCGCCGGCCTCGAGCCGGCGGCCTCGGCCGAGGTCCGCCGTCTCGGCGGGCCCGAGCCGCTGTCGGCGGCGCGCGGGGCGGTGCGCGTCCCCGGCGACCTGCTGCTGGGGGCGCGGCTGGCGCTCGGGATGCGCTCGGCGCCGCGGGTCATCCTGGAGCTGGCCGAGGCGCTCCCCGGCGAGGCGGAAGGGTTCCAGCCCGAGCTGGCCCGGATCGCGTGGGAGGAGTGGCTGCCGCGCGAGCTGCCGTGGGCGGTGCGCGTGACCGGCACCACGGAGGAACTGCGGTCGCCGCTCCACACCGCGCGGCTGGTCAAGGACTCGATCCGCGATCGCTTCACCGCGCGCGGGCTCGCGAGCCCTCCCGTCGATCCGCGCGGCGCGCGGGTCCTGGTCGACTTCCGGCTGGAGCGCGGTGGTGCGTCGGCCGGGATCGACCTGGGCGGACACAGCCTGCACGCGCGCGGGACCGGGCGGCAGGGGGCGGCACCGCTGCGCGAAGACGTCGCCGCAGGGCTCGCCCTGCTGGCCGGCATCGACCCCGAGCGCCCGCTGCTCGATCCGTTCTGCGGGACGGGAACGATGATCGCGGAGGCGGCCGCGCTGGCGCTGGGGATCCCGCCGAACCGGCCGCCGGCGACGCTGGCCGTTTCCGCGCTGCTGCCTTTCACCAGCCTCCCGCTGGAGGAGATCGCCCGCGAGCTGAGGCCGGAGCGGATCCCGCTGCACGCGCCCGTTCCTCGCCTCCGATCGCAACCCGCGCGCGCTGGCCGAGGCCCGCGCAGCGCTCGAGAGCCAGGGGCTGGCCCGTCACGTCGAGCTGGAGTGCGCCGAGGTCGAAACCGTCGAGCCGCCCGACGGCCCGGGCCTCGTGCTGACGAACCCGCCGTGGGGGCTGCGGCTCGCCGACGAGGCGGCCGGCGCGTGGCGCGGGCTCGGGACGCTGGCGCGACAGCGGCTCTCCGGCTGGACGATCGCCGCGCTGTCGGGGAACGCCGCGATCACGCGGCACCTCGGGTTCAAGGCCGATCGCCGCATCCCGCTGACGGTCAGCGGGATCGAGGCGCGGCTGCTCGTCTACACCGTGCGGTCCGCTCCTAGAGGCTGATCTCCGCCAGTGCGACCGGGTGGATGATCCGGAACCGCGTCAGCACCTCGGGGTGGACCTCGCCCACGACCCCGATCCGCTCCCCCGCCCCGTCGAGCACCTCGGCTCCTCGGCCCGGGATGAAGAGCGGCCAGTCGAGCGCGCGGTAGCGCACCCCGCCGGCGTCGCGCCCCGTCTCGCGCAGCAGCGCGTCGAGCGCCGAGCGCGCGTCGGCGTACCCGAGGCCGTCGCCGGCCAGCGCGAAGCCCGCGACCATCGTCTCGGACGCGCCGGTCTCCTCTCTGGGATCGGCGTGGACCACCAGCCCGACCTCGGCGATCCGCTGCGGGTAGGAGTGCCCCAGGTTGATCGCCAGCGTCTCGAGCAGCCCCGGCAGGACCGAGACGCGGACCATCGTCTGCTCGATCGAGATCGGGTTCTCGATCGTCGCCTGCCGGTCGTCGTCGGGGAGGCCGGTCTTGCGGTAGGTCGCCTCCTCCGAGGTGAGCGCCAGGGTCATGACCTCGAGGAACCGAGGCCCGCCAGGGCCGCGCGGGCCCGGACCGCGGCCTCCTCCCGCGGCTGCGGCAGGCCGATCGTCGCGGCCGCCAGGCCGATCGCCGGGATCCGGTCGTAGCCGTGCGCGATCGCCGCGTCCTCGACCAGGTCGCGCGGGTGCAGGATGTCCGAGCGCCAGGCCGGGACCAGCACCCGCACCTGGCCGTCGGCGACCGTCGCGTCGTGGCGCATGAAGCGCAGCAGCCCGGCGACCTCGTCGGCCGTCCACGGCACGCCGATCAGCCGGCCCGCGGCGACCGGATCGAGCACCACTTCGTGCGGCGCCAGGTCGGGCGTGACGCGCGTCTCGCCGGCGTAGCGGACCGTGACGGTCTCGGCGTGCGCGCCCGGGCAGGCCTCGAGCAGGCTGGTCACGACCATCGCCAGCGCCTTGTCGATGTGGCGGTCGGCCAGCCCCGTGACGTCGATCACGACGTCCTTCGTGGCGGTCGTGACCCGCGTCGCCTCGCTGTTGATGATCGGCGGCATCGAGAGCACGCCGCCCTTCGCGTCGGTCAACAGCGGGGCCTTCGTGTTCCCCTCGAGCAGCCAGGCGTAGGCGGTCCCCTTGGGGTGCTTCGCCAGGATCTCGCGCGGCGTCAGCGCGGAGTGCGGCTGCGAGGGGTCGAAGCCGAGCGGCACGAAGCGCAGGCCGTCCAGCTCGACCGCGCGGTACGAGAGCGCGGGACCAGCGACGGTCGCCAGGTCGTAGACGCCGATCGAGGCCAGCTTGCGGTCGCGGCCCAGCGCCCAGTGGACGTTCTCCTGCAGCTTCATCAGGCCGCGCAGCCGCGCGTCGTCGAGCGTCAGCCCGCGCACGATCGCGGCCACGATCCGCGGGCGATGAACGCCCGGCCCGGCCAGTCCGGGGTCGACATCGACGCTGAAGCTCCCCGGTTCGACGCGGTAGCGCGGCGCGCCCGATTCGCGACGCAGGAAGCCACGCAGGCCGCGGGCCAGCCCCTCGGGGCCGAACAGGTCGGGGCGGACCGCGAGCAGTTCCATCCGCAGCACCTGGACCTGGCCCGCCGGCGCCCCCGGCGTCGCCGCCGAGCGCAGGTCGGCCCCGCACCCCTCGCACGCCGGCGGCGGCGCGGCGTCCTCGCCCCCTTCCGACAGCGTGCCGCACGACGGGCAGCGCCAGCGGTAGGCGGTGGCCCAGCCCTCGACCGAGCAGCCGAAGCGGTGGAGCTGGTGCTCCAGTTCCTCGGGCTCGATCGTCGCGCCGTAGCGCGCGAACAGCTCGTCGAGCGGAATCCCTAGGACCGGCACAGCGGCGTCTCCTTGAGCCAGTCGAGGTGCGCGAGGTAGATCTCGCGGATGTCCGACAGGCCGTAGCGGAACATCGCGACGCGCTCGAGGCCGAGGCCCCAGGCCAGGACCGGCACCGTGCAGCCCGAGCGGCTCGGTGACCTCGGGCCGGAAGACCCCCGCACCCCCCATCTCGACCCAGTCCTGCCGCGACTCGAGGCAGACGAAGACCTCGACCGAGGGCTCGGTGTAGGGGAAGAAGGCCGGCCGGAACTGGATCCGCGGGAAGCCCATCTTGCGGTAGAAGGTCGTCAGCAGCGTCAGCAGCATCGCGAACGACGCGTTGGCGTCGATCACGATCCCGTCGACCTGGTGGAAGACCGGCAGGTGCTTGTAGTCGATCGTCTCGCGCCGGAAGACCGGGCCGACGGAGAAGATGCGGCGCGGCGGCTTGGGGTCGGCGTACAGCGCGCGCGCGGTCGCAGCCGTGGTGTGCGTGCGCAGCACGCAGCGCTCGGCCAGCGCCGGGTTCCAGCGCGTGCGCCAGCCGATCGAGCCGGTGTCGCCGCCGTCCTCGTGCGTGCGGCGCACGCGGTCGACCAGCGCCGGATCGGGGAGCGTCGCCTGCTCCGGGCCGCGCCACGTAGAAGGTGTCCTGCATGTCGCGCGCCGGGTGGTCCTGCGGCTGGAAGAGCGCATCGAAGTCCCAGAAGGCCGACTCGACCCAGGGGCTCTTCGTCTCCTCGAACCCCATCTCGAGGAAGGCGCGCCGCGTCTCCTGCAGGATCCGCCGGAACGGGTGCTCCTTGCCGGGGACCGCCGCGGGACCGGGGAGCGTGACGTCGTAGGCGCGGAACTCCGCCTCGCGCCAGCGGCCCGAGACCAGCAGCTCGGTCGTCAGCTCGTTGACCTCGCTCCGCGACTCGACGCCGCCCGCGACGCAGCGCCTGGCCGTCGACCGTGATCGCGACCAGCCGGCGGCGGCGCTCGCGGCGATCGACCACCCCGGCGCGCTGCGCCAGCCGCTCGAGCGCGGCGTCGAGCGCCTCCCCCGCGGCGAGCACCGCGGCCCGTCGAGCCGGACCGTGGGCCGCGAGGAATCGCAGCAGCAGCTCGTCGGGCTCGAGCGCCGGTTCGCCGGCCGCCCAGGCCGCGCCGGTCCGCAGCCGTGCTCCGTCCTTGACGGCCCAGCCGCGCTGGGCCAGCCAGCGCAGCGATTCGCCGACCTCCTTGGTCGACAAGCCGGAGGCCTGGGCCAGGGCCGGGATCTCGGCTTCGCCCCCGGCCGCGACCAGCGCCCGTGCGACCCGCCGCTCGGGGAACTCGGCCCCGTCCCAGCCCGACCCCTTGGGGCCGGCCCGAAACTCGTCCTCGGACTCCTCGCTGACGGCGACCAGGCCGCGCTCGGCCAGCGTCGCCACCGCGCCGGCTACCGGGCTCTGGTCGAGCCCCAGCCGCCGCGCCAGCTCCTCGACCCCGACCGCCTCCTGGCCCGGGGGAAGAGCCTCCAGCACCCGGGCCTCGACCTCGCGTAGAACCGCGCTCACGCCGTCCTCCCGCGCCTGCCGCGCAGAACGGCGGATTGTATCCCCGATCTCCGGGCCGGCCCCGCGGCCCGGGCCCGTATAATCGCGACCCGGAGGACCCCCGCGTGATGTCGGAAAACGGAGCGCCCCCCCCGCGGCCGTCGTCCCAGGTGGTGGAGGTCGAACTGGCCGGCCGGCTCTACCGGCTGCGCGGCGAGGACCCGGCGCTGCTGCGCGCGCTGGCGGCCCGCGTCGACGACGCGCTGGCCGAGGTGGCCGGGGCGTCGGGCCTGCGCGACGACTTCAAGGTCGCGGTGCTGGCCGCGCTCAACCTGGCCTCCGAGCACGAGGAGCGGCGCGAGGCCTGGCTGGCCCGCGCGCGGGCAGTCGGGCAGCGCGCCCGCCGGCTGGAAGAGAGCCTGCTGCAACTGGCCGCGGCGATCGAACCGGTCGACGAGCCACGCGCCTGACGCGTCCCGGCGCCGTGGTTGACCCCCTCCCCCCGCCCCCGCATACTGAACGCGTCCGGCAGATTTGGAGCGAGTGCCGGCGGATCGCGCTTGAGCCAACAGCACCACCTCGGGAGCCCGGACTCCGCGGAGGGTGTGCAGGCCTTCTCGGCGCCTCGGGCGCCGCTTTCGAAGGAAGCCTAAGCCCGCGGGAGGGCACCCACCTGGTCCTCCAGGCATCAATCCCGCATCCGCCCACCGCCCGGATCTGCCGGTCGTTTCTTTCCTTCCGCCGGCGGACGCGATGAACACGCTGCTCGTGCTCGGGATCCTGGACGCGGCCCTGGTGGCCGTCGTGGCCGTGCTGGCGATCCTCGCCGCGCGGCGCTCGCGCCAGCTCGCCCGGCAGATCGAGCGCTTCTCCCAGCTCGAGCTCGAGCTGGAGCGGCGGGTCGAGGAGCAGGTCCAGCGCCGGGTCGCCGACGAGGAGCGCCGCCTGCGCGAGCGGATCGCTCAGCGCGAGGCCGAGGCCGCCCGCCGCGACGAGGAGATTTCGCGGCGTTCGGCCGAGCTGGCGGACCGCCGCCACAAGCTCGAGGAGCGCGGGGCGACGCTCGACGGCAAGGCCGAGGAACTGGCCGAGCGAGCCGGCGCGCTCGACGTCCGATCGGCGCGGCTGGACGAGCGCGAGGTCCGGATCGCGGGGGCCGAGGACCAGATCCGGAACCGGCTCGAAGAGGTCGCCGGGCTCTCGGCCGAGCAGGCCCGGGAGCGGCTGCTCGAGACGGTCGAGCGCGAGCTGACGGGCGAAGTCGCCCGCCACGTCGCGCGGGCCGAGGAGAGCGCCCGGCTGGCCGCCGACGAGCGGGCCCGCGAGCTCGTCCTGCGGGCGATGGCCGCGGTCCGCGGCGCGGTCGCGATCGAGGGGACGATCTCGCTGGTCGAGCTGCCCAGCGACGAGATGAAGGGCCGCGTGATCGGCCGCGAGGGGCGCAACATCCGCGCGCTCGAGCACACCACCGGCGTCGACCTGCTGGTCGACGACACGCCGCGCGCGATCCTGCTGTCGTCGTGGGACCCGCTGCGCCGCACCGTCGCCGCGCGCTCGCTGCAGAAGCTGGTCGAGGACGGCCGGATCCACCCGGCGCGGATCGAGGAGGTCGTCGAGAAGGCCCGCGCCGAGGCCGACGAGGAGGCGCGGGAGCGCGGCGAGGCGATCGCCTTCGAGCTGGGCGTGACCGGCCTGCACGAGCGGCTGGTGCTCCTGACCGGGAGGCTGTCGTTCGCGACCGATCACGGCCAGTCGCTGCTGCAGCGCGCGCGCGAGGTGGCCCTGATCGCGGGCGAGCTGGCCGACGAGCTGCGGTTGTCGGGCGACGCGCTGCGCCGGGCCGGCCTGCTCCACGACGTCGCGCGCGCGGACAAGGTGCCGCTGCTGCAGCACCCGGCGATCGCCAGCGCCGACCTCGCGACCCGCTTCGGCGAGCAGCCGGCGGTGACCCACCCGATCCGGCTGCTGGCGCAGCCGAACGACGCGCCGCGCACCCCGGAAGGGGTCGTGTTGGCGACCGCGCGGCGGATCGTCGTCTCGCGCCCCGGCGCCCGGAACGACAACCTGCAGCGCCACATGGACCGGCTCGACGAGGTCGAGAAGCTGGCCCTGGCGCACGAGGGGATCGAGCGCGCCGCGGCAGTCCGCGCCGGGCGCGAACTGCGGGTCCACGTCCGGGCCGAGGTCACCTCCGACGACCAGGCGCTGCTCCTGGCCCGGGAACTGGCGCTCGAGATCGAGAAGGCGGTCGACTACCCCGGCCAGATCCGGGTCATCGTGATCCGCGAGACCCGCGCCGTCAGCTACGCGGTCTGAGCGCGGCCGGCGCCCGCCATGAACCTGCTCGCGATCGGGGACGTCTTCGGCGAGGCCGGCCGGCGCGCGGTCCTGCAGTGGTTGCCGCGCCTGCGCGAGGAACACGACGCCGCGTTCGTGATCGTCAACGTCGAGAACATCAAGGCCGGGCGCGGAGTCGACGCCGCGGGAGCCCGCGCGGTGCTGGAGGCCGGCGCCGACTGCCTGACCTCGGGGAACCACGTCTGGGCCCAGAAGGGCCACGACCAACTGCTCGAGCGCGAGCCGCGGCTGCTGCGCCCCTACAACTACCCCGAGCCCTGCCCCGGACGCGGCTGGCTGGTCGCGCCGTCCAGCGCCGGGCCGCGGATCGCGGTCCTCAACCTGCAGGGGCGCGTCTTCATGCCGCCGGTCGACGACCCGTTCCGGGCCGCGGACCGAGCGCTGGAGCAGCTCGCCGGGCGGGCCGACATGATCGTCGTCGACATGCACGCCGAGGCCTCGTCCGAGAAGCTGGCGCTGGCCGCCTACCTCGATGGCCGCGTCGCCGCCGTGTTCGGGACCCACACCCACGTCCAGACCGCCGACGCGCGGGTCCTGCCCGGCGGCACGGGGTTCATCACCGACCTGGGGATGACCGGCCCCTACGGCGGCGTGATCGGGATGCAGCGCGACGCGGCGCTGCGGCGCTTCCTGACCAGCCGGCCGGGCCACGCCGACCCCTCCGACGCCGAGCCCGGGCTGCGCGGCGCGGTCTTCGAGATCGACGAGGGAAGCGGCCGCGCGCTCGCGGTCCACCGGATCGCGCGCGGGGCCGGGGGGGCCTGATGCGTCCCGGCGGCGTCCCGCCGGGCGGCGAGACCCCCCTTCCCGGCTCGCGCTCCGCCCCGCTGACCGTCACGCAGCTCAACGAGCTGGCCGACGCGCAGCTGCGCGAGGGGATCGGCCCGGTCTGGGTCGCGGGCGAGATCGTGCGCTTCGTCGCGCACGCCTCGGGGCACTGGTATTTCACGCTGACCGACGGCCGCGGCGCGGTCTCGTGCGCGATGTTCCGGCGCGAGAACCTGCGCGTGCGCTTCACGCCGGCCGACGGGCTCGAGGTCCTGGCGCTCGCACTCCCCTCGGTCTACGCGGTCCAGGGACGGTTCCAGCTCGCCGTCTCGGCGCTCGAACCGGTCGGGGCCGGCTCCGCGGCGCTGGCCTTCGAGCAGCTCAAGGCCCGGCTGGCGGCCGAGGGGCTGTTCGACGCCGAGCGCAAGCGGCCGCTGCCGCCCTTCCCGCGCGCGATCGGCGTCGTGACCTCCGCCGACGGCGCGGCGCTGCGCGACGTCCTGCGCGTGCTCGCGCGCCGCGTCTCCGGGACCCGGGTGCTGATCGTCCCGGCAACCGTCCAGGGGGCCAGGGCTCCGGAGGAGATCGTCGCGGCGCTGGCCGCGGCCGACCGGCTGCGGCTGGACCTGCTGCTGCTGGTGCGCGGCGGCGGCGCGCGGGAGGACCTGGCGGCCTTCGACGACGAGCGCGTCGTCCGCGCGGTCGCCGGCTGCCGCACCCCGGTCGTCACCGGCGTCGGGCACGAGATCGACACCACGCTTGCCGACTACGCCGCCGACCTGCGGGCGCCGACCCCATCGGCCGCCGCCGAACTGGTGGTCCGGGCCGAGGCCGAGCTGGCGGCGCGCGTCGGCGCCGCGGCCGTCCGGCTGGCCCAGGCGGCACGGCGCCGGATCGACCGCGCGCGGGCCCGTCTCGCGCCGCTGGCCGGGGCCCGCGCCCTGGGCGCCCTCCCGCTGGCGCTGAGCCGGCTGGCGGCCCACGCGGCCGATCTGGAGCGGCGGCTCGAGGGGGCCCAGCGGGCGGTGCTGGAGCGCCGGCACCGCACGCTGGCGGCACTGGCCGGGCGGCTCTCCCCCGCGGGACAGCGGGCCCGCCTCGCGGCCCGGCGTCACCGCCTCGCTGCCGGCCGCGCGGCGCTGGGAGTGGCGGCCGCGCGGAAGCTCGCAGCGGGGCGCAGCCGCTGCGCGGCGCTGGCCGGGCGGCTGCACGCGCTGTCGCCGCTGGCGGTGCTGGCCCGCGGCTACGCGCTGGTGACGCGCGAGGGGCAGCCCGCGGCGGTGGTCCGCGACGCGGCGACGCTGGCGCCCGGCGATCGACTGGCGGTCCGGCTCGAGCATGGCGCGTTCGCAGCGATCGTGGACCGCGCGCTGGGTGAGGAGCCCGCCGGCGGCGGCAACGGGTGAGTGCGGCCACAGCCGGCCGCGGCAGGAACTCAGGGAGGTAGACGGATGGCGGAGAAGAGAGGACCGGCGCCCGCGGCGGCCGGCGGCGAGCCCGGCTTCGAGCGCTCGCTGGCGCGGCTCGAGGCGATCGTCGCGTCGATGGAGCAGGGCGACCTGCCGCTCGAGCAGAGTCTGGCGCTGTTCGAGGAGGGGGTCGCAGTGGCCCGCGCGCTCGAGACCCAGCTGCAGGCCGCCGAGATGAAGGTCGAGGCGCTCGTTCGCGGCACGGCGGGCGAGCCGGCGGTCGTGCCGTTCGAGCCCCCGGCGGACGAGCCGTGAGCAGGGCGGCGGCCGGCGCATCCGACGGGACGTTCGCCGCGTGGCGGGACCTGGTCGAGCGCGGCCTCGCCGAGGCGGTGGCCGCGCCCCCCGGGACTTCCGGCGCCGCGGCGGAGCTGGTCGACGCGATGCGCTACGCGCTGCTCGGCGGCGGCAAGCGGCTGCGCCCGCTGCTGACGCTGGCGGCCTGCCGGGCCTGCGGCGGCGCCGCGGAGGCCGCACTGCCGGCCGCGCTCGCGATCGAGTTGATCCACGCCTACAGCCTGGTCCACGACGACCTCCCCGCGATGGACGACGACGACCTGAGGCGCGGGCGGCCGACGACGCACAAGGTCTACGGCGAGGCGCTCGGGATCCTGGCGGGAGACGCGCTGCAGACCCGCGCCTTCGAACTGCTCGCGCGCGCCCCGCTCCCGGGTACGACGGTGGCGGAGCAGGTCGCCGCGCTCGCGGCCGCGGCCGGGTCGGCCGGCATGGCGGGCGGCCAGGCGCTCGACCTGGCAGCCGAGGGAAAACCGGCGGACGCCGACGCCGTCGCGCGGATCGGCCGGATGAAGACCGGGGCGCTGCTGACCGCCTGCTTCGAGCTGGGCGCGCTCGCCGCCGGCGCCCGACCGGAGCTGCGGGCCCGGCTCGTCCGCTGCGGCGCGCAGGTCGGCGAGGCCTTCCAGATCCAGGACGACATCCTCGACCTGACCGCTTCGACCGAGCAGCTAGGCAAGACCGCGGGCAAGGACCTCGCCCAGGGGAAGGCGACCTGGCCGGCCCTGGTCGGACTCGACGCGGCGCGCCGGCGCACCGCCGGGCTGCGCGACGAGGCGCTGGCGGAACTGGCCGAGCTGGGACCGCCCGCGGACCCGCTGGCCGCGCTGGTTCGCGCCGCGGTCGATCGGAGCCACTGATGGCGGGGGGGCCCCGGCCCCCGCGCCGGCGCCTCGACCAGGCGCTGGTCGAGGCCGGGCTCGCCCCCTCGCGCGAGAAGGCCCAGGCGCTGGTGCTGGCGGGGCGGGTACGGGTCGATGGCGCGCGCGTCGACAAGGCGGGGGCCGCGGTCGCACCGCAGGCCGCCCTCGAGGTCACCGCCGGAGAGCGCCTCTACGCCTCGCGCGGCGGGCTCAAGCTGGCGCCGGTGCTCCTGCGGCTCGGGCTCGACCCGGCCGGGCTGCGCTGCCTCGACCTGGGCGCCTCGACCGGCGGCTTCACCGACGTCCTGCTGCGCCGCGGCGCGGCGCACGTCACGGCGGTCGACGTCGGGCGCGGCCTGCTCGATGCGCCGCTGCGCGCCGACC
The DNA here is from genome assembly GCA_963702545.1 of uncultured Acidobacteriota bacterium. Taxonomy (GTDB): domain Bacteria; phylum Acidobacteriota; class Polarisedimenticolia; order J045; family J045; genus JALOKP01. Next base: position 159,048 of record CAVPDB010000017.1, on the reverse strand, counting down.
CGCGGGTGCTGGTCGTCGAGGACTGCAACGCGCGTCACCTCCGCCCCGAAGAGGCCGCCCCGCCGTACGACCTGGCCACCGCCGACCTCTCGTTCATCTCCCTGACGCTGGTCCTGCCCGCGGTCTTTCCGCTGCTGCGGGAGGAGGGGCGCCTGCTGCTGCTGGTCAAGCCGCAGTTCGAGCTGACCGCGGCCCAGGTCGGCCGCGGCGGGGTCGTCCGCGACCCGGCCCGCCGCGCCCGCGCGGTGCTGCGGATCGGGCAGTTCCTGGCCGGCGCCGGCTGGGGGCCGCTCGCGGTGGCCGCCTCCCCGGTCGCCGGGCCGAAGGGGAACCGCGAGGTCTTTCTGCTCGCCGCCCGGGGCCCCGGGCTCGAGGACGCCGCCTTTGATAGGCTGGTCGCCGAGGAGGTTCGGCGCGATGCCCCCTGAGCAGCGAGCGGTCGCGGTCTTCAGCAAGCCGCACCCGGAGGCGCCAGCCGTGCTGCGGCGGGTCTTCTCCAGCCTCGACCGGCTCGGCTGCGAGCCCCTGCCGGACGAGGACACGGCGCGGACGCTGGGGCTCGACGCCTCCCTGTCGCGCGAGGAGGCCGCGCGCCGCGCCGACCTCGCGGTCGTGATCGGCGGAGACGGCACGCTGCTCGCTTCGGCCCGCGCGATCGGCGCCCGCGAGACGCCGATCCTGGGGATCAACCTCGGCCACCTCGGCTTCCTGACCGAGTTGCGCTGCGACGAGATCGACGACGTGCTCGCGGCCGCGCTGGCCGGCCGGGCGCCGCTCGAGCGCCGCCCGCTGCTGGCCGTCTCGCACAACGACGACCAGCCGAACGATCAGCACCTCGCGCTCAACGACGTCGTGATCTCCAGCTCGAGCGCGGTGCGTCTGTTCACGCTCTCGCTCTACATCGACGCCGAGTGGGTCACCGACTACCGCGCCGACGGCCTGATCCTGTCGACGCCGACCGGCTCGACCGCCTACAGCCTCTCGGCCGGCGGACCGGTCGTCGTCCCGTCGGTCGATGCGCTGCTGGTCACGCCGATCTGCCCGCACTCGCTCTCGCAGCGCCCGCTGGTCCTGCCCGGCACCACGCGGATCCGGGTCGTGATGCCGGAAGGCCGCCCGCGCACGACGGTCCAGGCCACGATGGACGGCCAGGTCGCCTTCCCGGTGCTGCCGGGCGAGAGCGTCATGGTCGAGCGCGCGCCCTACTCGTCGGTGCTGGTGCGGCGGCCGGGCCGGTCGTTCTTCAGCGTGCTGCGCAATAAGCTGGGCTGGGGCCACCCGTAACGGCGGGCCGGCACAGAGGCCGCGGGCCGGCACAGAGACCGGCCCCTACAGGTCCTTGAGGTCGAGCCGGGCCAGCAGCACCCCGCCCGTCACGAGCAGCAGCGCGATCGAGGCGATCCCCAGCCGCGGGCTCCCGGTCATCCGCCCGACGACGCCGACCAGGAACGGCCCGATGATCGCGGCGAAGCGGCCGACCATGTTGTAGAAGCCGAAGAATTCGGCCGAGCGCTCGGCCGGGATCAGCCGCGTGTAGAGCGAGCGCGACAGCGCCTGGATCCCGCCCTGCGCCGTGCCGACCAGGACCGCCAGCGCGTAGAACGGGCTGACCTGAAAGCCGAGAATCGGCCATGGCTCGACCGTCAGCCGGGTCGCCAGGACGGTGACCACGATGTAGACCCCGATCGCGGCCAGGATCGGCCGCTTCGGCCCGAAACGCTGGCCGGCCCAGCCGAAGGCCAGCGCGCAGGGGAAGGCGACGAACTGCACCAGCAGCAGCCCGCTGATCAGTGTCGGGGTCGTGAAGCCAAGCGCCTTGCCGTAGTCGACCGCCATCGTGATCACGGTGTCGACGCCGTCGATGTAGAGCCAGTAGGCGATCAGGAAGCCGAAGACCGTGCGGTAGCGCCGGATCTCGTGGAAGGTGTCGCGCAGCTGCGCCAGGCCGCGGCGCAGCGCTTCGGCCAGGCCGACTCGCCCCGCGCCGCCCGGCTCGGGCACGAAGGCCAGCAGCGGGATCGCAAACAGCGCCCACCAGACGGCGACCGTCAGGAAGGAGAGCTGGACCGCGCGCAACTGGCCCGCAGCGCGGGCCGCCTCGTCGGCGCCCGGCGCGACCAGCCCGAACAGCTCGGGCCGCAGCGTCATCAGCACGTTGAGCGCGAAGAGCAGCCCGCCGCCGAGGTACCCCAGGCCGAAGCCGAGCCCCGAGATGCGGTCGACGTTCTCGGGCCGGCTGACCGACGGCAGGAGCGAGTCGTAGAAGACGAGCGAGCAGAGCCAGAAGACGTAGCCCAGCCCGAAGACCGTCGCCGCAACCGGCCAGGCCCCCCGCGGGATCGTCGGCAGGAGCGCCGTCATCGCGATCGCCAGCACCGCGAACAGGGCCAGCGAGCGCTTGCGGGCCCCGCCCCCGTCCGCGAAGCACCCCAGCACCGGCGCCGTCAGCGCCACGGTCAGGCCGGCCAGCGAAAGCGTCACCCCGAGCCAGAAGGTGCTGACCGTCGGCTCGGCCCCGGCGCTCCAGTAGTCCTTGAAGAAGACCGGGAAGAAGCCGGCCACGACCGTCGTCGCGAAGGCCGAGTTGGCCCAGTCGTAGAGCGCCCATGACCAGACGGAGCGCGCGCCGACCTCCCCTGCCCTGGGCCCCATCCCGTCCGCTCCTCCGTGCCGGCCGCGCGAGGGGCCGTTTCTCGCACGAGGGAGCCGCCCTGTAAAGCCCCCGGCGGCCCCGGCGCCGCGGCGCTAGAATCAGATGATGTTTCGCCCGCTGCGCCTGCCGGCGCGCCGCACGCTCGCGCTGCTCGGTCTCCTCTACGGGATCGCCGCCCTCGGCGGGATCGCGTTCGCGGTCGTCCTCTCGCGCGACATCCCGGGGATCGAGCAGCTCTCGGCGCTCGAGCTGCCGCAGTCGACGATCCTGCTCGACCGCCACGGCGAGCGCTTCTCCAGCTTCGCCGAGCAGCGCCGGACTTCGGTCCCGCTCTCGCGGATGAGCCCGTGGCTGATCAAGGGGCTGCTGGCGACCGAGGACCCGCGCTTTTACGACCACGTCGGGATCGACCCGCAGGCGATCGCGCGCGCGCTGGTCAACAGCGCGCTGTCGCTCGACTGGGGGGCCGAGGGCGGGAGCACGATCACCCAGCAACTGGCCCGCGGGATCTGGCTGCACCCCCAGAAGACCGTCGGCCGGAAGCTGCGCGAGGCGGTGCTGGCCGCGCTGATGGAGAAACAGTACTCCAAGGACGAGATCCTCGAGCTCTACGCCAACCGGATCTACCTGGGCCACGGCAACTACGGTTTCGAGGCCGCCGCGCGCTTCTTCTTCGACAAGGGGGCGACCGAGGTGTCGCTGGCCGAGGCCGCGCTGCTGGCCGGCCTGCCCCAGCGCCCCGAGGCGCTCTCGCCGGTCAAGAACCCCGAGCGCGCGCTGCGCCGCCGCAACCACGTGCTGGACCGGATGGTGCGCGAGGGGTACCTCGATGCGCGCCTCGCCGCAGCCGCGAAGAAGGCCCCGCTGGGGCTGGTCAAGCCCAGCCCGCGGACCGCCGAGGCGACCTACTTCGTCGAGGAGGTCCGCCGCCGCGTCGCACGCCAGTTCGGGGACGCCGCGCTGTACCGCGACGGGCTGGTGGTCGAGACCACGCTCGATCCGGCCTTCCAGGCGGCGGCGGAGCGTGCGGTCGCGGCCGGGCTCGAGTCGTATGCGAAGCGCTGGAAGCGGCCGGCGGCGCGCGTCCCGCTGGCCGACGCGACCGACCCCCTGGCGATCGACGAACCGGCCTGGCAGCGGCCCCCGCGCGCCGGCGACATCCTGCCGGCGATCGTGCTGTCGTCCGACGCGCAGTCCGCGCTGCTGCGGGTGGGCGACCAGCGCCTGACCTTCGGGATGAAGGAGGTCGAGTGGACCGGGATCACGCGCCTCGAGCGCGCGCTCCCGCCGCACACCCAGACCCGGATCCGCGTGCTCGAGGCCACCCCGTCGGGGCAGATCACGAAGGCCCGGCTGGCGGGCGAGTCGGAGGCCGAGGCGGCGCTCGTGGCGCTCGACCCGGCGACCGGCGAGGTCCTGGCCTTGGTCGGCGGGAAGAACTTCGACCGCTCCGAGTTCAACCGGGCGGTCCAGGCCAAGCGCCAGGCCGGCTCGGCCTTCAAGCCGTTCATCTTCGCCGCCGGGCTCGAGAACGGCTTCATGCCGAACCAGCTCGTGCTCGACGAGCCGGTCGTGCTGTCCGACCCCGGCTCGCCGGGCGCCTACGCGCCGCAGAACTACGACCGCAAGTTCGACGGCCTCGTCACGTTGCGCTACGGGCTCGAGCACTCGCGCAACGTCCCGACGGTCAAGCTGCTCAACGCACTCGGCTACCAGCCCGCGGTCGAGCTGGCGCGGCGGCTGGGGATCGCGACCGACCTCAAGCCTTACCCGTCGCTCGCGCTCGGCTCGTTCGAGGTCACGCTGCTGGACCTGGTCGCGGCCTACGGGGCCTTCGACAACGGCGGGATCCTCGTCACCCCGCAAGCTGATCCGGCGGGTCGTGAACCCCGACGGCACGACCGCCTGGGCCGCGCGGCCCGAGACGACCGAGGTCCTCTCCCCCGAGGTCGCGGCGATGATGGTCTCGATGTTGCGCGGCGTGATCGAGCGCGGCACCGCGCGCGACGCCCTGTCGCTGGGGTTTCCGGTCGCCGGAAAGACCGGGACGACCGACGACTACTCCGACGCCTGGTTCATCGGCTTCACACCGCGCCTCGTCCTGGGGGTCTGGGTCGGGTTCGACCAGCGCAAGTCGCTCGGGCGCGGCGAGACCGGGGCGTCGGCCGCGCTCCCGATCTGGATCGCGTTCCTCAAGGAGGCCCTGGCGGGCGCACCGGCCGAGCGTTTCCCGGATCCGGCCGGCCTCGACGCGGTGCCGCTCAACGGCCGCACGGGCCTGTTGCCCGGCCCCTCGCCCGGCTGCGGAGCGACCGTGACCGAACTGCTGCCGCGCGGGCAGGAGCCGGCCCGCGAGTGCCGGCCGAGCGACCTCGCGCGCGCCGGGCTCCCGCTCCAGCTCCAGCGCTACCCGCTGCGCGCGGACGGCTCGCTCGTCCTGACGCCCGAGGACGCGGCGCGGCTGGTCGCGCGCTGGCCCGATCGCTTCTCGGTCTCGCCCGGGGGCCACGCCCTGACCTGGACCACAGAGCGCCGAGCCGTCACGGAGGGGAGCGAGGCGTCGGGCCCGATGCTGGCCGTGTCCTCGATCCCGCTGGGCTGGAATGCCGACGCGTGGGGCCGCTTCGTGACGCGGCTGCCGGTGGCGCGGGAGGACGCGCAACTCGCCCGCGAAAACGGGGAGATCGCGCCCGGGAGCGCGCACTCCATCCGCGTCAACCGGACAGGACGGGTGCAGCCGCTGGAAGAGGGGTTGGCGCCGCGCTGAGACGCCGCCGCGTGCCGCTCAATCCGCGATGACCGCCGTGTCCCAGGCCGCCGCGTCCGGAGCCAGCCCGCGCCGTCGCGCGATCGCCGCGGCGTCGGGCAGCGCGCGGGCCGCCCGCGCGGCGAGCACGAACTCCGCCACCAGGCTGACCCGGGCAGGATCGGTGCCGGCGACGATCATGTCGGCCGCCCAGGGCTCCGACCCGACCTGAACGGTGGTGAGGTCCGCGACGACGAGGCGCGGCGCGGGTCCACCGGCCTGAATCGCGCGCTCGGCGAGGAGCTGCGGGTCGTTGGCGACCGCGCCGTCCGACCACGAGGGGGCCGCGACGACGATCGCCGCACCGCGGCTCGGTGTCCGGAAGTCCGGCTCCCGCGCCAGGTCGACGACCGTCACGGGGCGGCCGTTCGTTGCGGACTCCAACCGGGAGACGATGGCACGCACGAGGTCCGTGCCGGGCGGCGCGGCGAGGATCGCCACCGGACCGCTGCCGCCCGCGATTTCGGCCCAGGCGTCGAGCGGCAGGGAGTCCGGGCGGGCGGAGAGCGCCGCCGCGTCAGCCAGCGCCGCGGCGGCGGCCGGGGTGAGCGCGCCCGAGGCGCTGCGCGCGGCCCGGTGAACGACCTGGAGCGGTACCGCGCCCGCCGCGGCGGGGCCGGGCCCCGGGACAGGCGCGCTGCGGCAGCCGGAGAGCGCCAGCCCGAGCAGCCCGACGAGCGCGGTGGCGCGCCTCATCGGCGGCCGCCGGCGTCCCGGTCGGGCACGGCCGCCTCCGCCCGCCCGCGTGCGGCGGGATCGCCGTAGACCCGGACGCGCAGGTCCTCCGCCTCGCGCAGCGCCGGACCGGGCCAGTGCCAGACCCGCGGGCGCAGTTCGACGATCCGCGCCAGGGCGTCGACCGTCCCGCGCCAGAGCGCCTCGCGGTCGATTCCGACGCTCTCCGCCGCCGCCGCAGCGCGGCACCCATCCCAGCGCTCCGCGAACTCCGCCAGCTCCGGCGGCGCGGCGGCGAGCGGCAGCGCGGCCTGGACGAGCGCGGCCTGGCCGAAGCGCGCCAGGGCGACCCCGGCGACCTTGGTCGAGCCCAGCACGACCTCGTCGCGGTCGGCGCGCTGGAAACAGACCTCGGCGCGCGCCGCCGGGTGCGACAGCCCGGCAAAGACGATCGCGGGACGGCCGCACGAGGCGAGCCCCAGTGCGATCGCCTGCGAGGTCATGCGCGCCGCGCGCCGGAAGTCGCCCGATCGCAGCGGGCCGGCCAGCGCGGTCGTCAGCGCCAGGTCGCCCGGCAAGTGGAGCAGCCAGCCGCCGCCGGTGGGACGCCGGACCACCTCGATCGCCCGCGCCTCGGCCTCGGCCAGCAGCCCCTCGGGCAGGGCCTGCCCGCGGCCGAGGCTGAGCGTCGGGCGCTGCCAGCCGTGGCCGCGCAGCACGAGCGACGGCGCGCCCGCCCGGAGGAGGTGCCGCACCAGGCTCTCGTCGCGCGCCATCGCGCGGGCCCCGTCCTCGGGGCCCCCCGCGAGCGTGGCGAGGAAGGGGGCTTCGGTCATCGCGGAGCGCCGGAAGGGGTCGCGCGCCGCGTCACGGTCCAACGTCCCCGGGATCGAGCAACCCGGGGTGCGCTGCGGCCAGCGCGGCCAGCTCGGCGCGGGCGGCGGCGGCCATCTCGAGCGAGCCGCGAGCCTCGCAAACCGCGGCGAAAGCGCCGAGCAGCTGGGCCCGCTGCGCCGGGCGGTCGTCCCCCGTCACCGCGAGGCCGGCCCGCGTGGCACGTTCCACCCCCTCCAGGTCGTCCTGCTCGCTGCGCACGCGCACCAGCGCCAGCGCCGCGTCGGCGGCCCGCTCGCTGCCGGCCAGCAGCTTCTCGAGCAGGGGCGCGGCCTCGCCTCCCAGCCCCATCTCGATCAGGCCGATCGCCATCTGGTACTCGGTCTCGGCATCTTCCTCCGAGATCACGTGGTGCAGCACGCGCTGCAACTCGCCAAGGTCGGGGCCGCCCGTGCCGGCAGCGGCGGGGCGCGCAGGGGCCGGGGGCGGCACGGGGGCCGGCGCCGGCGGCGCTTTCTCCTCGAGGTCGAGCACCAGCAGCAGGCCGTCGCCGTCCGGCGTCTGGTCCTCGCTCAGCGGCGGCGTCGGCTCGGGCCGCGTCCGTCCCGTCGTTGCGGCGTCGGCGCGGCGCGTGGCCGCCGCGGCCGCCTCGCGGATCAGCGCGGCGACGTCCGCGCGCTCGCGCCAGGCGACCGGGATCGCGGTCAGCGTCTCGAGCGCCTTCTCGGGCAGGCGGTGCTCGAGCAGCGAGCGCGCCTCGACCAGCTTGGCGACGAGTTCGGGTGGCGTCGGCTCCCCGCGCCGCGGCGGCGGTGGCGCCGCCGGCCCGGCGCGCATGATCGGCGTCGGCCGCGTCCGGCGCGCGGCGTCGGCGGCTTCGCGCGGCGCGGACGCATAGCGGGCCTTCCAGGCCTCGGCCAGCTCGTTGCCGGGGCTGCGCGCCAGGAGCGCGCCGAGCGCGTCGAGGACCTCTTGCCGCAGCTCGGGGCGATCCTGCAGCTCGGCCGCGGCGACGTCGATCGCCGACTCGGCGGAAGGGATCATCAGGTGCGCGAGGAAGACGCGGCCGGCGAGGAGCCGGGCCCGTGCCGGCAAGGGGTCCCCAGCGTCGATCCGGTCGCGCAGCTCGGCCAGCGCGCCGGCGTCGCCCTGCTGCGCGAGGATCGCCGCGCGCAGCACGCGCCACGCCGCGTCGGCGGCGCTTCCCACATCCTCGAGCCGCTCGGCGTAGGCCTCGGCCGGCAGGCTGGCGAGCGCCGGAACCATCGCCGGGAGCAGCTCGAGCGCCGGGAGGTCTTCGCCTCCCTGGTCGAGCGCCTGCGCCAGCGCTTCGCAGGCCTCGCCCGGGCGCCCGGCCAGGGCGCGTCCTTCCGCGGCCAGGGCGAGCGCACGGAGGTGCAGCCGCGGGGACCCGTGGCCGGCGGTCAGGCGGAGCAACTGCTCGCGCACCGCGAGGTCGCGGGGCAGCGCCTGGATCAGCCGCTCCAGCAACTCGGACGCCTCGCGCACCTCGCCGGCCTGCTCACGCAGCGCGGCCGCCTCGAGCAGCGGTTCGCGCGCGTCGACCGCGAGGCCGGCCTCGAGGCAGCGGTCCCCCAGCAGTTCGAGCGCGGCGGGGTCGGGCTCGCCAAGCCGCACCGCCCGGCGCAGCGCAGCGATCGCCCGCGAGCGCAGCCCGGTCTTCCAGTGCTGGTCGGCGAGCCGCCGCAGGACGGTGCGCGCCTCGGCCTCCTGGCCGCAGCGGGCCAGTGCGTCCCCCAGCCGCTGCAGGAGACCGGCGTCGTCCGGGGTCTTCTCGAGCAGCTTGCGGTAGCAGGTGGCCGCGGCGGCAAGATCTCCCTTCCGGGCTTGTCGCTCGGCTTCCTCCAGCAGTTGGCGGCGGTCGTCGGCCACCGTTCAGGCCTGGCGCCGCTCCCGAATCCTGGCGGCCTTGCCCGACAGCCCGCGCAGGTAGTACAGCTTCGAGCGCCGGACGAGGCCGCGCTGCACGATCTCGATCTTGGCCACCAGCGGCGAGTGCAACGGGAAGACCCGCTCGACGCCGACGCCGCTGCTCATCTTGCGCACGCGGAACGACGCGCGCGTCGTGTGCTTGCCGTGCTTGCGGCCGACGACGACGCCCTGGTAGACCTGGATGCGTTCCTTCTCGCCCTCGCGGACGCGGACGTGCACGCGCACCGTGTCGCCGGAGCTGAAGTCCGGGATCTCTTCCTTCAGGTACGGGGCCTCGACGCTGCGAATCAACTGGTCGCTCATCTTCCTGCCTCGCTCCGCCCGCGAAGGGGCGCTTCTACGTCGTCTCGTGGAGCAGGTCCGGGCGGCGTTCGCGGGTGCGCTCGAGCGCCATCCGCCGCCGCCAGGACTCGATGTCGGCATGGTGTCCCGAGAGCAGCACCTCGGGCACCGTCATCCCGCGGAACTCCGCGGGGCGCGTGTACTGCGGGTGGTCGAGCAGCCGCTCCTCGAACGACTCGCGGACCACCGATTCCGGCTCCCCCACGACGCCCGGCACGAGCCGCGCCACGGCGTCGATCACGACCATCGCCGGGAGCTCCCCTCCCGAGACGACATAGTCGCCGATCGATACCTCCTCGTCCACCAGCGCCCGGATCCGCTCGTCGACCCCCTCGTAGCGGCCGCAGACCAGTACCAGCCTGTCCCAGCCGGCGAACTCGCGGGCCACCTGCTGGGTGAAGGGCCGGCCCGCCGGGTCGAGCAGTACGACGCGGGTGCGGGCCTCCGGGCGCTCGGCCCGGGCCGCCTCGACCGCGCGGTAGATCGGCTCGGCCATCAGCACCATCCCGGCGCCGCCGCCGAACGGCGCGTCGTCGACCTGGCGGTAGCTGCCGCTGGCGAAACCCCGCAGGTCGACCGCCCGCAGCGCCAGCTCGCCGCGCGCGAAGGCGCGCCCGACGATGCCGGACTCGAGCGGCCCCGGAAACATCCCGGGAAAGATCGTCACCACGACGAACTCGTACGGGGTGGCGCGGGTCACGCCGGCCTCCGCACGCGCCGCGGCGCCGCGGCGGCCGCCGCGGGTTCTGCGGCGGGTTCTGCGGCCGCCGAGTCGAGCAGCCCGTCGGGCGGGTCCACGACGAGCCGCCCCGCCTCGCGATCGATCGCGACCGCGATCGCGGGGACGAGCGGCACCAGCGCCTCGCCCCCCGCGTCGAGCCGCACCACGGCGAGGTCGGCCGCGGCCCCCTCCTCGATCTCTTCGATCCGCCCGACCCGCCGCCCGTCGGGCAGCACGACCGCCAGTCCGACCAGGTCGGCGTGCTGCCAGTCGCCGTCCCCGGCCAGCCGCGGCAGCGTTCCGGCGTCGGCGACGATCGCCGCCCCGGCGTAGACGCGCGCTTCCCCGATCCCGTCCGCCCCCTCGAGCGCCAGCAGTGGTCCGACGCCGGTCTGCCGGAAGGCGCGGACCGTGGCCCGCGCCGAGCGCCCGTCGTCCCAGGCCAGTTCGAGCGCCGCGCCCGGCGCGAAGCGCTCCTCGGGCCAGTCGCTGTGCAGCTCGAGCAGCAGCTCCCCGCGCAGCCCCCAGGGCCGCCGGATGCGCGCGAGGATCACGGGCCGGGAGGTGGTCACGCGGCGGTCACTCCCCGGGGCCGGCGATCTCCACCTCGAAGCGCCGGCGGTGCCGGTGCGCCGAGATGGCGGCGAGGGTGCGGATCGCCTTGATCGTCGAGCCCTCCTTGCCGATCAGCGGGCCCCGCTCGCCGGCCGGCAGGTGGATCTCGAAGCGGGTCGCGCGGCGGCCGTCGAGCAGGCGCACCTCGCCCTGCTCGGGGTGCGCGGCCAGCGCCTTGACGAGCTGCTCGAGGAAGGCCTTCATCCTGAGGTCGTGGTTCACCGCCGCCTCAGCCGATCGCGACGCCGCGCCGCTTGGCGTCGGCCAGCACGCGCACGGTGTCGGAGGGGTGGGCCCCCTTCTTGATCCAGCCGTCGTAGGCCTCGAGGTCGAGCTCGATCCCCGCCGGCTGCCGCCGGGGCGCGTAGTGGCCGATCGTCGCGACGGTCGGCCCGGTCGGCGTGTTCTTCGAGTCGGACACGACGATCCGGAAGTACGGGTGGTTCTTCGATCCCTCGCGGCGAAGCCTGATCTTGAGCATGACGTCTCCGTTTTGCCGGTGCGCGGCGCCTAGCGCCCGAGCAGCCGGCGAAGCTGCCCCTTGTTGGGGGACGGTCCCATCTGCTGGAAGAGCTTGCGCATCTCCAGGTACTGTTTGAGCAACTGGTTCACTTCCTGCACCGAGGTGCCCGAGCCGCGCGCGATCCGTTTGCGGCGCGCGCCGTTGATAACCCGGTGGTCCCGGCGCTCGCCGGCGGTCATCGAATCGACGATCGCTTCCATCCGCACCACCCGGCGCGGGTCGACCTTCGCGTCGGCCGGGAGCCGGACGCCGGGGATCATCCCGATCACCGACTCCAGCGGCCCCATCTTCCGGACCTGGCGCAGCGTGTCGCGGAACTGCTCGAGGCCGAACTGCCGCTTCTTGAGCGACTGCTCGAGCTTGCGCGCGGACTCGGCGTCGAAGGCCTCCTCGGCCTTCTCGATCAGGCCGAGCACGTCGCCCATCCCGAGGATCCGGCCGGCCATCCGCTCGGGGTCGAAGACCTCGATCGCTTCCGGCTTCTCGCCGATTCCGGCGAAACGGACCGGGACGCCGGTGATCGCGGCCACCGAGAGCGCAGCGCCGCCCCGCGCGTCGCCGTCGAGCTTGGTCAGGATCACGCCGGTCAGCGGGACCCGCGCGCCGAACGCCTCGGCCGAGCGGACCGCGTCCTGGCCGGTCATCGCGTCGGCAACGTAGAGGATCTCGGCCGGCTCGACCGCGGCCCGCAGCGCGGCCAGCTCGTCCATCAGTTCTTCGTCGACGTGCAGCCGCCCGGCGGTGTCCAGCAGCACGACGTCGAACCCCTTCTGCCGCGCGTGGCGCACCGCCTCGCGGGCGCGCTCGACCGGCGAGCCGGTCCCGTCGTGCTCGTAGACCGCGAGCCCGGCCCCGCGCGCGACCTGGACCGCCTGGAGCACGGCGGCCGGACGCTGGAGGTCGACCGGGGCGACCAACGGGTGCCGCCCCGACTTCTTGAGCCAGCGGCCGAGCTTGCCGATCGTGGTCGTCTTGCCGGAGCCCTGGAGGCCGCACAGCATGTAGACCGAGGGGGGCCGCGAGGAGATCGCCAGCGGCCGGGTCGCGGCCCCGCCCCCGAGCAGACCGACCAGTTCATCGCGGACCACCCGGATCACCTGCTGACCTGGCGTCAAACTCTGGATCACGTCAGCGCCGAGCGCCTTCTCGCGGACCCGCGCGAGGAAGTCCCTCACGACCTTGAAGGACACGTCCGCCTCGAGGAGCGCGACCCGGATCTCCCGCAGAGCCGCGTCCAAGTCGGCCTCGGTGACCCTTCCGCCTCCGCGGATCCTGTCCAGAACGCCTCGCAGGCGTTCGGTGAGGGCGTCGAACAAAGCTCTTTCCCCCGCGCCGCCACGGCGCGCGCAAACATTGAAGACTAGCGGAATCTCCCGCCCGGTCAAGCACTTCCGGCGGGAGGCGGAGGCTACACCCCACCCAGCATGTGCCCCAGCTTCTCGCGCTTGGTCCTGAGGTAGCCGGCGTTCCCGTCGTGCGGCTCGACCTCCAGCGGGACCCGCTCCACGACCTCCAGCCCGAACCCCGAGAGGGCGACGAACTTTCGCGGGTTGTTGGTCAGCAGGCGCAGGCGCTGGACCCCGAGGTCGGCCAGGATCTGGGCTCCCACGCCGTACTCGCGCTGGTCGGCCGCGAACCCCAACTGGAGATTGGCCTCGACCGTGTCGAGCCCCTTCTCCTGCAGCTCGTAGGCGCGCAGCTTGTTGGCGAGGCCGATCCCGCGCCCTTCCTGGCGCAGGTAGACGATCACCCCGCGGCCAGCGGCAGTGACCGCCTCCATCGCGCGGTGCAGCTGGTCGCCGCAGTCGCAGCGCTTGGAGTGGAAGACGTCGCCCGTCAGGCACTCGCTGTGGACCCGCACCAGGACCGGGTCTCCCCCCTGCACGTCGCCGTGCACCAGCGCCAGGTGGGTCTGGCCGTCGAGCAGGTTCTCGTAGGCGTGGAGCCGGAACTCCCCCATGTCGGTCGGCAGGGTCGGCGCCGCGATCCGCGTGACCAGCCGCTCGTGCCGCATCCGGTAGCGGATCAGGTCGGCGATCGTGACCATCAGGATCCCGTGCTGGGCGCAGAAGCGCTCGAGGTCGGGCACGCGCGACATCGTCCCGTCCTCGTTCATCACCTCGCAGATCACTCCCGCCGGGTACATCCCCGCCAGCCGCGCCAGGTCGACGGCCGCCTCGGTCTGGCCGGCTCGCCGCAGCACGCCCCCCTTGACCGCGCGCAGCGGGAACATGTGCCCGGGCCGCAGGAGGTCCTCGGGCCGGGTCGCGGGGTCGATCGCGGCCAGCACCGTCGCCGCGCGGTCGCCCGCGCTGATCCCGGTGGTGGTCCCGGCCCGGGCCTCGATCGAGACGCAGAACGCGGTCTGGAAGCGTGTCTGGTTCTCGCGGACCATCAGCGGGACCTGCAGCTCGTCGAGCCGCACTTCCGTCATGGCGAGGCAGACCAGGCCCCGCCCGTGGGTCGCCATGAAGTTGATCGCCGCGGGGGTGACCTTCTCGGCCGCGATCGTCAGGTCGCCCTCGTTCTCGCGGTCCTCGTCGTCGCAGACGACGATCATCCGCCCCGCACGCAGCTCGGCGAGCGCGTCCTCGATCGGCGCGAACGGCATCAGGCCCGCCCCGTGGCGCGCGTCGCGGCCTGCGCCGCCTGCGCCGCCACCTTGGCCAGCACGTCGTACTCGACCACCAGCCGGTCGCCGGGCCGCAGCGCGCCGAGCGTCGTCGCGGCCAGCGTGGCCGGGACGAGCGCGCACTCGAACCAGCTTCCGCCGACCCGGGAGACCGTCAGGCTGACGCCGTCGAGCGCGACCGACCCCTTTTCGACGACCCAGGCCCGCGCGCGGGCCGGCAGCTCGACCCGCAGTTCGGCCCACCCGCCGGGAAGGCGGCGCCGGCCGAGCAGGCGCAACAGCCCGTCGGCGTGCCCCTGGACCACGTGGCCGCCGATCCGGTCGCCGGCGGCCAGCGCCCGCTCCAGGTTGACCTCGCGCCCGGGCCTCCAGCGCGCGGCCCCGCCGGTGCGGGCCAGCGTCTCCGGCGACAGCTCGGCCGTGAACCGCGCGGGGCCGGGCTCGGCCACGGTCAGGCAGACGCCGTCGGTGGCGACGCTCTCGCCCAGCGCGAGTGGTCCTCCCGCCAGGGTGTGGCCGACCTCGAGGCGCAGCCCGGCCCCCTGGGAACGGGCCGCGAGCAGGCGGCCCCTGGAGCCCACGAGTCCGGTGAACACGCTTACGCTCCGCGCGGGGTGAGGGTGAGGAGCAGATCTTCCCCCAGCCGCGTCACCTCGGCAAAGGCACCTTCCCAGGCCCCTTCGAGGCGGCGCGGCGGCCCCGCCGCGGCCGGCCGCGCGGCCGGGTCGGCAAGCAGCCGCGGGGCGACGAACCAGTGCAGGCGGTCCGCCAGCCCGGCCGCGAGGAAGTGGCCGTGGGTCACCCCGCCCCCCTCGATCAGCACGCCGAGGATCCCGCGCCCGGCGAGATCGCGCAGGATCGCGGCGGGCGGCACCGGGCCGCCGGGCGGCCCGAGCGCGACCACCTCGGCGCCGGCCCGCTCCAGCGCGGCGCGGCGTGCCGGATCCGCGTCGGGCGACGAGTACAGCAGGACCGCCTCGCCGTCGCGCGCGCCGGCCAGCAGCCGGGCCGCGGCCGGGATCGACAGCCACCCGTCGACCACGCAGCGCCGGAACGGCCCGCCGGCGTCGCCCTCGGGAAGCCGCAGCTGGGGATCGTCGGCGAGCACCGTTCCGGCGCCGACGAGAATCGCCCCGTAGCGCGCGCGCAGCGCGAGGCCGGCGGCCCGGGCCGGCTCCCCGGTCACCCAGCGCGAGGCCCCGTCGCGATCGGCGATGAACCCGTCGAGGGTCGCGGCGACTTTCAGCGCCGCCAGCGCGCGGCCCTGCCGGCGGTGGACGAGGTAGTCCTCGAGCAGCCGCTCCGCCGCCTCTGCAGCGGGGCCGGTGGCCAGTTCGACCTCGATCCCTGCGCGGCGCAGCACCGCGATCCCCTCGCCCGCGACCTTCGGGTCGGGGTCGACCAGGCCGATCACCGCCCGCGCCACGCCGGCCCGGACGATCCGCGCCGCGCACGGCGGCTGGCGCCCCTCGTGCGGGCAGGGCTCGAGCGAGCTGTAGAGCGTCGCGCCCCGCGCCGCCTCGCCCGCCGCGTCGAGCGCGAAGGCTTCGGCGTGCGGGCCGCCGCAGGCGCGGTGCCAGCCCTCGCCGACGACCCCGCCGTCCTTCACGATCAGCGCGCCGACGCGCGGGTTCGGTGCGGTGGCCCGCCCGCCCCGCGCGGCCAGTTCCAGGGCGCGGGCCAGCCAGGCCTCGTCGGGACCGCTCATTCGCCCTTCGTCCCGGGCGGAGCGAGCAGCCCCGCGACGTACTCCTCGGCCTCGAAGAGCAGCAGGTCTTCGGCCGCTTCCCCGACGCCGACGTAGCGGACCGGGATCCCCAGCTCGCGGCCGATCGCCACCGCCACGCCGCCCCGCGCCGTGCCGTCGAGCTTGGTCAGCACGAGCCCGGTGACCGGCGCGACGCGCGTGAACTCGCGGGCCTGGATCACCGCGTTTCGCCCGGTGGTGCCGTCGAGCACCAGCAGCGTCTCGTGCGGCGCGCCCGGGATCTCCTTGGCGATCACGCGCGCGATCTTGGCCAGCTCGTCCATCAGCGGTTTCTTGTTGTGCAGCCGCCCGGCGGTGTCGACCAGCAGCTCGTCGGCGTGGCGGGCGCGCGCGGCGCGCGCGGCGTCGAACGCGACTGCGGCCGGGTCGGCGCCGGGCTGCGAGCGCACGACCTCGGCCCCGGACCGCTCGGCCCAGATCGCCATCTGCTCGACCGCCGCGGCGCGGAAGGTGTCGGCCGCGGCGACCACCACCTTGCGCCCCTCGCGGCCCCAGAGCGCCGCGAGCTTCCCGGCGGTCGTGGTCTTGCCCGAACCGTTGACGCCGACCACCAGCGTGACCCGCGGCGGCGCGGCCGGCCGCGCCTCGGGGACGCGCGGCGGGAGCAGGGCCAGGATCTCCTCGCGCAGCACCCCCAGCACCTGGTCCGGACCGGCGACCGCCTCGCCGCGCAGCCGCTGGCCGAGCCGGTCGCGCAGTTCGGCCGCCAGTTCCGGCCCGAGGTCGGCCGCCAGCAGGGCCTCCTCCAGCTCGTCGAGCAGCGCCTCGTCGACCGGCCGGCCCGCCGTCGCGATCCGCTCGACCTGGCCGGCGATCGCGTCGCGCGTCTTCTTCAGCCCGTCGACGATCTTCTGGCGCAGCCGTCCGAACATCAGTCGATCACGTCCAGCAGCTCGCTGGCCTTGGCCGCGACCGTCGAGCCCGGCGCCAGCTCGATCGCGCGCTTCAGCTCGGCCCGCGCCTCGACCTCGCGCCGCGCCCGGAAGAGCGCGCTGCCGTATGCGAAGTGGAAGCCGGCGTCTTCGACGTAGCCGGGCGCGGCGTTCTCGTAGGCCGCGACCGCCTCCTTCGACCGGCCCGTCGTCTCCAGGATCTGCGCGGTTTCGAAGTGGGCCCGGTAGTAGCGGGGCTTGATGTCGATCGCCTGGCGCAGCACGGCCAAGGCCGGCTCGTTCTGCCCCTGCTTGGCGAGGAGCAGGGCCTTGTTGACGAGGATCTTCTCGGGCGTGGGGTAGGTCTTGTTGGCGAGCGCCTTGTCGAGCTCGGCCATCGCGTCCTGCGGCCGGCCCAGCCCGTCGTAGGCCGCGGCGAGGTACATCCGCGCGTCGGTGTAGTACGGGTCGCGCTGGATCGCGGCCTCGAAGCAGGGGACCGCCTTCGCCGGGTCGCCGAGGCTGTAGTAGATGAACCCCTTGTAGAAGTGGACCTGCGGCAGCGCGTCGCCCTGGCGCAGCGACTGGTCGATCTCCTTCAGCGCCTCGTCGGGGCGCCCCTGCTCGAAGTACATCCGCGCCATCTGGTAGTGCTGGAGCGGGCCGGCATCCGCCGGCGTCGGGTCGCCCGACGACGCGCACCCGGCCGCCAGCCCCACCAGGGCGAGCAGCGCCGCTACCGCATGTCTTCCCATTCCCACCCTCCTGGACCGGCCGAGGATACCGGATCGCTCAGCGACCACCGCGGAGGCGCTCCCAGAGCCCGCGCGGCCTGGGCTCGGGCCGCGGCGGCGCGACCTCGACCGGCCGCCCCTCGACGAGGGCGCGCGGGATCCCGACGGTCGCCGCCTCGGCCGAGGCCTCGCCGGCCAGTTCGGCCCAGCGCCGCCGGGCCTCGGCCAGCCGCGGCGGCCGGTACTCGGTGTCGTGGGCGTCGCTGGCCAGGACGTGGACCAGCCCGCGCCGCACGAACGACTCGGCCAGGGCCTGCACCTTCTTCCCGAAGGTCCCGGCGAGGCTCGAGGTCGTCATCTGGCCCAGCACCCCGCGCGCGACCAGCGCCTCGTAGCGCGCCGGGTCCTCCTGGAACCAGCGGATCCGCTCGGGGTGGGCGACCACCGGCACGAAGCCGGCGAGCATCAGCTCGAACGCGGTCTCGTCGAGCCGGATCGGGCGGTTCCGGTAGGGGCACTCGAGCAGCACGTAGGCGGGGCGCCCGTCGATCGGGAGGCGGTCGCCGTAAGACAGGATGCGGCGCTCGGCCAGCCGCTCGGCGAGGCGGGCCGACAGGTGGACCTCAGACCCGGGCTCGACCGCCAGCGGCACCCCCTCCCGGTCCAGCAGCTCGCGGAAGCGCGCGACCGCCTCGAGCACCTTCGGCCGCTCGTTGAGGTAGTCCCCCTCCCGCATGTGCGGGGTGGCCGCGATCGTGGTCACGCCGTCGGCCACCGCGGCGCGGGCCATCGCGAGCGCGACGGCGTCGTCCGGCGCACCGTCGTCGAGGCCGGGCAGGAGGTGGCAGTGCGTGTCGATCACGTCCGGGGATCCTCGGTCTCCGCCTTGAGCGGGCGCGCCAGCAGCGCCGCCAGCGCCCGGCGCGGATCCATCCCCTCGAAGAGGATCGCGTGGACCTGGTCGACGATCGGCATCTCGACCCCCTCGCGCCGCGCCAGCATGGCCGCGGCGCGGGTGGTCTCGACGCCCTCCGCGACCATGTTCATCCCCCCGACGATTTCCGCAAGCGAGCGGCCCCGCGCCAGCTCCCGGCCCAGCAGGCGGTTGCGCGAAAGGTGGCCGGTGCAGGTCAGCACCAGGTCGCCCATCCCGGCCAGCCCCATGAAGGTGTCGCGCCGCGCCCCCAGCGCCGCGCCGAGCCGCGAGATCTCGGCGTTGCCGCGCGTGATCAGCGCGGCCAGCGCGTTGCTGCCGTGGTTGAGCCCGTCGAGCACCCCGGCCGCGATCGCGACGACGTTCTTGAGCGCCCCGGCGAGCTGGACGCCGATCGCGTCGGGGCTGGTGTAGACGCGCAGGTTGTCGTGGCTGAAGAGCCGCTGCACCGCCTCGGCCTGCGCGCCGTCGGCGCAGGCGGCGACGACCGCGGTCGGCTCGCCCGCGACCACCTCGCGGGCGAACGACGGCCCCGAGAAGGCCACGGCGCGGCGCAGGGCGCCCGGCCCGAGCACCTCCCCTGCGATCGCCGACGGGAGCGCCAGGGTGCCGACCTCGATCCCCTTGGCCGCGATCGCGAGCGGCGCGTCCCAGGATCCGGCCGCGCGCTGCCGCTCGAGAAAGCCGCGCACGAACTGCGTCGGCACCGCGAGCACGATCACGCCGGCCCCGTCGAGCGCGTCCGGCACCGAGGCGGTGACCGAGACGCCGCTCGTCAGCGCCACGCCGGGCAGGTAGCGGCGGTTCTCGCGCTGCTCCGCGATCCGCCCCGGGTCGTCCTCGTCGCGCGCCCAGAGCGTCACCGGGCCGCGCAGCCCAAGGTGGATGGCCAGCGCGGTGCCCCACGATCCGGCGCCCAGCACGGCGGCCTTTTCGCTCATTGGCGGTCCTCGTCCGGCCCCTCGGCCTTCTTTCCGATCGGCGGCTCGGTGCCGCGCAGCAGGCGCCGGATGTTCGACCGGTGCCGGAAGATCACGATGACTGAGGCGGCCAGGATCCCCCATGCCAGCCCGGGGTCGAGCGCCCCCCCCGGTCCCGGCCCCGGCAGCATGAAGGCCGCCGCGGCCGCGGTCGCCGCGGCGCCGATCGAGCCGAGCGAAACCCGCCGCGACGGCACCGCGAGGGCGAAGAAGACGAGCACCGCCAGCCCCAGGACCCGCGGCTCGGCGCAGGCCAGCACCCCCAGCGCCGTCGCAACCCCCTTGCCGCCCGCGAACCGCAGCCAGACCGGGAAGCAGTGGCCGGCCACCGGCCCGAGCGTCGCCCAGAACAGCGGCCAGGGGGCGCCCAGCCGCCGCCCGACCCAGGCCGCGAGCATGTACCCGGCCGCGCCCTTGAGCACGTCGAGCGCGAGGGTCGCGATCCCGATCCCCTTCCCCGCGGTGCGCAGCGCGTTGGTCGCCCCGATGTTCCCCGAGCCGTGGGCGCGCAGGTCTTTCCCGCTGAGCGCGCGGACCAGCAGCAGGCCGAACGGGACCGAGCCCGGCAGGTACCCGGCGAGGAACGCCGCGAGCGCGGCCGCCGCGCCGCTCACGGGGCCTCCAGCGCAAGCCGCGCGAGCGGCTCGTACGTCGCGCCCGTGGGGCCCAGGTGGCTGCGGTAAAGCACGAGTTCCTCGACCGGCATCGCGCCGAAGTCGGGCGCCGCGTCGTCGGGCGTTCCCGGCGGCCGCGGGGCGGCGTCGCGCGCCGCGCGCGCCAGCGTCAGGTGGGGCCGGAAGGCGCGCTCTTCGGGCGCGAACCCGAGCGAGCGCGCTCCGCGCTCGAGCCGCTCGGCCAGCCCGCGCAACGGCTCGAGGTCGCCGGCCAGGCCGGCCCACAGCACGCGCGGGCGCCGTGACGCCGGGAAGACGCCCCAGCCGCAGACCTGCACCGCGTGGCGCCGCGCCCCGCGCGCCGCCTCGCCCGCCGCGGCGGCCACCTCGGCCAGGCGCGCGCCGTCGGTCTCGCCCAGGAAGCGCAGCGTCAGGTGGACCAGCGCCGGATCGACCCAGCGCCAGCCGTCGGTCCGGCGCCGCGCCTCGCAGGACCAGGCCCCGAGCGCGTCGCGCACCGCCGGTGGCGCGGGGACCGCGAAGAAGAGCCGCATCCTCGTCAGCCCGCGTCCCCGCAGCGCTCCTCGACGGTGACCCCCACCGGGGGCAGCCCGGAGAGCACCCGCCGGGTCTCGTCGAGCGCCGCGGCCGAGGCGGCGCTGCGGATCTCGTTGCGGTTGCCGGGGAACAGGAAGCGCAGCACGCGCAGCCCCTCCGGCCAGGCCACCGCGAGGTAGACCAGCCCGACCGGCCGGTCGATCGAGCCGCCGGTCGGTCCGGCGATCCCGGTCGTGGAGACCGCCACCGGGGCGTTCATCCGGCGGCGCGCCCCCTCGGCCATCGCCCGCGCCGTCTCGCCGCTGACCGCGCCGCAGTGCTCGAGGACGTCGGCCGGCACGTCGAGCAGCGAGCGCTTGAGGTCGTCGTGGTAGGCCGCCACGCCGCCCCGGAAGAAGCGCGACGAGCCGGGCTGGTCGGTGATCCGCTTGGCCAGAAGGCCGCCCGAGAGCGACTCGGCCGTCGCCAGCGACCAGCCGCGCGCTGCCAGCAGCCGCCCGACGACGCCGACCAGCGTGTCGTCGCCGCGCCCGTAGACCAGGTCGCCCAGCGCCTCCTCGAGTCGCGCGTTGGCCCGCTCCAGCGAGCGCGCGGCCTCGGCCTCGGTCTCGGCCCGAGCCGTGACGAGGACCTCGACCTCGCTGCGCTGCGAGACGAAGCTGATCGACAGCCGCGGCCCGGTCTCGACCGCGTTCGCGACCCGCAGGTCGACCTCGGCCTCGGTCAGCCCGACGACGTGCAGCGTCTCGCTGCGCCGCGCCAGCGCCCCGACCAGCGAGCGCCGCAGCTCGGGCAGCAGCTTGCGCTCGAACATCGTCTCGAACTCGCGCGGCACGCCTGGCAGCGCGATCAGCGTCGCCCCGGCGTGCCGCAGCACGAAGCCGGGGGCGGTGCCGACCGGGTTCGGGATCAGTTCGCTCCCCTCGGGCCGCAGCGCGAGCCGCGCGACTTCCGGCGGCACTTCGAGCCCGCGCTCGCGGAAGCGGCTCTCGATCGACGCCTGGACCGCCTCGTCGAGCACCAGCGGGCGCCGCACCGCGGCCGCGATCCCCTGGCGCGCGACGTCGTCGTGCGTCGGGCCCAGGCCGCCGGAGAGCACGATCAGCTCGGCTCCGCCGGCCAGCGCCGCGGCCACCGCGGCCTCGATCGCGTCGACCCGGTCGGGAACGAGCAGCCGGGCGCGGATCTCGCAGCCGAGGGCCTCGAGCCAGGGGACGATCGCCGGGCCGTTGATCTCCGGCCGGCGGGCCGAGACGAGTTCGTCGCCGATCGCGATCAGGCTGGCCTGCGGCACCCTCATTCCTCGGCCTCCCCCGGGACCGGCTGGCCCGGCCCGCGCATCGGCAGCCCCTCGGGCATGAAGATCCCGCCCGAGACGATCACCTTGATCCCCTCCTCGACCGTCAGCGCCAGGGGGATCGTGTCCTCCTCGGGGACGAGCAGAAAGAAGCCCGAGGTGGGGTTGGGGGTGGTCGGCAGGAAGACCGGCAGGACGCGGCGCGCCGGCCGGCCGGCCTCGAAGCTGCGGGTGTTGCTCACGAACGCGATCGTGAAGATCCCGGGCCGCGGGTACTCGATCAGCACGCAGCGCCGGAAGGTCGAGGCGCCACCCACGCGCAGCGCGTCGGAGATCTGGCGCGTGGCGCGGTAGACGGCACCGAAGAACGGGACCTTCGAGATCCACTGCTCGCCCGCCTCGAACAGCTGCGGCCGGATGACGTGCGTTCCGAACAGGCCGACGAGGTAGAGCACGACCAGCGTCAGGAACAACGCGACGAGCCGGGTCAGCCAGACGGCGAGCGGGGTCGTGTCCCCCGGCCCCTGGACCAGCCCGCGCAGCTCGTCCGCGGCAAGGCGGTCGATCAGTTTCATCATGAACAGGAAGAACCAGACCGAGACGCCGAGCGGGAGCAGGAAGAAGAACCCCGCGAGCAGCTGCCGCCTCAGGTGCGTCGCTGCGCCCACGCCGCGCCCTCAGTCCCCGCGCGGAGCCGGCGGCCCGGCGGCGAGCTGCGGGTAGAGCCGCACGAATTCGCGGACGTACCCGACGGCAGAGGCGATTGTGAGCAGCATCGCGACCCAGAGCACGCCAATCCCCAGCCAGTCGAAGCCCGAGAGCCGGTGGAGCGTGTCGGTCAGGATCAGCAGCACGATCGCCACGACCTGCGCCGCGGTCTTGGCCTTGCCCCAGGCCGACGCCGCCAGCACGAAGCCGCGGGTCGCGAGGATCGAGCGCAGGCCGGAGACGAGGAACTCGCGCCCGATGATGATCACGACGATCCAGGCCGGGGCGAGCTTCATCTCGACCAGCGAGACGAAGGCCGCCGAGATCAGCAGCTTGTCGGCGATCGGGTCGAGCAGGGTCCCGAGCGTCGTCACCTCGTTGCGGCGGCGGGCGAGCCAGCCGTCGAGGATGTCGGTCAGCGTCGCGACCAGGAAGATCAGCACGCCGAGCAGTTCGCGCGCCGGCGGGCCCTCTTCGCCGAAGAAGCGGACCTTCGTCCAGTGCGACGGCGGAGCCAGCAGCACCACGACGAGGAGCGGCACGAAGAGGATCCGCAAGAGGGTGAGGCTGGTCGGCAGGTTCATGGGCCCGCGAGTCTGGAGACCGGCACCGCGCGCCCATATCCGCCGGAACCCGGTCGCCGGGCCCGTGCGGGGGGCCGGCGCGCCGCCGGGCCGGGCGGAACCTATCACGCCCCCTTCCCGGGGGTCAACAAAAGGCGCGGGCGGCCGATGAGTCCTGCGGACAAGGGCGGAGCGGGGACCGGCCGGGCGGCCTCGCTGGCTGGCGCTGCGTCCGCGGCGCCGCTAGTCTCTCAGCGCTCGTCGGGTCGATCGAAGGTCGGCGGACGCGGCACGGGTTCCCGGGGAGGCACGGATTTCGATGATGATGACGCTGAGTGGGCGCAGGATCGTGATGACCTTGGCCCTGGCGCTGCCGGCCGGGCTGCTGTTCGCCGCCGAGCCCGACCTCAAGCCGGTGCAAAAGCGCCTCGCTTCCGACAGCAAGCAGGACCGCGTCACCGGGGTGCGGGAGCTGATGCGCCTCAAGCCCTCCGCCGCCGCGGCACGCCCGCTGCTCGCAGAACTCGTCAACGACAGCGAGCCGGAGATCCGGGCCGAGACCGTCTGGGCGATCGAAGAGATCCTGGGCGAGAAGGGCACCGACCTGCTCGAGAAGCTCTACAACGACGACTCGACCGTCGTGCGCGACGGTGCGATCCGGGCAGCCTGCAAGATGTGGGACAAGCCGCGCCCGAAGGACCTCTGCCGCGCCGCCGCGCAGGACCCCGACTTCGGCGCGCGGATTGAGGTGATCCAGACGCTGCGCGAGAATTTCCCCAAGGACACCGACGCGCAGGCGCTGTTCCGCAAGGCGCTCAAGGACCCGGCGGAGAGCGTGGTCCGCTCGGCGGTGCTGGCCTGCCAGGCCGCCCGCGACCCGCAGGCGGTTCCCGAGCTGGCACGCATCGCGCGCACGATGGGCGATCTGGCCGCGGAGCCCGCAGCGGCCGAGGCGCTGGCCACGATCGGCACGCCGGAAGCGGTGCGCGAACTGATGCTGATCGTGCCGAAGCCGAGCAAGGAGGCCCTCAAGGCCAACAAGGGGCGCCCCTCCGACAACGTCCGCGCCGGCGCCGCGCGCGCCCTCTCGCGCATCAAGAACCCCGAGGCGCTGCCCGTGCTCCGCGCCGCGATGTCCGACCCCGCGCTGGCGGTCCGGATCGGCGCGGCCCAGGGGCTGGTCGACATGAAGGACGAGCAGTCGGTCCCGCTGTTCGTCAAGCAGCTCTCCGACCCCGACCCGCGCCTGCGCCGGACCGCGCTGCGCGCGCTCGACAAGCTCGCCAAGCCGGACCAGAAGGTCGGCGACACCACGGTGGCCGACGCCGTCCGCGCCGTGCTGAAGAACGACAAGGACTCGGCGGTCCGGGCGACCGCCGTCCCGGTGCTGGCCGACCTGCTCAAGGAGCGGGCCGTTCCCGACCTGATGGCCCTCTCCAGCGACCTCGACGCGGCGGTCCGGCTCGAGGCTTCGGGGGCGCTCGCCGGAATCGGCAAGCCGGCGGCCGACGCGCTGGTGGCCTACGCCTCCGACGCCGACCCGAACGTGCGGGCGATGGCGATCGAGGGGATCGGACAGGTCGGCGGTCCGAAGCAGGTCCCGGTCCTGGTGAAGGCCGCGGAGGACACCTCGACCAAGGGGGCCAAGCAGGTCCGGATCGCGGCCGCGAACGCGCTCGGCAGCATCGGCGGCCCCGAGGCGCTGAGCGCGTTCGGCAAGTTGGCCAAGGACGCCGAGCCCGGCGTGCGCCAGGCCACCGCGGTGGCGCTGGGTCGGGTCGGCGGGCCGAAGGCGAAGGAACTGCTCGAGGGGCTGCTGAAGGACGAGGTCGCGTTCGTGAGGACCTCGGCCCGCAAGTCGCTCGACGCGCTCAACGCCAAGCGGTAGGGGCCGGCCTCCGTGCCGGCCCGCAACCGCGGACTTCGTGTTCGGGCCGCCTCACAGGGCGGCCCCTATCGGGCGTAGCCCAGGCTCCTGAGCCGTTCGATCGTCTCGGGGTCGAGTTCTTCGGTCGTCGTCCCGAGATCCTGCCGGATCGTCGCGCCGTCGCGCGCGTGGGCCTCGTGCAGCGAGCGCAGCCGGGCCAGGTCGGCGGGCCGCTCGGCGGACAGGTCGTTCCGCTCGGCGGGATCGCGTGCCAGGTCGAACAGTTTCTCGACCGTACCCCCTGGAGTCTCGCGCCGGAGGTACTTGAGCGGGCCTTCCCAGACGGCCGCGAGCGGGTGGCTCGCGAGCCCGATCGTCTGCGCGAAGGCCGGCCGCGAGGCGCCCGACTCCCAGGCCGCGCGCAGGCTCGTCCCCTGCCCCAACCGGTCACTGAGCCCTGCCAGGTCGAGCACCGTGGCCGGGACGTCGATCAGCGAGACGGTGGCCGCAACCGAGCGCCCGGCCGGCACGCGGCCGGGGGCGCGGATCACGAGCGGCACGCGCGAGACCTCCTCGTACAGCGAGTTGATGTGGTCGAACTCGCCGCGCTCGAAGATCTCCTCGCCGTGGTCGGAGAGCACGACCACGATCGTCTGCTCCGCCAGCCCCTTCTGCTCGATCCAGTCCAGGATCCGCAGGACGAGCGAGTCGGACCAGGCGACCTGGCCGTCGTAGAGGTCGAGGAAGGCTCCGATGTCGATCGGCGCCGGACGGAAGACCTCCGCCCGGAAGCGCAGGTACTCCTCCATCGGGACCAGCGCCTCCGGCCACGCGAGACCCCCCGACTCGGGGTCGGCCCAGCGCAGGCGGTACTCGCGCGGCGCGTGGTACGGCTGGTGCGGAGTGTAGGTGTGGACGAAAAGGAACCACGGCCCGGTCTCGCCGTGGGCCTCGAGTTCGGCCTCGGTCGCGGCCCAGGTGCGCCAGTAGTTCCCGAGCATGTCGGAGCGGTAGACGTCGAACCCCTGGGCGAAGCCGAAGCGCCCGGCCAGCCAGCCGTTCTCGGTGACGCCGACGGTGCGGTACCCGGCCTCCTGCAGCGCCTCGGTCAGCATCACCTCGCGCCCCGAGCTGCGGACCTCGACCACCCGATCGGCCCACATGAAGCCGCGCGTCGCCTCCAGGTCGGGCAGCACGCCGTGCGCCGCCGGGGTGAGCCCCGAGAAGATCGAGAAGTGGGACGGGAGCGTCCAGCTCGAGGTGGCCTCGGCGCGCGCGAAGGAAACCCCCTCGGTCGCCAGCCGGTCGAGCGCCGGCGAGGTGGCGCGGCCGCTGCCGAGGTGACCGACACGGTCGGCGCGCAGCGTGTCGAGCGAAATCAGCAGCACGTTCGGCCGCGGGTCGGCGGAGCGGGGCTTGCCGGTCCCGGTCGCCCGCGGCTCGGAGAGGGCCGCCCCGCGCGATGGCCCGATCCCGCGCCAGCCGGCGAGCCAGGCGGTCGGGCGGACCTCGAACAGCACGTCGGCCTCGGCCCCGGCCGCGCCCGGCGGGATCGCGAGTTGGTGCGGGATCCAGCGCTCGCCGTTCGGGCCGCTCTCGTGCACGACGTCGAGCAGCGTGGTGCCGGCGCCCGGCCCGCTCTCGATCCGCACCACGAAGCGCGCCGTCCCCTCGGCCGGCGTGCGGCAGGCGACCTCGAACGGTACGCCGGCCGCGAAACGGCGGCGGAAGGCCGTCCCCTCGGCGACCGGGCGGGACTCGATCTTCGTCGTGCGGTCGACCGCCGGGCCCGGATCCTTCGGCTCCTTCAACGCCCCGGCCCGCGCCAGATGCGAGCGGTAGATCCGCCCGAACGCCCCTTTCGCGATCGCCAGGTCGTCGGCCAGCCCGAGCTGCTCGGCGGTGGCCATCCATTGGTAATGGGCCGCAAGGTGGGAAGGGCTGGCGCCGCAGGCCCGCCGGAACAGGTCGAGCGCCGTCTCCGGCTGCCCCTTCCAGCGGTAGTAGAGGCCCAGGTGATAGAGCGCCGGCGCATAGTCCTGACCCGCGCTGCGGGCCGCCGCGACGGAGCGCTCGAGCAGCGGGCGCGCCGCCTCGGGGCGGCCGGCCAGCAGCTCGGAGTAGCCGCGCAGGTTGAGGATCCGCGGCTCCTCGCGGTCGAACGGCGCCAGCGCCCGCAGCGCGTCGTCGTGGCGCCCCATCCGGCCGAGCAGCTTCGCGTACTCGATCGCGATCTCCTCCTGACCCGGCTGCCGGGCGAGCATCCCCTTCAGGATGGCCTCGGCGTTCTCGAGCTGGTCGGCGCGTGCGGCGGCGCGCGCGGCGACCAGCACCAGCCGCGGATCGTCCGACTTCCCGAGCGAGGCGAAGCGCTCGGCGGCCTCGATGTCGGCGGTCGGGATCGCCTCGTACGCCGCCGCGAGCAGCTCGACGCGCTCGGGATCCTGCCCGGCGCGCTCGCGCAGCAGCTCGACCACGCCCAGCGCGTCGCCCGACTCGAGTCGCGCCCGCGCGGCGGCCAGGTCGACCGCCCCGCCGGACGCACCCGGCCGCGGCCCGCAGCCGGCGAACAGGGTCAGGGCCAGCGAAAGGGCGGCCAGGACCCGGCGCGCGCCGCCGCGAAGTTCCGGGTATTCCTTCACCGCCTCGCCCCCTCCGATCGCACCGCCAGTGCGACCCACTCGCCGTCGTACCGCGCCGCCTCGCACGCCAGCCCCGCACGGGTCCAGGCGCGTTCGACCTTGTCCTGGTCGGCGCGCAGGAACCCCGAGAGGACCGCGAAGCCGCCCGGTCGCAGGCGCGACGCGACGGCACGCGCGCCCCGCACCAGCGCGGTGCGGTGGATGTTCGCGATCGCGCCATCGTAGAGGGTACCGGGAGCGGCCGCATGCCAGCTGCCGGCCGCCAGCCGGACCTGCCCGGCGACGCCGTGCGCGGCCACGTTCTCCGCCGCCACTTCGAGCACCGCGGGGTCGATGTCGAGCGCCAGCACGCGCCGCGCACCGATCCGCGCGGCGGCGATCGCGAGGATCCCGGAGCCGGTCCCCAGGTCGAGCAGCTCGTGGCCCGGCCGGACGCGCTCGGAAAGCAGCTCGAGGCAGAGCCGCGTCGTCGGGTGCTCGCCGGACCCGAAGGCCCGGCTGGCGGGGATGACGAGCAACTCCCGCCCCGCGAGCGCGGGTCCGGCCGCCGCCGCGTCGGGGGCCCGGTCGAGGACCGCGAACCGCCCGGCCAGCACCGGCGGCCGCGGGCGCGCCGCAGCGTCGAGCCAGCCCTCGTCGGTCACCGGCTCCGGGGCCTCGGCCGCGAGCTTCGCCCCCTCGATCGCGCGCAGCGCGGCGAGCCCCGCGGCGGCCGCGGCCGCGCTCTCGAACCAGGCCTCGCAGGACACGCGCCGCGGTCCGGCCGGGAGGGTCGACGAGCCGGTCGACCCGGCGCGGTCGAGCGCTCCCAGCGCGAGATCCTCGGCCGCGCGCGGCAGGCTGGCCCGCACGCGGTACCAGGTCCCCGGCACGCGCAGCCTATCGCTCGCCACCGAGGAAGTCCTTGACCCGCTCGAAGAGCCTGCGGTCGGCGGGCTCCCCCGACTCGGTCGCCGCCGCGCGCCGCGCGCTCTCCAGCTCGCGCAGCTCCTGCCACAGCTCGCGCTCGCGCGGCTCCATCGCCTGCGGTGGCCGGGCCGTGAGGTGCACGATGTGGTCGCCGCGGCCGCTCCGTCCCAGCCGCGGGACGCCGCGCCCGCGCAGCACGAGCGGTGTCCCCGGCGCGGTCCGGGGGGCGATTTCGACCGTCTCCGGACCGTGGAGCGTCGGCACCTCGAAGCTCCCGCCCAGCACCAGGTCGGCGAACCCGACGGTCAGCGTGGCGTGAATGTCGGCCCCGTCGCGCGAGAAGGTCGCGTGGGGCCGCACGCTGATGTCGACGAACAGGTCCCCCGGCGGGCCCCCGAGGTAGCCGCCGTCCCCCTCGCCCGCGACCCGCACCCGGGTCTTGTCGTCGACGCCGGCCGGGATCCGCACGCGGACGGTCCGCTCGGTCGAGATCCTGCCCTCCCCGCCGCACTCCCCACAGCGCTTGCGCACGGTGCGGCCGCGCCCGCCGCAGGTCGGGCAACCCTGGGCGAACTGCACGAAGCCGACGCGGGCCACCACCGAGCCGCGGCCGTGGCAGGTGGCGCAGGTGACGAGCCCCCCCGGCGCGGCCCCGCTCCCCTCGCACTTGGGGCAGGACTCGGCGCGCGGCAGGCGGAGCTTGACTTCGGTCCCGGCGGCCGCCTCCTCGAGCGGGATCTCGAGCCCGTAGCGCAGGTCGTCGCCGCGGCGCGGCCCGGCGCCGCGCGCCCCGTGGGCCCCCCCGCCGAAGAACTGCTCGAACAGGTCGTCGAGCGAGGAGAACCCCTGCCCGCCGAAGATCCCCTCGAAGATCGACGGGTCGAAGCCGGGGGTTCCCGAGACCGCGTCGAACCCGCCGGCGTCGTAGCGCGCGCGGCGCCCCGGGTCGCCCAGCACCGCGTAGGCCTCGGTCAGCTCCTTGAAGCGCTCCTCGGCGTGCGGGTCGCCCGGGTTGCGGTCGGGATGGACCTCGAGCGCGCGGCGGCGGTACGCCTTCTTCAGGTCCTCGCCCGCGGCGGTGCGCGGGACGCCCAGGACCTCGTAGTAATCGCGCTTCGCTCGGGTCACGGCCGGCGACTATACCCGGTCGCGCGCGCCGCTTCACCTCGTGGAGGCGGCGCGCGCCGCCGGGTCAGAAGGCGTTGGGGTCGTACATCGCCAGTTCGGCCAGCGTCCGCGAGATCCCGTTCAGGCGGTCGAGCGCCGCGTGCAGCACGTCGACGTCGTCGCCCGACAGGGCCCGCCGGCACTCGTCGAAGACCGCGCGGATGTCCGTCTGCTGGTCGGGGCGCAGCAGCGAGGCGAACTCGGCGAACGACTTCTCGTTGGTCGCCAGCAGCCCCTGCAGCTTGGCCTTGGTCCGGGAGGCGTGGATCCGCCGCCGGTCCTCCTCGGCGTAGGATTCGGCCTCGCCGATCGCGCGCTCGATCTCGTGCGGCGTGAGGCCGGTCGTGGGGGTGACCACGACCTGCTGCTCGAGCCCCGAGGCCAGGTCGCGGGCCGAGACCGAGACGATCCCGTTGGAGTCGATGTCGAACGCGACCTCGATCTGCGGCGTCCCCTTGGGGGCGGGCGGGATCCCGACGAGATCGAAGCGCGCCAGGCTCTTGTTGGCGGTGGCCAGCTCGCGCTCGCCCTGCAGCACGTGGATCTCGACCTTGCTCTGGTTGTCGGCGGTGGTGGTGAAGACACGGGTCCGCCGGCACGGGACGGTGGCCCCGCGCTCGATCATCTTGACGAACGCCCCGCCGCGGACCTCGACTCCCAGCGAGAGCGGCGTGACGTCGAGCAGCACGATCTCCTTGACGTCGCCGCGCAGCACGCCGGCCTGGATCGCCGCGCCCAGCGCCACGACCTCGTCCGGGTTGACCTGGCGGTTCGGCTCGCGGCGGAAGATCTCGCGCACCGTCTCCTGCACCAGCGGGGTGCGGGTCTGGCCGCCC
Source organism: uncultured Acidobacteriota bacterium (assembly GCA_963702545.1). Classification (GTDB taxonomy): domain Bacteria; phylum Acidobacteriota; class Polarisedimenticolia; order J045; family J045; genus JALOKP01. The sequence goes on along the minus strand of CAVPDB010000017.1, from coordinate 128,845 downwards.
ACCAGCAGCACGTCCTCGATCTGCTCGTGGGTCAGCCCGGCCGCCGCCAGCGCCTCCTCGCACGGCCCCCGCGTCCGCTCGACGAGGTCGCGCACGAGCTCCTCGAAGGCGGCCCGGGTCAAGGTGCGGGCGAGGTGCGCCGGGCCCTTCGGCGTGGTCGCCAGGAAGGGCAGCTGGATGTCGGCGACGTCCTGGCGCGAGAGCTCGCACTTGGCCTTCTCGGCCGCTTCCTTGAGCCGCTGCAGCGCCAGCCGGTCGCCCAGCGCGTCGACCCCCGTCTCCCGGAGGAACTCGCCGGCCAGCCAGGCGATGATCCGCTGGTCGAAGTCCTCGCCGCCCAGGAAGGTGTCGCCCGCGGTCGCCAGCACCTCGTAGACCCCCTGCGAGAGCCGCAGGATCGAGACGTCGAAGGTGCCGCCGCCGAGGTCGTAGACCGCGATCACGCGCTCGTCGGTCCCCTCGCGCATCGTGCCGTAGGCCAGGCTCGCCGCGGTCGGTTCGTTCAGGATCCGCAGCACGTTCAGACCGGCGATCCGTCCGGCGTCGCGGGTCGCCTGGCGCTGGCTGTCGTCGAAGTAGGCGGGAACCGTGATCACCGCGTCGGTGATCTTGCTGCCGGTGTACTCCTCGCCGATCTCCTTGAGGTGCGAGAGCACCGCCGCCGCGACCTCCTGCGGCGAGAAGACCCGGTCGCCGACCTGCACGTGGGCGTCGCCGTTGCCCGCCGCCGCGATCCGGTACGGGACGTGGCGCGAGGCCTCGTCGACGTGCGGGTCGTTGCGCTTGCGCCCGATCAGGCGTTTGATCGCGTAGAAGGTCCCTTCCGGATTGGTCGCGGCCTGGCGCTTGGCCAGGGAGCCGACCAGCCGCTCGCCGCGCCGCGAGAACGCCACGATCGAGGGGACGGTGTGGCTTCCTTCGCGGGCCGGGATGACGACCGGGCCGCCGTCCTCCATGACCGCGACCACCGAGTTCGTCGTGCCGAGATCGATTCCGACGATCCGGCTCATCGGCTCTCCTCCTGCTGCGGGCCGCCCGGCGGCGTGCCACCGGGGGCGACCGCGACCCTCACCATCGCCGGCCGGACGAGTTCGCCCGCCAGCGTGTAGCCGACGCGCAGCACCTCGAGCACCGTGCCGGGCGGCACGCGCGTCGATTCCGTCACATGGACCGCCTCGTGGAAGCGCGGATCGAAGGCGATCCCGTCCCCCTCGATCCGTTCGAGATCGTAGCTGCGGAAGACGTCCCACAGGTCGCGCAGCGCCATCCGGACCCCCTGCTGCAGGGAGGCCTTGTCGGTCGCCTCGCGGTAGCACGACTCGAGCGAGTCGAGCGCCGGCAGGACCTGGCGCAGCGTGGCGCGGATCCCGCCACGGAAGCTCTCCTCGCGCGCGCGTACCAGGCTGGGGCCGGAGGGGGCCCGCGGCGCCGCAGCCGGCGCCTCCGGGACGGGCTCCGGCGGCAGCGGCACCGTCGCGCCGGAGGGCTGATCGTCGTACAGCTCGATGATGACGCCCGAGCTGTTGTCTTCGTCGCCGCGATTCATCGGTCCTCCGCGCCGGGCTGGCGTTGCTCCGGGTCCCGCTCCATCTCTTCCGCGTTGAGGATCTCGCTGATCGTGCGCGCCAGCTCGTCGACGATCGCGACGGCGCGCGCGTACTCCATGCGCCGGGACCCGACGACGCCGACGAGCCCCCGGCCCGTCCGCCCCGCGCGGTACGGGCTGGCCACGACCGACATCAGCGCCAGCGACGGGTCCTTCGTCTCGGCCCCGATGATCACCTGCACTCCCGTCGAGGCCAGACACCGGTCGAGCAGCCGGACCAGTTGCGTCCGCTCCTCCAGCGTGCGCAGCGCGTCGCGCAGCCGCTGGACATCGCCGAACTCCGGCAGCTCGAGCAGGCTCGAGGTCCCTTCGAGCCGCAGCTCGCCGGCCTCCTCGGGGAACGGCTTCTCGAGGAAGCCGACCACGCGCGAGACCGCCTCGCGGCCGATTCGCCGGGCCCAGTCCTGGTCCTCGCGCAGCAGCTCGATCATCCGGCGCCGCACGTCGGGCAGGGTGTAGCCGACCAGCTGCTGGCGCAGCTTCGCGCCCAGCCGGTCGAGGCCGTCCTGCGTCAGGTCCTCGTCGACGTCGAGCACCCGGTGCGTCACCACGCCGGTGCGGCTGACGAAGATCGCGACCAGCCGGTGCGGCCCGATCCGCACGAAGTCGACGTGCTCGAGCACGGCCTGCTCGAGGTCCGGCGCGAGCACCACGCCGACCTGGTGGGTCATGTCGGCCAGCAGGCGAGTCGCGCGCGAGAGCAGCTCGTCCAGCTCGCGGGTCGAGGCCAGGAGGTCCTTGATCTGCCGCACCTCACGGGCCGGCAGGCGGATCTTGTTGCCCAGCGCGTCGTCGACGAAGAAGCGGTAGCCGCGGTCGGTCGGAACGCGGCCGGCGGAGGTGTGCGGTTGCTCGAGGTAACCGTCGTCGGTCAGGTCGGCCATGATGTTGCGGATCGTCGCCGGGGAGAGCTGCTCGGCGTGCAGCCGTGCCGTGCGGCGCGAGCTGACCGGCTCGCCGCTCTTCACGTGCTCCTCGATGACGATGCGGAGGACCTCCACGGCCCTCTGGTCGAGCGTCACGCGCCCTTCTCCCGGCTTCGGGACGAAGCTCCTTCTGGATTTATAGGGACCGGCGTCCGGGGGCGCAAGCTGGTGTTCGAAGCTGTTCGCGCTCCCCGCCGGCGGGCGGGGGTCAGGTCTTGGCCCGCTCCAGCAGCCAGGCCTTCATGAACCCGGTCAGGTCGCCGTTGAGGACCCGGTCGACGTCCCCCACTTCGAAGTCGGTCCGGTGGTCCTTGACCATCCGGTAGGGGGCCAGGACGTAGGACCGGATCTGGCTCCCGAAGCCGATCTCCATCTTCACGCCGGCTTTCGCCACCCGCTCGGTTTCCTGCCGCTCGCGCTCGCGCTCGTACAGCCGGGATCTGAGGACCCGCATCGCCTTCTCGCGGTTGCGGGGCTGGGAGCGCTCGTCCTGGCAGGTCACCACGAGCCCACTCGGGAGGTGGGTGATCCGGACCGCGCTGTCGGTCACGTTGACGTGCTGGCCGCCAGCGCCGGAGCTGCGGTAGGTGTCGATCTTGAGGTCCTTCTCCTGGATGTCGATCTTGATCGTGTCGTCGATCTCGGGGACGACGTCGACCGAGGCAAAGGCCGTGTGCCGCCGGGCCTGGGCGTCGAAGGGACTGATCCGGACCAGCCGGTGCACGCCGCGCTCGGCCTTGAGCCAGCCGTAGGCGTCGGGCCCCACGATCCGCAGCGTCGCGCTCTTGATCCCGGCACCGTCCCCTTCGAGCCGGTCGAACAGCTCGACCTGGTAGCTCCCCTTCTCGGCCCAGTAGACGTACATCCGGAGCAGCATCTCGGCCCAGTCCTGGGCGTCGACCCCGCCGGCCCCGGGGTGGATCTCGACGAAGGCGTTGTTGTGGTCCTCGGGGCCCGAGAGCATCGTCCCGACCTCGACCTCGGAGAGCGCGGGCTCCAGCCGGGCCAGGGTGTCCTCGAACTCGACGTCGACCGCCTCCCCTTCCCGGTCCAGTTCCAGCAGCGTCTCGGCGTCGGCGACCAGCGTCTCCAGCTTCCTGTCGCGGTCGCGCTGGGTGGCGACGATCGAGCGCTGCCGGTTCAGCTCGGCGGCCTTGTCGGGGTCGTTCCAGATCGCGCCGTCGGCGAGCTGCCCGTCGAACTCGGCGACGCGGCGGTCCAGCGTCGCGACGTCAAAGGTACCCCCGCAGCGGCTCGACGCGGCGCTTGAGGGTCTGCCACTGCTGGAGGAGGTCGTCACGCATCGGGAGGGTTCTCGCCTGGCTTGCCGGGGGCGGCGGGGGCCGCGCGGCGCCGGGGGACGATGCCCGCGGCCAGCCCGGCTGTCAAGATCAGCGCGGTCCAGGCGACGGCGCGGCCCGTGGACGCGCCGGGCCTGGGCCGGTCGAAGAACGCGAGGTCGGCCACCAGGACGCCGCGCTGGCCGGTCTCGAGCCGGGCCGCGACATGGCCGCCGCCATGCACCAGGGCCGAGATCCCGCTGTTCGCGGCGCGGGCCATCGGCAGCCCGGTCTCGGCCGAACGCAGCAGCGCGTGGTCGAGGTGCTGCTCCGGCCCGCCTGTGATGCCGAACCAGCTGTCGTTGGTCTGGTTGACAAGGAGCTGGGCACCCCCGCGGGCCAAGTCGAGCCCCAGCCCCGGAAAGACCGCCTCGAAGCAGACCAGGGGGCCAATCCTGGCGCTTCGCCCCTCGAACACCACGGTGTTCGTTCCCGGCTCGAATTCGCCGACCTCGTTGGCCAGCGCGGGGATCCGGCCGAAGAGCCAGCGCAGCGGCATGTACTCGCCGAACGGCACCAGCTCGCGCTTGGGGGCCTTGGCGGTCATCCCGCGGTCGGCCCGCACCATCACCGCGCTGTTCTCGTACTTCCCGGAGGGGGAGCGGGTCAGCCCGCCCACGACGAGATCGATCCCGTGGCGCGCGGCCAGGTCCCCCAGCTGCCCGGCCCACGCGCCATCGTCCCGAAAAGTGTACGAGACCGCGGATTCGGGCCAGACGACGATCTCCGCCCCGGCCTGCACGGCCTCCTCGGTCAGGCTGCGGTAGGCCTCCCACTCCTCCTGCGGCGACGCGTCGCGCGGCAGCGAGGCTTGGACGACCGCGACGCGGGCCATTCCGGCCCCGCTCGGTGCCTCCAGCACCGCCATGCCCAAGGCGGCGGCGAGCGCGCCCAACCAGAGCAGGCCGCGCCGTACCGTGATCCGGCGCGGTACGAGCGCCGCCCCGGCCAGAATCGCGGCCAGCGCGTAGAGCAGGAACGAAACGCCGGCGGCGCCGACCGCGCGGACCAGCGCCAAGACCCACGGCCAGTCGACCAGTGCGGCGGCGGCCGATCCCCACGGAAACGGGAACGGGAACCACTCCCGGACCAGGTCGTAGGCGGTGATCAGGAGCGGCGCCCCCGCCAGCGCCGCGGCCGCGCCCCAGCGCCGGGACCAGGCGTCGATCAGCGCGGCCATCGCCGCCCAGAGCAGTCCCAGCGTCAGGGCCGAGAGGACCACGGCAGTCCAGGCGATCGAGGCCCCGAGCGACGAGAAGAGCAGGATCGGCGTGGCGAACCAGCGCAGCGTGAGCGCGGTGAAGACGAAGCCGAAAACGCCCCCCTCCCAGGCCGCGCGGCGAATCCCCCCAGCGCTGGTCGCGAGGTAGAAGGCGAGCGCGAGGCCGGGGACGATCAGCGGCCCCCACCCGGGGCGTGGAAACGCGAGCCCCGCCAGCAGGCCGGCGAGCGCGGCGAGCGCCAGGCGACGCGGGTCGCGGACCGCGCGGGTGGTCCCGTGCGGCGGAACGCTCACGGCCGCGCGGCGGCCTCGCGGACCGCCACCGGCCGGCCGAGCAGTGTCCCCAGCCGGGCCCCGGCGCGTTCGGCGTCGGCCCGCGTCGTGTAGGGCCCACCGGTCACGAGGTACCCCCCCAGCCCGTCGGCGACGACGGCCGCGGGGACGCCGGCGCTGCGGGCGGCTTCCTCCAGCTTGCCGGCCACGACGCGGGTCGAGGCCCGCCCGATCTCGAGCGAGAAGCGGCCCGCGCGCGAGCTTTCGCGCGTGACCTGGAACTGCGGAGCACGGTTCTTCTCTCCGGCCCCGGCGTCGTCGAAGAGCGTCGCCGCGCCGAGCTGCTCGACGTCCCCGCCCGGCGCGCCCGCGGCCCCGCCCGGCCCGGGGCGGCGCGCGGTGGAGGCCGTGGGCGCGGCCTCCGGGGCCGAGGCGCGCCCGAGCACGAAGGCCCCGCCGAGCAGCGTCAGCAGGACGCCCGCCAGCAGCGCAACGCTGAGGAGGTTCAGCTCGAACTCGATCACCCGCGGGCCGTCGGCGCGCGTCATGCCCCGCCCTCCGTCCCCTCGCCCCGGCGGGCGACGCCGACGCCGTCCTTCCCCGCGTCCTTCACGCGCCGCATCGCGGCGTCCCCCGCCTCGACCACGCCGCGCGCGCCCGGGCCGTGCTCGGGCCAGGCCGCCACGCCGGCCGAGGCGCTGAGGCGCACCGCGGCGCCGGCGGCGGCCTCGTACGGCGACCGCGACAACTCCCGCCGGATCCGGTCCGCCACCTCGCGAGCCCCCTCCAGCCCGGTCCCGGGCAGGATGATCACGAACTCGTCGCCGCCGTAGCGGTAGAGCCGGTCGATGCTGCGGATCGAGCGAGCCATCCGGACCGAGGCCTCGTACAGCACCCGCGACCCGGCCGCGTGACCGTACCCGGTGTTCACGTCCTTGAGATTGTCCATGTCGACGAAGATCAGCGCGAAGCCGCCGCCGAAGCGCCGGCAGCGCTCGACCTCGTCGTCGAGCGACTGGTCGAGATAGCGCCGGTTGAAGCAGTCGGCCGTGTCGTCGCGGATCACGAGGTCGCGCAGCGACTCGACCGTGCGCAGGTTGCCGAGCGCCGGCTCCAGTTCGCGCGCCAGTTCCGCGGCGGTGCGCGGCGCCTCGGAGGCGAGCGGCTCGCCGCGCGCCGCGATCACGATCAGCAGCCCGGCCGGCCCGCCCTCCGCGGCCAGCGGTACGACCAGCGCCCCGCCGAGCGCAGGCAGCCCCTCCTGCTCGCCGGTCGGGAGCAGGATCTCGGCGTCGTCGATCAGCGCCGGCCCGCCCGGCGCGAGGTGCCGCACCAGCCCGGCGTCGAGGATTGCGAGCGCGCTCCGGATCCGTTCCACCGGGACCGGGCCGGCGGCTGCGCAGCATTCATACTCGTCGCCGCCCGGACCGAGCACGAAGCCGAGCGCGAAGATCCCGCCGAACAGCCGCAGAGCGTGCTCCGCGACCGCGGAGTAGGTGCCCTGTCGGTCGAGCCTTCGCGTCGCCGCCAGGGCGGCGTCGAGGATCGCGCCGCGCGGGTGCGGGGCCGTCGTCATGGAGCCGCGTTGCGCTCCGCCCGTTTCAGGAACAGCGAGATCAGGTCGATCGGCAGCGGGAAGATGATCGTCGAGTTCTTCTCGGTCGCGATCTCGGTCAGCGTCTGCAGGTAGCGCAGCGTGAGCGCCATCGGGGCCTCGGCCAGGACGTCGGCCGCCTGGCGCAGCTCCCTCGCGGCCTGGAACTCGCCGGAGGCGTGGATGATCTTGGCCCGCTTCTCGCGCTCGGCCTCGGCCTGCTTGGCCATCGCCCGGCGCATCTCCTCGGGCAGGTCGACGTGCTTGACCTCGACCGCCGCGATCTTGATCCCCCAGGGGTCGGTGTGGGCGTCGAGGATCGTCTGGAGCTGGCTGTTGACCCGCTCGCGCGCCGCCAGCAGCTCGTCCAGCTCGACCTGTCCCAGCACCGAGCGCAGCGTCGTCTGGGCCAGCTGGCTGGTGGCGTAGATGTAGTTCTCGACCTCGACGATCGCCTTGCGCGGCTCGAAGACGCGGAAGTAGATCACCGCGTTGACCTTGACCGAGACGTTGTCGCGGGTGATCACGTCCTGCGGCGGGACGTCGAGCACCACGGTCCGGAGCGAGACGCGGATCAGCCGGTCGACGAACGGGATGATCAGAACGAGACCGGGGCCGTAGTCGTGCGGCTGCAGCTTGCCGAGGCGGAAGACGACGCCGCGCTCGTACTCCGGCAGGATCTTGACCGCCTGGCTGAGCAGGAAGATCGCGAAAACGACGACGACCAGGATGCCCGCGGAGATCCCCGGGATGATCACTCTGCCTCCCTGCCCCGCTCCGGGGCGGCGGCGCCGTCCGGCGCCGGCTCGACGAGAAGTAACAGCCCTTCCGACCCGGTGACCCGGACCGCCTGTCCGGCCGCGACCGGCTGCGCGGCCCGGGCCCGCCAGCGCTCGCCCCAGACGAAGATCCAGCCCTCCGGCTCGAGCGCCTCGGTGGTCCGGCCGATCGCCCCGACGATCCCCTCGCGGCCGGTGGTCGGCCGGCGGCGCATCGCGCGCGAGACGACCCAGGCCACGAGCCCGAGCGCCCCCGCCAGGAACAGCACGACCGGGGCCAGCATCGAGAGCGGGAGCCGCAGCCCGGGCACCGTCCCGGGGAAGAGCAGCCACAGGCCGATCGCGATCGAGGCGGTACCGGCCACCCCGAGCATCCCGTACGAGGCGACCTTGATCTCGAGGATGAAGAAGACGATCCCGGCCGCGACCAGCGCCGCGGCGAGGTAGTTGACCGGAAGCACGCGCGAGCCGTAAAGGAAAATCAGCAGCGCCACCGCGCCGACCGCGCCCGGCAGGATCAGGCCGGGGTGGGTCAGTTCGATGTAGATCCCGAGCGCGGCCAGCGAGAGCAGCAGCGCCATCACGAGCGGGTGGAGCACCACATCCTTCAGCCGCTCGATCCAGTCCAGGCCGTGCTCCGCGAGCGTCGCCCCGGCCAGGCCGAGCCGCAGGCGCGAGCCGTCGGGCCGGACGATCTCGCGCCCGTCGAGCTCGCGCACCAGCGCTTCCCGGTCGGCGACCACGAGGTCGATCAGCCGGGCCTCGAGCGCTTCCTCGGCCGACCAGGAGACGGCGTCCCGCACGGCCTTCTCCGCCAGCTCCGGCGGGCGGCCGCGGGCCCGCGCGGTGGTCCGGATCAGCGCCGCCAGGTCCTCGGCGGCCTTCTTCAGCGCGATGTCGCCTTCCTTGTTCTCGCCCCCGGCGGTGATCGGGTGGGCGGCGCCGGTCCGGGTGAACGGGGCCATCGCCGCCACGTCCCCCGCGAGCAGCAGGAAGAACCCCGCGGACGCGGCGTGCGCCCCCCTGGGCGCGACGAAGACCGCGACCGGGACCTTGCTGTTGAGGATCAGCTGGACCATCCGCTCGGCGGCGTCGACCAGCCCGCCCGGGGTGTCCAGCTCGTAGACCACGAGCGCGTCCCCCTCGCGCGCAGCGTCCGACAGCACCCGCTCGAGGATGTCGGCCGAAACGCCGTGGACGACCCCCTCGTGGCGGTGGACCCGCACGACCGGGGCGGCCCACGCGGTGGAGAGTGCGCTCAGGACGAGCAGCGCGGGGACGAGCCGGGAGCCGCGGGCGATCACGATTGCATTCTATCCCCTTGGCGGGCGGGGCGCGGCACGGGGGCCGGGGCCCGCCGCGCGCTCAGCGGCCGGCTGCCTGCTCGAGCTTGGCCTTGAACTCCGGGTTGACCGGCGCGCCCAGCTCCTCCGCCTTGGCCAGCGCCGTCCGCGCTTCCTCGACCCGCCCGCGCTTCCAGTAGGCGAAAGCGAGGTTGTTGTAGACCGCCGGGAAGTTCGGCATCAGGTCCCGGCAGGCCTCCCAGGCGGTGAGGGCTTCGTCCAGCCTGTCCTCGCGCAGGTACGCGTTCCCCAGGTAGAAATAGAGGTCGCCCGGGGCCTTCTGCTGGTCCGTGTCCGAAGGCTGCGGGACGGCCTGCAGCTGCCTGACCCGGTCCTGGCGCGAGTTGATCTCGGTCGTGACCTGGGTCTCGTTCATCTTGTTGGTGATCGGCCCGGGGTTCTGCAGGTTCCGGATCTGCTCCTGCTGCTGGACGATCTCCCGCTGCGCGTCCTGGTAGTTCTTCATCGCCGCCTTGTGCCGCTGGTCGGCGGTCCGGATGAAGATCGCCTCAGCCTGCTTCAGGGCCTCGACCGCCTCGGGGAACTTCTTCTCCGCGAGCAGCAGCTTGCCCAGCTCGAGCTGGGCGGCGCCGTAGTCGGGGTAGACCTTGAGCGCCTCCATGAAGTCGGCGCGCGCCCCCGGGACGTCCCCCTTCTTCTCCTTCTCGAGCCCGTCCTTGTAGAGCTGCTCGGCCTTCGTCAACTCGCGCCGTCCCGGCGTGGCCGCCGGGGCGGCGTCCACGGCCACGGCTGCGGCCACCGCTGCGGCCACGGCCAGGCCGACGACGGCCCACGTCCACTGGTGGCAACGCCCGCTCATCGCCGTCCTCCTCTCACGCCGGGCCCGAACCGCCGCTCGAGCCGGTCCAGCGCCGGAGCCGGCACCAGCCGTGACACGTCCCCTCCCAGTCGCGCAATCTCGCGCACGAGGCGCGAGGAGATGAACGCGACGTCCTCGCCCGGCGTCAGAAACACCGTCTCGAGGCCGGGATCGAGCCGCCGGTTCATCAGCGCCATCTGCAGTTCGTACTCGAAATCGGAGATCGCGCGCAGGCCGCGCACGACGAGCGTGGCGCGCTCGGCCCGGGCGTAGTCGGCCAGGAGGCCGTCGAAGGCCACCACCCGCACCCCGGCCGGGCCGGCCTCGGCCAGCGCCTCGGCGAACATCGCGCGCCGCTCCTCGGCGTCGAAGAGCGGCTCCTTTCCGGTGTTGCGCAGCACCGCCACGATCAGCTCGCTGCACATTCCGGCGGCCCGGCGGACCAGATCGAGGTGCCCGTTCGTGACCGGGTCGAAGGTCCCGGGATAAATCGCCCGGACCGCCTGCACGCTCACGCCCCCTCCCGCGCGGCCCGGATCATCGCCTCGGCGTGGCGCCGTGCGGTGTCGGTGACCATCGTGCCGCCGAGCATGCGGGCCACCTCTTCGACGCGGTCGTCCTCGTCGTCCAGCACCTTGACCACGACGTGCGTCCGGCCGGCCTTCAGCTTCTTGGTGACCGAGACGTGGCGCTCGGCCCGCGCCGCGATCGACGGCAGATGCGTGATGCAGATGACCTGATGGCGCCGTCCCACCTTGGCGAGGAACTCGGCCAGCACGTCGGCCGCCTCGCCGCCGATCCCCTGGTCGACCTCGTCGAACAGCAGCGTGCGGCGGGGCAGCCCGCGCTCGAGCGAGAGGTCGAGCGCCAGCATCACGCGCGACAGCTCGCCGCCCGAGGCGACCTTGCGCAGGGGGCGCGCCGGCTCGCCCGGGTTCGCGGCCAGCAGGAACTCGACCTGCTCGACCCCCTCCGCGCCGGCCGGCGAGCCGGCGAGTTCCTCGACCGTCCCCGGCTGGAACTCCACCTCGAGCTTGGCGTTGGGCATCATCAGCTCGCGCATCAACCGGCCGCTCGAGGCGGCGAGCCGCTCCGCGGCCTCGCGCCGGGCCGCGGTCAGGCGCTCCGCCGCGGCGGCGTAGGCCGCGACCCGCGACTCCCGCTCGCGCGCCAGCTGCTCGGCCGAGTCCCCCTGTCCGATCAGCTCGCCCAGTTCGCGGCGCATCGACTCCGCCTCGCCGACGATGTCCTCCAGCGAGACCCCGTCGAACCGGCGACGCAGCCGCTCGAGCGCCACCAGCCGCTCCTCGAGCTGTTCGAGCCGCGCCGGGTCGGCGGCGGCCTCGTCGAGCTGGCTCCGGATGTCGGCCGCGACGTCGTCGATCTGCGAGCGGACGTCGTCCAGCCGGTCGGCCAGGTCGGTGTAGAGCGGGTCGACGCTCCCCTGCGGCCGCAGCCGCCGCGCGGCCGCGTGGACCCGGTCGAGCGCCGCGCCCTCTCCCTCGTACAGCAGCTCGAACGCGGCCCGCAGGGCCTCGCCCAGCGCCTCGGCGTGACGCAGACGCTCGCGCTCGGCGCGCAGCTTCTGCTCCTCGCCGGGCAGCGGCCGCACGGCGTCGAACTCGGCCAGCCGGAAGGTCACCAGCTCGATCCGCGCCCGCCGCTGCGCCGCCCGGTCGGCCAGTTCGGTCAGCCGCTGGTCGATCTCGCGGATCGCCTTCGACTCGCGCCGCACCTCGGCCAGGAGTTCTTCGTGGCGCCCGAAGCGGTCCAGGATCGCGCGGTGCAGCTCGGGCTGGAACAGCGTCTGCGGCTCGTGCTGCCCGTGCATCTCGACCAGGCCCGCCAGCAGGTCCTTGAGCAGCGCGATCGTCACCGACGCGCCGTTCAGGAAGCCGCGCGAGCGGCCGTCCGCGCCGACCTCGCGCCGGACCAGGACCTCTTGCCCCTTGATGTCGTAGCCGGCGCGCGTCAGCCGCTGCTGCAGGTCGGGCCGCTCCGCCACATCGAAGAGCGCCTCGATCACGGCGCGGTCTTCCCCCTGACGGACCATCGCGGCCTCGCCGCGCCCCCCGAGGGCCAGCGCCACCGCACCCACGATCAGCGACTTCCCGGCCCCGGTCTCGCCGGTGATCAGGTTCAGCCCCGGATCGAACTCCAGCAGCAGCTCGCGGGCGAGAACCAAGTTCTCGATGCGCACCTGTCGCAGCATGGCACCTTCCTCGTTGGGCCAACGGGCTGAGCGTCCATCGTATAAGGAACCGGTAATGTGGAGGTTAGCACCCGCCCCGCGAGGGGGTCAATCCGCGGCGTCCCGCCCGCCGGGCACCCGCGACCACCCGTCGCCCCCCCGCACCACGGCCCAGGCCAGGACCGCCCACCCCGCGAGAAACGCCACCCCACCGACCGGCGTCACGGCGCCCCACGCGCGCACCCCGGTCAACGCCAGCGCGTACAGGCTGCCCGAGAAGACCACGATCCCGGCGACGAACAGCCACCCCGCCGCCCGCGCCCGCCGTCCCGCCGCCCCGGCCCGGCCCGCCAGCAGCGCCGCGAACAACAGGGCGACGGCGTGCGCCAGATGGTACCGCGCCCCCGTCTCGAAGATCGCCAGCAGGTCGGCCGGCAGCCGGTCCTTCAGCGCATGCGCGCCGAACGCCCCCGCCGCCACCGCGACGAAGCCGAACAGGCACCCCAGCACCCCGAGCGAGCGATCCACGCGCCACCTCCGAACGGGATAGCGGCCCTGCGCCAACACCAACCCGCAACACCGGAAAACGGAAGGCCCCAGCCGATGCGCCCCCCGGGCGTGTACCTCAGCCGTCCCCCGAGCGCTCAGCCGCCGCGCAGCGCGCGGCTGCCCCACGTCAGCGCTCAGCCGGGGCGCGCAGCCCGTCCCTCACCGCTCCCGAGCGCTCAGCCGCGGGCGCGCAGCGCCCGTCGGCTGCAGCGCCCCCGCCCAAGGAACGAACCCTTAAGCTACTTGTAGGACTGAAGCACCTTGATGTAGTTCGCCCGCTCGAACGCCGCCGGATCCGGCGACGACTTCTGGCTCATCACCCCCACCAGCTGCTTCACGGAGGAGTACTCGTTCTCCTCCATCCAGGTCCGCAGCTCCTCCTCCACGCGCTTGAGGTGGTAGACCCCGTACTTCAGCAGTGCCGAGGTCATGTGCACGACCGCGGCCCCGGCCATCAGCATCTTCACGGCATCGCGCCCGCTGTGGATGCCGCCGGTCGCGGCCAGGTCGGCCCGCACCCGGCCGTAGAGGATCGCCAGCCAGCGCGTGGCCAGCCGCGAGTCCCAGGGGGTCGAGAGCTGCAGGTTGGGGAAGACCTCGAGGTTCTCGGGATCGATGTCGGGCTGGTAGAAGCGATTGAACAGCGCCAGCCCGTCCGCCCCCTTCTCGACCAGGTCGCGCGCGGTGAACGGTATCGACGTGAAGTAGGGGTGGAGCTTGACCGCGACCGGGATCTTCACTTCCTTCTTCACGTCCTGTACGACGTCGCCGTAGATCCCCTCGATCTCGGAGACCGGCTGGTGCGGGTCGGTCGGCAGGAAGTAGATGTTCAGCTCGATCGCGTCCGCGCCGGCCTGCTCGAACTTCTTCGAGTACTCGGTCCAGCCGCCCGGCGAGCGCCCGTTGAGCGAGGCGATGATCGGGACCTCGAGCGCTTCCTTGGCCTTGCGGATGTGGTCGAGGTACTCCTCGGGGCCGCGCCGGAACTCGCGCGGCTCGGGGAAGTAGGACAGCGACTCGGCAAAGCTCTCCGAGCCGTACTCCAGGTAGTGGTCGATCTCCAGCGCCTCGAAGTCGATCTGCTCCTCGAAGAGCGAGTAGAGCACGACCGCGGACGCGCCGGCGTCCTCCATCTGGCGCAGCGTGTCCATCTCCTTCGAGAGCGGCGCGGCCGACGGCACCAGGGGGCTCTTGAGCGCGATGCCCATGTAGCTCGTGCTGAGGTCGATCATCGGTCTTCCTCCCTCTCTCAGGGGCGCGGCGCGCCGGCCGGCGCGCCGACTTCGGCGGCGTGAAGCGCGACCAGCTGCTCGTAGCGGCGCCAGCGCGCCGTGGCGTCGCGCTGGGCCTGGGCCAGGAACCGCTCGGCCGCGTCGGGGTGGGACTTGGTGAGCATCTTGTAACGGGCCTCGCTGAGCATGTACTCGGCGATCGGCAGGGTCGGCTGGCGAGAGTCGAGGATCATCGGGTTCTTGCCCTCGGCCAGCAGCGCGGGGTTGTAGCGGTAGAGCATCCAGTGGCCGGAATCGACCGCCCGCTTCTGCTGGTCGGTCGCCCGGGACATGTTGATGCCATGCGCGATGCAATGCGAGTAGGCGATCAGGATCGAGGGGCCCTCCCAGGCCTCGGCCTCGACGAAGGCCTTCACCGTCTGCGTGTCGTTGGCGCCCATCGCGAGCTGGGCGACGTAGACGTCGCCGTAAGCCATCGCCATCAGGCCCAGGTCCTTCTTGGGGCGGGGCTTGCCGCCGGCCGCGAACTTGGCGACGGCGCCGAGCGGCGTGGCCTTGGACATCTGGCCGCCGGTGTTGGAGTAGACCTCGGTGTCGAGCACCAGGATGTTGACGTCGCGGCCGGAGGCCAGGACGTGGTCGAGTCCGCCGTAGCCGATGTCGTAGGCCCAGCCGTCGCCCCCGACGATCCAGACGCTGTGCCGGGCCAGGGCGTAGGCGACGTCGGCCAGCCGGGCAGACTTCTCCCCCTTCATCCCGGCAAGCTTTCCGCGCAGCGCCGCGAGCCGCTCGCGCTGGGCTGCGACCTCCTGCTCGGTCTTCTGCGGGCTGTCGAGGATCCCGGCCGCCAGCTCGCCGCCGAGCTCACCGGCCAGCTCGCGCACCAGCTCGCGCGCGAACTGCCCGTGCTGGTCGATCGTCAGCCGGAAGCCCAGGCCGAACTCGGCGTTGTCCTCGAACAGCGAGTTGGACCAGGCCGGCCCGCGGCCCTGCCGGTCGACGGTCCAGGGGGTCGTCGGCAGGTTGCCGCCGTAGATCGAGGAGCAGCCGGTGGCGTTGCCGATCACCGCCCGGTCGCCGAACAGCTGCGACATCAGCTTGACGTACGGCGTCTCGCCGCAGCCCGAGCAGGCCCCCGAGTACTCGAACAGCGGCTGCAGGAACTGCGAGCCCTTGACGGTCGCGACGTTGAGCTGCGTGCGGTCGACCTCCGGGAGGTCGAGGAAGAAGGCGTAGTTGGCGCGCTCGCTCTCGCGCAGCGGCATCTGCGGCTGCATGTTGATCGCCTTCAGCTTCGGCTGCGTCTTGTTCTTGGCCGGGCAGAAGTGCACGCAGAGCGCGCAGCCGGTGCAGTCCTCCGGCGCGGTCTGGAGCGAGTACGCCATCCCCTTGAAGTCCTTGGTCTTGTACTCGGTGTGCTGGAAGGTCGGCGGGGCCTTGGCCGCCAGCGCGGGGTCGAAGACCTTCATCCGGATTGCGGCGTGCGGGCAGATGATCACGCACTTGCCGCACTGGATGCAGGTCGCCGGGTCCCAGACCGGGATCTCGAGCGCGATGTTGCGCTTTTCGTACTGCGCGGTGGCGGTCGGGAAGGTCCCGTCGACCGGCATCGCACTGACCGGCAGGTCGTCGCCGTGGCCGCGGATGATCTCGGCCGTCACTTTCTGCACGAACTCGGGCGCGAACGAGGGAACGACCGGCGGCAGCTCGAGGGTGGAGGTCACCCGGTCCGGCACCTCGACCTGGAACAGGTTCGAGAGCGTCAGGTCGATCGCTGCGAAGTTCTGGCGCACGACCGCGTCGCCCTTCATGCCGTAGGACTTCTCGACCGCGTCCTTGATCTGGGCAATCGCCTGCTCGCGCGGCAGCACGCCGGAGATCGCGAAGAAGCAGGTCTGCATGATCGTGTTGATCCGGCTTCCCATGCCGGCCTCGCGCGCCACCTTGTAGGCGTCGATCACGAAAAAGCGCAGCTTCTTCTCGAGGATCCGCTGCTGGTGCAGGCGCGGCAGCCGGTCCCAGACCTCCGTGGCGGAGTACGGGCTGTTGAGCAGGAAGACGGCCCCCTCCTTCGCTTTCTCGAGCATGTCGAACTTCTCGAGGAAGACCCACTGGTGACAGCCGACGAAGTCGGCCTGGTCCAGCAGGTAGGTCGCGAGGATCGGCCGCTTGCCGAAGCGCAGGTGGGAGACGGTCGCCGCGCCGGCCTTCTTGGAGTCGTAGACGAAATAGCCCTGCGCGTTGAAGTCGGTCTCCTCGCCGATGATCTTGATCGTGTTCTTGTTGGCGCTGACGGTGCCGTCGGCCCCGAGCCCGAAGAACAGCGCCTGCTTGACGTCGTCGGACGGCAGGGTGAAGCCGGGGTCGTAGGCCAGGCTGGTCCCGCCGACGTCGTCGAGGATCCCCAGCGTGAAGTGGTTGCGCGGCGCCGGCTTCGCCGTCTCGTCCAGCAGCCCCTTCACCATCCCGGGGGTGAACTCCTTCGACGACAGGCCGTAGCGGCCGCCGACGATGACCGGCATCGTCGCGGTCGGCAGCGCTTTTGCCGCAGCGGCCTCGGCGAACGCCGTCACGACGTCCTGGTAGAGCGGCTCGCCGGCGGAGCCCGGCTCCTTGGTCCGGTCGAGCACGGCGAGCACGCGCGCCGTCTTCGGAACGGCGGCCAGCAGGCGATCGACCGCGAGCGGGCGGTACAGCCGGACCTTGATCAGACCGACCTTCTCGCCCTGCGCCACCAGGTGCTCGATCGTCGCCTGCGCCGCCTCGGCGGCCGAGCCCATCATGATCACGACCCGCTCGGCGTCCGGCGCGCCGACGTAGTCGAAGAGGTGGTAGTGCCGGCCGGCGATCCCGGCGAAGCGCTCCATCACCTTCTCCACGATGGCGGGCGTGGCGTCGTAGTACGGGTTGCAGGCCTCGCGCGCCTGGAAGAAGACGTCGGGATTCTGGGCCGTGCCGCGCAGCACCGGCCTGGAGGGGTCGAGCGCCCGGGCCCGCATCGCCTGCACTGCCTCGATCGGGATCAGCGCCCGAAGCTGGTCGTCGCTCAGCTCCTCGATCTTGGCGACCTCGTGCGAGGTCCTGAAGCCGTCGAAGAAGTGCATGAAGGGGATCCGCGACTCGAGGCTGGCCGCGACCGCGATCGCCGCCAGGTCGTGGACCTCCTGGACCGAGCCCGAGGCCAGCATCCCGTAGCCGGTGGAGCGGCAGGACATGACGTCGGAGTGGTCGCCGAAGATCGACAGCGCGTGGGTCGCCACCGAGCGGGCCGCGATGTGGAAGACCGTCGGGGTCAGCTCGCCCGCGATCTTGAACATGTTGGGGATCATGAGGAGCAGCCCCTGGGCCGAAGTGAAGGTCGTGGTCACCGCCCCGGTCTGCAGCGCACCGTGGACCGCGCCGGCCGCTCCCCCCTCGCTCTGCATCTCGACCACGCTGGGAAGCGAGCCCCAGATGTTGCGCTGCCCGTCCGAGGACCAGGCGTCGGACAGCTCGCCCATCGGCGAGGAGGGGGTGATCGGGTAGATCGCGATCACCTCGCTCGTGCGGTGTGCGACGCTGGCCGCCGCTTCGTTGCCGTCGACTGTCACCATCCGGCGAGTCATGACGAAACCTCCCATGTCGGGTAGGCGTAAGGGAAATAACCGACTCGGAGGGTCGGTATCTTTACGCGCGATAAACTAAACGGTAAACGACGGCGCGCCGGGAGTCAACGACCCCTGTTCGCCCCACGTCCACAAATGCCGACTGACCCGGGCAACCCGCCGGTTAAGGCGGCCCGGGGCGCTCACTCTCCCCGGCGCAACGCCTCGAGCCGGGACTCCTCCTCGGCAGCGAGGCGGGCGGCCTCGCGACGGTACTCGTTCTCGACCTGCTCGAGCCGGACGTCGTCCCCGGCCGCGATCGCCGCCGCCTTGCGCGCGTCGGCCATGATCGAGGCCTCGGCCCGCCGGGCCTGGAACTCGGCCTTCAACTCGACGATCCGGCGCCGCTGCTCCACGCCGAGCGGCGCCCGCTCGTCGCGGTCCCGCGAGCGCAGCCGCTCCATGGCCAGCTCGTAGGCCGACTTCAGCTCGTCGCCCATGGGGTCTCCCGGGCCGGAGTCTACAATGCCGGGGCGATGTGCGGACGCTTCACGCTGGCCTCCCCCGCCCAGGCCGTCGCGGCGGCCCTCGGGCTGCCCGACTTCCCCGTTCTCCCGCCCCGCTACAACATCGCACCGACCCAGGCGGTGGCGATCGTGCGCGGGGCGCCGGCGCCGGAGGTCGCGCTCGCCCGCTGGGGGCTCGTGCCGGGCTGGACGAAGGACCTCGCCCGGCTGCCGCTGCTGATCAACGCGCGGGCCGAGACGGCCGCGGAGAAGCCCTCGTTCCGGGCCCCGCTCCGGAACCGCCGCTGCGTCGTCCCGGCCGACGGCTTCTACGAGTGGACCGGGGCACCCAAGGCGCGGCGCGCGATCTACTTCACGCTGGCCGACGGCGCCCCGTTCGCGCTGGCCGGGCTGTGGGACCGCTGGCTGGGCCCCGACGGCTCCGAGCTGGAGTCGTGCGCGATCCTCACCACCGCGCCGAACCCGCTGCTCGCCCGCTACCACGACCGGATGCCGGCGATCCTGGCGCGCGAGCGGATCGCGGCCTGGCTCGACCCGGAGCAGCGCGACCCGGCCCGCGTGTCGTCGCTGATCGACTCCTACCCGGCCGAGGCGATGCGGGAGCGGGCGGTGGGGCCGACGGTCCACAGCGCGCGGAACGAGGGACCGGGCTGCGTGGAGCCGGCCTGAGTTCACCCGGGCCGCTGGACCCCCGCGACTTTCGTCGCCCCCCAGAGCACCAGCCGCAGCGGCACCAGCCGCACGGCGCACCGCATCACCCGGTTCGTGAATCCCGGGATCACCTCGGCCCGCCCCCGCTCGTAGGCGTCGAGCGCCTCGCGCACGACCCGATCGGCCCCGGTCGAGACCTTGCGCACCCGGAAGCTCGTCCCCGCGACCTGGCCGAACTCGGTCGGAACCGGCCCGGGGCAGAGTGCCAGCACCCGCGTCCCCGCGGGCCGCGCCTCGCCCCAGAGCCCGTCCGAGAGGCTGCGCAGGAAGGCCTTGGTCGCCGCGTAGGAGGCGAAGTACGGGATCGGCTGGAAGGCCGCCGTGCTGGCGACGTGGATCACCCCGCGTCCCGGCACCGCTGTCAGTTCGTCCCACAGCGCGTGGACCAGCTCCGCCGGGGTGAGCATGTTGAGCTGGTACATCCGTCGGTGGTCGTCCCAGGGGCGCTCGATGAACGCCCCGTAGCGCCCGAAGCCGGCGTTGCTGACCAGCAGGTCGACCGGCGGCGCATCCTCCCGCCGGAGCGCCTCGACCAGCCGGCCCGGCCCTTCCGGCTCGGCGAGGTCGACGACGACGGGACGCACCTCTGGTGGCGGCGACGCGCGGCCGGCCCCCAGACGCGCGGCCAGCTCCGCCAGCCGCTCCTCGCGGCGCGCGACGACGGTCAGGCGCCGGGCCCCGCGGGCCGCGAGTTCCAGCGCGAAGGCCCAGCCGATACCGGCGGAGGCGCCGGTGATGAGGCAATGGTCGTAGCGGGCGGGGGCGAGCGGCATCGGTCGAGTCTCCGGCGCGGAGCGCGAGCGGCCTGGAGTCTACAATCGTCTCCGGGAGTCGACCGATGGCGCGCCGCTACTGGCTGATGAAGACCGAGCCCGGGACCTTCTCGATCGACGACCTCGCCCGGCGGCCCGGCCGCCGCGCGTTCTGGGACGGGGTCCGCAACTACCAGGCCCGGAACCTGATCCGCGACGAGATCCGCCCCGGCGACGGCGTGCTCGTCTACCACTCCGGGATCGCGCGGCCGGCGGTCGCCGGGACCGCCGTCGTGGTCGGGGCGGCGGAGCCCGACCCGACGCAGTTCGATCGGCGCTCGCCCCACCACGACCCGGCCGCGGACCCGAAGTCCCCGCGCTGGTACGGCGTCGAAATCGAGCTCGAGGGGATCTTCGCGCGACCCGTCACCCTCGACGCGCTGCGCGCGACCCCTGGGCTCGAGGCGATGGTCGTGCTGCGCCGCGGGAACCGCCTCTCGGTGACGCCGGTCCGGCCCGGGGAATGGTCGATCGTCGTCGCGCGGGGGGCCTAGCCGGCTGGCCCGCTCCCGCGCCGCGTGGTAGCTTCCGCCTGTTTCCGCGCTTATTCGCGAGGTGTTTCTTGCTGTTCGCCGCTCCCCTGGTCGCGACGACCCCTGCCAACCCGAGCGTGATCGACCTCGTGCTGCAGGCCGGTCCGGTCGGCAAGGCGACCCTGCTCATCCTGCTCGTCGCCTCGATCGTCAGCTGGGGGATCATCCTCGAGCGGGCTCGTACCTTCCGCCGGGCCAGCCGCGAAACCCAGGCCTTCCTCGCCAAGTTCCACTCCGGGTCCCGGCTCTCGGACCTGCGCGACCAGGCTCAGAAGTGGACGCGGTCGCCGGTGGTCGGCCTGTTCAAGGCGGCGTTCCACGAGGTGAGCCAGCTCGCGATGGACGGCTCGGGGACGGGGCGCACGCTGGACGACGACGCGGTGGAGGACGTGACGCGGATGATCTCGCGGGCCGCCGCCGCCAACCTGCGGGACATCGAGCGATCCCTGACCTTCCTCGCGACGACGGCCGCCACCGCCCCGTTCATCGGCCTGTTCGGCACGGTCTGGGGAATCATGGACGCCTTCCACGCGATCGGTCTGTCCGGCGCGACGAACATCCAGGCCTACGCCCCCGGGATCGCCGAGGCCCTGATCGCCACGGCCGCCGGCCTGGCCGCGGCGGTCCCGGCCGCGGTCGCCTACAACTACTTCCTGCGCCGGGTCCGGATCATGAGCATCGAGATGGAGGAGTTCGAGTACGACTTCATCCACCTGCTCCAGAAGCGGCGCCGGCGGCCGGCCTGACGATGGCGATCCGTACCTCGCGCCAGGAGCGCGTCGCGCTGGCGGAGATCAACGTCACGCCGATGGTCGACGTGATGCTGGTGCTGCTGATCATCTTCATGGTCAGCGCGCCGATGCTCACCCGCGGGATCGAGGTCGGGCTGCCGAAGGCGGTCAGCGGCGAGGAGATCGACGAGAAGCGCCTGACCGTGACGGTCGACCGGAAGGGGCAGTTCTACATCGAGAACCAGCCGGTGGTCGACGCGATGCTGGTCGACGAGGTCCGGCGCCGCGGCGGCGACCGCCCCGGGATGGCGGTCTACCTGCAGGGCGACGCGGGGGTGAACTACGGCCGCGTCCTGTCGGCGATGGACGCGCTGCGCGTCGGAGGGATCGACCGGGTGGCGATGCTCACCCAGCCGGCCCCCCCCGAGCCGCCGGCGCGCCGCGGGCGGTGAGCGGGTGGCGGCCCGGTCGGTCCGCGTCCGGCTCATCGTTCCTCACCCGGAGGAGGTCGGCGGCGGGATGGCGTCGCTGGCGCTGCACCTCGCGGCGCTGGTCGCGATCGTGATCTTCGCCTCCGACGGCGCGGCGCGCACCGGGAAGCTGGGCCCGAGCATGACCGTCCGCCTCGCGGCCGGGGTCAAGGCCCCGCCCGGCGGCGGGGCGCGCGGCGTCGAGAAGCCGGCCGAAAAGTTCGTTCCCGAGCGGCCGCCGGCGCCGATCGACGAGAAGCTGACGCCGACCAACCGGCTGCGCGCCACCGACCCGCCGAAGGTCGCGCCGCCGCCGAAGGGGCTCACGGCGCAGCCGGAGAAGATGCTCCCCCTCGAACCGCAGGCCCCGCAGAAGGATCAGCCCGGGACCCCGGGCACGGCCGGCACCCCCGGTGCCACCGGGCCCGACGGCCCGATCGCCGGCGGCGTCGCGGGGCTCGGCTCGGACGAGCCGTTCACCTACGACTACTACACCAACCTCGTCGTCACCCGACTGCAGGAGGCCTGGCAGAACCGCCCGATCCTCCCCGTCGGGAGCGACACCGTGCGCGTCGTGGTCGCGTTCGTGATCGAGGACGACGGCCGCGTCACCGGCGTCGAGGTCGAGACGCCCAGCGGCTACACGCCGCTCGACCAGTCGGCCTACCGGGCGGTGCTGTCGCTCGGCCAGCTGCCGCCCCTCCCCCGCGCCTACCAGAAGGACCGGCTGACGGCTCGCTTCATCTTCGAGCTGCTGCCCCCGGACATGTGAGAAGAGGTCCCCGATGCGACCTGCCCTGCCCCTGTTCCCGCTGCTCTCTCTGCTGCTCGCGGGCGGCCCCGCCGCCGCGGCGCAGGACCCCTCCGCGAAGCCGGGCGACCTCCAGGGCGTGATCCGCGACAAGGCCGCCTCCCGGATCGCGCTGGCCCTGCCGCCGACGGTGGTCGGCCCCGGGGCCCAGCCGGCCGAAGCGGCCGAGATCGGCAAGGTGCTGCACGACGACCTCGCGTTCTCGGGCTGGTTCGCGCTGCTCGACCCCGACGGCGAGGGGCGGATCCCGCCCGATCGGCTGCAGGACCCGGCGGCGTGGCGCGAGGCCGGGGCGGCCCAGCTCGTGCTCGCCAAGCTCTCGGTCGAGAAGGAGCGCGGCCTCTTCAACGTCAAGGTGCTCGAGACCGGCAAGGGGACCGTCCTGCTCGACCGGACCTGGGGCGGCAAGCTGCCGTCCGACCTGCGCCGGCTGGCCCACATCGCGGCCGACGAGATCGTGCTGCAGCTGACCGGCCGGCCGGGGATCGCGCAGACCCGGATCGCCTTCGTCTCGGGGCAGAACCGGGTGAAGGAGGTCTACCTGATGGACTACGACGGCGCCCGCGTGCGCCGCCTGACCTCGACCGGCACGATCAACCTCTCGCCCGCCTGGTCGCCCGACTCGCGGCAGCTGACCTTCCTGTCGTTCAAGGGGCGGAAGCCCTCGATCTACCTGCTCGACGAGAACGGCAAGATCATCACGCTGGCGCCGAAGGGGGGCGAACTCAACGCCGCGCCCGACTACTCGCCCGACGGGCGGACGATCGCCTTCTCCTCCGACCGCGACCGCAACAGCGAGATCTATACATTCGACGTGACGAGCGGGCGCGAGGCGCGGCTGACCAACCACCCCGCGATCGACACCGCCCCGGTCTGGTCACCGACCGGGACCGAGATCGCCTTCACCTCCGACCGCGCCGGCTCGCCGCAGATCTACGTCATGGCGTCGACCGGCTCGAACGTGCGCCGGCTCTCGAACGAGGGGCGCTACAACGAGTCGGCAGCCTGGTCCCCCGACGGCGGGCGGATCGTCTACGTCAGCCGGATCGACGGCAACTTCCAGCTCGTGCTGCATCAGCTGGCCACCGGCAAGGAGACGATCCTGACCAGCGGCCGCGGCAACAAGGAGAACCCGCGCTGGGCCCCCGATGGCCGCCACATCGTGTTCAGCAGCAACCGCGACGGCAACTACGCGATCTGGGTGATCCGCGACGACGGCACCGACCTCAAGAAGCTGACGACCGGCGAGCCGGCCTTCACGCCCGACTGGAGCCCGATCCGGCGCTGAGCGCCTATACTCGCGGGGCCCGGTTCCCCGCTCGAGGACACGCCATGCGACGCACCCTGTTCTGTCTCACGATCATCGGCCTGGCCGCGATCTTCGCGGCGGGCTGTCCGAAGAAACAGACCACGCCGATCGAGGAGTCCGTCACGGCCGAGGACGGGTCCGGGACGGGATCGGCTGCAGGCGGCGCCGGCGCGACCAGGCCCATCGAGGAGATGCCGGCGCAGCAGGAGCCGTTCGCGGAGGAACCGCTGTCGGAGGGGAGCGGGTCGGACGCCGCGGGGTCGGGCCGGGCCGGAGCGCTCCCGCTCGAGACGGTCTACTTCGAATACGACAGCGACGAGCTGTCGCCCGACGCCTTCGCCGTCCTCGAGCGCAACGCGGCCTGGATGCGGGCCAACGCCGGCACGCGGGTCCTGGTCGAGGGGAACACCGACGAGCGCGGGACGCTCGAGTACAACCTCTCGCTGGGGGCGCGGCGCGCGAACGCCGTCCGGAACCAGCTGATCCGGCTCGGCATCCCGGCGGCGCAGCTGGAGACGATCAGCTTCGGCGAGGACCAGCCGGCCGACGCCGGGCACGACGACGCGGCCTGGGCCAAGAACCGCCGCTGCGACTTCACGGAGGCGCAGTGACGGCGCGCCGGCCGGCGTCGCTCGCGCTGGGGCTCGCCCTCGCGCTGGCGGCTGGCTGCGCCGGCTTCCCCGGCACCGAGCCGGCCTCGACCGCCCCGCCGCCGCCGGACGTCCAGGAGCAGCTCTTCAAGCTCCAGAAGGATTCGGCCCGCGTCCTCGAGCAGCTGGACGCGATGCAGAAGAAGTCCGCCGACCCGACCACCGCCTGCGCCGAGGCCGCCGCGCGGACCGAGACGCTGGAGCGCTCGATGCGGGTCGTCGAGGAGCAGCTGCTCGCGACGCAGCGCCGGCTGGACGAGCTGCTGGCGGAGGTCCGCGGGCTGCGGCCCGGGGCTGCTCCGGTGCTGAATCCGAACCGGCCGCCGGAAGGCGAGGCGAAACCGGCGCCCGGGGCCGAGGGGGCGTCCGCGCCGGCCGCCGCACCCGCGGCAGGAGCCCGGCCCGGTCCGGCGACCGGCACCGGTTCCCCGACCGACCTCTTCAACGCCGCCTACTCCGACTACTCCCGCCGGCACTACGAACTGGCGCTGGCCGGGTTCCAGGCCGCCCACCAGGCCGATCCGACCGGGCCGATGGCCGACGATGCCCTCTACTGGACCGGCGAGACGCTCTACGCGATGGGCCGCTACCCCGACGCGGTCGGGGCCTACGACACCCTGATCGAGACCTTCCCGAAGGGGGAGAAGACCCCGGCAGCGCTGCTGAAGAAGGGGCTGGCGCAGTTCGAGGCCAAGGACAACGCCGCCGCCGTCGCCACGCTGCAGACCCTGATCCGCGAGTACCCCAACTCCGATGAGGCCCGGATCGCCCGCGAGCACCTGCGCCGCAGGGGAGCCCTGCCGGCCTGAGCCCGCCCTCCCCGCCCCGCCGTCGTCTTGACAGCCCCCTCCCTCTCCCGCAAACTCCCTCGGTTTTTGCCGGGTCGTCGGCGGGGGCGTGTGTGCCCCGGGGCCGACGGGGCCGGTCCGTTCCCGGATCACACGGAAAGGCAGCACGATGGCGAATCACAAGTCCGCCTCCAAGAAGGCGCGGGCCGACGAGAAGAGGAACGAACGCAACCGCTCGTGGCGTACCCGGATGCGCTCCGAGGTCAGGACCTTCCGGTCCCTGCTCGAGGCGGGCAAGCAGGCCGAGGCGGCCGCGCTGCTGCCGCAGACGCTGGGCCTGATCGACCGCACGGCGAAGGCCGGGATCATCAAGACGAACACCGCGTCGCGCTACAAGTCGCGCCTGACCAAGGCGGTGAACCGGCTCGCCTCCGCCTGACCGGCGCGTCGGGGAGCCGAGGACGAGGCGGGGGCGACCCCGCCTTTTTCGTTTCCGGGGCGCGAGCGGGCCGGCACGGAGGCCGGCCCCTACCCCTTGATCACGGCCAGCGGTCGCAGGCGCGCGAGCCGGCGCGCGAGCCCCGCCCCCTCGACCGCGCCCACGACCTCGGCGACGTCCTTGTAGGCCTCCGGGATCTCCTCGAGCACGGTCCCCATCCCCGCGGCGCGGACCTCGATCCCCCGCTCGGCCAGCTCGTGAACCACCGACCGCCCGGCCGCGAACTTCTTCGCCGCCGAGCGCGACATCCGGCGGCCGGCGCCGTGGCAGGCCGAGCCGAAGGCCTCGGCCGAGCCCTCGGCGCCGAGCAGCACGAACGAGTAGCGCCCCATGTCGCCCGGGATCAGCACCGGCTGGCCCAGGTCGCGGTAGGCCGCGGGCAGCGCCGGATGGCCGGGCCCGAAGGCGCGGGTCGCCCCCTTGCGGTGGACGCACAGTTCGCGCTCCCCTGCGACGTCGGGTGCCGCTCGAGCTTGGCGATGTTGTGGCAGACGTCGTACACGGTGCGCAGCCGGTGCTCGCGCGGCGCGAGCCCCAGCCCTGCTCCAGCGCCTCGCGCACGGCGTGCGCCATCAGCTGGCGGTTGGCGAAGGCGAAGTTCGCCGCGGCGCCCATCGCGCCGAGGTAGCGCCGGCCTTCGTCGGACTTCAGCGGCGCGCAGCAGAGCTGGCGGTCGGGCAGCTCGATCCCGTGCCGGCTGGCGGCCCGGAGCATCACCTGGAGGAAGTCGTCGCAGACCTGGTAGCCGAGGCCGCGCGAGCCGGAGTGGATCAGGAAGGTCACCGACCCGACGGCCAGGCCCAGCCGCGCGGCGGCCGCGGCGTCGTAGACCTCGTCCACCCACTGGACCTCGACGAAGTGGTTCCCGGAGCCGAGCGTCCCGAGCTGCGGCCGGCCCCGCTCCTTCGCGCGCTCCGAGACCGCGCGCGGCTCGGCCCACGGGATCGCCCCCCGTTCCTCCAGCAGTTCGAGCTCCTCGCGCTCGCCGAAGCCGCGCCCGACGGCCCAGCCGGCGCCGCCCGCCAGGACGCCGTCCAGCTCGCGCGCCGTCAGGCGCAGGTCGCGGCGCTGGCTGCCGACGCCCGAGGGGATGTTCGCGAACAGGACATCGGCCAGCGCCGGCAGCCGCGGCGCCAGCCCCTCCTTCGTCAGCGCCGAGGAGAGCAGCCGCACGCCGCAGTTGATGTCGTAGCCCACGCCCCCGGGCGAAACGACCCCCTCGTCGGGATCGAAGGCCGCGACCCCGCCGATCGGGAAGCCGTAGCCCCAGTGGATGTCGGGCATCGCGATCGAGTGCCCGACGATCCCCGGCAGGCACGCCACGTTCGCCACCTGCTCGACCGCCTTGTCCTCGACGATCGACGGGATCAGCGCCGCTTCGGCGTAGATCAGTCCGGGCACGCGCATCCGCCCGCGTTTCGGGACCCGCCAGCGGAAGTCGTCGATCCGCTCGAGGCCGGGCTGCATCGTTCCCCCCTTCAGATGTCGACCACCACGTGCGCGCGGAGCCCGCCCGGGACCTCGGTCAGCGCCAGGTCGTGGTAGGTGACGGCCTTGACCTCGGTCTTGAAGCCGTGCCGCGCCGGATCGAGCGGCTCGCCCCAGGCCCGTCCCGCGACGCGCGTGGGCTCCAGCGCGTCGACCGCGAACGCGCCGAAGACGGCCTGCCGCGCCATCGCCTCGCCGAGCAGCGCCGAGAGCCAGGCCACCAGCAGCGTCTCGCGCTCCAGCGCCTCGGCCACGACCGTCGCCTCGAGCGGGCCCGGGGCGACGCGCTCGACGTCGACCACCAGGTCGAAGAGGACCGCGGCCGCCGCCTCGAACAGGCGCGGCAGGTCGGGCGCCTCGACCTCGAACGCGGCGTCGGCCGTGTGCGGCAGCAGCCGGTACGGCACGCGTCCCGAGGTCATCGCCGGCGCTTCCCGCCGCGCCGCCCGCCCCGGCCGCCGTCCGCGCGCCGGGTCGTGATCCCGCGTTCCCGGCGCTCGCGCCGGCCTGGCGGCCGGGCCCGCCCCGACGCCGCGGCCGGCTCCGCCTCGACCGGCGAGAAATCGATCAGGTGGCGGTAGAGGTCGACGCGGTCGACCCGCACCCGGACCGGCATCCCGAGCCGGTAGACCTTCCCCGACTCCGAGCCGCGCAGGATCCGATGCCGCGGGTCGTACTTCCAGTACTCGGGCCCGAGGCGCGCAACCGGGATCATCCCCTCGACGAACGGCTCGTTCAGCGCGACCAGCACGCCGTGCGGTGCGATCTCGATCACCGCTCCGTCGAACTCGTCCCCCAGCCGGTCGGCCATGAAGGCAGCAACCTTCCACGCCACGGCCTCACGCTCCGCCGCCTCGGCCTCGCGCTCGAGCCGCGAGCACTCGCGCGCCAGTTCGGGCAGGCGCGCGATCCGGTCCTCCTTCTCTCCCGGCGACTCGGCCGGACCCCGCGTGAGCCGGCGCAGCGCGCGGTGCACGATCAGGTCCGGGTAGCGCCGGATCGGCGAGGTGAAGTGCAGGTAGCGCGGCAGCGCCAGGCCGAAGTGGCCAAGGCATTCCTCGTGGTAGCGCGCGAGGGCCATCGTGCGCAGCACGAGCCGGGTCACGAACGGCTCCTCGGGCTTCCCCCTGGCCTGCTCGACCAGCCCGGCGAAGGCCGCCGGCTGGATCGCCGAGGCGTCGCCCGGCAGCCGGTAGCCCAGCCCGTCGAGCGCGTCGATCAGCCGCTCGACGCGGTCGAGCGCGGGGCGCTCGTGAGCCCGGTAGAGCGCCGGGGCCTTGCGCTTTTTCAGTTCGGTGGCGACCGCCTCGTTGGCCGCGATCATGAACTCCTCGATCAGGCGGTGTGCCGCGTTCCGCCGCCGCGCCACGATCTCCGCCGTCGCACCGGTCAGCTCGATCAGGATCTCGGGCTCGGGCAGGTCGAAGTCGATCGCACCGCGCTCGGTGCGCCGCCGCGCCGAGCAGCGCCGCCAACCCGCGGCCGCGTCGAGCATCGGCACCACGGCCGGGCGCGCCGGCGCGCGCGTCGGGGTCGCGCTCCTCGACCAGCTTCGCGACCTCGTTGTAGGTCAGCCGCGCCCGGCTGCGGATGAACCCGTCGGGAACCGCGCGCGCTTCACGTCGCCCGCGCCGGTCGAAGTCGATCGAACCGCCCTGCGTCAGGCGGATCTCGTCCGGCCGGAGCGAGCAGAGGTCGTTCGAGAGCCGCTCGGGGAGCATCGGGATGCAGCGGTCGGGGAAGTAGACGCTGGTCCCGCGGCGCAGCGCCTCGACGTCGGTGGCCGACCCTCGGGGACGAAGTAGCGCGACGTCCGCGATGTGGACGTGGAGCCGGAAGCCGCCGTCGTCGAGCCGCTCGACCTCGACCGCGTCGTCGAAGTCGCGGGCCGTCTCGCCGTCGATCGTGACGACCGTCCCCCGGGTGAAGTCCTCGCGGCCCGCCAGCGGCCAGTCCTCGGGCCGCGCCGGCAGGCGCTCGACCTCGGCCAGCACCTCGTCGGGATACTCGGCCGAGAAGCCGTACTTGCGGACCAGGACCTCGGTCTCGACCCCCGGCTCGTCGGGCCGCCCCAGCCGCTCGAGAACCGTCCCGCGCGCGCCGCTGCCGTCACGCGGCGGCGTGACCAGGTCGGCGCGGACGATCTCGCCGGTGCGGGCCCCCTTCGCGTCGGCCTTCGCCACCAGGACCTCGAAGCCGAAGCCGGGATCGAGCGGCTGCACGATCCCGCCACCCGACGCCGTCCCGTGGAACAGCCCGACGATCGTCTCCGAGCGGCGCTCGACCACCCGCGCGATCGCCCCCTCGCGCCGGCCGTCGGGTTTCACCGCGACGACCCGCGCGGCCACGATGTCGCCGTGGATCGCGCCGGCGTGCGCGCCGGGCGGGATGAAGAGGTCCGACTGCTCGGGATCGTCCGGGATGACGAAGCCGAAGCCGGCCGGGTGGCGCGAGTAGCGCCCGACGACGTCGCCCAGCGCCGAGTGCGCGCCGAAACGCCGGCCGCGCAGCGCGACCAGCCGCCCCTCGACGACCCAGTCGCGCAGCGCCTGCCGCAGCCGCGCGCGCTGCGCGGGGGGGACGCGCAGGCAGTCGGCGATCTCGCGCCCGGTCAGCCCGGGGGCGTTTTCGGGGCTGGTCAGCAGGGCCTCGATCTGGGCGGCGGTCGGCAGGCGCGGCGTCACGGCGTTTCCTCGCGGGCGCGGGGTATTCTTCCACCGTTTCTCCTCGGAGCGAACCGTGATGGCCCGCCAGCCCGCCCCCCCCTCACCCACCGCGCTGCTCGGGCTGCTCGGCGCGCTGCTCTTCGTCACCGGAGCGGCGGGGCTGGTCGACGAGCTGGTCTGGACGCGCTGGCTGGCGCTCGGGCTGGGCTCGTCCAACCTCGCGGCGGTGATCGTGCTCGCAACCTTCATGGCCGGGCTCGGGATCGGCTCGGCGTTGGGCGGGCGGCTCGGCGACCGCGATCCCGCGCGGGGGATCCGGCTCTTCGCGCTGGCCGAGGCCGTGGTCGGCGCCTGGGGCCTGCTCGCGATCCCGCTGCTCGCGGACTGGATTCCGGCCGGCGCGGCGGCGCTGGCCCGCGGCACCGGGTCGGACACGCTGCCCTGGGCGCTGCGCGTCGGCCTCGCCGCGCTGGCGCTGCTGCCGCCGACGGTCCTGATGGGGGCGACGCTGCCGATCCTCGCGCGCTGGATCGTCGCGGCCGGGATCGCGCCGGGGCGCGGGATCGGCGCGCTCTACACGCTCAACACGCTGGGCGGCGCGGCGGGCACGCTCGCCGCCGGCTTCGTGCTGATCGAGCGGCTGGGCCTGGTGCGGACCGCGCTCGCCGCCACCGCGGCCGAGTTCGCGGTGGCGGCGGCGGCCTGGTGGATCGCGGGGCGCTTCGCCGCGCTGGCCGCGCGCCCGGCGGAAAAGGCCGCTCGCTCCGCGTCCGCCGCGCCGAAGGCACCGGCCGCGGGCTCGGGCCCCGCGCGCCACCCGCTCGTCGCGGCGGCCGGACTGGCCGCGCTGGTCAGCGGGCTGGTCGGCCTCGGGACCGAGGTCGCGTTCCACCGCGTCCTCGCGGTGCTGGCCGGCTCGTCGGCCTACGCCTTCGCGACCATGCTCGCGGCCTACCTGCTCGGGA
Source organism: uncultured Acidobacteriota bacterium (assembly GCA_963702545.1). GTDB lineage: Bacteria > Acidobacteriota > Polarisedimenticolia > J045 > J045 > JALOKP01. Next base: position 98,426 of record CAVPDB010000017.1, on the reverse strand, counting down.
TCGCCGGCGGGTCGGCGCTCGGGACGCGCCTTGCCGACCGCGCCCGCGATCCCGGCCGCGCGCTGGCGCTGGCGCTGGCCGCGCTCGCGCTCGGCGCCGGCATCACGCTGCGGCTGCTCGACGCGGGAGCCTGGCAGGCCGCGGGGAAGGTCGCCGCCGCGCTGCCGGGCCTCTCGGGCTGGTCGTACAGCCTCGAACTGGGCGGTTGCCTCGTCGTCCTGCTGCCGACGACGCTCGCACTCGGGATCGTGATCCCGCTCGTCGCACGCGTCACGGCCGCGGTGCCGGAGGGGGCGGGGGCGCGCTTCGGCGGGGCCTACGCGCTGAACACGCTGGGCGCGGTGCTGGGGGCTGCGGTCACCGGGCTGGTGCTCCTGCCCGCGCTGGGCAGCGCGCGCGCGATGACGCTGCTGGCCGCGCTGGCCGCGCTGGGCGGCGTCGCCGTCGCGGCGCTGGCCCTCGCCGGGCGCGAGCGGACGCGGGCGCTCGCGGCGGTGGCGGCGCTCGGCGCGCTGGGGGTCGCGGCCGGGCTCGGGGCGGACCCGGCCCGCCACGCGCTGCTCTCGCGCTTCGCCCGCCTGCCGGTGCTGGCCTACGACGAGGGGCCGGTCCAGACGATCGCGGTCGTCTCGGAGAGCAACGACCAGCAGCTCGACTTCCTGCGCCTGGTCACCAACCAGACCAGCCTGACCGGGACGCACCTCTACGCCCGGCGCTACATGCGGCTGCTGGGGCACCTGCCGGCGCTCTTTGCGCGCGAGCCGAAGCGGGCGCTGGTGATCGCCTTCGGCACCGGGATGACGACCGGCGCGATCGCGGCCCACCCCGGGATCGAGCGGATCGACGTCGCCGAGATCTCGCCCGAGGTGGTCGCCGTCGCCGCGCTGTTCCGCGCCGACAATGGCGACGTGCTGGCCGACCCGCGGGTGCGGATGATCGTCGACGACGGGCGCCACGTGCTGCTGGCCGGCCGCGAGCCGTGGGACCTCGTCACGCTCGAGCCCCCGCCGCCGCGCGACTCCGGCGTCGTCTCGCTCTACACCCGCGACTTCTACGAGCTGGCGCTCGCGCGGCTCGCGCCCGGCGGGGTCGTCGCGCAGTGGATCCCGCTCCATTCGCAGTCCGAAGCCGAGGTGAAGATGCTGGTCCGCACCTTCGCCGAGGCCTTTCCGCACGCGCTGGGGTTCCTGCCGGTCGAGCGCGACCTGCTCCTGCTCGGGTCGCGCGAGGCGCTGGCGCTCGATCCGGTGCGGCTCGCGCGCCGCGTCGCCGAGCCGGGCGTGCGGGCCTCGCTGGCGGCCATCGGCTTCGACGGGCCGGGCTCGCTCCTCGCCCCGGCGATCCTCGACCGCGCCGGACTGCTGCGCTTCGCGGGCGACGCCCCGGTGGTGACCGACGACCGCCCGCTCGTCGAGTACTTCGCGCGCTATGGCCGCCGCCCCGGCCTGCCGAACCTCGACCCGCTCGTGCCGCGCCCGCTCCCGCTGGCGGCGCTGGTGTCGGGCCCCCTGCCGCCCGGCTTCGAAGCGGAGTTCGACGCCGCGCGCAGCGCCCTGGGGTTCTACCTGCAGGGGGCCTTCGCGCACGAGGCGGGCCGCGGCGAACAGGGGGTGCGGCTCTCGCTGCAGGCCGCCGCGGCGGCGCCGGGGAACCTCTTCTACCTCTGGGGCGCGGGGATCTCCGACGGACATATCGCGCGGCTCGCCGCGCGGGCCGAATCGGGCGAGGGGGGCGCCCAGTCCTGGATCGCGCTGGGCCGGCGCCTGGCCGCCCGTGGACGCGAGGACGAAGCCCGCGCGGCCTTCGCCCGGGGCGGGGTCGAGCCGCGATAGCCGGGATCACTCATTCACGGCCGCGGCGAGCGCCCGCGCAACGCCCGGGTTGACGCCCGCCCCGCCCTCTCCTAGACTCCTCCGTCGCTTCCGGCGGCGGGCTCCCGCCCGCCTTCGGGCGCGTGCCGAAGTGGCGGAATTGGCAGACGCGCATGGTTCAGGTCCATGTATCCGCAAGGATGTGGGAGTTCGAGTCTCCCCTTCGGCACCAGTAGCAGGACCCGTCAGTGGACTCCCGCCGGCGCGGCCGCTTCGTCGGCCAGCCGCGCCGCCTCCAGGACCAGCGCGTGCAGTTCCAGCGCCACCGTGTGCGCCGCGGCGCGTGCAGCGGGTGGTTCGTCCTCGTGGACGCGGAAGCGGAACACGCCGCGCGGCCAGCCCATGATCGTCGCGGTGTTCTGCGCGATCTGCTCCGAGAGCCCGCGCCGCAGCGCCGCCGGCTCCAGTTCCCCCATCTCGATCAGCAGCTGGCCGAGCGGCTTCCAGCGCGCGGCCGCCGACTGGTGCCGGAGCGCCTCGCCGACGCGCTCGGACCGGACCTCGCACCGCCGCACGAGGATCGCGCCCAGCGTCTCCGCTGCCGAGACCCGCGCCCCGACGACGCGGCCGTCGCGCAGCTCGATCTCGCCGGTCGCGGCCGAGGCCTCGTCCTGAACCCACAGCACGCCGCTGTTGCGCCCGGCGGCGATGACCTGCAGCAGGTCGGCCAGCGGGATCGCCTCGAGGCGGCCGGCGAAGACCAGGGCGGAACCGGATCCGAGGGACATCGCGCGCTCCGGGCCTCGAGCGGCCCGGAGCAGAAGCTAGGTCCCGGGCCCGTCCCCGACCATCCGGGCGGGCCCGGGTGGCCCTACTCGACGACCAGCCGCCGCGGCGGGCCGTCGGTGCGGCGCTGAGCCGCGTCCTTCCCCTGGACCTGCAGGTAGATCGTCCCGCCGTTGGCCCGTGCCCGCGCCGCCAGGTCGCGCCACTGCGCCCCGGTGGGCGTGAAGCCGCCCGAGCCGAGGCGGTAGCCGGCGCCCGCCAGGGTCGCGTTGCGGAGGTCGGGGCGGGTCGACCAGCGCACCTGGAACGCCGTCGACCCCTCGGCATCCCAACGCAGCCACGGTCCGGGCCCCTCGCAGCCCCCCTCGAGCGCCAGCCCGTCGGCGGTGAACCGGGCGCCCTCCGCGGGACACTCGATCACGGGGGGGCGCGGCAGGGCGAGGCCCAGGCGGTGGCGGGCCGAGTCGACGATCCGTCCCTCCCGGTCCTGCGTCCGCACGCCCCACTCGATCGGGCCGCGCGCCATCCGCAGCAGGAGCTGCCGCCAGGCCGCCGCGTCGGGCGTCAGCGCCGTCGCCGCGGTGGCGCGCCGCGGCAGCACCAGGAACGGGCGCATCCCGCCGCGCGAGAAGAACGCCAGCTGGAACGACCCGTACTCGCCGGCGCGCCAGGCGAACGGGATCGGCCGGCCGTCGGGAGAGACCGCCGCACCGTTCTCCGGCGAGAGCGGCTCGAAGTCGTCGCGGGCTTCGGCGGGAAGGCTCGTGACCAGCGCCGCGGCCTGCCGGCCGAACGCGACGGAGGCCCCGCGCACGCGCACCTCCCAGCGCCCGGGGACCGGCTGCTCGACGTCGATCCGCTCGAGGTTGTCGCGCCGGTTCGGCGCGTCGCGCCGCGCGGCGGCGGCGGGGGCCGCCGCGTCGAGCGCCCACGGCCGGTGTTCGACCCCCGCCGGATCGATCGCGACCAGGTCGAGGTCGTGCACCAGTTGCGCCGCGGCGGCGAGCGACGGCGCGGGATCGCTCCAGGCCAGCGTGGCGCGCAGCGACTCGCTTCCCGCGGGGACCTCGAGCTCCCACGACAGGACCTCGTCCTGCCCCGCGGCCAGCAGCGCCAGCGCTCCCTCGTCCGCCGCGCGGGCCGAGGCCTCGGCATCGACCAGGCCCCAGCCGCTCGCGGCGTCGGGCCCCGGCGCGTAGCCCGGGCCGGCAATCAGGTCGCGCGCGCCGTGCACCAGCAGCGCCTTCAGCGCGGCGGCCGGAGGCTCGGCCAGCCCCTGGCGCACGAGCAGCTCGCGCACCAGCAGGGCGGCGCCGGTGACGGCCGGAGTCGCCATCGAGGTGCCCGAGAGCGCCCGGTAGCCGGTCCCCGGATCGGCGCACGAGAGCACGCTGACGCCGTCGGCGACGACGTCCGGCTTGATCCGCCCGTCGGCTGCCGGGCCCCAGGACGAGAACGCGCTCATCGCGCCGGCCGCGTCGGTGGCTCCGACGGTGAGCCCGTTCTTCGCGGTGGAGGGCGGGACCAGCGTGCGGTAGTTGAGGTACGGCGGTGCGGTCGCCTGGCCGCAGATCCCGTCGTTGCGCGAGTTTCCGGCAGCGAAGACCAGGAGCAGCGAAGGCGCCTCGCCGGCCACCAGCGCGTCGAAGTCGCGGCTGTCGGCGTGGTAGCTCGAGAACGCCGAGCAGGGCTCGCAGTCGGGGTAGGCCGGGTCGACGCAGTAGCCCCACGAGTTGTTCGACGCCCGCACGGCGCGATCGCGCCAGGCTGCGCGGTACTCGGCGGCGACGTCGCCGAAGAAGTCGTAGGCGAACACGGCCGCGGCGGGAGCCATCCCACGCCACTGCCGCACCGCGCCGCCCGCGTCGAGGCTGCCCGCGCCGCTGCCCGCGACCGTGCAGGCGACGTGGGTCGCGTGGGCGCAGTCCGGACAGTGCGCGCTGCCGGTGGTGTCGGCGTAGACGAGGCGTCCGGCCAGGTCCGGGTGGTCCGGGTTCGGCGGCCCGCCGTCCCAGACGCCGGCGATCTCGCCCGTCCCCTCGAGCGACCAGGGGGGCGCCTGCAGCACGCCTGCGCCGATCGCCGCGCGGCTGGCCTCGTTGAGCGGCACCCGCCGGCCGCGCGCCGGAGCGACCCAGGCCACGCCGTCGAGCCCGGCCAGGGCCGCCGCCCCTCCGGGCTCGGCCAGCACCGCGAAGCCCGCCCCGTCCGCCAGCGGCTCGAGCCGCGCTCCGAGCGCGGCCGCGCCGCGCCGGACGGCCTCCGGATCGGCACCAGGAAAGAGGCGCAACTCGACGCGCTGCGGCCCGTCCTCCGGGCGCGCGACGGCCCCGATCACGCGCCGCGCGGCGGGCGGCAGCTCGACCAGCGCGCCGCCCCGCGGGACGGCCGCGAGCTGCGCCGCGCGCGCGTCGAGCGCCACCACGAACGCCGTCCCGTCCCAGGGCTCGACGACGCGGATCCCGGACTCCCCCAGCCGCTCCAGCTCTGCGGCATCCACCGCGCGCCCGGGAAGCCAGAGCGCGAAGCGCACCGGCTCGCCCGGGGCGTCCGGCGCCAGTTCCGACGGCGGCCGGGCGGGAGCATTCCACGGCCCGTCGTGGAGCCGAAGCACGACCCCCTCGGCGGGGCGGGCCGCCAGCGCCATGGGCGCCGCCAGCGCAAAGAGGACCAGGACCAGCAGGGGCTTGCGACTGCGGTTCATCCGGATCTCCCGGGCGGGCCCGCGGACCGATCCCCTACTTGCGGCAGAGGATCTCGCGCAGGCCGTCTCGCCGCAGGGAAATCTCGTGCACGACGAGGGGGCGGACCAGTACCTCGAACTCGCGGTTCTGGCGGGGCTGGACCAGGGGGTGGCGGGGGCCGAGGGGGTGGATCGCGAGCGCCCCGTCGGGGTGGACGTCGATCCGCACCAGCGGCGGGACCTGGGAAGCCTCGCGCCGGGCCACCAGGTAGAGGGTGCCGCCCGGGGCCAGCACGCGGGCCCACTCCGCAGCCTGCGCCCGCGCCCCGCCGTCGGGCAGCAGGTCGAGCACGTCGAGCCCCAGGACCAGGTCGAACCGGCCGTCGGCGTAGGCCAGCGGCAGCTCGGGAAAGAACTCGCCCTCGACCGTCAGCCGGCAACCGGGGCCCGTGATCGCGTCCATCGTGACCTGGGCGACCGGTCCGGCCAGCAGAACGCGCGGTGGGCGCCCTTCGGCGCTCCGCCGAGCGGCGCTTTCGAGCAGCTGCTGCATCGCCCGCGACGGCGAGCGGGCCGGGTCGCCGGCAGGGGGCTCCGGCGCCGGCGGGCGGGTCGAAGCGCCCGCCGCCGGGGCCGGCGCCCCGGGCGGCCGCGCGCGCCCCGGAGCTTCCGGGGCGGGCGGCGGCGGCGCCGGGCGCTTTCCGATACCGAAGAGGCTCACGGCCTCAGGGGGTGCTGCCGGAGGCTCTCCCCGCCCCGGCCGGGACGGCCGCCGGCGTGGACGCGGGCGACGCGGGCGACGCGGAGGTGGCCGGGCGCGGGCCGCCCTTGTCCATGTCGACGCTGCCCTTGAACCGGGCGCCGTCGGCGATCGAAACCCGCGGCGCCGTCACGTCGCCGACCACGGAGCTTCCGGCCGCCAGCTCGACGCGCTCGGAGGCCTGGACGTCGCCCTGGACATTCCCCTCGACGCGGATCGACTTGGCCTCGAGCGTGGCCAGGATCGTCGCCGACTTCCCAACGGTCAGGTGGTGATCGCGCAGGCGGACGATCCCCTCGATGCGGCCCTCGATCACGAGGTCCTCGTTGCCCATCAACTCACCCTTGACGTGGATCGATGGTCCGATCGTCGCGCTGCGACCCTCCATGTGCGTGCCTCCTCTGGGCGACCCCGCCGGCGGGGCGACGGGGGCTGGTACCGGTGCGGCCGGGACGGCGGCGGGCGTCGCCGGCCGGGCTGCAGGTTCGATCGTTGCGACCGGCGACGGCGGCTTGTCCGCCTCCGGCTCCTTCTTTCCCCAAAGTGCCATCGGGCCCTCCTCGGCGCGATGCGGCGTCAGCCGCCGGGCGGCGGCGTGACGAGGGACTCGCTCCCGGGATACTTCTCGAACAGCTTCTGGATCGCAAGGCTGGACTCGCGCAGCACGAGGCCGTCGCGATCCTCGCGGAAGGCGCGGTCCAGCGCGATCACCGACTCCTTGCGGCCGACCTCGCCCAGCGCGCGCGCAGCCTCGGCCCGGGCCATGTTCGTGCGCCCGCGGATCAGCTGGTCCTCGAGGTACTCGATCGCCTGGGGCTGCCCGGCGAGCACGAGCACGTGGGCCATCACGATCGCCGGGAGGTCGTCCTGCTCCGTGGCGAGCGCCTGCTGCACGGCCGGCACGCAGCCGGCCTGCTGCAGCTGCCAGAGCGACCACGCCGCCTTGCCGCGGGTCACGCCGTGGTAGTCGGCAAGCGCCTTCGTCACGGTCGGCACCGCGCGCGGGTCGCCGATCTCGCCGAGCGCCTCGATCGCCCAGGCGCGGTTCTTTTCGTCGTCGACCTCGTAGATCTTCTCCAGCGCGTCGACCGCGCGCGGCTCCTTGAGCCGGCCGAGCGTCTTGACGCTGGCGTTGCGGACCCCTTCCTCGGGGTCGTTCAGCGCGCGGTCGATCAGGAAGTCGGCCGAGAGGGGCGACTGGATCACCGCCAGCGAGGTCACGGCGGCGCGCCGCACCTCCATGTTGGGGTCGCTCCCAGGCCCCTTCGGCAGCGTGCTCTGCCCGATCTCGACCAGCACGCGCGCGGCGTCGGGGTAGGCCGCCGGCAGCACGTCCTGCAGCGCCTGGCAGACGGCGCGCCGCGTCAGCGTGACCTCGCTGTGGGCGAACTTCGCGAGCCCGGCGACGGCGGCGGGGGTGCCGATCCGGCCGAGCGCGGTGATCGCGCCGGCCTGCACGACGTCCGGCTCCGTCTCGATCGCCTCGACCAGGATCGGTACGTTCTCGTCCGCTCCGTTGACGCCCAGTTCGGCGGCCGCGATCGACCGCTCGTCGGGGGTGCGGCCCTTGAGGCCGCCCGGGCCGCAGCCGGGCGCGGCGGCAAGCACGGACAGGATCGCCGCAGCGAGAACCGCGGCGGAAAAGATCGGCGGGCGACGGCCCGGGTGCATCGAGACGAACCTCCTGCCCTGCGGTAACCGCAGACCAGAGATATCTTAGGCGGATGGCGCACAGGGGGTCAAACCGCCGCGGCCGAATCTGCTGCGCGACGCTGCTCTTTTTCGCGACGCTGGGCGCCCTGGGCCTCGCGTGGGCGGCGAAGGGCGGCACCGAGGACGCCACCCGCGACTGGGACGAGGGGCCGGTCCGGTACCTGATGACCCGCAGCGAGGCGCGCCTCTTCCGATCGCAGGAGACCGCCCCCGAGCGGGTCGCCTTCATCCGGAACTTCTGGGAGCGGCGCGACCCCGACCCCCGGACCCCGCAGAACGAGGCGCGCCTGGGCTTCTGGCAGCGCGTGGCCGAGGCGAACGGGCAGTTCACCGGCTCGGGCAAGCCGGGCTGGAAGACCGACCGCGGCAAGATCTACATCCTGCTCGGGCCCCCCGACGACATCGAGAAGGACGAGAACTACGACACCGGGGCCCACGCCGGCGCCCGGGGGATGATGCGCTGGATCTACTACGGCCTGGCCAGCGCCTCGAACCGCGTGGTGACCGCGATCCCCTTCATCCGCACCGCCGACGAGGACTGGCTGCTCTCCGACAGCGCGCGATTCGCCAGCCCCTCCTTCACGATGCTGCAGCCTGCCGACCAGGCGCTGCCCGGTGCGGTCGATCGGCTGATCGAACAGGTGCCGTGGGCCAACGGGAACCTCGGGACGGCGATGGACCTGGCCCGGCTGCAGGAGATCCCGAGCGAGCGCGAGCTGCTCGAAGCGATCGTGAAGTCCGAGCAGTTCCTGGGCTCCTACGAGGCCTCCGGCGCGCTGCACCTGCTGTCGGGGCCGGGGGGCGAGACGCTGCTGGCGATCACCGTCGCGCTGCCGCGCCAGCGCCTCGTCCCGGCCTGGGACGGCAGCGCGGTCGGGCTCGCGCAGCGCTTTGCCGTCGCCGCCGAGCTGCGGCCGCGCGGCGCGCCGGGGGCGGTGCCGCTGGCGATCCCCGAGGACGCCTTCGTGCCCGAGCCCGCCCCGGCGGCGGGCGACCCGTGGCTGCGTTTCCAGGCGGTTCGGCCGGTGCCGCCCGGCACGTGGCAGCTCTCGGCCGTGATTTACGACCGGAGCGGGGGCGGCGCGGGTTCGACCGCGATCGACCTGACCATCCCCGATTCCGCGCCGCGCGGCGCGCCGCGCCTCTACGGCCCGCTGCTGGGCACGGACGAGCCGGCCGCGGGGGCCGAGGCGGGCGGCGACGGCACCTTCCCGTTCCGCGCCGGCCCGCTGCGCGTGCTGCCAACCCCGCGCGAACGCGTCGCCGCGGATGCGCCGGCGCGGCTCTTCGCGCGGGTCGAGCCGCCGCCGGGCGGGGACGGCCCCGTGACGCTCTCCTGGCGCGTGCTGCGCGCGGGGGGCGAGCCGACGGGACTGGACGGCGCGAGCGACGACGCGCGCGGGCCCTGGCGGCTCGAGATCCCCGCCGGGCGGCTCGCGCCCGGGAGCTACCGACTCGTCGTGACGGCCACCGCCGCCGGGGGGCCCCCGCTCGAGCGCGAGACGGCCTTCGAGGTCAGCGCCGCTTCGGCGGGTCCGGGAGCTCCTTGAGGCCCGACTCGCGCTCCGGTTCGGGGATCAGCGAGGCTTCGCCGAACAGCTCGAGCCCGACCCCTTCGGCCAGGTCGGCCGCCTCGGCCCCGACCAGGACGATCCGCGGCAAGCCGTTGACGCGAGCGTAGTAGCCCGGCAGGACGGGCGAGGCGCCGCCGAGCTCGAGCAAGGGGGGGAGCGCGGGGACCGTCTCGCCCTCGCGCGCGGGCGGGCGCAGCACGAGCTTCACGGACGCGAGCGGCGGCGGGCCGAGCCCGAACTTCGCCAATTCCTCGTCCGTCGCCGATTCCTGCACCACGTCGAGAAAGCGCAGCCGGCCAACGGCGGCGAGGAAGTTCGCGGCCTGTTCGACCACGACGGGGCCCGAGGACGACGCGGCCTCGAAGCTCCCCCCGGGGCCGCGGCGCAGCGTCGCCGAGCGCTCCCCCACCGTGACCGTGAACTCCTGCACCCGCCCCGGGTTGTAGGGGAAGGCGATCGTACCCGGCTGCATCACACCGGCCTGCTCGTCGCGGCGCAGTTCGTACCAGACGAGGCCGGCGAGCGCCGCGAGCAGCGCGATGCCGGCGGCGAGCCCGCCCCGCTTCACTTGCTCCTCCGGGTCAGCCAGACGATCCAGCCGACGAGGAAGACGACGATCGGCGCCCCGAGCGCGAGCGCGATCACGAGGTTCATCTGGGCCGGCGAGACCATCATCGCCTCGCGCGCCTGGCGGCGTTCCCCCTCGCGCCGGATCAGCAGCTCCTCGCCGGTCAGCCAGCGCACGACGTTCAGCGCCAGCTCGCGGTTCGCCACCTGGTCGAAATGGGCGTCGTTCAGGAAGTCGGCGTCGCCGACCAGCACGGCCCGCGCCTCCCGGCCGACGCGCGTGTCGCCCGCCCGCGGCGTGAACTTCCGGAACGCGCCGATCGCCACCGCGATCGGTTCGGGCGGCTGACCCGGCTGGGGCAGTCCGGCCAACTCCTCCGCCGGCCGCAGGGCCAGCGACAGGTCGGCCGAGACGAACGGGTCCTTCCCCTGCCCCGGCGGGCCGGCCCCCAGCTCGACCAGCTTGTAGTGGAACACCTGCTGGTCGTCCATCACGGGGCCGAACTCGACCGGCCGGGCCTGCGGGAAGAGCGTGAGCTGTCCGTCGAGCGCGCTGACCGAGGTGTGCAGGAAGCGGTCGCCGACGACCTTCCGCGGGTCCCGGTCGCCGGTCCGCTCGCGCGGGTCGAGGATCAGCCCGCGGCGCGCGAACAGGCCCCAGCGCTCGAGCAGCTCGGCCAGCGGATTGGCCTGCGTCTCGCCCTGCCCGGCGTCGACGTCGACCAGCGCCAGCAGGCGGCCGCCGCGGCGCAGGTAGGCGTCGTAGGCCGCGACCTCCGCCGACGGGACCGGCCGGCGCGGGTCGGCGAGCACCACCAGCGCCGCGTCGGGAGGGACCTTCTCGCCGGCCCCGAGCGAGAGCGGGCGGATCTCGTAGTAGTCCTTGATCAGGTCGGACTGCAGCCGCTGGTAGCCCAGCGCGCCGCGCGCGTCGACCGGGCGCTCGTCGTGGCCGATCACCCAGTAGACGACGCGCGACTGCTCCCGCCCCACCTCGAGCAGCGCGGCGGTGACATCCCCCTCCTCGAACCCCGGGAGGACGACGCGCCGGTCGCCGCGGTGGACCACGGTGACGCGCGAACCGGGGCGCCCGAGCCGCTCGTACAGGTCGGGCTGCTGGTTCGGGTCGGCGATGGTCAGCTTGAGCTTCGGCTGCGACGCCGCGAAGGTCTCGAACAGGATCCGGACCGAGCGGAAGGTGTTGCGGTCGGCCTGCGGGAAGAAGCCGACCACCTCGACCCCCTCCGGCAGCGCCTTCAGCACGCGCTCCGTCGCGGGATGGAGCGAGAACGAGCGGGAGCGGGTGAAGTCGTAGCGCTCGTTGTAGCGCGCGGCGAGGAAGTTGACGAGCAGCACGATCCCGACGGCCACTGCGACCCCTGCCAGCGCCCCCGCCCCCTGGCGGGCGCGGCGCGTGCCGGCCGGCGCCAGCAGGTCGGAGCGGTGGGTCCACAGGCCGATCGCGGCCAGCACCGCCCCGGCGATCAGCAGCGACTGGTAGAGCCACGGGATCGAGGCCGGCACCAGCGCGGCCCAGCCCGAGCCGATCACCAGCAGCGCGAGGCCGATCGGTCCGGCGAGGTGGGCGAGCTTCTTCATCGGCTCACCTCCAGCGCTGGCTGTCGACGACCCGCGCGGTCAGGTCGACCACGAACAGCGTCATCGTCAGGAAGTAGACCACCGCCCGGGTCTCGATCGTGCCCCGGACCAGCGCCTTGAGGTTCTCGACCGGCGTGAACTGCTCGAGCCCCGGCCCGATGATCGGGATCTGTCCGACCGCGACCCCGCCCCAGTTGACCAGGGCCAGCAGGCCCAGCGCGATGATCGCGGCGACGAAGGTGCTCTCGGTCAGGCTCGAGGCCAGCAGGCCGATCGAGAGCAGGAAGCTGCCGTAGAGCAGCGCGGCCAGGAACCCGGTCCAGACCGGCGCCGGGTCGGCGTCGCCCCACATCCGCAGCAGCAGCGGCTGCCAGCCGATCAGCGCCAGCATCACGGCCAGGATGAAGACCGCACCCAGGAACTTGCCGAGGACGAGCTGGCGCGTCGTCATCGGGGCCGTGAGCAGGAGCTCGGCGGTGTGCTGGCGGCGCTCTTCCGCAAGCAGCCGCATCGTGACCAGCGGCACGATGAAGACCAGCGCCCACATCACGTTGCCGCCGAAGATGTCGCGGACCAGCGCCTCCGCCCCCGGGACCTGCTGCAGCTGCTGCGCGGCGGCGCGGCGCGTCGACTCGTAGGCGTTGAGCGAGAAGACGAACAGCACGTTCATCACGAACAGGAAGCTGGCGATCGCGGTGTAGGCGAGCGGCGAGACGAAGTAGGAGTTCAGCTCGCGCTTGAAGACGGCCCAGACCTGGCTCATGCGTGGGCCTCCTGCAGGACGACCTCGCGGAAGACCTCTTCCAGCGTCGTCGTCTCGGGCGCGAACTCGACCAGCCCCCAGGGGCCCGCGGCCAGCGCGCAGACGGCGCTCTCGCGCGCGTCGTCCCCCGGCGCGAGCGCGGCCCGGTAGCGGCCGCCCCCCAGCGCGAACAACCGGTCCAGCCCCGGCAGCGCGGCCAGCGCGCCGTCGTCGGCCGGCGGCCGGCGCAGCGTGAAGTGCCACGACCCGCCGCCGTGGCGGTGGAGCAGTTCCTCCATCGGCCCCTCGGCCACGATCTGTCCGCGGTTGATGATCACGACCCGCTGGCAGGTGGCCTGGACCTCCGGGAGGATGTGGCTCGAGAGGATCACGGTCCGTTCCTGCCCGATGTCGCGGATGATCGTGCGGATCTCGATCACCTGGGTCGGGTCGAGCCCGACCGTCGGCTCGTCGAGGATCAGGATCCGCGGCTCGTGGATCACCGCCTGGGCCAGGCCGACGCGCTGGCGGTAGCCCTTCGACAGGTTGCCGACGAGCCGCCGGCGGACCTCGACGAGACCGCAGCGCTCGAGCGCGGCGTCGATCGCGGCCCGGCGCTGCGCGCGGCGCACGCGCCGGATCTCGGCCGCGAACGACAGGTAGTCCTCGACCACCATCTCCGGGTAGAGAGGCGGGTTCTCGGGCAGGAAGCCGATCGCCCGCCGGACCTCGAGCGGCTCGAGCAGCACGTCGTGGGAGGCGATCCGCACCGAGCCTGAGGTCGGCGGGGTGAGGCAGGTCATGACCTTCATGGTGGTCGACTTCCCCGCCCCGTTGGGGCCGAGGAAGCCGAGGATCTCCCCCGCCCGGACGGTGAAGGTGATCCCCTTCACCGCCTCGTGCTGCCCGTAGAGCTTGCGGAGGTTCTCGATCTCGATCATCGGAGCCCGCACGGACGCAGTCTCCGCCCCGCCCGGACCTCCCGGTGCCGTCCCCTCACCCATCGAATGCCCTTCCGTGGCCCGTGTGCCCCGTGATCTCCCCACGACCGACCTGTCTATCTACTGCCCCCCCGGGCCGCTGTCAACGGAACTCCTCTTCCCTCGGCTGGCCCCGCCGCCCGGGCGGGCCAGCAGGCGCTCGGCCGCCACCGCGAGGCGCCGCCGCCGTTCCTCCGGGTCCAGCGATCCCTGCGGAGCGCCGTCCGGCGCCCGGGGGACCGGGCCTGCGGGACGCACCGGGCCGGCACCGCCCGGGACCGACTCGACCGTGACCGGGCGAAGCGGCGCGCCGAGGGCGCGCGCGACCGGGCCCGCGAGGGCTTCGAGCTGCGTCGCCAGCCCGCGCTCCCAGCCGTCGCCGGCGAGCTGCAGCACGACCCCGTCCGGCCGCTCGCTCAGGCCGGCGAGGTGCGGCCCCAGGGCGTCGCCCAGCGCGTCGCGCACCGCCGCCAGCCGCGCGGCCTGCCGCAGCCGCGCGGGACCGCCGCGCGGCACCCCCGCCACCGTCGCGTGACGCATCCCGCCCCATCGTTCCGTCCGTTCGCTCATGGGTCGATTATCCGCCCTCCCGCGGCCCCGTCGCGGCCGTGGTATCTTCGCGGCCGCCTGCGGGAGGCGTTCGCGATGAGGACTTTCAAGGACCACTGCCGCTTCCGGACCAGCGTGGGCGGCGTGCTGTATTGCCAGGACGCGCCCTACGAGCACGGCCTGTGCCGCTTCCACTACGAGGCCTACCTGCGCGGCGAGTTGCTGCCCAACGGCCAGATCAACGAGCTGCTCTCCGACCAGGATCGGCGCCGCGAGATCAACCGGCACGGGATCCGCGAGCAGCCGGCCGACTACGTCCTCGAGTAGCGCCCACCGCTAACGCGCCCGGCCCCGCAGCTGGTAGCGCCGCACCGCGCGGTTGTGCTCCGCCAGCGTCCGGCTGAACTGGTGCGTCCCGTCGCCGCGCGCGACGAAGTAGAGCGCGCCCGTGCGGTCGGGCTCCAGCACCGCGCGCAGTGCCGCCAGTCCAGGCGAGCCGATCGGGCCCGGCGGCAGGCCGCCGCGCGTGTAGGTGTTGTAGGGGTCGTCCCGCTCGAGATCCGCGCGCGTCAGGTTGCCGTCCCAGGCGCCGGCCCGCTCGCGCGCGTAGATCACGGTGGGGTCGGACTGCAGCGGCATCCCGCGCACCAGCCGGTCGAGAAAGACGCCGGCGACCTGCGGCCGCTCGCTCGCGCCGCCGGTCTCGCGCTCGACGATCGAGGCCAGCGTGACGACCTCGTGCAGCGGCCGTCCCGAGCCCCGCACCGCCGCCTGGTAGGGGTCCGCGAAGCGCCGGCGGAAGTTCCGGACCAGCAGCGCCGCGACCTCGCGCGGCGCGGTCCCGGGCCGAAAGCGGTAGGTGTCCGGGAAGAGGTAGCCCTCCAGGTCGCGCGCCGCGGGGTCGAGGTCGCGCACCGGCGCCGGGTCGGCGAAGGCCGCGTCGAGCGCGGCCCCGTCCGCCACCCCGGCCGCGGCGAGCGCGGCCGCGACCTGCATCCGGGTCCAGCCCTCGAGCAGGGTCACCTCCAGGTCCGGCGCCTGCGCGACGCGCAGTTCCTCGAGCACCTCGGCCGGGCGCAGCGCGCGCTCGAAGCGGTGCTCGCCCGCCTGGACCGCGGCCTCGGCCCCCTCGGACCTCAGGAACCACTCGAAGAGCCGGGCCGACGAGACCACCCCCTCGCGCGCCAATTGCTGCGACACCTCGCGGGCGGTCGCGCCGTTTGGGACGGTGACCGTCACCGGGCGGCCGCCCGGGGGAGCGACCGCCGTGCCAAGAAAACCGCGCCACGTGGCCCAGGCCGCGGCCCCCGCCAGGCCCGCGGCCGCGAGCGCGAGCGCCGCCGCCAGCGCCAGCGCGCGGCGCCCGGTCATGCGCCGCTCCCGCGGCCGGGCGCGGCGGCGCGGTCGAGCCAGTCCTGCAGGATGTAGGTCGCGGCGATCTTGTCGACGACTTGCCGGCGCCGCCGGCGCGAGAGGTCGGCCTCGATCAGCATCCGCTCGGCGTCGACCGTCGTCAGCCGCTCGTCCTCACGGTGCACGGTCAGCCCCAGCCCCTCCAGCGCGGCGACGATCCGGTCGGCCTCCACGGTCATCGCGCCGGGCGAGCCGTCGAGGTTGAGCGGCAGCCCCACGACCGCCTCGGCGATCCCGCGCTCCTCGACGATCGTCCGCAGCGCGGCCAGGTCGCGCGCCATCCCGGCGCGGCGGATCACCACGAGCGGCATCGCGACCCGGCGCGCGTCATCGCTGACCGCCAGCCCCAGCGTCCTGGTTCCGACGTCGACCCCCAGCACCTGGCTCACGCCACCCCCCGCGTCAGAAGACGTCGCCGATCGCGAAGTAGAACTGGCCGCCCGACTCGCCCGGCTGGCGGTCGAGCTTCCAGCCGTACTCGGCGCGCAGCGCGCCGATCGGCGTGCGGTAGCGTAACCCCAGGCCGAGCGTGTTGCGCGTGTCGAAAGGGTCCCACTCGGGGATCGTCAGCCAGACGTTGCCGCGGTCGGTGAAGAGCACGACCTCGGCCTCGCCCCAGACGCGGTAGCGCGCCTCGAGGTTGAACACGAACATCGACTCGCCCCCGACCGCGAGCTGGCTGCCGATCGGGATCGCGCTCGCGCCCGCGTCGTCGGTCCAGCACTGGACCGACGCGTCGCTCTGGACGAGCGGGTTGAGTCCATCGCGGGGAAAGCCGCGGACGCTGTCGAAGCCGCCGGTGAAGAAGCGCTTCTGCAGCGGGACGCACTGCGTGTCGCCGTATGGCGGAGCGAACCCGATCCGGACCGCGGAGGCGAAGGTCAGCCGGTTGCCGACCGGCCAGTAGCCCCCGATCTGGGCCTGGACGCGCCAGAATTCGTCCTGCGAGGCGAGCCAGCTCGAGAACACCCCGACGTCGCCGCGCACCACCCAGCCGCGGGTCGGCAGGAACGGGTCGTCGCGCCGGTCGTACTGCCCGGCGAAGCCGAGTGAACCCAGCCGCACCGGCTGGATCTGCTCGTCGAGCAGCGCGTTGAAGGAGTCGTTGGTCGAGAGCGAGCTCTCGACGATCCGCGTGTCCTCCAGTTGGTAGCGCACCAGCCAGCGCTTGTTCCGCAGCTCCGGCACGGCCAGCTGGACCGCGGCGCTCGTGGTCTCCGAGGTGAAACCCGGGTAGACCTCCTGCTCCCAGCCTGCCGTGATCAGCCCTTCGAGCGTGCCGCGGCGCAGGCGGCGATCCTCGAGCGTCGCCCGCACCCCGCTCAGGATCGACGAATAGTAGGCCTGGATCCCCCCCGTCCGGCCGATCCCCCACAGGTTGTCGTGCGAGATCCCGACCGCGGCCGCGAACTGGGTCTCGGTGTCCCAGCCGCCGGCGACCGTGAGCGAGGTGGTCGGCGCTTCCTTGAACTCGATCACCACCGCCTGCCGGTCCGGCTGGTCCGGGACCGGCGTGGTGGTGAGCACGATCTCGCGGAACAGCCCCAGCGCGAACAGGTTGCGCTCGGTCTCCTGGACCGCGGCCCGGGTCAGCGGCTGGCCGGCCTGCAGCGTCACCGCCCGCCGGACGACCTTCTCGCGCGTCCTCTCCAGTCCGGAGAAGGCGACCGAGTCGATCGTGTACGGCCGGCCCACCTGGACCCGGTAGGTCACGTCGACCTTCCCGTCGCCCGACTGCAGCAGCATCGAGACCGCCGAGTCGTAGTAGCCGGCATCGTCGAGCGCGGCGCGCAGCTCCCGCTCGGTCTGCTCGACCTTCTGCGGCTTGAAGGGGTCGCCGGTCCGGAACGGGATGCGGTCGCTGGCGCGGCCGAGCGCCGCCGGCCAGTCGCCGTCGATCCGCACGGCGCCGACCCGGGCCCGCTGCCCCTCCTCGATCCGGTAGGTGATCACGACCTCTTCGCCGTCCGTCCGGAACCGCACGCGCGGCACGACCACGGCGTCGAGGTGCCCTTCGGTCGCGTAGAGCGTGCGGATCGCCTCCGCGTCCTCCTCGACGTCGCGCGGGCGGTACGTCGGCGGATCTCCCGGTCGCCAGCCCGGCCGCGAGAGGACCTGCTTCAGCACCTCGGCGTCGGTCAGGGCCTGGTTGCCGGCGACCTTGACCTCCGCGACGCGGACCTTCGCCCCCGGGTCGACGAGCGACTTCCACCCACGGCGGGTTCCCGGCGCCGTCGGTGATCGAGACCGTGGCGGCCGCGTACCCCTCCTCGGCCAGCCGCTCGCGCACCAGGCTCTCGGTGTGGCGGTGCACGCCGGACCGGAAGTCGACGAGGGCCCAGAACTCGTTGAGCGCGCGGCGGACGATCCGCTCCGTTCCCGCGGCCCCCTGGATCCGTACCTCCCAGCGCGGGCCGGGGGTGGCTTCGAGCTGGACCGTCGCGCGCGTCGCCCCCGGGGCCTTGACCGACCGCGGCACGACGGAGGCCTGAAGGTAGCCGCGTTCGGTCAGGGCGAGCTTCAACCCCTCCGCGGCCTGGATCAGGGTCGAGCGGGTGACCGGCGTGCCGCGCGAGACGCCGAGCTTGCGGCGCGAGACCTTGATCCCCTCCGGCAGGCCGGTGACCTCGATGTCGCCCAGCCGGTCGGGGGCCTGCAGCGCGCCGCGCCCGTCGTCTCCCGCGCCGAAGCGGTAGGTCCAGCGCACGCTGGCGCCGACGCCGCCCTTGTCGTTCTGCCCGGCGACGAGCTTCGTCCGCGGCGCGATCTCGCGCTCGATCGAGTAGATGTCGCTCGTCTCGCCGGCGAGGTCGCGCGAGTAGAGCAGGTTGGTCTTCTCGTCCAGCCGCTTGCCGACCGTGAGCCGCGCCGTCGGCTCGGAGCCGGGCGAGGCTTCGACCGGGCTGATCGAGAAGCGGTTCAGGCCGAGGTACTTCTTCGCCGTGCCGGACAGCAGCATCTCGCTGAGTGCGGTGCCGAAGTAAGCCGCCCCCTGCGACTCCAGCGAGGCCGAGCTGGCGCCGCCCGACTCGCGGTTGGTCCGGCCGGTCAGCAGCAGCGACAGGATGTCGGCCCGCGACAGCGCGGGGGTCGAGGTCAGCGTGTACTCGACCGCCGCCGTCGTCGCGTCGAGGTCGATCCGGACCTGGTAGCCGCTGACCTCGGTCTCGGCCACGGCGCGCACCCGGATCGGTGCGGCGCGCACGTCGTCCATCGTGACCTGGCCCGACAGCAGGTCGTAGTCGACGTCGCGGAAGGTGATCTCGCCCCCCTCGATCAGCGTCACGTTGCCGACCAGGAGCGGGGCGGCCAGGGTCCCCTTGACCGCCAGCCGGGCCGAGGCGTCGACGCGCGCCAGCTCGTTTCGGACCGACAGCGTATCGTCGGCGACGACGTCGATCGACAACGCGAGCCGCTGCATCCAGCTGGCGGCCGAGGTCTTGGGCTGGACCTTGCGCGAGCGGCCGAGCGCCCCCCCGACCAGCTGGAAGTCCTGGGCGTAGCGACCCGAGAGGACGTGGACGGTCCCCTTGACCTGCGCCCCTTCCAGAGTTCCGGTGACCGTCGCGTCGGCGTCGTAGCGGCCGAGAAAGCCCCGCGGGTAGGCGACCGCGACGTTGTCGGCCGTGGCCCGCAGGTCGATCCGCTCGACCGCCAGCCCCGACAGCGCAGCCCGCCCCTCGAGCGCGATGGTCCCGCCGCCGCTGTGGCCGGTGAGGCTGCGGATCGTTGCCTCCGCCCCGTCGTAGAGGACCTCCCCCTCGATCCCGTCGATCACCTGGGCGAACGGCACGTAGAGGACGCGGCCCCCGGTGATCTGCATCGCCCCGAACAGCTCGGGGTGCTCGAGCGTCCCGCCCACCTTGAGCGTCGCGCTGACCGTGCCCGAGGAGATCACGTCGCTGGCGTACAGCTCGAGCACGGCGAGGTCGACCGAGCCGGTCACGACCAGCCCGAGCTGCCCTTCGGCCCGGCCCCAGAGCCCGTACTCCCCCTCGATCTTCATCCGACTGTCGCGCGCGGTCACCAGCTCGACGGGGGTCACGAGGATCAGCCGCCCGCCGGGCTCCAGGTCGATCCGCGCCGGCCGCGCCAGTTGGGCCTCGATCGTCGCCGCGGCGAGCGACAGCCCCGTGAGCTCGAGGCGGCCGTGCCAGGTCGGCCGCTCGCGCAGCACGCCGGCGGCGTGGAGCGTGCCGCGCCCCTCGGCCTGGACCGCCCAGCCGGCGTACGCCTCGCCCGCCGCCAGGTCCTGCACCGGCACGCCGTCGGAGTGGGTGGTCAGCTCGAACGAGGGGTTGCCGATCGGCCCGGAGATCGCGAGCCGGTGTTGCAGTCTGCCGGCGGTCGAGTTCAGCTGGAACCCGTCGTCTTCCGCGGTCACCGCCGCCACCCCCGCCGGGATGCGGAGCCCGGAGACCGCGAGTTCCCTCCAGGACAGCGTCCCCTCGAGCGGCAGCGGCCGGTCGAAGCTCTCGAAAGTGCCGGCGAGATCCCCCTCGACAATTCCGGACGCCTCGCCGAGCTCGAGCCAGCCGAAGAACGGGGCCAGTTCGGCACGGACGCGGGAGCGCAGCCGCGCCTGCAGCGGCCGCGGCCCCTCCGGCAGCGCGACGTCCCCGGAGAAGGCCGCCTCGAGCCCGGGCAGGCGGAGGGTCCCGTCGTCGATCCGGACCGCGTCGTTCGTCAGGGTCCCGCGGGCCGCGGCGGTGACCGGCGTCGCGTCGCCGAGCGTCAGCTGGGTCGCGGCGTCGAACTCGAGCCGGGCCGCCGCCGCGGACCATTCCCCCGCGATCGTGCCGCTCACGAGCCCCCGCCCCTCCGGCAGCTCGAGCTCGATCCCGAGCGCGCGCACGATCTCCGACACGGCGTCGTAGTCGGCCTCGATGGCGCGGGCATCGAGGCCGAACGCGGGCCCTGGCGGGATCTCGAGGTTGGCCTCGACCCGGCCCCCGGTCGCGTCGGTGGCGTGCATCGCCAGCTCCCAGCGATCGCGTGCCGTCTCGTCGAACTGCCCGTGGTACGACTCGAAGCGCGAGCGGCCGAGAAACAGGCCGTCGAGATCGACCGTCGCGGCGAGGCCGGACAGCTTCCCGCGGACGAGGCGCACGGTGGCGGCGACGCGCATCGGACCGTCGGGGACCGGCGTGGTCTCGAGCGGCAGCTCGAGGTCGATCCGCCGGCCCTGCTCGAGCAGGTGGGCGAAGGCGAGGCGCGCCGCGGCGGCGCCGGGCGCGTCGAGCCCGGCATCGATCGTCAGGCCGTCGCGCACCACCGCGTCGTCACCGCGGAGCCGGAAGGTCAGCTTCGACCCGCCCCACGCACCGCCGAAGTCGAGCGCGATCCGCCCGCCGCCCCCTTCCCCGGTGAAGCGTCCGTCGAGACCGTTCGGCCGGGCCGGGTCCGGCACCGGTTGGGCCTCGACGCTCCAGCGCAGCGGCTCCCCCTCGCGGGTGCGCCAGAGCCGCGCCCGGTAGGCGCCGCTCGCGGCGACCAGGTCGGGCTCCAGCCCGAGATTGGGGAAGACGTCCGTCGCGACCAGCCGCCCGCCCGCCTCGGCCTCGATCGCGCCCCCGCGGACGGCGACGGCGAGGCGGTCGACCGTCGTGCCGGCGGCGGAGACGGCACGGCCGTCGACCACGCGGACGCCGTCCGGGCCGGCCAGCAGCGAGGCCTCGAGCTGGACGATCTCGGCGCGGCGGAACCGCACGACGCCGTCGTTCGACAGCCTGGCCTGCCCCGTCCAGCGCCCGTCCTCGTCGAGGCGGAAGCCACCTTCGAACGCGATCCGCCCGGTGAGGTCCGGCACCTCCTCGCCCAGCCAGGCCTCGAGCGCCGCCGAGCCCCGCGCGTCGGCCCGGGCCGCGAGCCCGGCCGGCAGGAATGCGAGGCTGCCGGAGCCGAAGAGGTTCGCACCCGGCGCCTCGAGCGTGACGTTCTCGAGCGTGAGCCGCGGCGACTGCCAGGCGAACTCCCCCCGCAGGCGGTCCACGAGCAGCGGCGCCGCGCCGGGCCGTTCGAAGCGCGCGGGACCCGCCGCCACGGTGCCGCGCGAACCGCCGCGCACCGGCTGCCCGTCGAGGCCGATCCCGTCCACCTCGACCGCGAAGCGCTGCTCGCGGCCGTGGAAGCGGACGGTCCCGTCGGCGACCCGCAGGCGCCGCAGCCGCGAGAAGATCGACAGGTCGAGCGGCCCATCGGGCGCGTCGTCGGGCGGCGTCTCGGAGAGCGTCACGGAGAGGCTGTCGGCCTCGATCCGTACCGGCCGGATCAGCCCGGCCAGCAGCGCGCGCCGCGAGAGGCGCATCGTACCCCCGCGCAGCGACAACTGGCCGACCAGTCCGGAGCCGCCGCGCAGCGTCAGCCCCTGGACCCGGGCCTCGGCCCGCACCAACCGCAGCGACAGGTCCTCGATCTCGACCTCGCCGCCGAGTTCCTTCCCCAGTTGCTCGACCAGCAGCAGCCGGAAGCGGTTCTCGGTCCAGGACGACGAGACGACGATCCAGGCCACGAGGAAGATCGCGGCGAAGACCGCGAGCACGATCGCCAGGGCGTGGAGGATCCGTCGCACGCGGCCTCAGCCGGCGTCCCGTTGCAGCAGGAGCCCCTTCAGGTAGCGGCTCTCGGGCAACTCCAGCCGCTCGGGGTGATCCGCGGCGGGCCCGAGCCGTGCCAGCACCGTCAGCGCCGCCGCGGCCTCCTCCGCCCCCTCCCTCACCATCGCCTCGAACTCCTCCGCCCCGACGGTCGCGGTGCAGCAGAACGTCGCCATTCTGCCGCCGGGGGCGAGGCACCGCAGCGCCCTCCGGTGCAGGTCGCGGTAGCCGCGGGCGGCCCCGGCGGCGGCACTGCGCCGGCGGGCGAAGGGGGGCGGGTCGAGCACGATCCCGGGCCAGCGCCGGCCCTCGGCCTCCGCCTCGGCCAGGACGTCGAAGACGTTGCCGTGCACGAACTCGATCCGGCCCTCGAGACCGGCGGCCGCGGCCGCGGCCAGTGCCCTTTCGAGCCCGGGCCGGGACTGGTCGATCGCCACCACCTCGCGGCCGGCAGCCGCGAGCGGGAGGGCGAACCCCCCCTCCGCGCAGAAGGCGTCGAGGACCGGCCCCGCCGCAAACCAGCCCGGGGCGCGGCGCTGGTTGTCCTGCTGGTCGAGGTAGAGCCCCGTCTTGTGACCGTGCCACGGGTCGACCTGGCGGAGGGCGCCCCCGGACTCGACCTCGAGCTGCGCCGGGGTCGTGCCGACCAGCTGGACCACCGCGCGCGGCAGCCCCTCGGGCTCGCGGCCCGGCGCGTCGTCGCGCGCCAGGACCGATTCGGCGCCGACCCGCGCCGCGAGCCGCTCGAGCAGCGCCGCGCCGTGGCGTTCGGCCCAGGCGGTCGTGCGCTGGGCCACGAGGTGCGCGCCGTAGCGGTCGACGGTCAGCCCCGGGAAGCCATCGGCGTCGGCGTGGAGCAGCCGCGCGCAGCCGGGCCCGGCCGCCGCCGCCGCGCCGCGCGCGGCGAGGGCCCGCTCCAGCCGCGCGGCCCAGAACTCCGCCGCCGGGACCGTCTCGTCCGCCGCGCCGCCGCGCCGCACGATCCGCAGCGCGATCCGCGAGCCGGGCGAGAAGGCGGCCCAGCCGCACGGCGCGCCCGCGGCGTCGACCACGCGCACGATCGCTCCGGCCTCGGCCTCGACCGAGCGCAGGTCCTCGCGGTAGATCCAGGGGTGGCCCCGTCGGGCCCGGCGGGCGCCCCGGCCGCTGACGACTGCCGTGCCGGGGCCGGACATGGCCGCGGCTACTCTTCTTCCTCGGAGATGTCGCGGACGTGGTAGCGCTCGGCCAGCTCTTCCTTCTCGGCGATCTCCTGGCACGACACGCAGTAGCGGGCCCAGGGGACGGCCTCGAGCCGCCTGGGCTCGATCTCGTCGCTGCACGACATGCACTCGCCGAAAGTCCCTTCCTTGACCCGGACGATCGCGTCCTCGACCTGCAGCACCTGGCGGCGCTCGAGGTCGGAGAGCGACAGCAGGAACTCCCGCGTGTAGTGGGTGACTGCGTCGTCGACGTAGTCCTCGCCCCCTTCGGGCACGACCTCGCGGCCTTCCTCGGCGGTGCGCGCCGAGCGGGCGAGAAGCGTCAGCCGGCGCGTTTCGAGCAGCTTCAGGAACCGTTCGCGCTCGCGCTTCCTCATGCGTCTCCCCCAACCCCTGGCCCGCCGCGTGCAGCGGGTCGTGGCCGGAAAAAGGCTTGGTAAGGTAACAGCGCCCCCGGGGGGCGTCAACTCCGCCGCGGCCGCCGGCTCACAGCCGGTCGGCGGCCATTTCGGCCAGCTTCGAGCGCTCGCCGCGGGTCAGCACGACCGTCCCCGCGAGCGGCTCGCCGCGGAGCCGCTGGGAGGCGTAGGAGAGGCCGTTGCTGGAGGCGTCCACGTAGGGGTTGTCGATCTGGCCGGGGTCGCCGGTGAGGACGATCTTGGCCCCCTCGCCGACCCGCGTGATGATCGTCTTGACCTCGTGCGGCGTCAGGTTCTGGGCCTCGTCGACGATCATCAGCTGGCGCGGCAGAGAGCGGCCGCGGATATAGGTCAGGGCCTCGATCTCGAGCGTGCCCCGGTCGATCAGCTGCTCGATCGGGTGGCCGTCCGGCCCGCTCGCGCGTCGAACTCGCCCAGCAGGAACTCGAGGTTGTCGCAGATCGGCTGCATCCAGGGCCGAGCTTCTCGTCGAGGTCGCCCGGCAGGTAGCCGAGATCGCGCCCCATCGGGAAGATCGGGCGGGCGACCACCAGCCGGCGGTAGAGCGGCTTCTCGACCGTCTGCATCAGGCCCGCGGCCAGGGCCAGCAGGGTCTTGCCGGTCCCGGCCTTGCCGACCAGCGTGACCAGAGAGACCTCGCGGTCGAGCAGCAGATCGAGCGCGAACTTCTGCTCGACGTTGCGCGGCTTGATCCCCGAGACCGACTTGGGGAGGACGATCGGCGCCACGACCGGCTGGCGCGGCCGGCGCCGGGCCAGCGCGGTGTGCTGCGGGTCGCCCAGGTCGCGCAGCAGCAGCCCGACGTTGGGGCCCGGGTCGTCGATCCCCAGTTCGGCCACGGGCAAGCGTCTTGTCGGAGAACAGCCGGTCGAGGACCTCGCGCGGGACGGCCGCCTCGCGCCACCCCAGCCACTCCGGGTCGGGCACGATGCTGCGCTCGACGTAGTCCTCGGCGTGGACCCCGACCGCGTCGGCCTTGAGCCGCAGGTTGGTGTCCTTGGTGATGAACTGGACCGGCGGGTGGCTGCGGGACAGCTCCCAGGCCAGCGCCAGGATCCGCATGTCGGCCCCGTCGCGGCCGTCCATGAACGGAAAATCGCGCGGGATCGGGACGCCGAGGTGGATCCGCAGCGTCCCGCCCCCGGACGTCGGAACCCCGTCCGTCAGGTGGCCCTGCTCGCGCAGCCGGTCGAGCGTCCGGCTGACCGCGCGCGCGTTCCGGCCGACCTCCGTCATCTCCTTCTTGAAGCGGTCGATCTCCTCGATCACCGCGATCGGGATCACGACGTCGTTGTCCGCGAAGGAGAACGGGCTGTTCGGGTCGTGGAGCAGGACGTTCGTGTCGAGTACGAAGGTCTTCTTCATCGGGGAGGTCGTCTCTTCTTCAGCGCGCGCCGAGCGCCGCCTGGGCGGCGGCGAGGCGGGCGATCGGCACGCGGAAGGGCGAGCACGACACGTAGTTCATGCCCGCGTGGTGGCAGAAGGTGACGGAGGAGGGCTCGCCGCCGTGCTCGCCGCAGATCCCGATCTTCAGCGACGGGCGGGCCCTGCGGCCGCGCTCGATCGCGATCGTCACGAGCTGGCCGACCCCTTCCCGGTCGAGGATCTGGAACGGATCGGCGGGGAGGATCTTGCGCTCGATGTAGTCCGGCACGAAGCCGCCGATGTCGTCGCGCGAGAAGCCGAAGGTCATCTGCGTCAGGTCGTTGGTGCCGAACGAGAAGAACTCGGCCGTCTCGGCGATCCGGTCGGCCGTGAGCGCCGCGCGGGGGACCTCGATCATCGTCCCGAACAGGAAGTCGATCGACTCGACGCCGTAGCGGGCGGCCACCTCGCGGTGGATCCGGTCGACGAGCGCCTTCTGGTGGTCCAGCTCGGCCTGGATCCCGACCACCGGAACCATGATCTCGGGGTGGGCCGCCTTCCCCTCCTGACGTCAGCTCGACCGCCGCTTCGAGGATCGCGCGGACCTGCATCTCCGAGATCTCGGGGAAGGTCACGCCCCAGCCGGACGCCGCGGTGCCCCATCATCGGGTTGGTCTCGTGCAGCGCGTCGGCCCGGCGGTCCAGCTCGTCCTTCGTGATCCCCAGCGCCTCGGCCAGCCGCGCGCGTTCCTCGGGCCGCTGCGGCACGAACTCGTGCAGCGGCGGGTCGAGCAGGCGGATCGTGACCGGCAGGCCGTCCATCACCGCCAGCGTGTCCTTGATGTCCTTCTTGACGAACGGGAACAGCTCGTCCAGCGCGGCCCGGCGCTCGGCCTCGGTGCGCGAGACGATCATCTTGCGCAGCGCGAACAGCGGCTTCTCCGAGTGCTTGCCGTAGAACATGTGCTCGGTGCGGAACAGCCCGATCCCCTCGGCGCCGAAGCTGCGGGCCTTCTGCGCGTCCTCCGGGGTGTCGGCGTTGGTCCGCACGCCGAGCGTCCGGTACCGGTCCACGATCTTCATGAACTCGACGAAGCGCGGGTTCTCGGCCGCGCTGATCATCCCCAGCTTCCCGTCGTAGACCAGGCCCCGGGTCCCGTTGAGCGTGACCCAGTCCCCTTCCTTCAGCGTCCGGCCGCCGACCGCCACCGTCTTCGCGTGGCTGTCGACGTGCAGCGCGCTGCAGCCCGACGACGCAGCACTTGCCCCAGCCGCGCGCGACCAGCGCGGCGTGGCTGGTCATCCCGCCGCGGGCGGTGAGGATCCCCTCGGCGGCGCGCATTCCTTCGACGTCCTCGGGGTTGGTCTCCTCGCGGACGAGGATCACGGTCTTCCCCTGCTTGGCCCAGGCCACGGCGTCGGCGGCGGTGAAGACGACCTGCCCCGCCGCCCCGCCCGGCCCGGCGGGCAGCCCGCCGGCCAGCGGCTTCGCGGCCTTCTCGGCCGCCGGGTCGACCACCGGGTGCAGCAGCTCGTCGAGCTGGGCCGGCGAGACGCGGCGCACCGCCTCCTTCTCGTCGATCAGCCCCTCCTCCAGCATGTCCATCGCGATGTTCAGGGCGGCGGTCCCGGTCCGCTTGCCCGACCGGCACTGCAGCATGTAGAGCTTGCCGTCCTGGATCGTGAACTCGATGTCCTGCATGTCCGCGAAGTGGCGCTCGAGCCCGTTGCGGATCTCGTCGAGCTGCCGGTAGGTGGCGGGCATCGCGGTCTCGAGCGAGGCCAGGTGGCGGTTGTGGTCGCTCTTGGTCGACTCGTTGAGCGGGTTCGGCGTGCGGATCCCCGCCACGACGTCCTCGCCCTGGGCGTTGACCAGCCACTCGCCGTAGAACCGGTTTTCGCCCGTCGCCGGGTTGCGGGTGAAGGCCACGCCGGTGGCCGAGGACTCGCCCATGTTGCCGAAGACCATCGCCTGGACGTTGACTGCGGTGCCCCAGTCGTCGGGAATCCCCTCGATCCGGCGGTACGACACCGCCCGCTTGCCGTTCCACGACGAGAAGACCGCGCCGATCCCGCCCCAGAGCTGCTCCATCGCGTCGTCGGGGAACTCCCGGCCCAGGACCTCCTTCACGCGGACCTTGAAGCGCGCGACCAGGTCGCGCAGGTCCTCGACCGTCAGGTCGGCGTCCGAGGCGTAGCCCTTCTCCTTCTTCCGCACCGACAGCATCTGGTCCAGCTGGACCCGGATCCCCCGGCCTTCCGCCGGCTCGACCCCGGCCGCCTTCTCCATCACGACGTCGGAGTACATCATGATCAGCCGGCGGTAGGCGTCGAGCACGAAGCGCTCGTTGCCGGTCTTCGCGACCAGGCCCGGGATCGTCTTCGAGGTCAGCCCGATGTTCAGGACCGTCTCCATCATCCCCGGCATCGAGCTGCGGGCCCCGGAACGGACCGACAGCAGGAGCGGGCGCGCCGGATCGCCGAAGCCCATCCCGGTCTCGCGCTCGACCTCGGCCAGGGCGGCCCGGACCTGGGCGTCGAGGTCCGCCGGGTAGCTCTTGGCGTGGTCGTAGTACCAGGTGCAGAGCTCGGTCGTGATCGTGAAGCCGGGAGGGACCGGGAGACGCAGGCTCGCCATCTCGGCCAGGTTCGCCCCCTTGCCGCCGAGCAGCTCCTTCATCGTCGCCTTGCCCTCGGCCGTCCCCCCCCCGAAGCGGTAGACCCACTTGCTGCTCATGCCGTCTCCTTCAGCGTCGTCGTCCGGGCCCGCGGCTCGCCGCGGGCGATCTCATGTCGTCGTCTGCGGCGCCGTCGCCGCGGGCTCACCCCGCGACCACCAGCTCCGCCATGTCCACCACCCCGTGCGTCGCGCGCGCCACCCGGTGAAGCAGCGAGAGCCGTGCGCGGCGCAGCACGGGGTCCTTGTCCATCACCAGGATCCTGTCGAAGAACAGGTCGACGTCGGGCCGCAGCCGCGCAACGTGCGCCAGCGCCCGTTCGTAGTCTCCGGCCGCGGCGGCCGCCGTCAACTCGCGCTCGGCGACGCCGATCGCGGCCGCCAGGCGGACCTCCTCAGGCTCGCGCAGCGCCGCCTCGCCCTCGCCGGCGGCGTAGCCGTCGCCGCGCTCGTCGGCCTGGGCCAGGATGTTGCGCACCCGCTTGGCCGCGGCGGCGAGGGCGAGGAAGTCGTCGCTCTCGCGGAAGGCGCGCAGCGCCGCGAGGCGCTGCCAGAGGTCAGCCGGGCGGAACGTCGCTCCCGCCGCGCCGCCGACCAGCGCGGCGGCGGCGGCGATCTCGTCGTAGCGCGCCCCGTCGCGCTCGGCCAGCACGCCGAAGCGCTCGACCAGGAAGGCCAGCAGCGCCGGCGTCGTCTGCCCGGCGCGCTCCGTCAGGTCGGGCCCGGTCTCGCCGCCGCAGTAGCCTGCCGCTGCCTCGCGCACCGCCGCCGCGAGGTCGATCGAGGGCTCGGACAGCGCCAGCCGGATCGCGCCCATCCCGGTCCGGCGCAGCGCGAACGGGTCGGAGCTGCCGGTCGGGGCCAGACCGGCCGCGAATCCGCCGGCCAGCGTGTCGAGGCGGTCGGCCAGGCCCAGCAGCCGGCCGGCCCATGTCGCGGGCAGCGGGTCGTCCGGCCCGGACGGAAGGTACAGGTCGTAGATCGCGCGGGCGACCTCTTCCGGCTCGCCGTCGGCGCGGGCGAGGAGGCCGCCGCAGACCCCCTGCAGTTCCGGGAACTCGCCGACCAGGCCGGTCGGCAGGTCGCACCTCGAGAGCACGGCCGCGCGCTCGACTGCGGCGGCGGCTGCCGCTTCGAGACCCGCCGCCCGGGCGAGCACGGCGGCGAGCCGCGCGACGCGGCGCGTCTTGGCGGCGTAGGTCCCGAGCTCGCGCTGGAAGACGATCCCCTCCAGCCGGGCGCCGCGGGCGGCGAGCGGCTGCCGCCGGTCTTCCTTCCAGAAGAAGAGGGCGTCCTCGAGCCGGCCCGACACGACCCACTCGTGGCCGCGACGGACGTGCCCCTCGGGGTCGTCGGGGCGGTTGACCGCGACCGCGAACAGCGGCAACAGCCCGTCGGCCCCGCGGACGCAGAACCCCTTCTGGTGCGTCTTCAGGCACGAGCCGAGCACTTCGGCCGGCAGGTCCCTCACGAAGTGCGGCTCGAAGCGCCCGACCTGCGCCCCCGGGTACTCGACGATGTCGGCGGACTCGTCGAGCAGCCCCTCGTCCTCGACCAGCGCGCCGCCCTGCGCCGCCGACAGCGCCACGAGCTGGGCCGCCAGCCGCGCGCGCCGCGCGGCGGCGTCGGCGACTACGCCGTGGCGCTCGAGCATCGGCTCCCAGGCCGCGGCGTCGGGCACCTCGAACGGGCCGGGGCCCAGTACGCGGTGGCCGCGCGAGGCGCGCCCGGAGACCACGCCGAACAACTCGAGCGGCACGACCTCGTCGCCGAACAGGGCGACGATCCAGTGCACCGGGCGGACGAATCGCGCCACGCCGTCGCCCCAGCGCATCATCTTGGCGAAGGTCATGCGGCCGACCGCCGGCGCGAAGCCGGCGGACAGCACCGCGGCCAGCGGCTCGCCTCCGGCCGTCACGGTCGCGCCGGCGTAAACCCCCTTCGGCGTCTCGACGCGCGCGAACGCGGCGGCCTCGCGCCCGGTCTTGCGCGCGAACCCCTCGAGCGCCTTCGTCGGCTGCCCGGCGGCGTCCCAGGCCGCTGCCGCCGGCGGGCCGAGCAGCAGCTCCTGCCGCGCCGGGGTCGCCCCGGCGACGGCATCGACGCGCAGCGCGAGGCGCCGCGGCGTCCAGAAGCGGCGGGCCGGGCCGTGCGGCAGCCCGGCCCGGTCCAGCAGCTCCAGCACGAGCGCCTCGAGGTCGGCCGCGGCGCCCGGCAGCATCCGCGCCGGGATCTCCTCGGTCCCCAGCTCGATCAGCAGGTCGGCGGTCTTCATCGAGCGGCCTCCCCCGCGGCGAGCCAGGTCTTCGCGCACTGCACGGCCAGCCGGCGGATCCGCTGGATCATCGCCTGCCGCTCGGTGACCGAGAGCGCGCCGCGGGCCCCCAGGACGTTGAACAGGTGCGAGGCCTCGAGCACGCGCTCGTAGGCCGGGACGAGCAGCGGCGCGGCCGCGTCCCCGTCGGGGCCGGGCTGGGTCCGCGCCAGCAGGCGCTGGGCCTCGCGCTCGGCCTCGTCGAAGGCCCGGCGGTGGCCGTCGACGTCGGCCTCCTCGAACGAGTACGCCGACAGTTCGCGCTCGGCCCGCTCGCGCAGCGCGCGGTAGCGGACCACCCCCTCCGGGGCCCACGGCGCGAGCGCCCACGGGATGTCGAAGATGTCGCGAATGTCGTTGACGAACATGCAGATCCGCTCGAGGCCGTAGGTCAGTTCGACCGGCACCGGGGCCAGTTCCGCCCCGCCCATCACCTGGAAGTAGGTGAACTGCGAGATCTCCATCCCGTCCATCGTGACCTGCCAGCCGACCCCGGCGGCGCCGAGCGTCGGCGACTCCCAGTTGTCCTCCTCGAAGCGGATGTCGTGGACCGCCGGGTCGACGCCCAGCGCCCGGAGCGACGCCAGGTAGAGGTCCTGCACGTCGGGGGGCGAGGGCTTGAGGATGACCTGGTACTGGAAGTGCTCGTAGACCCGCATCGGGTTGAGGCCGTAGCGCCCGTCGGCGGGGCGCCGCGAGGGCTGGCAGTAGGCGACCCGCCAGGGCGCGGGGCCGAGGCTGCGGAAGAAGGTCTCGATGTGCATCGTCCCCGCGCCGACTTCCTTGTCGAACGGCTGGTGGATGACGCAGCCGCGGTCGGCCCAGAAGCGGGAGAGCGCCAGGACCATGTCCTGCATCGTCATCTTGAACGTCGGGTTCACGCGCTGTCCTTCCCGGCGGGCGCGGCGGGAACCCGCCGGTCCGCGCGCGGACGCACCGCGCGGAGCGCGGAGAGGGCCGGCCAGGCCACGAGCGGCCGGCCGGTGAAGGCGACGACGAGCGCCGGCAGCGCGGCGGCGAGTTCGCGCGCAACCGGGGGCGCGAGCTCCGGCACCGCGCCCGGGCCGCAGCGCACGGTGGCCGCCAGCCAGCGGGTCGCCCCGGGGCCGAGCGCTCGCGCCCCGGGGACGCCGTGCGCCGCGCAGAACGCGCCGCTCTCCGGCGCGAGCTGCGCGCGCCGGCCGGCGAGCGGGGCGCCGCACTCGTCGCACGTGGCGAGATCGCCCAGCAGCCCGGCCAGACGCAGCGTCCAGGCCTCGGCGTAGCGCGCCAGCGGGTCGGGGGCGGCGCCGCCGGTGAGCGCGTCGAGGCAGGCGCCGAGCAGCCGGTACAGGCGCGGGTCTTCCGCCCCCTCGCGGGCGAAGGCGCCGGCCAGCTCGAGCAGGTGGGCCGCCAGGTAGAGCCGCTCGAGCGGATCGCCCGGCGGCGGCGAGGCGACGAGCTGGGCCTCCTCCAGCACCGCCTCGGCCCCCTCGCGGCGCACGCTCCAGCGGGCCCGCACGCGGGCCCCCGGCTGCAACGCGCCGCCGAAGCGCTTGCGCGAGCGCGCGGCCGAGTGGGCCACCCCGCGCACCAGCTCGCCCGAGGCGCAGAGCAGCACGACCCGCCGGTCGGCCTCGCCCGCCAGCCGCGCGTCGAGCACGATCGCCTCGGACTCCGCGTGTCGGCTCATGGGACGAACCGGGCGAGGGCCAGGCTGGCAAGGCCGAGGAAGATCAGCGACGCCATCACGTCGACGGCCGAGGTGACGAGCGGGCTGGTCGAGGTCGCCGGGTCGAGCTTCAAGCGCTGCAGGACGAGCGGCACGACCGAGCCGAGCACGGTGGCGAACGCGATCGACAGCGCGAGCGAGAGCCCGATCACGACCGCGACGCGGACCACCCCCCCCGCACCCTGGGTCGAGATCCCTTCGAATCCGACGATCAGCGACGAGCCCAGGACCAGCAGCAAGCCATAGGCCAGGCCGAGCAGCGCCCCCACCCCCGCCTCGCGCGCCAGGGTCGAAAGGTACATCCCTTCGCGGATCCGCCCCGTGGCGAGGCCGCGCATGATCACGGTCGCTGACTGGTTCCCGGCCGAACCGGAGGTGCCGAGGATGATCGGGAAGAAGGCGGCCAGCCCGACGAACCCGGCCAGGATCCCCGACAGCCGGTAGATGATCACGGCCGCCGCCAACCCGCCGAGGAAGGTCGCGGCCAGCCACGGGGCACGGGTCCTGACCGACTTGCCGATCGAGGGCTGGATCCGCTCCTCCTCGGAGGTGCCGGCCATCCGGAGGATGTCCTCCGTCGCCTCCTCGCGCAGCACGTCGATCACGTCGTCGATCGAGACCGCGCCGGCCAGCCGCCCCTGTTCGTCCACGACCGGGATCGCGAGCAGGTCGTACTTCGAGGCGATCCGCGCGACCTCCTCCTGGTCCGCGTCGGTGCGGACCGTGATCAGGTCGGCGTTCATGATCTCCTTGAGCTTGGTGTCGGCCGGGTTGAGCAGCAGCTCGCGCAACGAGATCACGCCGACCAGGTGCTTGCGGTCGTCGACGACGTAGAGGTAGAACGCGATCTCGACGCTCTCCCGCGCGCGCAGCGCGGCCGTCGCCTTCTCGATCGTCGTCTCCTCGTGCAGGCTGAAGACGTCGGGGGTCATGATCCGACCGGCGGTCTCGTCGGCGTAGATCAGCAGTTTCTCGACCCCGGCCTTCTCCTCGGGCCGCATCCCGTCCAGGACCTGGCGGGACTCGTCCTCGTCCAGCCGGGCCAGCAGGTCGGCCGCGTCGTCCTCGGCGCATTTCTCGAGCAGGTGCGCCGCGGCGTCGGGGCCGAGCAGGCGCAGCAGGTCCGGGCCCGACTCGTGCGGCAGCTCGACCAGGAAGCCGGCCCCCAGCTCGGGGTCGCGCGTCGCGAGCAGGCGGAACAGGGCGACCCGCTCGCGTTCGGAGAGCTTCTCGTAGACCGGGCCGAAGTCGGGGGGGCGGACCTTGGCGAGCAGGTTGACCAGGTGCGTATGGGCCGAGCGGCGCAGGAAGCGCCGCACCGACTCGAGCACGATCACCTGGCGCCGTTCGATCATTCCGCGTGGCTCCGCCCAAACCGGGAGATTCTACCCTCCCGGCGGGGAACCGCGAACGCGGGGGGCGGGACGGGACGGGGCCGGCCGGCTGCGCCCGGGCCGGCGGGTCCCGGCGCGCGTGGCCGGGGACCGGCCTACTCCAGGCTGTAGTTCGGCGCTTCCTTGGTGATGATCACGTCGTGGGCGTGCGACTCCCGCAGCCCCGCCCCGGTGATCCGGACGAAGCGCGCGTTCTCCTGCAGCTCGGCGATCGAGCGCGTGCCGCAGTACCCCATCCCGGCCCGCAGCCCGCCGACCAGCTGGTAGACCATCTCGCGGATCCGCCCCTTGTAAGGAACACGCCCCTCGATCCCCTCGGGAACCAGCTTGCGCTCGTCGTACTGGTCGTCCTGGGCGTAGCGGTCGCGCGAGAGTCCCTTGCGCATCGCGCCCAAAGAGCCCATCCCGCGGTACTCCTTGAAGGTCCGGCCCTGGTACAGGACCGTCTCCCCGGGCGACTCCTCGGTCCCGGCGAAGAGCGACCCGATCATCACCGTGTCGGCGCCCGAGGCCAGCGCCTTGGTGATGTCGCCCGAGAACTTGACCCCGCCGTCGGCGATCACCGGGATCCCCTTGGCGGCGGCAGGCCCGGACCGCCGAGGCGATCGCGGTCAGCTGCGGCACCCCGGCTCCGCTGACGATCCGCGTGGTGCAGATGCTGCCCGGGCCGACCCCGACCTTGACCGCGTCCACGCCGCGCTCGACCAGCGCCCGGGCCCCGTCCTCGGTCCCGACGTTGCCGGCCACGATCTGCAGCCCCGGGAAGCGGTTCCGCACCCGGTCGACCATGTCGAGCACGCGGCGCGAGTGGCCGTGCGCGGTGTCGATCACCACCAGGTCGACGCCGGCCTCGACCAGCGCCGCACAGCGCTCGAGCGTGTCGGCGCCGGTCCCCAGCGCCGCCCCGACCCGCAGCCGGCCGTGCCCGTCCTTGGCCGCGAAGGGGTAGTCGATCCGCTTCTGGATGTCCTTGTAGGTGATCAGCCCTTTCAGCCGGTAGTCCTTGTCTACGACCAGCAGCTTCTCGATCCGGTGCTTGTGGAGCAGCTCCTGGGCCCGGTCGAGGTCGGTCCCCTCGGGGACGGTGATCAGCCCGTCCTTGGTCATGAAGTCGCGGATCGGAAGCTCGGGGTGGGTGCAGAAGCGCAGGTCGCGGTTGGTCAGGATCCCGACCAGGTGTCCCGGCTCGTCGGTGATCGGGACCCCCGAGATCTTGTAGCGGGCCATCAGCTCGAGCGCGTCGCGCACCGGCCGGTCGGCGGTCATCGTGATCGGGTCGACGATCATCCCCGATTCCGAGCGCTTGACCTTGTCCACCTCCGAGGCCTGGTCGGCGATCGGCAGGTTGCGGTGCAGGATCCCGATCCCGCCCTGCTGGGCGAGCGCGATCGCCAACCGGGCCTCGGTCACGGTGTCCATCGCCGCCGAAACCAGCGGGATCCGCAGCGAGATCCCCCGGGTCAGGCGGGTCTGGGTGTCGACCTCGCTCGGAATGACCTCCGAGTAGCCGGGGAGAAGGAGGACATCGTCGAACGTCAGTCCGATCGAGGGGGTCTCATCGAGCATGGATGCGCCGCCTTGGGAGGGATCGGGATTTTACGGGGCGGGATGCGCCCCCGTCCACCCGGCGGGCGGCGCCGCGATCAGCCGCCCTGCGGCGCTCCGCACTGCGGACAGAACCGCGCGCCGGCCGGCAGCACCCCGCGGCAGCGCGCGCACGCCGGCGCGGCCGTGGCGCTTGCCGTCGCCCCCGGCGCGTGCCCGGCCAGTTCGCGCAGCATCCCCGGCAGCGCCATCCCGAGCCCGGCGCCGACGCCGAGCCCCATCCCGGCCGCCGCCCCGCCCGCCGCCGCCTCGCCGGCCGCGCCCCCGCCGCCCGCGGCGGCGTCGCCGAGCGCCCGCGCGGCCTTGAAGCGCAGGTAGTCGCCTTCCAGCCCGACCGCGGCCATCGAGCTGCGCTCGTCGATCACCCGGGCGACCTCCTCGGGTGGGACGATCGCGCCGATGTAGAAGCCCGCCAGCGCCAACCCGAGCCGCGCCACGTCCGGCGCCACCCGGCGCTGGATCTCCTCGGCCAGCTCGTCGTACTGGCGCGGCAGGTCGAGCAGCGGGATCGCCAGCTCGCCCAGCGCGTCGTTCAACCGCGCGACGATCACCTCGCGCAGGTAGTCCTCGAGCTCGACCGTCGTGTAGCGGCCGAGGGTGCCAACCAGGACGTTGACGAACAGCCGCGGGTCGGCGACGTGGATCGCGTAGCGGCCGTGAGCGCGCAGCCGAAGCATCCCGAACTGCGGGTCGCGGAAGACGACCGGCTCGCGCGTCCCCCACTTCTGGTCCGCGAACAGCTTGCGGGCCACGAAGTAGACGTCGGCCCGGAACGGGGTCCGCCCGCCGTAGGGGAGCTTGAGCAGCTCGACCAGCAGCGGGATGTTGGCCGTGCTGAGCACGTGCCGGCCGGCCTCGAAGGCGTCGTACACCCGGCCGTCCCGGAAGAAGACGGCCCACTGGTTCTCGGTGACGGTGAGCTGCGCGCCGAGCTTGATCTCGCCGCCCGGCTCGAAGCGGTGCACGATCTCGGTCCCGTCGTCCTGGCGCCACTCGATGACTTCGAGGGTCAGGGGCATGCGACCTCCCGGCTTCGCCTTCGGCAGCGCCGGGCCGGGCCCGGCCCCGGGCGGAGCACGGGGCGAACTTGGTGCCGCCGCGCCCCGCCGGCAAGCGGCGGGCGCCGCCGGCGGGCCGCGACTAGAATGGCGCCTCTCCACCGGGGGGTGGCCCCGATGATCGCGGTCGAGTCGCTGACCAGGACCTACCGGATGGGATCCAGCGAGGTGCGCGCCCTGGACGGCGTCGACCTCGCCGTCGGCGAGGGGGAATTCGTCTCGATCATGGGCCCCTCCGGGTCCGGCAAGTCGACCCTGATGAACCTCCTCGGCTGCCTCGACCGGCCGACCTCGCGGGAGCTACCGGCTCCGCGGCCAGGAGGTCGGCGCGCTCGACGACGACGCGCTCTCGGCGATCCGCAGCCGGGAGATCGGGTTCGTCTTCCAGAGTTTCAACCTGCTGCCGCGCCTGACCGCGCTGGAGAACGTCGCGCTGCCGCTGAGCTACGCCCGCTCGGGCGGGCCCGTGGCGCCGGCGGGCGCGGCCCGCGCCGAGCAGGCGCTGGCCGAGGTCGGCCTGGCGGACCGGACCGGGCACCGCCCGCACGAGTTTTCGGGCGGGGAGCGCCAGCGGGTGGCGATCGCGCGCGCGCTGGTGAACGAGCCCGCGCTGGTGCTGGCCGACGAGCCGACCGGCAACCTCGACAGCCGCACCGCGGCGGAGATCCTCGAGCTGCTCACCCAGCTCAATGCGCGCGGCCGGACGCTGATGCTGGTCACGCACGATCCCGAGGTCGCGGCGCGCGCCCGGCGGGTGATCCACGTCCGCGACGGCCGGATCCTGGACGACAAGGTCGTCCGCCCGTGAGGCGCGCGCTGCGCTCCGCCGGCCTCGCGGCCGCGCTGGCGCTGGCGACCGGCTGCGCCGGGCCGGCACGCCCGGCCGACGACGCCCCCGCAGCCGAGGCCGGGCCGGACGCCCCGCTGACCGTCCGTCGCGGGACGCTCGAACCGCGGCTGCTCCTCACCGGCGCGCTGGTCGCACAGCGCGGCGCGCGCTATCGGGCGCCATTCACCAACAGCTGGCGGATGACCCTCAAGTGGCTGATCGACGAGGGGACCCCGGTTCGGCCCGGCGACGCGATCGCCCGGCTCGATCCGGCGACGCTCGGCGCCGAGATCGAGAGCCTGCGGCTCGGCCTCGAAGGGAAGCGCCAGGAGCGCGAGGTCCTGGTTGCCAGCGGCCGCCGCGACCGGATCGAGGCCGAGCTGGCGCTGCGCCGGGCCGCGATCGCGCTCGAGAAGGCCGAGCTGCAGGCCCGGGTCCCGGAGGCGATGGTCGGCTCCAAGGACTTCCGCCAGCGCCTGCTCGAGCGCGACGACGCGGTGCGCGGGCGGGAGCAGGCGCTGCTCGGGCTCGCGACCCAGGAGCGGGCGCAGCAGGCCCGGCTGGCCCGGCTCGAGCTGGAGATCCGGGCGCTCGAGGAGTCGCTCGCGCGCAGCGAGTCGAGCCTGGAATCGATGACGCTGCGCGCCGACACGGCGGGAAGCGTCCTCTACGGCAACCACCCCTGGTACGACCGCAAGGTGCGGGCCGGAGACACGGTGACCCCGTCGCAGACGATCGCCGAGATCCCCGACCCGTCGTCACTGGTGGTCGAGGCCTGGGCCAACGAGGCCGATGCGCACCGGATCGAACCCGGCCTGTCGGCCGAGCTGCGGCTCGACGCCTACCCGGAGCGGGCTTTCCCGGGCCGCGTCGCCAGCGTCAGCCCGGCCGGCGAGGAGCGCGAGACCTGGGGCCGCTCGCGCTGGTTCCGGGTGGTGCTCGCGATCGACGCGCCCGATCCCGCCGTCGCGCGGCCCGGGATGAGCGTCCGCGCCGCGGTCTTTGGCGCGCCACAACCCGGCGTGCTGCTGGTGCCGATCGACGCGGTGCGGGTCCGGGACGGGCGTTATCACGTGGCCCCGGCTCGGCCCGCCGGCGGCCCCGCCGAACGCGAGGTCCGGCCGCTCGGGGCCGATGCGCGGTTTCTCGCCGTCCCCGACGACGGCACGCTGGCCGAGGGGCTGGTCCTGCTCGGCGCGCTCGACGATGTCCCGCCGGCGTAGCCTCGCCGCGCTGGCGGCGCTGGGCGCACTGGGCCTGGCGGCGGCCTTCGGGGCGCGCGCCCTCCGCGGCGGCGACGCCGGCCGGAGCGTTCCGGTCGAAAGGCGCGCGCTCGAGTTCCGGGTCAAGGCCTCGGGCCAACTCGCCTCTTCCGACAGCCTCTCGGTCGGACCGCCGATCGTCAGCCGGCAGTGGGACTTCACCGTCACCAGCCTGGCTCCGGAGGGGAAGCCGATCGCCGCCGGCCAGCCGCTCGTCGGTTTCGACCCTCGCCAACTGGTCGAGCAGCTCGACGTCGCCCGCGCCCGGCTCGCCGAGTCGGAGAAGGAGTTGGAGAAGGTCTCGCTCGAGGAGCAGGAGCGGCTGGACGGACTGCAGCTGCAACGGGCCGACCTGGCGATGCAGGAGGCGCGCGCGCGGCAGAAGCTCGAGGTCCCCGAGGAGATCGTGGCGCGCCTCGAGCTGGCGACGCAGCGGCTCGACCACCAGCTGGCGGCCGAGGAGCTGCGACTGGTCGGCGAACAGATCGCGGTCCAGCAGGACAACCTCGCGGCCAGCGTGCGCCAGGCCAGAAGCCGCACGGAAGAACAGCGGCGCGTGGTCGCCGAGCTGGAGCAGGCCGTCGCCCGCCTGACCGTGACCGCCCCGCGCGCGGGCTTCGTGGTCTACACCCCGGACTGGGAAGGCAAGAAGGTCGCGATCGGCGACAACGTCTGGTTCGGGATGCCGCTGGTCGAGATCGCCGACCTCTCGCGGATGCGGGTCGACGCCGTGATCCCGGAGCCCGACGCCGCGCTGGTGAAGGTCGGGCAGCCGGTCGAGGTGCGGCTCGACGCCAACCCGGACCGGCTCTTCCGCGGCCGGATCGAGTCGCTCGGGCGGGTCTTCCGGACCAAGAGCGCCGAGAAGCCGAGCACCGTGTTCGACGCGCGGATCGCGATCGACAACCCCGACCCCGAGATCATGCGCCCGGGGATGGCGGCCGAGGTGATCATCGTGGCGGCGGCGACCGAGCCGCGGCCGGTCGTCCCCGAGCGCGCGGTCCGCCGCGGCCGCGCCGGGGGGCCCGCGCTGCACCTGCAGCGCGACGGCGGTGCCGAGGAGGTGGCGGTGACCCTCGGGCGCCGGGCCCCGCCGCTGATCGAGGTCCTGGCCGGCGTGCAGGCCGGGGACGCGGTCCTGCTGCCGGACGGGGAGGAGGCGCCGTGACGGGCCGCCACTGCAGCGCGTTCCTCGGCGCGCTGGCGCTGGCCTCCGCGGCGTGCGGGCCGCGCGGCGCGACCGTGCCGACCGCCGCGGTCGAGCGCTCGACCTTTCAGGTCGAGGTCCCCGCGCGCGGACAGCTCGCGGCTGCACGCGCCACGCCGGTCACCGTGCCCGAGGTCCCGGCCTCGCTGTCGATCGCGTGGCTCGCCCCCGACGGCGAGCGGGTCGCCGCCGCCGCGGTCGTCGCACGGTTCGACGACGAGGGGCTGCGGCGCCAACTCGCGGACGCGGAGCGCGAGGCGGCCAAGCTCGACCTCGACATCCGGGCGCTCGGCGAGCAGCACACACGGGAGCGGGGCCAGGCCGCACGGGAACTGGCGCGGCTCGACCAGGAGATGGAACAGGCCCGCACCTTCCAGCCGCGCGATGCCGCGGTCTTCTCGCGCTTCGAGATCATCGACGCCCAGCTGAGCGTCGAGGGGCTGGCCGAAAAGCGGCGGATCCTGGCCGAGCGGCAGGCGCGCCAGGCGGACAAGCAGCGCGCCGACATGCAGCTGCTGGAGCTGAAGCGGCGGACGTGGGAGACGCGGATCGCCCAGCTGGCGCGCGCAAAGAGCAGCCTCGAGGTCTCCGCCCCGCACGACGGCTTCTTCCTGCACGGCCGCAACTGGCGCGGCGAGCGCTTCCGGATCGGGATGCCGGCCTGGGGCGGGATGAAGATCGGGGAGCTTCCCGACCTGGCGGCGATGGAGGCGAAGGTCCATGTGCTCGAGTCGGAGGCGACGGGGCTGGCCCCCGAGCAGGCGGCGCGGGTCGAGATCGACGCCGCGCCCGGACGCCGATTCGGGGCCCGGGTCACGACGGTCGAGGCGGTGGCCCAGGCGCTCGACGCCGAGAGCCCGGTGAAGTACTTCCAGGTCGTGCTTGCGCTCGACGCGACCGACGCCGCCGTGATGCGGCCGGGGCGCGAAGTGACGGCGCGGATCGTGGTCGAGCGCAGCGACGGGACGGTCTCGGTCCCCAACCAGGCGCTGTTTCGCCGCGGCGGCGAGAACTGGGTCTTCGTCGCCGGCGGGAGCGGGTTCGACCGGCGCGCCGTCCGGCTCGGGGCGCGCGGCCTGACCCGCACGGTCGTGGTCGAGGGGCTCGCCGCGGGCGAGCGCGTCGCGCTCGCCGAGCCCGGGGCCTGAGGCGCCGATGGACCTCGCCGCGGCCGTCCGCCAGGCGCTCGCCGAGTTGCGGGTCCGCAAGCTCCGGACCCTGCTCACGCTGCTGGGGATGGTGTTCGGGGTGGGCGCGGTGGTCTCGATGCTCTCGGTCGGCGCGGGGGCCGAGCGGGAGGCGCTGCGCCTGATCGAGACGATGGGCCTCTCCACGATCATCGCCGAGTCGAAAGAACAGCCCGACGAGAAGCGACGGGAGTCGCGCGAACGGTCGCTGGGGCTGACGCTGCGCGACCTCGAGGCGGCGCGCGACACGCTCCCCTTCCTGGCCCGCCACGCCGCGGTCAAGGAAGTCGCCACCTACTCGCTGTTCAGCGAGCGGGGACAGTCCGACGCCCGCGTGGTCGGCGTCTCCCCCGCCTACTTCGCGCTGACGCACCTGACGGTCCGCTCGGGCCGCCTGCT
This sequence comes from uncultured Acidobacteriota bacterium, assembly GCA_963702545.1. GTDB lineage: Bacteria > Acidobacteriota > Polarisedimenticolia > J045 > J045 > JALOKP01. The sequence goes on along the minus strand of CAVPDB010000017.1, from coordinate 58,003 downwards.
CGCGCCCTACGACGACGAGACCTACGCCCAGGTCGCGGTGCTGGGCCCGCGCGCCGCCTACGACCTGTTCGGCCACGAGGACCCGGTGGGGCGCGCGGTCAAGGTCAACCACCTCTGGTTCACGGTCGTCGGGGTGCTGGCCGACCGCCGGCTGAGCCGGGAGGAGTTCCAGGGGGTCCGGCTGAGCGGCGCGCAGAACGACATCTACACCCCGGTCAGAACCGCCCTCAAGCGCTTCCGCTTCAAGCCGCTGGAAGACGAGCTGGACCAGTTCCAGGTCGAGATCGCGCCGGGCGTCGCGCCACGCGACGCCGCGCTCTCGCTCTCCCGGCTGCTCGAGACCCGGCACCGCGGGGTCGACGACTTCGCGCTGGTGGTCCCCGAGGCGCTGCTCGAGCAGCACCGCCGGACGCAGCGGATCTTCAACCTCGTGATGGCCTCGATCGCCGGGATCTCGCTGCTCGTCGGCGGGATCGGGATCATGAACATCATGCTCGCCAACGTCCTGGAGCGGACGCGCGAGATCGGGATCCGGCGCGCGGTCGGCGCGCGGCGGCGCGACATCCGGGACCAGTTCCTGGTCGAGGCGCTGACGATCACCGCACTGGGGGGGCTGGCCGGCGTGGCGGCGGGCGTGAGCCTGGCGGCGCTGATCAGCTGGGCGTCGGGCTGGGAGGTCGCCTGGTCCCCGGTCTCGGCGCTGCTCGCCCTGGCGGTCTGCGGGCTGGTCGGACTCGCCTCCGGGATCTACCCGGCGATCAAGGCCGCGCGGCTCGACCCGATCGAGGCGCTGGCGCGCGAGGGAGCGTAGCGGGGCCCGCGCGCGCCGGCCGGCCCTTCATGATTGATCCGGGCTACGCCACGGCCCCGTGGCACTTCTTGTACTTCTTGCCCGAGCCGCAGGGACAGGGGTCGTTGCGCCCGATCTCCGGCCCCTCCTTCTTCCGGACGGTCTGGGCCTGCTTCGCCTCTTCGCCCGCCCGCGAGCGCGACGCGGCCTGGAAGATCGCCTCCTGCTCGCGGCGGCGGCGCTCCTCCTCCCGCTCCTGCTCCTCCTGGCTCATGATATGGACGATCATCAGGTAGCGGACCAGCTCGTCCTCGATCCGCTGCTTCATCTCGCCGAAGAGCTCGAAGGACTCGCGCTTGTACTCGATCTTGGGGTCCTTCTGCGCGTAGGCCCGCAGGTGGATCCCCTCCTTGAGGTGGTCGAGCGCCAGCAGATGGTCCTTCCACTGGTGGTCGATCAGCTGCAGGATCACGTAGCGCTCGAAATCGCGCATCCGCTCGAGGCCGACGTGCCGCTCCTTGGTCTCGTAGCGCCGCTCGATCGTCGACCACAGCGCATGGGTCAGCTCGCCGCGCCCGAGCTGCTCGATCTCGATCCCCTCCTTCGACGGCTCGAAGCCGTAGAAGTGCAGGATCTGGGCCGCCAGTTCCTCCGGCCGGGTCTCGACGTCCGGGTCGGCCGGGATGTGCTCGTCGACCAGCTCCGCGAGCAGCTCGCGCGCCTTGGTCATCACGAACTCGCGCTGGTCGCCGCCGTCGAGGATCTCGCGCCGCAGGGCGTAGACCTCTCGCCGCTGCTTGTTCTGGACGTCGTCGTACTCGAGCAGCTGTTTCCGGATCGAGAAGTTCTGGGCCTCGACCTGCTTCTGGGCCCGCTCGATCGCCTTGCTCACCATCCCCGACTCGATCGGGACGTCGTCGGCCTCGGTCAGGGCCTTCTCCATCAGCCATGAGGCGAACCGCTTCATCAGCTCGTCTTCGAGCGAGAGGTAGAAGCGCGAGGCGCCGGGGTCGCCCTGGCGCCCGGCGCGGCCCCGGAGCTGGTTGTCGATCCGGCGGGCCTCGTGCCGCTCGGTCCCGATGATGTGCAGGCCGCCCAGCCGGACGACCTCCTCGTGGTCGCGCGCCGTGCTCTCCTTCGCGCTCACCAGCGCCTGCTGCTGCTCCTCAGGCGTGCTTTCGGCCCACGGCCGGCCGGTCGCCTCGAGCGCCAGCGAGCGGGCCAGGAACTCGGCGTTCCCGCCCAGCAGGATGTCGGTTCCGCGCCCGGCCATGTTGGTCGCGATCGTCACCGCGCCGAGCCGGCCGGCCTGGGCCACGATCTCGGCCTCGCGCGCGTGGTGCCGGGCGTTCAGCACCTCGTGCGGGACTCCCCTCTTGCGCAGCAGCTCCGAGATCTTCTCCGACTTGTCGATCGAGGTCGTGCCGACCAGCACCGGCTGGCGCTTCTCGTGCAGCTCCTTGATCTCCTCGACGACCGCGCGCTGCTTGGCGTCCTCGGTGCGGAAGATCGCGTCGGCGAAGTCGTCGCGGACCATCGGCTGGTTGGTCGGGATCACCATCACGTCGAGCTTGTAGATCTCGGCAAACTCGCTGGCCTCGGTCTCGGCGGTGCCGGTCATCCCCGAGAGCTTGTCGTACATCCGGAAGTAGTTCTGGAAGGTGATCGTGGCGAGCGTCTGGTTCTCGCTCTGGATCTTCACGCCTTCCTTGGCCTCGACGGCCTGGTGCAGCCCGTCCGACCAGCGCCGGCCGGGCATCTTGCGGCCGGTGAACTCGTCCACGATCACGACCTCGCCGTCCTCGACCATGTAGTCGACGTCGCGCTCGTAGAGCGCGTGGGCGCGCAGCGCCTGCTGCGTGGCGTGCAGCAGGTCGATGTTCTTGGGGTCGTAGAGATTCGAGACGCCGAACAGCTTCTCGGCGTGGGAGACGCCCTGCTCGGTCAGGGTGACGGAGCGCCCCTTGATGTCGACGATGTAGTCGCCGGTCGCCTCGACCTCTTCGCGGTCCTCGCGCCGCACGTCCCCGGCGATCACCCGCCCCGCGTTCAGCCGCGGCACGATCCGGTCGACGACGTAGTACTTGTTGACGTCGCCCTCCGAGGGGCCGGAGATGATCAGCGGGGTCCGGGCCTCGTCGATCAGGATCGAGTCGACCTCGTCGACGATCGCGAAGTGGTGCCCGAGCTGCTGCACCATCGAGGCCGCGGCGAACTCCATGTTGTCGCGCAGGTAGTCGAAGCCGAACTCGTTGTTGGTGCCGTACGTCACGTCGCTGGTGTAGGCGACGCGCCGCGACTGCTTGTCGAGGTCGTGCTGAATGCACCCGACCGTCATCCCGAGGAAGCGGTAGATCCGCCCCATCCACTCGGCGTCGCGGCGGGCCAGGTAGTCGTTGACCGTGACGACGTGGACCCCCTTGCCTACGAGCGCGTTGAGGTAGGCAGGGAGGGTCGCGACCAGCGTCTTGCCCTCGCCGGTCCGCATCTCGGCAATCGTCCCCTCGTGCAGCACCAGGCCGCCGACGAGCTGGACGTCGAAGTGCCGCATCCCGAGCACGCGCCTGCCGGCCTCGCGGACGGCCGCGAAGGCCTCGAGCTTGACGTCGTCGAGCGACGCGCCCTGGGCCAGCTTCTCGCGGATCGCCGCGGTCCTGCCGCGCAGCTGCTCGTCGCTGAGGACCTGGAGGCCCGGCTCGAGCGCCCCGATCGCGGCGACCATCGGCTGCAGCCGCTTGAGCTCCCGATCGTTCCTGGTGCCGAAGATCTTGCCGAGCACGGTCCCGATCATCTTGGCCTTCCGAGGGGGATGAAAACGCGGGGATCCTAGCCCGGATGGAGGGAGGGCGCACGCGCGACCGGCCGCCCCGAGGGGCGGCCGGACGGGGGCTCAGCGCCGCGCGGAGCGCGTGGGGCCGCGGCTCAGAAGCCGGCGCCCTCGTCGAGGACGTAGGCCATCGGGTCGACCTGCCGCCCCTCGAGCAGCACCTCGTAGTGCAGGTGCGGCCCGGTGGAGCGGCCGGAGCTTCCCACCAGCGCGATCGCGTCGCCGCGGCGAACCTCCTGCCCCGGCTTCGCCTTGAAGGCGGAAAGGTGGCCGTAGCGCGTGACCATCCCATCGCCGTGGCTGATCGTCAGGACGTTGCCGTAGCCGCTCTCGCGTTCCGAAGCGACCACGATCCCGTCGGCGGGCGCGAAGACCGGGGTCCCGGTCGGCGCGGAGACGTCGACGCCGCGGTGGAACTGCTTCGCGCCGGTGAAGGGATCGCGGCGCCAGCCGAACCCGCCGCCGATCAGGCCGGGCACGGGCAGCAGCGACGGCATCCGCGCCAGTCGCTCGGAGCGCTGGGTCAACTCCTGCTCGACCACGTCGAGCCGCCGCTCGAGCAGCGCGCTGCGATCCGACAGGTCGTCGGCTTCGCTCTTCAGCACGTCGGCGCGCAGCGTCGGCGCCATGTTCGCGACGCCGTCCGGCTGGCCGAGGCCGCCGTGCGCGAGGCTGGGCATGTTCAGCCCGGCGAGCGATGCCATCTTCTCGGTGCGGCGCTCGAACTTGTCGACCTTGCGGCGCAGGTCGGCCAGCGTCGCCTCGACTTCCTGGGAGCGCTCGGCGAGCCGGTCGCGCTCTTCCCTCACCTCGGCGAGCTGGCCCGAGAGCTGCCCGGCCCAGAGCCCCAGCAGCGGCGCGCTGGCGGCCAGGCCGCCCACGATGCCGAGCACGGCGAGCGCCCACAGAAAATGGGCCCCCCGAAGGTGAAGCCGACGCAGCCTGAGGTGGGCGTCCGGCAGGATCATGATCGTGAACTGGCGGCGGAAGAGCACGCGGGGCCCTCGTCGTCGTTTTACTGGTCAGGAAGGCGAAAAATCGAGGGGCAACATAACCCCGATCGGCGCCTCCGGCAAGCGGTTCCGCTTGCCCGCGGACGGCGGAAAACGGCCGCGAAGACCTGCAAACCGGTTGTCGGAGAGGGACTTGCTGAAGGCGCGGGGGCGGGGAGCGACCGCCGTCCGGCCGGACTTTCCTCTCCGACGGCCGGGCGGCCGGGTCCGGCCTGCCGCGTTGACGCCCCCGCCCCGGCTCCCGACAATCGCGCCATGAGCCCAGCCGTCACCGACCCGCAGAGCGCCGGGAGGATGCTCGTCGCGGCCCTCCCGGGGCCTGAACTGCTGCGCGACGAGGCCGTCGCGCTGGCAGAACTCCGGCCGGCGGGCGCGATCCTGTTCGCCCGGAATCTCCGCTCCCCCGCCCAGACTGCCGACCTGATCGCCGGCATCCGGGAGTCGTCGACCGCGCCGCTCTTCCTGGCCCTGGACCAGGAAGGGGGCCGGGTCAACCGGCTGCGCGAGATCGACCCGCTGTTCCACCGGCTCCCGCCCGGCCGCGTCCAGGCCGGCTGGGGCGCCGGCCGGATCCGGGCGGTCTGGGCCGCGGTGGGACAGGCGCTCGGCGCGCTCGGATTCGACGTCGACTTCCATCCGATCGTCGACCTCGACGACGGGCCCGGCCTCAACGCGATCGGAGACCGCTCGTTCGGCGCGCAGGCCGAGCCGGTCGCCGCGATCGCCGAGGCGGTCCTGGCGGGGCTCGGGCAGGCCGGGATCGCGGGCTGCCTCAAGCACTTCCCCGGGCTCGGCGGAAGCGACCTGGACACCCACCTCGCGCTCGCGACCTCGCCGCTGTCGGCGGAGGACCTGTGGGAGCAGCACCTCCTCCCCTACCGCACGCTCGCGACCGAGGCGCCGATGGTGATGACCGCGCACGCGCACTACCCGGCGGTCGACGGCGACGCGCCGCGTCCCGCGACCTTCAGCCGGACGCTGGTCACCGGCTGGCTCCGCGGGCGGATCGGCTTCGACGGCCTCGTGATCAGCGACGACCTGGAGATGGGCGCGGTCGCTTCCGGCGCGGGGCCGGCGGAGCGGGCCTGGCGCGCGCTGGAGGCCGGCTGCGACCTCGCGCTGTTCTGCCGCGGCCTGGACGCCTCGCGCCGGGCGCGCGACGAGATCGCGCGCCGGATCGCGGCCGGGGACCTGCCGGAGGACCGCGTCGCGGGGGCGCTGAGGCGGCTCGATGCGCTCTTCTTACGCTTCCCCGGCGGGCGCGACCGTCCGACCGGCCCGCGCCCCTTCGCCGCCGCCTGCGAGGCCCTCTCGGCGCTGATCTGAGCCGCGGCGCGCGGCGCGATCGGGCGCTCCGGCCGCCAGGCTAGGCCGTGACCGGCACGACGGGAGGGGCCGGAGGGGGCGGCGGGACCGCCGCCGCGCGGCGCGCCCGGCGCTCGTCCAGCAGCCACTCCAGCACGCAGCCGATCGCCGGGCAGTCGACCAGCACCTTGAGCACCATCCGCACCGCGACCGCGACGATCAGCCCGACGAAGCCGAAGAAGAGCGGCAGCACGACCAGCAGCGCCCAGGGGACGAAGCCGAGCAGCGTCGCACCGACGAGCGACATCTCCCGCGAGATCCCGCGCCCGAGGCCGGAGCCCAGCGCGTGGAACAGCGCGGCACGGCCCAGGATCCGCAGCACCCAGAACGAGGCCGCCAGGACCAGCAGCACGGGCAGGCCGATCACGGTGATCGCCAGCAGCAGGGTCAGGACGGCCATCGCCGCGTGCGCGACCAGCCCGACGAACAGCGCCCGGATGTAGCCGGAGCGCAGCCGCTCGCTCAGCTCGAGGACCTGGCGCGGCGCGAGCGCCAGGAAGGCGAGGATCACGACGAAGACCAGGAAGACCCGCAGCAGCGCCATCCAGCCCAGGAGCGAGGCGACGACCCCGAACGCTCCGCTGGCGGTCGGGATGCCGAAGACCGGGACGACATTGACCCGCTCGCCCCCGAACTCCAGCCCGCCGTCGTCGATCGCGCTGCCGACCGTCACGACGTCGTCGCCGACCGAGGCGTCCGGTCCGAACGAGACGTTCGACCCGACCGCGACCAGTTCCCCCTCCACCGCGCCGGTCAGCTCCGCCGTCCCGCCGACCACGACCATGTCGCCGGTCACACGGCCCGCGACGACGGCGGTCCCGCCGATGCAGACGACGTCGCCCTGCACGACCTCGTCCGCCGGGACTTCGATCGCCGTCAGCACCGCGACCTTGTCGCCGGCGTACCGGCGCTCGTCCGCTGGCGGCTCCGTGACGGCGGAGGGGCCCGTCTCGGGCGCGGCCGCGGGCGAAGGCGGCGGATCCGCGGGTTGGGCGAGGGCCGGCAGGCCGGCGGCGAGGAGCAACAGGACGAGGGCCGTACGGGTCATCGGAAGGTCTCCTCGCGAGCGGCCCGCCGGGCCGGCCGCAGGATGTCGCGCCCGATCCACCAGGCGGAGAGCAGGAGCATCGAGGCCAGGGCGAGGTGGCCGATCACGGCGAAACCGAGGCTCCACGCGCGCCGCAGCGCGGGGACCGCGCCCAACGCCTCGGCCGCCGCCGTCGCCAGCGCGCGCAGCGTCTCGACCCCCGCCCACCCGAGCCCGCGCAGCGCGCGCGCGCCCTGCGCGAGGGCCTTGCCGAGCTGCGCGACCAGGCCGCCGTCTCCCACCCGGTCGACCAGCGCCGGGCCCGCCCAGGCCGCGGCGAGGCCCAGCGCGGCGACCACGCCGCCCGCCACGGCGGCGCCGGCGAGCAGTTGCCGCGGGCTCACCGCGCGCCGGTCGACCGGCGGTTCCGAGACGAGTGCGACCAGCACCCGGGCCCGGACGTCCACCGTTCGCGCCGGCGCGGCCGGCACCGCGGCCAGCAGACCGGCAAGGCTGGCCTCGAATGCGGCGTCCGCGGCGCAGGCCGGGCAGCCGGCGAGGTGCTGCGCCAGCTCGGCCTCGAGCACCGGGAGCGGCCCCCCGCCCGGGCGGCCGCGCCGCTCGCTGACCAGCTTCCCCGCGGTCGCGCAGCGCATCCGTCAGCCTCCGAAGTGGCCGGGGTGACGCCGCCGCAGCCGGTCCGCGAGCAGGTGGCGTCCCCGGTGCAGCCGCGCCTTGACCGTCCCCTCGGGAACCCCCAGCGCGGCCGCCGTCGCCTCGATCGTCCGCCCCTCGACGTAGACCGCGAAGAGCGCGGCCCGGTAGAGCGGGTCCAGTTCCGCCAGCGCTTCGCGGACCAGCAGGGCGCGCTCGTCGCCCAGCAGCCGCTCCGTGCCGCCGGGGCGCGGGTCCCGGAGCTCGTCGGGGAGCTCGCCGTGGGCCCGCTCGTGGCGGGTCCGGCGGTGCTCGTCGAAGGCGTGGTTCACGGTGATCCGGTAGAGCCAGGTCGCGAAGGGCGTTCCCGGCCGGTACTGGTGCAGGCTGCGCCAGACCTTCAGGAAGACGCCGCTGACGGCGTCGTCCAGGTCGGCCGGGCGGACCCCGGTCCGCGCGGCGACGGCGGCGACATATCCCTGGTAGCGGCTCACGAGGGCTCCGAACGCGTCCTCGTCTCCCGCGAGGCTCCGCTCGACCAGCGATTCGTCCGGCGGCGGCAGGCTCGGTGGAGACATCGGCTCACCCCGTGATACGGAGGGCGCGCGCGGAAGGTTGCGCCGGCGCGCGGGGTCAGCCTACGCCACACGGCGCGCGGCCGTCGCGGGGCCCGGGGGCCTGGCGGCCTGGCCCAGCGCCCGCTCGGCCTGCGGCCCGGGCTGGCGGCCCGTCAGCGCAGCCCCCGCCCCGACAGGATCTCCAGGGCCTCGACGTAGCGCGCCCGCGTCCCGGCGATCACGTCGGCCGGGAGATCCGGCGCGGGCGGGTTCTTGTCCCAGCGGATCGACTCCAGGAAGTCGCGCACGAACTGCTTGTCGAACGAGGGTTGCGGCCCGCCCGGGGCGAAGCGGTCGGCCGGCCAGAAGCGCGACGAGTCGGGGGTGAGCATCTCGTCGCAGATCGCGATCTTCCCGTCGATCACACCGAACTCGAACTTCGTGTCGGCGATCACGATCCCGCGCGCGGCGGCGTAGGCGGCAGCGCGCGAGTAGATCTCGAGCGTCAGCCGGCGCAGTTCGGCGGCGGCCTCGTTGCCGACGATCGACGCGGCCTGTTCGAACGAGATGTTGATGTCGTGGCCGGTCTCTTCCTTGGTGGCCGGGGTGAAGATCGGCTCGGGAAGCTTGTCCGATTCCTTCAGGCCCGCCGGCAGACGGATCCCGCAGACCGTCCCGGTCTGCTGGTACTCCTTCCAGCCCGAACCGGAGAGGTAGCCGCGCGCGACGCACTCGACCGGGAACATCGCCGCCTTGCGGACCAGCGACGAACGGCCCTCGAGCACCGGCCGGAACGGCTGCAGCGCGGCCGGGAAATCCGCGGCATCGGCGCTGACGAGGTGGTTGCCGACGAGCGGCGCCGACCAGCCGAACCAGAAGGCGCTGAGCTGGTTCAGGACCTTCCCCTTGTCTGGGATCGGCTGCGGCAGCACGACGTCGAAGGCCGAGATCCGGTCGGTGGCGATCAGCAGCAGCCGGTCGCCGAGGTCGTAGATGTCGCGCACCTTGCCGCGCGAGAGCAGGGGCAGCCCCGGGAGGTTGGTCTCGGTGATCGCAGGCATCGAACGCTCTCCTGGCGCCGGCAGGGTCTCTTCGCCGGCCTGTGTCTCTCCGTCAGCGCGCGTCGTGGACGACGCGGCCGCCGACGATCGTCATCACAGCCTGGCCCCGGTACGCGAACCCGCCCCACGGGGTGTTGCGCGACCGGCTCCGGAAGGCGTCCGGGTCGATCACCCCCTCGCGCCCCAGGTCGAGCACGGTGAGGTCCGCGATCTCCCCCGGCGCCAGGCTGCCGCCCGCGACGCCGAGCGCCCGCGCCGGCCCGGCGGTCAGCAGCTCGACGAAGCGCGGCAGCGCCAGCCCCCCCTCGTGGACCAGCTTCGTCAACAGCACCGGGATCGCGGTCTCGAGCCCGATGATCCCGAACGGCGCGCGCGCGAACTCGACCCACTTCTCGTCGTGGTGGTGCGGCGCGTGGTCGGTCCCGATCGCGTCGACGACGCCGTCCTTCAGCCCGCGCACCAGGGCCGTCCGGTCCCCCTCGGGCCGCAGCGGCGGGTTCATCTTCAGGTTGGTGTCGTAGCGGACGAGCGCCTCGTCGGTCAGCGTCAGGTGGTGCGGCGTGACCTCGCAGGTGACCTGGATCCCGCGCCGCCGGCCCAGCCGGATCAGCGCCAGACCGCGGCCGGTCGTCAGGTGCTGGATGTGCAGCCGCCCCCCGGTGTCCTCGGCCAGCAGCAGGTCGCGCGCGATCATCGTCTCTTCGGCGGCGGGCGGCATCCCCGGCAGTCCGAGGCGCGTCGAGACCGCCCCCTCGTGCATCACGCCGCCGGCGCAGAGCGCGTCGTCCATCTCGTGCGCCAGGACCGGGACCCCGAAGGCCTGGGCGTACTCGAGCGCGCGCCGCATCAGCGACGGGTCCATCACCGGGCGCCCGTCGTCGGAGATCGCGACCGCGCCGGCTTCGACCATCTCGCCGACGTCGGCCAGCTCCTTCCCTTCCAGCTTCTTGCTGAGCGCACCGACCGGGTAGACCCGGACCGAGCCGTGCCGCTTCGCCTCGGCGACGATCAGCTCGGTCACGGCGCGCGAATCGTTGACCGGGTCGGTGTTGGCCATCGCCGCAACCGCTGTGAAGCCGCCCACGGCAGCGGCCGCGGTGCCGCTGGCGACCGTCTCCTTCCACTCCTGGCCGGGCTCGCGCAGGTGGACGTGCATGTCGATGAAGCCGGGGCAGAGCACCAGCCCGTCGAGGTCGATCGCCTGCCCGTCGCGCCGCTGGATCCGCTGCGCGACCTTGAGGATCCGGCCCCCCTCGATCAGGACGTCGCGGACCCCGTCGATCCCGCCTGCCGGGTCAACGACCCGCGCCCGTCGCAGCAACAGCGTCTTCACGCTCGCCTCCCGCCAGCAGATAGAGGACCGCCATCCGGACCGCGACGCCGTTGGTCACCTGGTCGAGGATCACCGAGCGCGGCCCGTCGGCCAGCCCGCCGTCGATCTCGACCCCGCGGTTCATCGGCCCGGGGTGCATCACGATCGCCTCCGGCCGCGCCCGCTCCAGCCGCTCGGGGGTCAGCGCGTAGAGCCGCGCGTACTCCCGCAGGCTGGGGACGTAGCCGGTCTTCATCCGTTCGAGCTGCATCCTCAGCACCATCACCACGTCGGCATCCTCGATCGCCGCGTCGGGGTGGTAGCTGACCTTCGCGCCCATCTTCTCGATCCCCACCGGGATCAGCGTGGGCGGGCCGCAGGCGACCACGGTCGAGCCCATCTTCGTCAGCAGCTGGATGTTGGAGCGCGCGACCCGGCTGTGCTTGACGTCGCCCAGGATCACGACCTTCAGCCCCGAGAGCCGGCCGAAGCGCTGGCGCATCGTCATCGCGTCGAGCAGCGCCTGCGTCGGGTGCTCGTGCCCGCCGTCGCCGGCATTGATCACCGAGGAGCGGCAGATCCGCGTCAGCAGCTCGTGCGCCCCCGGCTCGGGGTGGCGCATCACGATGAAGTCCGGGCTCATCGCCTCGAGGTTGCGGACCGTGTCCAGCAGCGTCTCGCCCTTGACCAGCGAGCTGGCCGCGGCGGTGATCCCCAGCGTGTCGGCCGAGAGGCGCTTTTCCGCAACCTCGAACGAGGTCCGGGTCCGGGTCGAGGGCTCGACGAAGAAGTTGATCACCGTCCGGCCCCGCAGCGCCGGGACCTTCTTGATCTCCCGCCCCCCGACCTCGGCGAAGCTCTCGGCGGTGTCCAGGATCGCGAGGATCTCGTCCGGCTCGAGTTCGGCGATCCCGAGCAGGTGACGGCTGCGCAGCTTCATCGGCCGGCCCCTCTTCCGCCCCGCCTTGGCCCGGCGCGCGGCGGGCTTCTTCTTCTTCGGCGCCGGCTTGGCCCGGCCCCGGGCCGGTGGGCGCGCGGCCGGCGGCTCGGTCTTCGGCGCCGGCCGCGGCTCGTGGGTCCGGAGCACGACCCGGTCGTTCGTTCCGTCGGTCTCGCCAAGCTGCACGTCGACCAGCTGGTCGGGCCCGACCATAAAGGTCCGCCCGACGAAGTCGGCGTGGATCGGCAGCTCGCGACCGCCGCGGTCGATCAGCACCGCCAGCTTGACCGCGCGCGGCCGGCCGAGGTCGGTCAGCGCGTCCATCGCGGCGCGGATCGTGCGCCCGGTGTAGAGCACGTCGTCGACCAGCACGATCCGCTTGCCGGAGAGCGGCAGCGGGACGTCGGTGCGGCGCACGATCGGGTGGTCGAAGGTCTGCGACAGGTCGTCGCGGTAGAGGTTGATGTCGAGGATCCCGACCGCCGGTTCCTCGCGCCCGGCCGCCGCGATCTTGCGCGCCAGGCGGCGCGCCAGCGGCACGCCGCGGGTGTGGATCCCGACCAGGACCACGCTGCCCGCCTCGCCCGCGACCTCCATGATCTGGTGCGCGAGGCGCGCCAGCGCGCCGTCGATCTCCTCGGCGTTCATCAGAACGGTGCCGACGCTCATCCGGCCTCCGCCACGCGTCCCGGCGGACCGTTCCGGGCGCGAGTCGGGGGAGACTATCGCCTCCCCCGCGCGCTGTCCAAAGGGGGGTGTCGCGGCCGGGCCAGCCCGGATCCTCCATGAACGGCCGGGCTAACGCCGCTTCCCGTAGCTGGGAACGCCGATCACCGGGTGCGTGGCGACGTACTCGGGCGTGAAGGCCTGGATCGCGATCGGCCCCATGTCGGCCGCGGCCGGCAGACCGGCGCCCCAGAGCAGCGTCGGCAGGACCGACTCCAGCGCGATCGCCCCGGCGCGGTGTCCCTCGGGAACCACCCCCTCGCCCGCCAGGACGAGCGCGCCGGGGGGCGGGCCGTCGGTGCTCGCGGTCGGGCGCGAAACGCCGGCGAGCGCCTCGAGCAACCGGCCCAGGTCCTGGCGCGGCACGACGCCGTGCGGCGAGACCAGCGCAACGAGCGCGCCGGGCGGGCCGGCCGAGGCGAGCGCGCCGCCCGCGGGGTCCAGCTGCCGGACGTAGCGGGCCAGCGCGCGGCCGTAGGCCTCGAGCTCCCGGTCCGACGCGCCGCGCGCCGCGCTCCCCGGCTGCCACCCCGCAAACTGGCGGGCCACGCGCTCGAGCCCCCCCAGCCGGACGTGGACCAGCGCGAAGCGCCCCGTCGCCAGCAGCGCCCGGCCCGCCTCCAGCGCGCAGAGATCGGCCTCCATCGCACCCCGCACCAGCGCCTCGAGCGCGCGGGTGCCCGGCAGCTCGGCGGCGGGCGGGTCGAAGAAGCGCTCGCCCAGCGGCCCCGCGGAAGCGCAGGTCACGCTGCCCGCCGGGCCGAGCGCGATCCGCTCGCCCGCACGCAGCGCGTCGGGCGGAACGATCACCGACTCGACGTTGGGCGGCCGCCCGGCGAGCGGGTCGCCGACGAGCGCCACGGGCAGACCCAGCGCGCGGGCCACGCCGGAGATGGAAACGGCACGCAGCGAGCCGCCCGTGACCGGCACCGCCTCCCAGAGCCCCAGCTGCAGCGAGGGCCAGAACAGCAGCCCGCGCGGCAGGATCCCGAACGAGACGCCGCCGCCGCCGAGGCGCGGGCGGTAACGCAACGGCGCGAGCAGGCGGTGCTGTTCCGGGCCGCGGCCGGTGATCAGCGTCGCGTGCAGCGCCAGCGGCTCCTCGACGATCCCCCCGTCGACCGTCATCACGGTGCCGGACTTGAGCAGCGTCTCGAGCGCCGGCGCGGTGCCGCGCTCGGCGTACCCTTCGAGCATCTCGAGCGACAACCCCGGCACCTCGAACAGGATCAATGGCCGGTCGGCCGCGAAGCCGCGCACGTCGATCGGGACCGGGTCGGGGAAGCGGACCCGCCGCATGTCCCCGGCGCCGGCCAGCGCCACCAGCACCGCGACCGCCAGCGCCGCCAGCCACGGCGCCCGCACCGACCCCGGGCGACGCAGGTCCATCACGACCAGCGCCAGCGCGATCACCCAGGCCGCGCCGAGCGCGCTCACCGTGATCGCCAGCGCGGCCCGGGTGGCGTCGGGGAGCAGCGGCCCGGTGACGCGCCACTGGTCGAACGCGGCGAGCCAGAGCAGGAACGCGTCGAGGAAGGCGAAGCGCGCGACGTGCCGGATCCGCAGCCCGCGCGTCGAGGAGCGCCCGACCGCGAAGGCGTTGCCGACCAGCACCAGCAGCGGCCCGGCGAGCACGAAGACCAGGAGGGCCTGGGGCAGGATCGCGACCATCGTCGCGAAGAACCCGGCGGGCGTGAACGGCAGCTCGGGGTTGACGAGAAACAGCAGCAGCGCGGCCGCGGGCCACGCGATCGCCCCCACGACCGCCGCGTCGGCGAGCAGCCAGAGGAAGGGCCGGAAGCCCTCGGCGATGCGGCGCTTCAGCTTCATCGGCGGTGCCGGGCGGAGGATAGCTGGTAATATCCCGCCATGCCCTACAACCTGACCGCTGCCGTCGAGCGCCAGGAGGATCTCGGCGCCGGCTACCACCTCCTCACCCTCGCCGCGCCGGAGATCGCCCGCGAGATCCGGGCCGGGCAGTTCGTGATGATCGGGCTGACCGACATCGACCAGATGCTGATCCGCCGCCCCTTCTCGGTCGCGCTCGTCTCGCCCGAGCCGGGTGGCGGCGAGCCGGCCTCGATCGGCCTGCTTTACAAGGTGATCGGACGCGGTACCACGCTCTTCAGCCGACTCCAGCCGGGCGACCGCCTGGCGCTCCTGGGACCGCTCGGCCGGGGCTTCTGGCTGCCCGACCCGGCGCTCGAAGGGGGCGGCGGCGACGAGACCGAACTGCTGCTGGTCGCGGGCGGGATCGGCAACGCGATCTTCCCGCTGCTGCTGCAGGAACTCGGCCCGCGTGCAGCGCGAACCACACTCTTCTTCGGCGGACGCGGCCGGGCCGACCTGACGCTGCTCGACTGGTTCGAGTCCCACGCCGGCCGCGTCGTGACCGCGACCGAGGACGGCTCGCACGGCCAGCGCGGCTTCGTGACCGCGCCGCTGGCGGCGCACCTCGACGCCGACCCCGGGCGGCGGCGGCTGGTGATGGCCTGCGGGCCGCACGCGATGCTGCGCGCGGTGGCCGAACTGTGCCTGGCGCGCGGCGTCCCCTGCCAGGTCGCGATGGAAGAGACGATGGCCTGCGGCTTCGGCGTCTGCCTGGGCTGCGTCGTGGAGAAGCGCGAGCCGGAGAGCGACTTCGACCGCTTCGTCAGGGTCTGCACCGAGGGGCCGGTGTTCGACGCGCGGGAGATCGTGCTGTGAGCGCGGGGGTGAAGCTGGAAGTCGCGGTCGGCGGGGGGTTGACGCTGCGCAACCCGGTGCTGACCGCGAGCGGGACCTTCGGGTACGGGCTGGAGTTCGAGCCCTACCTGGACCTCAACCGGCTCGGCGGGGTCGTGGTCAAGGGGATCTCGCCCCGGCCGCGGGCGGGCAACCCGCCGCCGCGGCTGGTCGAGACGCCGTCGGGCATGCTCAACGCGATCGGCCTGCAGAACGTCGGAGTCGACCGCTTCCTCGAGGAGAAGCTGCCCGCGCTGCGCGAGCGCGGCGTGGCCACGGTCGTCAACGTCTACGGCCAGTGCGAGGAGGACCTGCTCCATGTCGTCGAGAAGCTGGCGCCCGAGAGCGGCGTCGCCGCGGTCGAGCTGAACCTCTCCTGCCCGAACGTCAAGGAAGGCGGGCTCGAGCTGGGACGCTCGCCCCGCGCGATCGAGTCGATCACCCGCGACGCGCGCGCGATCACGCGCCAGCCGCTGTGGGTCAAGCTGACGCCGAATGTCAGCAGCATCGCCGAGACGGCGCTGGCCGCCGAGGCGGGCGGCGCGGACGCGGTCTCGCTGATCAACACGCTGGTCGGGATGGTGATCGACGTCGAGCGCCGGCGGCCCGTGCTGCACCGCGGGAGCGGGGGGCTGTCGGGCCCGGCGATCCGCCCGGTGGCGATCGCGATGGTCCACCAGGTGTACCGGGCGGTGAAGATTCCGATCGTCGGGATGGGCGGGATCGTCAACGCGCGCGACGTGGTCGAGTTCCTGCTCGCCGGCGCGCGCGCGGTGCAGGTCGGCACCGCCAACTTCAACGATCCCGGCGTGGCGATGCGGATCGTCGGCGACCTCGCGGCCTGGTGCGCCGCACACGGGATCGCCGACGTCAACGAGCTCGTCGGGGCGGTCAGGGGGAACCAGGCATGAACCCGGTCGATCGGCTGGTCGTGGCACTCGACGTGCCGGACCTGGGTGGAGCGCGCGCGCTGGCGACGACGCTGTCCGGCCAGGTCGGCGTCTTCAAGGTGGGGCTGGAGCAGTTCGTCGCGCACGGGCCGGCCGCGGTCGAAGCGGCGCGAACCGGCGGGGCGGCGATCTTCCTCGACCTGAAGATCCACGACATTCCGCGCACCGCCGCGGCGGCGGTGCGCTCGGCCGGAACGCTCGGCGTGCGGTTCACCACGCTGCACGCGCTGGGCGGGCGCGAGATGGTCGCCGCGGCGCGCGAGGCGGCGGAAAGCTGCGGCGCGGCCCGGCCGCAGCTGCTGGCGGTGACGGTCCTGACCTCGCACGACGCGGCGAGCCTGGCCGCGCTGGGGCTGGCCTCCGACAGCCCGGAGGTCAACGCGCTGCGGCTGGCGCGGCTGGCGCTGGAGGCCGGCGCCGACGGGCTGGTGGCCAGCGCGCTCGAGGCGCCGCGGCTGCGGCGCGAGCTGGGGGACGGCTTCTGGCTGGTGACGCCCGGGATCCGCCTGCCGGGCGAGGCGCACGGCGACCAGGCCCGCGTCGCGACGCCGGCCGAAGCGGTGCGTGGCGGGGCGAGCCACGTCGTGGTCGGGCGCCCGATCGTCCAGGCCGGCGACCCGCGCGCCGCCGCGGAGCGGGTGGTCGCCGACCTCGCCTCCGCGGGCCCCGGCTCCGGCGGCGCATGACGCTTCCCTCCCCGCCCTGCACCCGCTGCGGGCGGCCGCGGCCGCTCCTCCCCGACGACCCGTTCTGCCCCTGCGGCGGGGTCGCGCGCGCGCCGCAGCTTGCGCCGCCGGGCGAGCCGGCCGCGCGCGGACCAGCCGGTACCTCGCCCTGGCGCTGGCGCCGCGCGTTTCCCTTCCTCGACGGGGTCGCGCCGCTGGTGCTGGGCGAGGGGCCCTTCCCCGCGCTGGAGCCGCTGGCGCTTCCGGGGCTGCCCGCGGGGGTCTTCGCGCTGCGCGACGACCTCCTGCCGACCGGCTCGTGGAAGGACCGCGGATCGGCCTTCCTGGTCGCGGCGCTGGCCGCGTCGGGGCGGCGCGAGCTGATCGAGGACTCCTCGGGGAACGCCGGGCTGTCGCTCGCCGCCCACGCGCGCGCCGCGGGGCTGTCGCTGCGGGTCTTCGTCCCGGCCACCGCGACGGCGGTGAAGAAGGAGCTGATCCGGAGCGCCGGGGCGGAGCTGATCGAGATCGAGGGGACGCGCGAACGCGCGACGGACGCGGCGCTGGCCGCGCGCGGGCCGGGCGTGACCTACGCCTCGCACGCGGCGCAGCCGCTCTTCACCGCCGGCGCGGCGACCGCGGCCTTCGACGTCGCGGAGGCCCTTGGCGGGCTGCCCGGGGCGGTGATCGCGGCCGCCGGACAGGGCGGGTACCTCGCCGGCGTGCACGCCGGGTTCCGCGTGCTGGCCGCCGCGGGAGGCGGGACGCCGCCGCGCCTGGTCGCGGTCCAGCCCGCCGGCTGCGCGCCGCTGGCGCGCGCCTTCCGCGACGGGGCCGACGACGCCGCGGCGTGGGCCCAGCCCCAGCCGAGCCTCGCGGAAGGGGCGGTCGTGCCGCGCCCGGCCCGCGCGATCGAACTGCTCGAGGCCGTCCACGCCACCGGCGGCGCGGCGGTCGCCGTGGACGAGTCCTCGATCGAGCGTGCGCTGCGCCTGCTCTGGAGCGCGGGCCTGCGGGTCGAGCCGACCGCCGCCCTGCCCGTCGCATTCCTGCTCGGCCGCGCGGCGCCGGCAGTCCTGGAGGGCGCGGGGCCCGTCGTCGTGCTGCTCTCGGGCGCGGGCGTGCGGCAGGGCCGCCCGCTCGTCACGCTGCCCGGGCTGGAGGGGCCGTGAGCGGGACGCTCTTCCCGGGCGACGACCTGCCGGCGGGGCCGGCCGGGCCGGTCGACGCAGCGGACGCGCCGCTCGCCGAGCGGATGCGCCCGCGCGCGCTGGACGAGGTCGTGGGCCAGCCGCACCTGACGGGGCCCGAGGGGTTCCTGCGCCGCTCGGTCGCCGCGCACCGGCTGCCCTCGCTGATCCTCTGGGGACCGCCCGGCTCGGGCAAGACCACGCTGGCGCGGTTGCTCGCGGCGGAAGCCGGGTACGAGTTCTTCGCGCTCTCGGCGGTCAGCTCAGGCGTCGCGGACGTGCGCCAGGTCGTCGAGGGGGCGCGCAAGCTGCGCCGCGCGCGGCGGCGCGCGCTGCTCTTCCTGGACGAGATCCACCGCTTCCACCGGGGCCAGCAGGACGCGCTGCTGCCGCACGTCGAGGACGGGACGATCACGCTGATCGGCGCGACGACCGAGAACCCCGCGCATACCGTGGTCGCGCCGCTCGTCTCGCGCTGCCGCGTGCTCGTGCTGCGGCCGCTCGACGAGGCGGCGCTGGCGGCGATCGTGACCCGCGCGCTCGACGACGCCACGCGTGGCCTGGCCGGCGCGGCGCGCGCCGGCGACGCGGTCCGTCACGCGATCGCGGCCGAGGCCGACGGCGACGCGCGGCGCGCCCTGACCACGCTCGAAATCGCCGCCGCTCTGGCGGCGGCGCGCGGCACGGACGGCGCCGCCCCGGCCGAGCTGACGCTGGACGACGTGCGGCTGGCCGCGCAGCAGCGCCTGCTGCGCGCCGACCGGCAGGGGGACCAGCACTACGATCTGGCCTCGGCCTTCATCAAGTCGCTGCGCGGCTCGGACCCCGACGCCGCCGTCTACTACCTCATGCGGATGGTCGAGTCGGGCGAGGATCCGCTCTTCCCGGCACGGCGGATGCTGATCTTCGCGGCCGAGGACGTCGGCCTGGCCGACCCGCGGGCGCTGTCGGTCGCGCTCGCGGCCGCGCAGGCCTTCGAGCGGCTCGGCCTGCCGGAGGGGACGCTGCCGCTGGCCGAGGCCGCGCTCTACCTCGCTACGGCGCCCAAGTCGAACAGCGTGATCGCCGCCCGCGACGCGGCGGCCGACGCCGCTCGCGAGCGCGGCAACCTGCCGATCCCGCCCGCGCTGCGCGACGCCTCGGCCCCGCTCTCGCAGCAGCTCGGCGCCGGCGCGGGCTACCGCTACCCGCACGACGAACCCGGCCACCACGCGCCGGTCGACTACCTTCCGGCCGAGCTGGCGGGGACGCGCTTCTACGAGCCGTCTGGAGCGGGAGAAGAGGGCGCGATCGCCGAGCGGCTGGCGCGCTGGCGCGCGGCGGTCGAGCGGGCCCGCCGCGCGCGGTGACGACCGCCCCGCCGGGTCGGCAGGCCTACCAGCAGACCCCGGTCGCCGGATCCCGGACCAGGGCCGTCACTTCGAGCCCTCGGCCCAGTGCCCGGGCCACCAGCTCGCGGCCCGTACCCCCGGTCGCGCCGACGGCGCGCGGTATCCGGCACGGCCCAGCGCCGCCGACAGGACGATTGAATAAAGCAGGAACAGCTACGGCTGGCCCTGGAAGTCGACGACCCGGACCGAGACCGCCTCGACCGCGTCCGCCGCACCGCCGAGCGCGATCCGGAACGACCCGGTCTGCCCGGGAACGAGCCGGCCCGGCGCCGCCTTGGCCGAGCCCGTCGCCACGATCGTGCCCGCGGCGTCGGTCCCCTCGGCCGTCAACTCGACCTCGCGCAACGCGACGGGTCCGCGGTTGCGCACGACCCCTTCCACCGTCACGCCGCCGGGGGCGTGGACGGTGCGCTGCGAGACGACCTCGACCAGCCGCGGCAACCCGCGCTCGCGCAGCGCCGCCGCCACGACGGGATCCCAACCCGCCGCGACCAGCGCATCGACCGCGGCGCGGTCGGCCTCGTCGGGCTTCCCCAGCGCCTGCAGCAGAAACGCCCGCAGCGCGTGGTAGTCCGGCAGCTCGGCGATCGTGCCGATCGCCAGCGCCTGGTCGACGTGGGAGAGCGCGTCGCCCGGTCGCCCCAGCCGGCCCAGGCACTCCCCCAGCACGGCGTGCGCCTCGCCCGCGCGCGCCGGATCGAGCCCCGCCGCCAGCGCCGCCAGAGACTCGCGCACGGCGCGCTCGCAGTCGCCGTCCTGCGCCGCCACCGCCCCCCCGATCTGGCGCGCCGGCGGGTAGCCGGGCTTCACGCCGTCGATCTGCGCCAGCAGCGCCTTGACCTCGGGAAGCCGCCCCTGCGACCAGGCCACTTCGGCCGCCTCCAGCAGCAGCGCGAGGTTCCGCGGGTGGCGCACGAGCGAACTGCGCGCCAGCTCGGCCGCTCGCACCAGGTCCCCCTCGTCGCGGTGCTTTCTCACCAGCCGAGCCAGCCCTTCGGCCGGCAGCGCGGCCGTGTCGGCGCCCGGCCCGGCCGCCAGCGCCCGCTCGATCGCCAGGCCCCGCTCGAGGAACGGTCCGACCTCGCGCGCCGGCACCGCGAAGTTGATGTTCTGTCCCTCGGCCAGCGTCAGCGAGCAGACCCCGACGACCCGGCCCGCGCGATCGAGCAGCGGGCCACCGGAGCTGCCGGGGCTGATCGGCGCGGTGGTCTGGAGCATCTCGATCCCCCGCTCCTGGAGCGCCCGCGTGGCCGAGACGATCCCCGCCGAGACCGTGAATTCGTAGCCGCGCGGGTGGCCGACCGCGACGACCTCGGTCCCGACCGGCGCCAGGGGTTCGGCCGAGAGCGGCAGCGGCTCGAGCACCAGGCCCAGCACGCGCAGCACGGCCAGGTCGAGCGCGTCATCGCTCTCGAGCACGCGAACCGAGGCGTAGGTCGCGCCGTCGCGCGTCCGGACCAGCGGCTTCTTCACCCCGCGCACGACGTGGGCGTTGGTCACCACGAGGTTCTTCTCGCGCACGGCGAAGCCGGTCCCGTACGAAGTCTCGTCGCTCCCCTCGACCGCGCCGAGGATCTCCACGACCGAACCGCGCGCCCGCTCGGCGAGCGCGCTGAGCGGTGGCGCCTCCGCCGCGCGCGCGGCCGGGGCCGCGGCGGCGGCCGCAGCGAGTCCCAGGGCGAGCGCGACGGCTCGCGAACGACGGCGAACGGGGTCCATCTCTCGCACCTTCCGCCCGGCAATATAGGTTTTGCGCGGCGGCGGGGCCGCGCGACCCGGGCGGCTCAGCCCAGAAGCAGCCGCACCGCGAGCAGCGCCCCCAGCGTTCCCGCCAGGTCGCCCGCCAGGCAGGCCGGGATCGCCTGGCGCGTGCGCGCCAGCCCGACCGCCCCGCCGTAGACGGCGAGCACGTAGAAGGTGGTCTCGCTCGAGCCCTGGATCGTCGAGACGAGGTAGCCGACGAGGCTGTCGGGGCCCGCCGCCTTCATCGTGTCGCTCATGATCGCGAGCGCGCCGGAGCCCGAGAGCGGGCGCATCAGCGCCATCGGGATCGCCTCCGCGGGGAAGCCGATCAGTGCGGCGAGCGGGGCCAGCAGCCGCTCGACGCCGGCCAGCGCGCCCGAGGCGCGGAACATCGCGGCGACGGTCAGGATCGCGACCATGAAGGGGATGATCCGCAGCGCGACCTGGAACCCCTCCTTCCCCCCCTCGACGACTGCGGCGTAGACCGGCACCCGGCGCGTCCAGGCGTAGAGCACGGCGGCCAGGATCAGCAGCGGCAGCGGCAGCCAGGAGACGCCGTAGCGCCACGCCGCCGCGTTCCCGTCGCTCGCGGCGACGCGCATCAGGGCGAGACCCGCGCCGGCCGCCGCGGCCAGCCCGATCGCCGCCGCGGACCCGACGCGCCACCCCTCCGGCCGCGGCGGTGCGGCGGCGGGCGGCGGGGCCCCCTCGGTGCCGTCTGCGCCGGCGGCGGCGATGCTTCCCTCGCCTCCGCGGCTTCCGTCGCCGGCTGCCGCGGGCTCCGCCGCCGGCGGCGCGCTGCGCCGGAAGGACGGCAGCCGGGCCAGCGCCAGGGCGGCGGCGATCGCGGCCGCAGTCGACAGGATCGTCGCGGCCAGCGTCGTCGCGATGATCCCCGCCGGGTCCTTCGAGCCGAGCTGGGCGCGGACCGCCATCGCCCCCAGCGGCAGCAGCGAGACCCCGGCGGTGTTGATCGCCAGGAACAGCGCCTGGGCGTCGGTGATCGTCCCTGGCCGGCCGTTGAGCCGGTCGAGCTGCCGCATCGCCTCGATCCCGAACGGCGTCGCGGCGTTGGAGAGGCCGAGCAGGTTGGCCCCCATGTTGAGGGTCATCGCGCCAAGCGCCGGGTGCCCGTCGGGAACCGACGGGAAGAGGCGCCGGAAGACCGGCTGCAGCGCGCGGGCCAGCGCCTCGACCAGCCCGGCCCGGCGCAGCGCCTCGGTCAGCCCGAGCCAGAGGGTCATCGTCCCGACCAGGCCGATCGCCAGCTCGACCGCCTGGGCCGCGCCCGTGAGCGAGGCCTCGGTCAGCTCCTGCATCCGCCCCGACCAGGCCCCGGCCAGGACGGAGACGACGACCAGGATCAGGAAGACCGGGCCCACCCGCCGGATGGTACCAAAGAGCCCGGGTTGCCCCGGGCCGCCCCGGCGACGACATTCAAACGGGGACACGCATGACCGACTCGAACAAGCACTGGAAGGAGACGATCGGCACCGGCGTGGCGCCGCGGCCGCTCCGGCCCGGGCCGCGCCCGGGCGGACCCGGCGCGCCGCCCGCCCGCCCCGCCGCGCCCGGCGCGCCATCCGACGGGGACGACGAGCTCCCGCGCCCGCCCCGCCGCGCCGCGGCGGCCCCGGGCACGATTACCGTCGGCTCCCTCTCGGCGGAGACGCCGGCCCCCATGGGACGCGCCAAGAGCGCGGCGCAGGAGGCCCTCGAGCTGGTGCTGGCCGAACTTCCGGTCGGGAGCATCAGCTTCTCCGAACAGGTCGGCGCCCGGCTCTGGCCCGACCCCAGGCCGGCCGAGGTCCGCGACCTGGCGCGGCTGCTCGTGGCGCGCAACCAGGTCCAAGACCTGGCGATGCGCGACGCGCTGACACGCGCCGTTGCGGTCCGGCAGCGGACCCGCCGCCTGCAGCGGCTCGGGCCCGAGGTACAGATCGACGCGACCGCGTTCGCGGCCCGCGCGCACGAGTGGTCGCGCCTGGCCGAGGTCGCGGGCGAGATCCGGTTCGTGCTGCAGTCGGCCCCGACTCCGCGCGGCGCCGACGCGGTCGAAGCGGCGCTCGCGCTGCTGCCCGACCCGCTCGAGCTGGCCGCCGAGGCCGAGGTGGCCCGCGCGGTGGCCGGGCTGATCGGGGCCGCCCGGGGCGAGACCGCGCGCGGCGCGCACCAGGATCCGCCGCCGGTCGACGACGCGATCTCGCTGCTCGGCGCGGTGAAGGAACTCCAGGCGAGGCCCGGGGATGCACTGCTGCTCGAGATCTGGGCCGCCTGCTCGCTGGCGCGGCGCGATCTGCCGCTGGCCGAGCGGAGCGCGCTCGAGAACGACCGCCGCGCGCTCGCGCTGGTCGATGCCCGGGCGGAAGAGTCGCTGGTGCGCGCGGTCGAGAGCGAGGGAGCGGATCGCGAGGCGGCCCGGCGCATGCTGGCGTGGCGGCGCTACCTCGTCGAGATGACCGACCGGGTGAAGTCCCGGCTCGAGCCGCCCAAGCCCGCCGCGGCCCCCGCCCCCGGGACGGTCCCTCCGGCCGGCTCCGGCGCGGCGGCCGATTCCGCCGGCTCCGGCGCACCGGCCCCGGCGAAGCCGGACCAGGGCCTGCTCTTCCGCGCCACGACGACGCTGATGGGGCTGCTCAAGCGCTGAGCCCGCGGCTGCCCCGGACCGGCGGAGCCGCGTGGTAAAGTGCCGGCGCGCTCCCCCTCGGGATCACGCGCCGGGACCGAACCATGCCGCACGAGACGCTCGGAATCGGGCTGGCCGGGCTCGGCCGCCACGGCATCCGCTACGCCCAGCACCTGCTCGCCGGCGACGTTCCGGGGGCGCGGCTGGTCGCGGTCCACCGCCGCCGCCACGACGAGGGGCGGGCCTGGGCGGGG
The DNA here is from genome assembly GCA_963702545.1 of uncultured Acidobacteriota bacterium. Classification (GTDB taxonomy): domain Bacteria; phylum Acidobacteriota; class Polarisedimenticolia; order J045; family J045; genus JALOKP01. The sequence continues at coordinate 34,188 of CAVPDB010000017.1, read as the reverse complement.
GTCCGCGGCCTGGCCTACCACGACACCCTCGCCGGCCTCGCCACCGACCCCGCCGTGGACGTCGTCGTCGCGGCGCTCCCCCCTTCGAGCCACCCCGGCGCGGTCGAGGCGGCCGCGGCGGCGCACAAGGCGGTGCTGGTCGAGAAGCCCCTGGCCCCGACCGTGGCCCAGGCGGAGCGCGCCGCCGCCGCCGCGCGCCAGGCCGGGATCGAGGCGATGGTCGCCAACACGCTGCGCTACAACAGCGTGATCCGCGCCCTGGCGGCCGCGCTGCCGCGCGCCGGCGAACTGCACCTGCTGGCGCTCAACCAGCGCCTCGAGCGGTCCGGCCGGCCCTGGCTGGACGATCCGGCCGAGGGCGGGCCGGTGCTCAACACCGGCGTCCACGGGATCGACGTGCTGCGCTTTCTGACCGGGACCGAGGTCGCCTTCGCGCAGGCGCTCGGGCGCCGGGTCCACCACCGCGCGACCCACGACCTGTTCGCCGCGACCCTGCGGCTCGCCCCCGGTTCCATGATCGCCACGCTCGACAACAGCCGCGCCGGCTCGGGCCGCAGCGGCCGGATCGAGGTCGCCGGGAGCGAGCGGCAGCTGGTCGGCGATTTCGTTCACGGCTTCCTGTTCGAGCTCGAGGGGCACGCGCGCCGCCCGCTGGCGGTGGCCGAGCCCGTTCCGACCGTGCGCGAGGTGCTGCGCGACTTCGTCGCCGCGCTGGCCTCCGGCCGGCCGTCGCCGATCCCGCTCGAGGAGGGGGTCGCGGCGGTCCGCTCGTGCGCACTGCTCGCCGACGCCATCGCCCGCGCGGAGGAGATCTGCCCGTGAAAGTGATCGAGTGCGTGCCGAACATCTCCGAGGGGCGGGACCGATCCGTGCTCGACGCCGTCGCGGCGGCGGTCCGCGAGGTTCCCGGGGTCAAGCTGCTCGACGTCGACCCGGGCGCGGAGACGAACCGGACCGTCTACACCTTCGTCGGCGCGCCCGACGCCGTGGGCGACGCCGCCTTCCGGCTGGCCGCGGCCGCCACGCGCCTGATCGACATGCGGACCCACGCCGGCGCCCACGCGCGGATCGGCGCGGTCGACGTGGTGCCGTTCGTGCCGGTCGGCGGCGGCGCGACGATGGACGACTGCGTCGCGCTGGCGCGGACCGTCGGCCGGCGGATCGCGGAGGAGCTGGGCGTCCCGGTCTACCTCTACGAGCGGGCGGCGACCCGACCCGCGCGGCAGTCGCTGGCCGAGGTCCGCAAGGGCGAGTACGAGGGGCTGGCCGCGAAGCTGGCCGATCCCGAGTGGACGCCCGACTTCGGCCGCGCCGAGTTCAACCCGCGCTCGGGCGCGACCGTCGTCGGGGCGCGGCCGTTCCTGATCGCCTACAACGTCGATCTCAACACCGACGACCGGAAGCCGGCGCACGACATCGCGCTCGAGATCCGCGAGCAGGGGCGCAAGGCGCGCGGGCCGGACGGCAAGTTCCTGAAGGACGCCGCCGGAAACGACGTGATGAAGCCCGGCCGCCTGCCCGCGGTCCGCGCCGTCGGCTGGACGATCCCGGAGTTCGGGCGGGCCCAGGTCTCGATCAACCTGCTCGACTTCGGCGTCACCCCGCCGCACGCCGCCTTCGAGGCCGTGCGCGAGGAGGCGCGGGCCCGCGGGCTGCGCGTCACGGGCTCGGAGCTGGTGGGGCTGATCCCGCTCGACGCGCTGCTCGCGGCCGGCCGCCACTATCTGGCGGCCCAGGACCGGACTCCGGCGGTGCCGGAGCCGGACCTCGTGCGCACCGCCCGCCTGAGCCTGGGGCTCGACGACGTCAAGCCGTTCGATCCGGCCGGCGCCGTGATCGAGTACCGGCTCGCCCCGCGCGAGCGCGGACTGCGCGCGCTGTCGCTGGTGGGCTTCGCCGACGAGCTGTCGCGCTCGACGCCCGCCCCGGGTGGTGGGTCGGTCTCCGCGCTGGCCGGCGCGCTGGCCGGGGGCCTGGCCTCGATGGTCGCGGCGCTGACCCACGGCGGCGCCGACGCGGCGAAGCGCGCTGCGCTCGAGGAGCTCGGCACGGCGGCCCAGGCGCTCAAGGACCGCCTGCTGGTCGCGATCGACGACGACAGCGCGGCGTTCGACGCGGTCGTCGCGGCGCGCCGCCTGCCGAAGGCGACCCCCGCGCAGCAGGCCGCGCGCGAAGCCGCGATCCTGGCCGCGACCCGCCGCGCGATCGAGTCCCGCTCTCGGTGGTCGAGGCCGCGGCCGCGCTCGGCGCGCTGGTCGGGCGCGCGGCCGCGCTGGGGATGGCGGCCGCGATGTCGGATGTCGGCGTCGCCGCCTGGTGCGCGCGGACGGCGGCCGAGGGGGCGGCGCTGAACGTCCGGATCAACCTCCCCGACCTGCCCGACGAAGCCGAGCGCGCCGACTGGGCCGCCCGGCTCGCGGAGTCGCTGGATGCCGCGCGCGCCCGGTGCGAGGCCGCGCTGGCCGCGGTCGAGCGCGGGCTGGGCTAGCCCGGCGCCGCGTCCTCGATCCCACGGAGCTGCAGCAGCCGCTCGATCACGCGGCCGATCTCGCGGTCCGGGGTGGAGGCGCCGGCGGTGATCCCGATCTCGGTCACCTCGGCCGGCCACCAGTCCTCGTCCACGACCGGGACCCGGGACCCGACCGGCAGGTGCAGGATCCGCGAGCCGCTCTCGATGTGGCCGGCCTCCTCGATGTGGAAGGTCGGCAGCCGCGCGGCGCACATCTCCGTCAGGTGGCTGGTGTTGGACGAGTTGAAGCCGCCGATCACGATCATCAGCTGCGGCGGCTCGGCCAGCAGCGCCTTGACCGCGTCCTGGCGGTCCTGCGTCGCCGAGCAGATCGTGTCGAAGCTGCGGAAGCGCCCCTCCAGCCCGGCCTCGCCCCAGCGCTCGCGCATCGCCTCGCGCACGCGATTCGCGATCGCCATCGACTCGGTCGAGAGCATCGTCGTCTGGTTCGCCATCCCGATCCGCTCGAGATGCCGGTCGGGATCGAAGCCGGGCGAGACCGCGTCGGCGAACCGCGCCAGGAACGACGCGCGTTCCCCTTCCCCGCGGATGTAGCGGCAGACCTCCTCGGTCTCGGCCATGTCCAGCACGACCAGCGTCCGCCCCTCCGGGTAGAGCAGCGCCCGGCTGGCGGTGGCGCGCGTCTCCTCGTGCTTCCACTTGCCGTGGATCAGGCAGGTGAAGCCTTCGCGCGCGTACTTCTCGACGTTGCGCCAGACGTTCAGCACCGAGCCGCAGGTGGTGTCGACCAGCAGGCACCCGACCTGCTTCAGCTCGTCCAGCATCCCGGTCGTCACGCCGAACGCGGGCAGCAGCACGACGTCCTCGGGCACCAGGTCGGCGTAGCGCGCCGTCGAGCCGTAGGAGCCGTCGAGGAACAGGTAGCCGATCTCGCGCAGCCGCAGGTTGACGCGCGGGTTGTGAATGATCTCACCGGTCAGGAACAGCCGCCGGTCGGGAAATTTCTTGCGGGTCTCGTAGGCGTAGTCGATCGCCCGCTCGACGCCGTAGCAGAAGCCGAACTCCTTCGCGATGCGGACCGTCAGACCCGGCCAGCCCAGCCGGTAGTCGGCGGCGCGGGCGCGGTCGATCAGGCCCGAGGCGTAGTCGGACGAGAGTTGCCCGGCGATCTCCTGCTTGAGACCGAAGCCCTTGCGCACGATCTGCGGATCGCCCTTCATCCGATCCTCCTGCGGCGCCCCGCGAAAAGAAGCGGCCCTCCGGCGGCGCGTCGGGGAGATGCGTACCGGAGGGCCCGGACCGTGGAACATCCTGGAGGCGCCTCCGGCCGGAGTAGGGGGAGGGGGGGCCGGGCGGGGCGCGCTCCATTGCTTGGAGGATCTGCGCCGGAGCCTAGGCAAGGACCCCGGCCGGCGTAAGGACCGCGCAAGAATTCGTGCTGCATTTTCACCGCACGATTCTGCACTTCGCGACCCGCACCGCGACCGCCGGCACGCGCTACGGCGCGCCGGCGCCCGCGCCCGGCTCCTTGAAGCCGAGGAACACCTGCATCTGCTCCTTGATCGCGGCCGACGCGCCCGGGTCGAGGACGTTGAGCCGGTACTCGTTGATGATCTTGGTCTGCACCGACATCCACTCGTCCCAGCAGCCCCGGCAGATCGTATCCAGCACGCGGCGGCCCAGCGTTCCCGGCCACGGCGGCAAGGCCAGGCGTGCGCCCGCGCCGCCGCAGCGGCTGCAGTGCCACGCGCCTGGTGCGTTGTCGCTCATCTCGTCCCTCTCTCCCCGGCGGGCCCGCGGCCCGGTCTCAAGGCTTCAGCGCAAACGGAACCTCGATCTTGAAGGGAGCGCCGCCCGCGAGCTTGTCGGCGACCAGGATCTCCACCCTGTACTCCGCGGTCGGCGGCCACTGCGGGCTCGTGGGGAACTCGATCGCGGTCGTGTCGGAGGTCAGGTCGCGGACGATCGGCTGGCCGATCGGCTGCCACTGAGCGGTCGGCTGCATCCGCCCGCGGAACTGGTAGGTCACCTGCAGGTTGTTCTGGCCCGCGGCGTCCTTCGCCGCGCCGAGCACCTTGTAGACCAGCCAGAACTTGTCGCCGCGCTTGATCGTGCGGTCGGCGCGCGGGAGCAACCGCCACGAACCGATCTGGAACGGGTCCCGGGCGGCACCGGCCTCGACCGGGCTGACCTCCTGCGCCAGCACCACGCTGGTCGTGCGCAGCGTGTCGAGCGGCAGGCGCGCAACCATCTGCTGCCCCGCGTGGAGCAGCGTCGTCGTCCCGTCCTCGGCGGTGCGGCCGATCACCAGCGCGTACTTGCCCGGCGGCAGCGGCCGCGCCGCCAGCCCGACGTGCCGGTCGCCCAGGGGCCGGACCTCGAACGGGAAGTCGTCGGTCCCCAGCGCGTAGGCGACGTCGTCGCCCGAGTCGCTGCGCAGCATCGCGACCAGCTTCGAGCCGATCGGCAGCGGCCCGTCGAGCGGGACCGCCAGCCAGATCAGCGTCGAGTCCCCCTCGGCCGGGAAGAACCAGGCCTGGGGCTCGACCGGCTGGGCGACGGCGGGCTTCTCGCCGGTCAGCACCTTCCCCGCCTCGTCGTAGAGGGTGCCGCGCCAGGCCACACGGGCCCGCTCGGCCGCCTGCTCGGGGGTCAGGACGCAGCCCGTGGAACGGAAGGCGGTCGCCATCCTCTGGACGTTTTCGGCCCACTGCCCGGGCGCGAGCGTGGCGGGCGGCGCGGCAGCCGCGGTGTCCGACGAGCCGGCGTAGACCCAGCGGCCACGCTGCTCGACGAAGTAGATCGCCTGCGGCACGCCCGGCCGCTCCGGGTAGGTCCAGGCCAGGCCGCGGGCGTCGCCCCAGGTCGCCTTGGCGGCAAACGGCTCTTCCTTCTCGGGCGACCCCGCCAGCACGTAGATGCGCCCGCGGTCGGTGGCCCAGCCGGGCAGCCCCTCGTCGCTGAACTTGACCACGGCCTCGTCGGCACGCTGCCAGTACTGGTCCCGCACGGGATTGGTCCCGGGCAGGCAGTTGACGGCCATCGAGCCCCAGAAGCGCTCGATGAAGCCGCGCCGCTGGCCCAGGTCGACCAGCTTGCCGTAGGCGAGGAGCTCCTGGGGGGTCAGCAGCAGCGACGCCGGCCCCTGCGCGAAGGCCAGCACCGGCCGGTCCTGCGCGTCGCGCAGCGAGGCCTTCGGCGGTGGCGGGGCGGCCGCGGGCTTCGCGGGGGGCGGGTTCTCGGCGGCCAGGGCCAGGGCGCATGTCGCAGCGGCCAGCGCCGCCACGCCGGCGGTCCTCGCGAGCTTCCTCATCGGGTTCGACCTCGTGGCGCCGGTCGAGCGGGGGATGCGCCGGCGCGGAAGCGCCACTCTACCACCGGCGACCCCCGCCTTCACGGGCACTCGGGCGCGCGGGGCGGCCTCCCCCCGCCGCGGCGCGTTGGTGAGGCAGCGGGGGGCGGGCTATCCTGCCGGGCATGGGTCGGGTCCGGGGTGGAGACGCCGGGAGGGTCGATCACTCTCCCTTCGCGGCGCGGCGTGCCGTGCGCAACCTGCTCGGCGACCTGATGCGCCACCCGGCCTGGAACGTCGCGCAGTTCGACCACGCCCTGGCCGAACTCTCCAAGCGGCGCAGCCTCGCCGTGCGCCAGATCCTGCTGCTGCACCGCGAGGGACGGGTCGCCGACGAGGTCGCCGCGCTCGAGGTGCTGGGACGGCTGGCGCGGCCCGAGGACGATCCGGCCCTGGCGGTGGTCGCCAACGACCCGCACGCCCCCGAATCGGCGCGCGTTGCCAGCGCGCTGGTGCTGCTCGGCCACGACCAGCCCGACCTGCTGATCGCCGGCGACGTCACCGCGCTGGTCCTGCGCTGGCAGGCCCGCTTCGTCTCCGAGGAGCCGGCACTGCGCTACCCGCTGGCGCGTCTCTACCAGGTCGCCCCGCGCGACGAGCGGGCCGGCTGGATCGCGCTGCAGGACGAGGAACTGCGCGACCCGGAGGCGCGCGCGGCGATGTTCGAGATGCTGCTGGAGGTCGAGCGCGACCCGGCGCTGAGGCTGTTCCTGCTCGAGGCGATGGCCCGCACCGCGCACGCCGCGGCGCGCGCCGGCCTGCGGCGGGTCGTGCCGCGCGGCTCGGAGGAGCGCGACCTGATCACCGGCGCGCTGGCGGTGCGTGCGGCCGAGGCCGACCCGAACCGCGTCCCGCCGGGCTGGACAGCCCGGGTCGGGTTCTGCGACGGGACGGGCGTCTTCCCGCTGCGCTTCGACTTCCGGCTCGCGGGGCAGCGGCCCCGCTCCGCGCTCTTCCTGCTGAGCCTCGACGCCGGCGTGCGCGATGCGCTGTCGCTCGCGGGGCACGAGGTCGGGCGCTACGACGGCCTGGCCGCCGGCGACGACCCGGCGGACGGGCCCCTGCTCTTCGAGATCGCCGTCCCGGCCGCGTGGGCGATGGTGCTCGAGGCCGAGCGGGCCGACCTGCGCGACGGGCGGACCGCCCCTCGCGACCACCTCGCGGCTCGGCGGCTGCTCGATCCGCTGGCGGACCTCTCGCCGCGCGCGGCCGAGCCGCACGCCGAAGGTGCGGCCGCGACCGGCGACCTGCTCGCGTGCTCGGACCGCCTGCTCGACGCGCCCGGCTACGCCGACTGGGGCTACGACGCGGGCGAGCACGCGCTCGACGAGTTCCGGCTGGGCCTCCTGGCCCGCTCGCGGCCCAGCGCGCCGCCGGACGACGCGACCGTCACCCGCGCCGCCGAGGCGCTGCGCCGCGCCGGCGAGCCGCGCCGCCTGGCGCGCCTTTTGGCTCACAACGCGGTCGCCCACCTCGCGGCCGGCGAAACCGGACAGGCCGCGGCCGCACTGGCGGTCACCTCCGCGCTGGCCAAAGGGCGCTTCGCCGACGTGCCGCTGGTGCGCCGGTTGGTGCGCGAGAGCCTTCACCCCGGCCACTACTTCCTCGCGCCGCACTCCGAGGTGCCTTCGCGCACGACCGTGATGGGGATGATGCTCGGCCGGCGCCGGCCGACCAAGGCGCGGATCTTCGCGGTCGACCTGGCCTGGATCCTGCTGCGCGCCTTCGAAGTCTGGGCCTCACGGCTGCCGCCGCGCGAGCGCCCGCACGACGACCGGGTGCAGGACGCAGCCTTCGCGATGGCGCAGGCCGGGACCCGTGTCGCGACGCGCTGGCTCGGCGGGCGGGACGGCGCGCGCGAGCGGGACGACAGCCGCGAGGCGCTGCTGGCCGAGCTGTCGGACGACTACCGCGCCCTGCTGCACGACCTCGGCTGGAAGCCGCCGGCCCACGACCCCGACCTGGCGCGGTTGGTCGAGGGGCTCGGCCAGGCCACGCTCGCGCTGCTCTTCGACGTCTGCCTCGCGCGCTGCGCGGCGCGCTGCCCGGAGCAGCCGCGCCGGCTCGCGTCGTCCGAGGAGGGGCGCCGCCCCTTCCCCGCCGGCCCCGAGGCGGAGGCCTTCGTGCGCAGCTGGCCCGGGCGCTTCGCCGCCCTGCCCTCGCCCGAACAGGCCTCCGCACTGGCCTCGGTGCTGGGCGAGGGCGCGGGCCCCGCTAACCGGCCCGCCCCCCTCCCGGCCGCCGCGGCGGCCCCGGCTTTCCTTTGCCCCCTGTGCGAGGAGCGCCGTCCCGCGGCCGCCCGGTCGCGCGCGGTCCTGCTCCCGCACGCCGAGGGGCCGCCCCAGCCGGTCTGCCGGCGCTGCCACGGGATCTATCGTCGCGACGCCCTTTTTCGGGAGCAGGTCGTGAGCCGGCTCGGCTCTCTGTCCTGACGGCCAGCGCCGGGTTTCCCGCGCGCGCCGTCGTGACCGGGGTGATCGCGGCCAGGGGCGCCAGCGGCGGATCGCCCGCGTAGATCACGCGCTCGAGAAACAGCCCCGAGGGGGGCGCGGTCCACGCCGCGGGGCCGCCGGTCGCCGCCGGCAGCTCGTAGCCCGCGATCACGTGTGCGAACAGGTCGGCGGGCAGGTCGCCCGCCCCGACCTCGACCGCCGTCCCGACCAGCCGCCGCACCATCTTCCACAGGAAATGCGAGGCGACGATCCGCAGCAGCACGAGGTCCCCCTCCTCGGCGACCTCGGCCCGCTCGACGACGACGACGGTGCTGGGGTGCGATTCCGGCTGCTCGCAGAAGCGCGCGAAGTCGTGCCGGCCGACCAGCATCGACCAGGCGTCCTGCAGGCGGCCGGTGTCGAGCGGCCGCTTGATCCACCAGACGAAGGGCTTGGCGAAGGCGGTGCGGCGCCGCGAGAGCTGGTAGACGTAGCTGCGCGACAGCGCGTCGTGGCGCGCGTGGAAGCGCTCGGGCGCCAGGTCGATCCCCAGGACCTCGATGTCCATCGGCAGCAGGTCGTTGAGCTGGCGCCGGACTACGGTGGCGTCGATCGCGTGCCCGCAGCCGCAGGTGCGCCACCTGGGCCAGCGCGTGCACCCCGGCGTCGGTGCGCCCCGAGGCGCCGAGCTCGAGTACCGGGCCGGCGACGCGGGAGAGCGCGCGCCGCAGCTCGCCGCCGACGGTCCGGGCGTTCTCCTGCTCCTGCCAGCCGCGGTAGCGCGTCCCCTCGTACTCGACGATCAGGCGATAGGTGGGCATGGCTGCATTATGCACGCGGGCCGGGCTACGATCGGGCCATGAACGAGACGACGACGCCCCCGCCCCTGCCCCGCTTCCGAGCGATCGACCTGACGCACCCGCTCGACGCCGCTGGCTGCGCGTGGCCGGGCGAGCCGCCGTTCCGGCTGGAACCGCCCGAGGTCGCGTCGCTGCCGGACGGAACGCGCGTCGTCTCGCACCGCTTCTCCAGCCCGGAGCACTTCGGGACGCACCTCGACGCCCCCGCGCACCTCGTGGCCGCCGGGCAGACGGTCGAGGCCCTGCCGCTGGAGCGGCTGGTCGCGGAGGGGGCCTGCGTCGATGCGCGCGACGCGGTCGGCGACGACCCGCGCGCGCGGGTGACGCGGCCGGTGTTCGAGGCTTGGGAGGCGCGGCATGGTCGGATCACGCGCGGCTCGATCGTGCTGGTCGCGACCGGCTGGTCGGCGCGCTGGGGGGACCCGCTGCGCTACCTCGGCAGCGCCGACTGCTCCGCTGCCGGCGCGACGGCGCTGGCCTTCCCGGGACTCGACGCCGAGGCCGCGCGCTGGCTGGCGGACGAGCGCGGGATCGGCGCGGTCGGGATCGACACCGCGGGGATCGACCCGGGCGACTCGGCCGACCTGGCGGCGCACCGCGCGCTGCTGCCGCGCGGCGTGATCGTGCTCGAGAACCTCGCGCGGCTGGAGACGCTCCCGGCGCGCGGTTTCCTGGTCGTCGCGCTGCCACTGCCGATCCGCGGCGGCAGCGGCGCGCCCGCGCGGGTCGTCGCGCTGCTCTTCCAGACGGGCTAGCGCGCGAGCCGGCCGTCGTACGGGTCGCGCGCGCCGGGGGGCGGACGCTTGAAGCGCCGGTAGGCCCAGTGGTACTGCCCGGGGTCCAGCGCGATCGCCGCCTCGACCGAGCGGTTGAGGCCCGTGACCGAGGCGACCAGGTCGTCGTCGTAGATCAGCGGGTCGGCCGGCCGGTAGCTCACCCGGAAGCCGGGCCGCCCCTCGTCGCGCAGGCAGACGAGCGTGACCGCGGCCGCCTTCGAGACGCGCAGCAGTTTCGAGGCCAGCGTCGCGGTCAGCGTCGGGTGCCCGAAGAGCGGCGCGAAGACGCCGCCCGAGGGGTCGGGAACCTGGTCGGGCAGGATCACCGAGACGCCGCCCGCGCGCAGCGTCTTCAGCACCGCGCGCACCCCCTGCTCGCTGGCCGGGACCAGCGTCGCGCCGTGCCGGTTGCGGCCGGCGTGGATCAGCGCGTCGAGCCCCGGCCGCTCGTTCGGCAGGTACATGACGGTGATCGGGGTGAGGGCGGCGACGAAGTGGTTGACGACCTCCCAGGCCCCCATGTGCGGCGCCAGCAGCAGCACGCCCCGGCCCGCGGCGAGCGGTCCGGTGAGGTGCTCCTCCCCCTCCGAGGGGTGGAAGTAGCGCAGCAGCACCCCGGGCTCGCGGGTCCAGGCGATCGCCGCCTCCATCGCCGCGCGGCCGTCGTGAACCAGGCTCTTCGTCACGACCTCGCGCCGCCAGGAAGCGGGGCGATCCGGAAAGCAGAGATCGACGTTGACCTGCGCAACGCGCACGCGGCGGCTGCCGCGGGCCAGCGCCAGCAGCCGTCCCGCCGCGGCACCCAGCCGGTCGGCGACGCGCGGCGGCAGCGCGCCCGCGCCGCGCAGGATCGCGACCGCGGCGCGGTCCTGCAGGCTCAGCTTGCGGGCGCGGTCCATCGCGCCGTCAAGGATAGCGCGCCGCCAGCGCGTGCCGGCGGAAGGCCTCGAGCAGGCGCGCGCCGTCGGCGAAGGCGGCCTCCGCCTCGCCTGGCCGCCGCCGGGCCGTCCACGCCGATCCCGCGGCGGGCCAGGAACTCCGGCCCCGCCTCCGGGTGGAACTGCACCGCGAAGAAGGGCAGCGCCGGGTGCTGCAGCGCGTCGAGCGTGCCGTCGGGACGGCGGCCGACGACCTCCCAGCCGGGCGGCGGCGCCGTCACGACCTCGCGGTGGCTGGCGACGACCGTCAGCGGCTGCTCGCCCGGCAGCAGACGGCAGCCCGACAGGCGCGTCGGCACCAGCGCGCGCAAGGGGGGCGCGGCCGCGTCGATCCGGAAGCCGACCCTGCCGCCCGCGCGGTGTGCGACCAGCTGGTGCCCGAAACAGATCCCCAGCAGCGGGACGCGCGGGCCGTCGGGAGCCAGCAGGCGGTCCACCCACGCCGCGAGCGGGGCGAGCCACCCCCGCAGCGCCGGCGGATCGTGAACCGAGGCCGCCGAACCCATGATCGCGACCGCATCGGCCTCGCACGGCGTCTCCGGGCCGGGTCCCCGCCCCGGCTCGAGCGCCGGGCGCAGCACCGTGACCGGCCCCGGCCAGCCCCGCGCAACCTCCGTTTCGCCGTGCAGTTCCGGCGCCTCGACCGCGGGGTCGACGACCAGCAGGCGCGGACCGCTCACGGCGTACCGTCCGCGGCGCGCTCGCAAGCCGCCCGCAGCGCCTCACGCGCGGCCTCGCTCCGGTCGATCCGTTCCGCCTTCCCCTGGAAAATCCGCCCGCTGCCACCGCCGCGGCCGGACAGCCCGTCGGCGGCGATCCGGCCCAGCGCGCCGAGGTCGCCGGCGAAGTCGGCGCCCGCGACGAGCACGAACGGCCCGGCGGGCCCGGGCCCGGCGGTCAGCAGCGCGAGCCGCGCCCCGGGCGCGGCGCGACAGCGCCCTCGCCACCGCGCCCAGAAAGTCCGCGTCGCGGTCCTCGTAGTGCGCCGCGACGACCGACCGGCCCACCGCTTCGGCTTCGGCGCCAAGCACGGCGGCGGTCGCCTCGGCCAGCCCCTGCTCGAGCTGTCGCGCGCGCCGCTCCGCGCCCTGGAGCTGGTCCAGCTTCGCCACCAGCACGGCCGCGAACTCCTCCTCCGGCGCGCCGATCAGCCCCCGCAGCCGCGCGTTGCGCGCCTCGTGCGCGGCCATCCGGCGCCGCGCGCGCCGCCCCGGCCGCGAAGTGGAGGCGCGTTCCGCCGCGCATCGGCTCGCTCGCCAGGAGGTGCAGCGCCTCGATCTCCGCCGTGCTCGCCAGGTGCGTCCCGCCGCAGGTGTTCAGGTCGACCCCCTCGATCTCGACCAGCCGGACCTCGCCCGCGTGCCCGTCCGGCAGCCCGCGCGTCCGGACCGCCTCCAGCCGCTCGAACTCCTCGCGCGTCACGCGCCGCGGACGGACGGGACGCGCCGCGCGGATCTCGGCCGCCACCGCCTCCTCGAGCGCCTCGCGCGTCTCTTCCGCCAGCGCCGGCACCGCCAGCTCGATGTCGGAGACGGCCGGGCCCAGATGGAACGCGGTCGTCTTCCAGCCGAAGCGGTCCTCGGCCAGCGCGCTGAGCAGGTGCTGCGCGGTGTGCTGCTGCATGTGGTCGAAGCGCCGCTCCCAGTCGAGCGCCAGCCGGACCGATCCGGGCGCAATCGGGCGCTCCAGCAGGTGGCGGATCGTCCCGCCGGCGCGCTGCACGTCGAGCACCGCGACCCCGGCGATCGTCCCGCGATCGGCCGGCTGGCCGCCCCCCTCGGGGTAGAAGAGCGTGTCGGAGAGCACGACGAACGGCCGGCCCCCCTGCTCGCCGGCCGCGACGACTTCGGCCTCGGCCTCGCGCCGCCCCGGCTCGCGCTCGTAGAGGAACTGCACGAGTGCCCCTTTCCGCCCCCGCGTCTAGAATCGCACGACGGCGGCAGCGCGCCGCCCCGAGGCCGACATGGATGACATCCTCTCCCGCCTGCGCGGGTTCCCGCAATTCATGGATCTTCCCGAGCCGATCCTGGCGCGCCTCGCCCCCGCCGCCCGCACCCGCGTCCTGGCGCCGGGCGAGCTGCTGTTCCGCCAGGGCACACCGCGCGAGGCGCTCTACCTGATCGCCGAGGGGCAGCTCGAGGTCTTCCGGGACCACCGCGGGAACCTCGAGTCGCTGATCGTGATGGGGCCCGGCGAGGCGCTGGGCGAAGGGGCGCTCTTCTCCGATGCGCCGCATTCGGCCTCGGCCCGCGCGCTCGGCCGGGTCGCGCTGGCCGAGCTGACGCGCGAGGCGCTGCAGGGCGCCCTGTCGGAGGACGGGGCTGCGGCCTGGGAGGTGCTGGGGCGGATCGGGCGGCTGATGACGCGCCGGCTGACCTACGCCAGCACGCGGGAGGTCGGGCTGGCCAAGGCCTACGCCTCGGGCGGCACCCGGCGCGAGCACGACCTCCTGGGCGAGCGCGACGTGCCGCAGGACGCGCTCTATGGGATCCAGACGCTGCGCGCGGTCGAGAACTTCCCGATCACCGGGATCCGGCTCTCGCACTTCCCGGCGCTGGTGCGCTCGCTGGCGATGGTCAAGCAGGCCGCGGCGCGGGCCAACCTGAAACTGGGGCTGCTGGCGCCGGAGGTCGCGGCGGCGATCGACCGGGCCTGCCAGGAGATCGTCGACGGCCACTTCCACGGCCACTTCGTGGTCGACATGGTCCAGGGCGGGGCCGGGACCTCGACCAACATGAACGCCAACGAGGTGATCGCCAACCGCGCGCTCGAGCTGCTGGGTCAGGCCCGCGGCGAGTACGCCGGCTGCCACCCGAACAACCACGTCAACCTCTCGCAGTCGACCAACGACGTCTACCCGACCGCGGTGCGGCTGGCGACGCAGTTCACGCTGCGCGGGCTGGTCGCCGCGCTGGAGCGGCTGCAGGACACGCTCGACGCCAAGGCCGACGAGTTCGGCGACGTGCTGAAGATGGGGCGGACCCAGCTGCAGGACGCGGTCCCGATGACGCTGGGGCAGGAGTTCCGGGCCTTCGCGGTCACGACCGGCGAGGACATCGCGCGGCTGCGCGAGACGGTGCGGCTGTTTCTCGAGCTGAACCTGGGCGGGACCGCGATCGGGACCGGGATCAACGCCGACCCGCGCTACCCGCAGCTGGCGATCGACGAGCTGCGGAAGATCACCGGGCTCGACCTGGTGCGGGCCGAGAACCTGGTCGAGGCGACGCCGGACACCGGGGCCTTCGTGCTCTTCTCGGGGGTGCTCAAGCGGGTCGCGGTCAAGCTCTCCAAGATGTGCAACGACCTGCGGCTGCTCTCCTCGGGACCGCGCTGCGGCCTCTGCGAGATCGAGCTGCCGGCGGTGCAGCCGGGCTCGTCGATCATGCCGGGCAAGGTCAACCCGGTGATCCCGGAAGTCGTCAACCAGGTCGCTTTCCAGGTCATCGGCAACGACCTCGCGATCACGCTGGCGGCCGAGGCGGGACAGCTCCAGCTCAACGTGATGGAGCCGCTCATCGCCTTCAACCTGCTGCAGTCGATGGAGATGCTGACCGCGGCGATCGACACGCTCGACCGCCTCTGCCTGCGCGGGATCAAGGCCCACCCGGAGCGGACGCGCGAGATGGTCGAGCGCAGCATCGGGATCGTGACCGCGCTGGTGCCGGCGCTCGGCTACGAGCGCGCCAGCGAGATCGCACGCGACGCGCTGGCCAGCGGGACGCCGGTGCGCGACCTGGTCCTGACGCGCGGCTACCTGGCCGAGGCCGAGCTGGACGAGCTGCTCAGCCCCGAGGCGATGACCCGGCCGCGGCCGATGTTCCCGCGCGACGGCGCGCTGTAGGCCGGCCGCGGTGGACGCGCGGAGCGGGGTGGGATCGCGCGGCGGGCCGGGCGCGCGGATCCTGGCGCCGACCGCCGAGGGGATCGCGCTCGCCGCCGCCGCGCTGGCGCGCGGCGAGCCGGTCGGGATGCCGACCGAAACGGTCTACGGCCTGGCCGCCTCGTGCTGGGACGAGCGCGCCGTGGCGCGGGTCTTCGCGGTCAAGGACCGGCCGCGCTTCGATCCGCTGATCGTGCACGTCGCGGAGGGGGCGCGGTCGGTCGCCGCGCTGGCGGAGCTGGGGCTGGTCGACGCGGCGGCGCTGGGGGCCGACGGGGATCGACGCGGCCGACGCGCTGTGCGGCGCCTTCTGGCCCGGACCGCTCACGCTGGTCCTGCCGAAGACCGCGCGCGTGCCCGACATCGTGACCGCGGGGCTGACGACGGTCGCCGTGCGCGCGCCGCGGCACCCCGTGGCGCAGGCGCTGATCGCGGCCGCAGGGGTGCCGCTGGCGGCGCCCAGCGCCAACCGCTTCGGGCGGATCAGCCCGACCCGCGCCCAGGACGTCGCTTCCGAGCTGGGGGACCGGATCGGGCTGGTGCTGGACGGCGGGCCGTGCGCGGTCGGCGTCGAGTCGACGGTCGTCGAGATCGATCCCGGCGGCCGGGCCACGGTGCTGCGCCCGGGCGGGATCGGGCGCGAGGAGCTGGAGGGCGTTCTGGGCGGGCCTGCGGCGGAGCGGCGCTCGGTCGGGCCGGTCGTCACCGCGCCGGGCCAGCTCGAGAGCCACTACGCGCCGCGCACGCCGGTACTGCTGGGCGGCCTGCCGGCGCGGAACGGAGCGCAGGCCCCCGGCCCCGGGGCCCGCTTCGGCGCGCTCGTCTTCGGCGGTGCGGTCCCGCCGGGAGCCGCCGCGGTCGAGGTGCTCGGCACCGATCCGGTCGAGGCGGCGCGCCACCTCTTCGCCGCGCTGCGGAAGTTGGACGAGGCCGGCCTCGAAGCGATCGTCGCCGAGCCCTTCCCCTCCGAGGACGGGCTGGGCTACGCGATCAACGACCGGCTGCGGCGGGCGGCGGCGCGCTAGGCGCCTCGGCCCTCAGCCGCTCCAGCAGGCGCCGGGCCTGGGCGGCCTGCGAGTGGCCCGGGTCGCGCGCAAGTCCCTGCTCCAGCGCCGCGGCCCCGGCGCCGGCCTGTCCCAGCCGGGCCAGGATGTCGCCGTAGTGGAAGCGCGCGAGGGTGTAGCCGGGGTCGGTTTCGAGCGCGGCCTCGAAGTGCGGCAGGGCGGCTCGCAGGAGGTTGTCCGAGACCGCGGGTTCACCGGCCTGCTCGGCCTGGCGCACCAGCGCGTGCGCCAGGTTGTACTGCGTGCGCGCCGCGCGCGGGTCGAGCGCGACCGACTCCGTCAGCGCCGCGACCGCCTCCTCGAGCCGGTCCTGCGCGAGCAGCGCTGCACCGAGGTGCGAGCCGGCCAGCGCGCGCCCGCGGTCGCTTCCCTTCCCCCCGGCCGCGCGGCGGTAGGCCGCGATCGCCTCGTCCGCCCGTCCGGCGCGGTCGATCGCCAGGCCGAGATTGAGGCTGGGCAGCAGGACCCCGGGCGCCTGGGCCTCCGCCAGCGTCCAGAGACGCTCCTCGTCGGACCAGGTCGCCACGCGCGACGCGGTCGCACGCCAGGCCGGCACGAGCAGCAGCAGGGCCGCAGCCGCCGGCAGCGCGCCGATCCACCGGACCCCGGGCGCGCGCCGGGCGAGGCGAGCGCCGAGTCCAGCGGCGGCGGCGGACGCACCGATCGCGACGCCGGCCAACGGCAGGTAGAGGTAGCGCTCGGCCGTGACGACCGGCGTCAGCTCGCCGACGACGGCCGCCAGCGTCGGGAGCAGCGGGCCGAGGAACAGCCACGCCGCGACCGCGGCGACGAGTCCGCAGCCGCCCGGCCGCGACACCCGCGCCATCGCGGCGATCGCCGCGGCGACCAGCACCGCGCCCAGCGCGGCTCGCGCCGGCGTGAAGACCTCGACGACGAAGACCTGCATCGGGACCGGCCACAGCGCGCGCTCGACGGCCCAGCCCAGCGCCGCCAGCGCCTCGCCCAGCCGTCCCGCGGCCTGGGTCAGCCCCGGCCCGGCCTGCGGCCCCGCGGCCAGGCCGCGCAGCAGCGCGAAGGCGGCGAGGACCCCGGCGAGCGGCGCCAGAGTCCGGGCCGTGCCAGGCGCGCGGCGTACACGCGCGACGCCGGCCGGATCGCGCCCCGTCCGGGGCGCCGCCAGTGCCAGCGGCACGAAGGCCGAGAGGGCCCCCACGGCCGACTCCTTCGACAGCAGCGCGGCGAGATAGAGCGCCCCCGCCGCGGCCGGCGCCGCTCTCCCGCCCCGCGCCACGCCGCGGCCGAAGACCAGGAGCGCCGCAAGGACGAAGAACGCGGCGAGCAGGTCGGAGCGTCCGGCGGCCCAGGTCACCGGCTCGGCGGCAAGCGGGTGGAGCGCGAAGAGCGCGCCGGCCAGCCCCGCGAAGGCCAGCGGAAGCGCTCCCGGTAGCGGTCCGCCAGCGCCCGGCGTTCCCGGGCCCGCAGCCGCCACTGCGGCCGCGCCGCCTCGCCCCGCGGCGGCCCAGCCCGCGAGCGCCGCCGCCAGCAGCGTCACCAGCAAGGCGGAGGCGGCGTGAAGCGCCACATTCGTCCCGTGGAAGGCGCGCTGGCGCGCCGCGTCGAGCCGGAGTTCCGCCCCGGGATCGGCCGGCAACCGCTCCATCGCCCCCGGCCGCACCGCGGCGGCGCGGGCCCGGGCCCGCGCGTCGTCCGCCAGCCACGACAGGATCACGACCGGCCGGTAGTACTGCGGCACCAGCCGCGGCACGTCGCGCGGCGGGAAGAACGCGTCGCGCGCGCCGTGGAACCGCGGCAGTTGCTGGCTGACGACCAGCCGGTCGTCCCAGACCCAGCCCGCGCCGAGCGCTCCCCGGTAGGCGACCGCCGCCAGCAGCGCGACCCCCAGCGCCACCGCGAGCAACGCGCCCGGACGGCCCCCGCCCGGCGTCCCGCTCACACCCCCCCCGCCTGCTCCACCTCGTCGATCAGCGCGTCGAGGTCGGGGATCGTCACGTCGCGGCCGTCGAAGACCGCGACCCCTCGCGCCCGACAGCTCGCGGATCGCGCGCGACAGGCTCTCGGGCCGGGCCCCCAGCATCGCCGCGATGTCCTGGCGCGAGAGCGGCAGCCGCAGCGTGATCGTCCCGTCCTCCCCCGCCGCACCGAAGCGCTCGCGAACCGAGACCAGGAGTTCGGCCAGCCGCGCCCGCAGCGGCATCGTGGAGACCGCCAGCCGCGCGTCCTCGGCCTCGGACAGGTTGTCGGCGATCCGGCCGAGAAAGCGCTGCGCCACCCCCGGGTTGCGCGAGACGATCGTCCGGACCGCGGCCTTGTCGATGAAACAGATCCGGCACAGGGTGACTGCTTCCGCCGTCCCGGTGTAGGGGCGCCGTGCGAAGTGGGCCAGGTAGCCCAGCGTCTGCCCGGCGTGGAACAGCCGCGCGATCACCGAGGCCCCCTGGGCGTCGGTCTTGCGCAGCGCCACCGTCCCCGACTCGATGCAGTGCAGACCGAGGCAGGGCTGGCCCTGGTAGAAGACGACCTGCCCGGGGCGATAGACGTTCGTCACCTTCGACTGACTGAGCAGCCGGAGGTCGTCTTCCGGCAGCTCGCACCACTCGGTCGACCCGCGCACCGCGCAGGCCAGGCACGAGGTCGGCCGCAGCGCCGGGCTGCCGATCCGCATCCCCTTGGATTTCCTGGGCATCCGCCGCGCGCGCCGCCGTCCCGCCGGGAGGCCCGCGCCCGGATCCGGACCGGGGGCGGGGCGTCGGGAGGCCGCTATGATGCCGCCGGGACTTGACCTTCATCAAGTCGGGCCGTGACGCGGCTCAAGGGGGCGTCGGCAGGTCGCGGGTAGACTTTCGCCCGCGATGCGAGGGACACCGCGAACCGCCCGTGCGAAGGGCGCCCCGACCGCCCAACCCGAAGGGTGCGGCGCGGCGCTCGAGGAGCTGTCGCGGCTGCCCGACGTCAGCCGCCTGTCCGGCACGGCGGGCCAGGTCCTGCTTTACGCCGGGCACTTCCCGCCCGGGCTGTTCGTGCTGCTCGGCGGAGCGCTGCGGCTGGAGGATCCGGCCGCCCGCGCGCGCGTCCACGGCCGGCCGGCGCACCCCGCCGCCGTGGAGCCGGGCGGCGCGCCGGCCCTCGTCCCGCCGCTCGACGAGCTGGAACTCCCCTCGACCAAGGACGTGATCGTCAGCGCGGACTGCGAGCTGCTCGCCGTCCCGCGCAGCCTGGCCCTGGCCAGCCCCGCCGTGCGGCGCCTTCTGGCGCGCTGCGGGGCCCGGCCCGTCTCCCTGCAGAACGGAACGAAGACCACGGAGTGACCATGACCGAACGGTTGGAACGCTTCTCCTACGACGACGGCCTCGTCCGGATGTTCGTCTGGGCGACGATGGTGTGGGGCGTCGTCGGCCTCCTGGTCGGCGTGATCGCCGCGCTGCAGCTGGCCAACCCGGCCTTCAACTTCGCCACCTCGTGGCTGTCGTTCGGCCGGCTGCGCCCGCTGCACACCAACGCGGTGATCTTCGCCTTCACGGCCAACGGGGTGTTCGCCGGCGTCTACTACTCGATGCAGCGCCTGCTCAAGACCCGGCTCTGGAACGACACGCTGGGACGGCTGCACTTCTGGGGCTGGCAGCTGATCATCGTGCTGGCGGCAGTGACGCTGCTCGCCGGGATCACCTCGGGCAAGGAGTACGCCGAGCTGGAGTGGCCGATCGACATCCTGATCGCGCTGGTCTGGGTGATCTTCGCCGTCAACTTCTTCGGCACGATCGCGGTCCGGCGCGAGCGACACCTGTACGTCGCGGTCTGGTTCTACATCGCGACCGCGGTGACGATCGCGCTCCTGCACATCTTCAACAGCCTGGCCGTCCCGGTCGGCTGGCTCAAGAGCTACTCGCTCTACCCCGGCGTGATGGACGCCTTCATGCAGTGGTGGTACGGCCACAACGCGGTCGGCTTCCTGCTCACGACGCCGATCCTGGGGATGATGTACTACTTCCTCCCCAAGGCCGCGAACCGCCCGGTCTACTCCTACAAGCTGTCGATCCTGCACTTCTGGTCGCTGGTCTTCATCTACATCTGGGCCGGCCCGCACCACCTGCACTACACCTCGCTGCCGGCCTGGGCCTCGACCCTGGGGATGCTCTTCTCGCTGATCCTCTGGATGCCCTCGTGGGGCGGGATGATCAACGGCCTTCTGACCCTGCGCGGCGCCTGGAACAAGGTCGCCGAGGACCCGGTCCTCAAGTTCTTCGTGGTCGCGATCACCTTCTACGGGATGTCGACCTTCGAGGGGCCGCTGCTCTCGGTCAAGAGCGTCAACGCGCTGTCGCACTACACCGACTGGACGATCGCGCACGTCCACGCCGGCGCCCTCGGCTGGGTCGGCTTCATGATGTTCGGGATGCTCTACTGGCTCTTCCCGCGGCTGTTCCAGGCCCCGCTCTGGAGCCGCAAGGCGGCCGAGATCCACTTCTGGATCGCGACGATCGGGATCCTGCTCTACATCGTCGCGATCTACGCCGCCGGCCTGACCCAGGGGCTGATGTGGCGGGCCTTCACCGACACCGGCCAGCTGGCCTACCCCGACTTCATCGAGACCACGATGAAGCTGATCCCGATGTACTGGGTCCGGGTCCTCGGCGGCACGCTCTACCTGCTGGGCGCGATCCTGTGCCTGGTCAACGGGATGATGACCTGGGCCCTGCGCCCGAAGCGTTACGAGGTCCCGGTCTACGAGGCCCCGCCGCTGGCCGCGCAGTACCTCGATCCCGCGCCGCATCCGTCGTACCTGCGCTCCACGGGGGCCCACGTCACCAACTTCGCCTACAAGCTCGAGCGCTTCGCCGCCGCCGGCTGGCACGGGCGCTGGGAGCGACTGCCGCTGGTCTTCACGGTCTGGGTCGCGGTCGCGGTGATCACCGCCTCGCTGTTCCAGATCGTCCCGCTGTTCACGATCAGCGGGAACGTCCCGACGATCGCCTCGGTCAAGCCGCTGACGCCGCTCGAGCTGTCGGGCCGCGCGATCTACATCGCCGAGGGCTGCTACAACTGCCACAGCCAGCAGGTCCGGCCGATCTACGCCGAGGTGCTGCGCTACGGCGAGTACGCCAAGCCGGGGGAGTCGGTCTACGACCACCCGTTCCAGTGGGGCTCGCGGCGGATCGGGCCGGACCTGCAGCGCGTCGGCGGCAAGTACCCCGACCTGTGGCACGTCCGGCACTTCGAGAACCCACGCTCGACGACCCCGCAGTCGATCATGCCCCCCTACCCGTGGCTCCTGAGCTCGCCGCTGGACTTCGCCGGGATCCCGGCCCACATGAAGGCGATGCGGACGCTCGGCGTGCCGTACACCGAGGCCGAGATCGCCGGCGGAGCCGAGGCGGCGCGGGACCAGGCGAAGCGGCTCGCCGAGGCGGTCGTGACCCAGGGCGGGCCGAAGGGGCTCGAGGATCGGAAGGTGATCGCGCTGGTCGCCTACATGCAGCGGCTGGGGACCGACATCAAGAATCTGCCGCCGCCGGGCGAGCCGCCCGCGGCACCCCCCGCCCAGGCGGCGACGCCCGCCACCCCGCCGGCCGCTCCGGCAGCGGCGGCGGCCGTGACGCCGGCCCCGGCCGGCGCCCCCGCCGGAACCTACTGATGAGCCTCACCGACCTGATGAGCGGATCGGGCACGACGAGCTTCGCCGAGTGGGGGCTCGTGCTCTCGATCCTCGCCTTCCTGGCGATCGTCGCCTGGACCTTCCTGAAGCGGAACCGGGCGGCCCAGGACGAGATGAGCCGGCTTCCCCTCGACGACGACAGCGCGCCCGCCGGGCGCCCTTCCGGCCGCACCGCGCGCCACGAGGATCCACGCCATGTCTGAGCAGCTCTCGCCCCAGGAAGAACTCCGCCACCACTCCTTCGACGGGATCCAGGAGTACGACAACCCGCTCCCGACCTGGTGGCTCTTCCTGTTCTGGGCCACGATCTTCGCCTCGGCCTTCTACGTCGTTTACTACCACTTCGGCCACGGCGAGTCGGTCGAGGGGCAGTACGACCGCACGATGCTGGTGGTCTCCGACATGCAGATGAAGGAGATCCTCAAGCTGGGGCCGATCACCAACCAGACGATCAACGGCCTCAAGACCGACCAGAGCAAGATGCTGGCGGCCCAGGCGCTGTTCGTCGGCAAGTGCGGCCCCTGCCACGGCAACCGCGCCGAGGGGAACATCGGTCCCAACCTGACCGACGACTTCTGGCTGCACGGCGCGCTGCCGACGCAGATCTACCGCACGATCATGGAGGGGGTCCCGGCCAAGGGAATGCTGTCGTGGAAAACGCAGCTCCCGGTCGGGCAGATCCTGACCCTCTCGGCCTACGTCGACTCGCTCAAGGGCTCCGCCCCGCCCAATCCCAAGGCCCCGCAGGGAGACCGCTTCGACCCGGCGCAGCGCGAGGCGCTGGAGGCCAGGACCGACGCGGAGATCGTCGCCAACGCGCCAAGGCTCGGGGCGGACGGCCAGCCGCTGCCGGCGCCGGCCAAGGGCGCTGCGCCGGCCTCCCCCGCGCCGCCCGCCGCGACGACCCCACCCGCCGGAGCGTCGCCGACGCCATGAAACCCCTGATCCCGGAGGCCGGCGAGCAGGTCCTTTCGACGCTCGACGCGCAGGGGAAGCGGATCTGGATCCGGACCCGGACCGCCAAGGGCCGGTTCTGGAAGGCGCGAGCGATCGTGGCCTGGGGGCTGATCGCCCTCTTCACGCTGATCCCCTACCTTCGGATGAACGGCAAGCCGCTGGTCCTGCTCGACATCGCCAGGCGCCAGTTCACACTCCTCGGGACCACCTTCCTGCCGACCGACACGATGTTCCTGATGCTGCTGCTGGTCGGCATCTTCCTCCTGATCTTCCTTCTGACCGCGTTCCTCGGGCGGGTCTGGTGCGGCTGGGGCTGCCCGCAGACGGTCTACATGGAGTACGTCTACCGGCCGCTCGAGCGGCTGCTCGAAGGGGACCGCGGCAAGCAGATGCGGCTCGACCGCGAGGGCCCCAACCTGCGCCGCGTCGTGAAGTGGGTCGCCTTCCTCCTGATCTCGGCCTTCCTGGCCCACACCTTCCTCGCCTACTTCGTCGGGGTCGAGGCGCTCTGGCGCTGGATCCGCCAGTCGCCGGTGGAGCACCCGACCGCCTTCCTGGTGATGGCGGCGACGACGATCCTGATGTTCCTCGACTTCGCGTGGTTCCGGGAGCAGACCTGCCTCGTCGCCTGCCCCTACGGGCGCCTGCAGTCGGTGCTGCTCGACCGCAACTCGATGATCATCGGATACGACGCGGCGCGCGGCGAGCCGCGCGGCCGGCCCAGGAAGGCCGACGCCCCGGGAACGGCCTACGGCGATTGCATCGACTGCAAGGCCTGCGTCATCACCTGCCCCACCGGGATCGACATCAGAAACGGCCTGCAGATGGAGTGCGTGGCCTGCACGCAGTGCATCGACGCCTGCGACGCGATCATGGACAAGGTGAAGCGGCCGCGCGGGCTGATCCGCTACGGCTCGGTGAACGGCTTCGCCGGGAAGCCGGCGCGGATCCTGCGGCCGCGGGTGATCGTCTACCCGCTGCTGCTGGCCGCCGTCTTCGGCGCGCTGGGGGTCTCGCTGGCCCGGCGCGGCGCGGCCGACGTGACGGTGCTGCGCGGGATCGGGGCGCCGTTCCTCGAGACGCAGGCCGGGGAGATCGCCAACCAGATCCGGATCAAGATCGTCAACCGCAGCGGCGCCGACCGGAGCTACACGCTGTCGGTCGCCGAGCCGGCCGGGCTGACGATCATCGCGCCCCAGAACCCGCTGGCGGTGGCCGACGGGAAGACCGAGACGACGACGATCTTCGTCAACGCGCCGCGCGGCGCGTTCACCCGGGGACAGCTTCCCGTCGTCTTCCGCGTCGACGACGGCGCCGGCTTCGTCGAGGACGAGCAGTACCTGCTGCTCGGCCCGGCGAACTAGGAGGGACGGACGATGGCGAAGAAGGGGCGCGCCTGGCCCTTCCTGCTGGGCGGGATGCTGGCGCTGGGGATCGGGATCAACGTCGCGATGGTCGTGATCGCGACGCAGGACCCGTCGTTCGCGGTCGAGCCGGACTACTACCGGAAGGCGCTGGCCTGGGACGGAACGATGGCCCAGGAGGGGGCCAACCGCGACCTCGGCTGGCAGCTCGAGGCGGGCTGCGGCTCGTCGCCGGCCGACTCGTGGGTCGTGGCCTCGCTGCGCGACCGGGACGGCGCGGCGGTGGCGGGCGCGACGCTCGCGGTCGAGGCCTTCCAGGGGGCGATGGCGGACCGGCGCGTCACTGGCGCGCTGCTCGCCCGCGACGACCGGCGTTACGAGGGGCACATGGCGCGCCTCGAGCCGGGGATGTGGGAGCTGCGCTTCACCGCCACGCGGGGGGGCGAGAAGTTCACGCGCACGCTGCGCCAGGTCTGCGGAATCACCCCGTGACCGCGCTCGTCGCCGCCGTCTTCGTCGCCAGCCTGGTCGGCAGCCTGCACTGCGCCGGGATGTGCGGCGGGCTCGTCGCGTTCTACGCGGGCGGGGCGGCGGGGACGGCGGGGCGGCGAACACGGCCGGGGCCGGCGCGGACCGCCTCGGCGGCGGCGCACGGGGCGGCTGGGCGGCGCACGCCGCCTACTCGCTGGGGCGGCTGATCGTCTACGCCGCGATCGGCGCGCTGGCCGGCTCGCTCGGCGCGGCGCTCGACGGGATCGGCGGCACGCTGGCCGGCGTGCAGCGGGTCGCGGCGGTCGTGGCGGGCCTCTTCATCGCCGCCTGGGGCGTCTACTCCCTCCTGATCGCTCTGGGGTTCGCGGTGCCGCGCCTCCCCGTGCCGGCCGCCGTCTCGCGGCCGGTGGCGCGCGGGATCCGCGCGGTCGCCGGGCAGCCGGCGGCGCTGCGCGGGCTGGTCGTCGGGCTGCTGACGGGGCTCTTGCCGTGCGGCTGGCTCTGGGCCTTCGCGGCGACGGCGGCCGGGACCGGCTCGGCCGCGCGCGGGGCGCTCGTGATGGCGGTCTTCTGGACCGGGACGCTGCCGGTGCTGGTGGCGCTGGGCGCGGGGGTGCAGACGCTGGCCGGGCCGCTGCGCCGCCACGTCCCGGCGATCACCGCGGTCGCGCTGATCGTCGTCGGGCTGTTCGCGGTCGTGACACGCGGGAGCATGGCGGAGGCGGCCCAGAAGGCGCTGACGCATCCGGCGGCGTCGGTGTCGGCCGAGTCGGTGCCGGAGGGGACGCCCCCCTGCTGCGCGAAGGATGGAGATGGGAGCGCTCGCTGACGCGGCGGGCCGGCCGGCCGGCGGGAGCGCCGCGGCCACGGCCGCGCCGGGCGCCGCCTGCGCGACCGACCTGACCGGCTGCGCCCACTGCGGCCTGCCGGTCGCGCCCGCGCTGGTCGAGGCCGGCGCCGAGCGGCAGTTCTGCTGCGCCGGCTGCCGCACCGTCTGGTCGGTGATCCACGAGCACGGGCTCGACCGCTACTACGGCCTGCGCGACGACAGCGGCGCGCGCGCGCGGCCGGCCCGGGTGCTCGGGCGCAGCTACGCGGCGTTCGATGACCCCCACTTCCTGGAGAGGTACGCGCGACCCGATTCCGGGCGGGCTCTACGCGCATCGAGCTGTACCTGGAAGGCGTGCACTGCGCGGCCTGCGTCTGGCTGGTCGAGCGCGTGCCGCGCGTCGTCCCGGGCGTGGTCGAGGTCCGGCTTGATATCGGCCGTTCGCGCGCGCTGGTGACCTGGGACCCGGCGGTCGTGCCGCTCTCGCGCGTGGCCGAGGCGCTCGACGCGCTGGGCTATCCCCCGCACCCGTTCCGCGGCGTCAAGGCCCGCGACATGGCCCGGCAGGCCGACCGCGCGATGCTGATCCGGATCGGCGTCGCCGGGGCGCTGGCGATGAACGCGATGGGGATCGCCTTCGCCCTCTACGGCGGGATCCGCCACGGGATGGAGCCGGAGTTCGCGGCCCTGTTCCGCTGGGCCAGCCTGCTGATCGCGATCCCGGCGGTGCTCTACCCGGGCGGCGTCTTTCTGAAGGGGGCGTGGGCGGCCTTCCGCACGCGCACGCTGCACATGGACGTCCCGATCGCGATCGGGCTGGTCGCGGCCTTCGCCGCCAGCGCCGCCAACACGATCCGCGGCACCGGCAGCGTCTACTTCGAGTCGCTGACCGCGCTGGTCTTCCTGCTGCTGGTCGGGCGCTTCCTGCAGACGCGCCAGCAGCGCGGCGCGGCCGACGCGACCGAGCTGCTGTCGTCGCTGGCGCCGTCGACGGCGCGGCGGATCGAGGCGGGAGCGGACGGGACTCCCGTGGTGCGCGAGGTCCCGCTCGAGGCGCTGGTCCCGGGGGCGCGCGTCGAGGTCCGGGCCGGCGATACCGTTCCCGCCGACGGCGTCGTGCGCGCGGGCCACAGCGAGCTCGACCTGTCGCTCTTGACCGGCGAGTCGCGGCCCGTCGGCGCGGGGCCGGGCGACGCGGTCCACGCCGGGACGGTCAACCTGTCGGGGCGGCTGGAGGTCGAGGTCGAGCGCGCCGGCGAGGAGACGCGCGTCGGCCGCCTGATGCAGCTGGTCGAGGAGCACGCCCGACGGCGCGCGCCGATCGTCCAGCTCGCCGACCGGATCTCGGGCTGGTTCGTGGTCGCGGTGCTGGTGCTGGCGGCGGTGACCGGCGCGATCTGGTGGCGGATCGACCCGGACCGCGCGGTCGAGAACGTCGTCGCGCTGCTGATCGTCACCTGCCCCTGCGCGTTGGGCCTGGCGACCCCGCTCGCGGTGAGCGCCGCAATCGGCCGTGCCGCCCGTCGTGGCCTCCTGATCAAGGGGGCCGACGTGATCGAGCGGCTCGCGCGGCCGGGGCGCTTCTGGCTCGACAAGACCGGCACGCTGACCGAGGGGCGCGTGGCGCTGGTCCGGACGGCGGGTGATCCGGCCGCGCTGCGGCTGGCGGCGGCGCTCGAGGCGCACTCGGCCCATCCAGTGGCGCGGGCCTTCGCGGGGCTCGCGGGCGGCGACGAGGAGGCTGCTCGCCTGTCGGCCGCGGGGGCGTCCACCCTTCCACCCGCCGAGGAGGTGGTGGAGACGCGCGGCGCGGGGATCGCCGGGCTCGTCGCGGGGCGGCGCGTCGCCGTCGGCTCGCTCGCGTTCCTCGGCGGGCCGCTCCCTGCCGGACCGCTGGCCGACGCGGTCGACGCGGCGCTGGCCGATGGGCTGACGCCGCTGGTCGTCTCGGTCGACGGGACCCCCGCCGCGGTCGCGGCGCTGGGCGACCCGCTGCGCGCCGACGCGCCCGGCGCGCTCGAGCGGCTGCGCGCCGCCGGCTGGGAGATCGGGATCCTCTCGGGCGATCACCCGGCGGTCGTGGGCGCCGTCGCGCGTCGGCTGGCGATCGCTCCAGACCTCGCGAAGGGCGGCGTCCGGCCCGAGGAGAAGCTGCGCGTCGTGGCCGAGGAGGCCGCGCACGGCCGGGTCGCGATGGCCGGCGACGGCGTCAACGACGCGGCAGCGCTGGCCGCGGCGACGGTCGGGATCGGCGTCCACGGCGGGGCCGAGGCGGCGCTGGCCGCGGCCGACGTCTACAGCGCCCGCCCCGGCGTCGCGCCGCTGGCCGACCTGGTCGACGGCGCCCGCCGCACGATGGGCGTGATCCGCCGCAACCTCGTCTTCTCGCTGCTCTACAACCTGGCCGGCGTCGGCCTCGCGATGGCCGGCCTGCTCGACCCGATCGGCGCCGCGATCCTGATGCCGCTCTCGTCGCTGACCGTGACCGTCAGCTCGTACCGCGCGCGGACCTTCCACGCGCCCCTGTCGGCGCGGGAGGCCCGCCCGTGAGCATCATCTACGTCCTGCTTCCGGCGGCGATGGTCCTGGCGGGGTTCTTCGTCTGGGCCTTCGTGCGGGCGGTGCGCCGCGGGCAGTACGACGACCTCGACACGCCGGCCGTGCGGATGCTGCACGACGACGACCCGGTGAAGAAGCCCTGATTCGCGGGTGGGACCAGCCGGCTTCTTACAACCGACCCGATCCGAAGTGCGCGGTTCTTCCAATACAAGGAATCGTCCGGCATTCGTATCGCTCGGCCGGGCGGATGGCTGACACATTCTTCTGGGGAAGTGCGTGGCGCAACTTTGCGAACCCATCGGCCCTCGTGATGTTCTATCCTCGCGTTCTCCTCGTCCGCACGCGACCGAGTTGTTCACCCGAATCCACCGCCCACCCGGAGGGACCTCATGCTCCCGAGCGTCAGACTGAACCACCTCCTCTCCAGCGCGCTCCTCACCCTGCCTCTCGCCCTCACACCGGCACCGCTGGCGCGGGCCTGTACCCGCGCGGTCTAACTCGGCCCGGAAGACACCATCATCACGGTCCGCAGCATGGACTGGCAGTCCGATCTGGGGTCCAACCTCTGGGCTTTCCCGCGCGGCATGCAGCGTGACGGTGCGTCCGGGCCCACCGCGATCCGCTGGACGTCGAAGTACGGCAGCGTGGTGGCGACCGCGTTCGAGGCCGCCACGGCGGACGGCATGAACGAGAAGGGGCTGGTGGCCAACCTCCTCTACCTGGCGGAGTCCGAGTACCCGCAGGTCGGGGCCGGGGACAAGCGGCTGCCGATGTGCATCTCCGCCTGGACGCAGTACGTGCTCGACAACTACGCCACGGTCGCGGAGGCCGTCGCTGCGCTCCGGCAGGAGCCGTTCTACGTGGTTGCCGTCGCGTCGCCGGACGGGAAGCCCGGCACGGTGCACCTTGCGATCTCGGACCCCACCGGGGACTCCGCCATCTTCGAGTACGTCGGCGGGAAGCTGGTCATCCACCACGGCCGCCAGTACCAGGTGATGACCAACTCGCCGATCTACGACCAGCAGCTCGCGCTCAACGCCTACTGGCAGCAGATCGGCGGCGTCACGATGCTGCCGGGCACCAATCGCGCGGCCGATCGCTTCGTGCGGGCCTCGTTCTACATCAATGCCATCCCCGAGACCGCCGACAACACCGAGGCGGTCGCCAGCGCCTTCTCGGTGATCCGCAACGCCTCCGTGCCGCTGGGGATCACGACGCCCGGGCAGCCCAACATCTCGTCCACGCTCTGGCGCACGGTGTCGGATCACAGGAACAGGCGCTACTACTTCGAGTCGACGCGCAGCCCGAACGTCTTCTGGGTGAACCTGGCGGATCTCGACTTCACGGCCGGCAAGCCGGCCCGGCGGCTCACGCTGACCGGCGGAGCGATCTACGCCGGCAACGCGGCAGGGCAGTTCAAGCCGGCCGAGCCGTTCGAGTTTCTCGAGGCGCCGGTCAAGTAGACGCCGGAGGGGCGGCGACGACAATCCGTACATCCAGATCGGTCGGGAAGCGGTCACTGGTGACGGCGGCGATCGGCGCCTTCGAGCGTCGGAGGGGAGTCGATACCCGGGCGTTCGCCGGCGCGGATGCTGCACGGGGAGGGCCGCGTACTCCTCGGGATCACGGGCCACGTACTTCCGGATGGACTCGACATCGTCGAGGGCCTGGAGCGCCCAGGTGACACGGGTCATCGCACCCAACGCCGCCTGGCCTCTTCGTGAGGCACGACCCGGCCGTCTTCCGCGTCGCGGAGGCCGCGCTCGATCCTGGCCAGGAAGACCAGCCGCTCGATCGCTTCTTCCATGGTGACGTCGGGAAGAAGCTGCTGTACAGCTTCGAGAATCCTCTGTTTCGCGGTGGACGAGTTCATGGGAGGCCCTCGCAGCGGATGGTACTGCCAGGGCGGGTGCAGCCGAATTGTCCCCGGCCCTCCCATCGAGTGACCGAACAGGATCACCTTCGCCAGCCCGCCCCCCAGCAGCAGCAACACCGCGAGCGCCGAGCCGTGCACCCCGCGCCTCGTCGCTCCTCGCGCGCTCCGCCCCCTCGCGGCGTGCTTCGTGTGGGCCTTCGCCCGCGCCGTGCGGCGCCGCCACCGTTTCGCCGGGTCCTTCGGCGGGAACGGATCCCGGCTCGGACGCCGCCGTGACTACTCCCCGCTCTTCAGCCGCTTGGCCCCCTCGACGAGCGGGTGCCACCCATAGACGAGCGACACCATGAAACCGTCCATGCGCAGGTCGTCGGGAGCGCCGTCGCCGACGGTCGACTTGTAGCCGACGGTGAGGCCCAGGTTGTCGTCGATCTGGTAGCCGAGCGTGAGGCCGAACGCCAGGTTGTCGAGCTTCTCCCCCTCGACGCCGTCGACGCTCGCCTGAGCGCCCGTGTACCAGGCCCCGTCCAGCGAGCCCCACAGGCGCTCGGTGAAGTCGCGCGTCAGGTGCGCGTCGATCTGGTACATCGGATCGGTCTCGAGCGTCTGCCCGACGTAGTCGTCGTTCGCTCCGAAGATCCACACCGCGGGCAGGAACTCGAGCGTCGTCCGCCGGCCCGGCACCCATGGGCCGAGTTGCCAGACGATCGGCGCGCCGATCCGCCCGTACCAGCGGTTCTGGCCGAGATTGAGCGGCTGGCCGGCGTCGTATTCGCCGACGGGTAAGGCCAGGTCGACGATCAGATCGAGCGAGAATCCCGGCTCGTAGCGCAGGGCGTCGACCAGGTTCTTCTGGGCCGGCGGGCCGAGGACGTTGATGTCGAGCTCGAACATCGGGTCGCCGAACCCGTTCGCCGGCTGGCTGAAGGTCTGGCCGGCCAGCGAGGCCTCGCCCGAGATGCGGCCCATCGGCAGGATGATCGCAGCCATCGCCGAGCGACCGAACAGTGAAAAGGTGCGCGCGTACCCCGCCATCGCCAGGGTCGCCTCGAAGTTCGCGCCGGGCGTGACCGTGAGGGCCCGATCGAACGGGTTCGTGTTGCCGCTCATCGAGTTGACGATCAACGGGACGGCGTTCGCGCCCGACAGGGTCTTCCAGTAGAAGCGCGCCGGCACCTGGGCCGACGCCTGCGGCGGGCAGAGTGCCCCCACCGCGAGCACCGACACCAGGAAGAGCCACAACCGCGCGACTCTCCTCCTCGACTCGTTGTCAGCGCTCATGACATCGGCTCCTTCGCGACTCCGCAGGAGGGTTCGGCGCTCACCTCTTCGGCTCCGCCAGCATCTCCTGGGGCGGCACGACCTGCTTCTTCTGGTTGAGCGGCGGATAGCCCGGATCGTCCGGCACGCGCGGCGGGAGCTGGTCCTCCATCGTCTCGAACGGCGAGCGGCTGGGCAGGACGACGTGGTTCGTCCGGACGTAGTCGTCCCACAGCGCGATCATCTCCGCCAGCTTCTCGGGGTGCTCGGCGGCGAGGTCCCGCCGCTCGGCGGGATCGGCCGCGACGTTGAAGAGTTCCCATGCCCCCTTTCCGAACGATCGATACTCCCAGCGCAGCTTCCAGTCGCCGCGCCGGACCGCGCGGTTGCCGAAGAGCTCCCAGGCGAGCACGTCCTGGGCCGTGCGGGGCGACTCGGCCGCGCCGGCCAGCACCGGGCCCCACGACTTGCCCGAGAGCGCGGGCAGCTCGCGCCCCTGGTCGGTCTTCGGGTAGCTGGCGCCGGCGATCTCGAGCAGCGTCGGCATGATGTCCGCGACGTGCATGAGCCCGCCGTTGATGCTCCCCCCGGGCCGCTTGACGGCCGGGCCGCTGACGACGAGCGCGTTCCGGATGCCGCCCTCCGCGAGCCAGCCCTTGTACTGGCTGAAGGGCGTCATCGACACCTGCGCCCACATCGGGCCGTAGGCGACGTACGAGCCCGGGTCGCCCCACGCGTTCGGGTGGGTGTTCGACCACTTGCTCGCCGCGAAGAGGAAGTCGCGCGTGCCGGGCGTGCCCGCGATCATCTTGAACAGGTCGGTTCCCTCCGCGCCGTTGTCTCCGAACACGATAAAGATCGTGTTCTCGTACTCCCCGATCTCCTTCAGGTGGTCGATCAGCCGGCCGACGTGGAAGTCGAGGTTCTCCACCATGCCGGCGTAGAGCTCCATCTTCTTGCCGAGGATCGCCCGGGTCGCGGGGGCGAGCAGGACGGGATCCGGCAGGAACCACATGCGCTCCGCGAGCTGCGTCCCCTCGGGCGTGATGCCGAGTTCGACCTGCCGCTTCAGGCGCGCCTGCCGCACCGCGTCCCAGCCCTGGTCGTACTCGCCGACGTGACGCGAGCGCCAGTCCTTCGGCAGGTGGTACGGATCGTGCGGCGCCTGGTGGGCGACGTAGGCGAAGAAGGGCTTGCCGTCGCCACGGTGGGCGTCGATGAAGGAGATCAGCTTGTCGGTGTAGGTCTTCGTCGCGTAGTAGTCGTCAGGAAGCCGCGTCAGGTAGCGCCCGTCCTCCGTGAAGACCGACAGCGGCGACGCGGCGGTGAAGTTCGTCATGTCCCAGTAGCTTCCCGCGCCGTCGAGCAGCGAGAAGTCGCGCTCGAACCCGCGCGCGGCCGGGATCTGTCCGGGGGCCTTGCCGAGGTGCCACTTGCCGACCATGTACGTGTGGTAGCCGGCGTCCTTGAGCAGCTGCGGCAGCGTGACGACCCGATCGTTGAGGTAGCCCTCGTAGCCGGGCACGCCGCGCTGGTTGGGCGCGGTCCACTCGTCCATGTTGCCCAGGCCGTTCAGGTGCGTGTCCACGCCGCTCAGCAGCATCGAACGCGTGGGCGAGCAGCTCGCGTGCGTGTAGAAGTTCGTGAAGCGCACGCCGTCCTTCGCCAGGCCGTCCAGGTTCGGCGTCCGGATCTCGCCGCCGAACGACCCCATGTCGGCGAACCCCAGGTCGTCGCCGAGGATGACGACGATGTTCGGCCGGCGGGGCGCCTCGGCGACGGCGGGCGCGGCGAGGGCCGCGGCGAGGCCAAAGCCAACCAGTGCCTTCAGCAGCCGGTTCAGGATCCCCGCCCTTCCGACCGAGGCGCGCGTCGACCGATGCAGCACGCTGTCCATTCGCCCCTCCGTTCCCGTCGTCCGGGAGTCCGGACCTGCGCCGTCCCGCTTGGTCCGAAGGCGCCGCAGTTCGAGAGCACGGGACTTTTGGACAGGATAACATCGCTTAGGATACTCGATCCGGTGGGGAGATCGGGCGGGGTTTCACAGCATCCGGGTCAATGACCAGTGGCGAATCGTCTTCCGCTGGGAGGGGTCCGGAGCTCACGACGTTCGGCTGACTGACTACCACTGATCCAGCGAGGACACGATGATCCCCTCCCACCGTCTTCCGACCCACCCGGGCGAGGTCCTCGAGGAGGAGTTCCTCAAGACGCTCGGGATCACCCAGGTCGCGCTGGCCGAGCACATCGGCGTCTCCGTTCAGCGCGTCAACGAGCTCGTCCGCGGGAAGCGCGGGATGACGCCCGACACGGCCTGGCTGCTCGCCCAGGCGTTCGACACCTCGCCCGAGTTCTGGCTCAACCTCCAGGCAGCGTACGACCTTGCCCAGGCGCGGCCGACGCGGGCCGTGCGTCGTCTTCGGAGGGCGGGCTAGCGAGGCCCGGTCCCCTCCTCCACCGCCCCCGCCAGCGCGGCCTCGAACAGCGCCGGGTGCTCGAACATCGGGAAGTGCCCCGTCCCCTGCATCACCGTCACCTCGAACTGCGGCGCGTGCCGCCGGTTCGCGGCGAGGTCGGTCGGGAACAGGTCCCCGCTGATCGCGTGGATCGGGACCTTCACCGTCGCGATCCGCTCGGCCTCCGGGTAGTCCATCAGCGCGCGCATCGCCGAGACGCCCATCGCCGGGTCGCACGCGGCCATCGCGTCGACCACGCGCTTCACGACCGCCGGATCGGTCCCGGGCGGCATGAGCTGCGGCACGAAGGTCCGGACCGCCACCCGGAAGTCCTCCTGGAAGGGCTTGAGGAACGCCGCGCGCTGCTCCTCCGGCCAGACCTCCTCGACGTTGTGGAAGGTGTCGATCGGGATCAGCTTCACCACGCGGTCGGGCATCAGCCGCGCCGCCTCGAGCGTCACCGGCCCGCCCATCGAGTGGCCGACCAGGATCACCTTCGTCAGCCCGAGCGTCTCGACGACCGCCTTCACGTCCTGGGCGAAGGCCTCGACCGTGTAGCGCGCCCGCCCGCGGCCCGACGCGCCGTGCCCGGCCAGGTCGAGCGTCACGACGCGGTGGCGGTCCTTCAGCGCGGCGACCGCCCCGTTCCAGAACCCCTGGTTGCCGCACCAGCAGTGGACGAAGACGACCGCCGGCTCCCCCGCCCCCTCCGCGCGGTACGCGATCGGGATCCCGTCCGCTGACAGGGTCGGGCGCATCCCGTGCCTCCTCAGTCCTCGCGCGCCCCGAAGATCGCGCGGTGCTGCTCCTCCAGCTCCTTGGTCCGCTTGGCGCTGAGCGGCCCCAGCGCGGCGATCGCCCGCCGCAGCCGGATCCGCACGACGTCGCTCCCCAGGACCGCCATCGAATCGAAGATCGGCGTCGAGGCCGTCGCGCCCGTGACCGCGACGTAGAACGGCCGCGTCAGGTCGCGCAGCTTGATCCCGGTCGCCTG